>NZ_JBEPPE010000006.1:0-165273 GCF_040547175.1 Mucilaginibacter sp. UYP27
CTGCGTTTCGGTAATGATAGAGTTCTTCATCGTTTGACTGGTTAAAGTTAAGACTTTTCGTCCTTTAAGCAGTCCGGTTTTTAGGAGGGGTTACAAACCGAGCTGAGTTAAACGACATATAGCCACAGACCAAACTCAATTAACAATGCACTTCTTATTCTTTGTAATGCTCAATAGTATCACTCGAACGCATTTGAGCCCTGTTCGGGTCATCTCCAACATCACGGAATGCCCGCCGCTGACGAAGCAGGTCCCCTAACTGGACATAATTCGAACCACTTATTAGAACAGCTTAAGCTATTAAACGAACTAAAAGTTGCTTAATTGGGGTTCGATTCCCTTAAGGGCTGATGATTTGTTAGGTTTGTCCTATAGCTGCAGCCCATAGGGGAAAGATATCGAACCGCTTTTTGGATGACTTACGGCGTTTGGCCAGTTGAAATTCATTATATTGTTTCGCGTTGCAAAAGCCGACAATTTTGATCTTGGCACTCGAGTCATTATGGTCGAACTACTTTTCTTTGAAAAGAAAAGTAGCAAAAGAAAAAGTAGATTATACAGTTTTCATGACTAACCTGGAAGAAATTAAACAATTTTTATTGGGTTTGTTCCTCCAAATAGATTAAACGGGGTCCAGTTGCTTATGTACTACTTATTATTGGCTAGCGCGGAGTGTAAATCATTATTACATCATAGACCTTTAGAATTTACTTTAAGCCAATTTAAAATACTGTCAGCTAAGAGTTCTTCTGCGATTGCTTCAAGCAGATGACATTTATCTTTTAATTATTGATGACCAATTCTAAAAATCTTTTTCCGTCAGCCGGATCCAAACCTAATTTTCTAATTTTAATTTGAATGAGTTGAGCAAGTTCGTCTCCGGTTAACCTTGGCTCTCCGCTTATATAGCCCCCATCCAACAGATAAGTCTCCAGCCTTTCCCTATTACCCGATCTAAAACCTGAGACGGCATTTTGACTAAGTTGAAGGATAAGTTCTTCCGGGTTATAAGCAACCGCTTTTAACACCTCATAAACTTCCTGGAGATAGCGCTCAGTCACGGCATTGGAAGCTTTCAAAACATCCAAATCAATGGTTTTTGGCCTTCCCTTTTGATAAAGTTCCTGGAATGCTTCAAGCAGCCTGATTTTCTTTTCTAACTGTTGAAGCCTGTCCTGATCGAAACCAAGTATAATCCCGCCATTTTTGATGTAACTGGACAGCTGCCCATAAGTAGTTATCCGGTTTTCAAGGCAGGTCGCCAGATCCGACAAATCATCCAGTAAATACCACAAGTGGAGCTGAGCCGGATCCTGAGCCATCAATTGAAATCCAGGGATAGCAATCAATTTCCGGTAGCTGTCATGGGTTTGCCCTGAAATGGCGGGAATCTTTTCAAAAAGGTTCAGTGAAAAAGGCGCGTCGTTAGCCCCCAGATAATCACTTTTTTCCCTTGCATCACTCTCCAGCACATATATCTTAATTTCAAAACCGACATGCTCATCAGCGTATGACTTCCATTTGGCGATTTCTTCCTTTTGCGCTGTAAAATAAAAGACCTGGCGGCCTTCCATGGCTATCTCCGCCAGCGCTTCAATTATCTGAGTGGCGCGCTGATCATCACTGTTCGCTAACAGCTCATCGGCAATAATGGGGATCTGAAATTCCTTCTCCTGACTTTCGATATAGGCCAAACGGATAGAGAGTAATAACTGGATACGTGTCCCGGTGGATAACTGGTTCAGACTTTGCCCCTCATGAAGAATATGATCGTAAGCAAGAAAATCCAGCTGTGCCATATCGTTAATCCTAAGTTCATACCGCCCATTCGTGATCTTGTTAAACAACTGGTTCCCGCGTTTCAACACATTGGATGAATTACGCTCCCCGCCTTCCTTCTCCAGGTGGCTGATCAACAGGCTGCCAGTCAGGGCGGATAAATTATCATCGTAGACTTGCTGCAGGTTATCAAGTGCGGCTTCCTTTTTAGCCAAGGCATCTTCCAGGTCGTGCCCGCTTTTCTCCCGTTGTATCAGTGCATTCGTACTGATGATTTTATCGTTGAGTCCATCGAATTCAGCGGCCACGGAAGCAAAATCGCTAATAGAGCGTTGTGCGGTCGCCAGATCCATATCCAGCAGATTGTCCTTATAGAACGCATATTTCTCATGATTTTGCTGCAAGCGCTCCATTTCCACGTACAAAATCTTCTTTTCCAGGCAACCGGCTTCGGCTTTTTTGTAATCATCCAGTTGGTCTACCAGTCGGTAGACCTCGTGCTTATCCGGTGTTTCCAGGCCTAACCGTTTATAAATCCCCTCAAGTTTCAGACCGGCATCTTTAAGCTGTTTTCCCTTTTCATCACCTAATTCAATAAGGCCATCTATGGTCGTTACGGTATTTTTCCGGTCGTTTTCTTTTTCTAATAAATGTTTAACAGTAGCCTTTGCCACTATACCATCTTCTACCGCAAGGCCGAAGTCGTTCAGTAAGCCGTTGATCTTTTTCAATTCAGCATCCTGTTGGTTCGCTGCAGCTTTTTCCCTGCCGCGTTTCCCTTTCAGTTCTGCGGCAAATTCTGCATACTTACTCAACTGACTGATATACCAAAAAAAAGCGCTGTAATTTTTAAGGTCATCGGAAGGCAGCGCGGGCGCATGCCCCAAAAACCTAATCCAGTCGTCGCGCTGAGCTTCGGTCTTTTGCAACTCGGGCTGCAGGGATTCTAATTCCACTGTCAGCCGGTTCACTTCCTGTTTTTCCAGAGCATAAAGTTCTGCCGCCTGTAGTTGAAGGCATAATTCTTCAAATACTGTACGGACATTATCCGGTTGCCAGTCAGTCGGCTCCTTTAGCCCCGTTTTTCTGAAGTCTTCACGGCGGACATCAGCTTTTCCATCCGCCTTTTTACCTTGCCCCAACAACGCGAAGGCAATCAGGATAATAACTCCGGCCATTCCCCACCAACCCCATAAAGCAACAGCCAGAGCGACAGCACAAGCGCCCGCCACAAGCAACCACAACCAGTATATTTTTGTCCCGTCGGTTCCCTTTTGTTCGCCAAGCCAGTTGGTCAGTGATTTTATCCCCTCTTTTATTTGACCCGCATTTTGATTTACAGGAGCCGATTTTTTGCTTAAACTGTCAATCTGGATCTGTATAAATTTCATTTGACTCAACAAACGATGCGCGCCGTCTATAAATTCATCTAGCTTCGCTATCTTACTTAGGTCCATCTTAATTTCCTCACCCGGCTCGTAGTCCGGATGTATCTGTAATTTTAAGGCTTCCATGGTCCCAGTCAGGTCTGCAATCGCTATACCCAGCTCTGAAATCGTGCGTTCCGCTTCGATAAGCGCCTCAACGCGGTCCTCCAGTTCCTTTAGCACCGGGGGACTTATCCCCTTTTCCGACAGGCCCAATTCACTAATCGCATCTTTATGTTTTTGAATAGCTTCCCGGTTCGTTTCCAGTCCTATCCGCAGGGCTTCCATCCGGTCCTCTAGTGTTGATATTCCGGGGATGTTGACCACCTGATTCCGTGGCAAAGTGACCAGGCGATTAGCTGGCGAACGATAGCAGCGAGAGCTGTAAAAGCGTTTTCAAAGTTAGTTATTAAAAGTGGTTATTGATAACTGACCTCTTTATCATCAGTTCTTCGTTTCTTTCTCATTGATTCCCCCTTCAGTTCGATACGGTGAGCACTATGTACGATCCGGTCCAGGATAGCATCAGCAATTGTCTTTTCACCGATCACATCATACCATTTACTTACAGGTAGCTGAGAGGTAATGATCAGCGAGGTCTTTCCATGCCGGTCTTCAATGATCTCCATGAGTGCAGCCCTGCTTTGCGCATCAAAAGGCTGGATACCGAAGTCATCCAATATCAATAGTTCTTGCCGTTCTATCTTTGCTACTTCTTTGAGATAGGAACCATCAGCCTTGGCCATTTTAAGCTTGGAGAATAACTTAGGTGTACTGGCATAAAAAACCCTGTAGCCAAGTGTACAGGCCTGATATCCAATAGCGGAAGCAATATAACTCTTACCAATACCTGTGCTTCCTGTGATGAGCAGGTTCTCATTACGCTCAATAAACGTACAGTCCGCCAGGCGCATGATCTGGTTGCGGTCAATACTTCGGTCGGCATGATAGTGAACGTCCTCTACAGAGGCTTTATAGCGGAACTTGGCGTAATAGATCTGCCGCTCGATACGCCTGTTATGGCGGTCATCCCATTCTGCATCCACCAGGTGCGCCAGTAGCTCATCTGCTGTATAATCCTCTGTTTTACCTGTTTCCAGGGTGCTTTGAAAAGCATGGTACATGCCGAAGAACTTGAGCTTCCGCATTTTGTCTAACGTGTTTGTGTTCATTCCATTGGTTATTTAAAAGGTTATTTGTAATAGTCTTCGCCTCTGATATTATCATGGCTGGGCATAGGCAGTTCATCTGCGAACAGGCTTTCTTCGTATTGATCCATCTTCTTTTCGAGGATCAGATGAATGGTCTTGTAGTTATATACACCGTAGTGGAGGCCTCTTCTGCAGGCCATGATCAGGCGTTCATTACCTACTTTGCGAGAGAAGCCAAGGATACCCAGGCAGGACTTATAAGCCTGCTCGGGGTGTTGTTTACGGTCGAATATATTATGGATATAAAGCCTGACATCTTCATGGATGGATGAGGCCCAGCCCAGGAACTTATCCTTTGACCAGTCGGCCACGAACTGGTGAGTGGAAGCCAGATGGTCTTTCTCAGTTGTATAAAGGTATAGCCCCCTTGTGCGTTTATGCATGGCAATACGCTCATAATGGTAAAAGGCCTCTACAGAAGAACTGGAATATAGCAGCTTGATCTTTCTGCCGATAAACCGATAAGGGACGCTGTAATAATGTTTATCCGGTCCAAGGCATACATAGCCGTTCTTCATCACGGTAGCATGGAACTGCTTTTTAAGCTCGTAACGCAGAACAGGTAAAGGGTTAAGCACTTCCCGTTCTATCTCATCGAACTGCTGCCTGCGGCTATAGTTCCTGCCTTGCAGGAACCTGTTGTTGTGCTCTTCGAGCACAACCCTTATGGCTTCGTTCAGATCCTTTAACGAGTGGTAAACTACTTTTCTTAAGGGGGCATAGATCCGGGTATACATGATCTTAACCGCACCCTCTACCAGTGCTTTATCACGAGGGCGGAACGCCCGAGCTGGTAGTATGGTAGTACCGTAATGATCTGCAAAGTCAGCGAATGTTTCGTTTAACGTGGGTTCAAAACGGCTGCTTTTGGTCACGGCAGCTTTCAGGTTATCCGGTACAATGGCATCAGGAACGCCACCGATATAATGCAGCGTATTCTCACAGGCCGTAATAAAGTCCTCCTTTTGCTGGCTACCCACAGCTTCTACATAAGTAAGCTGGCTAGCTCCGAGTATCGCTACAAATACCTCGACGGTAATGATCTCGCCGGTATCCTTATCGGTAATGCTAAGCTTTTGCCCTGCAAAGTCCACATACAGCTTATCACCTGCTTTGTGATCCATGTGCATGGTTGGGTTGACCCTGGCTTTCCATTGGGTGTAATAGAAGCAGAACTGGCTGTATTGATAGCCTTCCGGAAACTCTTTATAATACTCTGCCCATAATATGTGCCGGTTAACGCCGGTGCGTTTAAGTTCCTTATCTACATGGGGAAAGCACCGCAGCATGGACTGCATACGGCCTGTAGGGGGCATCTCCCTGCTTTTCCCGAAGAAGTCTTCCAGTTCCTTATCGTTCAACGCATCAACCTCCTCGAACGTAAAGCCACTATCCTTAAACGAGGCCAGGTACTTCTTAACGGTATTCCGGGACGTATCAGCCTGGGCAGCTATCGACATGATACTGCGCCCATTAGTGTACATCCTTATTATCTTTCTAATCTTACTCATGCTAATCGTAGTGTTGGCCATGCTTTTGGAGGTTATGTTAAACCTCGTAAAGATGGGTGCTTCTACAGCATTAGCTGCTCGTTCGGGGTGGTCAATTTGGCCCGGAATGCCTGGTCAGTTTGCCCCGGAATGGGGTGGTCAATTTGACGCGGAATCAATGGTCACATTCCGCCGGAATCAGGTGGTCAATATCAGCGGTATATCCACTGAAAGATACCAAACAAAGTTTTTTTTCAATGCTTAATCCTTTTTTACAAACCTGCCATTCTCATCAAAGATCAGGTCGCCGCCTTTTACCTCGGCTTCGTAGCTGGTTTTGCCTTCGGCATCGGTCACTTTCCCAGCTTCTTTAATTTTGGCACCCTTAAAATGTGCAGCAACATAAGAAGCCACTGCCTCAGGTAATTCAGTTATTGGAATAGCTTTTACGATCTCTACAAATGTTCCTGCCGGGGTGAATGTCACCGAATTATCCTCGCCGAACTTACCTCCCCAATTAGCTTCATAATTCCCCTTCTCTTTTTCCCAACTGACTTTGGCTGCTTCAGGATACTTTTTTGACAAAGCAGTTTTAATGATGGCAGGT
Source organism: Mucilaginibacter sp. UYP27 (assembly GCF_040547175.1). NCBI lineage: Bacteria > Pseudomonadati > Bacteroidota > Sphingobacteriia > Sphingobacteriales > Sphingobacteriaceae > Mucilaginibacter > Mucilaginibacter sp. UYP27. The sequence continues at coordinate 6,515 of NZ_JBEPPE010000006.1, forward strand.
ACATTTTTCGATTTTAAGTCCTGCGCTTTTACAAAACCTACCATTATTAACAATAGGAATAACATTGCGATCTTTTTCATTTTTATTACAAGTATACGATAGGAATCTGTGAAAAATTAGTAGGGAACCTGTAGAAAAGCTGGATACTGATTTTTCAAGAAAATTTGCAATGCAATCGACGTAAATCAAATTTCCTCAAAGAAAGTATTAATAAAATTAATCTTGTGTTACTGACTCTAATTTATATAAAAAATTCAAATCAGTGGTATAGATTAGAATTTTCCAGAAACTTTTTTAAAATTCAATCAAACCCGTGAATTTAATAGTTTAACTTTTTACCTTTAGGTTGATGGTTATGTGTGCCTTACAGGCAATAACTGATACATTAAAAATTTCACTTGCGATTGCCTAGGCTAAAGGAAGTGGTGCTTCTGGTATCAAAAACAACCGAAGTGTCGATATTTCCGACGACTATGCTATTGACTTTTGGACACTGGAATTGAAAACCACTAAAAGTAAATTGCTGGCCTCCGTCGCTGAAGTTGGCGACGCGTTCAATGCCGTCAAAAAGCAACATAGAAAATAAGGCAGCATTACAAATAATTAAATTTTATGCGGATCACCCAAGGGATTTTCAGCTTGTTTATATAATGCTTCTCCACTTTTAGAAATAATGGGAATCACTGTACTATCCGGAACCGGAGTATTCATGCCATCGTTGATAGGTGGGTTGGTCGTTCTTTTCCGTTTTACTTTCAAGTCTTTATTCTTATCAGTATTTTCTTTGTCTATACTCATCACTTTGTAATTTATTTGTTTGAATAAAGCGGTCTTTTGGGCGCGATGCCTTTGCCAAAATCACTTACAATATTTGTATTGCCATTCTTATGTAAGGTGTCAATAATGATCTCGAAGGAGCCTGCTGCTTAATTAACTGAGTTACTGGCCAGGTTGACCTATACCTGATCGAAGATTTTTAATTGCTTGATTTGATGCTTTAAGGCAACATTTTTCTTTTTTAGGCTTTCTATGGAATTCTTCAGTACGAGAGTGCTGTCCTTGAAATCCATCAACTTTGATTACAGCAGAACGGGATGATTTCTCTTTGATAGAAGCAAAAAAATGGAAGATTGTTTTATCGGTATCTTTTTATAGCTCAGCTATTGATAGCAAACAACTATTGGTCTATTCATTATAGTTCGTCGCCTATTCGCTATTATTATTAAAAGGTTATCTTTATAAAGTCCATTTGAACATGTCTCTGTCGTTTGTGAATTGTTACAAACTCTTACGGTTCATGCTTATACACTATAGCAGTTTAACCTAATCCCGACACCGCTTTTACGATAACTTTGGATGCAAACCTATCATTAATTTATGGTCAATTCCGGTCGACCATTGTCTTATCTTACAACAAATCGAAACTTATTTCAATAAGTAAGCTTACTACAAAACATGGATAAAGTATTGTACCCCTTAAAATTCGAACCTATCTATCAATACCGCCTTTGGGGAGGCCGAAAAATAGCGCATTTACTTTCTAAACCGCTGCCAAAAGAGGAACCTATAGGTGAAGCATGGATATTGAGTGACCGTAAGGCCCATGCCAGCAAGGTAACTGAAGGTTCACTAAAGGGTTATTCCATTACTCAATTGATGAAAGAATATCCTAAAGAACTTATGGGCAAACTGGCTGGCAGATTTGATCATTTCCCGCTTTTGTTGAAATTCTTGGATTGCAAGGAAGTTTTGTCGGTACAGGTTCATCCTTCAGACGATCAAAAAAGCTATATACCTAAAGGTGACACTGGAAAAACGGAAGCCTGGGTGGTTTTAGAGACAGGTAAAGATAGCCGTATATATGCCGGGCTAAAGAAAGGTACCGATCAGCAAAATTTGCGTCAGGCTATTCAAACCCATAGTGTAGCTGACAAACTTCATAGTTTTATACCAAAACCCGGGGATGCTGTATTTATTCATTCCGGCACGGTACATACGCTTGGCGGAACCGTAGTTTTTGAAGTACAGGAAAACAGCGACGTTACTTTCCGCCTTTACGATTGGGATCGAACCGACTCTAAAACCGGAAAACCACGCGATCTCCAGGTAGATGAGGCGATGGCCTGCATTGATTTTGAACAGGTTGATATTGGGCCGGTAAAGCCGGTTACAGAAACTCATCATACCAACACCGAAAAATTATTCGATAACGAGCATTTTATATTATGGCGCATGAAATACAAGTCGCCTTTTAAGGTTGGTTTGAAAAATGAGCCGACCATTTTAGTTTGTTTAGAGGGGTCCGCAAAGGTTGTTTCCAATGCCAATCATTACCCGATTAGTAAAGGTGACGTGGTTCTGCTACCGGCTGCTATAGGAGAATGCGACGTTCAACCCGATAACCAAATTAACTTATTGCAAATAAACATACCTGGCAAGGATAATAACAAAAGATCATGAACCCATTCCAGCTACAACGCATCGGCACCATAATGGAGCCCGAACCGGGCAATGAATTGGAAACCGAAGGGGTACTTAACCCGGCAGCAACCCGTGGCCCGGATGGTGCCCTTTACCTTTTCCCGCGTTTGGTGGCAAAAAACAATTATTCCCGTATAGGTATAGCGAGAGTGAAATTTAATAAAACCGGGGAGCCTACTGGCGTAGAACGTTTGGGTATAGCGTTACAACCTGAAGCCGAATACGAAAAACGCCCCAATGGTGGAGGTGGCTGCGAAGATGCACGGGTAACTTATGTAGAACCTTTAGCGCATTATATCATGACCTATACCGCCTTCGGGCCGGATGGGCCGCGAATAGCTGTGGCCAGGTCAAAAGACCTTTTTAATTGGGAACGCTTAGGGCTGGTAAAGTACCTTTCATATAAGCACGTTGACTTTAATGGTATTAATAATAAAGATGCCAGCATTTTCCCTGTAGTTATTCCCAGCCCTCACGGACACCCGTCTATAGGTATGTTGCACCGCCCGCTTTTTCCAGGCACATCTCCCGAAGAAACTGTTAAACATAAGAACCGGGAAATAGATTCACATAAGGAGAGTATTTGGATCTCCTATTATAATTTAGGAGAAGATACTACCATACAATATGCCAAATTCACATCCAACCACCGTCTGGCTATACCGGTAGAACCATGGGAAAACTTGAAGATAGGTGCAGGAGCTCCCCCTTTATTAACCAAACATGGATGGCTTATTATTTATCATGGTGTACATGAGTTGGAGGGATCAACGGCTGATAAACCAAAATTGTGCTATTCTGCCGGGGTAATGGTCCTTTCGGAAAAGGATCCACAAAAAATATTGTATCGTTCGCCTAAACCTATATTAATTCCCGAATTACCAGAGGAAACGATTGGAACGATCGCCAATGTGGTGTTCCCGACCGGTATAGATCGTCGCGACGATATTGGACAACCTAACCGCATAGATGTTTACTATGGGATGGCTGATAATCGGATCGGCGTAGCCAAAATGACAATTCCCGATACTCTGCCTGGTATGATATAATAAATACAAGGTTCAGCCTGTCAATAAACAATTAAATTATAATCAAGATGAAAGCTTTCGAAAAATTATCCTACGCCGAACAACAGGAATTCCTGATGTTCCCTGTTTATATTTCTTTACTGGCCGCAAATGAATATGGTCCGACGGACCATATAGATATTAAAGCTGCCGGCGAATTTGACCACATGAAAACTTATACCTGCGTTCCGCTACTCAGCGGCTTTTATGCGAAAGCCGACCAGCTATTTAAGGAAAATTTCACTAACCTGGATGCAGAATTGCCAAAAGGTAAGATAGCCCGGACAGCGGCTATCAAAACCAAGCTGGCAGAACTGGAAATATTATTGTTGAAATTCGATAAAGACTATGCTGCTGCTATGCATCAAAGTATGAAATCATTTAAGGATCACGTGTCGTCTGCACACTGGAATGTTTTGGACAGCTTTTTATTCCCCATCCCTATAAAGGGGATTTCATATTAGCCTATACAATATAATATGAACGTTGGATCATCGACTCAATTTCCAACGTTCATAGATAAGGATAAGCAAGCCAAATTAGTCAGCTTTCCACAAGGATAACGACCAAAGTGGCATTACACCAATTACTCGCATTTTTCCTTAAGAAAATCAATTAAATGACCTTCTAATAATGCTGAGTCATAATCGATATTTTCTTCATTCTTTTCAAGTGATACCTCATCAATGGAGACGATAACGGTAAAGGCGATACCCGTTATAACTTCGGGAAATGAAATATTGATCACGTCATAAACATGCGCATATTCAATTGTTAAACCCGAATCCAGTTTTGAATTGATGTAAAGGGCAAATTCCTTTTTTAGCAGGTCGAAAAGTTCTTCTGCACTTAATGGTTTGATGTTTTTAATTGTACTCATATCGTTGTTTGATAATAATGATTTATGTTATTGATGTTCTTTCTTTAAAGCTTCAAATCCAGAAACCACGTCAAAAAGCTCTTCGTCGATCATGCTTTGGCGTAAACTCTGGAATTTCTTCCCCAGGTTTTCCAGCATATCACTAATGCTTTTTTCCGCCCGCTGCATCGCTTCCAATCGACTGGCATTTTCTGCCGCCAATGACTCTGTACTTGCCCTAAATACAGAAACGAATAGATAGGCATTGATAAGTGCGCTTAGTGTGGTCACCGTATTGCCGATAACTTCGGGTATGGTATTTGTCGGCCATTGTACAGCCATCAGATCCTGCATCCATTTTTCGTCAAGCGGCAATAACCTTTGCAAAACCGGCTCATAGCTCGACCCTGTTTTGGGCTGATTATGAAATACATAAAACTGCTTTAGATGCCTGGTTTCACGAATTTCCTCAATTTCGATCAAAAGACTTTGAATTAACGGTGTAACGGCATCAATAGAAACAGGAACAGCGTAAGACTTCGTAATATTAAGCCCTGCGTCTGCTAAAAGCGCCTGGATACGTTCGCCGATCACCCAAACCTCTTTTTTACCCGGGATAGCATTCAAAGATTGTTGCACGAAACCGGATAGCAGGTCATTGAACTGGCCTACCAGCCCAAGATCCGATCCGAAGACAATAACACAAACTGTTTGATCTTCATCTTTTCCGGTTCCCGGCTTTTCAATTACCGTTTGTATTTTTTCCGCTTTTAAATAAGCCTTAATACCCAGTGTAACGGTATGATAGTAATCGCCAAGTGAAGCTACCGCCGCCTCATATTGGGTGATATTGGCAGCAGCCATCGCCTTCATGGCTTTAACCACCGATTTGATATCTTTTGCACCATCCAGCTTCCGGTTCAGATCTTCCAGCGTATCCATTACTTCGAGGGTTTATCAGGATCTGGTTTATCCGGCTCTGATTTATCCGCTTCCGGCTTTTCGTTAAAAGGTGCAAGAAGTTCACCAGCGATTTTCAGGATCGTATCATGGTCTGCGTCGTTTAAAGGTTTGTCATCAAAAAGCCGTTTGAGCACCTCGGCAGGAAACTGCCCCATGTCTTTAAGAATAGCCGCTTCGGCATCGGCGATCTTATCTACGGGTATAGCATCAAAAAGCCCATTCGTTAAAGCCAATAATACAGCTATTTGTTCTGAAACTGTTAAGGGATGCAATTCGTTTTGTTTGAGGCAACTTCGGATACGCAGGCCATGATCGATCACCTTTTTAGTATTTTCATCCAGACGGGTGCCAAAGCGCGAAAAGTTTTCCAGTTCTTCAAATTGCGCGTATTGTAATTTCAAGCTGACAATAGATTTGTAAGCGGGTAACTGTGCAGCAGACCCGACACGGGAAACTGATTTACCCACATCAACTGCCGGTAAATTCCCGGCTTCAAACAGTTTGGGTGATAGATAGATCTGTCCATCGGTAATAGAGATTAGATTGGTTGGGATATAGGCGGAGATATTTTGCGCTTCAGTTTCGATAATAGGTAAGGCCGTCAGCGATCCGCCTTTTAGTTGAGCGCTCAGGTGTGTAGCCCGTTCCAGCAACCTGGAGTGAATATAAAAGATATCACCCGGAAATGCTTCTCGTCCGGGTGGCCTGCGTAACAGCAGCGAAAGTTCACGATAAGCCCGCGCGTGATGCGTAAGATCGTCATATACAATGAGCACGTTACGACCCTCTTCCATAAAGTGTTCGGCTATGCTGGTTGCCGCGTAAGGAGCAATATATTTCAATCCCGCAGCATGGTTACCTTCGGCCACCATAAGTACGGTATAATCCATAGCACCTTTTTGTTCCAGGTTGGCGATAACTTTGGCGACAGCGGCAGCGCGTTGCCCAATAGCACAGTAAATGCAAACCACATCTTTTCCTTGCTGGTTAAGTATGGTATCAATTGCTATTTGTGTTTTGCCGGTTTGCCGGTCGCCCACGATCAGTTCACGCTGGCCACGGCCAATTGGAATTAGTGCGTCAATAACTTTTATGCCGGTTTGTAAAGGCGCATTTACGGCTGTTCGGTCCATGATAGCGGGCGAAGGCCGTTCAATGGGTAACCTTTTGTTGGTTGCGATATTGCCTTTCCCATCAATGGGTATCCCCATGGGATCAATTACCCGGCCGATCAAATAGTCGCCTACCGGGATATCCATCACCCGGCCGGTACGCTCTACTTCGTCTCCGGCATTTAATAAAGTATCTTCACCAAGCAGGATAACGCCGATCTCATCTTCATCCAAATTATAGGCAATGCCGTACAGGTCTTCCGAAAATTTAAGCAGTTCTTCAAAGCCGGCACCTTCCAATCCCGAAACTTTTACAATACCCGTGGCCACGCTGGTCACATAGCCAACCTCGCGGGGTGCGAATGCGAATACGTGCTCCGCCAAACCCTTATCCAGCTGGTGGAAAGTGTCGGTTATACTATTTTTTAAAGTACTTGAAGGCATATTGTTATTACTTTACAGCTTGATGAGTTTTGTTTATTGTCCTCGCTACACTCTTTTCCAGTGAATTAACATAGGCGGCTAAACTCCAGGATAGTTTGTAGCCCTTAGCTGCCAGTTCGATCCCGCTGATCATTTTAGGATCTGTTTTAAACTCATATTTAACTTCATCTCCAAGTATATCCGCAATTGCGGATCGTATGCCTTTTTGATCTTTTTCAGCTAAGTCATAAGCACTTTTAACCTTTATCGGGGCCGAATCCGAATGGAAAGCGCCGATGAACTGTTTTTTATCTTTGTCAGTGATCGCTTTTATCTTCTTGATAAAAACATGAACGGATTGTTCTTCAAGGTCAGTTGAAGCCAATTCGGCGAGGGCTTTTTTTGCGATAGCGAAAACCTCATCCTGTGTTTTCTTTGAGATCTCATCGCTCAAATTTTCTTGTAATTCCTTTGATGCCGCTTCCAGTTTTTCTTTTACACCCGCAGCTTCCTTTTTTGCAGCATCCAAAAGCTTTTCCCGTTCCTTATCAGCATCTGATGTTGCCTGGTCCATTAGCTTCTTTTTGTGCTTATCGAAATCGTTGTTTTTTTGTTGAAACTCATCCTGTTCTTTCTTTGCCTCAGTCATTTTGCTTTTGGCGTCCGCAAGCTCAGCAGCTATCTTTTTTTCGCGTTCATCAATAGCCGCCAGAATAGGCTTATAGAGATATTTTTTCATCAGCCAAACCAACACCAGGAAATTGACGATCTGCGCGATTACCGTAAACCAATTAATTTGCATGGTGTGTTATTTAGCAATAATGTGTGTCCAGAATGGGTTTGCAAAGATCAGGATCATGGAAACCACAAAGCAATAAATGGCTGTTGACTCGATCATGGCCAGGCCGACAAACAGGGTCCTGGTTATAGTGGGCGCCGCGTCCGGCTGTTGCGCTATGGAACTTAAAGCGGTTGCTACCGCCTTACCTTCACTTAATGCCGGGAACATACAACCGATGCCTGTTGTAAGGCCGGCTGTAATAATTGATGCTACTGCTATTACTGATACATTATCCATTTTTATCTATTTAATTGGTGCTTTTATTTACTAATTTTTTCTTTTTGATGCTTTCCTGTACCGCTGCCGCGATATAAACCGTAGCCAGGATACTAAAGATATAGGCCTGTACCATCCCGGTAAGGAGGCCAAGTGCCTTCATGACAATAGGAATAAATAAAGGAGATATGCTTAACAAAATGGCGATGATCATTCCACCGCTCATAATATTCCCAAATAACCTGATGGCCAGTGCCAGCGTTCTTGATAATTCGCTAATGATATTGAAAGGCAACATGATGAAAGTCGGCTTGATGTAGGTCTTCAGATAGGCGAAGAAGCCGCTCTTTTGAATGCCAAAAAAAGGCACGGCCAAAAACACGGCAATCGCCAATGCGGCAGTGGTGGAAAGGGAACCTGTCGGCGGCTGATACCAGGGTAAAACGATCCAGAAGTTACACATGGCAATGAATAGAAAAAGTGTACCGATAAAGCCAATGTATTGTTCGGGGTTTTCGAGCCCGACTTCTTTGATCTGTTCATTGATGCCCGTTACGATCATTTCGAGGATACACTGCCATCGGGAAATTTTATGCGTAGTTTTCAACTTGCGCGTAATCAGTATGGCACCGATCACCATAAATAACATAACACCCCACGTAGTGACGATGGTGAGGTTGATGGTGATAAAACCATTGCTCCAAAATATGGTCTGATCTGGCGTTAAATTCATAATGGGCTGCTTTCTGTTACGATAACTTGCTTTTGCTCGATCTGCCTGGTGAGCTTTAAAATTAAAAGGCGGCCCGCAATAAACCCGGCGACACTTACCAGTAATTGTAACAAACTGCCCTGGGCCATGAAATAAAACCCGGTTAATACAATACCCGTTCTTATCAGTGAGCTTCCCAAAAGCCATAATGCAACGTATGGCGAACCTAAAGTTCTTTTTACAGTCAGCCATAAACCGCCAAAAAACAGGATACCTAATATCAATCCGCCTATTAATGCTATTACTATCATCATGAAATTATTTTATACTATTTATCTTCTTTTATTACCCAATTCCAGGCGATAATACAACCTACCACCAAGCCTGTTATCAGGCAGGTTACTGTCCATGAGAAGGATTGGGGATAATTTTTATCCAGCCAAATTCCGCCCATTGTGCTCAAAAAAGTTGGCGCGGTAACCGACCAGCCTACCATACCGAACATGCCGAAACCAAACCACTCCGCTCTTTTTTTTTCGTCGAGGGCCTTTAATTTTCTTTTTTCCTTAGTCGAGATCATCCGGCCAAAAAAATCGGTGTCATTTTCCGGTTGTGCCATTTTATAGTTGTTGAAATTTCTTTAACCTGGAAAGAAACCCACTTTCCAGTTGTGAGGCCATGTGCCGAACTTTTTCTTCATTTTCATCTGCATTCTTAAACTCATTTTTTACTGTTTCAGCTAATTTTCCTAACTCAACGCCGCCAACCGCATTTCTAACGGAAACCAGTACCTGCGACCCGGCTTTTACAAAAAGGCCTTCGTCCACGGCTAAATAATGTACCTTGTCTGTTTTGTAACTGAAAATCCCAGGGACCAGTACCGCAACGCAATCCAGCCTTTGCGGCAGAAAGCCAACAGACCCTTCGATTGTCTCTGCAACGATGTTACTGACGTTTTTTACATCGGCAAAAACTTTATAGGGAAGTAATATCTTAAGGTCCATATTTTTCGCTTCTATTTGATCACAGGTTTTGCGGCAACCGGGCCGTCCTTATTGACGCCTTTATTCTTTAGTGCTTCGTCTATATTTCCGATCATGTAAAAAGCATTTTCAGGCAAGTCTTTAAATTCGTCTGCCAAAATACGTTCACAACCATCGAGCGCATCTTTCAAGCTAACCAATTCTCCTTTTACGCCACTAAATTGTTCGGTAGCAAAAAAGGGTTGTGTTAAAAACCGCTCCAGCCGTCTGGCGCGGTTTACAACGAGCCTGTCGCCTGTTGACAATTGCTCCATACCCAGCATAGAAATAATATCCTTCAGGTCTTCATATTGTGCCAGCGTTTGCCGGATCTGCTGGGCGAGCTGGTAATGCCGGTCGCCAATAATTCCCGGCGTAGCCATTTTTGAATTAGATTGCAGAAAATCAATAGATGGATAAAGGCCTTCGCTGGCCCTTTCGCGCGAAAGCACAATAGTTGCCGAAAGGTGCGAAAACGCATGAACGGCAGCCGGGTCGGTTAGGTCATCGGCCGGTACATATACCGCCTGTATAGAAGTAATTGCCCCGGCATCTGTATTAGCGATCCTTTCCTCAAGGGCCGACAATTCCGTCTCCAGTGTAGGCTGATAACCCAAACGCGATGGCATTTGCCCCATTAAACCTGAGACCTCCATACCAGCCTGGATAAACCGGAAGATATTATCGATCAATAATAAAACATCTTTATGCTCATCATCCCGGAAATATTCGGCCATGGTTAAAGCAGCATGGCCAACCCGAAAACGGGCTCCAGGCGGCTCATTCATCTGCCCAAACATCATGATCATATTTTTAAGCAGCCCGGCATCTTTCATCGCGTCATATAGCTCATTGCCTTCACGGCAGCGTTCGCCAATGCCGCAAAACATGCTAACCCCTTTGTTCTGGCCCACCATATTGTGGATCATCTCTGTTAATAAAACTGTTTTGCCTACGCCTGCTCCACCAAATAAACCGGCTTTGCCGCCACGCTCCAACGGTATCAATACATCTATCGCTTTAATACCTGTTTCAAAAACCTGCGAATTAGTCGCCCGTTTATCTAATGGTGGAGGAGATTGGTGGACATTTCGTTTTTCGCCTTCCGCTAATGGTTTTAAATGGTCGATGGTGTTTCCGAACACATCGAACATCCTGCCAAGCGTACGTTCGCCAACAGGAACCATCAATTCGTTTCCGTCAGTTTCTATTGGCATACCACGTGCCAGGCCTTGGGTAGGTGTTAGCGCTATTCCCCTTACCGTGTGCTCATCCAATTGCGAAAGTACTTCGATGGCAATTTCCCGTTGTTCGCCTGCATGGAGCAGGGCATAAACGGCAGGGAGAGAGTGGTCAAAACGGGCATCTATAACGCTGCCCCGTACCGAAACAATTTTGCCGCAGTTTAATTTCTCGTCCGCATGTTTTAGAATAGCCTTCATTTTTTAGTTTGGGATTATTGAAATAGCTTTTCCTTTATGTTTTTAGGCGTGGCCGGATAAACAAAGTCACAAGCGTGAGATAAAGCCATGTGATCTTTGTGCTTATAATCGCGACCCTTCAGTAAATGCGTGATCAGGTTGATATGGGTGTCGTCTTTGTCATCCGCGCTAACAATAAACCAGGGGGCGTGCCTAAAATCGGTTTTGAGCAGCATTTCATCCCGCGCATCAGAGTAATCTTTCCAATGTTTGGTTGCAGCCTCGTCAACCGGGCTTATTTTCCACTGTTTAAGCGGATCTTTTTTTCGTTCATCAAACCGCTTTTCCTGTTCTTCCTTACTGATATCGAGGTAGTATTTCACAATAATAAAACCGGCGTTAGCCATCATTTCCTCGAATAATTCAACCTCTTTAAAAAATGATTTATATTGTTGATGAGTGCAAAACTTCATTACTTTTTCAACACCAGCACGGTTATACCAACTTCTGTTGAACAGAACCAATTCTCCTGAGGCAGGCAAATGCGCGATGTATCGCTGGAAATACCAATCCTTTTCCTGATGGTCAGAAGGTTTTCCTAATGCCACCACGATCGTTTCCCGCGGGCTTAAATGCTTAACGATCCTTTTAATCGTACCGTCCTTCCCGGCCGCATCTCTCCCTTCTAAAATGACAAGTAATTTAAGTCCGGAAGCGATGATCTCCTTTTGCAACTTGACCAATTCGACGTAAAGGCCGTGCAATACATCTTTATCCTTCATTAATTGACTGTTTGAACTTGCGGGTAATCGGCCTCTTTGAAAAGAATGCTTTTGTCAACCACAGAGGAGGTTATATCAAGGTGTATTTTGTTTTCGCTCCAATTTATTTCTTTAACGTGTGCTACCGGGATCAATACTTTTTTGCCTCCGAACCAGTTATGGGTATCTATAACGATAAATTTAATTTGCCAGGTTTGATCATCAACGATAAAATCAATGATATGGCCGATCTCTCCGTTGGTCGTATGAATATGGTAGCCTGTTATGCTGCCCGTACTACGTAAATGGATGTCGTCGTCAGTATGCTTATCCTTTTTGTCGGCTTCAATTAAAACCTTTTGATCTAAAACCGGGAACGGCATACTCACACCTAAGGAACCGCCGCCATAAAATCCGCTGCCCCAGTAACTTTCCCATTGGTAGTGACCATATAGTTCTATTTCCTGCTGGCGCGATACCGGTTTATCAGTATCGATATCCGGGCTGTTTTCGATTTGCTTCTTTGTTAAATTAACAGGCAAGAAACCATCTTGCCAGGGTTGTTTACGAAGTGCATGCGGCGCGATCAATACATTTCGTCCGGATAGCCAGTTGCCAGTTTTAACAACCATGTAACGTATTCTCCAGCTTTTGTCATCGAAGTAAAATTGTTCAACTTCTCCGACCATTCCATCGGTTGCCGCGAGGCTATAATTTATAATGCTTTTAATATTGCGTTCCATGTTTTTGTGCTATAATTTCATACAGAATATTTCAAATGTCAGTGTTAACTTTTAGTTACCATGTGACGATGGACATTTGAAAAAATGATTTTGATCACAAATTGATTTAAACAGAAAGCAGCCGGGTAATTGTACTAAATGGTTTTTACTTTTAACAAACTGGCATTTATGGCAACTACAACAGTACTTACGGTCATTAACATAGCGCCTACGGCCGGGCTTAATACAATGCCCTCGTTATAAAGTACCCCTGCGGCGAGTGGCAGCGCAATAACATTGTATCCTGTGGCCCAAACCAGGTTCTGGATCATTTTACGATAAGTGGCCTTGCCGAATAAAATGAGGTTTACAACATCATCAGGATTGCTGTTCACAAGGACGATTCCGGCAGTGTTTGCCGCGATATCACTTCCCGAACCAACCGCGATACCAATGTCTGCCTGAGCAAGTGCCGGCGCATCGTTTATCCCGTCACCGGTCATGGCGACAAATTCGCCTTTTGATTGTAACTCTTTGATCTTCGCCAATTTTTGATCCGGCAAAACACCGGCTAAAAAACTATCCATTCCTAAAGTTTTACTCACACTCTCCGCTACTTTAGTGTTATCGCCTGTAAGCAAGATGGATCTGATGTTGTTTTCCTTTAACTTTTTAATGGCACCTGCCGATTCCGGCCTGATCTCATCGGATAGGGCGATGTAGCCCGCTAACGCTTTATCTACAATCACAAAAACGACTGTCTCCGTATCATTGGATTTAAACCCCTCGGGTACATCAATATGTTTTTCTTTCAGATAGCCGGGACTAACAACCAGTACCTTTTTGCCTTCAACCATCGCTTCAACACCTTGCCCGGTAATAGCTTTAAAGTTTTCGGCTGATGGGGCAGTTATTTTAAGGTCAACTGCTTTTTGCAAAATCCCTGTCGCAATAGGGTGCTCTGATTTTTGCTCCAGCGCCGCCGAAAGCCGGATGATATCATTTTCTCTAAGCTCTTTATTTAAGGACACTACCTTCGACACTTCAAATTTTCCTATAGTCAGTGTGCCGGTTTTATCAAATACCACTGTGGTGATTTTTCTTGAATTTTCAAATGCTGTCCGGTCTTTGATCAACAGGCCATTTTTGGCAGATAAGGCGGTTGATTTGGCAACCAATAATGGCACAGCCAGCCCTAACGCATGTGGACAGCATATCACAATAACCGTCACCATCCTTTCCATCGCAAATGCCAATGGATGTCCCGTCAGATACCAAAACAAGAACGTGGTAATACCAGTCCCTAAAGCGATAAAGGTCAACCATTTGGCGGCAGTATCTGCCATTAATTGCGTTTTAGATTTTGAATTTTGGGCATCATCGACCAATTTGACCACCTGTGACAAATAAGAATCCTTTGCCGCGTGTGATACCGTAACTTTGAAAGAACCGTTGCCGTTAATTGATCCGGCAATAACTTTATCGCCTTTGAGTTTTTTAACCGGCTTTGACTCCCCGGTGAGCATTGATTCATTGATATAACTTTCACCTTCGGCGATGATGCCGTCAGCCGCCACTTTTTCTCCGGGCTTAATAACAATAACATCTCCTTCTTTCAGCGTATCTGTTGTCACATCGTGTACCTTTCCGTCTTTTTCCAGGTGCGCATCGGCAGGCATTAGCTGTATTAACAATTCCAGATCTTTTGATGCACCCATTATAGAGCGCATTTCAATCCAATGCCCTAAAAGCATGATCAAGATAAGCGTATCCAACTCCCAGAAAAAATCCATCCCTTTTAGCCCAAAGACAATGGCTACGCTATAGGCATAAGCAACGGTAATGGCAAAGCCCACCAAAAACATCATGCCCGGATTTTTACTCTTTATTTCTTCTATAAGGCCTTTAAAAAAAGGCCAGCCTCCATAAACAAAAACAATTGTAGCGAGTACAAATAAAATATAAGAAGACCCATTGAACGACCAGTTTACCCCAATGAAGTGCTGGATCATTGTGGATAAAAGCATGATCGGCATGGTGAGAACCAGCACTGCGTAAAAGCGTTTCTTAAAATCTGCTATCATCATCGCATGGTGATCATGCCCGTTCATCTGCATGTGGGGATCCGCCTTACCGGATTGTTTATCTGCTAAATGTTGATGTTCCATATTTTATAAAGGAGTGATTGTTAAACTATGTTTTCCATTGCGTTGTTATAATTACCCATACAAGCCGCCCGGTTACAGTTGGCACGATGGTATAATGCTTCTTGAGCCGCCAGGATGTTTGAATTATCGCCACGCCATATTTCTAAAGCTGGTTGCTGCAAAGCACGGCCAAACGAAAACGTAAGCGTCCAGGGAAGAACTGCTTTGTATTGCTTATTCATCTGATCAAGGCGGGCCGATGCGAGTTCTGCAGATTGTCCGCCTGATAAAAATGCGATGCCCGGAACTGCCGCAGGTACAGCGCCTAACAAAAATTTTACAGTGCTTTCAGCCACTACGTTTTCAGGATCTTGAACCTTTGCCGCTAACCCCGGCAATAGCATGTTAGGTTTAAGTAACATTCCTTCGAGGGAAACATGCTGTTTATAAAGTTGGTCAAAAACGGTGTAGATTACTTCTTTCGTTACCGCAAGGCATTGTTGTAGGGAATGTGCGCCATCCATCAGCACTTCAGGCTCCACTATAGGAACCAATCCCGCTTCCTGAGATATTGCAGCATATCGGGCCAGTGCATGTGCATTGGCTTCGATGCACCCACGACTGGGGATGCCGCTGCCAATCGCCATCACCGCCCGCCATTTGGCAAACCGTGCACCCATTGCACTATAATCAGCAAAGCGCGCACGCAAGCCGTCGAGCCCTTCGGTTACCTTCTCGCCGGGAAAACCAGCCAGCGGTTTGGAACCCATGTCTACTTTGATGCCAGGAATAATGCCCCCATCTAACAGGACTTTAATAAACGGGGTTCCATCTGTTTTTTGCTGTCTGATGGTCTCATCAAACAAGATAGCCCCACTGATGCTTTCGCCAAGGCCCGGCGTAGTTACGATCATTTCACGGTAGCTGCGCCGCATTTCAACTGTTTGCGGTATGCCGAGCGCTGCAAAACGTTTATTGCAGGTTCCCACGCTTTCATCCATAGCCAGCAGGCCCTTGTTGTTTGCAACAAGGGCCCGGGCAGTATTTATCAATTGTTCAGTAATCATTTGCTATTATTACTATTCCATTTCCAATTGAGGATCTCTGGCATGTCCATGCCGTGCGCGTCGATAAAGTGCTTATGTTGTATCAACTTATCCTTCATCATTTGTTTCAGGTAATCGCCTTTAGCACCCAGGTTGGGTACGCGGTCAACAACGTCTTGTACCAGGTGAAACCTGTCCAGGTCATTCTGTACCCGCATATCAAAAGGTGTGGTTATCGTACCCTCTTCCTTATATCCCCGTACATGCAAATTACGGTTGGTACGGCGGTAAGTTAAACGGTGTACCAGCCATGGATAACCATGAAAGCCGAAAACAATATGCTTATCCTTAGTGAATAACGAATCATAATCCTGATCGCTTAAACCATGCGGGTGTTCACTTGCCGATTGCATTTTCATCAGATCGACAACATTAACCACCCGTATTTTTAAATCGGGCAAATGCTCGCGCAGGATGGAAACAGCGGCCAATATTTCCAGTGTCGGCGTGTCACCGCAACAGCCCATCACCACATCCGGCTCCGATTCCTGGTCATTACTAGCCCATTGCCATATGCCAATACCTTCGGTGCAGTGGATCACGGCCTCATCGATTGTTAACCATTGCGGCAATGCATGTTTCCCGGCAACAACCACATTTACATAGTTCCTGCTGCGTAGGCAATGATCAAAGACTGACAACAAACAATTGGCATCGGCCGGCAAATAAACACGGACGATATCCGCCTTTTTATTGATCACATGATCCAGAAAACCTGGGTCCTGGTGGGTAAATCCATTATGATCCTGTTGCCAGACATGCGAGGCAAGCAGATAATTCAAGGAGGCAATACTACGGCGCCACGGCAATTCTTTAGTTACCTTCAGCCATTTGGCATGCTGGCTGAACATGGAATCGACGATACGAATAAATGCTTCATAACTATTGAAAATACCGTGCCTGCCGGTTAGTAGATATCCTTCTAACCAGCCTTCGCATTGGTGTTCGCTAAGCTGAGAATCTACTATTCGCCCTTCCGGTGCTAAAAACTCATCATATTCGGCTTCCCTGGCATCCCACTGCCTGTTACTTACTTCAAAGACCGCGCTTAATAAGTTTGATAATGTTTCATCCGGGCCAAAAACACGGAAATTATCGGGGTTAAGTTCTATGACATCCCGCAGAAATTTTCCTAATACCGTGGTGTCTCCAAGTTGTACAGCGCCCGGCGAAACTACATTCACAGCGTGCAAACGAAAATCGGGCATAAGGAGATCTTTTAACAAAAGACCGCCATTGGCGTGAGGGTTCGCACCCATTCTACGGTCCCCTTTCGGAGCGAGTTCTGCCAGTTCAGCCATCAACGCACCGTTTTCATCAAACAACTCCTCCGGTTTGTAGCTTTTCATCCAACTTTCCAACTGTGCTACATGATCCGGATGTGTTGCATCTACCAATAGCGGAACCTGGTGAGAGCGAAACGTTCCTTCCACATGTAAACCATCAACCATTTTTGGGCCGGTCCAACCTTTAGGTGACCTCAGGACGATCATAGGCCAGCGAGGCCTGGTGGTATCATTGTTTTCTCTGGCGTTATGTTGGTATGCTTTAATATCTTCGACTGCCTTATCCAATATCCCAGCCATTAGCTGGTGCATGGTTTCAGGATCGTCGCCTTCTACAAAGTAAGGCGTCCAGCCACAGCCCTGTAGGAATTTTTCTAATTCCTCATGTTCAATTCTGGCTAGTAGGGTCGGATTACTAATTTTATAGCCATTTAAATGAAGAATAGGCAATACCGCGCCGTCGGTGATCGGGTTAAGGAATTTATTTGATTGCCACGCTGTGGCAAGCGGACCTGTCTCAGCCTCTCCGTCGCCAATCACACAGGCTACTATCAAATCGGGATTATCAAAAGCTGCACCAAAAGCGTGGCTAAGTGAATAACCTAACTCGCCGCCTTCATGGATAGATCCTGGTGTAGTGGGCGCAACATGGCTGGAAATACCACCCGGAAAGGAAAACTGGGTAAAGAATTTCTTCAATCCGGCTTCATCTTTGGTAATAGCCGGATAAACCTCGCTCCAAGTTCCTTCCAGAAAAACATTGCCCACAATGGCAGGTCCGCCATGGCCCGGGCCAGCCACATAAAACATATTCAGATCGTATTTATTGATCACCCGGTTTAAATGCACGTAGATAAAGTTCTGGCCGGGGGTTGTCCCCCAATGCCCCACAACGAGTGGTTTTACGTGCGCTAATTTTAACGGCTCTCTCAACAGCGGGTTATCATACAAATAGATCTGTCCGACAGAAAGATAATTGGCAGCCCGCCAATAGGCATTCATCTTTTGCAATAATACCGGCGATAATGTATCAACCTCGGGGTTGTTTAATACGGTTTCCATTTTATTTATGGGTTAATGTTATAATTCAAAATAGTACATACTGACCTCGCGATCATTAATTCTTCATTGGTTTTGATCACCCTGACCAATACCTTGCTGGCATCGGCTGAAATAACGGCATCACTGTTTTTATTTTTATTTTTATCCAATTCAATCCCTAAAAATTGGAGCCCGCTGCAAATCCGCTGCCGTATTTCGGGTGCATGTTCGCCAATACCGCCCGAAAATATCAGGTTATCCAAACCACCAAGCACAGCGGTAAATGCACCTATCCATTTTATACACTGGTAGCAAAAGAAATCAACGGCCTGTGCGGCACGTTGGTCGTCATGTTGAATTTGAAGAAGTTGCTGCATATTTGCCGTAGTACCCGATATGGCTAATAAACCTGATTCATGATTGACCAAATGGTTAAATTGCCCGGGAGTAAGCTTTTCAAACTTTTGCAAATACCAGGCTACGCCCGGATCAAGGTCGCCGGTGCGGGTACTCATCGTTAGGCCGGATGCTGGTGTAAATCCCATACTGGTATCCATGCTTTTCCCCTCTTTTACAGCAGCGAGGCTCGCCCCGCTGCCCAGGTGGGCTATAATGAGCTTTCCTTTTGCTTTTTCAGTTCCTGCGGTCCGTTCAAACTCTTGCATTAGGTAGGAATAAGACAGTCCGTGGAAACCATATCGTTTAACCCCTTTATCACGATATTTTAACGGGATGGGTATCAGCTTGGCAAGATCTGGCATTGATGCGTGGAAAGAAGTGTCGAAGCAAGCTACCTGGTGAATATTCGGATAGCGTTTTCTAAATACTTCGATCAATTTGATCTCGACCGGCAAATGTTCAGGATCATAAGGGCTTATGTCCTTTAGTTCTTTCAATAGCCTGTCGGTAATCTTTTCTGGCGCGGTATGTTCCATACCCTGAACTATGCGGTGGCCTATTGCCTTCACCCTTATAAATTCGGTTTCCTCTTCCAGCCAGTTAATCAGCCAATTTGAGGCTTCATTGTGGTCAGCGACAGGGATGTTAACCTGATGACTTTGGCTACTTTCTAAATGTATAAAGCTGAGTTTGGCATCACCGCTTCCGATGCCTTCCATTTCGCCGGAAAGTAATTGATTAAGCGTACCGTTAATTTCATATAAAGCATATTTTATACTTGAGGAACCTCCATTTATGGTAAGGAGACAGTCTTTAGCAAGCTTATTCATGAGCACTGAAATAAGGCTTAGTGAGCAAAACGCCGCCGATGTCAAGAAATAAGGTACTGATTTGATTTTCTTTTTTCATGCGGCATTTAATTATTAATGCAGCGAAGTTATCCTACCTCTTTAAATAATAATTTGATATACAGCACGCTATTAAATGATCTTAATCATTTAATTTACTTCGTAACTATTTTGATAATAGTATGGATCAACTCGAAATGAAAGTGGGACTTAATAAACGGGAAAGATGTACCGGAAGTATCCTACCCAGTCTCAAACAGCAAAGAATAAGGTAAACAACTATCTGCTGAACGTTTGGCTGATTCAATAAAAATGAGGGACTTGAAGAACAGCTGGCTACTGCTAACAATTTGCAAAAGATACATTGCTTAACGAGCTTGATTCTTTCAAAAGATTTCCGTCGAACTGCCGAAAGAAAGCTTCAGATCGATTCTTTAGGTGTTTTTGTAAAATGGTTTCCGGAAATCCCTTTTCGAAAGAAAAATATTGGAACTTAATCCGCTCCTGACTATGTAAATCCAGCCTTTTGTGTGCTTATATTCATCAATTTTTCTTGAGGTCAGCAACACTAACTTTTAATTCTATCTATTGAGCACTTTCTGGACGTCAGTTTACCAAATCATGTACTTTGCACCAAAGAAAGGCATGTATAACATCATTATATTTGAAAAGCAAGCGTAAAAGTCGTCCCTTTGTTTACTTTGCTTTCAAATTTTATCTGTCCATTCATAAGGTTAGTATACCTGGTTACGATATTTAAACCCAAACCAGTCCCGGGAATAGTTCCCGTATTATGGGCCCTAAAAAACGCCTCGAAAAGGTGTTTCTGATCATCATCTGGAATACCTATCCCATTATCCTTTACTACCAGCGTTAATACGCCATCCTTTATAGTTGAATTGAATTCGATAAATGTTTCTTCACCGGAATATTTGATCGCGTTACTAATCAAATTTATCACGCAGTTCTTTAATAAGGACTGATCCATCTTCACTTTACTGGTGGTGCCGGAGTGCTGGAAAATGATCTTTTGGTTTTGCTTTGAGATCATCTGCATTTCCTCGGTGATGTTTTCACCGAATTCAACGATGTCAAACAGTGTTCGCGATGGTTCTACTTTTCCACTTTCCAATTTTTCCAGGGATAAAAAGTCATTCAGAATGGCGGTTAGGTTACCAACAGAAATCTTTATTTTACCGACATGTTTGTTGATATTGGCATTGTCAAATGGCTTTGCATATTTATCGATCAGCGAAGCTGATAACTGTATCGAACTTAAGGGTGTCCGGAACTCATGCGATGCCATTGAAACAAAACGGCTTTTCAAGACACCTAATTCTTTTTCCTTTTCCAAAGACAGGCTTACTTCCGCTTTTCCATCTTCCGAAGTTTTGATTGATTTCTGTAACCTGACGTTGCTTATATCCAGGTTATTTAATAACTTTTTAAGTTCTGAAATATCGTAAAAAGTAACAATGGCTCCGTCTGCTTTTTTACTGCCCTTTTTCAAATAAGGCATAGTCATTACCTGATATATCTTACCGTCAACGTCTTCCGCTTCTCTGGTAATGGTTGTCTCTTCCAAAATTACTTGTTTGATATCATCCATTAACGTCTCAAATTTTATATTGGTAGTGATGTTGCTGAGGGGACGACCAATATCACTCTCGCGTATATTGATGTGCTTTACCGCTCCTGGAGAATATCTTTTTAAGAGCAGGTCACGGTCTACAAAAAGCTGGCCGTTGGTGTTGCTGCGAAAGTAATTATTCAGGTCGTCGTTAAGGTCGGTTAATTCATCAATGGTCATCTGGTGTTCCTTATTGATGGTCTGTAGTTCCTCGTTAACGGATTGAAGTTCTTCATTGGTACTTTGCATCTCCTCATTGGATGATTGCATTTCTTCATTAGCCGATTGCAGCTCTTCGTTGTAAGATTGCATATTTTCATCCGAGGACGCTATACTCTCTTGAGCTACTGCGAGACTATGTTTTAATTCGGCAATTTCCATTTCCATACTGATCAAATGCTCTTTAGTGATCTCATTGATATCCGCTGGGCTGATAATATTTTCTTCCCTGGCAACCGTTTTTGACTCTGACAAAATGACAAGCAGCAACCGTTTCTCCGAATTGTTTACATAAAAGGGGCTAATGGTGATATTGACTATAGTACTTTTTAAATTTTCGGCATCTTCAATGGTTACTTCTTTTAGTAACACTCTTTCATCCAGCATCAACGCCTTATGGGCCGCCGCCTTAAAAATAATAGATATACTGTCTGGAAGAAGCGTATTCAAATCGAAATTAAAATTTTCATTTTTAAGGTAGGAATTAATATCACCGAATGATTGGATCACCGACAGGTTTTCATCAGTACAAATACCGGTAAGGCCGGATTCTTTATATAGGAAGGAATTGATCTGTTCCTCCAAAGCAGATCTGGAAGCCGGAAGAAGTGTCTTTTTATTCACTTCTTTATTATTTATTTTTGCCCCTTCGACCACATGAGACGAAAAAGAATCAAACCTGACCGCACGCCCGGTTTTACTACTTTTAAGTATGTTCCATTTTGTATTGATCTCTTCAAAATCTTCTTTTAATGTGCCGGAATTTTCACTGGGGCCCAGGAATAGGTAGCCATTTTGTTTTAATCCAAAATGCATCATGGCAAACACTTTTTTCTGCGATACCGGGTTTAGATAGATGAGTAAATTCCGGCAGCTGATCAGGTCGATATTGCAGTAAGGTGGGTTTTTAACCAGGTTATGCTGGGCAAATACCAGCATTTTTCTGATCTCGTGCTTAATTTTGTAAGATGCGCCATCTTTTGTAAAGTATTTATTTAACCTTTCTTTGGAAACTGTTTTTTCTATTGTAATTGGATAAATGCCTTTAGATGCGGTATCCAAAGCGGGTTTACTGATATCCGTTGCAAATATTTTAATTTCAAGTTCTTTTGGGTGTAGCGTCAAATATTCTTTCATAAGAATAGCCATCGAATATGCTTCTTCTCCCGTCGCGCAACCAGCTATCCATATCTTCAATATTTCGTTGTTGTTTTTGATGATATCAGGGATTACTTTTTTTTCGATGATCTTAAAAGCATCAGGGTCACGGAAAAAGGATGTTACACTGATCAAAAAATCATTTGCCAGCAACCCGATTTCCGAGTGGTTATCTTTTAAATAATTATAGTATTTACTTACCTGATTAAAATTGTGCTCGGCCATTCGCTTAGTGATCCTCCTGATAATGGTCGGACGCTTATATTCCGAAAAATCCATTGGTAGGTTCGCTTTGATAAGGTTGAATATCTGCCCAAGCATCTCCTCAGTAATATCGTCCGGTTTTTGACCCGTAGGTAATATTAGTTTGCCCTCTTTTACATAATTTTCAATAATCTTAGGCATAGCCTCCGGTGACAGGACCAAGTCGGCAGAATCAGTAGCGATAGCCGCCAGTGGCATCCCATCAAAGGCTGCAGTGGCAGGTTCCTGAACAAGCACAAGGCCCCCGGCATTTTTGATGGCTTCAATCCCATTTGAACCATCATTGCCTGTACCGGACAGTATGACCCCTATGGCCTTATCTCCTCGCTCTTTCGCCAGGGAAGTAAAAAAGTAATCAATCGTCATATATGGACGGGACTGATCTTTTTTATCAGATAGTAAGAGCCTGCCGTTTTCAACGGTCATGAATTTGGAACTTGGGATCAGGTAGACGGTATTAGGCTTAATATCCACGTTTTCAACTGCCTCGATAACTTCCAGTTTGCTATGTTGTGCCAGTAAGTGGGCCATCTGGCTTTTAAAATCAGAGGACAGGTGCTGTATTAAGATATAGGAAACCGCGTCAAGCGGGGTATAATCGAAAAATGCGGAAATTGCTTCCAAGCCGCCGGCAGAAGCACCAATGGCTATAATGTACTGTTTATCGACAATTTTAGCCATGATTTTTTGAGTGAATTAAGAGAAAGAAACGATGGAATAGCAGTAATAAATGTAACATAATTATTCTTAGTTTGTTTTAAATACGAAGCTTCTTAAGTGAACAAACCTGATAACAAAAACTGGTCAGGCGAGTTTGTTCGAAATACCGAAGATAAATGCACTACTATTGTAGATAGTATTTAGTAAAATTGAAGGGAGCCGATGATGAATGTAGGAAAATTTGAAGGGTTCGATGATCAATTGAAAGACCTTCGGCCAGAGGTAAAGGAAAAGGCGCTCGACCTGGCATCTGGTTATGCTCAAGAGGGCATAGAAATAAAAATTGCTTTAAGAAAAGCGATCGCTGAAGCGGAACTTTGGTTTTTAGATTCGGAGGGTTAACTACAACTTATTAGTGAAAGACCAATTAAGGAAAGTAACAACATAAGGCAACAGGTAGACAGCAATCCAAGTTGATAATCATTCTGCGAAAACAAGTAGATAAGCTCGATCATGAAGCCGGGTATGACGGATAAATACTTTGCTTTATGAAAATCAAAAAGGGAAAGAAACCTCTTAAGTGGCTGGATTCTGTTTTAGTTTTAAATAAATGTACTGGCTAAAGTATAACTAAGTTAAATTAATTACTGGTTAGTTTTTTTAAATTTCAGCTACTTTATAAAATGGTTGTTGGTATTACTATCGGTTCTGCTATCATTTTAAAAAATACTTTAAAAGAGCAGCCTTTGCCTGAATCGCATTCCACTTCGATCTTACCGCCGGATGCATTGACGATCTTTCGGATCAAATATAATCCGATGCCTGTTCCTTCGGCAGTTTCATTGACTCGTTTATACTTTTTAAAAATATGGTCTATCTCATCTTTTGTAATGCCGATGCCGTTATCAGTGATCGTTAATACGTTATAATCACCTTCTAGTTCAGTTTTGATGCTGATTTCCGGCACACGATCGGGTGAGCTGAACTTTAATGCATTCGTGATCAGGTTAAACATTACACTTCGCAGGTTTTTTTTAGCGAACCGAACTTCTTTTTTTCTGAAATCCGTATGAAAAATCGCTTTCGAAACCTTGATTTTTTCTGATAGCGTCTCTTTGATCTCCTTAAAAATCTCCGGGAAATTTTCCAGACTCTCAACTTCATATTCCGATTCGATAAAGCCTACCTTAGCCAGATCGCTGATAATGGCTTTGAAATTGATTACCGCCTTATTCATCATCCCGGATAGTTCCATAACCTCCGGGTCTTTTGTATTCAACTTATCATTAAGGATCTCCAGTAGCATTCCAATATTGACGATAGGTGCATTCAGGTCATGTGAGGCGCCAAATACAAAGTTGTTCAGGTCGGCGTTAATCCTTAATAGGCTCTTATTACTGCTATCCAGGCTCCGGTTGCTGATATCCAGGCTTTTATTGCTGATATCCAATTCCTGCAATAGTTTTTTTAATTCCGTGATGTCATAGAAACTGATAATTGCCCCGTCGGCTTTTTTGCTATTTTTCTTCAAGTAGGGCATGGTCATCACCTGGTAGATCTTTCCGTCAGTAGCTGCCGCTTCGCGGGTAATGGGCACCTCATCATCAATGACTTTCTTTATATCATCTATCAGGGTTTCAGATTTTATATTCGTAGTGATATTGCTTAGCGGGCGACCAATATCGCCCTCGCGAATATTGATGTGTTTTACCGCACCGGGCGAATATCTTTTTAGCAGCAGCTCCCTGTCAACAAATAACTGGCCGTTGGTATTGCTGCGAAAATAATTGTTCAGGTCGTCATTCAGATCCGTTAAATCGTCAATAGTCTGCTGATGATCCTTATTGACCGTTTGCAATTCCTCATTCACCGATTGCAACTCTTCGTTCGAACTTTGCATTTCCTCATTGGCGGACTGCATTTCTTCGTTAGCGGATTGCAGCTCTTCATTAAAGGACGACATATTTTCATTAGAAGAGGCGATGTGTTCATAGGCCACACCAAGTGTGTGTTTTAACTGGGCTACCTCCTGTTCGAGACTGATCAGGTGTTCTTTGGTCGCTTCATTGATATCTTCCATACGGATCACATTTTCCCCGGCTATTTTGCTCTGGCTTTCTGTAAACAACACCAACAGTAAACGTTCTGCTGATCCGGTTATATTAAACGGGTTCAAAATGATATTGATCGTATGCTTTGATCTACCATTAGCTTCGATATCCAGTTGGTTCATTATAACCCGTTCGTTTAGTTTCAGGGCTTTGTGAGCAGCCGCCTTAAAGGCGATGGAAATATGCTGCGGCAATAGGTCGTTCAGGTTGTGATTGAAATTGATATTTTTTAGATAAGGTTTTGTATTGCCAAAAGACCGAACGACCGAGAGATTTTCGTCGGTACAAACGCCGTTAAAATCGCCTTCTTTTAGCAAAGCTGAATTAACCTGGTCTTCGAGCTCAGATTTGGATACTGGAGCGCTGTTCTTTTTGCTTACTTCGATGGTAGTGGTCTTTAATTCTTTGATCCGGTGCGACGAAAATGTATCGAATCGGATAGCCCGCCCGGCTTTATTACTTTTGAATATATTCCATTTACCACTGATTTCGGTAAAGCTATCCTTAAGAACAGTAGCACTCTCGCTGGGCCCTAAAAAAACAAAACCACCTTCTTTTAGCCCGAAATGCAACATGGCAAATACCTTTTGCTGTAAAGCGGTATTGAGATAAATTAACAGGTTACGGCAGCTGATCAAATCGATGTTACAATAAGGTGGATTTTTCGTCAGGTCATGCTGGGCGAAGATCAGCATTTTCCGGATCTCGTGCTTGACTTTGTATGATGTTCCTTCCCTGTCAAAAAATTGTTGAAGTCTTTCCTTGGATACTGTTTTGGTGATGCTTTCTGGATAAACTCCCTTTGAAGCGGTATCCAGTGCCGCTTTGCTTATATCTGATGCAAATATTTTGACTTCGATATTTTTGCTGTTTTTATTTAAATATTCCTTGATAAGTATCGCCAAGGAATACGCTTCTTCGCCGGTGGCGCAACCGGCCACCCAAATTTTTAACACATCAGTATTGTTTTTTTTGATGATATCCGGGATAACGGTTTCTTCGATGATCTTAAACGCTTCCGGGTCGCGGAAGAAGGAAGTCACACTGATCAGAAAATCATTGGCCAATAAGGTGATCTCTGTCGCATTCCCTTTTAAGAATTGGTAGTATTTATCTACTTTGTTAAGGTTATAGTTCACCATTCGCCGTTTGATCCGACGAATGATCGTAGGGCGTTTATAGTCGGAGAAATCCAAAGGCAGGTTGTCTTTGATCAAGCTGAATATGTCTTCAAGTTCCTTTTCGCTGATCTGTTCAGTGGGTTGGTCTGTCAAAAGCTCAAGAATGCCATCCTTCACATAGTCTTCGATGACCTGGGGCATAGCTTGGGGTGAAAGGATCATATCAGCACAGTCAGTCGCTATAGCAGCCAGTGGCATGGCTTTGAAACTCGCGGTAGTAGGATCTTGAATTAACACCATACCGCCAGCATGTTTGATCGCTTCAATTCCTTTCGAACCATCATCGCCAGTACCTGATAAAACAATTCCGATAGCCTTGTTGCCGCGTTCCTTGGCCAACGACGTAAAGAAATAGTCGATCGTCATGTGTGGCCTTGGTTGATCTTTTTTGTCTGAAAGGATCAGCTGGCCTTTTTTAACGGCCATAAACTTCGAACTTGGTATCAGGTAAACCGTATTGGCTTTGATATCCACATTTTCAATAGCCTCGACAACCTGTAATTTACTATGTTGAGCCAATATTTGCACCATTTGGCTTTTAAAATCTGCAGATAGGTGCTGGATCAGGATATAAGATACGGAGTCCAGCGGAGTATAATCAAAAAAGGCAGAAATAGCTTCCAAGCCTCCGGCGGATGCGCCAATGGCTATAATATACTGTTGATCGATAATCTTAGCCATGGTATTTCTGGTTTATACTAACACAACTTATAGTTGGTAGCTGGTAAATATATTGCTATTATAATGTATTAATTAATTAATTTATTTTCAATGGTTTAAATATCTTAATATTGGTAGTATGCTCAAAAAGGCGGTAGTAATAAGTTAATTAATCGGAAAATCTGGGCGTATAGGAAATGTGATCGTGAAAGTAGTTCCTTTATTCACCTGACTTTTAAACCTGACCTTTCCATTCATTAACCCAACATAGCGCGTGACGATATTCAGGCCTAACCCTGTTCCCTGAATATTTCCGGCATTGTGCGCGCGGAAGAAGGCTTCGAATAAATGCTGCTGGTCTTCTTTAGGTATACCAATGCCGTTATCCTTGATAATGATAGTCAAATATTTCCCGGTGGTCTTGGTGCGAAACTCGATCAGCGAATCTGGGCCGGAATATTTGATCGCGTTGCTAATCAGGTTGATGATGCAGTTTTTGAGCAACGATGGATTAAGCTTAACTAAATGGCCCTGCCCGGTATGGCGAAATATGATCTGCTGCTCTTTTTTGGCTAGGGACTGCATGTCTTCGGTTATATCTTCTGCGAATTTTACTACATCGAATTCGCTGAGAATAGGATTGATTTTACCGGTTTCCAGTAGTTCAAGGGATAAAAAGTCATTTAAGATATTAGTCAGGTTTTTAGTGGCATTTTTGATGGTTTCCGTATATTTTTTAATGATGGTATGATCCAAGTCCTGTGCAAGTCTTCCAATCAGTTCAGCAGAAAGCTGAATAGATGTGAGGGGCGTTTTAAATTCATGCGAAGCCATTGACACAAAGCGGCTTTTCAGCATATTCAGGTGTTTTTCCTTTTCGAGGGATTTGCTTATTATTTCGCTGCTCAATTCGATTGCAGTAACAGAGTCGGTCAGGCTTTTATTACTGATACCAAGCGCAGCCAATAATTTCTTTAGTTCGCTAATATCATAAAAGCTGATAATAGCGCCGTCCGTTTTTCCCGTGTTCTGCCGAATATAGGGCATGGTCATGACCTGATATGTTTTCCCTTCGGAAGATTCCGCCTCCCTGGTAATGGTTTGGCCGTCCTGCATGATTTGCAGGATATCTGCGATCAGCGTTTCAAATTTGATATTTGTGCTGATATCCGCCAATGGCCTGCCAATGTCGCTTTCCCGTAGATTAATATGTTTTAAAGCACCCGGGGAATATTTTTTTAATAATAGGTTATTGTCAACAAATAACTGACCATTGGTATTACTTCGGAAATAGTTATTCAGGTCATCATTTGATTCGGTCAATTCCGCATTAGTTTCCTGCTGTTCCTTATTAATCGTTTGTAATTCTTCATTGACAGATTGCAGTTCCTCATTCGCGCTTTGCATTTCCTCGTTGGCAGACTGTAATTCCTCATTATAAGCCTGAATATTTTCATTGGAAAAATTTATGGATTCATAGGCTACTTCCAGGTTGCTTTTGGCATCAGTGAGTTCTTGTTCCAAACTGGCCAGGTGTTCGCGGGTGAGTTGCCTCATATCTCCGGGGCCGATCAAAGAATTATCTTTCAGTTTTTTTTTGTTCGTTGTAAACAGGATGAGCAACTGCTGCGGCTTCGAGTTGCCGTTAAAAACTGGGTTTATGACGATGTTTACGGAATGGTTACCTTCAAAATCCAGGTCTTGTAGGGTCACCCGTTGCTTCGAGGTTAAGGCTTTATGTGCTGCTGCTTTTACGAATGTAGCTACTTCATCAGGTAATAGTTCGCTTAATTTAAAATTAAAATTATCCTCTTTCAGATAGGAAGTGGTATCGCCAAATGCTTTCAATACGACGAGGTACTGGTCAGTGGCAACACCGGTTAGTCCTGCTGCTTCGATAAACATCGTTTGCTCGTCGTTAACATTTATAACTCTTGACATTGTTAACCCTGATATTTTACCGTTTTGCACGCTTGTTGGTTTATTGGCAATTAACGCCAGATTGAGTATGGAATAATTAGGAGTAGAAAGAAAAGTTTGATAAATGTAACACAATACAACCCGTCTAAAGCTATAATTAATTTATAGTACATCAGATTTTTAGTATTGCGGTAACAAATTTAGTCAAAGCGATACTGGAAAGGCATGATGATAAACAAGTCAAAATATGATTTAAGTCACTCCTCGCTGATTGTAGTTTATTTATCGTCTACAACTCTCCGCTGTAACAAATGGGACTGAAACGCAATTTGAGGCAACCTAAGCCTTCTCTAATAATCTACGCCAATTGCTTTAAAAAGATTTGGGGTGTTTATGCCCTTACGTTCCCAGTCAATTTGCTGCTTCCTGGCTTTTTAGAGTGCCGTCAGGAATAGTCAATTTTTTTTCCTTTTGCCAGCAATAGAGGTTCCTGATCATTTCTTTGGCAATTTGAACTAAGGCTTCAATGGTCAAAAAGCCTGGTGAGGGTAAGCGTTCTCATAGTTCATCAGTTTTTAGAGTAGCGGATCTTTAGACTGTAGTGCTCATGATCAGTGTGGAACAAGTCTTTCTCATACTCGTAGACATCCATCCCCAGGTGGCCTATTTTACCGTACAATAGCCCTTTTAACGGCTTTTTATTAAATAACACCCTTAAATTTGGCCAATAAGAAACCAATAATCCGCCATTTCGTAGCAATACTAACTATCAATCGGCGTAATAACAAAGTTCTGCAAAAAAGAGGTACTGGTTTTTTTGTGAGAATCTTCTGCAAATTTTCTGCAAAGAAAAACCCCCACTCGCCAGAGTGGGGGTTAAGTCATTGATTTTCAAGCTCCCCAGACTGGACATAATTCGAACCGCTTAGTGGAGCAATTGAAGCTATTGAATGAATTACAAGTTGCTTAAGCGGGGTTCGATTCCGTGCAGGCTAATCAAGTTGGCAAGGTTAACCTACAAAGGCAGCCGACGCCTTACAAAGCCTGAACATTTTTGAGAATGACTTGGGGCTTGCTGCGGCGATAAACAACGATATAGGGCCACCCAATAGGGTTTAAAAGGCGGTTAGGAATTTAGCCGCCTTTTTTTCCTTAGTTCGGCTTTTATAGTTAAAGGTCAATCTGCGGCAGCGGTATCAAGGTTGCTGTTAAGATGGTCGCGTGCCTTCTTTTCATTATTCTTTACGTTGATACTAAATACGACATGCTCTGGCCCGAAAGGAAACGGGGCTGCCTGTTTCAAAGCACCTGCCACCAAATACTTTATAGGTAGGGAGTCAATTGCTTTCTTCTAAATTCTGCTTTTTTGGAAAGTTGAAAAACATACTCGTCAGAATTGGAATAAAGAAAATGGCTACTGTTAAAACAGAAATCCCTATATCTGCAGCATGACTTGATAAAAATTTGCTGAAACCACTTTCAGGATAAAAATGCTCGAATAAAGAAAGTGTTAGTTTAATTCCAAGCACTGCTATTACAACAAATGCCGCTGTTTCAAGAAAATTATACTTTTCCATAAGTTTAACAAACCATTGTGCAATAAATCTCATTGCTAAAATGCCTATAAAAACACCTACACAAACAAGAATTATATTTGGAGTAAATGCTACTGCTGCAAATACATTATCTATAGAAAATGCCATATCCATTAATTCAACTAAACAAACTGTTGCCCAAAAACTGCCAAGCGAACCAACCGTTGCTTTATACAACCAATTTCCATTTTTATCTACAAAATCGTCTTCTGCTGATTCGGTTTGTTTTCCTTTCCAATAACCATATACCAAGTATAATAAATAAAGTCCGCCTATAGGTTTTAAAAACCAAAATTTCAATAACACTGATGCGAAAATCATTGCTAACCCTCGAAAAATATAAGCACCCCAAATTCCGTATTTTAATGCTTTATCCCTTTGTTTTTCCGGTAAGTCCATTACCATGGTTGCCAATACAGCCGCGTTATCTACCGATAGTAAACTTTCTATGATAATAAGATTTCCGATAATTGCCAGTGATGCACCTGGGTTATCCAGAATTTGTTGTAATAATTCTTGCATATAATTGCTAATTAGTTGTTTGCTATTGTTATTACCGCTACTCTTCCACCATCTTCTTTGGAAAATAAAAGCCGTTTACCATTTGTAATTTCTACCATTGCCCCAATAGCAATTTGCTTATCCTCTGTAACATCTTTTAAATAAGTAAGCTTTTGGTTTACAAAAACCCATTTATTGTTATGGTATGCAAAGTAACCATCACTTACTTTTTCTTTTTCAGTCAGTTTTTCATTTCTAATTATATTCCTATTTGAGTGCCATTGATGTAAGGTTGCATTATGATAGACTACAATTCTTTGATTTTCCGGATTCCAAACATTTGGTCTGAATTGGTAAAATAGATCTAAAACAGGAATTGTATTGTTGTATTTCGTGCTACAAAATGGGCATTTTGTATTATTTGTGTTATTAAAAACAAACCATTTCTGGTCACAATTTTTATTACTACACTCCAATTTTAAATCATTGGTTTTTATTAACGCTTGTTCCCAAGCGTCAGCCGTTGGCCTCTCATTCGGGCTGTGCAAACCTTTTATAAATGCTTGGTCAAAAAGTTCTTTTAGATATGGGCCTGTTATTGTGTATGGGGTTTTTGACAAATCTGTCCAAGGATAAAATTTATTTAGATTTTCACCGTATTCTCTCTTAAAATTTCTGTTTTTGTTGTCGGTAGGATGTTCAATAAAAAGAGCTTTTGAACCCATTAAAAAGTTTTCTTCTTCAATTTCGTCTATCTGTCCAAAATAATTCCCTCCTCTTAGAGGGTGCCTATATAACAGGTACATATAAATTAGCACCGCTAATGCATGTAAATCCGTATGTCTATTTGGAAGTTTTCTGTCAGTGTGGGTCTTGTTTAGATGTTTCGTAGACAATACTTCTGGAGCAATAAAGTCAGCCGTGCCTATTACATCAGGTGCAAACTTCCCAGGAACAACTAACCCATCAATATCGATAATATTAGCGCCAGAGCCATTAGTAGGATCGATTAAAACATTATTGTATGAAAGATCAGAGTGAGCCAATCCAGCGCTATGCAAGCGTTTTACTCCTCTTGCGATATTTACACAAACTTGAAAATAACTTAACCAGTTGCCAAGCTCAGAAATATCCAATTTTGTTTTAGAAGCTACTGCTCTAAATTTGGCGCTTGCAAACCATTTACCATTTTTTTCTTTACCTCTTAAAATGTCATTGCTTGCATAACCCTGTTTAAAGAAAAAACGTTTGTTATAAGCAGGGACAATAATTCCTGTTAAGCCATCTTTTTCTACAATATCATAAGGCCAACAGTATAATGTTTTCCAAAATTCACCCCCGTCTCTATTAAAAAAATCATCTTTGTATTTTGAAGTAATCAACCTCAATCTTTCCTTCGCATTAAAATCTAATTTTGCTCTGTAAAATGCGACCACATAAGATTTATCCGGGCTGAAATAGACATCTTTCATACCTCCACGCATGGGATCGCCGTCATCCACATATTGGTAGTTTTTTGAAATATCTAAGATCGACTTTAAAGTAATAGTTGGCATATATATCTTTTAGAAAACTATTGCTAAAGTTCTATCATCGTGATTCCCAGCGCTCCAAAAATCCATCCATTTTGATAAATCAGGGCCTATTTTAGCATTATTTTTATTAAATTCAACTTTGCTGTTATCTTCGTTATTTCCGTCTAAATCTTTTAAAAATTCAATCCATTTTTCATGTTTATCAAGATTGGCTTCCACAACGAATTTTGCGTCATATACGCCATCTGTCATTAAAAACAAATATGAAAAGTCTTCTATAATTTTTAAGTTGAACCGAGTTATCATCACTTCCTGTTTTTGAAAAATTTCAGGTTGAGTGATAAATCGCGTTCCTCCTCCATATTCACCTACATCTAACCAATTAAGTAAAGTTGTTTCAGTTAATTCTTTATTCATTACTGCAATAGGGCAATCCCCAACTCCAAAACTTTGTATTATGTAGCCGAAATCGAATTTCTTGAATAGCGCGAAAATCAAAGTTGAATGAAAATACTCCAGACTGGATTTTGCCTTTGGGTTATTAAAAAGCTCAGGATTAGATAAAGAAGTTTGAGCAGCAAATTCTTTCAGTTTATTATGGACATAAACGCTTGCTTTGTACAAGTTTTGCTTTGATAAAATTTGTATCTCTTTTAATTTCTCCTCTGTTTGATCTTTGCTGAATTCGAAAATTTTATCCTCAAACTCTTTTGCTTTTTCAATGTCTGCAACATTTTTAAAGTATTCTATGACTGACTCACAAGCTATTTTAGAACCTGCTCTCGCAAGAAATGCACTACCAGCACCATCGCTTAAAACAATCAATGACCACTTCGAATCATGAAAATGTTTAAAAGCGAAATCATCATCTCTTGAGCTGCCCTCTTTTCCGTGACTTCTTCCTCGCTTTGAAGAAACAACAATATTTTTTTCTCCTAAGCCATCAAAAATATCTACATCATCAGGTTTTGCAAAAATTGCATTTTGATCGCTTGGTTGCAATTTCCACAAACTTTTAGGATCAGGATTAATTACCAATGATATTAATTTTTCATTTAAAGGTTGAGTTTCTTCGTCACCCTTTAAATGAAAAAGAAGTTTAAATTTCACATCGCCACTTTTGGATGGCGTCCCTTCAATTGTATCTATTTCTTTATTAAATGTTAATCCTAACTCTTCCAGACCTTCAAATTTCACATCAACTATATCATTTAATTTGAGGGCTATAAAATCTAATTTGGCAGAATATGGTACAAACTCTTTTGCATTAGGTATTATTATGTGTTGATTATTTATATCAGCAAGCCTATTTTGTTTATCCCAGTTTACCATAATTTTTGATTGATTTTCAAAGATCAATTTAACCAATGCTGTATTAATTGGATTATTTGCAAATTCATCTAATAATTTAATTCTGTCATTTTTGATTTCATTGCTTTTTGCATTCAGTAAGTTTTGTATATAAGCTTTTATTTCCATAAGGTTTATCCTTGTGTGCGATTTACATCAAATCCACCACTACCAAAACCGTAAGTACCTTCGTTTCCGCACCAAGGACATATGCTGGTAGTTTCATTACCGATGCAATGTAATTTGCCACATACACAAGCTGCAAATGCAAATTGATTTCCGCAACACGGACAAGTTGGCGCGCCTAACAACTCTTCAGTATTTATCCTGAGATTTGTAGTAGTTTCATCAGATAGTTCGAAATAATTATTATCAACTTGAAACGCTCCAACTAATCTATAGTCTTTGTCAATGTCACCATTGCCATTAATTGAAACGTGCCGCTTATATTTCATTAAATAAGGCCGCTTCGATTTTT
This sequence comes from Mucilaginibacter sp. UYP27, assembly GCF_040547175.1. Lineage (NCBI taxonomy): Bacteria > Pseudomonadati > Bacteroidota > Sphingobacteriia > Sphingobacteriales > Sphingobacteriaceae > Mucilaginibacter > Mucilaginibacter sp. UYP27. The sequence goes on from NZ_JBEPPE010000006.1 coordinate 41,204, forward strand.
GGCATTTTGCGGATAAGACGACAAAATTATTATCTATGGATTCGGTTTTCCTATTTTTAGACAGGTCAATCTTAGAGAGCGTATTCTCATCTACTTTGGCTAATTCAAACCCTGTTTTATTAATTTCAACACTTTCGCTACTTGTTTTAATGGAATCTGTAACCCACTTGAAAAATTTCTTGTAGGCGCTTGAATCAGTATTGTTGAAATGTAAAACGTTGTCGGTTAGCTCGTTCAATTGCTGATTGTCTGTTTCGCAACCGAATGATATTGCAACTAAATTAGTTGCTCTTTCCCAATTTTGCCTCCATTCTCTAATCGCATTTGTGGTATTGTCGGTTGGAACGCCGTCGGTAAATAAATACACTATGGGTTTCCAATCGCCTTTTACTTCATGACTCGTTTTTATCGTATTTTTCCGCAACTCAAACATTAGATGCCCTAAACCTTTACTTAAAGAGGTACCACTTCCGATTGGGAATTTTGGCGGGTAAAAGTTTATCAACTCTTGCAATGGCACGAGAGTTTTTGCTTGTCCAGCAAAAATTATGATAGAAATCCAAACTGTTTCTATCGCTGTAGGTTCTGCTTTAAGGCTTTTAATTATTGTTGCCAACCCTTCTTCTACTTGTTGAATTGGGTCGCCGATCATAGATTCGGAAACGTCAATTAAAAAATAAACCGGCAAACGTCTCATATTCTATCTTAAATTTAAAAGTATTAAAAGTATAATCAACACTATTATTTGTGTTAAATCAACGGACAGGCCCTGGCCAACCTGGAATGGTGTAACAAGTTTTTTTATAAAATTCAAAACCGGAGTAAAAACACCACTAAAGAAGTTGAAAATCCCTTTATACCTACTATCCAATTTATCTTTATAAGGCAATAGCTTAGAATACAAAAACAATCCTATTACCAACACATTTAGCAACAACGATAAAACTATTCTCATAATACTTGTACAACTTCCAGAGGTGGTGGGGGCAGAGCTACAGAATCAGTCGTCCCCATACTTTTATTTCCTTGTTCAATTGTATCCGAGACCCATCTAAAAAATTGCTTTAATGTTGTGCTATCTGCTGTTGCCAAATGAACTACGTTATCTGTAAGTTCTTTTAACTTGGAATCATCTGCTAAACGGCCAACGGCACAGCCGACAATTACACCAAAATTTAACATTTTTATTTTGGGAATCATTTCATTATATAACATTGTATCAGATGGTTTACCGTCTGTTATTAAAAATAGTAAAGGTTTCCAATCTCCTTTTTGATTTGCATTTCCTTTTTTTATGTCAGTACTTGCTTTTAGATATAACAACTCTAATGCCTTGCCTGTTAAGGTTGCTCCAATCGGATCAGTGATCTCTGGTAACTGAAATGATGGCAATTCTGTTAATGGGACTAGTTCAGTAACAGTCGAATTAAATGTTATTATGCTAATCCAAAGCGTTTCGGCTGCTTGAGGATCTGAACGCAACGAATTTATCATTCCACTTAAAGCGTTGTTTAAAGCTTGAATTGGTTCTCCATTCATGGAGCCTGATGTATCCAATAGAAAATAAACAGGTAATCTGCGCATTACACAACAATGTTTAGCTCAGATGGCGGTGGCGGTAGTTCATTCAATCCTATAACTTCTTTGCCACTGTCTTCCACTTTTGTTGAAGAAACACCAATAGAAGCAGTTACCCAAGCAAAGAATTTAGCAATGCTTTGACTATCAGCAGTATCTAAACTGACTACATTTTCAGTAATCTGTTTTAAAATATTGGTATCTGCACCACTACCAGCAGCACAAGCAACGACGATTCCAGTTTTCCTTTTTTTGAATTCTGCAAGTCCCGTTTGCCAACTATCAGTTGGCATTCCGTCAGTCATTATAAAAACTAATGGTTTCCAATCGCCCTTGGTTTCGGGAGTGGTTTTTGTAATTTCTTTATCAATGCAATTACTTAACAATTTCAACCCCTCACCGAGTGAAGTTCCGCCTGAAGCTTGAATATCTTTCATTTGAAAAGAACCCAAATCAGTTAATGGAATTATTTGACTCGCTCTACTATCGAAAGTAACCACGGAAATAAATGCGGTTTCTTGTGCCTGGGGATTTGAACGAAGGGAGCTTATCATTACTTGTACACCATTTTTTACGGCTTCTATTGGTTCTCCCACCATTGAGCCTGATGTATCTAAAAGTAGATATACGGGTAATCTTCTCATTGCTATATTTTACGAGGTGTATTTTTTAAGAATATCAATAAAATTATCTGTTTGGTAAGGCTCCCCTATGGCTCTAAATTTCCAATCGCCGTTGTGTCTATATACTTCTGAGAATATCATCGAGCACATGCCATTAAATGAGGCGTCTCCAGACAAACTAAATTTCGCAATCTCTTTACCTTTTGCATCGACTGCTCTAATAAAGGCATTATCAACCATACCAAAATGTTGATTGTTTTTCTTGCCTTGGTAAATAGAAACTACAAAAAGAATTCTTTGGTACTTATGATCTAAGGAATCCAATTTTACAATAATTTGCTCATCATCTCCATCGCCAGCACCAGTTCTGTTATCGCCCGTAAGCCAGATATGGCCCGACGGATGTTTCAGTGAATTAAAGAAAATAACATCACCTTCATAAAGTCCGATGTTTTGCCCATTGGTGGCTTGCTTTGTCCTTCCAAGATTGGCAACTTTGCCATTTGCATCTAGTAAAAATGCAATTGCATCAAGGTCATATTCTTCTTCTTTTGCTCCACCAAAGAGTTTTCCCAAAAAGCCACTTTCTTTTTGACGAACATCCCAACCTAAACCAATAGTTACTTGTGAAAGGTCATAAACACTCTCGCCTTTTGAATTTTTGCGTAGGTCTATTGTTTGACCCTTGGATAAATTTATTACTTCTTGCATAGTAGGGTTACTTCTGAATTGTTCCTGAAAAATATTTACTTAAAAAAAATGCTAAGTCCTCTTTGTATCCAATGCCAGAAGCGTCGAATTTCCAATCATTGTTTCTTTTGTATAATCGCCCAAATTCAATGCCCGTTTCGATTGAAAAGTCCTCACCTAACTCATATTTCATTACTTCTTTACCAGTGTGATTATCAACAAGTCTTATATACGAATCTCGAACTTGGCCAAAATTTTGCTTCTTTTCAGCTGCACTATCAATCGTAACAACAAATAGGATTTCTTGAACACTCGGGTTTATTTTTGAAAGGTCAATAATTATAGATTCGTCATCATCGCCGTCACTTGATGATCCATCTGGATCATCGCCGGTATGTGTTAACGCTCCGTCTGGTGAGGTTAAATTATTGAAAAAAACAAAGTAATCTTTGTTGGGCATTTTTCTTTTTTCATCAATCATAATTGCTGAAACATCTAAATCAAATGTTCCGCCTGTGCCTTCGTTAGGTTCCCACCCTAAGCCGACCGTTATATTTGTAAAACCAACTGCGACTTTGTCGCCTTTTCTTAAATTAATTACTTCTGGCATATTATATTATCTTTTTAAAATCGGATTTTTAATTTAATGTTCATTCAGAATGCTAAAAGGTGTATCAGTTTAGTGCATCAAATTTAAAGAGTTCCAGCGTAGGTCCACTGTAGGATAAAGCCTTTCGTCAATGCGAAATTCCACATGGCAATTACTAAGTGAGAACTGTAGAATCAAAAAATCTGTTGTGAGAAAATTTGTGAGCATTTTAGGTTAATAATTGTTAGCAAGATAGATAGTATTATTTAACTTTCAATACGGAAAACCGTAAAAACATATTTTATGGCATCTCGCTGTTTGGGTGTTGTTGTTATTTCGCATTAGATTCTTATTGAGTCTGTATGTATGCTCTAAAACAGTAAAAGATTGTTTAGTAGCTAAATTTATCGTCAATTATTTTTTGTATTTCAAAGAAAAGCAAGTTATGTTTTGGTGATACCAAAACGACTTGCCGATGGGTTCGCTTCACTTATCATCGGGTAGGGAGATACTTCACCAAGTTCAGCATTCCAAATAAATAAGCACTTTAATTTGGGTTCCTTGGGGGGATTTATTTATCGGTACTACCGTAAAGCTTGTCAATTATAACTCTATTAATCACGCAGCTTTGGCCTAAATCATTAAGGAATGAGCAGGCCAAGGAAAGATAAAGACAATAAACGCTCTAAAGTAATCGTCTTTCGTTTAACGGAAACGGAGCATCAAAGACTGGAGGCTTATAGCGAAAGCTGTGGCAAACCCATTGGTGTCATGGTCAGGGATAAATTATTCAAAGGAAGTTTCCCCAGGCAAGTGATGCCCAAGTCAGACCACCAGTTATACGCCGGATTAAACCGTATCGGGAACAATCTTAACCAGCTCGCCCGTAGGGCTAACAGCGGGTTTATGTATAAAGGCCATTCGCAGCTATTGTTGGATCTACTCAACCGGTTACTGGCACAGCAACAATCTATTATTGGTCATTTGTTAGATGGTCGCAGTTGAAAAGTTCGGTTCCAACTTTATGGGCGCGTTAGGCTATAACTTAAAGAAAATGGACCATCCTGACATCGGGCAACGTGCCGAACTATTGGCAACCAGCTTTTCTTCTCTGTCTACGGGTATGATTAAAAAGGAAGTTGAACTGATCCGGGAATTACGCCCGGCATTATCCAAATACGTGTGGCATACCAGCCTTAATTTTTCCAAAGAAGAACGCCCGGATAAATTAACTAATGAATGCCTACTGGAAATGGCTTTGGCGTATATGAAAACAATGGGTTATGAAGATAACCAATACCTGATTGTCAGGCACCATGATGCAGGCCACCCTCATGTCCACCTGCTCGTTAACCGTATTACCTACGATGGCAAAGTAGTATCCGACAGTAATAACTATCATAAGAGCCAGTCAGCACTACGCAGATTAGAAAAACAATATAACTTGATACCATTAGATCAGTATAGCAGTATAACAAAGTATCGCCATACCAACATATCCTCAGACCGGAGTGACAATATACCCAAAGATCACCCTAACAATAGATCATTAGACACTAATACCAACAGATCAAAGCAACAAGGTAACAACAAAGCAATAGGACACAGTAACCATGTAACAAATGGCAAGCCCGTACTGGCAACCCAGCGTTCATTAACCAAAAACGAAATTGAAAAGTCGATCAGGACAGGCCATCCATCTGATAAAAGTGTATTACAGGCCTTGCTTAATCCATTGGTCGGCACCCACGGCGTACCCTTACAGCGTTTTATCAAAGAATGTGAAAAGCGTGGCATCTACCTGTTATTTAATCAGGCAAGTACCGGCAGGGTTAGCGGTATCACTTATTTTATTAATGACTTTAAGATAAAGGGACAGGCATTAGGTAACCGCTTTAAGTGGGCGGAGCTGATCAAATTTATCGACTATGAGCAAGACCGAGATAGCAAGGCGATTAGCCTTGCAAATGACAGAACAAAAGCAATCTACGGAGAAGCCCAATCCGCCGGTAACGAACGGCGAGGTGACGGACTTCCTGAAAACCTTGCACCAGATACATCAATTGTCGCTGGACAACCAACAGGCCTTAGCGGAGGTACAGAAGAAGCTAATGGACTTAGAGCTGACGATTCAAAGGCAAATGAAATTCATTTGGACACTGACAATACTGGTACTGTTATGGATAGCGATAACCATCCTACAGGCGGTATTCAAATAAGTGACGATATTGATGACGAGGCTATTCTGGGCAGAAACCGCAGAAAGCAAAAGCAAGCACGTACAAACAGAAGGTAGCGTATTAAAATAAATTCGCGTTTTGCGAATTGAGGAATTATGGCTAAATTTGTATATGAAAGCACATAACGGGATGCGGCCACATGATGTGGTGGTATTGTTAAAGATCATTTGTTCAGATAAAAACTGGTTAAGCAAAGACCTTGCTGCGAGCTTACATATCAGCAATTCGGAGATCAGTGAATCTCTAAACCGCTCAATGATCGCTAAATTAATCAGCCCCGATAAGCGTATCGTTTTCAAGACCGGGTTGTATGGTTTTATCGAACATGGTTTGAAATTCGTATTTCCTGCTGAACCTGGGCCGATCCTTCGCGGGTTACCAACCGCACACAGTGCATCTGTTTTAAAAGATTTCTTTATAGCGGACGAACAATATGTGTGGCCGGATGCTGGCGGAAAAGTAAAAGGACAGGCCATTATTCCCTTATACCCTAACCAGGTGCTGGCAGTTAAAGATGATGAGCGGTTATATGATATGCTTGCGTTAACCGATGCCATCCGCGTAGGAAAGGTTAGGGAGCAAAAAAAGGCTTTGGAAATATTGAAAATATCTTTCGAATAGGTTGTCTAATTATTCACGCTAAACTTCATGCCATCGATTTAATGCTTTTTATTAAGTTGACTTTTACATGCGGGGCATTTCGCTGACTATAAAATGCCATTTGAAAAAACCCTTATTTGAGGGACCTTATTGCCTTATTGATATCACTTAAATATACTTGATCCAATGCTTCACAATAGGGGTCATTTCGATAATAACCTGAGTGCAAATACAGTTCTTTAGCCTTTAACAGATTTTGTTTACCCTTTCTGTTTAACTTTAACTTAAAGTATGTTAAACCAAGGTAATAATAGGTATCAGCTAATTTTTCATACTTTTTTGTTTCCAATAACAGATCATTTAAAGCGGCTTGATAGTTCTTGCACTTATATTCTGTTACGCCACGATGCAAATAATCGAATAAACCAACAACCTTTTTCTTCTCATTATCCTGGATACATTCATTGAAATATTTAATAGCCAAATTATAATTCCCCATCTCCCGCTGATTTAAGGCCATAACAATTCGCAGATCATAATCACCATCCCCGGAATATCCAGGAATACCGGAATTGATATCATACGCTCTTTTTAAATCCTGAAAAGAGTTTTTATAGTCTCTTAAAAATTTGAATAAACACCAACCTCTGGTACTTAAATATTGAGGATCTGCCTTTACAGCTTGATCCATCAATACTTTCCATGTAGAAAAATCGCCACGTTTTAAATAGGGAACCGACATTTCATTTAAAGAAGGCGCGAAAGAAGGACAGGCTTCAATTGAATTCAAAAAAATGATTTGAGAAGTTTTGCTTCCTTGACTTGCTTCTATAGCCCGATTATAAAGCTCACAAGCTTTTTTATGAGCGGCATCTTTATATACACTACAATTATTTTGCGCCAGAACTAAGAACGGGAATGACAAAACAAACACACCTGCAAGTTTTTTCATGGTGTGATATTTAATATTTGGCCCTTTACCAATTTAAAATTGATATAATAGTAACTGTCGTAAATATTGCCTTTGCTGTCTTTACCTGGTATCCATTGATTTAGAGCTTTGCAAATTTTCAACAACTGCCTTTTCAGACCATTGTCAAATGTAGTTGGGTGGTAATGGTTATCAATTTCAGACAGGCGAAACCGATCTGTCTGTCCTTTACAATTTATTACAAACCTTATAGTGATAAATCCCGTAGCTAACTTGTAAGCCGAATCATAGTGGTATCGCTTATAGATAAAATCTTTAATACCCCGCCCCCCTCCATTATAACTTGTTCCGAAGTTGTAATACTGTATGATAAAGTCTTTGTGGCAAAGATAAAAATCAGCTTTATCGATCTTCGGATCAAATTTAATATCGCCTACATCTTCTTGCAATTTTTCAGCTTTAGGGATTTTATTTTGCGCCAATAATGTCGATTGTATAAAAATTATAAGCACAAAAATAAAGAAACAGTTTTTAATTGGCATGATTGACTTTTTAGCTAACACAAAGAATTAAAAACTTCGTATAAGATTGGCTATTGACAAGGCGCTTTAGCAAGGGCCATCTTTTCTACGGCCAAGATATTAAGACAGCTTGTTAAAAAAAAGAGGTTGTAGGGTGGTAATAAAAGTCTGCTTTTTATTTATTTTTTATCAATTCAATTTTTTCACGCTCGCTCGCTAACAAGCGTTCATACAATTCAATAACCTTCTCTATCGGATTGAATTGTTGATAGATGAAAGCAGTTGAATTTTCATGAAATTGATTATTGTAAATGTTATTAAAAAGATTAATTGCTTTCTGGTCGTCAAAATTTTTAATTACGGATACAGAAACTCCTAAAGCTGCCGCAATCTTATCCAACGCCGTTTCTTCTACCTCTACACTTTGCTCAATCTTTGAAACCGCCTGCTGGCTTATACCCAATTCGGCGGCAAGTGCTTCCTGCTTCATACCTCGTAGCTCGCGAATGCGACTTATTTTCCTGCCAATATGTAAAGTAGTTTCTGCCATAATCAAATGTATTATAAAATGTAAATGTAACAAACAACAGTGCCATTGTAAAATACAATTTGCTATGGTTCGGTACGGCTGCATTGTGTACTTATTTTGAATACCTGCCAATGCCGACAGGTGAAAACGAAATTTTATGCAGGCTGAAGAATTTAACCACTGGGATTTCTACCCGCTTAACCTGACACCCGAGCAGGTTAACAATCCGTTAAGCGTTATCACGACCTTTTTTGATCACGATAGTTTGCCGGGACATTTAGAAACGTTACAGAACTGGTGTTTTACCATATTGAAGCCGGACTTTTACCGGGATGAAAAAGGTAGCCCATCGGGATTGCTTTACTTTCATAAGTTAACAATTTCTTTGGTCGAAGCAGCATATCTTATTAAAGATATGCCCGACAAACCTAACGTTATGGTAATAGCAAATGAACTTTCGTTTGAACAAATGGAATGGAGTTATTACCCGGTATCGCTAAGCAAAGAACAACAGCAGAATCCGTATCTGCTATTTAATGATTTTTTTAGCCAATACACTTTGCCTCAATACCGTGCGATGCTTTACGATTGGCTGGAGCATGGCCTGTCAAGCAAACCCGCCCGTGAATTTATAGAGCCTTTAGACCTGCTGACCGTAAACGAAAACATGGAAAAGCTATTTGGGGCTGCATGGTTTATTTTTCAGCGGCTATCGGCAAAGCCATCATTGAAATGCAACGCTCCTATGGGCAGGGTGCCGTTTTCGTTATCCGCTAATCTCTCACAAGCCGAACGGGAGGTTTATGCTGCTAAATTATACCAATTGAATAGCACCATGCCGGATAAGCAAGGTGTACTGATTAGCAAGCTTCTTTCCATCATCATTTATAAAGTTAGCTCTGTTCAGGCGGTGATTTATTTGGGTACGGCAACTAATGATAAAATATACCTACTTGTACTTACCGCTAATGATGAACAACGCTTGGCACAAAGCCTTGCAGGTATGATAGAAGACAGTTGCCGGGAAACGGCAACCGTTGTAGCATTAGTACATCATGCCTCTGCCTTGTTCACGGGATTAAAGCGTGGCAACGTGTTTTTTAATACCGCATTAATTCATCCGGCCGTTTATTTGTCTGGGGAGTTATTACTACCCGCTGCCATGCCTTTATCTGCCGTTCAACATCCATCATCGCAATGGCAACACTGGCACCGGTTGGGATTAGACTTTTACAACGGTGCAAAATATCATTTACAACAAGATGCAGATAACGCTGCCCTTTTCTGCCTGCATCAATGTGCGGAGTGTATTTTGGTCGCCTTGGTGCGTGCAGTACTGAACTATGATATCAACAATCACAACCTATCGAGGTTATTGACCATAACCGAGATGTTTACAGTTGATCTTGTTATCGTATTTAAGACAGATGAACCGGGGAATCTAATGCTGTTTAACGAACTGAAACACGCCTATGTGAATGTCAGGTATAAAGATGGGTACGAAGCAGATCGGAATAAGGTAAGAGCATTGTTAGGTACGCTAAAACAGCTATTGAATGTGGCTGAAAGGGTCTATGAGCAACATTTGCTTATTAGCAGTTTGTAATTTGTTCTTTGGAGTAATGCAGCTGCGGCAAGCGGCTCATTACATCACGCATATCCACGCTATATTCATTCGCCGCCAGCCTCGCTGCAAAACCAGGAGTAACTCCTACCTCGTTACATCTGCAAAACCAGAAAGCTGGCTTAAAAGAAAAGCAAGAACATAGACTAATGCTATATGCCTTTTATAGTGACAATTTCTATAACCACGGCTTGTAATTTATTAGTTTAACGAATAAATAAATCGTCTCTGAATGCCTATCGTTGCATTACACCGCACTCACAAAGTTAGCCCAGCCCCTAAATCGTAAAGGGCATGTAAATGGCGATTGTTGTTTGGAGTTGTTACGCCACCCTTGACAATTTAGCGGCTTAGCACTCCCGGTTGTTTAAGCGGAGCAATGACTATCTGTGTTAAAGAGCCGTAACCAAACTTTATTGTTCGGTACTACCGAAAAGCTTGTCAATCAAACCCGTCCGATGACGCGATTTTGCCGCTTAATCTCAGCGGCATGGGCAACAATTCGGGACGGAAGCGAAATATCACTACTCAAAGAGCAATAGAAATATTGAAGAAAAGGGGTGTGGAAATAAGTGAAAAAAAAGCTGAAGAAGTCTTGGAAATCATGTATTTTTTAGATAAATTCATTGTAAATCAGGAGATTAAAAAATGAAAGTTGCAGATATATACATCCGTGTAAGTACCGATGAACAAGCCGACAAGGGTTATTCCCAAAGAAGCCAGGAAGAGGTTTTAAGGCGTTATTGCGAGATCAATAACATTAGCATACGAAAAACCATTTTTGAAGACCATTCTGCCAAAACCTTCATCAGGCCGCAATGGCAGGGCTTGTTGCTTAACCTTAGAAAGCAACGGGGTAAAGTTGACCTGGTACTGTTCACCAAGTGGGACAGGTTCAGCCGTAATGCCCCCGATGCTTACCAAATGATCAATACCCTGAAAATATTGGGTGTGGAACCGCAGGCGATCGAACAGCCCTTAGATATGGAGGTTCCCGAAAATAAAATGATGCTGGCGATTTATCTCACAGCACCGGAAATTGAGAACGACCGCAGGGCATTAAATACTTTTTATGGCTTGAGACGTGCCAGGAAAGAAGGGCGTTGGGTATCACACGCACCAATGGGTTATGTGAACAGGCATGATGTGTCCGGTAAGAAATTCATTGCCATTGATCCGCCACAGGCTAAGATCATTCAGTGGGCTTTTAAAGAATTAGCTAAAGGCGTTTACTCTATCCAGCAGGTTTATGAAAAGGCTGCGGAGATGGGTTTGAGATGCAAACGCAACAACTTTTATGTCGCTATCCGCAACCCGGTGTATTGCGGAAAGATCCTGATCGTTAAATATAAGGATGAAGCAGCGCACACTGTCAATGGCTTGCATGAAGGCATTATCTCTGAAAGCCTTTTTTATGATGTACAGGACGTCCTGAGCGGCAAAAAGAAGTTAGAGAAGACCAAAGTCCTTTCGCCGGATATGTTGCCGCTACGAGGCTTTATCAGGTGTTCTAAGTGCAGCCGTGTCCTATGCGGCAGCGCATCTAAAGGGCGTAACAGTTATTACTACTATTACCATTGCTCGTCTGCCTGCGGGTGCAGGTATAAGGCTGAAGAAGTGAATAAGGTATTTAATGAAGTGATAGAGGAATTTACCATCGAGGAAAATTATGCAGAGTTGTTTACGGAAGTTATTGCTGATACTTACAAAAGCCAAAACACAACGCAACTGATTTCCCGCTCTGAACTCCTTAAAGAGATCAACGACCTGAACAGCCGTATTGCCAAAGCAAGGGAGTTACTTTTGAATGGCGATATAGACGGCGCGGATTACAAGACCATCAAGTCTGAAAATGAATACAAGATCAACGTATTGGAAGCGAAGTTAGCAGAGGCGGCAGCAGTAAACTCTAAAGCTGAAAACATAGAACCGATACTTAGGAGGGCTATTATCAAATTAACGCAGCTGGACAGAATCTATTATAAATCAAGCACTTCTGAAAAGCGTGAACTAATTGGTTCGATGTACCCCCAAAAATTCACTTTCGAGGAATTGCAACATCGAACCGCTTTTACAAGTGAATTATATTCTTGTATCTACTTGATTAACAGCAAAATAGCGGGCAAAAAAGAAGGGCAAGCGACCGATTTTTCGTGCTTGCCCATTCTGGCTCCCCAGACTGGGCTCGAACCAACTTAAGCTATCTGCTAATTTCTTTCAATTATGTAAAAAATGGTTCGAAAAAAGTCCATCAAAAGTCGTTTGGTAACTTTTTGCCTTTTGGAATTCTTCAATGGAGCCAATAATTTTTTAGAATTATGCACGTTTAGTTGGATTGTTTAGTAAAGTACCCAAAAACATGGGATAGTCCAGACAATTAAACTGCATTTTCCTTACTGAAAAAAAATCAAAGTTCCGCCACATTTTTAGCCCGAGTTAGGATAATATTGATCAAAAAAATTCCTCAAAATCAAACATTTAACTCAATAATTTGCCTTTATTTTGATTGAATTGTACTGATTTAATTCTTAAATTTGAGTAACAAACGTTCTGAAACAACATCAAATTGATACAAAGAATTCGGTATACTTCGCGGTATACTAATTAGATTTTACGATATAAATAACTGAATATAAGGTATTTATCTTACTTTTTTGCAATCCCAGCGGGATCACCTCTTGGGACAAGCGATAAATCATATCGTTTGTCCCTTTTTTTTGACCTTTTAAATCCTTGTTTATTAAGCAATAAAACACCAAATAATAAGCGATAAGTGTACAGAACCTGCGCTGCTCATATGGTATAGGACTATAAGGTTTATCGGAAACTCCAACTCTTTTTGAAAATACCTTAATAGTTGGTGCCTTGGGCAGCCCCGCAATCGCTTTTATAGCAGATAGTCAATTCCTTATTTGCAGTATTGGATTGGGGTAGTTGTCGCTCTGGTCTTCTGCAACATCATCCAGGCAAACAAAATCTTTTTCAACCAAAAGACTTAACTGTTTATCCGCAGCCGAGAATCCAACCCTACCCGTGTTTACCCATTCATCAACCCAGGCAGTTGGAATAAATACGGTTATACAATTATTGTGGTAGCAGGCGGTAAGCTCGGGTATGGAGTAGCGCTGCAACGCGTAAGTAAAATATACAGCCCCAAAGTCGGTAGTTTCTTCAATAAAGCCGGTTTTATGCAGACGGTCTACGTCGCTTTTAGTAAGCCTATATCGTAACGAGTTCCCTTTTATACGTATTTTCATGTTGTGATGGTTGATAGTTTAAGTTTAATGGAGAATTTAACGCAGCTACTTCGCCTATAATGATAATGGCAGGATAGGTTAATTGATTTTGGGCGGCCATTTCGGCAAGGTCTTTTACCCGCCCCTTTACGCACTTTTGATGCGGTAACGATGCATGCTGGATTATTGCTGCGGGGGTGTTGCCCTTGCCCTCAGCTAAATAAGTTGCTGTAATAGACGGTATTTGTTTCATACCCATATATATAACTACAGTGGCGTTGCTCTGCATAGCCAAACGAAGGTCGGCGGGGAGAGTGCCGTCTTTTTTGGTGCCGGTTATCATCCAAACGCCTTCGCTTATGGCGCGGTGCGTGAGGGGGATATCTTCCAACCCGGATGCTTGCATGCTGGTGATGCCCGGTATGTAATGTGTTTGGATACCATGATGGCGGGCGTAGGTTATTTCTTCGAACCCCCGGCCGAAGATAAAGGGGTCGCCGCCTTTTAGCCTTACCACCTTGCCGTGCGTATAAGCATATTGCACAATCATTTCGTGGATAGTTTCTTGTGGCGTGTAATCACCGTAAGGTTGTTTGCCCACATATATTTTTTCGCAATTTGGTTTGGCTAAATCTAACAGTGCTTTGTTAGCCAGGTTATCATATAATATAACATCTGCTTCCTGCAAAACACGGTGCCCCTTGATGGTCATCAACTCCGGGTCGCCAGGGCCCGCCCCTAAAACAAAAAGCTCTGGAAAAACGTGTTCAAGTCTCATTTTTTGTCTAAATTTTACATTTTAAAGTAACTTTAAGATATAATTCATTGATTTTATCCTTTTTTATCGGTAAAACCATTAATTTATATGCCTTTAATAATAAAAGTACAGCTTTTGTATGATTTAAATCATACAAAAGCTAAATAAAAATTAATTTATATCTATATTATATGATTTAAATAAATTTATTGCGTATTATTGTTCAGTTAAATGTCTATAGGTCGCAAATCGTATGCATTTAATCAAAATGATTGCTTTAAAAATTAATAAAATCTGTTATGTTTCAACAAACTGTCGTAGTTGTAGGCAATGGCATGGTAGGATATAAGTTTTGTGAAAAACTTATTGCTAAGTCATCTCATTTTAACCTTATTGTTTTTGGCAAAGAATCCCGCGCAGCTTACGATAGGGTTCACCTCAGCGAATACTTCAACGGAAAATCAGCAGACGACCTCTCCATGGCCGCAGGCAATTGGTATACAGACAATGGCATTACCCTGCATCTCAACAACCCGGTGCAGGAGATTGACCGCGCTAACAAAAACATCCACACTTTAAGCGGCCTCACCGTACCATACGATTACCTGGTGCTGGCAACCGGCTCGTCAGCCTTTGTGCCAGATGTGCCTGGCGTAGAAAAGGAAGGCGTATTTGTTTATCGCACCATTGATGACCTGGACCTGATAAAGGCTTACGCCGCAAACGCCAAGGTCGGCGCAGTAATGGGTGGCGGGCTTTTAGGGCTCGAGGCCGCAAAAGCCCTGATAGATTTAGGTATAGCAGAGACCCATGTAATAGAATTTGCACCACGCCTGATGCCGCGGCAAATAGATGCCGCGGGCAGCGGTATGCTGGCATCTAAATTAAAAAGCCTTGGCTTAAACATACATCTTAATAAAAGCACCGCAAGTTTTACCGGTGAAGATAAAATTGATGGTTTGCTTTTTAACGATGACAGCCGTTTGCCGGTAGATATGATGGTAATATCCGCCGGGATCCGCCCGCGCGATGAGTTGGCTAAACTTGCCGGGCTCCATACCGGTACCCGTGGCGGTATTACGGTTAACGAAAAAATGCAAACCAGCGACGAGTGTATATACGCCATTGGCGAATGCGCGCTGTACGATGGGATGATATACGGGTTAGTTGCCCCGGGATATGAGATGGCTGACATTGTAGCCACCCAGCTAACCGGCAGCAGCAAGGCGTTCTGTGGTTATGATATGAGCACCAAACTAAAGTTGATTGGTGTGGATGTAGCCAGCTTTGGCGATGCCTTTATAACCGAGCCGGATTGCCGCACCCTCGTTTTTGAAGATAGCTTTAAGGGGGTTTACAAACGCATCAACATCAGTAACGATGGCAAGTACCTGCTGGGCGGTATTTTAATTGGCGATGCCGATGCTTATAACATGCTGTTGCAAACCGTTAATAATAAGATGATGTTGCCGCCAAACCCGGAGGATTTGATATTGGGTGCACGAGGCGGCGAAGCAAGCGAAGGCGCTGGCGTAATGAGTTTACCGGACGATGCGCTGGTTTGTTCCTGTGAGGCGGTAACCAAATTAGCTATTTGCGATGCGGTGAATGATGGCGCTACAACAATTGATGTCCTGAAAAAATGCACAAAAGCCGGCACGGGTTGTGGGGGTTGCGTGCCTTTGGTGAAAGATCTTATTGCCGGCACGCTGAAAGCAAACGGGCAGTACGTTAAAAACGTAATATGCGAACATTTCGACCATTCGCGCCAGGAGCTTTACGATCTGGTTAAAATAGGTAAAATAAAAAGCTACGATTTGGTGCTTGACCATTTTGGCAAAGGCGATGGTTGTGAAGTTTGCAAGCCAGCAGTCGCCGGTATTTTAGCCAGTTTGTGGAATGATATTATTGTAAAACAAGATACTATACAGGATAGCAATGACCGTTACCTCGCCAATATCCAAAAAGGAGGTACTTACTCAGTTGTTCCGCGCATTGCCGGCGGCGAAATAACGCCCGATAAACTAATAGTGTTAGGGCAGGTGGCGAAAAAATATGGCATGTACACCAAAATTACCGGCGGCCAGCGTATAGATATGTTTGGTGCGCACGTAAACGATCTGCCTGATATTTGGGAAGAATTGATAAATGCCGGGTTCGAAAGCGGGCATGCCTACGGCAAAGCTTTGCGTACCGTAAAAAGCTGCGTGGGTAGCACTTGGTGCCGGTTTGGTTTGCACGATAGCGTATCGTTCGCTATTGAAATTGAGGATAGGTATAAAGGTGTACGCTCGCCGCATAAGCTAAAGGGTGGCGTAAGCGGCTGCGTGCGCGAATGCGCCGAAGCGCAGGCCAAGGATTTCGGCATAATTGCTACCGAAAAAGGCTGGAATTTATACGTATGCGGCAATGGCGGCGCCAAGCCGCAGCATGCCCTGTTGCTGGCTACAGATATAGATAGCGCAACCTGTATCAAATACCTCGATAGGTTCCTGATGTTCTACATTAAAACAGCCGACCCGCTTACCCGTACCGCTACCTGGTTAAATAAAATGGATGGCGGTATCGCCTATCTTAAAAATGTGGTTGTGAACGATAGTTTGGGAATCGCTGCCCGGCTGGAAGGAGAAATGCAGGAACTGGTAGATACCTACCATTGCGAATGGAAAGAAGTAGTAGAGGATAGTAACCTGCGCAAGCGCTTTGCTCACTTTGTGAACGCGCCCGAGGTGAAAGACCCTAATATAAAATTCGAGGCAATGCGTGATCAGGTTAAAGCGCAGTGGTAGTGGGTATTATTTAAACAGTTTTAAAACAGACAAAAATGCAAACAGTTACAGATATACAATGGGTGTTGGCTTGCTACACAGATGATGTACCGGCAGATGGCGGCGCTTGCATAAAACACGGCGATGAGCAGATAGCCATATTTAACTTTAGCAGACGTAATGAATGGTACGCTACCCAAAATCTGTGCCCCCACAAGCAGCAAATGGTTTTATCTCGCGGGATGATTGGCAGCACAGGTGAAGATTGCAACCCGAAGGTAGCATGCCCTTTCCACAAAAAAACATTTTCGCTAAAGAATGGCGAATGCCTAAGCGGCGATGATTACCAGATAAAAACCTATCCTATAATGGTGCAGGACGGGAAGGTGTACGTTGGTATTGCGTAAACGTTATTGGAAATTCGCATCCTGCGAAAGTTTAGCAAGGGCATCATGGTTAGTAATCATGATGCTTTTTGCTAAAAGGCTAATTAGTTTCTCGTTCACCAACTCATTCATCATCCTAAAAACGGTTTCGTAAGTTGCCCCCACGTAAGAGGCCAGGTCTTGTCGGCTAATATCAACGTTAATGAAACCTTGTTCTGTTATGCCAAATTGAGCTTGCAGGGCGGTCAATGCATCGGCCACCCTGTTTTTTACGGGCATGTGGGCAAGGTTTCTCATTTTTCGTTCCGATTCGCGCAGCTCATCAGCAAAAAACATCAGCAACTCGTAAGTAAAGTTTGAATTTACCTTTAGTGTTGATTCAAAAAAATCCAGGCTCATATAGCACACCGTGCCATTCTCAACAGCAGCGGCAGATACGGGGTATACGTTTTTGTGCCCCAGCCCGCGGTGACCAAAGGCTGCACCCTCCCGGGCAAAGCGGATAATGAGTTCTTTTTCGGCATCCCATTTTTTATAAACTTTTATCAGCCCCTGGTACACAAAGTAAATTCCGGTAACCGGGTCGCCTTCTTTAAAAATTACCTCGCCTTTTTTAACTTTAAGGTTGATCTTATTGGCTTGCACCGCCGGTAGCCACTCGGCCATAGCGTTACGGCATAAAAAGCAACTTCTTGTATCACAAAGGTTGATTTTCTGTATCATTTACAAATAGGTTAAGCTTGTTTTTATAACTATACAATAGTAAGGGAAATATTTCAATGTGGAAGCAGCGGAATATTATTGTTTAAATCATAAAATAGGCATCAGTAGTTACTATTTGAGGTAATTTTAATGCTTTTTATTTGTTAAATCGAATTTTTACTATTGATTTTAAGTGGTTTTGGTTTAAAAAAGCAATTAAAATATTGCAAAACTGATATTTTGCATGTATTTGAAAGCTTTGTTTTTGATTTTTTGACAAAAAATTAGTTTTCTATGATATATATCATAAAAAAACGAGTTTACATGGCTATTAATTGATTTTTATTCTAATTATAGATATATTTATAATAACGAAAGAGGAAAAATCAAAACTATTTGACAGATGCCTATAGGTAAGTAAACAGACAAAAGAAGACGTAAAAAAAGCCCTGTCGGGAGGTCGCATTCCCGAACAGGGTTAAACAGTTTTAGATTGCTTTAACAAATAAAAACCACTTCAAATGTACAAAAATGTATTAAACCGATACACTATTGCCTTAACTATTCCCTTAATTATTGCAGCCGCCGGCACAAAAGCCCGGGCTCAGGTAAGCGTTTCGGGGCAGCTGCGTGCCCGCAGCGAGGTACGCGACGGGTATGGTACTTTAAAAACTACCGGCTTTAAAAACGCTGCGTTTATTTCACAGCGTACCCGCCTTGTCTTCGACTTTAAATCGAGCAGGGTAATTTTCCATACCGCTATACAGGATGTAAGGCTATGGGGGCAGGATGCATCTACCATAACCATAGCTGATGGTAATAAACTTGGTTTGCACGAAGCCTGGGCAGAACTTATCCTCTCTAATAAAAAAGATACTTCCTTTAAATCATCCCCGGTAGATTACTTTGGTATAAAAGTAGGCCGGCAGGAACTGGTTTATGATGATGAGCGCTTATTAGGCAACTCCGATTGGTTGCAACAGGGCCGCCGGCACGATGCCATTGTGCTGAAGTTGATTCAAAACAACTGGCAGGTTGATTTCGGTGCAGCATATAACCAAAACAGCGAAGCCATCAATTATAACGGCACCTACTATACACCGGCCAATATCCCGGCAACGGTAAAAGATAGTAAGGGCAATTTGGCTAATACGCCTGCAGGCTTAATCCCGTTGGTAAATAGTACGGGTATAAGCGCCAGGAATGGTAGTCCGGCATTTTTAAATTCACCGGGGACTAATGCCTTAAATCAAAATTATAAAGCCTTACAGTATTTATACATCGCCAAAAAGTATAATAAAACTAAGGTGTCGGGCTTGTTCCTTGCAGACCAGTTTGGCAAGTATATATTAGATTCTGTAAAGAACGTTTCGGGTGCCGATGTAGGCTACATCTACGGTAAACGTTTTAACCAAACCGGCGTATACTCTCGCTTTACCACAGGCCTATTAGTTAACCCGGTGCTGGGCCGTAAAAACCAATTTGGGTTTACAGCGGGCTATTATTACCAGGGCGGGCATGATAAGGATGGGCTTAAACTAAATGCCTACACTGTTACTACATCTGCAACGTACAAGCCGGGTAGTGTGAGTTATACGGCGGGCTGGGACTACCTATCAGGCAATGATGCGTATTCGGCATCGGCAACCAATCACCGGTTCGACCCATTGTACGGTACGCCGCATAAGTTTTGGGGATACATGGATTATTTTTATGCGGTAAGTGGTTCGCCCACCGGCGGTTTAAGCAACCCGTACCTTAAAATAAGGTATGCATCTGCCAACAAACGCTTCACTACCGAGCTGGCTAACCATTATTTTATGCTTGCGCAAGATCAAAAAGATATAAACGGAGCGCCGGTAAGTAAATACCTCGGCACCGAATTCGACCTCACAACAGGATATAGGCTCAACAAGTTTAGCGATCTGGGGCTTGGCTTATCCTATATGGCTGCTACCCGCAGCATGGAATATGCCAAAAATATAGCGCCCGGCAATGCAGGGCTACACCCGGTATGGGCTTACCTGCAACTCAATATTAAACCAGATTTTCTCACAAAATAAAATCTTACCACATGCAAACTCAACTTACTAAACTCAATATATTTTCTATAAAAGGCGTGCAAATGCGCACCTTCCATATAACCTGGCTCATGTTTTTTGTGTGCTTTTTTGGCTGGTTCGGCCTGGCGCCCCTAATGCCAACTATACGTGCCGAACTCCATTTAACCAAAGGGCAGGTAGGTAATATTATAATTGCTTCGGTATCAGCCACCATCATAGCCAGGCTCATCATCGGCCGCCTATGCGATACCTGGGGCCCGCGTAAAACGGCCATTAGGCTATTGCTTGTAGGCTCGTTACCCGTGTTTTTTGTGGGGCTGGCACATGATTACACAACGTTTTTATTGTTCCGTTTAGCTATTGGAGTTATTGGGGCATCGTTCGTGATTACGCAGTTCCACACTTCTATGATGTTTGCGCCCAACATAAAAGGCACCGCAAATGCGGTTACCGGCGGCTGGGGCAACCTGGGCGGCGGCGTAACCAATATGGTAATGCCATTAATATTTGCGGCTATTGTTGGCTTTGGTTATACCACAGCCGAGGCATGGCGCTACGCCATGATAGTGCCCGGTGTGATGATGCTGGTTATCGCCTTTTCATATTCAAAATATACCAAAGATACCCCGAACGGCAATTACGATGAAATAGGCGAAACGCACCCAAAATCTGCGAAAACAGATTGGCCGATACTGGCCGACCGCCGTATTTGGGCCCTAACCCTTGCTTATGCCATGTGCTTTGGTATGGAGATAACCTTTGATAACGTAGCATCGCTGCACTTTGTAGATTCTTTTCACCTGTCGCAAAGCCAGGCCGGTTTTTGGGCGGGCATATTTGGCTTTATGAATTTATTTGCCCGTGCCCTTGGCGGTATCGTGTCTGACAAGGTTGGCGCAAAATTCGGCATGCGTGGTAAAGGCTTGCTGCTTGCAGGTGTGTTATTGCTGGAAGGTGGAGGGCTTATCCTGTTTGCACAATCGGGCAGCCTGTTTATGGCAATCGTTTCTATGCTAACCTTCGCGCTGTTCCTAAAAATGGCCAATGGCGCCACTTATGGTATTGTGCCATTTGTAAACGCAAAAAACGTGGGGCTGGTGAGCGGTGTAGTAGGTGCCGGTGGCAACCTTGGCGGCATGCTGTTCGGCTTCCTGTTCAAATCAAGCACAATTACGTATGTGCAGGCATTCACCTACATAGGTTATACGGTAATAGCAGTTTCGGTAATTGTATTGGCAACTAATTTTTATAAGCAACTGTCAACAGCCAGGGTAACTGTTGAACAGGAACTGGCAGAGCAGCATATGGCATAAGCAAATGAGCCCAAAAGCATCAATAAATAACTTAACAACGGTATGCTGCTATTGCGGCGTTGGCTGCGGTATTGTAGTTAACAAAGAACGCGACGGCAGCATTACCTTGCTGGGCGATGAAACGCACCCGGTAAACAAGGGGATGCTTTGCAGCAAGGGCTTAAACCTGCATTACACGGTTAATGATAAAACCGATCGCCTGCTGCACCCGCAGATGCGCTACAATAAAAATATGCCCATGCAACAGGTAAGCTGGGACACAGCCCTGGAACGCACAGCAGCCGTATTTAAAACTTTTATAGAAAAATACGGGCCCGATTCGGTAGCGTTTTATGCCTCAGGGCAATGCCTAACCGAAGAATATTACGTGATGAATAAGCTGATGAAGGGATTTATTGGAAGCAATAATATTGATACCAACTCGCGCTTGTGTATGAGCAGCGCGGTAGCGGCCTACAAAATTGCTTTGGGCGAAGACGCCGTGCCGATATGTTATGATGATATTGAACTGGCAGATTGCTTTTTTGTAACCGGCGGCAACCCGGCATGGTGCCACCCTATACTTTGGCGCAGGGTAGAGGAACATAAAGCTGCCAATCCCGGCACCAAAATCATCGTAGTTGACCCGCGCGTAACGGATACCTGCGCCATTGCCGACCTGCACCTGCAAATAAACCCGGGTACGGATGTAACCTTGAACCATGCCATAGGCAGGCTGCTGATAGAGAACGATGATATAGACATTGATTTTATCAGGGGCCACGCCGAAGGATTTGAACAATACAGGTCCGTTGTTTTTGAGCGTACCCTTGCCGAAGCCGCCCGCATATGCGGGCTCACTGAAGCAGGTATACGCCTGGCGGCAAAATACATAGGCGAAGCAAAAGGCTTTATCACTATGTGGACAATGGGGCTAAACCAAAGCGCCATTGGGGTAAATAAAAACCTTAGCCTAATCAATCTCAATTTAATTACGGGCCACATCGGTAAACCCGGTTCGGGGCCATTTTCGCTTACGGGGCAGCCCAATGCTATGGGCGGCAGGGAAGCCGGGGGATTAGCCAATTTACTCCCGGCGCACCGTGAGTTAAGTAACCCGCTGCACCGCGAAGAAGTACAGCAGTTTTGGGGTGGTGGCGTTATCCAGCCAAAACCGGGGCTTACCGTCACGGAGATGTTTGATGCTTTAAACGATGGGCGGTTAAAAGCGATATGGATAATGTGTACCAACCCCTTAACCAGTCTGCCCAATGTACGCCTGGCTGAGGAAGCTTTAAAGAAAGCCAAATTTGTGGTGGTGCAGGAAATAAGCAACAAACCCGAAACTTTGGCTTACGCCGATGTAATACTGCCCGCAGCAGCCTGGGCCGAAAAAGAAGGCACCATGACCAATTCAGAAAGGCGCATTAGTTATTTAAGCAAAATAATTGAGCCACCCGGCGAGGCCTTGCCCGATGCAGAGATCATTTGCCGCTTTGCCTGCAAAATGGGTTACAAGGGGTTCGATTTTGAAAACGCTGCTGCTATTTATGCTGAGCACGCCAGGCTAACGGCTAAAACTAACATCGATATCAGCAGCTTAAACTATGCTGTTTTAAAGGAGCTAAAAACGGTGCAATGGCCTTATCGTAAAAAAAGCAAACAGCAGGGCACACCAAGGCTGTTTACCGATAACGTTTTTTACACAAAATCAAAAAAAGCATTGATAAGTGCCGTTAGCGATTTACTGACAAGCGAGAAACCGGATGGCGATTACCCCTTCATCCTTACCACAGGCCGCATTCGCGACCAATGGCACACCATGAGCAAAACCGCCAAGGTGAATAAGCTGACGCAGCATTATAAACAAGCTTTTTTAGAGGTTCACCCCGCTGATGCCGAAAGCTTAGCCATCAGCGAAGGCGACATGGTGTCCGTTACATCCAAACGCGGCGATGTTAGGGTACAAGCCAAATTATCGACACAAATAAAACCGGGCGTGGTGTTTTTACCCATGCACTGGGGCAAAATATTAAACAACGACCTTAACCGCGCCAATAACGTTACCAGCGCACTGTTAGACCCTATTTCAAAAGAACCAGACTTTAAATACTGCGCCGTAAAAATTGAAAAGTATAAAAAGCCTTTTCAAAGGATAGTGGTGATAGGGGCAGGTGCGGGCGCGTATGGCTTCGTGAAATCCTACCGGGAACTAAACGCCGATGACCAGATAACTATTTTTAGCAAAGAGAACCACCCTTTTTACAACCGCGTAATGCTGCCCGATTACATCAGCGGCGAGCAACGTTGGGAGCAACTTGTAAAAATGACCGACGAGGAAGAGCCGGGGTATAATATTAAGCTTTTACGCGGGGTAAGTATAGAAAGAATAGACCGCGTGAATAAGCAGGTAACAGATTCCCGTGGAATAAAAACCGGTTACGATATATTGCTGATGGCGACCGGTAGTAGGGCAACCATACCCAAAAACGTGCCTGCTTTACCCGGTATATTCACCATGCGCAGCCGTAACGACGCGGATAACTTTAAAAAAATCATCCCCGCTAAAGCGCATGTGGTGATAGTTGGCGGTGGTTTGCTGGGTTTGGAGATGGCTGCATCGCTTCGTGAAATTGGTGTTAAAATAACCATTGTGCAGCGTGTATCCAGGTTTTTAAACCGCCAGTTAGATACGCTGGGCAGCCAGTTGCTGCATGAGGAAATGGTAGACCAGGGCTGCGATATTTTTTACGACGATGAAGTGCAGCTTTTTTACGGCCGCACCAAGCTAACTGGCATCGTATTAAAAAGCGGCCGCAAAATTGATTGCAACGCGATGATATTAGCTGTAGGTACAACGCCAAATTTAGAACTGGCTAAGGAGATAGGCCTGGAATGCAAGCGCGGCGTGGTTGTAAATGAACGTATGCAAACCAGCGACCCGGATATCTATGCCGTAGGCGAAATTGCCGAGTTTGAAGGCACGCTCTATGGCATTACCGCCGCCGCAGAACAACAGGCGGAGGTAATGGCCAAATATATGAACGGCGACATTGCCAGCTATTACAAAGGCAGTGTGTTTATGAATATTATAAAAGTAAGTGGTTTTGACCTATGCAGTATTGGCTTGTCCGAATGCCCGGATAGCCCCGGTTACGAAGAAATTGTTTTTATTGATAAGGCCAAGCGCTATTACAAAAAGTGCATCATACATGCAGACAGGTTGGTGGGCGCCATTTTAATTGGTGATAAAAGCGAAATGCTGGAGTTTAAAGAATTGATAGCCAATAAAACTGAACTAAGCGATAAGCGCCTGCAACTACTGCGCGGAGTGAGCAAGGCGGAGCCTGTTTTGGGCAAATTGGTTTGCAGTTGCAATAATGTAGGCAGCGGAAACATTCTTAACAAGATAGCATCGGGCTGTAGTAATTTGAAGGATTTGTGTAATAGCACGGGTGCCGGCACGGGTTGCGGATCGTGCCGGCCCGAGGTAAAGAGATTATTAGAAGAGCGTTTAAGCAACGCCATAGCCAATTAAATGCAAGATGACAACTACAGCAACCACCTATTGTGTAAAAGTAAACCTGCCCGGCGGGGTAGTATCTGCCGGGGATATGTTCGAGATACTTATAATTGCGGCTAAAGCCGGCGCAACGGATATCAGTATAGGCAACCGGCAACAGTTATATTTTGACATTTCTGCCGGTATGCTGGAAGGTTTGGAAATGGATATGATGCAAGCCGAACTAAGCTACGAAGTAGATACCGACAATTTCCCCAATATCATCAGCTCTTACGTAACGGATGCTATTTTCAATACCGAAAGCTGGCTGAAGGAAGGAGTTTACAAGGATATTTTCGACATGTTTAGCCACAAGCCGCGGCTCAAAATAAACCTGGTAGATTGTAACCAAACCTTTGTGCTGTTTTTTAGCGGCAACATGAATTTCATTAGTTCGCCAGTGAGCAATTACTGGTATTTTTATATCCGTTTCCCAAAAACAAACTATATCTATTGCTGGCCCAGCCTGGTTTATTCAGCCGATATTCCCGAAATTAGTAAGGTGGCCGAAGAAATAATTTTCGAGAACAAGCACCTTTTTTATGACCAGCCCGAGGTAAACCCGCAGCCGTTTTATGAGATGGTAACCGCGAACAACAGCTTTAGCGAACAAGCTATTACTGAGACGCTTAAACTACCCGA
Source organism: Mucilaginibacter sp. UYP27 (assembly GCF_040547175.1). Lineage (NCBI taxonomy): Bacteria > Pseudomonadati > Bacteroidota > Sphingobacteriia > Sphingobacteriales > Sphingobacteriaceae > Mucilaginibacter > Mucilaginibacter sp. UYP27. Next base: position 66,537 of record NZ_JBEPPE010000006.1, read on the forward strand.
TTTTTATTTGCCGTATTATGAAGGCTTTAATCAATACATCAATAACAAATATTGGTTGGGCATTTACCGCCGGAATGAACTTTTTTCCATTTCCTTCCTGAAGGACATTTGCGAACTATGCATTAGCACCCGCGTGGGGCAATTGTACACCACGCCGTGGAAATCGTTAATTGTAAAAGGGATAAGCGATGCTAATCGTAAAGATTGGGGCGCTGTGCTGAATAAATACCAGATCAACATAAGGCATGCTGCCAACGAGTTAAACTGGCAAACCGAAAACCTTTACAATGAGAGCCTGGTGCTTAAAAAAGATTTGGTGCGCATTTTTGAAGAGCACGACTTGCGCACTTATCGGCTTTGCTTCGCCATAAAAATGCAGCCCAAGACAGGGCTTTCCGGCTCCGTTATTATTCGCAAACAGGCAGAGGGTGTGTTTGATGTTTTGCACTCCCGCGATTTTAACCCCAATTATAAAGACCTTGTTTTATTTAAAAGCGAAGTGCCACGCAACGAATTGGCAGAATGCCTGATTGCTCTTTGTGGGCAATACTATCATTTTTTAAGCCATAGCGGAACCACAATGCCCGAACTTGAACCCGAAATGGAGGAGGCAATAACCCTTAATGCCAAAACAAGCCTTTACCAATGCAAATATTGCCTCAATGTTTATGACGAGCAATACGGCGAGCCGGATAATGGCATAGTAGTGCAAACCGCTTTTGAAGATATTCCGCATTACACATGCCCCGTTTGCGAAGCGCCAAAAGGCGACTTTTTAGCTGTAGAAAAAACCAACATTTTTGGTTAACGTATAGGGAATGCTTAATTTGTACCCATGGACAAAATAGCCGCTGCTTTTGAGCAGTTTGACAACCATAATAAAACCGACCCGAACACTTTTGATTGGGGCGGTATTAGCTACCCGAGAGAATATTTTTTCGCCCTGAAATTATACGAATGGGTGATAAAACTTGAGCCCGGTGCCGATGAAGAATTACTCCTCGCATCGCGCAGCCAGCATATCGGCAGATGGGAAATTCCAAGGGAAAGCTACCCCGAAGGTAGGGAAGCTTACCTGAAATGGCGCGGCGGCCTGGCTAAACACCACGCACAAATTGCAACGAATATCTTGCAGCAATTGGGCTATAACCAGCCAGAATTGGACCGGGTGGAACAAATCATACTGAAAAAGAGGATAAAGGCAGATGCCGATGTACAAACGATGGAGAACGCGCTTTGCCTGGTATTCCTTGAGTTTCAGTACGAAGACTTTTACCCTAAACACGATGACGATAAAGTAGTCAACATCCTCAAAAAAACGCTCTTAAAAATGGATGCACACGGACACCGGTTTGCCCTCGCTTTGCCGTATTCGCCGCACGGTCTAAGTCTGGTGAAAAAGGCGTTGGTTTTACTAAATTAAAATATCCCGCCAACTTCAGAAAGCGTTATGACGTCTTGTTATCAAATACAGGTGGGGCCGCACAACATATCCACATTAATCTTGCTAATCTGATCCTGCTTGATATTCGTATCGAAGGGTCAGTGAAAAGAGAAATTAAATTTAATTTAAAACATGAAAGTTGTTACGGGATTTGTCAAATCTGGCGAATCTCTTTTGGGGTTACCAGAGATAAAGGTACTTAGGGCACTACGCATTTAAATCCGTTTTTGGCAATCAGTGCCTTTTTCTGTCCATCTTTTTATATTCATTATTTACTTACAATAATGTTTCATCAAATCTGCAACCTAAAATGGTTGTTGGTTGTATCCTCGTGCTTTTTTAGGTTTAAACCAAAGTTATTGCTTTTGGCGCCTACTTTATCGCCTTTTTAGTTGACAACCCGATTTATTTAAACTGTAAAAACAGACTGAATTTTAAAAATTTATTATTTGCAGCATCTATTAATTTCACATTCTGCTTTAATCTTTTATTCTCGCCATTGTCAATGGCATCTTTCAATAATAGCCTTACCGCCTGGCCGGCTTATCATTCAAACTTGACCAGTATCACATTTTGGCGTGCCGGCCATCAATGTATTTCCTGGCCAAGTGCTTACTATTGTACTATACTATCAAACTCATTAACAACGACATGCAATGAAAAATATTTTTGTGATAACCTGTATTTGTTATTTACTGCTTCCCCCCTTCCAGTCAGCAGCAGCAAACACCAAAGATAGCCTGATTGCCAAAGAAATTACCCGGCTGCTTGATAACGGGGAGCCGGGCCTCCTGCATTTTCCGGGTACTGTAAAACGACTTTACCAACAAAATGGAAAGCAACCTATCTGGATGAAACCACAAAGTGGAGAAGGGCCGGCGTGGCAGGTGATGATGATGCTCGATTGTGTGCTTCAATATGGCCTTTCGCCCGGTGATTATCACCCGGAAGAGCTAACTTATAATAGGATGCACCAGGCACTGGATACGCCCGCTAACGCCGGCGTTAACGAAAGGGCACGGCTGGAAATCGTACTGACTGATGCAATGATCACTTTCTTAAACCACCTGCACTATGGCAAATTTAATCGACAATACACGACTGCGGTGATCGACGGAAAGGATTTTAAAGGATTTCATGCGGACAGCGCTATTTTAGTGGCAATTCATGAAAAACGCGCCTACGATTTTTGGGCAAACGCAGAAAAAGCACAGCCGGTGACTAAAGCTTACCGTGAGCTTCAGCGGCGTATGCGGCTGTTGGAAGGCCAGTATGCCGGGGACAATTATGAGGTGAGTAACCAGGAGATCCGGCTTATTGCCATCAATATGGAGCGTCTTCGCTGGCAGAATTTAGAAGAGGGCAACTATATACGCATAAATCTGCCGGCTTATGCGCTACAATATCATGAGCATGATAACGATTATACCTTCCGGGTAGCTGTCGGTAGTAAAGTTAACCATACCCCCGAACTGAGTGGCAGGATCACCTATCTGACGACGGCTCCTGACGTTGTTGTGCCCAGGGAGCGCTTTATCAACGAACTGCTGCCAGCCGCCATTCGCGACACGGCTTTTTTAAAAAAGAACAAGTATGCACTTTATGACAAAAGCGGCCGCTACATTGTAATCAACTCAAAAAGCATTTTGGCTGTTACACAGCATCCAAATAACTATAATCTCCGTCATGCTTCCGGACATGATGCCGCTTTGGGCCGGCTGGTTTTCCGCTTTACTAATCCTTACCGTATCGATCTGCATGACATGCCCAGGAAAGCATTCTTTGATCAGGATAACAGGGCAATAACCACAGGTTGTGTTTGGCTCGACGACGCAGAAAAGTTGGGACAATTAGTGTTAACTAATGACGGCCAGCCCAAATCGGCCAAATCATTACCAAAAGCCATGAAAAAATATCAGCGTGAAGTTTTCATGCTTGGCAAACCCCTGCCGATAACAATCGTGTACCAGACTTGTGCAATAAAGGAGGGGGAACTAATCACCTACCCGGATATTTATCAAAAGGATGTAGAATTGGAAGTAAAGCTATTTCCTCCAAATGAAATCCTGGCCACCCGCTGAATAAAGAGATGAGAAGCGGTCAAAATCTTATTAAACGTTATTACCGGGTACGAGCCGGAGACACGGCCGTAACCACCATCAGCCTCCTTACCTTACCACCATACAGGGCTTCGTGTTCCACTGATGCTTACAAATTGCTCGCTGAAGATGATCGGTTTGTAGACTTCCCGGATCTGGTCACCGCACTGGAAAAAGCAAAAGCCGGTGCACTGGCCTATATTAACCTTCTGATCCGGGAAGGCGAAGTAGCGCTGCCAGAATTATTAAAATACCGTATAGACCACTACGAGGACCTGAACATTAACTTATTGGAGGCAAATATCCGGCAGGTGGAGCAGCAGTTGCTAGGAGACCCGCAGTTCAAATGGCGCCCCTACCGTATACAAATACCTTATAAGAACGATTTGTAAATTCGCTCTAAAACTGGAGCAACCGTTTGAACGTCATGGAACCGGAAGATTTAGCCTAAAGTTCAAAAACGCTGGCATCTTCAAGCCACAAATTTCTTTTATAACCACTTACCGGAATGTGGTAATGGTTACTCCGCCCGCTATACCTGCAAATGCTACCCCCCTTTACTTCAGCGTTAATATTTTTATCGGCCATTGTAAGCAATGTCCGTTTTGAATTTTATTGAAAATGCACTATTTGTGCCCTGCCAGCAACAGATTTACGAGGTGCCCAATCTTTTTGAAAGGTACAAAGGGTATTAACATTTTTAGGTATATAAGAAACACTCGTATGTTCGTCAATTAATTAAACGACTGATTTCTAAAAAAAATCAAAAGGTTTATATTTTCTGTTAACCAACAGCATACCAATACGCTCCCTGCTTTTTAAAAGCCCGGGATTTACTGTAACTGATCTTTGAAAAGCCAAATTCGTTTAACATAAATATTAAATCTTTCTTTAATTTTTGGTTAACTGCTGCATCATATTTTTCTGTAAATTTAGAATCGGTGATATCTAATGTTTCACCATTTTTAAAACATAATTGTAACGAAATAAGGGATGATCTGGAAGATTCGTAGTCGGGCGCGAATAATCCAACAACATCCTTTTTATTAACTATTTTGGTTTGCCTGTCAATGGCGATCTCCAAAATATTACCTGTAAAATGCAGATTAATATCTTTACTAAAGTACTTTACAAGCAAATTCATAATAAAAAGCAGTAACAAGCCGGTAAAAAACAAGCCCCACACGCCAAGATAGTCGAACCCATATTCGGCATATAAAGAAAACAGTAAAATACCTAATATGAAACCACTTGCCGGGAACCAATAAAAGCTTACGGTAAATACCTTTTCAAAAGCAATATTTTTAGTAACACCTATTGATTTTATAGCCATTGCATTTGCTAAATCTTATTTGAAAGTTGTATATAGCTTATTATTCATCAGACCCGTTTAGGGTTTCAACAGGAAGGTTAATATTATTGATGATCAAGTAAAAAACAGAACCTCCGCCGGAGTTTTTGCCTATCATTTTCAAAGTGATATCCTGCGATATCTCATATTTCTTAAGGCATTTGTCATGTCCAAAATCAACAACGCTAAAGTGGTGTACTAACGTGATTAGGTCACAGCAAAGATTTTAAGATTATTTCTTTAAAAACCGTTCCTTAAATTCATTTTTGGGCATTACATAGGTTAAATACATAAAAGCATTGTATTGGTATTGTTCGGAGGATGTATTTATATTTATATTACTCCCTCCGGGATTGCCCTTTGTAGCACGAAGTTCGGTAAGTGGTTTATCTGCGCCTCGCACGCTGAATGCTAAGATTGGGTTACCTTTAGTGCCATATTTTATGTTCGCAAAATCATCTTTATTTACTTTAGCATAAATTGTATTATTGTCAATAGCGCCAAAAAAGCCGTTAGTAAGGTCAAACATGGTTACCTGGTAATACTTGTTGGTGTTACCATCCAATATTAACCTGTAATATATTCTTGATTTCTTACTGCCATCCCTGCCCATGTTTTTTGCTTGCATAGATGTGGTGTAAGATTTTGTTGTATAGATATTATCATTAGGTAAACTACTCTTATCATACGCCGGAACCTGCACTTTAACCTCTGTTGAATTTTTTAGATAAACAGCAAGGTACTTCGAAACATCATTCTTGTTAATAAAAAAATAATTATAAACAATTAATAACACGGGCAATATTATTATAGCGCCTAAAATGTATCCGATAAATCCACCCATGTTTTTTAACCAACTCATTTCATTAGTTTTTTAATGCCACAACATTTATACCTTGCGCAGCGGATACTTCTCTGGTAAATTTTCGAATCAATTATTGGGGGTGGACATCATTGATATTATTTAGACATAGTGCGTTTGAATATTATACATTTGATTTGCAACAAGGATATACTGTTGTCAATGGCTTAAGTAATTAAAATTGCCAATCCAACCTTGATTTACGGACACCCAGATTCCAGCAAATGGGAATATAATCACAATTAAGCCGCCATCTTTACCACTAATTACCAAGACCGTTAAATTCTTAAATTTCTAACGTCTTAGATTTGATCTGATTAGCCTTCGCTCGTGTCTGTTCTCTTTGACTAAAACTAATGTCAATATTCGTCCCTGGCATCATAAGTAGGAAAAGTAATCCATTGCTTACCATAAACAACATCTTTAAGGTCTGTTTCAAATAATGATTGTAGGTATGTTGATATTTCACTTACAGACAAAGATGGATTGTTCATATTTACTATGAAATCTGACGTAGGTTTTGCTACGTTGCCTTTTTTGAATTCGGTGTAATGTTTGATGTTCATACTTAAGTCAGTACTACAATCAGTTATGTAAATTTCAATTTCGGTAGTAGCTCTTGGATAGATCGTAAATATTAAGTGCCTGTTAAGAGCATCATTTTTCATTTCCAGTTTTGCAAAAATTCTTGCTTCATTGTTTTCATTATAAACTTTTGATGTATCAAATGAATACCCCCTTAAAGTCATAAAATTAAAATTTTGCTTAATAATTGCGATTAATATATCAATTGTATTCATAACATTATTTACCAAAAATTACGTTTCTTTCCATATCATAAAATACACTATTAGATTGTACATCTGGTGGATACCCCATATCTATTACCGTATATTTTTCAGCAGCCAGCTTTCCAGCCCATTGCTCATTAGCCTTGTACATTAATGTATTTTTTAGATCAGAATCAACAATCCACCCTTTTTCGTTCCTTACGTACTTACCTTTATTACCAAAATCATCGGCAACCTCTTTCCAGGTATACGTTTCTCCATCAATATTAAATAATTTATTACTTTGGTTTTGCTCGTTAAACAATTCCACATTTTTTCCATTGCCTTCTAAGTTTGCGCCTACATCTTCAACATGTCCCGCCATTTTTCTTCCAATTACTGCGACCTTACCATTTGTACCCTCCCTTACATTCACGATTGGTTTACCAGCTATTTCATCGCCAACTTTAAATTCTTCCGGTTTGGCGCCAATCTCATCATTCGCCTTTACGCTTTCAGCCTCATTTTTTACTACAGTCGGATCTTCAAACAAATCACCATTCTCACCTTTTTTGGGTGTACCACCTTCCATGGCATCCAGCACAGGGGGCAATCCCGCTTTTGACCGTTCGCTATTGATATAATTACGGGCATGATTTAATTCGGCATCACTAAACTGGCCTTTGTTTTTCACGATCTGGTCGTAAACATATTGTTCACGCTCAGCCCTGCTTTGTTTCATATAAGCATCTTTACCCAGTTCCCTCCATTGCTTGGCATGCTGTGCCTCATGAAACGCTTCGTAATTAGTAGCTCCTTTTCGTAAATAAACTTTGCCATTTTGATTATCAAATCCAGCACGCACATTATCGGGCAAATGACCATTTTTATCAACTTCAAAACCGATACCCTGATCTTTTAAGCCTTCCTTATATTCCGTTAACTCTGAACGGCTCATTCGCTTACTCTCCAGGAAACCGGTTTTACCACTTTGTGGTTTGCCTTCCCATGGATTGCCAGCCATAGCATCAGGATCAACGGGTCCTTTTTTTGCTTCAGGTGCTATCGGCGCTCCCCAGGCTAACAATGCTGCGTAATCTTCTGGTTTACCCTGACCAGTGGCAATATTACCCATACTTTGAGCCGTTCCCTGTTCCATACCATAAGCCGAGCCTTGCGCACCGTGCAGTAAAGCATCCCCAGTACTGTCACCACCTACATACTTACTTTGTACGGCACCCATAGCACCAATGCCGCCACGCAAGGCAAGGCCCCAGCCTGAGGTCCAGGTGAGTAAATAATTTGCTGCCACGTTAGATAAAAAGGCACCCGCACCTTCGGTAAGTAAAACAATACCACCGGCAGCAGCCGCGCCCACCATAATGCATTTAAACATTTCGCCAGCAAAGTTGGTAACCCCTACAGCGATGGCCTGCCACCAATTTTTAATGTGAGGGGCCAGCCGGATTTGCTCGGTACCTACGGCGGTACATATCATATATGAGCTATCTGTTAATGCCAACTGCCCGTTAATATAAACTTGCTGCTTAGGCATTAACCATTTACGGGCGGCCGCAGCCTTGGTGCCGCAAATGAGTGCTCCTGCCGCAGCGCCTACCGCACCACCTATTGCCGCGGCTGCTATTAAAGCAGCACCGCCTGTTACTGCGCAAAGCAAAGCAAAAAGCACTGCCGCTACTGCCATAAGTAACATTAATTTTTTGCAAACAAAGTCGCCAAATGACGTTGTTTGCACATCCGTTATCCGGATATATTTTACAGCTGATTTTTTGCTTGTGGTTACCTGCCCGCTCTTCATCTTAGCAGGCATCATCCCCCCGGTGCACATAAAAAAATCGCCCTCGTTCAGAAACTTGCTCATAAATATCCTTTCGTGATCAATCTGTTATATAGCCATGTTTGGTGAGTACATAAATCAGCTTAAGGTCAGTATCATCAATATAAACAAATGCCGATTCCTCTTCAAATACCGTATATGTGTAATTAACCACCCATAAGTTAACAATCTGACCTGTTTCTTCTATTTTAGCATTTGGCTTAAATTCCTGCACCTTAATGGTTTCATATCTGATCTTTAACCTTTTAAGCATCTCTTTTGAGGCCTCTAAAACTTCTGTGCTATTGTGTTTCATTTTACAACCTTTCCTGATTTACAGGCTGCCCGGCCTGGCTGTTAAAAATTTTGTCAAACGCTTCCTCAGGTGTCTGGCCCAGGCATTCAAAATAATCATCCACGCCCAAATAGATTCGTGCTTTTTCATCTGCCATAATAATCCCGGCCGAATTATTCCAATAAGCAATAGGCGTAAGCACCTTGCTATTAGTTAAAGACAGGTAATCCTCCTGTATGTCACCAGGAAACAGAACCGATACCGCCTCCTCCACATCAAATACGATCTCTTCTACCCGATTATTACGGGCGTTATAAAACGAGAAACTGAGCTCACCCAACTCCTGATATAAACTGGCGGCGGCACCCGTTAAGTCAAACTCATTACCATATTCTGCCAATACGTGGGTAAACTTGTCAAGTTTGATACGTCGGCCTTCAAACCATCCGTTCTGTCTAAATATCTGTAACGTTTTTTCTGAATACATGATTGCAAAAAACAAATTAATATTGAGTTAGCGTATATTTAATTTTGTTATGTAATAATTGCACATGTACTACTTCCTCTGTATAGTATGATGCTTTGGCAATCATCCCCGTTTCGGGATCAATTTGATATTTTCCTTTACAACTAATAACAGGCACAAGTGTAGCTGGTTCTAAAAAAGTAAAATGGCCATATGCGTTACGAAGCCAATCTGCATTGGGCCGTTTATCATTTTCACCCTCAAAAACCACCGTCTTATTATCGCTGCTTTCAAAGTTGTAACGTATTGCCCAATCAATATCAGCTGCTTGGAATTTACTTCTGCGTGTAAACCTGCCGGAATAGGGTATGCTTTCTTCATATATCCCATTAAAGAAAATCTCGAAAAACTCAATGGCCTTTATGGTGTGCATTAAATTAGCATTGTTATCAAAAATATCGTCATTTAACCGTATCACACTGGCTATGCTTTCTTCGTTGGCGGTTAAGGCTTTAAGCTGACCACGTACCCTCAACCACTTATCTTTGATTTGCACCATGTTATTTATAGCATACACATGGCCTTTTTTGTTAACTGTTACATCCAGTTCGTTATAAATTTCCTTAAAAAGGTTGTTTAACGCGGCCACGTCATGTACTGATGGATTATTAGTTGATATAATATGATTATCAAGCGTTAAAATCTCTAAACGATATTCTTGCTCTGTTATATTCTTAACGGTTACTACCCACCGGCATTCAGTTGTGGTAACAACGTTCATGGTACCAATTTGTATGTCGCTGTCAATAGTACATATATATTTTTTTGTTACACCTGTTTTTAAGATATCTACTTTGTTTTCTTCTTTATTAAGTAAGCTCCACATAATACATTAACGCTAATTAATTAATAAATACATTACCGCCATCAATCTTGCTTTCACCCTTGATGTGGTTGTTATCGGCTTCTACGTTAAATATTTTGCCTTTTATACTGATTGTTCCATTTGTGTTAAGCGTAATGGAGCTATCGCCGCTTTGAAAGGTAATTACTTTATCAGATTTCAGCGTTATAGAACCATCCTTATTTTTTACTTCAATAAAGTTGCTTCCTGTTTTATGGCTGATGGTTTGTGCCGCAGTTGTTTGTACTGATCCATCGCCCTCGTGCACATTAACAACATTAGCCGCTGATGTAGCCAATGTGAGCGCATGTGCTGCGTCGTCAAAACTTAAATGGCTGCCTTTGCGCGAGGTCATCCCTTTTAGATTACTATTGCTAAAGCCGCCGCTATCAACATTATTACTATGGTATACACTACCTAATATTACAGGCCTGGCAATGTTACCTTCTTCAAAATCTACAATCACCTGGTCGCCTTTTTCGGGTACCACTAAAAAACCGCGATTTTTTCCTGTATCTCCGCTCCCTGCGTTGGGGCTCATTACACGCAGCCATTCGGTAGGGTCGTTAGCGGTACATTTCCATTTAAATTGCACTTTAACACGGCCTTGCTTTTTAGGGTCGTCGTTGTCTAACACGGTGGCCAACTGCATATCGGGATTTGGTTTTTGCGCGTTCTTAACCAATAGCTTTTCACTATCGGCAGATACACCTTCAAAAGTGTTTTGATAGTGCCCCACCCCATCCAACTGGTGATAAACGGCTGTTACCAAAAACTTACCAAAATCTTGCACCTCGAAACCGATTTGCCCGCGCATACTGGTACTGATGTTTACCACCTTACCCAAGGCAACCTGCGGATTATCGCCATTGCCCATAATGCTCAACAATTCGGATACTATCGCTTTATGCTCATCGTTTACAAACGTATCTATATCTTTTTGCGAGTTCACCCTTACATCAAGTGGTTCGTTGTATTGTTTACTGTAAACTTGATTAGACGCCGCGATAGCATGCGAAAGATCGGCCGAGCCGTTACTCGTGCCCGACGGTTTAGATGTCAACAACTGATCCTGCACAGAGTTGTACGAGAATTTTTGATAACTAAGCGGCGAGATCTGCATACCGTACTGGATGCTGTGCAGATCCCTACCATATATGAGGGTTATCTCTTCCAGCTTGGTCGGTTTGCCAAAATTCAGTTTTGTGCCATCGTAGTAAAACCACTCGTGGTACTCTGCCGATAGGCGGTTTATAAACTCAAAATCGCTTTCGCGATATTGGATCAAATAGTCAATTGGCGACGTATATGTTGGCGCGATATTAAAACTCAGGTCGTTTTGCGGGGCGTCGGCTGTGGCCTGCTGCAATATGGTTTTAAGATCTTTATTCAAGTATGAACCTAAATCGGCACCGCGATCTATCAGGATGCTCGGGCTAAAGCCACTAATTACAATATCTCCCTGAAAGCCGTGGCTCTGCGCTATCTCTACCCGGGTAATTTTGCCGGTAAACTGGTGGTCGGCATCTTCGGTTCGGCCAAACTGCACCGTAAGATTTTTACCAATAAATTCTTTTGACTTCTCGAGTGTTACATTGTTAGTATTCTCGATTTGGTCGTGGTTAAACCGCAACTGAAAGGTATGGTGTTCGTTAAAACGTTGCTCCAGTGTAAAAGATGAAAAGTGCGCAATTTGCGTACCCTCTATGCTAATATCTACTTTTATCTTGCTATCCATTTTGTGCGGCTTAGTGTTATTATTTTAATGGCCATGGCCTATAGTAGCTTATAACTTTATAAGCACCTTTTACTTTACCAAAAACAAACCCGAAAGAAGTTTCTTTACCGTTATCTTCGGTGTATTGCTTCTCTAACTCGTATAATGTACTGCCTTTATCAGTAGCCTCTTTTAAAGTGAGGTAATAATTTTCGGCTGTTGTTTTGTCAATTTCAGAAAGGTCATTCTCTTTACTTGCAGGTATCAGTTTAAGCGCGTCTTTAGTGAAAATATCATTGTAATACTGTGAAAAATCATTATCGGTTATCAAGCCGTCGTTAATATTAACAGGGTTACTTTTTAATTCATCATTTGTCCACTGCGGTAAAGTTTGCAATGGAAAACTGAACATTTTTACAAGTTGTGCTTTATTGTTAGCTTTAACAGCATCTTTGAAAGTCTTAAAAAACAACCTGAACTGCTGCTCGTCATTACCTATATTTCGTGCGGCCGTAGCAGCGGAAACGGTATCTTTTGTTTTAATATCCGTTGTAGAATCGGCCTGCCTATTTCCTGCCGCGCTGCCATTACATGCATAAACCGCCGGTAGCAACAAGCTAATAGTTATATATTTAAATAGCTGCTTCATTCTAATTCCTGGGAATACTGATCAATGCCCTTTGTTCCATTCGTTTTAATATAACCGCTGCACCTAACTGGCTGGATACTGCATTGGCATCGTAAACGCCATCTTTTACGTACTTGCCTTTGGTATAATGGTTAGAGTAGCTCCACAAGTAAGGAGTATGGATACCCTTTCTGTTATAACCAAAACCATTGTATCCTTCAAGCTTGAGCAATATGAATGATAAACTCCAGTTGGTAACCTGGTCATATTTCATCAGCTTGATAGCATCTACCGCACTTTCTTCAAATTTAAAGGGAGGCGCGTGCCCTACCTTAGGCCTGTTGGCCGGTACATGTACGGTATAACCGGTTAAAGGATCGCCGTTATGCAAATGGTGTTTAAAACTAAAGTTGCACTCCATGTAATGCACGCAAGCTATAAAATACCACGGTACCGATGAGCCTGCAAAAAAGTTTGTACCACCAAAAATATCACGGTTCAATCCAAACGGATCGTTATTATCAACGTACTTGCCTGTGAGCAGATCGTACTTTTGGTTAAAGTTTAAGCCCATTGATGGCTTGGGTAAACTAAATGGCGTTAACGGTGTAGTTAACACTCTTAAAGCCGTGGTATCTATCGGCAATGCGGTAGATGTGGAGTCGGCAATCGGAGCTGCTGTAGAAGCCGAATCGGCAGCTAACGGGAACCTGTTAAAAAATGGTGTATAGGATGACTGAAACAGAGGTTGTTTATTTAAAAACGAAGTATTGATACCCCCTCCTTTTACCAGGCTTGATACCCCCTCGTACCGTGCCCGGTTAACAACTATTTTTTCGTCAATTATTTTATCAATTGCAGCTATCTTTTCTTTCTTGATCTCGCACGTGTTAAAAAGCAATATGTATTCCATAGCTGTAGGGGCTACAGACTTAACTTTTTTGCGAATGGTAGGCGAACCGTGCTTAATTATTCTTTTCTTTTTTTTCATTAGGTAGATTAAAAAAGAAGCTGATCGGATTAAAAAAAACGGAGAAGATACTCTTCTATCTCCTCCGTATCTTGGTATTTGCGAGTTCGGCTAAAGCCTATTTCGGCCAGTCGTTCTCGTGCTCGGCATTGCCAATTTTAAGCTTGCGGGCCGACAATACGAAACTAAGGGTCATAGGTGCGTTCCCAACTATAGAAATACCTTCGTTATATTGGATGATATAACCATCTTCAAAAGTTAGTTCTTTCATTTTGGCATCTTCTTCAGATTTTTTGAAGGTGATGGTACCACTTAATGGTTTGTATTGGTTGTTCACCATCGATTCGATAACCGAAGTATCTTCTGTTGATTCTACTTCAACCTGGATGGTACCACCATAAACACCTGATGATGGGCGACCTTTCGCGTCAACATCTCTACTTAGCGCGTAGCTGCACTGCAGCACGTCAAACTCTTTCGAGCCTATGTTAATTCTTGCTTTAAAAGCCATGATAATAAATTTTGTTGTGTAACAATCAGAGGCACCCTTTAACCATCCCGGCAAAGCGTAAACTCAATTAATTAAAATAAGATGGAATTAGTTGGCGCGTCCCGGCCAGTCGTTAACATGCTCTGCATTACCAAGTTTTAACTTGCGGGCAGATATGGTAAACTTGTAGGTCATTGGTGTATCACCAACAATGTTTAAGCCTTCAGAATACTTCACAATGTAACCGTCCTCAAAAGATAGTTCTTTCATTTTAGAATCTTCGTCAGATTTTTTTACCAGCAAAGTTCCTGTAACGGGTTTGTACTGATTGTTAACCATTGATTCAATAATCGATGTGTCTTCGGTCGACTCGATCTCTACATCGATAGTACCACCGTAAACACCTGATGACGGGCGTCCTTTTGAATCAACATCTCTGTTTAGGGCATACGAGCAATTAAGTACATCGTACTCTTTGCCCGAAAAATTTAATCTTGCTTTGAAAGCCATAACGATAAATTTTAAAGGTTATTATTAATAAAACCGACCATCGGTTTTTATATATTAACTACAGATGAGATTATATATTGTTTCGAGAAATAATAAATTAACCTATAATTATCTATATCAGCTTGATACCGAAGCTATAAAGTTTCTTAAGCCACTTTTGAGCGTATTGATTTTCAAGGGAATAGATATGGCCAATAGCACTTGTATGCACCGGTTTAATATTACATTTTTCTAAAACAGATCGTTTAATAGAAAGATAAGTAGCGCGTTGTGTTTCTTGCCAATCGGCCCAGGCAGCCTCATCCAGGATAGATACGATACGTGCGGAGCGGCCGCGAAAATCATTACTAAATTTTGGCTGGTTCACCACAAATACCTGGTCGGGCATAAAAATGCGGTCAAAGAAACCTTTTATTTTAAAATTGATAGAATCTTTAAATACAGGGCAAAATACCACAATATGGCTGGCCCACATCAACTTAACAACGGCATCCGTTAAATCCGCCTCCAACCCGCCGATACTGCCCGGTAGCTGCTTGTTAGGGTTAAATTTAAGGTCGGCAATTACAATATCTTTTACAGACGCCTGCCCGCCTTCGGCTCCGTGCCTGTAGGCATTAATAAGGGCCTGTGTGGTTTCGCCCTTATTTACATCCGCGTTTATAATAACAACATGCTTCATTTGCTGCCACAAAAGTAAGCAGTAATTAATTACATGTGCAGTAATATTTAAACTTAACCTAACATTAAATTAAAATGCCCCGCCATTATTACAGGCGGGGCATAAACAAATATTATATAAATATTATTGTTGCTTGTATTCGGTGTTCCAGGTTGCACTGGCATCTTCACCTTTATGGCCGTCTAACTTAACCACAAAACTTTTTGCAGGGAAGTAAGGAGTGATATTGATATCCAGGTGGATCCTGTCTTTCTGTACCTCATCACGTTCAAATTTTATGATTTTGAAACGTTCTATCAAACGATCAGGCCCCTGGATATTATCCAAAAACTTAACTATCTGAGAACGCAGGTCCTGCTCTGTTTTAGAGTTCCAGTTCTCAAATGCCCGGCGGTTCAAAAAGTCAAACAATACTTTGGTGATGTAATCAAATACACGCACTACCGAGTAGGTTTGTAAGCCAATATTATCGCCATTAAATAAAGTTTTGGCAGAAAACGCCATTACTTTACCGTACTCGTTAACCATTGGCACCAAGCCAATACGTTCCAGATGAGAGATCTCACTTTTCTTCAAGTCGAAACGCACGCCATCTACTTCGTTTACGGCACCGTGTTTTTTACCCGCGGTAACCTGCGACATTAACGTGTAATACATTTTACCCGCCAATGCAGATGAGCCAGGTACATAAAGGTCATCCTCTTCGCCCACCTCGGCTACTTTACCACGGCCAACCATCCAGTTACATGTCATGATCGTGTTAGACTTGAAGGCATCGCCACCGGTTAGGTTAGCAGATGTAAACAGGTCTATCACATCATCCGGTTGTTCCAAGTCAGCAAAGTCAGTCACCAGCATTACTTTGTTCTCGAAAGCTATCTTTGACCATTTTTCGACCACCTTATTCGACCCCAGGTAACCGGGGATAACCATTATAGAGTAGTTTTTCCGCAGATCCAACCTATCGTAGTTTTGTTTAAGCTCGCTGCCTACATAATCAATAAAGCGCGGGTTATCCAATTCTTTCAACTGGTCTAACGACGCGTTCATGATCACCACATTATTTACCTTATCCGACTCGGTGTTTTTATAAAACAACTGTAACGACCGGTAAGCCTGCTCCAGGTCACGTGTGCTTTCAAGTGCATCGTGGATATTGGTATTCAGGTTCTCTTCGGCTAATTGCAGCTTTTCGGTACTGTTTGTAACCATTTCGCTAACGTTGCCGCCTGTTTCAAGGGCTTCTATCCATTGGCTAAGTTTCTGTTTAAGCTCTTCGCGTTCCAGTTTCTTTTCATCATCTGTCAAAAATATCTGTTTGCGCGCTTTACGTTCGGGGTTTAAGTTTTGTAGGCCGTCTATTGTAGTTTCCAATAGGTCGAAACCGCCAACCCTTGATAATTTTTCAAGGCTTTGGTTTAGGTTAAGGTCTTTCTCAACAGTTTTTTCCGCTGTTTTAAAACCCTGTGCCGATGATGCTTCGTTACTGGCTTGCTCGTTTGGTGTTGCCATAATGCTTTTGTATTAACTGGTTAAGGTTATGTATCTTCAATTATTGTTCAAGCTCTTTTACAAAACTTTTAAGTGCGCTGATAAATGCAGCCCTTGTTTCGTCATTGTCAAGCGTGGTCTTTAATGTTTTGTTTGTTTTAAGCTGCTTAATGATATTCATATGCATCTCGCGCTCAATGTTAAGCTTGCGCAGGTAGCTACTTTGCTGCACAACTTTTTTCACGCCAAAATCGCTCAGGTTCTGAAACTTAAGATTTTCAGATATGGTTGATCCATCTTGCTTAGTAAGCGCGATGTTTACATTTGGTTTATAATGTTCAAAAACCTCCTCCACAGTTTTCAGGCCTTCTACTTTCTCGGGGCGTAACGGCTCATTATCGGTTAGTTTTTGAATAAACAATGTTTTATTGGGAGATATCTCACCAAATGCTTCTGAGGTGTCAACTTTCGTTTCGTTTCCTCCTATTTCGTAGTTATACATAGGTATGGGATAAGTGTAGATGCTTCAATTTATTACTACAATGTGTTTTTGTAACAAATTGTTTTATTAAACAAGTTGTTATTTAATACTTTAACATTTAATTAATAGTCCATTCCAATTGGTCCGAATCCTCTTTTTTAGTGATACTGATGGTTTGACCCTTTTTTAATTCGCCCGAAATTATATATCGGGAGATTGGGCGCCTTAACCGGTTACGGATAACACCCGACAACTGCCTCGCACCGTATTTTGGCGTAAAGCCATCCATAGCCAGCATTGTTTTAGCATCATCAGTTATAGCGAATCCAACACCCATCTTCTCTAAAGGTTCGATAAGGCTCTTCAATTGGATATCGAAGATCCGGACTACATTTTCTTCGGATATTGGTTTAAACGGAACAATCTCTGAAAGCCTTGCCAAAAACTCGGGCCTGAAATGCTTACTCATCACTTCCATAAACTGGTTAGATGTTGGCAAATTACCCTGGTTTAATTGTTCGGCAAGCCATTCGCTGCCAATGTTAGAGGTAAACAGCACCAACGAATTAGAAAAATCGCCCTCTTTACCCAGCCTGTCGTGCAGATGGCCTTCGTCTAATATCTGCAGAAAAATATCAAATACGGATGGATGCGCCTTTTCAATCTCGTCAAACAATACTACCGAATAAGGTTGTTGCCTTATTTTATTTACCAGCAAACCACCTTCTTCATACCCTACATAACCGGGAGGCGCGCCATATAGCAAAGCCGCAGAATGCTCTTCCTTAAATTCCGACATATCAAACCTTATCATCGCCTTTTCATCGTTAAACAAAAAGTCGGCTATTGATTTGGCAAGTTCAGTTTTACCTGTACCCGTTGGGCCAAGTAAAAAGAAGGAACCGATTGGCTGCCCTTTTTTATTAAGCCCGCTGCGTGATTCCAGTATGGCATCAGAGACGGCCTTCAATGCCTGATCCTGCCCCACAACGCGTTTTTTCAAAAAGCTTTCCATGTTTAAAAGCCTTTCTTTTTCCTGCGCCTGGATCTTACCCATCGGGATACCCGTTTTATAAGAGATAATGGCGGCAATATCGTGCTTATCTACTTCGCTGGTTTTATCCTTTGCAAGTGTTTCCAGCAATGGAAGGTTACGGTTAAAGTATTCGATATACTCATCAGCCGTTTCAAATGCGCTTACCTGGGTATCATCTTCCAGCTTGCCCAAAAGCACAGCGCTGGTTTTATTCTGCATTATATTGTAAAGCCATTTGTAATCGGCTACGATGCTGTCGGCTTCAATTTCCGCGTTTTTAAGTTCGGTAAATTTCTCTTGCAACTCGGCCAGGGTCATGTCCGATGTATCGTTCATAAGCCTTATGGCGGCCATGGTACGGTCCATCAGATCAAATGCAGAGTCGGGCAGGCGGCGGTCCTTCATATAGCGTTTGGCAAGCCTCACGCAATCCTTTACCGCTTCATTATTTATTTTTAAGCCGTGATGCTCCTCGTAATAAGGCACCAGCTTTTCAAGCATTTTTATGGCGGTATCAATATCAGGCTCATTTACCTGCAACACCTCAAACCTGCGACTAAAAGCCTGCTCCGGCTCAATTATTTTTCGATATTCATCAATGGTAGTAGCGCCAATAACGGTTATCTCGCCGCGGGCAAGTTCTGGTTTAAGCAGGTTACCCACACCTCCACCAATAGGGCCTTTATTATCCAGCAGGGTATGAATCTCGTCTATAAACAAGATAGCCTTATCAAACTGCTTTATTTCTTTCAGGATATTTTTAAGGCGGTCTTCTATCTCGCCTTTATAAGATGCCCCCGCAATAAGCGACCCTAAATCCAGTTCAAACAAACTTACATTCAGTAGCGATTGCGGCACCTGGTTATTCACGATATCCAAAGCAAAGCCATCTACCAATGCGGTTTTACCTACACCGGCATCGCCTGTAATAATTACGTTTGGCTTGGTGCGGCGGCTCAATATCTCCATGATCATCCGCGTTTCCTTGTCGCGGCCTATAATGGGGTCTATTTTACCCTGGCGTGCAAGATCAGTACGGTCAATACAATACTTCATTAATGCGCCGGTAGATTTACCACCTCCATTGCCTTCACCCGTAGTTGGTGGAGCGATAGCATTTTGTACACCTTCGTCCTGTATGTAAACATCAAGCAGCTCCTTCTCTTTTACCGGGAATGATTTTAGCTGCCCGGCATCAAAACCTACATTAGGTTTGCTTAATGCGATAAGCACGCAAATAGGTGTAATAGCATCAAGGCCAAGTTTTACACGTACGTTATCGGCTTCTTCAAAAGTTAGTTTAACGGCATCGTTGCCAAGCATTTCATCGGGCACCGTTATAGATCTGGGATATTCCTCCATCCTCACATCGGCCCAATCGCTGATGTAGGCTGCATCCTTATTTATCGATGTAAGAAAATTGCGTAGCCCTACTTCCTGGTGCATCAACCCTTTTAATAAATGCGCGGGGCCAAACTCTTTATGATGGTATTCTTTGGCTAAAGATTGTGCAACCCTTACCCCTGTTTTTACCGAATCGCTTAAACTTATTACACTCATTGGTTTGTGTTGATTAGTTGTTCCAGTTTGCCTGGGTTACGTAATAATAAATTTGGCCGTTTGATACAAAGTGCTGTTGCAGCAATGCCTGTTGTTTAATTGTATTGCGGCATTTTATAAGATAATTGATATAGGCCTCAAACTGCCCTTGTGGCATTTTATCGGTATCCTTAATATCTTTTACCCTAAACTGCCCAAGGCTTTTATTAGTTGGTACAACAAGCCCGGTAGTTTTGGTGATGTAATCGGTTATCAGCATATCGCGGATCGCTGATTTAGGAAAATCTTTTAACCCCATGTAACTGCGTACAATGTTGACGTAGTTTTTGTACAACTGGCTGCGATAATTACCGGCATCCTGCTGTAAGTTCTCACCTATCATCATTGATAAGATGTCCGTCATTTGCTTATACTCGGCATCGTTTAATATTACCAAATATTGCAATTGGCTTGGGTTTGTTTTTACCACATCGGCGGGTAAGTTGGCCTGCAAAAAGTATTTAAAGGCGTTGTGAGGCATATCGTCGCCAAGGCTATCGGGCACAGGTGCTGTAAATTGCGATGTAACTACCGGCTGTACAAACCGATGCTCGCGGCCTGTTAACCTAAACACGCTGTCTAATGAGTGGGTTTGGGTTTTAATATCCAACTGGGTTTCGGCCATAAGGCGTTTAACCGCGGTAACCATAGCCTGGTTGGTTTTAACCACACCTTTTGGCGGGAATATTACCGCACCCTGTATGATACTGTTCTTTGGATAATCAAGGTAAAAAGAGACGGTATCAGATAGCGATACATTAAATTGCTGTGTGCTGGTAAGGCCTTCGCCTATAACCATGCGTTTCTTTTTATTATCGGCCAATAACGTGGCAGATTGCGATACCAGCTTACGTGATTGTATTACAAAATCGTTGTAAATTGGGTTGTAGTCGCTATATAATTGGATGGCCAGCAAACGTGCATCCGAAGCCGCCATTTGGTACGACAGATCGGCTATATCATCGGCAGATGCGTTACCTGTACTACCTATTAATACAATAAGATTGGTTTCGTCCTTGCGGGCTTTAAACATATTTAACGCGCTGCGCAAACCATCAAAAACAGGCTGGCTGTTTGGCGCCGGCGAACATGCCGATGTTATAGACGCCTGTTTATCTAAAAACTTAACCACCCTGCGGTAATCCGTATTAAATGACTCATGCTCTACACCACCTGTGGTGCAATTGGTTTGTCCCCGATAAACAACTGCGGCGTAGCTTAACTGGTTCCCTTTATCGTAAAGGTCAAAGGTGTTTTCAAACGATTGAATGGTGTTGGTTAAGCCAGAGAAGTAATTACGCATAGAGCTACCACCGTCTACCACAAATACAATATTAATTTTGTGTGTATTCCTGCGGATGCTCAGGTAATCCTGGTAAGACAGGTGCCCACCTTTGATATTGATAATACTGTTGTGCGATTTATCGTAAACATCGGTAGCAACGCCCACCTGCAATTTACCGGTTTGGCCATTGGTGCCCAATACAGGCAAGCTGCGTAATAATGGCTGATCCTGATCTATCAGGGGATCAAACACAAATGGCGTAGCCACGCCATTATAAGTTATGGCGTTGTTTATAACATTGGCTACCGAATCATCAGAATCAAAATTACCATCCTGCTTAGCCGAGCCTATATATAATCGGTTACCCCAACTATGTACCGCATCGGCAGGTAACCAGCCATATATGCTACGAGATGCACTATCGGCAATTAACTGGCCGTCTGATCCAACCAAAACCGTTTTACCATCGGCAGATTTTTTGTAGATATATAGCAATTGGTGTAATGCTACCTTAGTTTTTTTATGCTCTAATTCGGGCGAGTTATATACGTAAAGCGAATCTGATCTGTCAAAATACACTTTCGGCATAGTCAACGGGCCTTTGCCGGATGCTATGGTTATCGATTTTTCGGCATAGCCACTTGCGGGGTTTACATAAGCCGATTGCCACAACAACATTTTATCAAGGCTGATCCACCCGTAACTCTGTGCTGCTTTTTTATTGGTTAGCTTACGGCCTTGTACAATGCCCGGCTCGTATTTAATAAGTTTAGCGTAGCCGCCCTTCACCTGGCTTACATAAAAAGGCTGCATAAATGATATTTTCTTCATCACCAATGAGCCGCCCGGCGCCGTATAAGTATAGTTCTCGGCACGGTCAGAAAATACGATCCATGGTAACGACGATTTTTTACCGTCATCGTGGATGTTGGTACGGCTGTTTGGTTTCTCGAACGCTACAGGCAGCGTTTGTACTTTTCTACTAAATGATACCGGCGACTGCGCACTGGCAGCCAGCGTTGTAAATATGGTTAAAACGTATAGTATGTTTTTCATGATAATTAGGATAGACTGATTATTTTGAACGTTTAGCTGCCGCGTTTGAGGTTGATGAATGCTGTTTAACTGTTAGCAGGCTGGAGCATGTAGATTTTGGCTTAAGTGTAACCTGTGCTTCATCAATACTAACCCCGCCGCCAAAGGTTAGGCGCATACAGTAAGAGTAAAAATCGGTTTGTTTATTATCCCCGTTCGAGTCCAGGTTTACAGTTACCTTTTCATCGCCACAGAAGTATTTGTTAACCAAATAGTAGTAGTGAGTATTAAAATCGGCACCATTAGCTATCGCTTGCAGGTGTGCACGGATATCATCTATTACTTTTCGCTCGCCTTCGCCGGGTGCAACAATTGCATTTACTGTAGAATCGGGATTAGTGATGCGGATCTTGTGCAGAACAGGGCGGCTGCCATTATCGGCATTAAGCCTAACAAAATAAGTACCCGCATTGTGGTAAGTGTAAAGCGCAGTTGGGCCTTTAACATCTACGCGCCCGGTTTCACCGAACGACCATTCGTAAATGCGGGCGTTGCCTTGTGCCTCTAACCTTACTTCTTCGTTAACAATACCCTGGGTTGGGCCATTAACGGCAAGCGAGGTGTCTTTTAGTAGTTGGGCAACGGTATCTTTTACATTTATAGGGAATTGTTGTTGTAATTTGCCATCAACCGTTAACCTTACAATATAAGCCCCTGTTTTTTTGAAGCGGTATGCCCCGTTTTGTTTGTCAGATTTATCGCCATTCCCAAACTCCCACTGCCAGTTTTTGGCGTTTTCGGTATTATCTGAGTAAACGAGGTCTTCATTGATGGCGATCTCGTCTTTTAAAATTTTGGCGTTTACGTTACGCTTATCAAAAAGCGAGCTCTTGAATAAAAAAATAAGGCCGGCTAATAGCAGGATGCTTACTACAATGTAAAGGAAAATGTAATTTTGCCTGTTGGTATTAACCGGGCGGCCGCTGTTGTAATCTTCTTGCATTGGGTTAAGGTGCTTTGTTTTACGGATAGGATTTATATTAATGGCCTGCAGCGCTCATGTTTTGCTGCAATTGCCGTGTAGAAAGTTTACAATCGTCTAAAAGCTTGTTAATGCGCCTTATATCGCCATAGTTGCCGCGTAACTCGCGCTTATCATAAAAAAGGCTCTCGGGTACTTTTGAAGCGTATATAAAGCACTTGTAACGTGTATCATAAGTCCTGCTGTTATAGTAAGAGCGTATAGCCGTTATGGCGTTTTTAATATCGTTTTCTAAAAATAGCGCCTGCACATCGGGGTTAAACTTCACAATGCGCGAGTATGTGGTGTCTATACCGGGCATTGCTTCGGCCACCATACCTTCAAAACGGTCTTCTTCGGTGATCCTTTTTGCATAGTCTTCTTTAGATATATTGCTATTATCCTGGTTATTGTAAAAAATAGCAGTGCATAACAAGCCCACGGTAAACAGGAACAGGGCTGTAAAAAATAAAAACTTCTCGCGCTTTTCTTTTATACTAAACTTCATCATATGTATTAGCGGCCAAATCGTCCTTTAATTCTGTTAACTGCACTGGTGTTGGTTCTGTTGCACGCCGCCAATTGCGAGCGAAGGCTCTCTATCTGGAAACGCGTGGTAAACAACGAATCTTTAATATTTGCGGCAACGGATATATTATCGCTCAATTTTTTGTAAAGCTCAAAGCTTTTTAAACCGGTGGTGTTTTCCTGTAATTTGCCCTGGATCCTAAGGTTTGCTTCCTGGATATCATTAAGCAGCAAGCTTTGGTTATTCAATTCTTCCGAATTCATTTTGGTGAATTGCGATAGCTGCTGCATGCGCTGCAAAATCAAATCGAAATTATTGTTGATATCGGCACGTATGGCCACCAGCTTATCAGACTCTTTTACCCTTTCGTTAAGCAGCACCACCTCGCGGTTGGCTGTAAAAAAATAAAAAAATACGATGAGGATCGTAAAAGCTACAGTGGTAACAAAATATAGGATGAAATTGATATAGGACCGGCGTAGATCATTATTGTTAACTGGCTTCATTAATAAGTATCAATAAACGGTTTAGTAAAATTTATACCACCCAGCACACCGGTTATTATTGAGGAAAAATAACTCCCGGATAAAGTATCAATTCATTGCTAAATCAACAGCTTTTCAACCTGCACGAATGTTTATACAACTATTTAAGAAAACTTTTGTTTACCATAAGTACAAAATAAACTCACAGTTAGGTATTTAACTAAAAGAATGGCAAGTCCGCTTTACAAAAAACCATTTCGCTTAAACCAAATTTTTCAAGGGCAAGACCTTGAAAAGCAAGATGTTGGGGCTTCAATTTCGCAGTACATCGAGCTGATTATTTTTACCAGGTATGGCGAACACCGGTATAAACCAGACTTTGGTTGCGAGATATGGGACCTTGATTTTGAGCTGATTATTAGCGAAAGTATGTGGGAAGAAAAGCTGAGGCAGTCTCTTTTACGATCAATAAAACAATACGAGCAGCGCATTTACGATGTAAACCTTGATGTGCGAATAAAAGAAGTAAATAAATTTTACCCCTTACGTAACGTAAGCGAGATAAAAAAAAGGGTTGAGATTGTGTTGAGCGGTAAAATGCAGCAAACCGGCGAAAACTACACCTTTTCGACATCGTTATACCTAAGTCCTTTATCAGCCTAAGCAATATATGAGCAACATTTTTTTTAACAGTAAAGAGGATATCCGTACACGCATGCTGCGCAATGCCATGGATTATTGGGGCACAACCAATATTAATGATATAGACCCCATGGTAAAGCTGCTGATAGAAGCCCTGAGCAGCGAACTGTTTAATGTATCTAACGATGTAAAAAACCTGGAAAACCGGGTGCTCAGCAAAATATCCCGCATACTTGCTTCAGATTATTTGACATCGGCACTACCTGCCCATGCGGTGATCAAGGCACAGCCAATAGAGGCCAAAGAGGTGATAAATCCCAACAATCATTTTATTTATAAACGACCGGCAACTAAAGAAAACACAAAGGCAGAAGAGTTACAGGTATTTTTTTCGCCGGCTGGCGAACTGGAAGTGTTTAACGCTGCCATACGTTACACAGCCAATGGCCGCAATGTGTACGAAAACGATGAGGCCATGCACAAAAACACCGTGTTAACTGCCCCTTCAGATCTGATCAACGAGCCCAATACGCTTTGGCTGGGTATAGATTGTGCGCCTGCTCTTAATAATTTACAAAATATTTCCCTGTTTTTTGAATGGCCCGAATACTCTGCCAATAATGATTTTTATAAATTATTATCGGTTGTAAAATGTTATAGTGGCAAAACCGAATTGCAAACACAACCCGGCCTCATTTATAAAGAAGACGCGGAGGTGGCTAACAGGCCTGTATTTTACGAGCAAAACGTAATTAACCTCATAACGCGCGATATTAAAGAGTATTATTCTACCCGTTTTATATCATTAACCGATGCATCGCTAACAAATATTGATGGCCAAAAGCAGGCCTTCCCGGAAGAATTTGCAGGGCAGTTTAATACTAATGACCTGGCTAAACTTAAACCATGCGTGTGGCTTAAATTAACCTTCCCCGCGGCAATATCACCCGCGGTTATAGATGAGTTACAGGTATCGTTAAATTGCTTACCGGTGGTAAACCGCAGGCGGCACGAGCAAAAGTATCGCCTGCGGGAAGTGAATAACATTATCCCAATAAAAGTATCGGCAGATGATCATTTCCTGTCGGTTAAAGAGCTTTATGACGACCGCAGTGTTTACTACAGTGAAATTCCCTATACACAAGCCACACAAAGTTTTGAAGGTAGTTACACAATACGTAACGGTGGGGCGGAGCGCTTTGACCCGCGTAACGCCCAACAATTAATAGAGTACCTATTTGAATTACTGCGCGATGAAAAAGCCGCCTTTGCCAGCTATGGCAGTGACTTTTTGAACAACATCCTAAAAACGCTTGAGCAAAACCTGGCGCTGATAGAAAAAAAATCGAAACAGGCAGAAACAGGGAGCGAATTAAACAATTATCTCATTGTAAAACCGGGCGCTAAGGCAAGCATGCTTTACCTGCAATATTGGACAACACTGGCAGATAATGCTAATCACATCCGCCGTGGGTCGCGCCTGGTACAGTTCGAAAATATTAAAATAAAAGCCGATAGCCTGCGCCTGATGACCGGCACAATTGGCGGCCGCAATAGCCTTGGCGCAACAGAACGGATCCAGGCCTATAAATATGGCCTTACTACAAAAGACAGGATTGTTACCCAGGCCGATCTGGTGAGCTACTGTTATTACGAACTTGGCAATAAAATAACCAATGTAAAAATTGGCAAAGGCATCATGGTATCTGCCAACCCTAAAGAAGGGTTTCAAAAAACAGTAGATATATTTTTAGAGCCCGCCGCGAATTTGCAACTGGCAACAAATGATTGGGACACATTGCTTACCCTGCTAAAATCTAAATTGACAAGCCGTAGTGTTATAAATGCTAATTACCGGTTATTTATAGGAGCTAATTAAGCGCCCAGGTATGTAGTAAACCCAAGGCAGGCATTTTCGTCGCCAAAGCCCAGTACCATTTTCTGGTTTTCGGGGCCAACAAGATAGTTGGTATTAATGGTTGTTGACAACGGAATAAAGTACGATAGCAAAACATCAAGAGCCCCGGCAAACTGTGTACCCGGTAAAAACATAAGCATTTGGCCGGCAGTAAGCGGGCCAATATTTATGATAAGTTCTTCCTCCTCTTCAACAACTAACCCGGCAATAAAATTTACACCTAAAACGCCCGCGCCAAGTTTAGTTTCTAAAGCCTGTACTTCTTTTGATGGCGAGGTATCAGTGCTTAACCGGTATTGCAGATCAATATCAACCTTAAACATAATGCTGAGGATATTACTAATGAACGTGAGGTTATTGCGTTGCTCATGTATCACAGGTAATACATGCATCAATATCACCATCTGCTCATTATTAAAGCATCTAAACTCCTCCCACTCCTTCAGGAATATATTTACCAACTCGTGGTAGGTGCTTTTTTTATCAAGCCTGCTTTCGTAAAGTTCAACAATGGTGCGGATATGGTACAGCTCGGCTTCTAAGGGTGCAAAAAAAGCGCGGGCTTGTTTCTCTTCTTCGCGGCGGATGTTAATATCTTTGATCATCGCCTGCTCGGTGATCATTACGCTTGATGCCGGCGGCTGATGAAACAACCCTTCGGGCAGCATATCATACAGCCCTTCCCTGTTAATGTGTATAGCCAGCATTTCGCGGTTTCGATACACCGAAGTGTAATTTACCACCTCGTTTATTTCTTTTGCGTAGGCGCGCTGCTGAGGGCCAACAGGTAAAATAATAACACCATCGGCACTAACAAGGCCTTGCTCAATAAGTTCGGCGGCAAGGGTTACCGCCTTATAATCTGTATCGAGTTGGTTTGGTTGTTTTATTATCATTTTAGCTTAATTTGTGCTGCTTTATAAAACAATAACCCCAATTAATGGTAATTGATTAAAGAAAGTTCATTTTTATTTTTAGAACTGTTTTTTGATACCGAACCTATAACTTTTATGGACGTTAAATCCTTTTTTATCCGTTACCTCCTATTCCCGGTAATTTTTGTGATAGCCACCGCTATCATGACCATTATCAACAAGAAGAATAAGCTACTCAATAATAAAAAACTTATTGTAATACTACTACTTACAGGCATTGTGTTAGGGCTACCCGGCTTGTTGGGTTTCCTGGATATGCAATTTATGCCCTGGGGATATATTATTTGCCAGCTTTACTATTTAACAATTGGTATTTTATTTGTTTGGATGGCAGGCATCTATTACGAAAACGAACTGTTAGAACGACGCGGATTCTTTTTTATATGCAGTTTAATATCCTGCTTACTGGGCATCTTCCTGTTTAAACTCGGGTTCGATTGGCTTAACAATCTTCATTACGGTTTATGGGCATCAACATCGGTATTTGTTTTTTTGCTGCCGGTGCTGTTTTGGTGGGCTTATATCGCTTTCCTGAACATCCCGCTGGAAATTTACAAAGTGTGGCAGTATCCGGTTGTACCGGCCGACATTAGCATGGAGCACCTCGATTTTAACCGCCTGTTAGTATTAGAGGTTAACCTTTACAAAAACACGGACGATGCCGAACCGCTAAAGGTTAAAGCAAAAGCCCCGCGTAACATGAACTTTGGGCTGTGGTTCCAAAAATTTATTGACGATTATAACCTAAAGTTTCCTGATAACCCTATCCAATATAAACGGGGTAATGCCGTAAGTTATAAATGGATCTTTTATATCAAACCTTCCTTTTTTAAACAAAGGCACTTTATAGATCCCGAGTTAGATATCGAGCAAAATAACATCACAGAAACCTACGCTATATTTGCAAAACGCGTATCTGAAGTTGTGGCCGAGCCCGACCGCGTTGGCGATAAAGCCGTTTATTTATAATCCAAAGTAAGTACACCATGTATATACCACCAAAATATAGATCCGTTAACTGGGTTGATGGGATGAAGATCTCCAGCGGGCATTTTGTACAAACAGATAATTTTGTACAAGATATTGTTAGGGATAGCAATTCTATTATGCTCAACAGCAATAATTTTGGGCTGCTTGCCCCCTTCAACGGCGAAAACACTTCCCTTGATATACAAATAACCGAGCGTGCCTCAAACCACATACAGGTTAAGGTGAGGCAATGCAACGCCATAACATCAGAAGGGTACCGCATTCATATTTCGCCGGGCATGCTTGGACAGGAGCTGGAGTTTAACCATTACTTTACCCAGGATGCTCCTACAGATGCTATAGAAACTTTTTTCATTATACTAACGGTTAACCCGCACGACCGCGTAGCCGTAGGCAAACCCGATGCAGATGAAAATCCTGTGAGGTACCCCGAGGTAGATAGCTTTTATGGTATAACTATACTGCCTGCCGCACAAATAAGTGCCAAAAATAACCACTACCTGGAGGTTGGCAAGCTTAACCGAAGCGCATCGGGCATACAGTTAATTACAGATTACATACCGCCCTGCGCGGCAATATTAAGCCACCAGGACCTGGTTAAATATTACGAGGCCTTTAGCAACCAACTAAATGAGTTTCAGTTATTATCATTTCGGATTATAGATAAGATAACATCAAAAGACACTATATCGCCGATAGGCCGTAACGTTAAATTACTTTGCGATAAAATGTTGGATTATATAGCCCGAATTTACTTTTCGTACCGTAATGTGGCGTTCCAACAACCGCCATTGGTGCTAATAGGGTATTTTTCAGAAATGGCGCACATATTTTTCAGCACGGTAAAAAGCATTGGCGGGGCCGAGCGCGAAGAACTGCTAAAGTACTTTTACGAGTGGAAAGATGTAACCCCGGGTAACTTTGAGGAGTTGTTGGCGCGTTTAATTGAGGTAGTTTATAATCATCATGATATACGCTCATCAATGGTAACTGTAGATGAGTTTTTAAGGGTAATTATCGCGTTGTGGAATAAACTAAGCACATTAGAATATATAGGCCAGCGTAAAGAAAACATTGTAGTTGCGGAACAGCAGATTGTACAAACGGTACAATCTAAACGTACCTGGACGCTGCTTGATTAAATTTACATCAATTGAAGCAACGTACCAAGCGCCCAATTTTGTAAGCCCCCTTTTAAGGGGCATATCGTGAGCTACTATTACAACGTTGACGATAACAATTGTAGCGACATGGAACTGCAGGACGCCATCAAAGACTTCAAAACAGCCTTAGTATATATGCTAAGGCTGTTTGTGTTTTACAACAGTCTGTTTAATTACTCATACCTTTACCAGGCGGGTTAATAACAACGCGATGTTATGAAACCTGGTCTTTAGGTTTTTTATAGCTTTCCAACGTTTCATTCAACTGTTTTTTAATTTGTTTTACCAATACCCTCGGCCCAAGCACTTGAAGCTTTGATCCAAAACCTAACAACTCGCGCTCCAACTCGAAATTCATAATTACACGGATGCTGAATATTTTGCCGTTATCATCCTCACTCAATAACTTTTGGGTATGGTGCAAAGGCTTGGTAATTACGTACGGCGCGTTTTTAGAATCAATCCAAAATACTACTTCCACATCGCGCTGCCCGGGCGATTTTGTTACGCCTATTACGTCGTTATAATAAGTTGAAAAATCAATAGTGGTATTCTCAATATAATCCTCGTCATGCGCGGTAATGGTCTGGATCCTGTCCAACGCCAAATTAAGCAACGGTTTATAGCGCTGGTGCGATACCCCAAGTACAAACCAGCGGTTGCGGTATTCCTTTAGCAAATAGCCGCTAAAGCAAAATGTGCTGGCCTCGCGCGCTTTGAATGATTGATAGGTTACGCACATAGTCTTTTTAGCCACAATATACTTGCGGATCACTTCTATCCATTCCAAACCTTTCAGGTTATCGTTCTTCTCAAAATCAATTACGGGAGTACTTTGCGTTTTTTGCGAGTAGATCTTATCTTCCAGCTTACTCACCATTTCGTTCAGGTCAGTAAAATGGTTAAAACCCTTAAACTGCTTTAACAGATCAGATACCTCACTAAGTACCTCCATGTCCTGCTGGTTTAGCGGACTGTTGGTAATACTATAATTCTTATCGCTGTAGGTGTAATACTTTTTATCAACCACCACAATAGGTGCTTCGTAGCCCAGCTTATTGCTGCGCATCATTTCCATATCGGCCTGTACGGTGCGGCGGCTCACCCCGGTATCAATCCCCTGGTATTCGTAAATAGCATCGCCGCAGGCATTTATCAGATCATCCAGCGTCCATTTCCTTCTTCTGTTTTGCAGGCACTGGTCAATAGTACGGTAGCGGATAAGGGCATTGCGGTTAACAGGCATAGCGGTATTATAAGCATTATTTATTTACTCACCCGACATCGTTTCACTCGTCTGCCCTCTCTTCGCGTTCCGCGGAAAGAGGGCTTTTCTTTCCCCTACCCTCTTTCCGCCATAGGCGAAGAGAGGGTGGTCCAGCGCAGCGCCGACCGGGTGAGTCAACTAAGTGGTGTGAAAATATTTTTGATGAATTTATAAATTATTTTTTACTGCGCAAATACACTGCGCACTTGATGTTTCTCTTTGTACTGTCGAAAGGCTGAACGCGTTCACAAACGCCCCCTCTCCCGATCCGGGGAGAGGGGTTTTGGCCCGGAGAATTTAAATTGGTAAATTACAAGCTTAGCTATATGAGAAAGCAAAACACACCCGAAATTGCAACCGGGTCAGCAAAAGAAAAAGTGAGCAACAACGAGTTAAAGGCATTAGGCATTATCGAGGTAGATGTATTAGTAAACTTTAGCCGCGTTGCGAATGGTTTGCTAAAACATGGCGTAATGGACAAAGCCAATATCCTTGCTAATTTGGAAGCTTTAATTGACGACCCTATGCCCTATGCCTTAAAAAAAGGCGGCAAGTTTAAAAACCTGGCCGAAGATGTAATTGGCATGCGTAAAGAAGGCAAGTTTGTAAAACAAGCCCGCACCAATTTTAAGCTAAAGGAAGAAATAGCCGAATTCCCGGTATGGGGATTAGAAAATGTTGAGGTGGGCGCCTTAACACAAATGCGTACCGCTATACAATTACCCATAGCAGTTGCCGGCGCGTTGATGCCCGATGCGCATCAGGGTTATGGCCTGCCTATTGGTGGTGTGCTGGCTACTACGGCCAATACCATTATACCGTTTGCTGTGGGTGTGGATATTGCCTGCCGTATGTGTTTAAGCATTTTCGATTTGCCTGCTGAGGCAATTGATACCGAAACCGACAAGCTGAAGAATATATTGGTTGACAACACCTACTTTGGTATGGGTTGCACTACTAAATCGTATTTTGACAGTTCTTTATTTGATAGTAAAACATGGAACGAAACCAGCCTGATCCGTTCTTTAAAGAACAAGGCTTACGCGCAGTTGGGTACCAGCGGAACCGGAAACCACTTTGTAGAATGGGGCGAACTGACCATTGCTGATGGTGCTTTGAACGACATCCCTGCAGGTAAATATTTGGCTTTGTTATCGCACTCCGGCTCACGTGGGTTTGGCGGAACGGTGGCTAACCATTACAGCAAAATAGCCATGACCAAAACCAAACTCCCTGCCGAAGCCAAGCATTTAGCCTGGTTAGATCTGGAGAAGGACGAAGGACAGGAATACTGGATTGCCATGAACCTGGCCGGAGAATACGCCAGTGCAAACCATCACGAAATACACAACAAAATAGCCCGTGCCTTAGGTGTTAAGCCGATAAGCATGATTGAGAACCACCACAACTTTGCCTGGAAAGAGCAATTAGCCGATGGCACCGAAGTAATGGTACACCGCAAAGGCGCAACCCCGGCCGGCGAAGGTGTATTAGGCATTATCCCCGGCAGCATGAGTACGCCCGGCTTTTTGGTGCGTGGTAAAGGCGATGCGGCAAGCATTAACTCCGCCAGCCACGGTGCAGGCCGCGCCATGAGCCGAAGCGCGGCTTTTAAGGTATTAGATAAGGAAGTTATTGCTGCCAATTTAATTGACAAACGTATTACCCTAATGGGCAGTGATATGGACGAAGCGCCAATGGCCTACAAGGATATCCATACGGTAATGGCCGCGCAAAATGATTTGGTAGAGGTGCTGGCTAAGTTTGAGCCGAGGATTGTAAGGATGGCGGATGCGAGGGAGAAGCCGGAGGATTAGGATTTACAACAAGCGATTATTATATTGAAAAATGAATGAGTTAAAAGTTTTTAAAACTAATTTAAAAATTAACGACAAGTTTGACGAAGATTTTTATGATGTACAATTAGATGACAACGGACATATTACTGAGATATGCTTATATGATCAAGATTATGTTCAGTTTGAGTTTGATGGTAATTTACTACAAGCGATAAGCTTATTTAGTCATATAAAGAAATTAGACATTGCAGTAAGTGATTATACGATAACTGATTTAAGTGGACTTTCAAATCTTAAGAATTTAGAGCATCTTACATTTGAAGATTGTTGTAAAGTGGACGATATTTCTGCACTTGCAGATTTGAAACAATTAACGCATTTATCAATCAATAATGCAGGAATAAAGGATATTACGCCGCTTAAAGGTTTAAATAAATTGTCTGATTTGTGTTTAGCCGGTAATGAAATTACAAGCGTAGATATATTAAAAGAGCATACTAAATTAATTAACCTAAATCTTTCCTATAATAAAATAACCGAAGTATCTGCCTTACTTCAGTGCAAAGAAATCAAAGCATTTTCTGTTGAATACAATCAAATAAATGACCTTACTGTCGTTGCGGGGTTTTTACAAATAGAACACCTGAGCTTTCATAATAACAATATAACTGATTTGGGCTTTTTAGAATCTCTATCATCCCTTAAATCACTTTCATTTCACAATAACCAGGTTAATGATATTACGCCGCTAACGCGTTTAATCAATCTGCAAAATTTATATATGCAAGGAATTTCGGTGGCAAACTTAGAAGCGATTAAGCATGCCACAAAGCTTAATTATTTAAATGCAGGACCAGTTGAAAATTTTGATGGTGAAATTGTGAGTCAGTTTACAGCGTTAAATATGTTGCATCTTCAACATTGTAAAATTTGTGACATTACTTTTCTTAAACCACTTAAAAAATTAACTAATTTAAATTTAAATCACAATCAAATATCTGATATTAACACCCTGTATGAGTGTAAAAGCCTGAGTTATATTCACCTACGCGACAACGTTATTACACAACCTTTTCTCGCCGATTCCTTTTCAAGGCTAGCGTATGTGGATTTGCGTGAAAATGAGTTTGGAAATAAAATATTTGTATCATATAATCGGAACCCAAAGGAGGAAGATCAGGAACTATTAACGGATCTTAATCAAAAAGTTGCAGACCATTATTTAAACCTTGGTGAGAAGGAAAAATCATTAGCTTTTTTTTACCTTAACACCATAAGCAAGACAACCTTGAAAATTCGTTTTGAAGAATTACTTGCTACAAGCCCTTCAGATGTTTACTATTTTAAATATTATATAGTTAGTTGTGTAAATTGTTTATCATATCTCTTAATAGGTGATAAAAATTTGATCGCAGATGATACAGAAATTCAAGTCATTTATAATAGGGTAAAAGAAATCATTACACAAACTACTTTTATTGATAAAATAGCTTTACTTGAAAGCTTAAACCATCATAAGCTTTATCATAAATACAATGCGAATGCAGAATATATTAAATATCTCTCGGAAAATTATTTGATGCCTAAAAAGGAACATTTCGAAATGTTATATAAAGCAGGTAAAAGCATTTTAAAAAAAGAAACAATATCTGAAGTACTCTATATTTATAAAGAGTTAGTAACCTTCGAATCGCCTTTTCAATATCCGTTATACAAAGAAATAAGTAAGTTTTTAAATTCTAATTTTTCGTCGCTTGAAAATATATCACAAAACAGGTTCAAAGATATCCTTGAAAATATATTAGAAAGTAAATTGCCTCATTTTGATATAATAGAGTATTATCAAAGAAATCATTCTCAAAATGTCCGCCCAGTATATCAAGGACGAAGTGTTAGCAGTATTGATTATCCGGAAACTGGCACATCGCCTTGGCGAATTATCTTATTAATAGCGCTGATAATCAAATTTTTATTTTTATTAAAAGCGTGTACATCATAAAGGCTTTATGCCCTTAGCTGGCGCACGCGTGCCGCGTGTGCTCCCCCGTTTATCACCGCACCATATTTGCAACCAATTCGTTCTCTGCCGCTACGTTATACAAAATCAGCAAGTTATTTATATTTACAAAACATTTATCAAACCTTTCACTATTAATGAGAAAGCTGTTTACATTAATCACCCTATTTATACTGGCGCAAAACGCAACAGCACAAAAAAACGAGTTGACACAAATTGCTGATAGCATTAAGGCAGAGGGGGAAATGCTCTATCGTTCAGAATGGGCATCTGGTCATAGTACAGCGATCTTCGCCTCCAGCTACGGCGGGAAAAAGCTGCTATCTGGTGGATATTTGTCTTATGAGACCAAAAAAGGAATGACCACTATCTTTTTTTCTAAAAATGAAGATCCGATAGTATTAGCGACAGTTAAGTTCGACCATGGTTTAGACTCGTCCAAATACCATATAGACACGATAACAAGAAAATTTACCCAAAATGAAAAAGAGTTCTATATCATCCGGTCAAAAGCTGCACAGGCTGTATTAAACGACACGCTTTTTAAATTTTATGAATGTACCAGTTTAAATCTTGTTCCTGTTATAAAAAATGGAGCAAAAAGAGTATATGTCATCACTGCTCAAACAGCGGCGAATGAAGTATTATTAGGAAATGATTACCTGATCAGTTTCAACAAAGACAATGATATAATTAAAAAAACAAAGCTTCATAACAATCTTATCCCCCTGGGAACTGGCGGTAAAGATGCGATAAAGGCCTCCTCCCACCAACATTTAGGTGAAACAAGTCCTTTTATAACCGCGACAGATATTTGCGCATTTAAATTATGGAAGCCGAAGACCACTTGGGTGATCAGTTTCGTTGCCTCAGCTGGCTACGTATCTGCATTTTACTTTGACGATGAATCTTTAGAAATTTTCACTCAGGCCGAATTCGAAAAAAAAATGAAAAAATAGATAGTATAAACTATTCACCTTCCAAATCTGTGGCATGTGTCCAATCCTCTAATGCCAATCCTCTCCACAAAACCTGCACTGATTTGCCTGCGGTGTCCGCGCCAATTTTCCGCATTTCGGGCACAGGTTTAAAAATACCTTTTCCGGGGTTTCGCGTAAAATACGTTCAGCGCTATTAATTACAAATTGATCTTCGCCATCTTTTAACAAATTCAATATTTCAGGATTGGTTGTTAACCATCCCTGTTTATAATACATATTTACGAGGTGCGGCTTCTTAATCCCTTCCAATTTAAAAGTTGATTGAGTGTGTCTTAACGCTACGCGCTCATGATCTGTCATCAGTTCACTGAAATACATAATGAGATAAAGCGCTTCTTCCTTGCCCAATCTGGTACATTTCATAAATATCTTAAACTTTTTTCAAATAATTTCACCTGCGCAAATACACTGCGTAGTACCCCTATTTCTTTGTATCAACATTAAGAAATAAAGGAGGTTCACCATGAAATTCAACCTGTTAAGCAAATTAAAAACCCAGACCGTTAACCACACGGGTGCCAAAGCGTTTACGCTGTCGCCAGAAATGGAGCTGTACACCGCCGTGGTTACCTGGAGCTTAAACGACTCTTTTTACGAGAAAGACCAGGCGCGTTTACAACGCCTGCAACAATTGATAAGCGAGTGCAATCCCGTATTTGTGGGTAAGCTGGCTGTTTATGCCCGCACCAAAATGTATATGCGTTCGGTACCGTTGGTATTGGTAACAGAATTGGCTAAGCTGCACTCGGGCGATAATCTGGTCGCCCGGGTTACCGATGGCGTAATAGGCCTTGCCGATGAGATCACTGAGTTGCTGGCTTGCTACGAATTACTGAACGAGCGTACCGGCACTAAAAAGCTGAACCGCCTGAGCAAGCAATCGCAAAAAGGTTTGAGTACAGCGTTCAACCGGTTCGACGAATACCAGTTTGGTAAATACAATCGCGATGGCGCTATCAAACTGCCCGATGCCTTGTTCCTGTAAAAAGTATGGTTAAAATATAATAACCGATATGCGAAGAATAAGTTGTATGATATTAAATGCAACAAAAATTGGGGCCGTTTTTATGCCGTTTAAAGGACTAAATTCTTACCCAACTACCGCTGACCCCACGCACCCAACTTGTTGCCTGCATGCTAAACAAAGCCGTTTTTTCAACTATTAAAGCAATAAAAACAAAACTCATTTTCTTAAAATGCTGATAACCAGATATTCCAGAATATTCACGAGCGTTCATGGCCGTGAACGTGAACACGCCATTGCCTTAAGAAAAGGTTACCTAATAGATTTATCTTTATTAATCCAGCTGGATATAGACCACAGCTTCTCCGTCGGTTAACTGCATTGCCGGGCCTATACCACTTTTAGGGCGCAGGGTACATTGGAAGTTAAGCTTTATTTTTATCCGTTCGGGCACACCGGGTTGGGCAGGTATAATAGTTCTGGATATTACGTTTAAAAAACTGTTCGTCTGGAAGCCTTCGGTAGTGTACTCCACTTTATTCTTGTCTATATATTGTACAAAAATATCTTTAGTGCCAATATTTGAATTGCCGTTTGGCGCAAAAACCTGCTCGCCTGTTTTAACAAAATTCTCAAACGCCAATTCCCGGTCATCAAACCCTACATAATGAAAGGTTTGGAAGTAAAACGTAATGCGGGGCTCGTTAACCATAAACACCTCCGCATTTGTTATGGACCCGCCGTATGATCCCGTAATAACATCTCCATTTATAGTTGTATTGTTGGTTATACCCTCTGCCCAGTGGGCGCGCGGCTCGTCTACAGGCCAGGTAAGTTGTATGTTATTTATTTTACCTTTAAAATAATACTCTGCCAACCCTACATCGCCGTTCCCGCTGCCAGGTTCGGTCCCACCATTGCCTGCAGCTGGCAGGTTTGGCGTGTAACCGTCGTAATTAATACCATCTTTTTTACAGGCGGTAAATAGCCCTGTAAGCAACAATACAAATAACGATAATTTTAAAGCTTTCATTTAAAATCTAAGGTACTCATTATTAATAAATTCACCTATTACGGCAACTGTGTATAATGTTAAATTTAAACACCATATTGGGGTATGAATAAACATGTATTGCTGGTGATACTTTTCTTTGCAGGCCTTATCGTCTCAGCCATAAACCCGCACGATTATTTTACATGGATATTGGAAGTGTTCCCGGCGATACTTGGGTTTATAGTGCTGGCGCTTACCTACAAGCGTTTTCGGTTTAGCTACTTAACCTATGTGTTTATTTTACTTCACTGCTATGTGCTATTCATTGGCGGCCATTACACCTATGCAGAAGTACCGGCCTTTAACTGGCTGCGCGATACCTTCCACCAGGTACGTAACAATTACGATAAAGTAGGCCACTTTACCCAGGGCTTTGTGCCTGCTATGATAACCCGCGAACTTTTCATCCGCCTTGGCGTAATACAAAAAAGAAACTGGATGGCTTTTTTAACCGTGTGCGTTTGCACAACCATAAGTGTGTTGTACGAATTTTTGGAGTGGTTTGTATCGGTCGCGTCGGGCCAATCCGGCGATTCATTCCTGGGTACGCAAGGCTATGTTTGGGATACCCAGTCGGATATGTTATACGCCATGATAGGTGCGATATGCATGGTAATATTGATGGCTAAAACCCAGGACAAAGCGATCAGCAAACTACAGGCAGCTTAATTTTTAATAATGGTTAAGTTCACCTACCCCGTAAAAACTTCAGTATCGCTCAAGGCTTATAAAGTGTACAAAAGATTAGCAGGCAAAAGCAGCACACCAATTAGCTGGGGGTTACCGGCCGGGCTGGATGAATTGGCCGTAAGTGTATAGATTACCTTTTTGTTTACAATATTACTCGTAATAGCCTTGTCCGGGTTTACAGGTAAGTAATGTGCTATTTTCACCAATATCGTTTTTGAGGTAGATTGAAGTTCTAAGCACACATTGATGCTATCTGCAACAACTAAAGCGGTGCAAACCAGCAAAGGCGGGCGGGCAGCATTAATAAAAGGCGCGCGAACTGCCTTTGCAAGCAAGCCCGGCGCCAACAACTTATTATACACACATGGGCTAAACCAGGGGCTGTAGTTTTGTAGAAAAATATTATTAGGATCTAAATTGGCATAAGGCTGTGCCGCAAAAGTATATTGACGGCCAAAATCGCAGGTGATACTCACATTAATTTTAGTAATGGTTATTCCTAAATAGTTAGCAATGGTTATAGGTTTAAAAAGCTGGTCGGTAATGGTTCGTATCATCGTATCTGCAGTGAAATGCAAGCCCGGGCTTAATGGCAGCCTGGCAAACAACTGGTCTATAGTTTTATCCCAGGCGTATTGATTATTGGCGGCTGCAAAACGCGTTATAGCCGTATTAACCTGGCAACTATCTGCCAAATCTACATTGGAAAATGGTATTGGTTTGGATTGAAATAGCAAACTATTGTAATAGGCAATAAAACTATTGTGCTGATCCGGGTTGTAGTAATAACCGGTGGTATCGGCTGTTATGGCATTAAAAATATCCCACATCCACGCGGTTGAGCGCAATAGCGTAGTGCCGCCCTGGGTTAACTTAAAAGACTTAGGAGAAACACCTAACCGTTGCGCAAGTGTTTTATGCCAATAGCTAATCATTACATTATTATCCTGCTGCCCATAGGTAAGCTTTGTAAAAAGCAATAAAAATGCAAGGCAATACAGGCACTTATTCATCGTAGCTATTTATAAATAAGCCCCCTTTAGGGGGGCTTATAAGGGGTATATTAACTAAATATTGATGAGATAGGTGATTGCAATACGCCCAAAATTTGCGGGTTACCAAGCGCGCTTTTTGTAGTAGCGGTCATTCTGCCCTGATCATCAAATGTTACCGTGGTAGATGAACCACCAGAACCTGATGCAGAGAAGAAAGGCCAGAAACCACCGGAAGCAGCAGCTGTGATGGTAGTTTGATCTGAAGTGTTAAAACTTGCAGATGATACAGTGGTAATTGTAATGCCATCTGCTACTACCAAAGCGGTTGCCATACGTTGTAGGAAGCCTGCCGGGCCAAAGGCTTTATCCCAGGTAACCGGTTTGGCGTTATTCCAAACGGTATTATCTTGCGTAGTATAAGCCAATGCCAATATCGAACTTACATACCACGGCGAATAGCTGCTAAGGGCAGGGTTGTTACTGTTAGTTTGCGCATATGGGCCGGCAGCAAATGTAGTTAGCTTTTGGTAACTGGCGCTAATATTGATATTTGCCGACGTTAACTTCGTGGTAAGGTTATCATAGCTTGCACCACCGCCTATCGAAAAGAAATCGAACAGACCGGATGCGCTACCGTTTGCCCAGGTGTGCGAAATATCGCTGCTTGCTGTAGCGGTATCCAATGTAAAACTTTTTGACTGGCCGCCATTTAACGCGGTTTGCAATGCATCTATGGTTTGGTTCCAGGCGTAATTACCGTTAGCACCCTGGAAAATTGTATTTGCGTACATTACCGGGTTAATTAAAGCCTTGGTTAACGCAGATACACAACCAGACTGGCTTGGTGCATTGATCATTGCCCAGGTATTAAACACAGTAGACACGGTAGCGGCATTAAACGGGCTTGGCACGTTTGCCTTAAAGTAAGTGATCCATTGGCCGTAATAATCGCCCATACAGTTCTGGAAATCCGAATCGTTGCCGGTTACTAACGAGGTTAAGATCAGGTTGTAATCAGAAGCAAAACTGTTTGCCTGGCTGGGGTCATAAAAATTGTTGATAGACTTTGGCGGTACGGCGTTAAAAATAGACCACAGGTCCTGTGATGTTTTAGGCGTTGTGCCCGTGCCCTGAAAAAGTTGGAATTGCTGGTCGCTAAGTTGCAGGCCTGTTACCATGGCATTATACCATTGTGCAGAAAGGGTTTGCATAGCGTCGCTTGATGCTGACATGATGATTAAGGTTTAGGTGATAAAAATTTGGTGAATTGTAATTGTTGTTAATTTAAACGTTAGCACTTTTCATGAAATAAGAACTATTGATATCGATGTAAAGCAACGGATAATAGGCAGGCTTGTACAGGGTTTAACAACCCTTTATACAGGGTGCTATCAGCTAAAGGTAAACCACGTATAATTACGCCGTTTCTTCACAACCACAGGGTGTATTAACTCATAGTACAGGGTCAAAAAAGTTTTGGAAAATTGGGTACCGGGGTTAAGGGCATAAACCATTTACCTTGTGCGATGCGTTATTTTCGTTGCGCACCAAATAAATAAACTATAGGTTTTTATGATAAATTTTGGCTTTGCCATGTGCCCATTATTGATACATTTACAATATCGGCACGCCGAAAACGTTTTTTATACTTACCAAACCAACAAAACATGAAGTTTTTAAGGACATTTTATTTGCCCATAGTAATTGTAACTGCCATAGCTGTGTTACCGGCGTGTAAGGCAAAAAAGCCAATTGTTAAAGCACCCGAGCCGGTAGCAGAAACAAGGCCAACACCTGCGCCTACACCGCCACCTGCGCCGCCGGCACCAACACCGCCACCTGCCCCTGTTGAAAAACCCGACTATGATTTTAAAAACATCCAGTTCGAGTTTAACTCGGGTATATTAAAAACTGACGCTTACCCTGCATTAGATAAGGCTGCTGCCGAAATGAAAAAAGACGCCTCTGTAAAATTCATACTGAACGGTAACTCATCTGCCGAAGGCACCGATGAGCATAACATGTTCCTGTCTGTAGAGCGCGCGAACGCGGTAAAAACTTACCTGGTTAATACCGGTGTAAGTGCCGATAACATTGCTACAAAAGGCTATGGTGAGAGCAAACCTATAGAATCCAACACGACAGAAGCGGGCCGTGCATTAAACCGCCGCGTAGAAATAAAATTACAATAACCTTTGTTTTAGTTAAGTGTGAGGGGCCGGGCATTTTTAAATGCTTAGCCCCTTTTTTGTTGGCGGCGAAGTTTACTTTGCTATCTTTATAAAGCAAAAACCTCACACAACACCTATTGGAACAACACATCTACAATAAATTACATGCCGATGGCTACCTAAGCGATGCCTCGTTCGAAAAGATAAAGGAAAAACACGCCACCCGGTTATTCTCTGTACACTGGGAATTAAAAATACTGCTTTACCTGGGTGTTATGCTGCTAAGCGGCGGATTAGGCACACTTGTTTATAAAAACATCGATACCATTGGGCACCAGGTAATTTTAGCGTTTATCGCTTTGCTGTGCATAGGGTGCTTTGCCTATTGCATCAAAAACAAGCTGCCGTTTAGCAAGGGCAAGGTAAAAGCGCCAAACACGGGGTTCGATTATGTTTTGCTGCTGGGGAGTATCAGTATGGCTACATTTGTGGGTTACCTGCAATTTCAATACAATGTATTTGGCACCAATTACGGCCTGGCAACTTTTATTCCTATGGTAGCCCTGTTCTTCATCGCCTACTATTTCGATCATTTAGGCATCCTGAGCATGGCCATAGCCAGTTTAGCTTTATGGATGGGCGTATCAGTTACACCAAAAACGCTGCTTGCCTACGGTACATTTAACAGCAGAGAGATCATTTTTACCTACATGCTTTTCGGGGCGATATTGTTGGCTGCCGCTTATTGCACAGGCCGGTTCCAGATCAAAAAACACTTCAAATTTACTTATCACCACTATGGCGTACACGTTACATTTATAGCCCTACTAGCCGGTTTTTTTGAATATTACAACAGCGGCAACAGTTACTTATGGCTGTTGGCAGTATTTGCACTGGTAGCCTATATTTACCTGGATGGGTTTAAAGAGCATTCCTTTTACTTTGTATTGTTAAGTATTTTGTATGGCTACTTTGCTGCCTGCTGCTTATTTGTAAAGTTGGTGGTTAGTAACGATGCCCGCGAAGGCACATTCGAGTTACTGTTGATACTCTTTATTTTATCCGCCGTGGCATTAATATATCTTATTGCATATGTTAACAAAAAAATTAAAGCCGATGATCATCTATAACAAAGAGTGGCTGCACAACATGCGGGTTGTCGATCTGCTAAAAACCGATCTGAGGAACGGCAGCATAACTCCCGAAGAATTTACAGCTATCAGGTCGGCACACCCCTATTATTTTTATTTACCACGATTGGTGATCCGCGTGGGGTTGTTCATCCTTACACTGATAATCGCTTCATTCGGCACGGGGCTTTTAAGCCTGCTTGGTTTAAGCACGCACATGATCGAATCGCCGGGATGGCCTATTTTTTTGGGGATAGTTTGTTATGCGGCTTTAGAATTTTTTGTACGAGAAAGAAGCTACCTCCAGTCGGGTGTAGATAACGCACTGCTGTATTACTCGGCTTGTTTATTTGGCGGTGGCTTAATATGGATGATCTCTAAGATGTATTATTCCGCTGGCGATAACCTGTTATGCGCTATACTTATCTGCCTGATGTGCGTTTACTTAACCCTACGTTTTGCAGATATGCTTACCACCTTAACCGCCTGTGCTTCATTTTTCGCGGTGGTGTACTTTGCCTGGGCAAAGGCAGGGCCATTGGGGCTGGCAACCATGCCTTTTATAATGATGATAGCCGCGGGCAGCTTACATTATTTACTGACTCGTTTGAGCGATGATCCGAGATGCATTAATTATAAAAACTGTCTTGCCGGTGCCGAAATTATCAGTCTGATAACGCTTTACGCGGCAGGCAATTACTTTGTGGTGAACCGCTTGAATAACATGCTTAACAACCTAGACGATAGCCATACAACTATCCCGTTCGGTTTTATCTTCTGGATCTGGACCATGCTGGTTCCGGTCGCTTATGTACTCATTGGAATCCGCAAAAAAAGCGCAATATTTTTACGCCTCGGGATGATTTTAGCGGGGGCATCTATAGCCACCTTCCGCAACTATTACCATTTACTACCTATCGAGGTGATGCTTACCCTTGCGGGGATGATACTGCTGGCGGCATCATACACTATCATCAAGTATTTAAAAACACCACGCAACGGCATTACCTACGCCGAACCGGATGAACTTAGCGAGATGGACAAACTAAACATAGAAGGGCTGATAGTGGGCCAGGCAACATCACACCTGCCAACCCCTGCACAACACCAAACCAACCGCTTTGGCGGTGGCTCGGGCGGCGGTGGCGGCTCAAGCGGGGAATTTTAAAACCCCTATTTCTTCACCAAATCTGCCGGACTAACCGGGTTGCTTAATAAATGGCCAAACAGTTCCCAGCGTTTGGCGGTATCTTTTGCAGTGCCGCCATTGTGTTCAATATAGCCTTTAACCAGGTCCTGCCCGTAGTTGTAGTTTATAACGTAGCTGCGGTATTTTTTGATAAAGCTGATAGATTTATCGGCTGTTTTATCATTCATCAAACAGTATTTCCGCAGGTAGCTGCGCGCTTTGCTTTCGCTCATGGTTTCGTTTATTAAGCCGCGGGCGGCCTCATTACGGGCATAGTTTAAGCGGCCTTTTATCGCCAATGCCTTAAAATACATATCTATCCCCGCGGTATCTAAACCGGCAAGCGGCAACAAGGTAGTCTTAGCAAATTTCACTTTATCATCGCCGGGGAAGGCAACCTCAATCCCATAATTTGCGCTTCCCTCGGCAATAAGCGATCGCGGGCTAAACAACGGGTAAAGTGAGACCTCCACCCATCCCCTGTCGTGATAGAGGTTTTTTTCCAGCAGCATATTGTACACGTGGTGGCCGGGGTAACTTTCGTGGCTGCCTACGTCAATGGCGCGGTCAATAAATATCTTCAGGTCGGTGTTAATTTGTACAACGCTTTGATATTTGCCTTTGTACCAGTTGTAGCCGTTCCAGGGCTTATTAGTCACAAACTCAAGTGTAAAATTTTCGCCGGCGGGCAGTTTGTAGTGGGCAAGGGTACGTTTACGCGCTTCGGCAATGGCGGCCTTCATTACCGCGTCCAGTTTATCTTTGGGGATGATAAATTTGTTTGCCAGTTTCTGAAACCTGTCGTTAACGTTGCCATTACCCGGCAGCATGCTATCCAGTTTATCTATATCGGCCTTAAAAAATTCTTCGGCGTAAGA
The DNA here is from genome assembly GCF_040547175.1 of Mucilaginibacter sp. UYP27. NCBI lineage: Bacteria > Pseudomonadati > Bacteroidota > Sphingobacteriia > Sphingobacteriales > Sphingobacteriaceae > Mucilaginibacter > Mucilaginibacter sp. UYP27. The sequence goes on from NZ_JBEPPE010000006.1 coordinate 111,327, forward strand.
AGGCGCCGCAACACCAAACAACTCGCGCGATTCCTCGTCAAACGAGCGGTACTCTCCCCCGTAGATCCTAACACGGCGGCCAAAGGCGATCAGCTGGTTGTACATCCAGTTAGCGCGGATCTTATTTGAATCAACAGTCGACCTGTCAGCAACTACCTTAATATCGTTCATCAGGCTGTTAATGTTAGCCAGGATGCTATCTCGCGGGAAGGTTTTATCCGTAATTTCTTTTGGTTTAAGCGAATCGGGGCCGTAGTAAGCATCCACAAAATCGCCGTCGTACTGCCCAATGGTAAGGCCAAGCGTTACATAATCCTGCGCCAGTTTATTTAGTTTTTTACCTTCAACCGTATCGGCCGGGTTTTGCTTACAGGCAAGCACAAATAATACAGGTATAAGCAGCAATAACTTTTTCATGGGGCAGTTATAATGTGCCGCGAAGTTAAGAAATCCTTTTAAGGTGGGTAGGATGCAATTGTAATTCAACCCTAAACTTTTACCCCCATATAACCGTTCGCTTTGGATTTTCAGGCTCAGATGGCTATAATTGCGAAATATTATCTTTTTCCATCCATCATGACAAAGCAAAAAGGATTTACAACCACCCTGTTACATGCCGACCGCCTTCGTAAGCCGGAATTTGGCGCTTTACACCAGCCCATACATACCGCGGTTACCTGGGGTTTTGATGATGTGCAGGGCCTTGTGGATGTTTTTCAGAATAAAGCAAAAGGCTTTGCCTATTCAAGGCAGGGCAACCCTACTACCGCCGCTTTAGAAAGCAAGGTAACCATGATGGAAGGCGGCTTAGCGTCTGTAAGTTTTGCTACCGGGATGGCGGCTATTATGGCAACCGTTTTTGCCCTGGTGAAACAGGGCAGCCATATTGTTGCAAGCAGCTACCTGTTTGGCAATACCCGCAGTGTGCTGCAAACGTTTACAGAAATTGGACTTGATATTTCTTTTGTTGATGCTACATCAGTAGATGAAGTAAAAGCGGCATGCAAGCATAATACCTGCATGGTGATGGTAGAAACCATTGCTAACCCCGCCACCCAAATTGCCGACCTTGCCAACATTGGCGACCTATGTGCCGATAAAGGATATATTTACGTAGTGGATAACACCATGACCTCGCCATACATCTTTCAGCCAGTTACGGTTAAGGCATCATTGGTGATCAACTCGTTAACCAAATATATTGGCGGCCATGGCAACGCGCTTGGCGGCAGCGTTACCGATACGGGCTTATACGATTGGGCTAACTATCCCGGCATTGCCCCTATCATCCGCGAGCAGATAAAACCCGATATGCAGGGCATTACGCAAATCCGTAAACGTGGCCTGCGCGATGGCGGCGGCACACTTGCGCCCGAGGCGGCTCATAGTATTTCGGTAGGTGCAGAAACCCTTGCTTTAAGGCTTGAACGTGCTTGCGGCAACGCCGGTGCTTTAGCCGAATACCTGCAGAGCCACCCATTGGTTGATAAAGTATATTACCCTGGCTTAAAGGACCACCCGCAGCACGAGCTTGCTAAAAAACTGTTCCGCTATCATGGCGGGTTAATGAGTTTCGCGTTGAAGGATGGCGTTGATATTTTCGCGTTTTTGAACCGCCTGCAGGTGGTGATAAAAAGCAGCAACCTTGGCGATACCCGCACATTGGCTATCCCGGTGGCGCAAACCATATTTTTTGAACTCGGGGCTGATAAACGAACCGAAATGGGGATCCCAGAAGGGATGATCCGCCTTTCGGTTGGTATCGAGGACCGCGAAGATCTGTTAGAAGATTTTAAACAGGCATTGGATGCCGCTATATAAAAGCAGTTAAATCGAAAAGGCAAATGTTGTATCATTTGCCTTTTTTATTACCTTATTGCCTGCACGTGTGCTTTAACGGGCACAACTGAAGCGCGTGCAGGTTGGTTACCGCATTTGCCCAGCAAGGTGTATATCACAATAAATATAACAATGGTTGACAGGCAGCCACCACCCAGTTTTTTAGCGCCCCAGGCAGCTATTATTCCTCTAAAAAAATTGTTCATATATCGATAACGCACATTTGGGCAGATGGTTTTTATAGATATTATCTTCTATATCTAATACCTGAATACTTCATCTGTTTATTTAAAGGCAAATATTTAGCTTAGCCGCCTTGCTGCACACAAATGATAAAAGCTTATAAATTATACACCGGCGACGACGGCCACTCGCATATCCAAACAGGCACTATAAACGAAGGTGTTTTAAACCAGGCATCGGCCATCAGGTTTAAGGAATCGCCGCCGCATTCGTTTTACGACTGGCACAACGCCCCTGCCGACCAGTACGTGATCACCCTATCTGGCACGCTGGAGTTTGAAACTATGCCCGGCGAAACATTCATTTTAAAACCGGGCGAAATTTTAATAGCCATGGATACCACAGGCACCGCCCATAAATGGAAACTGATAGATGACGCCCCCTGGGTGCGCGTTTATGTACCTTTCGACAGTTCGCAACCGATACCATTCATCCCCGACGAAGTATAGCTATGGTTGGTTATTTTCACGATAAAGGTTGCTTGCCATTAATTACATAACTGTTTGTTACACTTTAAAAACCCGCAGGTAAAAGTTATAAAGTTGATACCGATATTTATTGCACTATCGGTGTTTTTGTATCGGTGATGATATTGTTCAATAACTCATTATTGTAGGGTGCAATATCCTGCACGGTGCGCGATGGATAGCGTTTAGTATCAAACTTACCCGTCCAGTCGGCGTTTTTGGCTCCGCCTACCAGGATGCCGGTATCGCAATGTTTTATTTGGTTGTTTTTTACTATACAATCGCTGGCGGCAATATAGAAACCAGTGTCTAATTTCCCTTTCGCCATGCCATACATCAGCCTGATGGATATGGGCAGGTTCTTAAAAGTATTGTTGCTGATGGTATGGCCCGTCCCGTTTACCCTAATACCGCCAATACCGCCCTTAAACCGGTTACTATCAACCAGGCATTCGTGGCCACCGCGCATTACCAGTTCGCCGTGGCAATTTTCAAAGTAGTTATTGATGTATTTATTGCCCGATGCCTTGTTGCTGACCACCTCGGGCTCGCCATTGCAACGGATAAAACGGTTGTCCCGAACGGTAGCATAGGCGTAGCGGTTACCCAGCAGGATGGGGTCCTGCCCTATTTGTACACACTCGCCGCCGTTGTTGCCTTTCCAGGTAACGCTGTCCTTATTCATAAAGGTGTTATGATCTACCAGCGAGTGCAGCGGAACTGTCTCTTTACCAACCCTCACCTGCACATCCATGTTGTTTTTGTTGCTGATGAACCGGCTATGGTCAATCCGGTTATTATCCCCATCGCCCGAGATCACTACGATCGGCATAAACTGGCTGTTAACGCTTATCCTTGTAAAAAAGCAATCGGTAACCCGGCAGTTTCGGGTGGCATTCAGTTGGATCAGTACAACATCTTTCCCCTGGTTTTTAAATAGCTGGCAATCCTCAAACTTTAACCCTTTGAGTTGGATATAACTCCCCAAAATATGAAATATTGATTGATGTACTTCGCCCGAGAATATCACCTTATCCTTGCTCTCCGCCCGGATGATGACCAGTTTATCTGCCGTTCCATTGGCGTTAATGGTAACCGCCCAATTGGTATAAATTCCATTTGCGATCACTATTTCATCGCCGGGGGCGACTGTAGCCGCAGCCTCTGTAAACTCTTCCGGCGACCTTACTTTATAGACCCTTGCTAAACTTAATTGAACAGCAAGCAGGCAAAATAAAATGGATAGTGTCTTTTTCATAAGGGCGGGGTAAATAAATTAAACCAGGCCCATAATTACGGGCCTGGTTCACTCAAATTATTGTACTAAAACTTACTCAACTATTTTATCTAAAGGGGGAACATTATTTTCGGAACCCGAATAACCTTTGTTTTGATTGATATGCCCGTTAATGTTCAGGTCGATCTCTGATTGAGGTATCGGCCACAAAACGTGATAAGGCGAAATGGTATAGTGGTTACCCGAATTGGTTGTAACATTAGGATTTTTGTAGAAATCGTTCTTCTCCATTATCCTGTCGTAAAAAAAGTTATTGGTAGCAAACGTGCCCACCTGGTAAGTTTTACCATTGTATGCCGCTTTACCTGTTTGGGCAAATATGAACGCTATACGGGTAAGCTCGGTTTTACGCGGCTCTTCCCAGTAAAGTTCCCTTTGGCGCTCATCCAGTATGGTGCCTATGTTTACCTTGCTGTCATCGGTAAGCAATGCGGCATTTGCACGTGCCCTTACTTTGTTAATATCAGCCATAGCCAAGGCGGTTTGGCCTTTCCACCAGTAAGCTTCGGCACGTAACAGGTAGGTTTCTGCCAAACGGAACACATACCAATCTGTATTGGTACCACGTGGCGGGCTCCACCATTTGTCGACCGCTGTTTTGCCAGAGCCTATAAACACTTTGTAGTGCGGCCAGCCAAACCACGCGCGGATGGTATCTTTCGCACCATTCAGGAAACGCTGGTTTACATTTGCGGCAGTATATTGCTCCAGGTTTTTACCGTACCAGGCAGGGTCGGATGTTTTAAGCCCCGGTTGGTTGTAAACCAGGTCGGTCATATCTGCCCACATGCCTTTTGCATGGCGTAAGTCGGTATTGTCCGTCCAGATGTATTTGGTAGCATACGGGGTACCGCGCATACGGCCAATACCACGGCCATACAAAAGTGTAAGCGGGAACTCTTCAGTAATTTTATCAGAGATACCCGGTTTTAGCGCGCCCGGTGTAAGGATGGTTCCATTATGCCACATAGGCACACAGTTACGCATCACTTGCGAGCCGTTTGTGGTAGCACCCTCTAAAGCTTCGCGGTCTATCACCACGTAAAGTGCTTCGGTGTTTGAAGCTATAGCTTTATTTTCGGGGCGGTGCAGGTCCCAAACAACATTTTTGGTAGCATCGCCTGCAACAATACCAAAGCGGTTTGTCATTAAGGCGTACGGGCCGTTTATGGCAATGTTCGCAGATGCGATGGCATCATCAAACAAACCTAAAGCCAGGTTAATTTTGGTTAACAAGTGGGCAGCAGCACCTTTGGATGGTTCGCCTTTGTTGCCATTGTCTACCAGTTTGGTTATCGCAAATTCGAGGTCGGTTTTCATCTTTTTAAGGATCACGATGCGTTGCGTGCTTACGAACGCGGTGTTTACGATAGTTTCTTCCTTAAGTAGCAACGGTACATCACCAAACTCGTGCACCAGGCGGTAATACCTGTAGGCACGATGAAAATAAGCGCCGGCTAAAACTTTATTCTTGTCATCGTCAGATGGCCACGTAACATCATTTATCCTGCTGATAATAACGTTTGCATCGTGCACACCCTGCCACCAAACCTGCCAATAACGGCCTATTTTGTTAAAGTCGTCGCTATTTAAGTTAGCGGTTGGCGTAATGCGGATGTTTAGGTCCTGCGCCGGGGTGGTTTTATCGGTGGTACCTTCTACAGCGGCATCCGTAAATATCGACTCGGTAAGCATTGGTGCCGAATCGCCGAAGAACTCGAACCTGATGCCCAGGTTTAAATTAAGCAGCAACGCCCTGAATGCGCCTGGGTTAGTTAAAGTATTGCCTGGTGTAAATTTTGATGGCGCCTCGGGAAACAGGTCGCTTCGCTTGGTACAGCCGCCGGCCGCAAGCATGGCAGCTACGGCAAACACGGCTATTATATTTTTATTGATCTTTTTCATGTTCTGATTTTCCTTTATACTTAAAAAGTGACATTGATACCTGCAGCCAAAAATCTTGGGGTTGGGCCGCCGTTTTGTGGGTCCCACAATGGCCAGTCGGATGCTACGGCCACGTTGGTAGCGTTTACGAAAAGCTTAGCGCTGCTCATGCCAACGCGTTTGATCAAAGCCGGGGCAAATGTGTACCCTAACGATACGGTTTGCAGCCTTACAAAAGATGCTTTGCGCCATACGTTAATGGTTGTACCCGATGACCCTGAGTTTAGGCGGGCGTAATCATTAATAGGGTTATCCGGTGTCCAGTATGGTAATACGTACGAGTTCATGCGGCCGTAGCCTACGCTACCCGCGTTATTGGTTGCCTGGTTAAACTGCTTTAGCTGGCCAATGCTTGATACCAGCATGAACGAAAAATCGAAATGCTTAAAAAAGTTGAAATCGTTACGTAACGACCAGTTTAACCTTGGCGCTGTAGAACCCAGGAAAACCTTATCATCGTTGGTGAATTTAAAGTCGCCGTTCATGTCCTGCAGCTTAAAGTCGCCGGGTACTGCGCCATATTTTTTGGCTTCGTCAAGTTCCGGCGTTTGCCATACCCCCTGGATCTTGTAATCCCAAACGGCATCAATATCGTGGCCTACAAACCAGCCGTTACCGCGGTCGTCGTTCTCTTTGGTGATGTCGTTTCCATTAGCATCTTTTGTTTTGTACTCGCCATAAAGGTGTTTGATCTTGTTACGGTTCATGTAGAATGTACCTGTTGCGCTCCAGTTAAAGTTCCTGTTCTGGATTATCTTACCTTCTATCAATACCTCTATACCCTTGTTATTAACCTCGCCAATGTTGGTGTACAGGTTTGAGGTAGCCAGGCCCTGCAATTGCAGCAACTCGCGTTTTACGATAAGGCCGGTTGTTTTACGGTTGTAAACATCTATCGAGCCGCTAAGGCGATTATTGAAGAAACCAAAATCTAAACCTAAGTTAGGGCCGGTTGTACGCTCCCAGGTAAGGTCGTTGTTTTGTAATGATGTAATTAAGATGCTGTTGTTATTTACCACTGTGCCATCCGGGCCAACAGTTGGGTATTTGTTACCACTGATAACAGCTAAAGCAAGGCTTGGGTCGGCAGTACCGCTAACTAAACGGTTACCGTTGGTACCGTAACCAAAGCGCAGTTTACCATAGTTAAGCCATTTAAAGAAATCTGTTTTAAAGAAGCTTTCCTCGCTGAATGTCCACGCTACGGCTGCATCCTGGTAGTTTTGGCGCGGCCTTTTTAAACCGAACGGCGAGAAACCATCCCGGCGGGCAGTAAACGTAAAGTTATATTTACCTAACAGGTTGTAGTTGATACGCCCCATTATCGCGTCGGCGTTGTAAACGCGGTCATCGCTGCTTTCTACTGGTAATGTGCCGCCGCCAATGTTGTGGTAACCTAAAACATCGCTTGGGCTAAACTGGGAGTTATTGGTACGGGTGTACCAGGTTTGGTATTTTTCTTTATTTAACAGGAATGTTGCATCAAAGGTGTGAATACCAAAGGTTTTGTTCCAGGTTAAAATATTATCGAGGTTATACCTGTAGCGTTGCTCCATAGAGCGGTAGGCTGTGCCGGTAAGCCCGTTCACGGCTATCTCGTTAGGGTTTGCTCCCGGCCTGAAGAAGAAGTTTTTGTACGACTCGAATTGTGGCGAAAAGTTCAGCGTGTATTTGAAGCCAAAGGGAAGATCTACCTTGGTAAACAAGGTTGTAAATAACACATTTTGGGTGTACAAGTTATTGTTGTAACGGTTACCTAAAAACGGGTTACGCTGATTTAAACCGCTGTCATCTGTAGCGATACGGGTTAAACTGCCATCAGATTTATAAACATCACCATAAGGCGATGACTGGATGATCTGCCCCCAATCGGCCTCGTTAAGGTCATACCCCGAAACATTGAATGGGTTGCTGGAATGGCTTTCATCGCGTACCGCGTACTGCGCATTAACACCTACGGTTAAAAAGCTGGCGGCTTTTCCTTCCAGATTAACACGGAAACGGGTATTGTTGTAATCGCCACCGTGTATCAAGTTTTGGTTTTTGGTGAAGTTGCCCGAAAAGTAGTAGCTAACCTTATCTGTTTTGCCCGATAAACTCGCGGTGTAATCCTGGCGGATGCCATCCCTAAAGATCAGTTTAGACCAATCGGTAACTTTACCCGCTTTGTAATTGGTTATCTCGTTAGGGAACAAACCAAGGCGCTGCAGGTAAATATCAACCGGGTCGCCTGTAGCACCCGATAAAAACTGATCGAGCGTTACGCCTGATGGCAGGTTTCTTGGGTCGCTGTAAAAATAGCCTGGTTTAGATGAGTTTGCACTCCGTTGCACATCAGACCGCCAGTGGAGGAAATCTTCGCCCTGGTAAAATTTCTGATTTTGCAGCAACTGGGCCACACCCGTATTGGCATTGATGCTAACCACAGGGCCGCCTGTTTTACCTTTTTTAGTGGTAATGGCAACCACACCACCGGCAGATTGCGCACCATAAACAGCCAAAGCACTTGGGTCGCGCAGTACATCTACCCTGTCAATGTCATTTGGATTAATATCGGCAAGGTCACCAAAAAAGATCACCCCATCCAAAACGATCAATGGAGATACATTACCCGATAAGCTGGCCTTACCCCTAATTTGCAGGTCGCCGGCGCCGCCGCCTTTGGCAGATGTGTTTAGCCCCACCGAGATGCCCGGTACCGCGCCACGCAACACATCGGTTACACTGGTTGGATTATCGTTCTCAAATTTATCTGCCTTTACGCTGGTAATTGCGCCGGTTACATCTTTTACAGCACGTGTGCCATAGCCAATAACCACCACCTCGCTTAAATCGCGCGAGTTTGGCAATAATTGCACATTGTATTCGGTAGCGGCACTAACGGTTACTTCTTTTGGGTTGTAACCGATAAATGTGAATACCAGTACAGCGCCTTCGTTGGCTTCTAACGAGTATTTACCGTTAGCATCTGTAGTGATACCTATTGTTGTACCTTTTATACTTACGCTTACGCCGGGCAATGGCAGGTTCCGCTCGTCGGTAACGGTACCTGTGATTTTAGCCTGGGTTGCATCGGGGTTATTTTTTATCACCGCTTTTGCAGATCTTGCTTTCCAATCCGGGCGGGCTTTAGTGCTGTGCGCATAGGTGTTCCCGGCTACCACCAATAAGGAGATGGTGGTGAAAACAGCGTACTTTTTTAGTGTTTTTTGTAGAGGTCTATTCTTCATATTTATATGCTAAGAATTAAGTTTCAAAAAAATTGGCAAAAGGGATCCCCTGCGTGTATTGCACCGCAAATTTTTGCTTCCGATAAGGGTTATCTGATTTCTTTAAAGGCTGCCGGGGTATGGCATCAGCGGTGAATTATATCACTGGCTTCCGGGGCTTTTCTTCGTCATTGGTTTTCTGGGGTTTAGTTAACACTGGTTTATTGGTTAGATTGGTTGTGAGATAAAAGGAATGTAGCAAGGTCTGTAGCCGCCTTGTCATTATCGAATTCTGCGGGGAGGCGTCCGTTTACGTATTCATTGTAAAGCCAGGGGTCGCCAACGGCAAAAACGGTTCCCTTGCCATATTTTACAATGGCTGCTATTGTGGCACCGTTTGATGATTTTAAAATAGGTTTTGCTGTACCGGGCAGGGCTATGCTGCAAACATCTTTCATAAAAACTTTTCGGGCCGTTTTAAAGACGAAATTGTGGCGGATTAAAATCGCGCCGTCTTCAAAATGAGCGTCGTCAATCACATGGTTTTGCATATCGTTGTTAAAATGCAGGCCAAATTTTTCTGCAAGGATATTGAAGTGAGGCAGCTCCACATTGGCGCTATCGTTAGCCATCAGCACCAGTTTGCCGCCAGCCTTTACCCATTGGGCAATGTTATAGGCATCTGCTTTTTGGATATAATTTGGCGACGGATTTTCCTTTTTGCTATCGGGGTCTACAATGATATAAACGGATGTGCCTTTCAGGTTTGCAAGCGTTGGCGCAACCTCTAAACTATTTAAAACAGCACCCTGCGATTTGAAGATCCCGCCCCATTTAGAAAAACCTGTATTGGCGGTATCTTCCCATAAATAATGGTAGCGTTCGGGCTGCGTAGTTTTGTTAGCATGGGTTTCCCGGTTAAAGTAATAATCGAGCGTAACGGTTTGCCCCATCACCTTAACGGTAACAATTGAATACACGAAGAGTATTACAACAAACAGTTTGCGTTTCATTTCGGTAAAAAACTTATAATATGTTTACAGCGTTTATAATTGGTATATCTATAACTGCACTAACCAAAAATACCTTTGTTAGCTTAACCTTGTTGTAGTTTAGGCATATTTATTTACTACATCGTTTTCGCTACGTGATAGTTACGTAATATTTGACGTGTGTAACCTTGTTCGGGCGAGAGCCGTCACAAAAATATTTAAAAACACTAAGGGGGAGTTTTAAAAGAGCCGCGGACTATTTTGCTTTTGGGGCGGTAGAGTCGCGGGTTACCAACTGGGTCGGCAGTACAATTGTTTCAAATTCGTACACGGGGCGCTTGGCTAAAATAAGTTCTAAAAGCTTTTGGGTGGCCTTTTGCCCCATCTCGAAACCGGGCTGGTAAACCGAGCTGAGCGAAGGGTTCAGCACATCGGCAAGGGTGGTATTGGTGTACCCTATCAATGCAATTTCCTGCGGAATTTTGATCTTTAGTTTATTCATCAAAAACAGGGTGGTGGTGGTTATCCTGTCTGATGTGGTGAAGATGGCGTCGGGCTTATCGTCTACCGCAAGCAGATCGGCAAGGGCGTTCTCTATCTCGCCAATATCGCGGCCGCCATGCGGGCAATATTTAATGATGCTTTCGTCTATAGCAATGCCTGCTTCTTCCAAAGCTTTTTTATACCCGGCAAAACGCTCTTTGGTAATGGAAATATTTGGCGGGCTGGTAATGTGCGCTATCCTTTTATACCCCGAATCCAGCAGGTGGCGGGTGGCATCGTAACCTCCTTTAAAGTTATCGGCAATAACTTTATGGGTGTCAATCTCGTCGGTTATCCGGTCAAAAAACACAATGGGCAAGCCCTGGCGGTGCAGGGTTTTCAGGTGTTCAAGGTCGCTGGTTTCTGTCGATAATGAGATCAGCAAACCATCTATAGAATGGTGAGTAAGCTGCCCAACGTTTTTTACCTCAATATCAAACGACTCGTGCGTTTGGGTGATGATGACGTTAAATCCCGCCTCGTAAGCAACCGATTCGATACCGTTTATAACTTGGGAGAAAAACTGGTTCTCGATGGTAGAAACCACGATACCTATTGATTTGCTGTGTCCCTGTTTAAGGCTTTGGGCTATGGGGTTGGGGCGATAATTATGCTCTTTGGCGTACTCGTTTACAACTTTTTTGGTATTCTCGCTTATCTCGTAACTATCCCGCAAGGCCTTTGAAACCGTAGACACCGAGAGGTTAAGCGCCGAAGCAATATCCTTAATTGTAATTGAGCTGAAATTCATATTAGATTGCATGTTAAGCAAACATCACTGCACCGGCTTAACATTGTACCAATATAGAAAATCTTTACCTGTTTGCCTAAATTTAGGTGGCTACAATTTTACAACCTTAGATCTGGGCGACAATAAATGCATGATAAGCCACGCCAGCAAATAAGCACAGGCGCAAATAATAAACAGGATATTATAGCCTCCGGTAATGTTCCCCGCGGCCTTGGCCGAGTCCAATATCCAGCCTATAAAGAACGGGAAAGCTATACCCCCAATAGAACCGGCCATCCCCCCAATACCAACTACCGAACTTACGGCGCGTTTCGGGAAAATATCTGACGCGGTTGTAAAGATATTGGCGCTCCAGGCCTGGTGTGCCGCGGCTGCCAGACTAATTAAACCTACGGCCTGCCAGATGTTAGTTGCGTACCGTGCCGCAAATATGGGCACTACACAAAGCGCGAAAATGAACATGGCGGTTTTACGTGCCTTAAATATGGGCATGCCCCTTTTTATAAACAACGATGATAAATAGCCCCCGCCTATACTGCCAATGGTGGTAGCCGTATAGATCAAAATTAGAGGCAACGATGGCTTTTTTAGATCAAGGTTAAAGGTGCTTGAAAAATAAGAAGGAAGCCAGAACAGGAAGAAATACCACATGGGGTCGGTAAGGAATTTACCCACCACAAACACCCAGGTTTGCCTGATGCCAAATAGTCTGCTCCATTTTACTTTGTCTTCGGGTACGTTCTCTGTCGCCGGCTCTTCAATATCGCTGTGGATATGCTCAAATTCGGCCGCGTTTATTTTTTTGTGCCTTGATGGGATCTCGTATAATATCACCCAAAAAAACAACCATACAAAACCTATTGCGCCGGTTATGATAAACGCCATTTGCCAGCCATAAATGCCCAAGATCCAGGGGACCATGGCCGGTGCCAGTACCGCGCCAATGTTAGCGCCCGAATTAAAGATGCCTGTAGCCAGCGCACGCTCCTTTTTAGGGAACCACTCTGCCACAACCTTTATAGCCGCCGGGAAATTACCCGCTTCGCCCAAACCAAGTGCTGCCCTCACCGCGCCAAAACCGAGGGTAGATTTTACGATGGCATGCAGCATGGCCGCCAAACTCCAAACAATTAATGATATGGTGTAGCCCAGTTTGGTGCCTATTTTATCTATTATCCCACCAAAAGCGAGTAAACCAAGCGCGTACGCGGCAGAGAACGCCATAACAATGTGGCTGTAATCGGTTTCCGTCCAGCTAAATTCTTTCTCAAGCGTGGGCTTCAAAAAGCCGATCACCTGCCTGTCCAGGTAGTTAATGGTAGTGGCAAAAAACAACAGGGCAACTACCACCCATCGGTAGTTGGTTCTTTTGGTATCGCTCATAATTGGTTTATATTTACCTTGCCGATGCTACCATTTGCAGCGCCCGCAAGGTTTCGGTATATAATTGGTCGTATGCCTGGTTATCTACAATGTCTTTCGTGATCAGTTTGCTGCCCATCCCAACTGCTGATACACCTGCTTTGAACCAGCCGCTAATATTTTCCTGGTTCATCTCCACCCCACCCGTCGGCATCATTAGTAAACCCGGGAACAGGTCTTTTACTGCTGATACAAACCCCGGCCCCAGCACATTGGCAGGGAACAGTTTTACAAACGTGGCCCCAAGTTCCTGCGCCTCGTAGATCTCGGTTGGGGTCATACAACCGGGGATCCAAAGCAGCTTGTGCTGTTTTGCCACGGCGGCCACTTTGTGGTTCACCAACGGCGAGATCAGGAAATCGGCCCCGGCCTCAACAAATGCTTCGGCCTCCTGCGGCGATTTAATAGTACCGATACCTAACAGCAAACCCGGCAGGTCCAGGTTTTTCAACGCCTTAAAATTCGCGATAGCTGCCTCACCACGGTTAGTATATTCAATAACCCGGATGCCCGCCTCATAGAGTTTTTTTGTGATAGCAACGCTTACCTCGGCGCTGTCGTTATAAAACAGCGGCAGCATCCCCTGCTGAATAATGCTATCCTGTATGGCTTTCTTATCTGTCATGTTTAATGGCTTTAGTTATTTGCGCCACAGTGCTTTTTGTAGCATCACCGGGGATGGAAAGTTTATCGAAAGCAGCCGCTGTCGCGAAGTGTAGCGTATCGGCAGGTTGCATTTGTTTGCAATATCCATAGATCAATCCTGCCATAAAGCAATCGCCGCTGCCAACCTTATCGGTTACCTGTTCGGCAACATATTCGGCGCTATGGTGCAACTCTCCATTCTGGCATAGTGCAGTATAATATTTTATCCCCTGTTGATGATCAAACCTGAAAGTATTCGCAACCGCCCTGCATTTTGGGTATTGTGCCATAATCTTTTCTGAAACTTTCGCTGCTTCTTTAAGGTAATTCTCTTTTGTGCCGATGTTATGGATATCAGTATCAACCACAATCCCTAACAGACTTTCGGCAGCCCAAACGTTGCCCATTACGAGGTTGCAATACTTCACCAGGTTTGGCATAATTTGCTGCGGTTGCTTACCGTATTGCCAAAGTTTGGCGCGGTAATTCAGGTCCATAGAAATCGTAATATCGCGTTGCGAAGCGGCTTTTAATACCTCCTCGCAAAGGTCGGCGGTTTGCTGGCTTAATGCCGGACAAATAGCACTGAAATGAAACCAGCTTACACCTTGCAACACTTTGTCCCAGTCGATCATTCCCGGTTTTAACTCCGCAAAGGCCGAGCCTGCCCGGTCATAGATCACGGCATCGTGTTTCATGTCAGCACCCGTGGTCAGGTAAAACAGGCCAAGCCTGCTGCCCCCTTTAAAAATAGCCGAGGTATCAATACCCCTGCCATCCATATAATCAACCAACGTATTGGCAAGGCCATTATCCGGTAGGGCCGTAAAATATTTTGTATCGATGCCCCACAAGGCAAGTGCTGTGGCAACGTTAAGTTCCGCGCCGCCAACATGTACAGGCAATTGACTTGTTTTTAACCAATCGCCATTTGCATCGGGGCTTATCCTCAGCAATAATTCGCCAAAGGTTAAAACAGCACCATCATTTGAATTAGCTATATCCATTATACCCCGCCAAATATCGAGAACCCACCATCAACACATATCATAGAGCCGGTTACAAATGCCGACGCATCGCTTAGCAGCCAAACCAGCGCTCCTATCAGTTCATCGGGGTTACCAAAACGTTTAAAGGGTGTTTGTCTGATAACTTTTTCGCCCCTTTTGGTAAATCCGCCATCGGGCGTAGTTAGCAGGTCGCGGTTTTGCTCGGTTAAAAAGAAACCGGGCGCCAAAGCATTCATACGGATAGCATCGCCATAACGGTTAGCCAATTCTACCGCGAACCATTGGTTATAGCAATCTACCGCGGCCTTGCCCATATTGTAGCCCAGCACTTTTGTAATGGCCCGTTTAGAATTCATGGACGAGATATTTACAATACTGCCCCTGCCCGTTTTGGCAATAGCTTCTCCAAAAACCTGTGTAGGTAAAAGCGTGCCCCAAAGGTTCAGGTCAAGCACGCGTTTGATGCCTTCTATATTCATTTTGAAAATATCCTCATCGGGTTGCAGCACACCTTCGGGCATGTTGCCGCCTGCGCCATTCACCAGGCCATCCAATCCCCCAAATTTATCAAGCAGGGTTTGTTTGGCGGCTTGCAGATCTTGTTCATTCAAAACATCGGCAACCAAAGCGATAGCTTGCCCGCCATTTCTATTAATGACATTGGCACGTTCTTCCGCAACTTCTTTATTGCGGCCTAAAATACCTACCGCGCCACCCGCCTCAACAATACCGTTGATGAACGAGTTGCCAAGTATGCCGGTGCCGCCGGTTACCACTATTACCTTACCTTTTAATGAAAAATTATTATCCATGTTTCGTTACCTGATGTCTTCAATTTTCACTGCGTCCATATCAGTATAGTCCAGGTTTTCGCCGCCCATACCCCATATAAAGCTGTAATTACTTGTGCCCGCGCCCGAGTGCATGCTCCATGGCGGCGATATTACCGCGCTGTAATTATCAATTACAATATGCCTTGTTTGTGTTTCCTCGCCCATAAAATGGAAAACCCTTTGCCCCGCGGGGATGTCAAAATAAAAGTAGGCTTCCATACGGCGGTCGTGCACGTGGGGCGGCATAGTGTTCCAGATGCTACCCTCGTGCAATATAGTTAAACCCATCACCAATTGGCAACTTGGGATGCCCGCGGTGTGGATGTATTTATTAATGGTGCGTTTATTCGCGGTATCATCAGCCCCGGCGTTTACCTTTTCGGCTTGGTCGAGCGTCATCACCGCGGTGGGATGATTTGCATGCGCAGGTGACGATAAAAGGTAAAAAACAGGCGGATCCTGGTCATTTTCGGCTGCGAAAATTACGTCTTTTGCGCCTTTGCCTATGTACAGGCAATCCATTTTTTGCAGGTTGTACACTTGCCCGTCCACCGTAACGATACCATTGCCGGCAACATTGATGATGCCTATTTCACGGCGTTCTAAAAAGTAATCGGCCTTAAGGTTGTCGTAGGTTTCCAGCTTTAACGGTTGGTTTACGGGATGCGCTGCTCCTGCAATTATACGGTCATAATGTGTATAAGCAAAGTTTACCTGGTTGGGCTGCACCAGGTTATCTATTAAAAAACGGTCGCGTATCTGTTCTGTCTGATAACTTTTAAAGTCGTCAGGATGAACGCTGTGTATTACTCTCAAAACAAAGGAATATTAAGTTTAAACTATAATTGTATGGCAAGTGTACAATTATGAAGCAGCAATCAAAAGCAATCGCCCCGTTATTTCTACGATAACGTTATCGAAGAATTTTTACCGACCTTGTAACGATAACGTTTGCGTAGAAATAGTACCCCCGGGACATTAATTTAAACGGATTTCCTTGTATTATTGACGTGCAATAGCCAAAGTCTCGCCCCGGAACGACCCGCTACCGGCAAAAACCAATTAGTACATTAAATGAAAAGTAAACCTTTATTTAAGCTGGCAATAGCTGCTATAAGTTTTATCACCATGGAAAATACCGCCATAGCACAAACCAAAGCCGACGGAAGCGTTAGCCAAAAAACAGCCCAAAACTGGCTTAAAAGCAGTAAATGGAAAGACGGCCTTAAGCTGGAGGTAGCACCTTCTGTTAACGCTACCGAGTTTTACAAGCAATACTATAATAATAAAGCGGTTTGGGATAAGGTATTCCTGTATCTGAAGCAAACCAACCTGGATACCCTAAGCACAGGCAAACACCCCATCGATGGCGACAACGCCTACGCCAGCGTTACCGAAGCACCATCGAAAGAAGCGGACAAAGCCAGCTGGGAATCGCACCGAAAATACATTGATCTGCAATACGTGATAAAAGGTAAGGAGCGGATAGATGTTACCGACATTAGCAAAGCAACCGTAACAAATCCTTACAACGAAGCTAAAGATGCAGCTAATTATACCGCCGAAGGAGTATCTCACACTGCCGAACCCGGTACATTCTACCTCTTCTTCCCGCAGGATGTTCACCGCCCTAATATTAAAGTCGCGGGGTATGATGTTGTTAAAAAATTAGTGATCAAAATTAAAGTGGTTAATTAAGATGAAGATAAAACACCTACTCCTACTGATAGTATTAAGCGCGGTAAGCATCAGCGCATCGGCACAAAACAATACTGCAAAGGCAATGCTTTTTGCTGAACATCAAACCAAATTATTGCTCAAACAAACCGCGGAAACAAAGGCGGCTACAACAAAGCCAAACCTGCTCTCGCCACGAACCTTAGAGAATGGCAAACTATCCATTGTGTCGCCCAAAGACTGGTGCAGCGGCTTCTTCGCGGGCAACCTTTGGTTCTTATACGAGTACACGGGCGATAAATTCTGGAAAGAACAATCCGAGCCTTTTACAGCTGTACTGGAACAGGAAAAAAGTAACACCGGTACACACGATCTGGGCTTTATGGTTTATAACAGCGTGGGCAATGCCTATCGCTTGACAAATGAACAGAGATACAAAGATGATATCATCCGGGCCGCCAAATCACTCATCACCCGCTTCAACCCAGCTATTGGCTGCATCAAATCATGGGACCATCAAAAGCAATGGCAGTTCCCGGTTATTATAGATAATATGATGAACCTCGAATTACTGTTTGAGGCCACCAAGCTGAGCGGCGACTCCAGCTTTTACAAAGTAGCGGTTATACACGCCAATACTACGCTTAAAAACCATTACCGTGCAGATAACAGCTCCTATCACGTTATTAATTACGACCAGGCAACGGGGCAGGTTTTAAACCGGCAAACGGCACAGGGCTTTGCGGATAGCTCGGCATGGGCGCGCGGGCAGGCATGGGGGCTTTACGGTTATACCATGTGCTACCGCGAAACTAAAAACAAGGTTTACCTGCAACAGGCAGAGAAAATTGCCAAATACATTTTTAGTAATCCTCAAATGCCTGCCGACCTGGTACCTTACTGGGATTACGATGCCGCCAAACTGGGCAACCAGCCACGTGATGCATCCGCCGCAGCGATTGCGGCATCGGCCCTGTATGAATTGAGTACTTACAGCAAAAACGCGAAGGTTTATAAAACCACTGCCGATAAGGTTTTGAGCAGCCTTGCAACCAAATACCAGGCACAACCGGATAGCGCGCGCGGCTTTTTACTGCTGCACAGCACCGGCCACAAACCCGCCAATAGCGAGATAGATGTGCCTATTATTTATGCCGATTATTATTATCTGGAAGCCTTGCTCCGCCAGAAGAGATTGGCCGAGAAGAAGCCGGTTATCAATGTATCGGGCCGTTTAAAGAATTAGTGGTTATGATACAAAGCAATTTGTTCCAGTTTGAGGAGAGCACCGAATGGCTAACCGTTGGCGATGGCGTGCAGCGGCAGGTTTTGGGTTACGATGATAAGCTGATGCTGGTGAAAGTAAAGTTCGCCAGGGGTGCGTGCGGTACGCTGCATAGTCACGCCCACTCGCAGGTAAGCTATGTGGAAAGCGGCGCTTTTGAAATGACGATTGGCGAAACAATGAAAATAATACGCAAGGGCGATGGTTATTATGTGCCGCCCTTTACCGTACACGGCTGCGTGTGCCTGGAAGATGGTATGCTGGTTGACGGCTTTAGCCCCGCCCGCTGGGATTTTATAAACACGGACAGCGAACAATATACTTTGTAAATTAGGCCGACAAAAATCTACTGAAAATGAGTTTAGAGCAAACATGGCGCTGGTACGGCCCGAATGACCCGGTAAGTTTAGCTGATGCCAAGCAAGCCGGCGCTACAGGCATTGTTACCGCCCTGCACCATATCCCTAATGGCGAGGTTTGGCCTGTAGATGAGATCCTGAAAAGAAAACACTTGATAGAAGATGCGGGCTTGAGATGGTCGGTAATTGAGAGTGTACCCGTGCATGAAGATATTAAAAAACGTAGCGGAAATCACCAGCAATACCTGGAAAACTATCGCCAAAGCTTACTGAATATTGGCCAATGCGGGTTAAATATTGTATGCTATAACTTTATGCCGATACTGGACTGGACACGTACCAATCTGGATTACCCTATGCCGGATGGCTCTACAGCATTAAGGTTTGAGACCACTGCATTCGCTGCGTTCGACCTGTATATTTTGAACCGACCAGGCGCCGAGAAGGATTACCCCGAGGCTGTTAAGGTTAACGCAAAAACGTATTATGATGGCCTGAACGAACGCGCTCAAAAGCAATTGATAAAAAATATTATCGCGGGGTTACCGGGATCTGAAGAAGGTTATACCACCGAACAATTCCTGCAGATGCTGGCAAGTTACGGTGAAATTGACGCGGCAATCCTCAAAGCCAACTTAGCCTACTTTCTGCAACAGGTTATCCCCACTGCGGAAGAAGCCGGTGTGCTGATGTGCATTCACCCGGACGACCCGCCTTACCCCATTTTAGGGTTGCCACGAGTGGTTAGCAACGAGCAGGATATATTAGATATTTACAATGCAGTGGATAGCCCTAATAATGGACTGACCTTTTGTACGGGGTCGTTCGGGGTGATCGAAAACAATGACCTGCCTGGTATGGTAAAGCGACTGGGCGACCGTATCTATTTTATACACCTGCGCAGTACTAAACGCGATGAGGAAGGTAATTTCCACGAGGCTGACCATCTTGCCGGCGATGTAGATATGTACGCCGTGATGAAAGCCCTGTTAGAAGAACAACAAAAAAGGATTGCTAATGGCCGTAAAGACGTTAGCATGCCCTTCCGCCCGGATCATGGGCACAAGATGCTGGATGACCTGGATAAGAAAACAAACCCCGGCTACTCTGCCATTGGCCGCCTGCGTGGCCTGGCAGAACTGCGTGGGTTAGAACTGGGTATTAAACGGGCGTTTAATCTATAATGTCACTATGAAAAAGTTCGTTTGCTTTTTTGCCCTGATGGCGATGGTGCTTTTTGCAAAGGCGCAAATTATCAGCCTCGATAAAAATGAAATAGCATTGATGTGTAAGGTTGTTAAGAGCGAGGACATGTACAAAAAAGTATTTGACCTTTTCCAAACCACCGCCGACAAGGCGTTGAACGAAACACCAAACCCGATAGAAACCATATTATCACAAGGCTTACTGGCCGGCGACCCAAAAAAAGTTGCCAGCCTTAAAGCTTTAGAAGATGCAAACAAAGTTTACGCACTGGCATTGGCTTATAAATACGCCAATAAAAAGAAATATCTGGACAAGGCTACTGAATTTTTAACCGCCTGGGCTAAAGTTAACCATGCTACCGAAGACCCCATCAACGAGACCAAGCTGGAGGATCTGATTACCGCGTATGATCTTATCAGGAACGATATTAAACACGCCGACCGCACTTTGATAGATGGTTGGATGCACGCCATGGCCGATGCCCAATTAAACAGCGGCACAGCAAAGGCTAACAAGGGTACAGCCATCAATAACTGGAACTCGCACCGGATAAAGATGTTTACGCTGATTGCCTATACCTTGCACGACACCAGCTACCAAAGCCCCATCACCCAGGCCTTAGAACATCAACTCAATACCAACCTAAAACCCGACGGCACCACGCATGATTTGCTGGAGCGCGATGCTTTCCATTACCAAACTTATGATATCGAACCGCTGCTGTCGGCTTGTGTTGCCATCTACCGGGCAACGGGTAAAAACTATTTTACCTGGAAAACCGCCAATGGATCTACCCTTAAAAAATGCGTGGATTACATGACACCCTACATGACCGGGGAAAAAACGCACCCTGAGTTTGTGAAAAGCAAGGTGCCGTTTGATAAAAAACGCGCTGAAAACGGTGAAAAGGGTTATGCGCCGGGGACATTGTTCGAACCTCTAAACGGCATCTATATGTTTAGCCTTGCCGCCTTTTTTGATGACGCTTATATTCGGATTATT
Organism: Mucilaginibacter sp. UYP27; assembly: GCF_040547175.1. Lineage (NCBI taxonomy): Bacteria > Pseudomonadati > Bacteroidota > Sphingobacteriia > Sphingobacteriales > Sphingobacteriaceae > Mucilaginibacter > Mucilaginibacter sp. UYP27. Next base: position 132,051 of record NZ_JBEPPE010000006.1, read on the forward strand.
CGCAAGGCGGCAAAAGACCACAATTACATAAACTGGCGAATGGCGCTCAATAGCTTCAGTATTAACTAAAATAAAGAAGGCCTCCGCGAATAGCGAAGGCCTTTTATGTTCTCTCACAAGGATTCGAACCTCAATTGTCTGAACCAGAATCAGAAGTGCTACCGTTACACCATAAGAGAAGGTTTCAAGCGTACCTGATACTGCAAAAGTAATAAAAATGGCAATGCTATACCATGCCTTTATTTTAAATTGACATAGGGTCCAAATGTGGTTTCTAAAGTTTGATACCTATCCTTTGAGATTGCTTCGTAACTCGCAATTAAGTAGGGTTTGCATTTGCATATCTGCACATCTACACATCTGCACATCTTCCTATATATTCCACCAATAAGTCCACTTGATAGTTAGCTGGCGGTTTTTGACTGTGAAAGGCGACGGAATAGAGTTATCGCCATATACGATGAACAGATCTGATGCCGGTTTGTAACGCCATTGAAAGCGGCTGTTGATGTTCATGTTTTTAGCCTGCTCGTTATACTGCACAAAGGTGGTAAAGTACAGCGTGTTGGTAAAGGTAACATCCGCCCGCGGGCCGATAAGCCAGAATTTGTTGTGGCCATATGGTGCAGGCAAATGCAGATCGTTATAAGAGGTGTTCAATATCAAATTTACATAAGGCTGAAAGCGGTAGCCTACTTGGCCTATCAGCGTGGTTTTGGTACCGTTATCGTAATATCCACCGCGGGCAACCTCAAACAGGTACGTGAATACGCTTTGCGGTTTTGAGGCGTATTGCACATCTATGGTGTTCCAGTGGTTCTCAAAACCTGTTGCAAGCATTGGCTTACCCGTGTTTGTAGGATCAAAAGGGCGCAACAGTTTTACGTAATCATCCAATCCGGATACCGTTAGCGTGCTGCGGTTACGGAACGTGATGAGGTAACTCAGGATGGTTTCGTTATCTGTCGATTTAAAGCCTTCATCAAAAAAGTAGATGCCTGATGCCTGTAAGCCGTGCGATAGTATAGCCCCGCTTTTTGGAAAAAAGTTATGCTGAATTAATGGGTTCAGTTTATTATAACCTACACGCGGCACATAGCCTGCTTCGGCATTATAGTTTTTGCCTACATATTGCTGTTGCATGGCAAATGTCCAGTACTTACTTAGGTATTGCAGGTTGGCGGCAGCTACAAAATCGCTTCCCGTAACACCTGGTGTAAATGATTTCAGCCCGAGCAACTTACCCGTAATTTGGTTATTTGATGATGCAAGGTTAAACTCGGCACCCACGTTGCGGTTATAGGCGTTTGCGGTGCTCCCGGCCATGGGCGCGCTGCCCGTGCCATCCTTATTTACAAATATAAAACCAATGTTAGATCGCGACAGCACACGCCTTTGCAGCGTAACTATCCCGAAGTTTTGCCCCGGTAAATTGGCCGAACCCGATTGCCCCGTCTGGATATCCATAACGCCTATGCGCCAGTCTTTATCAATTTTACCCGTAAGCCTTGCCCCTGCCCGGATGGGCGCATTCAGCCCTATCCTTCGCGAAAAGAACGGACGGATATCGGCATAACCAAAATTGGCAAATAAGTCGCCGTTCTCTAAAAAGAACTGCCGTTTTTCGGGGAAGAAAAGTTCATATCGGTTCAGGTTGATAACTTGCTGATCTACATCCACTTGAGAAAAATCGGGGTTAACAGTCAAGTCGAGGTTTAGGGAAGAGGTAAGTCCAATTTTCACATCGCCGCCTATCTCCTTACGGTAAACCGCGTCTTTCTTATTCTCAAAATCTTTTGTGACACCACCCAGCACGTAAGGGATGATAGAGATATTGCGGGTAGCCACGGGTGGCGCTTCGTCCCAAATTATGGTACCCGTATAAGCCAATGCCGCCGTCGGGAACTGCCTCGGCACAGGCGCCCAGGCCGATTTTTCGGTGGTTTTTAAGTCGTTACGGCTAAAGTTTATCCCCCACTCTTTGATACCTTTTTTATAACGGATGCTTTTGAACGGAATAGCCGCCTCAAATACCCATTTGTTATCGTAATTTTTTACTGACGAGTACCATTTGTTATCCCAGCTCAGATCAACCTTGCCACCCTCGTACATGGTGCCGTCCCATTGCGCACCGGCCGCGTTTGCGCCAAAGCTAAAGCCATCGGTACGGGCATCAAAGGGGTCCATAAAAAAGATGAAGTTATCGTTTTTTTGGAAACCAAAATCGCGCTTAAGCGACTCCACCATGTAACCTGGTGTGGGCATATAACATTCTGCAGAAATGTAAAAATTATCATCGTCATAAGCCATGCGTACAACCGTGCGCAGTTTGGCAAAGCTGGTATCCATTGGTAAAACCATAAAGAACTTGCCTGCCGTATCGGCGCTGAGCCAGTCGGCCTCGTCAAGCAAGCCATCAATTTTTATGGGCGATGCCGCGCGGCGGATATGGTATTTGTAGTTGGCGTTCTTTTTTTGCGCGGAGGCGTAACTACCAAGCATGCAGCAGCATAGCAGTAACAGTATGGTTTTAATTTTAGGCAATTTGGTATGGTACTTGGGTTGTGAGATAATACCATCGCCATTGTGTTAGCGATACACAATAATAAAAATATATGCGATAATGTGCAAGCCGAGTAATTGATTATTAAAACAGTTGGCAATATTGTTACATTAGGGCCTAAAAGTTGACTCACCCCCTGCCCCCTCTCTGCTGCGCAAAGAGGGGGTGTGAACACCCTGACTTTTCTAACCCTCTTTGCGCAGCAGAGAGGGTCGACCAGCGAAGCGGCGTCAGGGTGAGTAATCTGCGATAAACATCAACACTATGAACACCCTGCAACAACAATTCGGCAATATTGATATCTACCTGTTCGACCAGCTTCTGAAAGGGCGGTTTGATGATTGTAAAAAAGTGCTGGACGCGGGCTGTGGCGGCGGGCGCAACCTCATTTATTTCCTGCAAAACGGATTCGACGTTTATGGCATCGACCCAAACCCCGACGCGGTTGCGCAAGTACAAGATCTTGCCAAGATCCTTGCACCTGAAGTATCGGCCGAAAACTTCTCAATGGCCCAGGCAGAAGACCTGCCTTTTAAAGATAATGAATTTGACCTGGTGATAAGCAATGCGGTACTGCACTTTGCTACCGATAGCAACCATTTTGATGCCATGCTACGCTCGATGTGGCGGGTGCTAAAACCGGGCGGTTACCTGTTTGCCCGCCTGGCATCTGATATTGGGATTGAGGATAAAGTTATTGATTTGGGCAACAGCCGTTACGCCCTGCCGGATGGCTCCGAACGGTTTTTAGTGAACGAGCAGATCCTGTTGGAATATACCTCAGAATTAGGCGGCGAACTTTTTGAGCCGATAAAAACCACCAATGTGCAGGGTTTGCGGTGCATGACGACATGGTGTGTGCAGAAGATAAGTTCGCCTAAAGCACAAATTGAGGAGCGAAGTTTTTCGTTTTAGTTTTTTTAATTCCTCTCACAGAAGGGTTAGAGAGAGATACCGGATGTTCACGGCGTGAACACTGCAAAATTTCCACAAGAACCTCATTATCAACAGATTTAGATTTTATAAATTTGCATTTTCCGTGAACATGCATAAAAAAATTGTCTGAATGGCTGCTTTTTTTATTATCCTCTTCTTCACTCCCTCTCCTTCTGAGAAGGCCGGGGAGAGGCTAATTATTCCTTCAATCCCTGCAGGTTACACTCCAAGCCCTTATCCCAATTGCCTGTAACGGCAGCGGCATTATACGTGCTTTGCAAGAACTTCTTCAATGTTTCTTCGGGGTTGGCAGATTGCTGCACCACTTCGTAGGTTAATAAAAATTCGCCTAATTCGCCGCTGTAAAATGCTTCGGGCGGGCTCACCTGCTGCTTGCTGAAGGCGTCCGGAGTTGGGTAGCAGTAGCTGTAAAACGCAGGGTGCGGAAATTGCTCGCCGCCCAGCCAAAACCCGCATGAACTTACCTCGTGCGAGTAAGCTTCCTGCATCACATCGTCGGGCATGTTTGGTGCGCCGCCGGGGTGTTTCGGTGCTGTGCGGCCGCTAAAACGGGTAACCGCTAAGTCGAACGCGCCCCAAAAGAAATGTACCGGGCTGCACTTACCCAAAAATCCAGACCGGAAATCGGTAAACACATTATTCACATGGATCAGTGCCTGCCAAATGGTGTTCATCGCATCGGGATGATAGGTACATGGCGCGGTATTTTCTGCAAAGGGGGTAGCCGTTTTCAGTTCATTCGGCACGGCGTAAATTTCTACCTCTACGCCCACTGCTTTCAGGTTTAGCATCAACTCGTTGTAAAACCCGGCAATGGTTTCGGCACCCAGGGCCGATGTTACCTTTTGGCCCGTGCTGGTAGATATATGCAGTTGATGATCAATAAAATCGAGGTCAACCTGGAAAAGCCCTCCTTCGTAAGGGATGCTGCCTGTGGTCAACCCTGTCGCGCTTACATAAAGCGTAACCTGCCAGGAGTGGTTTATCCAGGGCATTTTCTTGAGGCGCACCTTGCCAATCATCTGCGTCCACATGTGTACGGTGGCAATGGTATCTTTTAGGTAATGAAAATCAAGTTTAGGCCAGGTATGGGTTGGGTTGCTCATATATGTAAATATACAAGTGAATGGTGGGATTGTTATTAAATAAGCCAGTTCGCCATTTTACTCACGCCGCGGCACTACGTGCGCTACCCTCTCTACTGCGCAAAGAAGGTTAAAGATTTTTTAGCCTCCCTCTCCTTCCCAGAGGGCTGGGGAGAGGTTTCTTAAACAAAGAAAGCGATGAGCCCCCCGGCCCATCGCAATCAGTTAGTCAGTTATTATAGTTAGGACGTCGCGGGTAGATTCGAACTACCGTTAAAGGTTTTGCAGACCCATACCTATCCTCTCGGCCACGCGACTCTATTATCAGCCCTTATTTATTGGGCTGTGGTGTTGTACGTAAATATGGTTTCACCTCGGTAAACCCTTTAGGGAATTTAGCCGGGATATCTTCAGTTTTTATAGATGGCAGCACTACAACGTCTTCGCCATCCTTCCAGTCGGCAGGGGTTGCTACGCTGTGGTAGGCCGTAAGTTGCAGGCTATCAATCACTCGCAATATCTCCTGGAAATTCCTTCCGGTTGATGCCGGGTAGCTGATGATCAGTTTTATCTTTTTATCCGGGCCGATGATGAACAACGAGCGTATGGTCGCCACTAAAGATGCATTGGGGTGGATCATGTCATAAGCCTGCGAAATCTCGCGGCTTTCGTCGCCAATTATCGGGAAGGTAACTTCCACGTTCTGCGTTTCGTTGATGTCGCTTATCCAACCCTTGTGCGATTCTGCACTGTCTGTACTAAGGGCAATTACCTTTACATTGCGTTTCTCAAACTCGTCTTTAAGTGATGCGGTTTTACCGAGTTCGGTGGTACAAACGGGTGTATAATCTGCCGGGTGCGAGAATAGCACGCCCCAGCTGTCGCCCAGGTATTCGTAAAAATCAATTTCGCCTTGCGATGTTTGTGCTTTAAAGTTTGGGGCGTCGTCGCCAAGTCTTAAACTCATGGTTATATTTTTTTATATTTTAAATGTTAGCCCCTGTTTCTAAGCCCTCTCCTGCGGAGAGGGGTTGGGTAAGGCCGATAGCGTAAAGCTATGCATTGCAAATTTTGTTGTCAATAAAATCCAGAGAAGTGTTTTAAGAGAGATAAGCCTTAATGGCTAAAAGAGAATGCCGCGTGGCATTCAATTCAATTAAATCAGCTTATCTGTCTCCGCCAAGTTGCGAAGCAGGAATTAGCACCTTACACAAGCCCGGGGGCCGTACAGGTTGCTAAGACATCATAGGGCCTTTCCCTCTGTCTTTCTGGATAAGTATATTTAAAGAACGATTACATCACAAAAGTAGATATTAATTCTATAATTCCTATAGACTTTATATTTATTATTTGATCTTGTGCTTAATTCGTTGAATTTCAGGGAGAAAAATAAATCTGGATTGCCCGGTGAATAGTAGTGAGTAAGTGCAAAGTGTTTTATAGCGAATAAAAGTATTTACTAAACTAAAGGAGAGGAGAACCTTTTCCTAACGCACTTTCTTCTCCGTTGCCACATGGTAGGCCGGATCCTCGAGGATATTTACATCGATAACATTAGCAGCATTGGTTAGCAACCCGCGGCAATCGCTGCTCAGGTGTTGCAGATGGAGTTTTTTGCCTGCCTTTTGGTACCGTTCGGTTAGTTTGTTCAAAGCATCGATGCCCGACATATCCGCAAGGCGGCTATCTTTAAAATCTATCACTACTTCATTTGGGTCGTTGGCAACGTCAAACTTTTCGTTGAAGGCGGTTACCGAACCAAAAAACAGCGGACCGTAAATTTCGTAATGCTTTACGCCACTGCCATCAGTGTACTTGCGGGCGCGGATGCGTTTGGCGCTTTCCCAGGCAAATACCAGGGCAGATATGATCACGCCAATTAATACTGCAAGCGCCAGGTTATGAAGCACTATGGTGATAATGGCTACCAGTATGCCTACAAACACATCCTGCCGGGGCATTTTATTAAATATTATAAAGCTGATCCATTCAAAGGTGCCAAAAGCTACCATCACCATTACACCCGTAAGCGCAGCCACAGGTAATTGGCCAATAACCGGGGCGCCGAACAAAATGATCATCAAAATGGTTAACGATGCTATAACACCCGAGAGCCTTGCCCTTGACCCCGCGGATAAATTTACAAGCGTTTGGGCTATCATAGGGCAGCCACCCATCCCAAAGAAAAAACCGTTAAGGATATTGGCGCTGCCCTGCGCGATACATTCACGGTTGCCGTTGCCCCGGGTGGCGGTCATTTCGTCGACAAGATTTAGGGTTAGCAAGCCCTCGGTTAAACCAACAGCAGCCATAATTAACGCGTACGGAAAAACAACAGTAAGTGTATGAAATGTAAACGGGATCTGTGGGATATGAAACGGCGGGAAACCGCCACTAACCGATGCAATATCACTAACAGTTTTGGTGTGGATACCAAAGCCTATCACTACTGCAAAAACAACAATTATAGCTACTAACGACGGCGGCACCGCCTTACTTACCTTAGGGAATATTACTACAATGGCTATGGTGAGCGCAACCAACGCCGCCATAATATATAACGGCGAACCCGTTAGCCATACCTGCTGCCCGTTCACTATGGTTTTAAATTGCTCCAGCTGGGCCATAAAAATCACTACGGCAAGTCCGTTTACAAATCCATACATAACGGGTTGTGGCACCAACCTGATCAGCTTACCCAGCTTAAACAAACCGATAACGATCTGTATAACGCCCGCTAATGCCACAGCTGCAAAAACAAACTCGATGCCGTTGCTTTTCATGAGGGCTATAAGTACAATTACCGTAGCCCCTGCCCCGCCCGAGATCAGGCCCGGCCTGCCACCAAATACCGCTGTTACCAACCCCATTATGAACGCCGCATACAAGCCAACCAACGGCGGGAAACCAGCCAAAATAGCAAAGGACAATGATTCGGGCATCATGGTCATTGCTACGGTAAGGCCTGCTAAAAGTTCGGTACGGTAGTTAACCTTTTGCGAAAAGTCGAATAATTTAAGGCTGGCCTTCATGGGTGCAAAGCTAAAAAAATGCATGCAACATGTTTAAAAGCAAGCTACGCTATTTCCCGTTCATCTTTTTAATTAGCTCCACTTCCTCCGGCCTGTAAGGCGTACCGTCCTTGCGGAAAATATCATGGAACCATTCTTTTGGTTCGCTGCCATCGGGCATTGGGTTATCCCAGGCGTAAATGGTATTCGTTTTCCCCATTACAAAACCCCAGTTTAGAGCGCCTACGTTTTCTTTTTTAAGCATTGGCATTACATTGGCAAACTTGCTGCCGCGGGTACGGGCCATATATTCGGTACAAATAAGCGGCTTGCCGTGGCTTTTTAAAAGCTGTATGGTTTTGAGGTGAGATGCCTCGTCGGTATAATCGTGATAGGTAACAATATCCGAGTTTAGGGCCTGGTAAGCGTTAAGTTTTTCATAGCTCCAATCCCAAAGGCCGGCAGATATAGGCTGATCGGGATTAACAGCACGTGCCCATGTAAATACTTTTACAAGCAAACCCATCGATGCTTCCTTTTTGTTGGAGTTTCCGGGCTCGTTGTAAAGGTCCCACAGCAATATGCGCTTATCATGTTTAAAGCTTGTCATCACATCGGTAACGTAAGCCTGCAGCATGTCTGTTTCGCCTGCGCTGTTTAAACGGTTGCCGGGGTCTTGCAGCCAGCCCGAATTATGCACCCCAACTTTAGGCGAGGGTTGTTTGCCAATTTTAGCGTCGCCGTTCCAGCAGTCGTCAAAAAATACAAACATGGTTTTTATGCCATGTTTGTTAGCAATGGTAAGGTATTGGCCTATGCGTTTTTTAAAGCCAGGTTTATCTTGTTTCCAGGCAAGGCTATATAAGAACACACGCATGGTGTTAAAGCCTATACCCTGGGCGTAGCCAAGTTCACGGTCGATAGTTGCCGGGTCGAAGCTATCAGCCTGCCACATTTCCAGTTGATTTATGGCGCTGCTGGGGATAAAATCGGCACCACTCATCCATTTATGCTGTGCATACCAGGTGTTTGCTTTTGCAACACCCCAAGCTTTGCCGGGGGCGGCTTTTTGTGCAGATACGCTTACAGCTATCAGCAATAAAACTGTAAGTAGTTTTGAGAAGTGTTTTTTCATAAAAGTTATAATTGGCAGAGGTAAATATAACCGTTTTATTTACAGTTATCAATTTTATGCTCACACGTATTTACATTCTATTTTTTTCAAAGCAAGTTCAATTTCATCTCCGAATCATCCATTAGATCTCACTCCAAAAAGCAATTAAATTTCTTTCCACTTTAATATTATTTCGGTAAATATTATACTATTTTTACGCACCCAAATTTTCATAACCCTGCGGCTAATTAACCGTATAAGACGCTTACATTATTTTAATAGCGTAACTTCCAGCATTATAGGAACTTTAGATGTGTTGAGGGTTTGTAAAAACAATGTGATTAACTACATAGTTTAAAATATTAAACCTATTTGGCAGTTTGTAACAACACTGGGTTGTAAATGATGGATATTTGCCCGTTTGGCATGTATTTTATAATACCCTGTGGTAATTAAAGTAGATTAGAGATCAAGTGTACAATGAGTTCTGAAGAACATAAGTTTTCCGGCGAAAGCATAGCTCATATTGCGCGTATAATTGATCATATTAATTTAGGCATTTGGGAGTATAACACCGATACCAGGCAAGCAAAATGGTCGGTTGGCTTTTATGCTGCGCTGGGGTACACACCGGGCGAGATTGAATGCTCATATAATTACTTTTTTGAACACCTTTTATATTATCACGACAGGCAGGCATTTTTAAATGCTACCTATCACCCAAGGCAGGGCGGCTCGCCTGTTGCTCATATAAGGCTGCTTACCAAGCAAAGCGGCTACCAATGGTTTGAAAGCACCACCCAAAAACACGACACCAACGATGGCCCCGTTATTTACGGCGTTATCACCAATATAAACGCGCTTAAACTGCACGAAATAAAAGCTGCCGAAAGTGATTTTAGGTGTGCCGAGATCGGCCGGATCGCAAAATTAGGCAGCTGGGAAATTGATGTGGCTACCGGTAGGCTAAAATTCTCGAAAGAAATGTACGAGATATTTGAGCTGAACAACCAGCCTAAAATATCTATAGAAGAAGCCATTGCCTTTTTTGAACCCCAGTACCGAACTTTAATTGCCGACGCTATTGACCAGGCAATAAAATATTGCAGGCCTTATGATATCGAGCTGCAATTCCGCACGGCTAAAAACAACGTGATATGGGTGCGGTCTAAAGGCGTGCCCGTATTAAATGATCATAGCCAATGCGTTACGCTTAGCGGTATTTTTCAGGATATTGACAGCATCAAGAAAAAAGGCATTACCCTGCAATCGTCCATCAATTTACTGGACGACCAGAATAAACGCCTGCAAAACTTCGCTTACATTGTATCGCATAACCTGCGATCGCACGCGGGCAACCTTAAGTTTATGGTGAACTTGTTTGAAGACAGTTTGCTTAAGGATGACCGCACGGAGATCTTCTCGCACATTAAAACCATCAGCGAGAGCTTGAGCGCTACTATGGGCCACCTTGATGAAATAGTGCGCATACAATCAGAAATTAGCAAGGAGCGCAAGTTAGTTGATTTTGAGACCATATTCAATAACGTGGCATCGGCGCTGCACACTAATATTATAAATTCGGATGCTAAAATAAACACCGACTTTTCTGACTGCCCTCAAATTGATTACATCCCGGCGTACCTCGAGAGCATATTCCAAAACCTGCTTACCAATGCCATTAAGTATAAGCATCCCGATAGAGCGCCCGTAATTAACGTTAACACGCAAAGAGTTGGTAACGAGATTTACCTGGTGTTTGAAGATAACGGTATAGGTATAGACATGCAACGGTACGGCGACCAGGTATTTGGCATGTACAAAACCTTTCACCAAAATAACGACTCGAAAGGGATAGGCCTGTTTATGACCCGTAACCAGGTGGAAGCACTGGGCGGAAGTATCCAAATTAACAGCGCTGTAAATGTTGGCACAAAATTTACAGTAAAGCTGGTATAACCAATACGATAAAATGAATACCGAAAACAAAATTGTGATTGCCGGGATTGTTGATGATGATGAAATTTTTACTTACGGTTTCAAGAAATTAACAGTAATAAAGGGCTTATTTGACGAAATAATGAACTTTAGCAATGGCAAGGAAGCCATTGATTATTTACTTAACCCTCAAAACCGCAACCATTTACCCGATGTTTTATTTGTAGATATTAATATGCCGGTGATGAACGGCTGGGAATTCAACATTGCTTTTGAGGAAATAAAATCTCAACTGGGTAAAAATATCGCTATTTATAATATAAGCTCATCTATTGACCTTGAGGACATTAAGCGAGCAAAAAGCACCCCCGCAGTTATCGATTATTTATTAAAGCCTATAGATGAGGGTTACCTAACAGAGATTTTTTTATCGCTACAAAACCCTGTTGAGCGGTTAAAATATAATTAACCGGGATTAGGCCTGGACCATAAAATACAAACGCTTTTACAAAATAAAAAGACCGGCCTGATAAACAGGCCGGTCTTTACTTTTATAGGTGAGATCACAACATAATCAGTAAAATCATTACTCAATATAGCTTTCTAATATTTTAAAGCCCGCGGTAGTTTTTAGTTCCACCTTATCGATAGTTTTTGGCAGCAGGATACACTCGCCCATTTTAACCGGGTAAGCAAGCTCGTTGTGTTTAATAGTGAATTCACCTTCGATACAAACGTATATCACAAAAGAATCGAGGTTAGCGTAATCTTTATAAACACCCTGGGTAAAATCTAACACGTTGGTAGTAAAATACGGGCAGGTTACCAGGTGTACATCCTCATTTTTTTGAGGGGTGTAAAGGGTTTTATATTCCGGGTAGTGTTTATAATCTATAGCTGCTAAAGCTTCTTCGGTATGCAGTTCGCGTTTGTTGCCTTTATCGTCAACACGGTCAAAATCGTATATGCGGTAGGTAATATCTGACGTTTGCTGGATCTCGGCGATCAGCAAGCCTTTACCAATGGTATGCACACGGCCGGCCGGTAAAAAGTAAACATCGCCCGCTTTTACATCTTCCTTGTTCAGGATATCCATGATATGGCTGCTGTTTAGGGCATCTACATATTCTTGCTCCGTCATTTCGCGGTTAAAGCCGGCAATAAGTGAAGAACCCGGATCAGCCTCAATCACGTACCACATTTCGGTTTTACCAAACGAGTTGTGGCGTTTTTTTGCCAATTCATCATTAGGGTGTACCTGCACGCTCAGGTCATCATTGGCATCAATAAATTTCACTAACAGCGGGAAGATATTGCCAAAATGCTTGTAAACCTTTTCGCCTACCAGGTCGCCCTGGAATTTCTCCAGCAGGTCGGCAAGCGACTGGCCCTGCAGTTCGCCACCCTCAACCACAGAAACATCCGATTTTACACCCGAAATCTCCCAGGTTTCGCCGCAGTTTGGCAGATCGCCAATATTTTTATGCAGGTAAGTTTCTATTTTATGGCCGCCCCATATTTTGTCTTTAAATATGGTTTTAAATTTTAATGGATATAGAGTTGACATGGTAGTGTGTATGCTTGTTGGTGCGGCTAAGTTAGGGATTTTGGGGAAGTAGGGAGAAATATCATACAAAAGTATTCATAAACTCTTTTAAACATACACTATCTCTGGGTCTATCACCTTCAAATATCTGTCTTTAATCCCGCCCCTTGATACAAGGTCAACCTTACGCTGTAACTTATTTTCTAACTCATCGGCTAAAGTCACAAACTCAATTCCGATTGGCCGGTTAAATTCAACGATGATATCAATATCACTTTTTTCGGTAAAATCATCGCGCACAACAGAACCAAACAACCCCAGTGTCGCGATAGGGTATCGTTGTACCAACTCTTCTTTAAAAAGAGTTAACGTTTCTTTAATATTGTTTAATTGAACCACTTCAAACGCTAAGTTAGGGATTTTGGGGAAGTGGTGCTAAATTTTATCTACAAAAAAGCCCGCTCTTTTCTGACCGGGCTTTTCTATTATTTTTAATCGGCTAAATTTACTTACCCAATTTTGCTTTTAAATTTTCGTTGATGGCTTCTAAAAACTCTTCGGTGTACAGGTAATCGGTACCATGCTCAACCTTAGCTTTTACTGTGATAGCCAAATCTTTGGTCATTTTACCGCTTTCAACGGTTTCTATACAAACTTCTTCCAGTGTTTTACAGAAGTCTACCAGTTCCTGGTTACCATCGAGTATCCCGCGGAACTCTAAACCACGTGTCCACGCAAAAATTGATGCGATTGGGTTGGTAGATGTTGGGCGGCCTGCCTGGTGCTCGCGGTAGTGGCGGGTTACCGTACCATGTGCAGCTTCGGCCTCCATAACGGTACCATCCGGTGTAACCAAGGTAGACGTCATTAAACCTAATGAACCAAAGCCTTGTGCAACGGTGTCAGACTGTACGTCGCCATCGTAGTTTTTACAAGCCCATACAAAGTTACCGTTCCATTTAAGGGCCGATGCAACCATGTCGTCAATTAATCGGTGCTCGTAAGTGATGCCTGCATCCGCAAACTTGGTTTTATAATCTGCCTGGTAGATCTCTTCAAAAATATCTTTAAAACGGCCATCGTATTTTTTAAGAATGGTGTTTTTGGTAGACAGGTATAAAGGCCAACCTTTCATCAGCGCCTGGTTAAAACAAGCGTGTGCAAAACCGCGGATAGACTCATCGGTGTTGTACATAGCCAATGCAACGCCATCGCCTTTAAAGTTGTACACCTCAAACGATTGCTCGGCACCGCCATCCTCAGGGGTAAATTTAATAGTTAGTTTACCTTTGCCTTTGGTAACAAAATCTGTAGCGCGGTACTGGTCGCCAAAAGCGTGGCGGCCAATACAGATAGGGGCAGTCCAGTTTGGCACTAAGCGCGGTACATTGTTCATCACGATAGGCTCGCGGAAAACCGTACCATCTAATATATTACGGATGGTACCATTTGGGGACCTCCACATTTGTTTCAATCCAAACTCATCAACACGCTGCTCATCGGGCGTAATGGTAGCACATTTAATACCCACGCCGTATTTTAATATAGCGTTTGCGGCATCAATGGTAACCTGGTCATCGGTCTCATCACGATACTCGATACCCAAGTCATAATATTTTATATCCAGGTCCAGATAAGGGATGATCAATTTATCTTTTATAAATTTCCAGATGATGCGGGTCATTTCATCACCATCCAGCTCTACTACCGGGTTTTCTACTTTAATTTTTGACATGCCTTATTTTTATTGGTTAATTTCTGTTTTTAACGGTTTCAAACTTACATAAAATTTTATTTGCAAAAATTTAAGCGCGATAAATATTAGTTATTTATTTACCCTCATATGTTAAAAGCGTATTGTGTTATAATAGTATTTGCAAAATGCCGTTGTTAACCCGTGTAACAATTAATTTAAGCATCGCATTGCTTTTTAAAAGTTAGATGTTACTTTTATAAAAATTAAAATATGCCATTCGGCAAAACCCGGCGTTTACATTATGATAAAATTGCTTACTAAAACCATATTTTTCACGCTGCTATTATCTGCAATAACCACAATATCAAAGGCACAAATTGGCTATGACTACGCCCAATACGACGTTGGTTTTGGTGGCACTATTAACCAATTGTATGGCGACACAGAGGGCAAGTTAAAAAGTACACCCTCAGCATTTGTAAATTTCAATTACAATCAATCGCCATATTTAAATTACCTTATCGAGATACAAACCGGTAAACTGGAAGGCGGTGATAAATTAACCACGCTATCCGGCCGTTACTTTAAAAATAACTTTACTGCTATTTTATTTAGGGCGCAGCTACAAGCAGGCGAAATTATGGATTATTCTAACGGCGGTGTAGCAAATGCCTTAAAAGGCCTTTATGTATCAACAGGTTTGGGTTACATCCTGAATGATATACATGACGACAATATCAACCGTGCATCAAACACCGACCCTCAGTTCTTTACCCCCGGCCTCAACAAAAGCAACGAGCTTTATATCCCAATACGCCTGGGTTACGAGATCAAATTCTTCAATCAATACAACCAGCCCTCTTTTAAAGTCGATTTAGCATACCAGTTCAACAACGATTTTACCGATAATATGGACGGTTTTACAGCCGGCAAAAGCAAGGATAAACTGGTACAATATTCTATCGGTTTAAAGTTTGCCCTTGGCGATGTTACCTCGTATCGTAAATCGGTTCAGTAATAAGGCGCTACTCCTAAAACAATATTTTTTTGGCAGGGTTTTTAAGGTATATTAACCAAATATATAACCTATGATACCCGAAAACGAAAACGAGGATTTTGTTACTGACCCGGAGGACAGGAACAATCCATTGAACGACGATAGCAACGAAACCGTAGATAGCGAAAACCTAAATTACGACGAGAAAACTAACAGTTACGAGTACGATGTTAAAGGTGATAATCCCGACTACGACCACCCCGACCCTTATGATACCGCCGTTAAAGATGGCGAGGATATGAACTCGACATATGACGAGGCTAACCCCTACGATACCAACGGCGAGTACGATGCCAACCGCTCTTTAGAAACCGACGCGGATACCTTGGGGATGCATATCGATAGCGGTAAAATAGTGGAAATAAGCCCCCGAGACGCCGCTTTGGCACACACGCCCGAGGATGACCGCGATGACCTTGACGAAGAAGGTTATCCTAAAAATGATACACCAAAACAGTAAATACTATTAGTGACCTCATTATAAAGGCACAGAGCTAAAAACAACAAGAGCACAATGGATTTAAAATCTTTGTGCTCTTGTTGTTTTATGAATTAGAAGATCTTTCGTATTCTTTGTGGTTACCCAGCCTAATCAAAATCAAGATTGAATTTATTCTTCAGATCTATAAGCTGTGGGTTTTTGGCGGCCAGGTATTGGAATTTCTCCATGGCCGTGTAGGGTTTACGCACCACGGTAGATTCTTCTACTTTAGCGTTAACCTCGATACAAAAATTTTTAAGTGTAGTACGCAAAAAGTTTAAAATATAAGGGCGTTCATCCCTAAAGGCCTGTTCCTGTACTTTGTTAGATACCGGCACCTCAAAATTTTCTGGGCCCAACACCTTTGGTGTTACCGAGGTAAATATGGTGTAAAGTGTAGCGGCCCTGTTCTCCTTTTTAAGCTTAGCACCATGGTCCGTCCATAATTGCAGGAATTGGTCAATGGTAAAGGATTCTTTGTCCGTACCTTTTAAGTAGGGGTCTTCTTCTTCCAGCGCGGCCTCTTCTACCTGTTTGCCCAGGTCTTTTAAGGATGGTATTTTAACCGATGATGCCCCTGCGTGTGCATTCGGTACAAAAAACTTTGGCTTCTCGGCAGGTTCGGGTTTAACCTCCGCAGGCGGCACAACCATTGATGGCGTGGCAGGCGCGGTAACCGGTGGCGTACGGTTATAGGTAATGGGATTATCCCTCGCTACGCTCATTTCATCGGCCGTATTTTGGGCCGATGGGGCGTTATTTACTGTGGTATCAGGTTTTTTTTTTAACTCCCCGTTTGGGGCAGCAGCATTTTGAACGGCCGGCAATGCCGACATATTGAATATGGAGAGCAGGTTGCTCATCTTTAGCAAGGCAAGCTCTACCTGTAAACGTTGGTTCTTGCTCAGTTTATAACTGATATCGCACTGGTTGGCAATATTCATGGCCGATAGCAGGAACGATACCGATGCCGCCTGCGATTGCTGCAGGTAACGCGCCTTTATGGTTTCGCTAACCTCCAGCAATTTTATGGTTGATGCATCTTTACCCACCAACAGGTTCCGGAAATGCTCGGACAAGCCGGATATAAAATGCGCGCCATCAAAACCCTTGCCCAGTATCTCATCAAACAGCAACAACGATTGCGCGCTGTCCTCACTTAACAGTTTATCGGTAACATTAAAATAATAGTCGTAATCAAGGATGTTCAGGTTATCGATAACCGAGCGGTAGGTAACGTTACCGCCGCTAAAGCTCACGATCTGGTCAAACATGGAGAGGGCATCCCGCAAACCACCATCAGCTTTTTGGGCGATGATATGCAGGCCATCGTTCTCGTAAGCTATGTTTTCTTTTTGGGCGATACCTGCCAAATGCCCGGCCATATCATCTACCCTGATGCGGTTAAAATCAAAGATCTGGCATCGCGACAGGATGGTTGGCAGTATCTTGTGCTTCTCGGTTGTAGCTAAAATAAATATGGCGTAGCTGGGTGGTTCTTCAAGCGTTTTCAGGAAAGCGTTAAAAGCCGCCTGCGATAGCATGTGCACCTCATCAATAATATAAACCTTGTAACGGGCGGCTTGTGGCGGTATGCGCACCTGGTCTATCAGACTGCGGATATCATCAACCGAGTTGTTTGATGCGGCATCCAGTTCGTGCACATTGAACGAGTTACCGTTCATAAATGCTCGGCAACTGTCACACGTGCCGCAGGCTTCGCCATTGGGTTGCAAATTGGTACAGTTGATGGTTTTGGCAAGGATGCGCGCACAGGTGGTTTTACCAACGCCCCTTGGCCCGCAGAACAAAAATGCCTGCGCCAGCTGATTATTCTTAATAGCGTTTTTTAACGTATTAGTTATATGCTGCTGGCCTACAACGGTTTCGAAGGTTGCCGGGCGGTATTTACGTGCCGAAACAATGAAATTATCCACAGGCACTAAGGTAGCAACAAATTAAGAATGTAAAATAGCTGTTTGCTAAAATTGTTAACATCCCCAATCCGCTTGAATTAATTTTTTTGTATTTTTGAATATCATGCTATTATCAGATATCGATCTAACGAAAGAATACACATATGCCGATTACGCTAAATGGGCTATTGAAGAACGTCTGGAACTTATAAAGGGCAAGATTTTCAAAATGAGCCCTGCTCCAGGGTCTCTCCATCAGCGAATTTCGCACCGAATAACTTTAAAATTAGGTAATTACCTTGTTGGTAAATCCTGCGAAGTTTTTTCGGCTCCGTTTGATGTGCGCATTCCAAGATTATCCGGCAACGAAAGAGAGATTATAACCGTTGTACAGCCTGATATATGTGTTATTTGCAACCCTGCAAAAGTGGATGAAGAGGGTTGCCTGGGTGCGCCGGATATTGTTGTGGAGATCCTATCCCCCGGCAATAATAAGAAAGAACTTCAAAACAAATATGAAGTGTACGAAGATGCCGGGGTGCTTGAGTATTGGATAATCCATCCGCAAGAAAAAACTTTCTTAAAATACACGCTTACAAACGGCACTTTCCAGCCATCAAAACTTTTAACGATAGGCGACCACGTAATTACTCCTATTTTACCCGATTTTATTTTGAACCTGGACGAGTTATTTGCCGAAAGAAATTAACCCCTACTTCTCGTCGCCGTTTGGCATGTGGTCGTCATCCTCGGGGTCAGGTTCGCCAATGTCATCATCAACCTGTATCTCGTGCAGGTCGTTTAAAGATTCGGTCTGGTCGTCAAAGTCTTCGTCCTCTTCGTCATCCCAATCGCCTTCAACAGGGTTACCCTCGTCGGTAGGTTTCAGGTTTAGGTCATCTGCTAAGTCTTCGTTATTGTCGTCAGGTCCAATATTAGCTAATTGCATAAATGTTGTATTTATTAATAAAGACAGATTGACGGGCGGTAATGTTTTACAAAACATCAACCCCAACAATTTCCTTTACCTTATAATAACCTTTGGCAGCAGGCAAATAAACTTCCATCTCTTGCCAGGTTACCTTAAGCTTTTTGCCAGTATATTTGGTGGTAAGCCCCATAAAATTTTCGGACCCAGGGAATTGCCTTAGCCAGATAAATGATTTTTCGCTACCGGTGGCATCGGTTATCACTATATAATTAAAGCCTTTACTATCTATCCGTTTAAAAGTACCGCTGGTACTAAGCGAAGCTGCGGCATCTTCCTTTTTTTTGTCGTTCATTTTAACGGCCAGTTTTATGAACGCGCTACATTTTTGTTTAAGCAGGTTAGCGCCAATATCCGCGCCTATTTTATTCATGGCGCCGCCATCGTCCATAGTAACATTGCGTTCGGCAGCGAGGTCTACAAGCAGATCAGACTGCGCCATAAAACATTCCATAAAAGCCTTATTTGCTTCTTCGCTGGTTTTGATGGTGGTTTGGTCGAGCTTACTTAAACAATCGCACAACGATGTGGTAAATTTTTGCTCAATAGGCCCAACGGCTGTTTTTTGAGCTTTAGCGATATTAACAGCACAAAAAAACAGCAATAACAGTATAATTTTTTTCATATCAGCGTATCGGTTAAAGCCCACAAAATACAACATATCGGGCTTTGATTATAAATTATTTCTTCATACATTTGCAGCCCCGATATACAGGGATAAATAATTAAAAATCAAAATAATAATGCAACAGTACGAAATCGTGATCGTTCTAACCCCGTTGTTATCTGATGAAACTGCTAAAGAGGCAATTGCCAAATACAGCAAGACATTAACAGATAACGGAGCCGAAATTGTCCAGGAGGATAATTGGGGTTTGAAAAAATTAGCGTACCCTATTCAGAAGAAAACTACAGGGTACTATCACTTAACTGAATTCAAGGCTCCGGGTGATTTAATTAATAAACTGGAAGTTGAATTAAGGCGCGATGAGCGTGTTTTGCGCTTCCTTACCATTGCTTTGGATAAACATGCCATTGCTTACAATGATAAAAAACGCAGCGGAGCCTTTAACAAGAAACCTGCAGCTAAAGTGGAGGAAAACAACTAATGGCAAACGACCAAATTAAATACGTTACCGCTCCTAAAGTGGAGGATAACCGTAAAAAATACTGCCGTTTCAAAAAGAATGGTATCAAGTACATCGATTACAAAGACGCAAACTTTTTATTAAAGTTTATTAACGACCAGGGTAAACTATTACCCCGCCGTTTAACAGGTACTTCTTTGAAGTTCCAGCGTAAAGTGGCACAGGCTGTTAAGCGTGCACGCCACATCGGTTTATTACCTTATGTTACAGACTCATTAAAATAATCGGGAGGTAAAAAGCAATGGAAGTTATTTTAAAACAAGACGTAAAAAACCTCGGCGATAAAGACGATGTAGTGAATGTAAAGCCAGGTTATGGCCGCAATTTTCTTATCCCAAAAGGTTACGCAATATTAGCAACTGTAAGTGCACGTAAAGTTTTAGCAGAAAACTTAAAGCAAGCTCAGTTTAAACAAGAAAAAATACGCAAAGATGCTGATGCAATAGCAACTAAATTAGAAGGCGTTAAGCTTACTATTGGTGCTAAAGCCGGCGAAAGCGGCAAGATCTTCGGTGCTATCAATACCATCCAGGTGGCTGATGCATTGAAAAAAGAAGGTTTTGAAGTTGACCGTCGCCGCATCACTTTTGACCAGGAGCCTAAATTTGTTGGTGATTACACCGCAATAGTGAACCTGCATAAAGAAGTTAAAGTTCAGGTTCCTTTCTCAGTTGTTGCTGAGTAAGGCCTCACCCAACCCTCTCCGAAGGAGAGGGCTTTGAGAAGTCTCCCCTATCGGGGGAGATTTAGAGGGGGCTTTTAAAAAGGTGTTTAGTTTAGGCTAAACACCTTTTTTGCGTTTAATAAAAAGATTATCCTGAAATTAGCAGGCACTAATATCACAATGGCTAAAAAAGTACAAAGCCGTAAAGGCAGCAGCAAAACAAAAGGTTTTTTTAATAACGGCATAGTAAGGCTTGTACTGCGCATTGTAAAGCTGATCGTGATTGTGTTTGTTGCCGCCAGCCTGTTTGGTGTGCTGCTGTTTAAATTTGTAAACCCTCCCTTTACCTGGCTAATGATACAACGCGGCTTTGAGCGCAAGGCTGATGGTAAAGACTGGAAGATCGACAAGCAGTGGGTAGCGTTTGACGATATTGCCGACAACATGAAGCGCGCCGCCGTTGCCGCCGAAGATCAATCTTTTTTAGAGAACCACGGTTTCGACTTTAAGGCCATTGAACGTGCTATCCAAAAAAACGCCAAAAGCAAAAAACTGATAGGCGGCAGTACCATAAGCCAGCAAACAGCCAAAAACGTTTTCCTTTACCCCGGCCGCTCGTTTGTGCGTAAGGGTTTCGAAGCATGGTTTACCGTACTGATAGAAGCCTTTTGGAGTAAGAAGCGCATCATGGAGATTTACCTCAACGTAATTGAAATGGGCGATGGCATTTACGGCATCGAGGCTGCATCGCAGGCATATTTTCACAAACCGGCATCGCAGCTTACCCGCAGGCAGTCGGCAGCCATCGCGGTGATCTTTCCAAGCCCCTTACGGTGGAGTGCCACCAAACCTACCCGCTACCTAAGGCACAGGCAATACCTGATCATGAAAAACATGCGCAGGCTTGTGCCGTTGGCGTTTTAAAGAAGTAACAACTAATTATAGTGGCATTACGTATAATTTGATAATGAAAAACAACTATCTGTTATACCTGCTCCTGCTTATTGCTGTAAGCAGTTGTAAGCTGGACCCGGTAATATATCCCGAAGGCGTAATTTTTGTGCCACCGGGCCAACCCGGTACGCCGGGGACTACCACTCCCGACCCGGGCACAGACGCTACTTACACAGTAGGCATTGGTGCTGATGACTCGTTTATTTACCAGATTGACAACGGGCCGCTAATAACCATGCATAACACTGTAACGCTTGACCAAGACCCCGACCCTTCTGTTCCCTTTGCCGGTAATACAAACTTATCTGCACATAGCCTTGATGATAAGGAAATTGACATATCATTTAGTGTAGGTGTAAACGATGTAGTTGGCGTATTTCCTGTTTCGCAGTTCTCGTTAAAATCTACAACCTTCGATTATGAAAAGAATGGAGACGGAACGGTAAAATTCACTTCGTTTACAGAAGATGCCGACGGATTTGACATTATAAAGGGATATTTTAAAGTAAACGTTGTAGATAAAAATACAGGCTTAAGTCACGTTATAACAGGCTCTTACAATACCGGCGGGTAAATAACCAATAGCTATGGCAAAGCGTGGCGATCAATAAGATCAATTACTACCACAGCTGTTTTGATGCTACAATATTAGCAAATTAATGATGCCTAAGCCGAAACTTACCGATACCGAACAGGTAACCCAACACATCCAAAACCTCGACCCGGCTGTCCGCGACGCGGTAGAAACACTCCGACAAACCATTTTAGGATCCGACGGCAACATTGCGGAGCAGATAAAATGGAACAACCCCAGTTTCTACTATAACGGCCCCATGGCGCCGTTTGACCCGAAAGAATACAAGCGCGATATAGCGGTGATGAACTTGCACAAGAACCGGTTGATGCTGGTGTTCCCAAGCGGCGCCAGTGTTGATAATACCGGCGGCTTACTGGAGGGTGATTACAAGGACGGGCGCCGTTTAGCTATCTTTAAAGATAAGGCAGATGCCGAAGCAAAGGCCGGTGTTTTACAGGATGTAATTAAAAAGTGGTTGAGTTTGGTAAAGAAGTAATTAAACCAACCTTTGTTGGCTTATCCAATGGCTAACGGATCGGCATGCGTAAAAGCCAATACCTTGAAATAATGGTAACAGTGTTTTGTCAGGATCTTAAAAATATAAATACCTGATTATAAAGGTATCGTAAAATATAATTACCGTTCACGGCCGTGAACGTGAACAAAACCGTTAAACAGACAATTATTATTTATACTTCCAATGCCTTGTCTTTCCCTCGGCTATCCAGGCCATCCCCTCTGCTAATCTTTTATCGCGTGTGGCTTCTGTTTTGGCCTCCTCAAACCAAGTAATGTATTCCTTTTTTTGTGACGGACTGAAGTTATCAAAGTAGTCGGCGGCCTGCGTATTATCGGCCAAAAGCGCTGTCAGGTAATCGGGTGTTGCAACTGCGTCGGTATTGGAGGGCTCCTTTCTGACCTTTGGCGTGGCAATTGTTGCAGATGGCGCGTTCTTTAGCTCCATTGCCTGGCGGATATACCAGATCAGGATATCGTCATTTGGCAGATCTGCAAGGGTGGTCAATTTGCCTATGCTGCCCGCGTTCCCTTCGTCTTTAATCAAACCGTGCGGGTCGGGCAGGGTATCGGCCTTCCAAAAACCGAAACCGGCATGTTGCTTGAAGGCCATCATAAAGCAAAGCACGCCCTTATATTCGAAAAACGGCGCACTCCATTTCATGGTCTCTGTAATCTGCGGCGATGCACGGTGCACCAACTCACGCAGGTGATTTAAGATAGGTTTGGCAAAATTTGCCGATTTTTCGATATAGGCATCTACCCTTGCATCCATGTTTTCCATGATGCAATTTAATAAAAAATTATCTCAACAAATGTTTTAGGTCGGGGTGCGCTTGCGACGCCTGGAATTCGGTTATTTCAAACTCTGCCAGCTTGTGCAGATGGAAAGGGTCATCGGCGATGATCTTCTCCAGTATCTCTTTTGAATCCGCCTGGGCGATGATAATACCACCCGTGCGCGGCACTTTGCGGCCACTCATAATAAATACATCAGCCGCGTAATATTTCTTCAGATACTTGACATGAGCATCCATGTGCTGGTCAAGTTCTTCTAACGGGACGATGTAGTTGAGGCTGATGATGAACATGGGGCAGGTAAATAATTATTAGTGAGCAGTTAAACCAAATTATTAACTAACCAGATCCCTAAACAGCTGGATATGCCAGCTATCTTTAAACGGCACTTCCCATTTGGTATGCAGTTCGGTGATATTTTGGGCGAGGTTGTTGAATACAATGGTTTCGGTATTGATGATACCGGCTTTAAGCAGGTCTTCAAACTGGTGGCGGGGCACTGATACTACTTCTTCACCATCGCGGTAGGCCAGGTTAAACCTATCGAACAGGTTAATGCCAAAATGCTGCTCCAGTTGCTTCATAAAATTGACAGATTTATCTATAGAGCAGCCGCTTGCACCTGCCTGGCTTTCGTCAACTATCAGGATCAGGAACCGGTTGTACCTTATCTCGGCTTTGGCAAGCAACTGGTTGTTATGGGCCGTCCACCCGGTGGTAAAATTATCCAGCAAAACCTGTGTTTGAAGCACTTCAGCGTCGGTTAATTTACGGTCGGATTGGTAAACCCAAACCCTTGAGTGTGAAGAAAATTCCATATCGCAAATTTATCAAAATATTAACTTAGGTTTATTATAAGTTGTCATGCAAAAATCACTTCTGCCGGGAAATAAAAAAGCATTGCTGATTGCGGCAATTGTGCTCCCGGCGCTATTTTTATGCGCGTTTAAGGCATATAATACCGAGCTGGAGTGGATAAACTGGGGCAACCGCTTCCTGAATGAGAGCTACAACCCTACCGTTGAGCCCACCCTGAAAAAGTTTGAAATAACCCTCACCCCTGATCATTTTATGCGCCTGCGCAAAACTTATCAACATGGTAAACTTGAATATTATTCGTTCAGTTTAAAGCGTTTTTCGGAATTGGAGTACATTGCCGGAACTTCTACTACCGATACCCTCGAAATTAAAACCCAGGCCGACGATATCATTTACCAAACTTACGAAGACCCCAAAGGCGATGTAGATTCCATGGCTACCCGGTGGGACATCCCCGTAAAAAAATTATCGCCCCAAAGGCTGGATAGTTTGAAGCAAGCCCTGAACTTTTTGAAGGGTAAAGGCTTATAAAAATATGCATCACCAGGAATTTGAATCGCCGGAGGGTTTGCGGGATGCCGTTAAATGTTTTTGGTACACCCGGCAGGATCTTGGCGAAGCCATAACCAGTTTTGAAGTAGTGCCCGATGGTTATGCCGAGATCATTTTTCACTTTGGCAGCGGGTGCAGCATTTTAAAGGATGACATTTTACAACCTCTCGCCTCGCCCTTTATGATTGGGTTGCTCAACCAGCCTGTGCATTTTTATACAAAAAGCAATTTCGAGATCATCGGCATAAGATGCTGGCCCTGGGCGGTGTTCGGGTTGCTTGGCTTGCCACCGGGTAAAGACGGCGTACGCATTTTTGAGCATCCTATTGCAAGCCTGCAAATTACCTTAAGCAAATGCATAGAGGCAGGCGATATAACAAAAGCGGTGGAGCAGGTAAAACATTACTTACTCACCGCGCAGTTAACACTAAACACAGATAACACGCTAACTAAGGCCGGAATTGCGATTGGAGGGGCAAACGGTATTATGCCCGTAAGCGACGTAGCCGCTGTGGCACACGCCACGGTGCGCACGCTGGAACGCAAATTTAAGCAGTCATCGGGTTACACGGTTAAAGATGTATTGGGATTGATGCGGTTTGAAAAGGTGCGCAACGCATTGTGGATCAACCCAAAAAGTAAGCTCGCGAGCCTGGCACATCAACTTGGGTATGCCGACCAGGCCCACCTAAGCCGCGAATTTAAGCGGTATAGCGGCACCACCCCGGGGGCCTTCGCTCGCAAAACCAAACAATGGAAGTACCCAGCGGCAGTGATTTTGTCGCGTTTATACAAGCCTAATGAGCAGGCCTTCCTCAACTTTGTGTTTTTAAACGTGATACTATGTTACTACACAATAAACAAGTTGCCATTATTGGCGGCGGCCCCGGCGGGCTAACGCTGGCAAGGCTTTTACAGCTAAAAGGCGCTAATGTTAAGGTCTACGAACGCGATGCTAATAAAAATGCGCGTGTTGTTGGTTCCCCGCTGGATATGCACGAAGATTCGGGCATGGCGGCGCTGCGCAAAGCAAATTTGGTTGCTGAACTTAAAAAGAACTTTCGGGTTGGTGCCGATAAAAAAGTTATTGCAGACGAAAATGCAACTGTACTTTTCAGCGACCACGGTGCCAAAACGGAGGAAGACATCGAGAGCGGCTCCTTTAACCCCGAAATTGACCGAGTGCTGTTACGCAAGATCTTCCTGGATTCTTTGCAGCCGGAAACTGTTATTTGGGATAGTCACTTTATTTCGATGGAAGTAAAGGGTGAGGGTTGGCTTTTGCATTTGAAAAATGGCACAGCCGCCTACGTTGACCTGGTGGTAGCGGCAGATGGTGTCAATTCAAAGGTTCGCCCGTACATAACCGACATCAAATCGTTTTATGTTGGTGTTACAATGGTAGAACTCAACGTGCCGAATGCCGAAGAAACCGCACCTCTTATTTACAATTTGCTAAACGGTGGCAAAATAATGGCCTTTGGCGATGGTAAATGCATTTTGGGTGGGCAAAAAGGCGACGGCGACCTGGGTTTTTACGCCAGTTTTAAACCCGAGGAAAATTGGGCTATCAAAAGCGGGATTGATTTTAACGACAGGGTGCAACTACTGCGATGGTTTAAAACCGAATATGCCGGTTGGAGTAATATCTGGCACGAGTTAATTAAAAACGCTACAACCCCCTTTGTCCCCCGCCCTATTTACTGCATGCCGTTAAACCAGCAATGGGAAGCCCAACCCAACGCAACCATGCTTGGGGATGCCGCCCACGTGATGCCACCCTTTGCTGGCGAAGGTGCAAATATGGCTATGCTGGACGCGCTGGAATTGAGTGAATGCCTAACATCGGGCGAGCACAATACGTTGCACGAGGCGATTACATCATACGAAATAAATATGCGTGAAAGGGCATCCGCAGCAGCAAAACGCTCGCTTGAAAATGGCGAGCGAATGCATTCGGAAGGTGCGCTGGCAAAGATGCTGGCAATATTCGGAAGAAAATAATTTCCAGGCAAAAAACGGGTTATAACCCGTTAGCCCTAACCGTTATCTCGGCAATATCCAGCACCTTTATTTCTTGTTCTTTTTCCATGTGTTTAACTCCGTCGGTCAACATAGTCATGCAGAACGGGCAGCCGGATGCTACAATGCTGGCACCTGTTTGGATCACATCCAGCATGCGCTCGTCGTTAATGTCTTTTTTGCCCGGCTCGGGTTCTTTAAACATTTGCGCACCGCCTGCGCCACAGCAAAGGCCATTGCTTTTGCAGCGTTTCATTTCTACCAGTTCGGTATCCAAAATCTCTAAAGCCGCGCGGGGTGCCTCATAAACATTGTTTGCGCGGCCAAGGTAACAAGGGTCGTGAAAGGTTATTTTACGGCCTTTAAAGCTTTCGCCGCCTTCGGCCTTTAGCTTGCCTTCGTCGATAAGGGATTGGATCAATTGGGTGTGGTGGATCACCTCGTAAGTACCGCCAAGGCCGGGGTATTCGTTACGGATGGTATTGAAGCAATGCGGGCATCCGGTCACTATTTTTTTGATATTATAACCGTTAAGCACCTCGATATTTACCATGGCCTGCATCTGGAACAAAAACTCGTTACCCGCGCGTTTGGCCGGGTCGCCGGTGCAGCTTTCTTCGGTACCTAAAACGGCATAGCTCATGCCCACATGGCTAAGGATCTTGCAAATGTCGCGGGTTATTTTTTGCGCGCGCTCGTCAAAACTTCCGGCACAGCCTACCCAAAAAAGTATTTCAGGCTCTTTGCCTTCGGAAGCCAGTTGGGCCATGGTTGGTATCGTCTGCTCCATTATTCTTCTTCGCTAATGTCAGTTATAAACTCCTGTATGCTGCTGTAGTTGGCAAATGTTATGGCCGAATTTATCGCACCTAACCTGTTCAAAACATCAAGCGCCACCACTAAGGCATAAGCTTCTGTACCAAATAGTTTGGTGTCCCACTCGATGCCTGCCAATACTTCATTTTCGGCCATATCCAAACAGAAATCCTCTAAAAAAGCAGCCAGCGGGATCTCCGTAGGCACGTAACTTTTCCAATCATCGCGCGCGCAGGCTTTGGCCCCTGCCCTGTCTGACCAGAACGGGATAACCGACAATTCTTCGTTATCCGTAGCATCGGCATTTGCCCAGCCCGTTTTACTTTTTAAGCCCCAAACCTGTTTGCCGGCAGCTACCTTTTCTACAAAGGCTATATATTTCGATTCTAAATCTTGCGACATATTCTATTATTCTTTTTCGGCCCAGTTTAACCTGTCGGCCTGGCTATATTTCCATGGCGCACCGTTGTTTTCCATATTCCCGAACATGTTGTTGAGGCTTGCAGGTGCCTGCGATTCTTCCATCACCACGTAACGGCGCATTTCGGTGATGATTTCCAGCGGGTTTATATTTACCGGGCAAGCCTCTACACAGGCGTTACAGGTGGTACAAGCCCACAATTCTTCGCGGGTGATGTAGTTGTCCAGTAAGCTTTTATCGTCGTTGTGCTCCTTGCCGTGTTTATCAATATTGTTGCCCACCTCTACCAGCCTATCGCGGGTATCCATCATAATTTTGCGGGGCGATAACAGCTTACCCGTGATATTTGCCGGGCAAACCGATTTACACCTGCCACACTCGGTACAGGTGTAGGCCTCCATCAGGTTTTTCCAGGTCAGGTCGGTTACGTCCTTCGCCCCAAAACGACTAATCTCTGCAGGCTCGGGCACGAAAGAAGGATCAAGCATCGCCTTTACCTCGTTGGTAACCGATGCCATATTGCTGAACTCGCCTTTTGGCTCCAAATTAGAATAATATACATTGGGAAAGGCCAGCAGAATATGAAAATGCTTCGAATACGGCAGGTAATTTAAGAACGCCAATATCCCGATAATGTGGAACCACCAGCAGCCCCGCTCGATAATCACCAACGAATTAGCACCCGATGGTAACAACGGCGCTATCAGATCGCTTACCGGGAAACTGCCTGCAGTTAGGTAATGCCCAAAATGCAGGGCCTGTAATTTATAATCGGCGGCATTCATGGTCAGGAAGGCCGTCATCAACAAAATCTCGATAATAAGAATATAGTTTGCATCCGACTTTGGCCAGTTGGTCATTTCGGTACCACTAAAGCGTTTTAACTTAAGGATGTTGCGGCGGGCCAGGAACACCACGCACGATACCAGCACCAACAATGCCAGCACCTCGAAGCCACCTATCAGCAAGCGATACAGGCTGCCCAGTGGTTTAGAGAATATGCGGTGCGACCCAAATATGCCGTCTATCATGATCTCCAGTACCTCCAGGTTGATGATCACAAAACCAACATAGATAAAGAAGTGCATAACGGCGGCCGTAGGCCTTTTCACCATTTTAGTTTGACCCAGGGCAACTTTTGCCATAATGCCCCAGCGCTCGGCGGGGCGGTCGCTCCGGTCGGTATCACGGCCCAAGAGGATGTTGCGCCTAACCTTGGCAACGTTTTTACCAAAAAGGTAAGCAGCGCCCAGTAAAATGATGATAAAGATAACCTGTCCGACCATATATAATATTATGCGTGCATAGTAATTTAAGGCTAAAGTAGGGATTTGATTTAAAGTAAAGATAGATATTGCCTAAATGTTTTAAACTTAGAATTTGTTTAAATAAGGCGTGTTATACCACCTCCTGAAAAAAACTAAAAATAATTTTAGGCTGTAATTCCCTGAAATTCAATTACCGGCGGCCTGAAGATGACATCCATCCAACTAAAATTGAAAAAAAAGTTTCCGGAAATAAAAAAAACGCTACATTTGCAAACCTCAAATAGAGCGGGGTGCCATAGCTCAGTTGGTAGAGCAAAGGACTGAAAATCCTTGTGTCGCTGGTTCGATTCCAGCTGGCACCACACCTTAAATTAGCCTCTTAGTAATCACTAAGAGGCATTTTTTTGCTTTAAAACAGCTTATAGAGGCTATAAGTGCAGATTTTATAATTTTGTTATTTATTTAAAGTGTAGAACTACGATTTATTCTACTTATCGCAATTTAGTAATTTTATAGGTAATTATTCAGCTTTTGGCGCAGTTTTGGCGCAGTTTTTCAATTCTTTTGTAGCTTTTCCATATCTGTTTTTGATTTAAAGTGAATGAATGATTATGATGCCCATACAGGCGTAAGGGATAACTAAATGCAAGCAGGAACGGAATAAATGAAGGGTGGTGTTGGAGGTTGTGTTTATGCCGTAGTTCCTTGCCATGTGTTGTTCCTGGTGCCTAACTTTGCCGAATAATCATCTTCACTCTCTCTTTCCTAATTCGGAATTGTTAAGATTTCTTACTTTATAGAGGTAGCTAAAATCCTGAATTACTCTTTCTCAGTTAGCTTTTCTTCTATTAAATTAAAAGGGAAATATAGGGTTACTATGCTTTCTTGATAATACCCTCCTTCATTTACTTCTAAAACTCCCTTTGAGTAAGAGTCTTGATACAAAAAAATAGGTTCGTATCCTGTAGTTAAGCGTGGAAGTCCATGTTCGTTAAATAGGTATGGCACTTCTTCGAATCGGTCGCTCACTATATGTATCTCATGTTTATATCTATCATTATGTATTAGATAGTATGGGGTGATTTCCAGAATTAGAAGATCAGATCCTACTCTTTTAAATGCATCAAGATAATATGGCTTGTAATTTCTACTATCAAACTCTTTGCTAAAGTCTATCGTTACGTAGTGATAAGAATTCGATTGCATGCCAGTAAGGTACGCAAATTACTGTTACGTATGCAACTAACTAATTCAGAAAGAGGGTCTATTTTAGGTATATACGGGTAGCTAAAATCCTGAATTGAGAATCCATGAATTAAGAGTTTTTAACTTTTATAGACCCTTAAAGTTTCTTGGGTTAGGTATTGGTGATATTGTAAATGTAGTCCCAACTAATTTTTTAAAAGGCAGACTTCGAGAATAAGATTATTAACAGTATAATAAGCGTTACCGTTGCTGCGATTCTCTACGCCAGGTTAAACCTTTAAATACTAATGCAGAATCTTTTAAGAACACGTCGTCTTTAAGCTGGTACTTCTCTTCAACAAATCTTATCATACTGTAAGGTGACGTTGTTCTAATCAACCTCGGATATACAATACTAGTAGTGACGAATGTTTCTTGTTCCTGAACAACTATAAAATCTTCCCCATTCCTATAAACACCATTGTCCTTCCAGTCAAATGATGGAGTGATTAAGGCTATACCCATTAGCAATAGTATTAAAAGAGAAGAAATACCTCCCATCACTTTTAGCAATGAAGTAATCCGACTTTCATCTTTAACAAATATGTATAACGTACAACATACGCCTAATAGACCTATCATGCCTGTTACTCCATTAGTCATGGATTTTAATGTCTGATTAACAATTTGAATAGGAAATATAGATTCCCACGGCATTAGTCCAATTATCGAAATAACAACAAATAGAACAATAAGCTTTATTGGAAGTTGCAAGCGATGAACGTTTAGAATGTTAGTATGCGCATTGGTTGTGTGCTGCAATTTACCAATTTAAATTATAGAGAGGTGTTTATATATAGTCGAAACTCTGAATAGTTAAACTCAGTTGCTACACTTTTTCGAAATTAGGGGTTATTAAGACCCTTTTTATTAACTGTCCCAAAGTGGAGAATTGGAAGAGATGGTAGATGCGATGCTTTCCTTATTTTTTAAAAGGTACTTTTCGAAATAGTGTTTCAAATTGCATTTGCAGTCATTATAGATCTACTACTACGTTTTTAAAAAAGGGTACTATAACCCCATGTTAACTAATTTGTAGTAGATGAATATCGTGTAGGATAGTTGATGGGTGCTTGTGAATGGAGTTTATCCTTATTCTTTATAAGGTACTGTTCGAAATATTTGGGAATAGGACCTTTTAAGAAATAAATAGCAACGTTATAAAAGCCTAGTTTAACATGGTAGTTTATTTAAAGCTGTGGCCTCAACGTCTTTGTAATAATCAAAGGTGCAATCCAAGCAGCCCAATCATACTCAGATCTTTCTCCCGCGTTAACTCGTAGTTCAACTGAAAAATCGTCAGGAATGTCGTTTGGAAAATCGCTTGACAGGTCAAACATTTTGCCATCACTGTATTTGTGATAACTAACTAAGCGCGTTTGTTGGGCGCGATTTGCGAATGTGTAGTGTAACCATACCTCAAAACTCACACCATCCGATGATATAGCATTTTTCAGAAAGCCTACTTTTGCTTTAAAAGTTTTTGCACCTGGTAAATATATTTGCTTGAAAATCCCGGATATGCTTCCTTGAGGTTCCCACATAGGATGCATTCGTAAAACCTTATAACGACTACCGTCTTCCATGTTTACATCTTCGTTTCTTACAAATCCTTTGGTATCGTTTCCTGCATCCTGCCATAACAAATCAAATCTATTACTTATGTTAAAATGATATCCGTCAACTGATAGAATACCGCTTTTCCAACTTGCCTTTTCAGCGCTGTCAATTAAACTAACAGATGTGTTTTGAACGCTATACTTTTTTAAATATACGGTGCTATCTTTATTTAGTAGAGAAAGGTTAAACTCTTGTTTCAGAAATGCCTTCGCAAGATCCGGAATCTTTACGACAATCGACAAGCTGTTTTTAGAAATAACAACTGCTTCTTTATCATTAAAGTAAACTTTCAACTGCTCATCATTTAGGTACTTTCCGTTTATAGTTATATCGTTGCTATATTGATTTGTGGAAACATAATCGATTTTAATACGCTTTACAAAACTTAGACCCTTTTCAAAAACATTGCCTGAGCTGTTAGCTAAAACCAATTTCACTGAATTTGTTTTGGCGATAGTCGTGTCTCCAACATCAGGTATAGCTACAACCATTTTGTTAAAAGATACAGACTTTACAACAGCTGGTTTCCCATTGAATGAAGCTGTTACGCTGCTCAAATCCAATTTACCGCTACTATAGATAGTGAGAACCGAGTCAGAATAAACCTTATCCTCGTAAATTTGGAATTGATCGCCATTACGCGTCTTTGTTAACATGACGATAAAAGTCACTCCTCCAATTAATATTAACGCACCTAAGAACCATGCTACTTTCTTATATGTCATAATGTTTTAATAATTAAATAAATATAAGAAAAGGTTAGACGAGATAAATAACCGAAATCATGCAAAAAGAAAAAGCCCGTTAGGGCTTTAAAATCATGCAGGTTGATACGTAACCGACATAATGTAATCGGCGGCTCGTTGAGCCTGTGCAGCAGCTTTAATGATTAATGTTTTATCATTCTTTAATGCTTTAAGCCAGCTTTCAATGTAGGCTGCACTGTTGTCGATAGTTGCTTGACCTATTCCGGTTATTGCTCCCAGGAATGCAGCAGTCATTTCGGCAGTAAGTTCTTCTTTAGCGTAGGTAGCAGAGCCAAAGCCATCGGAGTTTAAAAGTTCTTTACGGTTCAATCTACTTTCATGGCCGGTACTGTGTGCCAGTTCGTGGAATAGTGTACTGTAATAAGCTTCGTTAGATTTGCACTTTTTAAGGCTTGGTACGACAACGATATCGGTAGTAAGTTGATAGTATGCGTTTGTGCCATTCTTGCGTATGGTGGGCTTGTTTGGCATGTTTGCAATAACGTCTTCGCAAGCTTGTATTATTTCTGCATCGCTTCTCAACTCTGCTTCAAAAGCAGGAAAGTCAATGTCCTCGGTTTGCGCGATGTTAAATACGGTGTAAGCCTTTGGTACCATTATCATTCTCGGCTTTGTCGCTTCATCAACTTTAGGTTGTTGATTAGTTTCTGCTGATTGATTCTTCAGTTCGACTTCGGCCCAATA
>NZ_JBEPPE010000007.1:0-135367 GCF_040547175.1 Mucilaginibacter sp. UYP27
AATTAATTATGGCAGCCTGACAGCCTGTAAGAGGCAATAAGGTCAAGGTGGAGAGCAAATAACTTTTAGGAACATGGAATAAATGGGTAGAGCAAGGGCAATGTGGGTTTATGCCGTGTAAGCTCTAAAGTTTTTGATACTACCTTGGATTGTGGGAGTAAGTGGGAAATGGCCACCGTTTGCTGCTTAACTGGCTAATTTTGCTTGCCAGTATTGATTATATATTGTGTGTGGTGGGCTTGTTTAAGGTTCTTCTAAAATATGAATACGAAAACCTTTACTTATCTTTAAAGCACTTACACTTCCCAAGAATAAAAATGGAATTTTTAAACAGTGAAAATAGACTCTGGTATTTAAAGGCAATCAACATCAACGATAAGTCAAACACACTTTGGCTGTCTTTTAGACAAGAGGCATTATATCGTATAACCAGTGATTATGACGACAATAGATATTACTACAAGAACGCAATGCTTCTTCTTTGGTTTGATGACTACCTAACAGCCGAAAAGCAATTTAAAATCTTAAAAGAATTTTATCTCGACGAAGTAATTTCTATTGACGAGGATACGCCTAATCTTATAGAATTTTGCGGAGGTCATGACGTCCAAGTCAAGGTCGTTAAATATGAGGAATCTATAATCGACCAATCGAAAGAAGATTGGATAGAGAGATATCAATTTGTCTCAAAAGAGAATATACTTAACCACGCACAAAATGAACTGGAGTTAAATTTTATTAAAGACATTGAGATACTTTTAAAGAATTATGAAAAAGGTAGTCTTGACCACAATGATGACAGGCTGTACCAAACACTATCACAAAAATTAAAAGAACTTCGATCTCCACGACGAAATGTGCCAACTAGCGATCTTCTGTTAAGTATGAATAGGCAACTATATGCAATTAACGAAAAGTTGGACTTGTTGAAATAAGTCTGTAAGATTACACTTACTTTCAATTGCATATTAACATCAATAAGAGTTTTTCACTGAGCTTACTTAGCTTAAATATTCAAAACCATTGTTGCTGGCTATAGTAACCAACGGTTGAATCTGCTCGAAGAACTTTTCCTTATTAAAGTATGTAGTAGTCAGGTCGGGGAAGATGGTCAGGTAATCTTGCAGAAACTTGCTGTTAGGAAGCTTATGACTTATAACTTCGACAGCTTTCTTCTGAAGCTGAAAGAACGGAGTAAAATGGCTTTCTAAGTTGGGTAACTTTTCACTTTTAGTGCTGTTGTAGGACTTGTCAGCTGGGATAAGATTCCAAATCAAATCATGCGATACGAAAGCGTAAGGCACGAAGTGCTCAACGGCATAGTTCCCTATATACAATGGCCGATTAGTATATATACAATCAACACTGCCAAGCTCTTTAATTACTATGTCCCAATACTTCTTACGTTGCTCAACAAGACCTTTACGAAACGGTAGTTTTAAAAGCTTGTTAGGAATGTCAGGAACGTTAGGATTTTTTGATTGGAGATACATTGCCAGGTTCCAATAGCAAAAGTCCTTTAATAAACGAGCATTCCTTTGTAGGTATGTAACCCAAGCCGGATTGATTTCTATCTGGTCTCTATACAAAGCATATAAACAATTATTGGTAAAAGATTGGGAAAGAGTGTATGCTAAACTTGAATTGTCGGCCTTGAACCACGGGCTTAAGAAACGATGAGGTACTTCCCCATTAAAGTATTGCAATTCTCTATTCGTCTCCTTATGAGTGGTGTTTGACAACCGGCTGATAATATTAAATCTGTTCGCATCAATTGTTAACCCTTCCAATAGTTTGATCCTCTCGACAGCTTTTTGTAACTGATCCTGTTTACCTAATGAAATATGAAAGTAGTTAACTGTAAACCATGAATGGGCAACCATACTTATAAACAAATCTCGTTTACCGATGGTAGTGATGCCAGCCTCTACTTTTTCTAATATGGAAAGAAACCAGTAAAACTTATAAGTAGCTGATGTATTGTTAAAACTGGCAGCTAATAGATTTATTGGTAATTCCGGTTCGTAAGGTAGGTTCACATTGCTAAGATAAACCTATTCTTTAAAAGTTAGGCTTCGAAACTGCCAGGAACGGTACCTTTTAGGAAAGAGGCTTATATTCTATCCTGAGTAGATGAATGTTGTTTTCTCCGACAACGGACCGTTGATTAAGATTTCCCAACTTCTTGAAGTAACTGGTTTTAATTAGTATCAGATGTAGTTTGGTATCGTATATTTTGTAAATTAGTTTTTCAAAGAAATGAACAAATTCTAATTATAGAATTACCTTAAACCTTAATTACATGAAAACAAAACTACTTCTAATGCTTTCAGCGGCATTATTCGCTGTTACTACCTGCTTTTCTCAAGAACTACCGATGATCAAAGGAGATACGCTGTATACAACGTCTGGATTCAAAATCATTAAAGGGCAAGATTTAAAAATTGGCACAGGGGCGATGCCTGATGGCGATTTCAAGTTTATAAGAATAAATCAGGCCTCCTTATTTAGTTATTACTCCACAACCGGATATCAAGGATTAGCTAATCAAGCTAACGCACTATCAAGAGGCAAATCGGGCTCCTTAATGAAAGTAGCAAAGCTTCAAAAGAGAGGAAGTGAAAAGAAAGGGTTTATGTACTATGTTTTACTTTCAGGATTTACAAGATATGAGGTCGATGTTGAGAATGCGATAGCCGCTGGTGAGATCGTAGTACCTGATGAATATAAGTCGAAAAACACCATTGCGGCACAACCCGTAAGCGCAGCAGATGAGATTAAAAAGTACAAAGCGTTGCTAGATGCAGGTGCAATAACTCAAGCTGAATTCGATGCCAAGAAAAAGCAATTGTTGGGCTTATAAAATATAAGCGAAAGGAAAAATGAGAAACGCCAAGCTGAGGAGCCTGGCGTTTTTGTTTTATAACTAACTTACGATAGTTAACCTATTGTTTACGTTGCTTATTTACATTTGTCTTATGAGAAAGTACCTTGCCTTAAGCATCATCAGTTGCGTTTCCCTTTTCTTGATTTCCTGGGGAGTAGTCGGCCACAAAACAGTCGCAACAATTGCATACAACCACCTAACACCACAAGCAAAGGCAGCAGTAAAAGCTTTACTTGGTGATACAACAATGGCTGATGCAGCATCTTGGGCCGATCAAGTGCTTAGAGAGCCAACTTATAAACATACTTCATCCTGGCATTACTTAAATGTCCCTTTAGGTTTAAGCTATAAGGCCTTCGCGGATTCGGTTACCCTGCCAAAAAACGAAAATGTTTATTCTGCGATTCAAAAAGCAATTCATGTTCTTAATCATCAAAACAATTCAATTGAAAAACAACGAGAGGCATTGAAGTTCTTAATTCACTTTGTTGGTGACTTACATCAACCGATGCACGTATCACGAAAGGAAGATAAGGGTGGTAACGCTATTCAAGTTCAATATGCCGGTAAAGGGACTAATTTGCATTCGCTTTGGGATAGTAAGTTAATAGCCACTGAAGGCGACGATTTTACTCGAATGGCTGTTGACTATGACAAGGCCTCCTCAAAACAAATTCAACAATGGCAAGCTGATAAGCCAATGAATTGGCTTTGGGAAAGTTATCAGATAAGTACGAAGCTTTATGCTGAAGTTGCACAAAATAATAAGCTTGATCACAGCTACTATGAATCACACATCAATATCGTCCACGAGCGTATCGAGATGGCTGGAATCCGTTTAGCTGGTATTTTGAACGACGTTTTTAAAGGCAACAATTTTGAAGATGTACTAGGCACTCTTGACGGAGCTGTTAATATAGACAAACAGTCAAAAATATTAGCTACTAATGCTACTAAACGTATAATTAGAAGTGTTGAAATTAAAAATATTGACAAGTGCGTTGGTCAGACAGTACTAGTATGTGCCAAAGTTTACGGTTACAAAGTTTTTGAGAATACGACTTTATTAAATCTTGGAGCTGAATACCCTAACCAACTACTTACGGTTGTTCTTAAAGGGGAAGCCAAGAATACATATAAAGGTTTAAATTCAATGACTGCATGTGTCACCGGTAAGGTAATAGAATATAAAGGCAAAGTAGAGATAGTTGTTACTAATCCTGATAATATCGGCTTGGCCGGCACCTTACATTAAACTTAAGACGCTAAGAACGCTCCCGTAATGATTAGTGCTGCTTACCCAAATCAAGTACTAACTATTGTTTTAAAAGGTATTGCGCTTGAGGCCTATAAGAAGATGGCTTGTGATGAAGTTGGTGCAATTGGTAAGGTAGTTCTTTATAAAGGCAAGCCTGAGATTATTGTGAGTGACCCATTTAATTTGATATGTAAATCAATTGTTTACTGATTATAACTATTGCACTTCAAGTTCATAGGTATTATTATTTTCATCGGTGCCTTCAAGTTTACCGTAATCAACCCACTCAACATCTATATCCTGTTCATCACCATCTTCATCGGTTATAGTACCAGTTCCATATTTGCCCGAAACACTAATATTGCCCGTGACGCTTTTACCATTATCATCTGAACCTTCAACATCATAATTGTATTCATACGCACCTGAAGTTCCAGTTCTATATTCGTATTTATAATTTGAATCAACATGTAATGTATTATCTGTGCCGTTTTCTCCTGCAATAGCTGATGAAGACGGGTTATCCGATTCATTTGATTTATTGATTTGAACCGGCGATGATTGATTATTGTTACAACCATACGTACAAATTAATAATGCCAGATAAAATATTAGCTTAGGTGTCTTCATACAATCTCCTTATATTACTTTTTACAAACCCCACAAGTGTTACCATCCTTAGCACAACGTTTACAATACTTACAATTTTTACAAGCTTTACAAGGGTTGTCGCCTACGCATGTTGCAACAGTACGTTTTGCGGCTATTGGTTTTGAGTTGTGCGCGCTTACTAATGATCCTGCGGCCAGGAATAGGATAAGTAATGATTTCTTCATGATACTTTTAGGTTTAGACAGTAAACTTACTTATATTAGTTTAGAATACAAACACTTGAAAGTGTCAATGATGAAGTCGGTTTTCGAATAAAACACCTTCAATTATAAGAGAACAACTTTCAAAAAGGTATTCCCTCGTAGTTTACAATTAAGTGTCTTTAAGTGCTTATGTTTTTAAACCATGTTAGCAATGAAATATGTTAAGTATGAATAAAATTGAATTAGAACATCGTTTCAACGAGCTTTTTGCAAACGAAGGGGGCGAGATGCCTGAATTGAGTTTAGCAGTTCATTACGCAACAATTATAGACATGTATAATGCAATTGAATATGCTAATACATATCTCGTTAGTCCACCAACTTGTTATATAGGCTTTGTATCTAATGGGGCTTTTGCTGCAAAGATATTTAAAGATGAAGATGTTTGTTACATTGGAATAAACCATGCCGTTATAATTATTCTTTTTGAGATCTTCAACAGATTTCTTTGCAATAAACAAGTAATATACAACTTAGGTAATGCTGAAAATGAAATTAACATTGAACGAATTAATAATGCTCAAATAACGAGTCTTTTAGATCTTAAAGCCGAATTAGGTGGAATTGAACGTGCTATTCCAAAAGATCCATTAAGACAAACCGCTGCTACTGTATTGAGTTGGATGGCTTGTAGATCTATTTTATATCATGAATATGCACATGCAATCTGTGGTCACTTAGATTTCCTACATCTAACCCTTAAACAAAACCTCAGTCTTACAAATTCAGAATATCAAGCTTTAGAATATGACGCTGATAGATTTGCAGTATTTTATGGATTAAGGATTTTAGATAATTACCTAATTAACATCGAAAACCAGTCTAATGAAACAAAGCCATTATTTGAAAATCGTCATAAATCAACTTATTTATTAGCGTTTGCAACATATACTACATTTCGGTTATTTGGAATGAAACAATTCCCAATATCTAATTATCGATCTTCAACTCATCCACCAATTGAAGTTAGACAAGTATTAGTATGTATGAATATAGCTGAACAGATCGAGCTAGCCGATGGTACAGAAGATGGTTTAAAAATAGCTTGGAGTGCTGCAAATGAAGTAGAGAAAGCCTTCGACTTGATTTCTGAGCAAGGTTTTAACAATAAGGCTTTTATTTCTGCAAATTCTGAAGAAGCTGAAAGTTATGTAGTTGGTTTAAGAGACCAGCTTTTGAATATGAAAGAACGTTTGAAAGCAAATGAATATTTATATAAATGATCTAATGGTTGCTATCAGTTAGTTTTAAACCGTCAACAGAAGGTGTTATAATGATGAGGCAAAGACGTTCAAAGCGAGGTTAGGCATTTTACTTTTTCAATTAACCGCAATGGTTTTAAAATTCTCAAATAGTGTCACCGATTTGAGAATATATTCCAGTTATTCTATAATCATCAACTCTTACCTCTAAAGTACGTTCTATAGTTTTAATAACGTTACTATTAAAATCGTTGTACTTAAAACTAAAAACACATGTTATATTTAAAGCCTGGATTGCATCAGTGGTTAAAAGCTCATTTAGATTGGTAAATGGTGTTTGACCTAGCCCGAACGTCGCAATTTGTTTAGGATATAACACTCCTTTATCTGATAATTTGATCGTGGGTTTATAAACTGTAAGACCGTTAAATTTAAACACGCACTGGTCAATTTCATATATTATAGGAGTGTTACCTACATTTTCTAAAGAAGCTGAGATAGATATGCTTTCGTAAGTAATTCCTGGTACCATAGGAGACCCAGGTGCCAGTTGCGGAGAATAAAGGGCTGAACGTGTATCTATACTAAGATAACCTTGGTTTAATAAATAAAATTGATTAGACGTGACTTCCAACTGTGTTTTGAATTGCCCTTTTGCAATGGCAATTTGAATGAGCGCCACAACCACCCCAAAGGACGAAACAATAGCACTTATTGCTACAATGATTTGTAAAGATTCTGGCAATTGATATGATTCCGACATAGAGTTTGCTTTTTTGAAGGTCTAATATACATAATTGACCCAATGTCTTAACGATTATTAAGTTATATAGAAACTAAAGTCACCGCGAGACGTCCTGCGAGTTGAGCGAGGGTCTGAGCAGAGATAGTACGCAGTACGACTGCTCAGTATGCTCACAAAAAACTGGCGGTGCATTTGATTAGTTGGCCTGTGCGTTTGCCTTTCAAATGCTGTGACAGTTGAGCAGCCCGAGCGATGGCGGCAGGCGAGCCTAACAATATGAGCGCATATACTTTTATATGTTGAGCGAAAACAAAGCTTTAGCGTAGTTACAGCGATGCGTTTAAAAGGATAGCAAGAGCGAATGTGGAGTGGCGACTCTCTGAAAATCAAATCGCATGACAAGCCGGTTCTTGCCGGTTAAGCGTTAATGTGCTTTGAAAAAGCTTATTGATGCTTAACGAAGCTTGGCGTGATGGTTTGATGAGGTTAGAGCAACGTAACTCAAATCTTCCTGGTGTGTGAAAGGCCCGGAGCGCAAAGAACAGATCTAACCATTCCCTCTTAAAGGGCTCTTAGGAAATGGTTAAATATGGTTCTGGTTGCTTAAGAAAGCTAATATGATTCTAGAAATTCGTCTATTACGTCTTCACTGTCTAAGTTAAGAATAGCATTAGCAAGCTTTACTTGCCCTTTGGCAAGAGCAATAGCTGCCAAAGCAGATGAAGCTATTTCTAAACCCTATGATTGAGTTAGCACAGATGTAGAAAGCACGCTTAAATCCCCTATCGCAGCTTCATACTCATTCTTGAGTTTACTCGGAATAGTCAGATTGCACTTGCTTCGCTGAACTTCAATAAGAGTGACAAGCCCAAGTACATTCCAGTCTATCAATCCTTTGTCCTTTGCAATCCTAACTAAATGAGGAACCGCATATAGTGATGCTACTCCTATATCTCCTTGATGATGCAGATTATTCCACAGCTCGTCAAAGATTGGTTTAGCCTGTTTTAATGAACTAACTCCTTGCAGTTGTCTTAAAGCAATTGATGCGTCGTATGATGGACCCTTATAGCCACCCTCAAGCCTTTCCCAATTAGGATCGTTTAAATCCAAAGGTGGTTCGTTTATAGGTTGTTTTGGAAAGAAACTACCAAGTTTAAATGTCATATTAATAGGTTTGAGTCACTAATATAGAAATTATGCTACTACGCTGTATGCTATAAGCGATAGGTAGTTAATTATTAGCCACAGTTAATTGTATATTAAAAGGCAGCCCGTTAATCACTCCGATTAATTCATTTGCACTTTGTTTAGTTATTTTAATTTCTCCGAAATCAAACTCTTTATGATGATTTGGACACAGTACTATAAGGTTTCCAAGTATGCTTTTCCCGTTTTTCTTAACCGGCGAAATATGAGCCACCTCAATATAATACCCTCCCCCTTTTTTAATTATCTGATGCCCACAATTAGGAAATTGGCACTTATAATTGGCTGCCTGTTTTAAAGCTTGTACTATCTTAGTGTCATGTCTTATTGTATTAAGAACAAGTGTTTCCACTCTAGTAGGTGACACATATTTCATCTTTTCATTGAGCTGCTGTAACGTATATTGCAAAGAACCACCAAGTGTTATGTTATCATCTAAAACCGATGTATCGTCTCCCTGTGCTTTGGAAAACCACGTGTTGTAGTTATTTTTATCCAACATTTCCCAACCTAACTGGTCAAATTTTAAGTCAGGTTTACGTATGTCCATTCTTGCCAATACTTTTACTTGGTAATTTAGGAAGTAGCCGGACTGCGGTCTAGAATCAAAGTATGATTGAGTCATAAAATCACCATACAATTTATAAACTTCCAATTTGTCGTCATATGGATATCGATTAACTTCGGTGACTACTGTCTTCCAAACAATTCTTGCTTTAACTTTATCTAACCAATATAGAACATCTCCTTTTAATAAATTACTGTACGGTGGCTTACGAGTAGCCCACATATTAAACCAGTGCATCGTTTCCATTTTAAGTTCTGTATCTGGCAATTCTGCTCCTTTGCTAATTATGTATTCCATTGATATGATTTAGATAAATGTAATATAATAATATTTGCAAAAGTTGTTACTATAAAGGCATTAATGAATAGTTAAAGCTTGTATCTATCAATTCAGTGTAAACATATCATTAATACTTACTCAACTACCTATCAATGTATATTTTAACCAACCATCACATACTGGTCGTCTAAAGGTTTAAAGTTTATTATTAAATCTTTACCATCCCATTTTGCTTCACAGCTTTGCAGCCTGTATGCGTCTCCTTGGTTCCAACTGCCACTAACTATATCTTCAATCAAATCTTCAAGCCAAACTACTTCTCCGACTTTTAAGTCTTTGGGAATTAAGTAAGCAGCAAAGGGGTTTTCAAAATGATGTGGATAGTAGTAAGTGAAATCAATTACTGTTGGTGTAGGCGTTGTTCCATCTGCTGAAATACTTTCTCCAAGTGCTCTATAATCGTGAATAACTTCAATTTGACCCGTTATCGGGTCTTGAAGTATGGCATACTTGCTTTTGATTTTAGGTGATGGTACAACTGGCTTAACTAAAGGCCAATAGCCTTTAGCAACTGCTTCATTGATTGCTTTCTCGCTTCTTGCAGTTTTAATAACTCTTAAATTCTTATCGTTCATTGGTTTTGTATGTGATGGTCAGATTAGGTTGGTTAAGATCAACTTTTAAGCAGGTGTGCTCATTGCTTTTAAGCAAGCTTAACAATTCATCATCCTTAAACAATGAAGTATCATGAACAGTGCTTTGGCAATGATCGCACATCTTACCTTTTAATAAATCAGTTTGGCTTAGTTCTTCCCATTGCTTTGACAAAGGGCAATGCAGCTTCTTTAAAAAGAGCCCCTCATTTGTGAAGAGCTCTTTTGTTGTTGGATTGTATTTCATAGTTAATCAAATGATTGAATAGAACCATCTGAAAATCTTATTTTAGATATATGTCCAATCGGTGATTTACCTTCATAGCCGTCTAAGGGAGTTATTGCGAAATCATCTTTATAACTTTTACCTGGCGGAATATTTACATTCCTTATAACCCTTACAGTAGCAGCTTCTCTTAAACTGCGGCTCATGCTTGTGTTGTCCCAATCCGAGTAATTATTGTAAATAAATGAAGACATTATCTGTGAAATATCTTTTTTAGAAACATTCTGATAAGTCACAGTAATACGTGGATTGAAATTGGCATCAAAGTAAATTTTAGAACTGACAACAAACTTTTGAGTTTGGCTAAAGGAGCAAAAGGAGATTATAGACAATCCTATAAAACAAGCAATAGCTTTTGGTGATAGATTCATAAGGTTCTAATTATTTGTTAATGTAACGTGATTTTAGGTCGAATGTAAACACCCCTTCATTTTTACTAAAGTCAGATAATATACAATCTGTCCTTGATGATAAAGGCCCGACTTCTTCAGGTTTGCCTGTATAGGTTGTTTCTCCAGTAGTTTTGTCACTAAATGAAACAACATTGCCTTTATAGTAAGTAGATGATATTATGCCTTTGTGCAAATTGTTGAACCAAACCTTGTTATGAAATAAATAACTTATCGAATATTTATACGATTCTTCATCT
Organism: Mucilaginibacter sp. UYP27; assembly: GCF_040547175.1. Taxonomy (NCBI): domain Bacteria; kingdom Pseudomonadati; phylum Bacteroidota; class Sphingobacteriia; order Sphingobacteriales; family Sphingobacteriaceae; genus Mucilaginibacter; species Mucilaginibacter sp. UYP27. The sequence goes on from NZ_JBEPPE010000007.1 coordinate 10,612, forward strand.
TCCTCTATTGAAATTATGAAAAGCGATGTATCGGATTTACCTTCTAATGCTTGCCAAACTATTGATTTTACATATCCATCAACCTTCGGTGTCTTGGATTGCAATTTCCACTTTGGACTTATGATCTTAAGCTTTGAATCGATTGTAATTAAGTTTTTACCCTTGCTATTCTTCCAGCTTTTAAAAAGCTGTTGCAATTGGGTGTAATTAATGGTTTGTGCGTTAGCTGTTGCAATTGATAGAATGAGCAACATTGATAATAGGATTCTCTTCATGTGATGGTAGTGTTTTAGTTAATGATTACCTTTTGTGTTAAGTAATAGATGATTTCGCGACTCAAATGTGTGTTGAGAATTGCAAATCGCTTTCCGTGATTCTTTTCTTTATTTGGGTTTCCTTGCGCAGTTTTGTGACCAGGGTCCCAACCTAAATAAACTTCGTCTAAATCTGACCCTTGGTAGGATAGGCTAGATACCCGGTTACCAAGAGTTTCATAAACCCATACTCCATTTACTGTATTATCTTTCCAATGAACAAAACTTCGTGCCCATAGATCGAAGTTTTTATTGCTTGTTGCTCCGCGTTCAATTATGCTATTAAAAGCAGAACCAAATAAATCATTGAGCTTTTGCTCTTCAATTGAGTACTGTTGCTCGTCGATATTAAATTTGAAAGTTCTTTGCGCAGTGCAAATACTACAGCCCCAAAAGAACCATAAGAGTGAGATAAGAGTGATTTTCATTGTAATGTGTTAAGGCACCGATTAGTCCTTATCGGTAGGTTATAAAACACAAAAGCGCAGGACTTAACTTAGTCTGCGCATTAGAGGCCCTTGGAAAAGCCCAGATACCACAAACAAGTCTTCGTCCTACGCTTTCGCGTGGACGTTGAACTCATTTGTTTTGGTAGCTTTAAAAAATTTCCAAGGTTTCTAATGCAAAACAAACAAAGCTTAACGCTTATATTTTAAGTAGTTGATGTATCGATGATAGTGCTGTTTGCGGTTTCCTCCTTGTTTTGATGTAAAGTTAATTAATAAGTGATGATAGTTAAGCAACTGCTCTCATTTGTTTTCTTTTAACACCACTTGCTTTATAAGGGAGTTGCTTAAACATGTGGTATTTATTGCGTTCTTCAATGTACTCATAAGCGTCAGAGCATGAATTAAGAAGCCAGTCCGTTCGTATAGCCATTTCAATATTTATTGTTGCTGCCTGTTTTGTTGTAAAGGCGTAAAGTGCTCTAATAAATCTCGATGTAATATTGCTTAGAAGCTCATTGTTTTGAACTTGCTCTATGCCAAAGTGGATAAAGAATGAACTGTCATTTTCTGCTTCTAATCGCAGGTAAAGCAACGGATTAACAAACTCATGGGCTATGTAGCCGGTGCTGGTTGGGTTATCACTTCTAATAAGCGTATAGCGTAACTCATCTTGCTCTATGGTGCAAAGCATTTGTTTTGCTTTTCTGAGTATTTTGTGGTAAGCCTTTTCGACTGCTTCGTTATAAGGTGACTGGTTTTTTAGTTTTTTCATTATCAATTGGTTTGAATTGGGTTTAAATGAAAAATGCCTGGTGAATCTCACCAAGCATTTGTAATGTTGTTTGTACTGCAATCAGGCGCAGTACCTTTTAAGAAATTAAGGTTGGAATGGATTTACCCTTGCGGTTCAATCTCCCATATAATTGCTTATATCACCAACCTGCACTTCAAGCATGCGTTTGATCGGGACAAAGTAGGCCGAATCGTGATATTCCTGGTCGTCGGATGCATTGTGCAACAAACATTCTTTTCTGAACCAAGTGTATTCCATTAGATCCTGTACCCACGGCCATAGAACTAAAACATAAACGCTATCGCCTGGCGTCTCTTCAACAAAAGTTAATTCTGCTTTATTCATTATATTAAGGTTTTAAAGTGTGTGGATGTATTGAGGTTTTTGATAGGCCAATACCGCTGTATAGAACGCTGCAAGCGTTGGTTGTTTAGTAACCTCTCTAATGTATTGGGCTAAGTGAAACTCACGGAACAACGCTCTTATAGCGTCCTCGTGTGGACAGTTTGCAAATTGATAGGTAACATTGATATCGTAAAGAAGATCACATTCAATATCCCACCAAAAGCCTGGTGTAAGGAAGCTGTAGATGGTAAACGGATTTTCATTATCGATTTTAAAGTCACGTTCATAGCAAACTTCACCCGAGTTGGCGTATAGGTGCTTGACTTTTTCAAGCACCAGTTCATATTGAATAATCCTTGTATCAATGGTTTGTTTAAGCTTATTGGGGTGTGACAAATCACTAACTCGCTTCCATCGTTTTGAGATGGGTCGAACTTTTGTGAACGCAGGTGTCGTTATTGGTTTTTCGATGGCTTGTAGTATCTCTTTCATGTGTTTATGAGGATTTTTAGGTGTCGTTTATGATGTGAAATTGGTTTGAAAAGTTTGGAATGGGTTGGGTTTAGGCAGTACTCTTTGGGACTTGGGATATGCTTTGCCATTTCTTGCGAAGGGAAGATATGTGGCGCGTTCATGACAGCCTGGCTGTGCGAACATCACGCTATATATAGCTTTTCCCTTCGAGACAAGGTAAGGGGGTCAAATCAGAGCTGTAGATCCGTTTACAACACTCTCAAAATATTTTTGAGAGAAGTGTTTTTCTATAGGAAAGGCAACTTTATATTGAAGCCCCAGGGGGGCGGCTTAATGGGGAGGGGCATGTTTTATTTAACCTAAATTGTCGTAGTTGAACATCACCAGACTTCTTTCTTAAAGGTTACTTTTCGAAGCCTACCTTTTAAATGAATGTGGTCTGTGTCGTTTGGCCGCAATCAAAGATGTCTATAACGAAAAAAAGCTCATCCTGCACAACTCGTTGTTCAAGTAGGACTTCGGTGTTTGTGATAAAAATGAGCTAAACGCACGTTTTGTCAAATTTGGTTGCAAAAAGGTCTGATAAACAAAAAAACCTGCTTTAGGCAGGTTTTGAGTTCTTAAATTACAAAGTTCCAAAAAAAATGATTTTCTTGTAAATCACTATATTAAGGACAAATGTCAGATTTTATGGAATTTGGAAACTGAGAGTTTATCATGCAGCCATTCGTAAGTTAAATTGAGTTCGGATGATTCGCTTGCCATGCTCACGTGTTCCAGAATCCATTAACACCTTGCAATCTTCAACCTCGAACAATCCTTTTGCTGATAATTGGCTTGCTGTTGCTGTCATTATTTTACCGTTTTCCGCTTTAATTCCCAATATGGTATATATTGTCTGTAACTTCTCTTTAATGTCTTTATTAGTATATTCTCCTCCAATCTTGAATGTAAGGTTTAACATCTGCCTAAACTTAAGTTCTAATGAACTATTGTCTCTGCGTATAATCTCTGCTTCTACTTTTTTAACATTGTATTTTAAATTGCTCATTGTCTCTTCGTCTATTAGTTGAAAGGCCTTAAAGGCCTGTGGGTTGGTTTTATTCACAAAACTTTCAATAGTGGATGTTGAACTTAAGGTTAACAACTTTGTCGTTTCAGCTTTGCTTTGTGATTTTAACAAGTTATAATCCTCTTCAAGTTGTTTAGCGGCTGACTTACGTCTTTTTAAAGTTGCTGTTTCCGATACCAAATCGTTCTTAATCAATTCAATATCATAATACGCATCTTTCCAGGCTTGTTGTATAAAATCTATATGATTGTAAATCTCGCCACTAGCGGCGTCATTAATCTGTTGATCTAACTTTTCCCAATTAAGAGTGGCCAATTGTGTGTATTCGTCAATATCTGCATATTTCTTGATTTGCTCATGTGCCTTAATAGACAAATTATTAGCTTGACAATATGCGACGTATTGGTTACTTGCTTCAATTGAATACATAGCTTCTAATGTATATTCAGCTTTGAATTCACAGATAGTTTTAAGGTGTCTGCGATTTTCGTGATTAGTAAGATGCATAATCTCATAGGGTTCATCCCTTAATCTTCCAATTGCTTGCTTGCCTTTCATACTCACCCCAACTTTAGTATGAGTTTTATTATGATTGGTGACTAGGATAACTGTTGCATTTTCATCTTTGAGATCCCATCCTTCAAAATATTTGCAGGTGTAAAAATTTACTTTTTTATAAGAACCCGTTTCCGGTTGAGAGGAGTGTAGCCTTGCGTTGTCCCCTAATTTAATTAGATTACCATTCTCTTCGTCATTGGCACAAAAGATTGTACAGTCATCTAAACTTGCTCTTTGTACTGCTAAACTTATTTCAGTTACGGAATTATAAAAGACATGTAGGTTACCAGGGTATTGATTACGATTATCTAATATCCAATTTAAAGTCGCTTCCACACTTCGGCAATTAACTATGCAAACCTTACCCAAACTAGCCGTAAAGCGAATTTTGACATAATGTAAATTTTTGAACTTTGGGTTGCTGAACTCATACGGTGTGGCAGACATTAGCGATTTGCTTTTGAAATTCCAAAAGTATTGGAAAGGCCGAAGCATGGCCTTACCTCTGTAAACTTCAGTAATAAAAGCATGAGCCTCGTCTAGCAACAGAAACCAATTATTATACAGGTCATCTAGTCGCCCAAGTTCTTTAGCGGCCTTAAAAATTTTCCAAACCCCATCCGGCGTTGACATTATCTTATGACCTTGTTTTGGATTACGTAGAATATCTACAACGTTGGTGTAGTGGACATCCCCATAAACGATATCAATTTCAGGGTGTGATCTTTGTTTGTTTATTAATATGTTAGTGTTCGGAACAACAATCAGCGAGCATCTTTCTTTAAAAAGCAATTCGATAGTCGTCGCACCGATCCCACATCGTCCTTTATCTAAAATGGTGTTAACTGGGAGGCCATTAGCATATATTTTATCTAGGTAATCAGTTGGTGCGAGTTCGTGCACGGTAGTCGTTAAATACATTATTCATTAGTCTTAAAATTCACAAGGCGTATCTAATTCCTAGCAGAAGAGCCATTTTGAGGTGTATCTAACGTCGATCATTTATTGGAAATTTTGAGCAAAACAATAGATCAGGGAGCTAATCCGACCTTAAATGTTTTGTGCCTTGGGGCTATATCGACTATGATTTTGTTGATACAAATATACGAAAAATAACTTATGAAAACAAGTTAATAAACACATAATCAATTAGTTAATGGATATCCCTTTATACTGATTTGACCACAAAGCATTTAGACAAAATTTATTTTAAACTTTTCTTTTGAATATCTAATACAAATTCTAAATTTGCAACAGCGAAGAGCAACTACATGCTTACATACCGACATCTTCGTTAGGCCGACACTTACCGTTCTCAAGGCCGAAAATCCATACCGACAATACCCCTTAGGGGTAATTAGAATTTTTGTGTTCTTTGACTTCCTGAAAAAACGCCTGGACTTTTTTGTTCAATTGTATTTTGACCAATAGTTACTGTATCGACGTAATTAACCGATACAGATTATATATTGTAGCGTAACACGGCCGTGTTGCGTGAAGGGTTAATCATGCCCTTAAATTGTGAAAACAATTTACCAGCTGGTTTAAATGATTTAATTAACAAATCTTTTAAACGCTCTTACATCAAGAGTAAATTTCAATTTAATATGACAAACAATCAAAATGAGGACACTGGCGTGGCCTCCAAAACAATCACTTACGATGATTTAACTTACACTCAAAAACAGCGATTCGCCGTTTTCCGTGGCATATATCCAGATAATGCAACGGCCATTAAAGCTACTTTACTATTAGATGGCAAAGGTGAGAATAGCTTTAAGAAAGTGAACGAGAAATTGGAAGCAATCTTCCAAGCTGATTATAAAATTCAGCAGCTACAAGATGATTTAGCTGAAGCGTTTACCATTGGCAAACCAGTTACAGAGAATGCTATTATTCAAACTGTAAGTGGAACTAGGAGAGATCATGGCTCAGCGGCATACACTTCTAGTATAAAGAGAAACTGTATGCGGGACTTTTACAATCTATTCATTGTAAGAGTAGAATCAACAGAGATCTGTTGTGATGACGACGACACAATCAATCAAAAGCTGAAAAAAGTTATAACAGGTTATACCCCGTTATTTAAACTTAAACCTGAAGACGAGGAATTGTAGTTTTCTTTATTTGTTAAATTTAGCCCATCCCTTAACAAGGATGGGCTTTTTTTGTGTACTGGCGTCACAGGCATACTTTAAAAGTTACAATGTCGGAGCGGAATCTCTAAGCTCTTCACTATTAAATTCACCAAGACTTCGGAGATACTTTAGTGTAACGATTATATTAGAATGCCCCAATAGCTTTTGAAGTAGATAAACATCTTTAGTTTTTCTATAAACTTCAATTGCAGCGGTGTGTCGAAATGAGTAGATTGTTTGATTTTCGAATATTAATCCCAAGCTAAACATCTTTTTATACGCTCTTGACCAAGATGTATTAAAATAATATTCGTTAAGTGGATTGCTGTTTCTACTAAAGATATTATCTTTTCTACTTAATTTTGAAAGTATAGGTAAAAGCGCTTCACGAGCATAATCAGGTATGTAAACTACTCTTACGTTGCCACCTTTATTATCATCGCCAGATAAATGCACCTCCGTCCAATCTCTTTTAAAATCTTCAACGGTAAGTAATCTTACCTCTTCATGTGGCCTAAGCCATGAACTATAGGTTAATAAGCAGCATAAGTAGAGATTAGGATAGTTAATTTCCAAAAAGTTAAGGATCGGTTTTACCTGGCTCTTATCGTAAGCTTTATGCAATGTTGCTTTAGATTTCTTTTTTGAAGATTTCTTTATCGTGCCTACTGACTGCTCAAACCCTCTGCCAGCACAAGTGAACAAAACACCTAAATCACGTCTTTTATTCATGTAATATGTACCAGATGAGGAATAAGCACTAAGAAATGTCTCTACACGTAATGTTGAAATAGAAAGCAGAGAAGCATTTTGCTCTTCTATCGTCATGAAATTCCGAAATTGCCTGTAAATTGCTTTTAGATTTCGTTTATATTTTTTACTCAAGTCGCTTCTAAGCTTGAGTTTTACTGCTGAAAATAGTAGCTGTAACGCTGTTGCTTTAGGAATATTTTTAGTGAAGGGTATAGTTGTAACTTTGGAAATGTTAGGTAAATTTAATTGGCTATGGATGGGGTCTCCGTATGTTCCTGCTTCTAACGCTTTATGTAATGCGAATAACAACTTATTTAAAAGGAGCGTTTTCTCAGATAACGACTTTGCGCGATTAGGATTAATTTGAAGCTGGAGGCATTTTCCATGATATTGGCGTATTGGTTTGCCATTCAAATTAAACGCTATATAAGAACGATGATTAAGGTCGTTGGACGTTACAATTGTTGGTTCAGTGAAATCTAATTGAGTGAGAGACATTTGGTGCACTTTTGGTGCACTTTTCTGCTACAAAACTAAAAATAGGCTTTAAAACATAGCTCAGCTGGATAGAGCAACAGATTTCTAATCTGTAGGTCATAGGTTCGAATCCTATTGGGATCACCCTATGGGACAACACAGAATTTCTGGTCGTTGTCCCATTTTTTTTACCCCATAACTCCCTGTTTATCAGGTAAATAAATTCAAAAACCTCCCCTGTTTTCGCGGTTCGAACTTTCAAATCCTCAAATGTGAACTTTTCAGGGTATATCGAACCAATTAGTTTTCGTTTTTCGTAATGATCAGATTTACAGTATATTGTATTGAGGCAAGTAAGCTTTTCCATTGCTGAATCCAGCGTTTTCTCCATCTCGCTTACACTCATCTGATTAGTTCGCAAATCACTTATTTTGCTTTCCAACACCATGATCTCCCGATCTGCTTCCACCTTCACCGCACGGAAATCAGAGGCTTCTATATCGTCATTTAATAACAACTCCCTGGCTTTGGTTATTTTGTTGTTTAACGCGGTTATCCGGTCGATATACTGTTTCCTGCTGCTGCCTGTAGTTTGGTGTTCGTTTTTATAAACGTCCAGTATAACCGATTTGAACAACTCTGCGGCATCCGGGTTTAATACATAGTCTTTTAGATGTTTCTCGAAGATGCTGTTCGCTTCCTCTGCCCGTGTCCGGTAGCCGCAGGTAGAATTGCAATGGTAGTAATGGTAATGGGCGGTTCTACCTTTAGATGCGCTCCCTGTCAATACCTTGCCGCAGGTAGGACAAGTTATAAAGCCTTTTAAAGCCAGCATATCCTGCGTGACTATCTTTGTCTTTAGTTTCCTTTTGCGTCCTTCCAGCACGTCCTGAACCTCATAAAATACACCCGGTTTAATCAGCGGCTCATGCAAGCCATCCACCATGTAACTTTCTTCTTCTTTTAGTTGAGGGATCACGATCTTGCCTATATAAACGGGGTTCCGCAAAGCATGCCAGAAATTGTTTTTACTGCAAGGCAATCCTTTTACCTTTGCCTGCCGATAGATTTCCACCACAGTGTTTTGACCGATACTTAATTCGTCAAATGCCCATTGCAGCACAGATGCTGCCGGCTCATGGGGCACGATTGTTTTCCTGCCGCCATCCAATGTCCTGTTTTTATACCCTACCGGGGCAGTGGCCATATAGCGGCCCTCTTTCCTTGCCCTGCGCATCCCGTAGAACACGTTTAACGCACGCCTGTCGTTCTCAATTTCGGGAGCGGTTAAATAGATTGCCAGCATCATTTTATTCTCGGGAACTTCCATATCCAGCGGCTGCTCGATGGCCTGCGGTTCTACACCTAACTTCTTTAAGGTGGCTATCATTTGATAGGCATCGGGAGCGTTCCGGCTAAAACGGTCCCATTTGGTGAATAGCACGAGGTTGGTCTTATTCTTATACTGGCGTAGGGTGCTTAACAACTTGATCCATTCCGGGCGGATGAACGTCTTCGCCGAGTGATCCTCGAAAATGACTTTTCGCACCTGTATCTTGCTGATCTCGCAATATTTCAATAATACCTCTTCCTGGCTTCTTTGAGAATAGCCTTTGTCCGCCTGCTCATCGGTGCTCACCCTGATATATAAATCTGCTATTTTCATATCTTAACGTTCTGATTTACAACTAATTTAGCTAAAAAATACATTAATTCCAAGATTTTTTCAGCTTCTTTTTCATTTACTTCGCAGCCATTTTTCTTCAATATGACGATGGCTTGCGCGGTAGTAACATTCCTTTTTTCAGAAGATCCGGCCTTCATGTCGTAACAATAAGAAGGTATGTCTGATCGGTGATCACTGGTCGCCTGTAACAATACCAGGCGGGTGTCCCGACGAATAAGATGGCATCCAGAATGAGCGATTATTACGGTGTGAACAGGGAAAACAGATGAGCAACCAGCTATCTTATTTGTAAACACCAAATACGACCTGCCGGGTGACGGGTCAATAAACGGACGGCTTTGGTAATTGCCTAATTATTCTTTTGACGCTTGTTATTCCATTTTATTACATCCCTTTTAAAATAAATATGTACATAGGTTGGTATTGCTCCGCTTAAACAACCGCCAGCAGCAAGCAGGAAAACTGTCAGGGGTGGCGATGCCAATAAAAAACAATTAAACAATAATCGCCATTTACAAGCCCTTGACTGTTTTACTGCGGTGCTAATTTTGTGACTGCAGTGCAATGCAAAATAAATTTTTTTTAGTAGGGCAGTTTATAAGCAGGGCTAATAATTTAGAACCTTTGGTTGTTGCGAATATCATCGTTTACGCCATAACGATTTGAGGTAGCGGATGAACCGGGCAATAAGTTTGTCCAGCCAGTACACCTGGCTTTGATAGGTACGGTAACTGTGAAGCACGATGATGATAAAAAGAAATATATAACCCAAAATTTTCATTTTCAAACCAATTATGCCTGCATTAAATATAGATAGCCCGCTTTGGTTTTGGCAACCCTAATAATTATAATCCTATCCTATCCCCCAGGCAGCTAATTCCTATTCCCCAATTAGCAGTTCTGTTACGAGGTACGAGTTTCAGTACTGCACCATTCGCAGCGAGGCTGGCGGAGAATGAATATAGTGTGATAACACGTGATGTAATGAGCCGCTTGCCGCAGCATACATTTTCTCCCCAGCACTATAATCAAATGTCTTTATAAATGATCTCCTGAAGCCCCCAAAATCTGGTAATCCCCGATCTTTTCTTTGCAAAGCACCTGTGTAAGTTCTACGAATTCATGCACTAATTGGTACAGACTTTCCGCTTCCGTACTTTGCACCACATAAGCATTCTGATAACGGGCATCGACATCACTTTTTCGCATCAAATCAAAAAGCTGTTCGGTAACTTGATTATAGGTAAATATGGTTTTAAGTTTTTTGGAATTAGAGCAGCAAAGGTCGATCAGTTGTTTAATATTATGCGTGTCAGGCCGGTAGCCCAGGAAAACCTTTGTTATGGCTATACAAGCTTGTTCTGTGGTTTGGTGAAGCAAGAATACCGCGTGGTTATAATAACCGCCGTCAAGGCTTTGTTCGGCGGCTAAAAGAAACCCTTCAGCCATGTGGTAACGGTGATGGAAATGCTGTTCCGCTTTGGTAAGCGTTATATCATGATCCAGTACCGGATAGTCTAATTGTATCAATAGTCCGTCTGACGAATACATTAAGTAACCTTTGCTACAAACCGTTATAAAAAAGCGGTTGCCTTCCATTATGCCCTCATTTACATTAGCAAAACCACAGGAAATTGCTGTAATAACTATTTCGCCATTTTCATACTTGCTTTCGATGTAATCCTGAATGTCTTGCTCCAACGGGGTATTTGCATCTGTGATGACCAGCAGAAAGAAATGTTTTTGTATTTGTTTAAGCCCGTTATCAAAGCAAGTGATGCGTTCCTGATGATCCGTTGTTATTCCCCAGCAGATGATATACCGGACAGGAAAGGCCTGTGAGAGATCGACAACCACTTTATTAAGGATGGCATCACTAACGTCGGCGTATTTGATGTTTGCAATTTTCATATTATTTAATCTTAACAGATAGATTTATTACACGGTGTAGCGCATCATAACCAATTGTAATTAGCATTAGGTCAAAGAATGACCAATTCTTTATAAGCATCAATTCGCTCATGACAGAAATAGATTACCTTTTCACAAAACAGGTCGGTGATATTGGCCAAAAACTCCACATCCCTGCCAATGACCTCGAAATCATTATTAAAATGGATATGGCGGTAGATCCCTGTCAAGGCATCAAAATAAGAACTATCCACGGATTTGTCGCGCGGAAGATACTTTTCCAGCCGGGGTTCCAGACTATAACAAAAGTTTAGCAGCGTGTCCAGGTTATCAAAGTCCGGCTCATAAAAGGCATAAACCCATATCAGTGTAAAACAGGCTTGTAATACCGCCTGGTAAAGCAGGTATAAGCAACTACCTTCATGGTCTTCCAATTGGCAAAGCGACGCGGCTTCTGAAAACCTGATAGCATAATCAATATGATAGTCGAAATTAATTTGTGCCCGTAGATGTAGTTCATTGACTGAAAGACTTTCGCAAATGGGTTTGTCCAGACTACCGGAAAGTATAAAGCCCCCCTGCATAGCTACCATGAAAAAAAAATTCTTCTCCTGTAGTTTACCCTTTACATATTCCCAGTTGTGGGCTATCGCGACAATACGGGAATATCCTGCGGTGGAGTTAGCCAGTTTTTGCACGTACTGCCTGTTTGCCTTTTTAGCGGTGATAATTAAAACCCCGTAAATACCGCTCTGCTCACTGGCGGGAAATGGTAAGGGGTTTTGGGCATCAATAGTTTTCGTTGAAGCCGCGAAGCAGATCACGCAGAGCGGTTTGACCTTTTTATTGATACGGACTAGGAACGGTGCAAGTTCTATTTTTTGTTTTTTTGACAGCTCAATTCGACGGTAATTCATAAGCCTTGCGTTAATATTGAATTACAAATAACCATACTGGCAGCAGCGTACCGAACTATTTAAGGTTGTGTTTTACATTAATTCGTTTGTTTCGTACATTTATCAATCTTAAACAAAAAAGCATGGAAAAATTTAATGCAATAAAGGACATGATATCCGCAGCCGAGCATGATGCCGAAGCGTTTTTTGAAAAAGGTAATAAAGCCGCAGGCACGAGATTGCGTAATGCCATGCAAAAGATAAAAACCGCTGCTTCTGAACTTCGTAAAGAGGTGACGGAAAAGAAAAAAGCGTAATGGTAAAATACAATGAATGCTTCCATAGCATTCTTGTAGACATTAGTAATTAATTATACATTTGAATATGGCAGAAACGACCCAAAATATTGGCAGAAAGATCAGCAGAATTCGCGAATTGCGCGGGATGAAGCAGGAGGCTTTAGCGGCAGAATTAGGCATTAGCCAACAAGCTGTCTCTAAGTTAGAGCAAAGTTCAGAAATTGAAGAAAGTGCTCTTGAAAAAATCGCCAGTGCATTAGGCGTATCTGTCGATGCTATAAAAAACTATTCCGATGAGGCGGTTATTTATAATATCCAAAATAATTATGAGGGTTCAAATAATGGAGCATCTAATTTTGGCCCAGCCAATTATATGAATTATCAATGCACATTTAATCCGATTGACAAACTCGTCGAGTTATTTACAGAAAACAAAAAACTATACGAACGTCTATTAGCCACCGAAAAAGAAAAAAACGAATTACTCAAAAATATGTAGCGTATGTGCTGTTGGTAAATTACCTTCCATTGCCCCGCCGCTTCCGTCGCTTCAACGCATCATCCTCGTCATCTGAAATTTGAATACCATAACCAGCATCACGCCAATCACCAGTAAGATTATTATCAACATTACCCGAAGTTGTTTCAGGTAGGTTGCCTGTTTTGCTGCCATTACTTTCAACTTCTCCATCCGCTGTAGTATCTCGTTCTGCGTCTTCGTTATCTGTGTGATATGGCTGGCCGAGGTCGACGAGTTTTTCTGCATCAGGAACAGGAGTTGTAAGATCGTTTCTTCTTCCGTCTGCTGTGTTTCCGGTTCCGACTGGTGTAAGTTCTCCGTATTTTGCTTTTGTTCTGCCGTTAGCCTCGCTAATGCTTTGACGATCTCTGTCTTGCTCATAGTCTAATTGTTTTACGATCTCTATCCATTTAAAGCGGCTACCTAATGCCTGGCCTTTTGCCTTAAAGTCTTTGTAAAAAAAAGTGATGCCGCTGATATGCCCGGTAGTTGCCTGGTTAAAAAGTAAATGCACATCTTCAGCCTCGCATTGCTGGATGAAGTCCTGCATGCTCCGCTTCGGTTGGTTCAGGATAAGCAATAGCTTTTCCTGAACCAACATTTTATGCGATGCCTCTCCGGTTCGCACTACCATTTCTATCTCGCCTTTTTTAGGCGAACGCCGGAAAGTACTTTTTGTCGGGAAAACTTTTATGTTATTCGGGGATGTTTGTATGGCTATATATTTACTTTGCATTACTGGCTTAAGATCATGCAGCCGTTCTAACTTTCTTGATAAAGCTTCGCTATGATCAAAATTCTTGCTGTCCGAGACGATCCCGCCATCAAACTTTATACGGTTTGCCAATAGGTGGATGTGTGGGTGGCCGGCATCATAGTGCCGGAATATCATATACTGGTTGTTTGTAAAACCCATGCCCTGTAAATAATCACTGGCGATGGCAAGTAATTTGTCATTGCTTAGCTTTTCATTTTCTTCCTGTGAAAAATTGAGGCTGGTATGATATACATAATTGCCCACTGCCGGGCGCATCCGTCTAACGAGATTGATTTCCATTTTGATCAGGCCTAAATCCATTGATGCAAAGTTTGTTTCAAGGAGTTCGGCTCTTTGACTGATATCTTTGAGATTAAACTTTCTGAGGTTATAGCCTAAAGCTCCCATAAAGCTTTTACCTATGATCTGTTCCGCTATCATCGTTCAATAAGATCCTTAAAATCTTTTCTTCCTGCCGCAACAGCGCAGCAAGGGTTTTATCAATGCCCAAAGGCAGCCTGCCGGAGTTGGCATGCCTTGTCAATTGATTTAAATTAATACCGATCTTTTTTAATTCGACATAAGTGTTCTCGTCAATCCTGGGCAAACGCATAGGTGGGAAATGTCCTTTAAATAGTTTCGTCCTGACCAGCTCGCCTGGCTTGGTACCACACGCGTCTGCCAGGATCAATAATCGCTGCCGTTGTTTTTCGGTTACCCTGAAAGTGATTTTTAAAGACCTCTTTTCTGATGGTTCAACTTTTGGCCTTGCCATAAAACTCACAAAAAAATTGATTAGAAGAATTGTTCAAGACTTTAAACAATTACGAAACCCGCGAGGGCCGCAGGCAGCCCTGCGTTTATCAGCCGCGATACGGCCCGGCAACTATGCCATATCCAAAGGTATTTATTTACTGCTCCCGATCAAAATTTTTATGCAGAACAAAGTGAAAGCATACCGGGTCCGGGTGTCCCGGCAAGCGTTTTGGTCCGACCAAAACATGGCTTGCTTTTGGCCTTCGGGCGAAATGCGTTTTAAAACATTCGATCTAATAAGGAATCCACCAACGGGATAAATCTTGATTAAAATCCAGTCCCCCATAAGCCGGCCCGATGAAACTGCGTATAAATTGGCATACTGGCTATTTCCTGACCATGTAGTTCTTTAAGGTTAATATTTCCTGGTGGATTAGTTCTCCAATCTTCAATGTCTTCTATTGAATCATTTACCAGATCCCATAGGGTAATAAAAGAATTCGGGGTTGCATTCGCATCCCAAAATCCATAGTCTACCCCAATTATATTCCAATAAAATTGCAAGTTGGCCTTGGTTATACCAGCCAATTTCAACAAATACCCAGTCGCGCCACTCGAAAACCGCAGCATGAGAATTGCCCTTGCAATTACTGAAAGAGGCATGGCATGGCCTTGTGCATCAATAGCATGATTTTGCGCATGAGTCAAAAGCGTATGATTAGCCCCTGTCAAAATTAATTGCTTTAATTGGGCATCCATGGGGAGCCTGGCATTTACAAAGGTTTGATCTAATAATTGCTCTTTAGTGAGTTGGTGACCGTTGGCGGTGAGAACCGTAAATATTTTCTCAAACAGGATTTTAAATAGATATTTATCAAGAAGCGCAAAACGATTGGAGTTTTCGGGTTCTAGCATTTTCCAAAACTGATTGACCTCTATCAATTTATCGTCTAGATTATCTGCTGACAGATCGGATACCCGTGTTGGCCTGTAGCTGAATGTATTTCTTCCGGACCGATCATTTTTATAATTGTTGATATCGAAACTCCACTCCTTTAACCAATCTTTGACGATTAATGAAATTACTGCTGCGTTATTTGCGTTCGGGATAAAACGAATCCATTCATCAAAACTTTTTCCATGAACTGAAAAATAGTTTAAGGTATTTGTTCCTTGTTTATAGTTGATCCATGCCGCCAAACTTTCCCAAATAAACGCGTGAGTACCGTTTAAACTTCTTCCTCTCGATGTCAAATCTGGACTACGCATGACCGTATTTGTACCCGTAGCACAAATATGATCATGGTCAAAAATTCCTATTCCCTCTGTTGCCAAAAATGACATTGAAGCACGAAGTTCGGCATAGTAACTTAAATGCACAGAGATGTATTTCTCACCGTTGATTAAACTGTCAATGGCGCTGCTTAAATAATTCCAACCGTCAAAACAATGCATCAATGATGATACAGCAAGATAAGCTTTGGTGTCATCAGGAGAAACTCTATAGGGATCACGACGTCTTCCAATTGCCCTTACAGCATCAATCTTTAGGAGATTAGTGTTAGGCAGGAATTCATTACCCGGTAAATAGTCGCTTTTTACTTTAATAAAGCCAGCCAGAGCTGCATTACTGGAAGCACTATTTATAAATCTCTGTAAAGGCATATTATTGATTGGCTAATTGATTGGCATATTTAGTAACCAACTGATCTTTCGATTTTTGCAGGTTTTTAAGAATTTCCCGCCAAAATTCACCATAGCCGCTACTTCCTTTATAGCGCATCTGATATTCTTTTTCAGCTTCCATCTGGAAATTAGCAGATGATGTCCTCCAATCCACTTCAGCGATTGAGTTTGTTAAATCTCCGATAAGTTTTTTTAGTTTCCTGTTACTTTCAAACAACTGCAATGCTTTGCTAATATTCTCGTTGGATATGCTTTGTTCGTCCAAATCACCCTCCCAAATAAACGAGTTGAAGTCTATATCACCATATTTCGCTGCCGTGTAGAAAAAATCATTCGCGAATAGCATTACACCACGAACCCCTTGATCCCTTGACAAAAACGTGTTCTTACCCACAAATGCAAGATCATCATTTTTTTGATCTTCAAATAAGGCCGCTTGTTTTTCATCGTTTCGTAAAGCAATAGCCCAAGGCTTATCACAGCTTCTAATCTCTTTAGCGATATAACGCCACAGTAAAATAATAAAGGCAGCCTGCTGCGCTCTATTCCAGTCTATGATTTTGTAGTTTTCATTTAATTTATCGCTGTAGAGCCCTGCAGTTCTTTTGAAAAATGAATTAACTAAGGTGCGAATAAATGCTGCCTGGCTCATTGTCGGCCCACCCGCTTCCCCAATCATATTAATACGTTGATACCATGGGCTTCCTTCAAATAACCACAATGCTTCTACGATTTCCTGTGCGCGTGTTTCCCTATATGCAAGTAACCCGTCTTTTGAATTTTCCAACCAAGTCTGTGTCCTTAACAAAGGATATAAATCGAAACCTAAACTGGTATTTATTTTAACAGGCTTTATATTTATGGTATAAAATAAATAGGCCTGCCAGGCGCGATCTAGGTCAAAAAAGGCTATTACCGGAAATTCATAATTGCCACTTAACGATTGGTTTTCGTTAAAAGCCCAAAGTCTGTGCTGACCATCAATAATTTCAATTGGTTTTAAACTTGGATTCCACTCTGTATTGTCAAATATATGGTCAGGTATAACCAGCCTTGGCATTATGCCGTTTCCATCCTTGATCGATAGTTGATCCTTTTCATCCAACGTTCTGCCGTTTCTATTTTGACCAGGCCCAATGATGTTAGCAATAATGGCGGTAGGCAACAAACCAGGCATTTTCAGGTCAATATTTTCAGTGAGTTTTTGCTCTTGTTTGGAAATAGTTGACCAGGGAAACCCACCTTCGATATATTTTCTGATCTCACCCACACGCTGATCATTTTTATCACGTTGAACTAGAATATCATCTCCACGATTGCCATCCGGTTTTCGTCTGTGAACATCTGATAGCTTTTTAAGTAAGCGAGCATCAATGTTAAACATGTAAAAAAATGGTTTCGGTTTACTTCGCAGTGGCGATTTAAAATCAATATCGTCCCAGTCATTCATCCATTGATGAACTTTTAACATCGGAATCTCTTTGTAAATTTTAAGTTGGGAGAACTGAAATATTTCCTCTTCCACATTAAGCCCTGTGCCACCTACCCATTTTTCAAACTGAGGTTTAGTTAATCCTAATGCCTGAACAAAATCATATTGAAAACAAGCATTGGCCAGACTTGATATATCTTCAATTTCAGAAGGGGAAAATCCAATACGGAGTAATCGGTTTGTATATAATTCGCGAGCCAATAAACCAACCTCTCCGTTTTCAAACAAAGGCGAAAAGTTAAAAGGTACAATGTTTTCTTTTCTATAGTTTTCGAGTGATGCGCCAGCTATAACCAAGGCACTTCTTATGTTAGTACCCTCTTTTCCATTGTCAACTTGGAATGTACCAGACATTTCACCTTTTTCGGCATATTTTTCAGCAAATTTTTTGATAACCGCATAATTGGTTGTAAGCGCAGCTATCAAAGAAAACAATCTGACTTGTTTTGGATATTGATAGAGCTTAATCCAGTAATCTGGTAAAGGATCTCCCAGTTGCCTTAAACCTAACACGGACAACAGTACGGATTTTTCAAACTTCTCCTGGCCTGAAAGATAATTTTCAATAGTTTCGTTGCAAATAATTTCAATCATTTGAACAGTGTAATACTTCGTCCAGGAAGTTTTTAATTTACCAGTATCTTTCATGACAGGTATTATTTTCTTCTAAAGTTTATTGAATATTCGACAACCCCTTGCTGCCTAATGTCGCTTCTTCCCATTTTACTATGTATATGCTCTTTTTCCAAAACATCAAGTTCATAAGTGTTTTTAAAGACAGTCTTTGCTATCTTTTTCACATCTTCAAGCGTGATCATACCGGTATCACTATAACTTAATACTAAATGCGATTTCTTATCGGCGATACCCTGAAATAAATTACTAAATGCGCTATTAACCGTTGTCTTCTTGCAAAAAGGAGACTGATGACGGTCTTCCCTATAGCGTCCTTTGTAATGGACTTTGGGGTAGTCATATCGTACCAGTGTTTCGAGTGCATGATAAAACCTTGAATAATGTACCGACTGGTAGGGGGGGTCGGCATACACGATGGAGCCCTTTTTTATTATTCTTAAACAGTCGAGGTAATCAAGCGTTGAAATCTTATGATCCAATTCTGATTCGCCTATAGTAAGCACCAACTCATCAAATTTTTTCTCAAAATAAGACCATATGTCCCTATTCCGGTAACTTAATATATCTTGCATGTTATCCGTCGTGGCGTCCCGATACTGTGCATAGTGGCCGGTACTTGGCGAATTGTAAGACATGGAAAATATTAAAGAGGATAGTATAGCGTAATATTCCGGTTTTCCCGCATAAATTTCAGCTACAGCCCGTATGGAGTCAATCCATAAACACTGTTCGAACGACCAATAAGTGCCAGAATAATTTTTAACAAACAAATGAAAGCCGATATTAAACTCGTCGTGAAGGAGGTTTTGTTGCTGTGCCTCCAATTTATTCAGTTCGTCTAAGGTTTGTATCGTACCATAGTTGTAGACATGCTGAGGATATTTAACTTTGAATTCATTAACCTTCTTTAAGCATTTTTCTTGTATTTCTTTTATCGTAATTCCTGCAATTCCTTTTAAATTGCTGAAATAGGTATGCGAAAAGATTGAAGAATATAATTGAATATCGTTTGCATGAACATTGTAGATATTTTTTAACGAACCTGAAACTACGCTCGTACCGGCAAACAAGTCGCAAATCCAGTTGCTGTCAGCATTCAATTCCCTAATCGAATCCGTAACAAATTCAATAATCTCTCTTTTTGACCCCATATACTTTAGTAAATGAGGCATTTTATCTATCACTACAGGCGTATCCTTTAATTGAGTTGTTACCATTAGGTGTTTTATAATTAAATCGCGAAGTTAATGGCAATAATCTATTTAAGTCAATTACTTGATATTAATTAATCTTGTGTAGTTTCTTCCTCCACCGGACTGATAATCTGCATACCCAACCACTCATTTAAGGCGGTTAACTTTTGGTAATGATCAATACTTACCGTTTTTCCAGAAGATGCATGCGCGACAATCCGCCTAATTTCATTGATAAAATCCAACCATTCCGTTCTTTTATCCTTGCCACCCTTACCGTAACCGAACTTTTTTTCGAAAATCTCCCAATTGTCGTGTATGATTTTTTTATAGTCTAAAAGATCAAAATAGTACTCTTTACCACCGCGCTTATTTTTATCCTCTTCCATGCGATTGGACACTTTGGTTCTAATCCCCTGTGGTATGCCTTCATACCACCACACCTCATCCTCAGTCCCTATATTAAATTTCAACTCGTCAATAATATTATTTTGAAGGGCGACCTCCATTTGATCAATAATTTCCTTTGCGTTCTTATTGGTTTGTTGTTTTTGCAGGTTTTGCCATTCATCCAAGCCATCAGGATTAAATTCAGGCATGACATTACGCATCCCGACTTGGCACTGCATCGTTCTATAGGTTAAACCTTGAATACCCCGCAAGTCCCTAAATGATTTACGTTGGCCCTCCGTCAAGCTGGCAAGATATTGGCCCAATGCGACGCCATATGGTTTTATAATATCGGCTAATTCTTGATCTGTATAAGTGACTAGCTTTAGCCCTTTTTTTTCCAGGAGATCAAAGAGGATCCTTAAAACTGAATAAATTGTAGCAACGCCGTCATTCATAGAAAAACCGCCACCGGGCGCTGAGCCCAAATCCCACCAAGCCCTGTTTAGGGCAACGACTTCGCTTAGCCAAAAGTTAAGTATGAACGTTGCACGTTTTAAAGTGTCCAAATTATTGCCTGCCCATAACGGCCCGTACTCCAATACATTTCCTCCACGCTCTTTAGCGATAAAAAAGCCCTTCTTTTCAATTTGGTCAAATAAGCTTTTAAGTGTAATGCACCGGATATTATCTTTTATTCCATCTGTGGTTTGTATCCGATTAAATAGAATTGACCCTGGCATATTATTCAAATCCTGAATGCACTTTGATATAATCGCGCTCACTCGATCTGAAAGTTTATCAGAATCCCAATGCAACTCTGCAAATAACTCCTGTAAAAGAGATTGCTTGACACTTTTCTGTTTAGCATTGATGTCGATAAAAAGTTCCGCCTGCTTGCTCGGCTTTAGGCCTTCAAATGCCATTACGGACAATTTACTTTTATGGGATTTTGGGTGACCAGAATAAGCGTAAAGCCGATGTTGCCCATCGATGATCCAAGCAGATTTATAAGCAGCTTTAATATCCAGCCAACCTAATATACCAGCGTTTATTTCATCGTCTTGTTCCCCTTCCTGTTTTATACGCTGAAAATTTAGTCTGCTTTTGTCAATATTAAGAATGATGTTCGTTGGGAAAATTCCATCGTCCGTCAGATAGTCTCTTATTTTATTTAACCGGGATTTAGTAAGCATACGCTGATAGGTATTGATATCAGATGCTTTCCCTTTTGAGCGGTGAGATACGTATGCGATTTTAAGTAAAAACTCCGGCGAAATGGAAAATGAGTAACAATTATTACCGCCCATTTTGCTTTTAATCGCAGGTATTTTGATAGATAGCCCAGGGATTTCCTTGCCGGGCAACATGTCAGACAAGATTTGATATTTCGCGGCCGGTCCTAAATGATTGACCAAGTTTTCGTAATAGGTCAGATCCACATCATCAAACAAAATTACGTTAGCCTGTTTTGCACGTTCCTTGTCATTATCATTTAAGATCGCTTTACTTAAAAACATAATAAAAACAGGTTGCTTTTTCACACCATCATTAGAAAAATGATTTCTTATAGATTTAATAAAAGGGTCTTTTATTTGGGAAAATTTGCCTAGTTCCTCCTGGAACTGAATACGTTTTTTATAGTCTGCTGAAGATTTGCATTCAATAGCAATGGCTACTTCCCGGTCAATAGCTACGATATCAATTTGGGATTTTGGTGAAGAGGTTTCTTTGGCGTTTATTATTAGCTGTGCGCCGCCCTCTGCTGATAGCTGTCGAAACCCCATTTTATAAAACATATTCCAAACGCGGTCCTCTAGTAAATATGAATGCTGTTTATTTCTTTTGACCTGAACAGTTTTATTTAATTTTTTATACAGTTCCCACCCCTGATCGATGTATTGTTGCAAGTCGGCCGGGTGAATTGTTTTTACTTCAAATAAACGGCCCTTTAGACGGGCAAGCCCTGTTAAATTAGCAATATCCTTTATATTTTCAATCATGACGAAGCAAAAGTGTAGGTTTAGGGGCTGAACAGGTTTCGTCCCGTTGTTGCCCTAATTAATAAAAGGTTAAGTTAAAAATTATTGTTAGTAAATTGTTTATTTAATAAGTTATATCGTGTAATTTCTTTCTAAATTAAATCAAGTGGTAAGTTTTTTTATCGGTGCAGGATTTTCAAAATGGTCAGCAGATTTGCCTCTGGTGCATCAGCTTTTCGATTTTAATATTTCAGAAATACGAAGTGGGGATAGAAAATGGCACGATAAATTATATAGTGAAAAAGAGACATGGCAACGTAGTCATCCCAATGAGAATAATGAAGCCTTCATATCTCACATCATAAGCGACAAAGGACCGAGGCTAAATAACTACCTTTCAAAATATATAGCCAGGAGACTATCTGAACCCTTTTTATGTTCTACCCTTGGCAGTATCCAAACATTTATGTTTGACGATAAGAAAATCAAATCATTAGATAGTATAAAAAAAGCCAAAAGTTTTTTTGGATTATATGAGATGATGGAAATTGGAGGCATAATTACTACGAATTATGACTTAGTTTTAGAATATGCTTTTGGTACGTCAGGGTTTCGTTATGGCCGACGGAGTCAAAAAGTTTTAGGCCGGGGTCATAATCCATTGTTTCCATACCAGCACACGCCGGTAAATTTGACAGGTAATATTTTAATTTCAAAAATCCACGGTAGTATTTCATTTGACGGTGCCAATTATTGGAGTAGTGGCATATGCGGCTTAAATGGAAATGCTTTGATTGTTCCGCCGTCCATAGAGAAAAACTTAAATATAGCAGTTCAAGCAGAATGGGAAAATGCCGCAAACGTATTGTCACGATCAAACGAGCTAATTGTATTTGGATTTAATTTTAAACCTTATGATATCGCTGTTTTAGATCTATTAAAGCATAATTCGGGTAATGTGAAGAAAGTTACTATATACGATATTGAATCTAAATTTGAGAAAGCCCGCCAGATATGGACGAGTGCTGAAATTATAGAGATACACATCCAAAACATGACCATCGTCTAAGCAACTTGTAAATCGTGTAAGATCTTCAATTGTTCTATCAAATGGTTCGAATTATGTCCAGTCTAGGGACGATAATTATTTGTTTTCTAATTCAATCAACCGTCCCCAGACTATACATAATTCGAACCATTTTATCGATCAGCTAACGGTAATAAATCAATTTGAAATGACCTAAAGAGATGAGCCCCGACATCGATAGCTTGTGTTAGGAAAAGCAATTTACAAATCAACGATCTTTAAATCGATGAAAGAATCAAGTAAACCTTCACCGTAGGCAGAAGCGGGAGATTGAAAACCTACATTGAATTGCCCTTCAAGCGCAAGGGATACGATCTCAATGGCTGAATTTACTGTCGGCATATACCCGGCAGGCATCTCTGCTATTGACCGGACTACCGTTAAGTCTGCTCCGGTCACTTCTGCAATGATCATACTTATCTCTTCAGGTAAAACGCTTTTCATCTGCAAATTCCCGGCCTCGGGCGTTGCAGCAGGAAGTGCCATTTGAAAATATTCTTCAATATCGGGAATGCCAGTAGATTTGTAACATAGCACCACTCCGCCCAAAGGTGTAGGAAAACATTCTTCAGCGCCGTTGCCGAAATCAAAGGCAGCGGGTGCTGCTTCAATTAGTTTTTCTATGATACCGTTTTTCCGCACCAAAATACCGGCATTTATAATATTGGCACTACTGGCAATGGAACCGGGCGTAAATCCTCCTGCGTATTTAAACGCAGCTCGTAAACGCACCGGATCTTTCACCCGTTTAGCAGTATGTAGAACTAATGGGTCGTAAGTAGCAAATAATCCAGCACCAGACATTAACATGATACCGGCGGCTTTTGCAGCCTCATCCTTAGTTTCAGCGAGGCGGTAAATATCCACTTCTGCGGTAATGTCAAAATAATGAACTTTGTATTTGATGCAGGCTTCCATTGCATGGTCGGCGGTTTCGCTAAACGGACCGGCTATGTTCAGCAATGCCGTTTTACCCTTAAGGCTTACATCCCATCCTGCTGTATCATTTACCGAAAACACATGGTAGTGGACATTCAATTCAGTTGCCAGCGCGGCTAACTTATCTTCATTGCGACCTGCGATCTCAAAATCAAGGCCTCTTCTTGTTGCTTCATGAGCGATCAATGTTCCTGTATGTCCAGTCGCACCATAGATAAGTAATTTACCTTTTTTGGACTTATTTAGTTCTGTCATCTTACTTCTTTAAAAGCTTTTCTGTTTTAGAAAGGAACCCTTCAAGGGCCACACTAATATCAATATCCATCCGGTCGGCCAGGACTATCAGCCACCAGATGCTTTCCCCTAATTTGTGAGATAGTTCTTCGTTTGTTTTGTCTCCTTTTGGCCAGCGCCCTTGCTGGGACATCGTTAATCTGCCAACTAAGCCAGCGTCCGTCAAAAAGGCAAGTGCATCTTCTTCAACCGACCATTTGCTGCCGTGATATTCCAGTTCCAACCGGTGATAAAGTTCCCTTATCTTCTGTGAGCGGGATATAACTTCTTTAAGATCCAATTCGTTGTTCATATTGTTTTTACTTAATGTGTATCGTAATTATCTGATCTGATTTCCACGGTATTCTTTCCTTATTTTAGAACGTTTGCTCCAAAATGAAAGCAAATTATAGACCAAACTGGCCTTTGTATCTGAATTAAATTGGCGAAAGATATTATTGGGAGATCTGATCGATCAGGTATTTGGCCATTTTTTTGATCTTAACAGGATCGTTGTGCAGGATATAAGATTCATGCCAACCGGTAAAGGTATTGATGATGAAATCGGTTACCGTTTCAGCGTCAGTAGTTGCGTTAAGCTCTTTCTGATCAATTGCTTTCTTAACAAGGTCAAACAAAAATTTGTAGGTAAATTCATTGTCTTCCTTTAATATTTGCTGAATAGCCGGATCAGACGCAGCCACTTCAAAGGTCGTTTTAATAGCCAAACAGCTATTATTGCTGTATAAAATGGTATTGGCAGCATCATTAATAAAACCGACGATCGCCTTTAGCGGCGATTTGACTTTGACAGTTTGGGTAATGGCGTCTTTCATTCTGTCCTCAGTATAATTGCGTATACATTTAACAAAAAGCTGGTGTTTGTCACCAATCGTATTGTAGATACTGCTGATGTTGATATTCATCGCATTGGCCAGGTCACGGATAGAAGTACCGCTGTAACCTTTTTTCCAAAAGACCTCCATCGCTTTTTTGACCGCCTGCTCTTCGTTAAACTCTAAGTTCCTTGCCATAATTCTTTGCAAACTTAAAGTTATTTTAGAACACTTGTTCTAAAATAATGTCATTTTCATATTACGATGTTCCAGTTAAGTAAAGAAGTGTCTGTCAAACAAACTGGAGAAGAGGGTATAGCCGAATGTATAAAGCCGCTCACAAAATTTGAAAGCGGCTTTAAGCGTTTAAAATAACCCTGTTGGGTCAATTTACACACTGTCACTCCGCTTTAGATACCGGCGAGTACGGTTGGATCTCCCGTGCGCCAGATATTGTCAACGATGTAGCGTTTGATAACCCAAACCTTATCCTGCCTGATCAATTCAACATCATATCTGTTTTTCATGAGGTAATGACGAGAGTGGTCGTTTGCCGGTAAATGCTGCGCTTCTACCAAAACGTCCATCGATGCTTTGTCTCCATCGATAGCGACTCTCGGGTTGCTTATCGAATGCGAAGTATCAATTTTACTTAGGGAGCCCAAAAGCGCCGCAACGATGGTATCCCTGCCTTCCAACACCGGGTATTCAAACCCGGCTTTTTTCCCGGCTGGCCTGAAATCGGATATGGCATCTGCCGAAAAAGCGGATGCAAGAAGGTCATTATCGCGCAGGTCAAGGCCAGCGGCAAACCGGTAAAGCGCCTCAACAACAGCGTATTTGTCTGCTGTTTCCTGAATATTTATCATGTAATTTTCCATAAATTTATTTGTAAGATTAACTCCACAAATGTCAGTATTACAATACCGGAACAATGGGCATTTTCAAACCAATGATAGGCAAAATCAGGCAACCAGTGTCTTTCGGAACATTGCGGGAGTAGTTCCCCCGTATTTCTTAAAAGATTTGATAAAATGTGATACGTCCTCATAGCCGAGGCACCAGGCGATCTCTACAATGTTCCAGGTTGTATGGATCAGTAATTCCTGCGCGTCCCTTAGCGTACGTTCCGAAATGAGCTGCGAGGTTGTCTTGCCTGTTAGCTTTTTTAACATCCTGTTCAGAGAATTTACATGCATGGACAATTGCTGTGCAAATTCAACGGGATGGCGCAGTGCCATACGTTGAACTGGTGATGTGATTGGAAATTGGTGCTCTAATAGTTCCATGAACCGTTCGGTTACACGCTTAGTGGCATTAGAAGGATGCTCCCGCAGAACAGGAATGGGCCGGAGTTTAATGGCTTTCAATATGAGCTGCATAACTAAGGCGCGGAGCAAGTCGTATTTCAAGTGAAAATCCTGCGCAATTTCCGATGTCATTTGCTGGAACAAATAAGTAAATTCTAATTGTTGCGCATCTGTGAGTAGAATCACAGGCGCGGCATCTACAGAAAATACCTCGTAGGTCCCGATACCAGTAAAGCGTTCGAAAAAATCTTCTGTAAAGACACAGAAGTAACAGGCTTTCTGCACACCCAAATGCTCCATTCCGTATACCACGTCAGGATGCGCAAAAACCAGCGCAGCACCCTCGAATTCGAATGAGTGCTTCTCATCAGATAACCGGTTATGCCCATAATGCAGGCTAATCTTGTAGTAACCGGGTCGGTTATACGGGCGGCAATCAAACAAATCGGCCGGGTCATCTACCTGAAAAACATTGAACCGGTGAATGTCGCGAGCAACCTCATCCTTTAGCCAGCCGGCATGAGTTTTTGAGGAAGCAATGAGATGATTTTGAACCATTGCTGTAGTTTTTAAAGTGCTGCTTGATGATATGCTACACTTGTTTTCTTAATATAGTTGTTTTTTTGGGGCTAATTGGTCTGATTAGTCCGTTCAAAGCGACTAATCCAAATCGGCGTCGATTTGTTCGATTAACCCCGCAGCATTGAAACGGATATCAAGCCACCCGGTTTCATGGCCAAAGTCTCCGGTAAAATCCACTTTAGCCAGTATCTTACCTAGCGCGGTATGTTCAAAAGACAGCAGTTCAGTCTTTGTATGATAGCCGATAAAGAAGGTTGTTATATATCTTTTAATGCCTGATGTACCCTCAAATTTTTCCCCAACGGAAACATCTTCGATTACTGCATCTGCAGCGAAAAGATCCAGTACTGCCCCGGTATCAAACCGGTTGGCCGCTGCTATAAATTGATGAGCAATGTGCTCGAGTTCTGTTTGATTATTGACAATATCTTGCATGGTAAAAGTTAATTTAAAGACTCCCTAAAGTCAAGCGGTGAAAGCTTGATTTTACTTTTAAACAAGCGGTTAAAGGATTGCGGGTGTTCAAAACCTAATTGGTAAGCGACTTCCGCGACAGACAGATCTCCCGTACTTAGCAGTTCTTTAGCTTTATCTATCAATTTAGCATGGATGTGCTGCTGCGTATTTTGACCGGTGAGCGTACGGAGCATATCGCTCAGATAATGAGCCGAAATGTTAAGCGACGCTGCAAGATCATCCACTGCGGGCAAGCCATTGGTTAACGGCTTACCGGTATCAAAGTAATCAGCAAGCAAGCCTTCAAAACGAACCAGCAATTCGCTGCTGGCCGTTTTGCGGGTAATGAACTGCCGGTTATAGTAGCGTTTACTATAGTTAAGCAGCAGTTCCACTTGTGATACCAGTACGTCCTGGCTGATCTGATCGATAGCAGAATCCAGTTCCATTTCGATGTTTTTGAACAAACCGATAATGACCTGTTTTTCTTTTTCCGATAAGTACAAGGCCTCGTTTACAGCGTAAGAGAAGAAGCCATAATTTTTAATGCTTTTCCCCAAAGGGTAAGTCCTGATAAAGTCCGGGTGTAACAGTAAAGTATAACCACTATAATCCGCTTCACCTTCCAACGCTGTAATCACCTGGTTTGGTGAAATAAAAGATAAGCCGCCCTCGTCAAAATCATATTGGCTTTGTCCATATTTGATCTTGCCGCTATAATTCTTTTTATAAGAGATCTTATAAAAATTAAATAACATGCCTTTTTCCAGTTCGGCAGTTTCAACGGGGATGTTATTATAATCCACCAGGTTGATCAGCGGGTGCAGGGGTTTGGGCAGGCCCAATGCCCGGTGCAGTTCCGAGATCGAATTAAAGATGATGGGTTGCTTACTTACGTTCTTCATGCTTGTGGATATGGGCTTGGCAAGTTAAGATATTTTGTCAAACCAATCCGGTAAGCTTCCGGACCTTCGGCCAGACGTTTGGCATAAAGGCGTACCGCATCGTTGCCTGCTGGGTAAGTTAGCTGATCTTTCTCATCTGTAGCTGCCTGGTAAACCACTTCGGCGATCTGCTCCGCTTCAGTGAATTCCATTAAGGTACCATCGGTAAAACTTTCATTCAACTTAGCCAAAGTGGCCGCGTAAGCCTTGTCTTCGGTTACCTGCATAGCTTTCATAAAATCACTTTTGATGCCACCCGGAGCTACGTTTTTAATGCCTATATTGAACTGGGCAAGATCATAGGACAAGCTTTCGGCTAAGCCTTGTACAGCCCATTTAGAAGCGTTGTAAATGGCCGACTGAGGGTTAGACACCAAGCCGCAAAGTGATGTGGTATTAATAAATAAACCTTTGTTACGCTCCTGAAAATATGGAATAAAGGCACGGATAACCGAAAGTGTACCGAAAAAATTGGTATCGAATTGTGCCCGGATCTGTTCTTCGGTATGTGATTCAATTGGGCCGATCAGTCCGTAACCTGCATTATTGAATACTACGTCAATATCGCCCAGTTCCAGTGCGGCTTTAATGGTTTGATTTACCTGTTCGCTCTTAGTAATATCCATCGGTAACAGTTGAATATTGGATAACTGGTTAAGTTCTGTTTCTTTTTCGGGTGTACGCATCGTAGCAATAACCCTCCAGCCATTAGCCTGAAATAGTTTAGCGGTTGCTTTGCCTAATCCGGTCGATGCGCCGGTGATCAAAATAGTTTTCATGTTGTTTCCTTTTGTGTGATACAAAGTTGCGTCATCGCAAAAGGCGGATTGTAACCAAAACGGACGGTGTTGTAACCGAAATGAACATCTTATCGAATGCTAGACAATACCAGGCTATTATTTGATAAATATATCCCTTAACTGGGTTCGAACCACCTATTTAAAATCAGCTATAATTCTAATTTCATCTATAAATTGGTTCGAAAAATGTCCAATAGGGTTCACAGGAAAAAGCCCCTTTAAGAAATTAGAGGGGCTTTTTGTGGCCTGTTTTCCTTTCACCGGGTAATCGTTTACGGTTTGTTGTTGCTAGGCCCAATATCCAAGATTTCTACAGAATGCACTCTTATTATAGCATCAAAAAGTTATAATGCAGCATATCCGTCAAATTACAAATGCTATGGTCATCATAATGGTGATTTTTTCATCAGCCGTTAGTGCCCAAACTAAAACCGGGCTGCAAATTCTTAAAAAATATAGTATAAAAAGCAGTGGCGGTTGGGATTACGTTATGGTTGATGCCGACGAGAAAAAGATCTACGTATCACATGGTACGCAGGTTAATATTTTGAGTACTGCCACCGGCGATTCGGTTGGGGTCATTTTAAACACAAACGGTGTGCATGGTATTGCATTGGTAAAAGCATTAGGAAAAGGTTATACAAGCAATGGCCGCGATAATAGCTGTACTATATTCGATCTGAAAACCAATGCAGAGCTGGGCAAGATAGCGGTAGGCACCAATCCAGACGCGATATTTTATGATGATTTTTCCAAAAAAGTTTACGCGTTTAACGGCCGTAGCAGCGATGCATCGGTAATAGACCCGGCTACTGATAAAGTGGTGGCAACTATCTCGCTTGGCGGCAAGCCGGAAACAGGTGTCTCTGACGGAAAGGGCAAGATCTTTGTTAATTCGGAAACTACGAATGAGGTGGTAGTTATTAACGCTAATACGTATAAAGTTGTAGCCCGATATAAAATAAATGAAGGTGATGAACCATCTGGTTTGGCTATTGATAAAACCACCAATCGCTTATTTATCGGTTGTGGTGGTAACGCTACTATGGTTGTTATGGATGCCGCCAACGGTAAAAACCTTGCTAAATTTAAAATTGGCGATTGCGATGGTGTAGCTTTCGACCCGGAACTCAAAATGGCTTATGCATCCAACGGTGATGGCAACATGTCGGTTGTTAAAGAGGTTAACGCCAATAAATTTGTGTTTGTAGAGAATATTGTAACTGAAAAAAGCGCGCGTACTATAGGCATAGATACCGTTACCCATCACTTGTTTTTGCCTGCCGCGCAAATGGAAGCTACCCCACCAACGGCAGAGAATGCTCACCCAAGGCCGCACATGGTAGCAGGCACTTTCCATGTAATTGAGATAGGTAAATAGTTAGAATTTTAATACCCCGCCCTTTGAAAAGAATAACAACCCTGTTGCTTTGCTGCATTATTGGCTTTAATGCCCTTGCCCAGCAAACACCAACCGATACCACTAAGAAAGTAAACATAGTGGATACGCTAAAAAAAGACCTTTTTACCGCGCCAGATACAGTGAAACATCTGCGCAGTAAAGCATGGGCATTAGCACCACCAATCGCTTTGATCGTTTACGGTTCAAGCAATTTCTATTTTAAGCCGGTAAGGAGATTGGACGTAAGTATCAATAACGATATTAAAGAGGATGCCCCCAATTTTAAGCACCACCCCGAAAACTATTTCCAATTTACACCGGTGGCTCTGGTTTATGCCTTGAACCTGGCAGGTATCCACGGTAAAAATACTTTTGTAGACCGCACACTTATTTTTGTAATGGCCGAGGGGATGATGGGCCTGACTACGTTTGGCCTAAAAAAAGTTACCCACAGGCTTCGCCCGGATGGCTCTGACTATTATTCTTTCCCATCGGGCCATACAGCCAATGCATTTTTGGGCGCCGAATTTATGGCGCAGGAGCTTGGAGATAAATCTATAGGGTATAGCGCCTTAGGCTATGGTTTTGCCACAGCTACAGGTATTTTACGTATGTACAACCGCGACCATTGGTTTAGTGATGTGGTAGCAGGTGCAGGGATTGGGATCTTATCTGCAAAAGCAGCTTATTTGCTTTACCCATATATCCGTAACCGCATATTTAAGGCAGGCCGAGAGAAAGAAGATAACCGCGATGTGCCTGCCGAGTTGAAGAAACAACCCAAAACAACCTCAATTGTAATGCCATCGTATAGCGAAGGTATAGTGGGGTTAAATTTTGCCATGCAGTTTTAAAAAACCATTTACCTTTATTTTTTGGCGAATACATGATCGCGGTAAAATACCCGAAGCATGCTTGGCAGCACAATTAGCAATAACGGCAACGCAGCTAAAAAACCACCTATTACGGCTATGGCTAATGGCTGGTGTAGTTGGGCCCCGGCACCTATGCCCAACGCCAATGGCATCAGCGCAATTATAGCCCCAAGTGCTGTCATTAATTTAGGCCGAAGGCGGGTTGATATGGAGTACACGATGGCGTCATCAATACTGCTTTCTTTTGCGCTTTCGCGAAACTGCCAAAAGGTAAAAATGGCATTCTCGCCAATTATCCCCACTATCATGATAAGCCCGGTGTAGCTGCCTACGTTAAGCGGTGTATTGGTCAGGAACATGGCAAGCAAGCTGCCGCCAATCCCCAAAACCGCCACCACCAGTATCAGTAACGCTATCCTGAATTGCTTGAACAGAAACAATATCACCCCAAATACTAACAGGCTGGCGGTAATCAGGATCATCAATAATTCCTTAAAGCTTTGTTGCTGCTCGGCATAAGCGCCGCCGTATTCTACATGGTAGCCGGCTGGCAGGTTTACTGCTTCTGCAATGCCTTTTTGTATGGCGGGTATAACACTGCCCAGGTCGCTGTTCTCTAAACGGGCACTGATTACACCCATTGCCTGCAGGTTTTCGCGCTCTACTTCGGCATCACCTGTACGCAGGTTTACATTGGCTAACTGGGTAATAGGGATCAACCTGCCATCGGGTAAAAATAGGTTAAGGCGTTTTATACCTGCCACATCCTGCATACGGTTGCCGGGGTAAACCATTCGAATAGGCGATTGCTGTTCGCGCTCAAACAGGTTGCCAATTACGTTCCCCTCTAATGCCGATTGTACCTGTGTTTGTAAAGCAGCAGGCGTGAGGTTGTATTGCGCCAGCTTTGCGTAATCGGGAACAATATCCACCGATGGGCCGGCGATAATAATACCGTCAAATACATCGGCAGTGCCTTTAACACTCGTTACAATGGCGGCTACTTGTTTAGATAATGCCTGTAGTTTTGTCTGGTTGTCCCCAAAAACCTTTATTTCTATGGGCTGGGTAGATGTCATCAGGTCGCCTAGCATATCGCCAATTACCTGCCCAAAATCAACCCGGAGGGCTGGCTGTGTTGCTTCTATATGGGCGCGAAGGTCGCTGATGACTTCTTCGGATGTTTTACTGTGCCCTTTTTTAAGTTGAATAAGGTAATCGCCGGTGTTTGGTTCGGTGATAAAGAAACCCATTTGCGTACCTGTACGGCGCGAGTATGCGGCAACATCGGGTTCCTTGATAATTACTTTTTCTATCTCGCGCAGCATGCGGTCGGTTTCTTCGAGGGAGGTTCCGGGAGGGGAGGTGTAGTCAAGTACGATGCTCCCTTCGTCCATATCGGGCAAAAAACCTGTTTCCAGCCTGCCGGGAATAATGATGATCACAGCAACGAGCAGCGCAATTATAATGATACTCATAACAGGGCGCAATATAAAAAATGATACCCAGCGTTGCCTTTTTACTTCATGTGCCTCTGCTTTTTTACCAAGGGTATTTGCTTCCGAGTTTTTGGTAAGCAGCAGGTAAATAACAGGCAGGCCTATCCAGGTTACAAAAAAGGATGATACGAGGGTAATGATCATGGTATCGGTCATAACTTTAAAGTACGCGCCTGCAACACCCGTCATCAATAAAAATGGAATAAATATCACAATAGTACTCACCGATGAGCCTACCATAGCCGGGAATAAATAATTAATAGCCTTTTGCAACAGCGTTACGGTTGGTTCTTCCGGGTGCTCCTCGTGCGTGCGGTGAATCTGTTCAACCACCACAATGGCATCATCAATTATTAAACCTATTGCAGCTGCAATGGCCCCCAGCGTCATGATGTTGAGGGTGTAGC
This sequence comes from Mucilaginibacter sp. UYP27, assembly GCF_040547175.1. Lineage (NCBI taxonomy): Bacteria > Pseudomonadati > Bacteroidota > Sphingobacteriia > Sphingobacteriales > Sphingobacteriaceae > Mucilaginibacter > Mucilaginibacter sp. UYP27. The sequence goes on from NZ_JBEPPE010000007.1 coordinate 43,600, forward strand.
CTACAGCATATAAAATTATCAGCGTAAGCCCTAATGTAACCGGGATAGTTATCAAAATTGTAGCACTCGCCTTTAACGACCGCAAAAAAATAATAGCCACAATAATAGCCAGCGCTAAACCTATCCACAGGCTATCACTTACGCTTTTTACAGATTCGTTCACAAAATCGGCCTGCACGTAATATGGTTTTATAGATACACCTTTGGGCAGCACTTTTTGTAACTCGGCCACTTTGCTTGTCATGGCGGCAGACAGGTCCACCAGGTTGGAATTTGGCTGCTTGATGACAGCTATCAGCACACCTTCGTGCCCGTTGGCGTTTATTTTGGTGTATTCGATACCAGGGTTTATCTGGATCTCGGCAACATCTTTTAGCTGGATAACCCTTTTGCGATTGTTGCTAACTACCAGGTTTTGCAATTGCTCGCTCGTGTTTACGCTGGCATCGGTAACGGTGAGGTACAGCATCTTGAAATCTGACAGGTAACCGTTGGATTTAATGAACGCCGTTTGTGCCAGCGTATTGGTGATCATATCGGGTGTTAAGCCCAGCGCGCTCATTTTTTGGCGGTTCAGCACCAGCCAATATTCTTTAGTTTTTCCACCTATCACGCGGATCTCTGATACCCCATCCACTTGTGACAAGAACGGTTTTACCGTATAAGTTGCAAGTTGCTTCAACTCAATAGGCGATAGGTTATGGCTCTCCAGCGTGTAACCACTTACGGGTAGGATAGAGGGGTTCATCTTCTCTACCGTAACATTTGCCTCGGGTGGCAACTGGTTTTTTATTTGCGCTATGCGCGATTCTATGCGTTGTTGACTCAGGTCGATATCCGCATCCCAGTTCATATAGGCCGAGATCTCGCAACTGCCGCGGCTGGTGGTGCTGCGTACGTAATGCAAATCGGGGACTTGTTTAACAGCATTTTCAAGCGGCTTGGTAACCGTAACCATCATTTTGTTTACCGGCTGCAGGCCAGCATCGGCAATGATCTTTATTTTGGGGAAAGTAATTTCGGGGAATAGCGAGGTTTGCAGCCTGGAATAGGCAAACCCACCGCCCAGCAGTATAATGAATAGCATTAAGCTGATGGGCTTTTTATGGCTGATGAAAAAGTTGTTAAGGCTATCCATTATTTTACAATTTTAACCTTGGCGGTATCAGCCAAACCATAATTGCCGGTTACCGCTATACGGTCGGTTTGGTTAAATGTGGGGGATAAGATCTCTATCTTCCCGCCCGATTCGATGCCTTTTTTTATAGGGGTTTTTACCGCGGTTGTATCATTTATCAGCTTCATTACCCAAAACTCGTTTTGCGTTTCGTTTGATAACACTGCCGATTTTGGCAAAGATGGCGCACTGCTTTTTGCTGTTTTAATGATGAGCGATTTAGCTACCAGGTTTTCGGGAATTGGGTGGATGTTGTTTACTTTGATAACGATGCCCTGCGTTTGCGAAAGTGTATCTACCGATGGCATCAACGAGGCAATGTGGCCGTTCAGTTTTTCACCGTCGGGCAGGGTGAGTGTCATGTTTTGGTTGTTGGCGATAACGCTTCTTAATTCATAAGGCAGTTGTAGCACAAAGGCAAAGCTTTCACGGTCGCTGATGATGGCAAGCTGTTCGCCATCCTGCACATAATCGCCAACCTGGTGCAGTAGTTGGGTAACAAAACCACTGCGCGATGCCCGGATATTGTTAACGCCCGAGAACTTAAAGGTGGTATCGAGTACGTTAATGGTATTGCCAATGCTTTGCGCCTCCTTGGTTTTTAGGGTGAACATCAACTGGCCTTTTTCTACATAATGCCCCGGCTGCACATTTACCTTTTGAATATAACCAATGGCATTGGCGCTCACATAATTTTTTTGTAGGAACGATGAGGTGGCGTTCAACTCAATGGTATCTGCCAGGGCACTGTTGCCAATAGTGGTGACTGTTACAGGTGTTTGCGATTCTACAGCAGCTTCTTCGCCGGCAGGGGTAGTGCCACCGCAGGAGTAAAACGCTGTTATAATTAAACAGGCAAATATTATAGTAAGTGGCTTGTAATATCGGTTCATATATTATCTGCTCCAGTAATTTAGTTGATTAATAAGTTGCAGCCTGCTGATGGTGTTTTGTGTAAGCAGGTTTTTTATAGTGAGGTAATTATTCACAGCCAGTATCAGGTCGGCAATTTTAAGGTCGCCGGTTTGCAGCAGCTTGGTATCTACCTTTATCAGGCTTTCCGAGTATTTGAACTGGTCGTTTATCTCGGCTATCAGTTTATCATACTCGCCAATTTGCTGGTTAAGCTGGTTTATTTGCTGTGTATATTGATTGTTAAAAAAAGCCTTGTAGCTGCGGCTGGTTTCCTGCTCAAGGGTTAGCTTTTTATAAAGTAGTTTGCGTTGCCCGCCGTCATACAAAGGCATGCTCACGCTAAAGCCTACACTTGTGCCAAAGTTTTTATAATACTGCGCTGTCAAATCAGAGTTATAACCACCGTCGGCAAAAACGCTCAGCTTGGGGCGATAGCTGTAATCGATAAGTTTACGGCTATTGTTTAACCTGATGCTATCCAACTGAAACTGTTTGAAAAAGATGCTGGCGCTACGGTCTGTCGCGTTTACTGTTTTTTGCAGGTCTGGTTTACCTATCTCAAAAATGGTGGTGTCGGCTACGCCGGATAAATAATTGAGCGTGGCGTAATCCGTTTTATATTGCAAACGGGTTTGCGATAGTTGCAACTGCGCCTGTTTTAAGGTCACCAAAAAGGTAAGATAATCGCTTTGGCGGTAAACGTTGCCGCGGGTAAGGCGTTTCAGCAAGTCTTCTTCTTTGCTTAGCAAACTAACCACTTCCTGGTTAAAGCGTTGTTGTTGCAGGCTGCCGTAAGCAGTGATATACTGGCCAATGATTGTTCGGCGGAGGTCTTGTTCAGATAGCCGGATGCTGTTCCGTAACGAATCGTTTTGGATGCCGAGCCCTGCAAACTGGGCGTTCAAATATCCTTTGCCAATAAATGCTTTGCTTACTGTTACCAAGCCGTTTAATGATTGCCCGTTGGTAATGGCAGATGAATAACCGTACCCGCGTATTACAGGTGCGTATAAACCCGCGCTGCTTGCGGTAACCTGTGGCTTAAACCCCGCACGGATGCGCACGCTATCTAATTTTGCCGACAGGATCTGGTTGTTAAGATCTTTAATTAGCGGACTATTTTTTACCGCCTGCTGCAGGTAATCATCCAAAGTTTTGCTTTGCGAAAAACAGGTTGTGGTGAGTAATAGGAGCAGAAGCAGGTTGATAAAATATTTCATCCGGGATACGGCTATGGGTATTAAGTTATGTAGTTTCCATCGTAAATCTGCTAACTAAATCTGTAAACATTTTGTGGGATAAAAAAATGCTGCGGATGGTTATACCCGCAGCATCTTAACCTGCCACATTATCCCGCTGAAGGGCCGGGGTCTGTCATTTAATCTTGCGCTATTCTTATGAATTTGCCTGCGCTGTCAAAAAGCAGGTCCTTGCCTTTTACTTCGGCCTCGTAGTTTACCTCGCCCGTGGCTGTTTTAGTAATTTTTGCAGCCTCTTTTATAACCGCGCCTTTGTAATGTTGTTTTACATATACAATTACGGTTGCAGGCAGGGTGGCTGCATTTATTTCCATTTCAGATTCTACCTGCGTGCCATCAGCCTTAAACACCGCCGACATTTCTTTGCTGCCCTGCTTAAAGCCAGCTTCAAAATCGCCTTTTTCTTTTTCCCATTTAACAGATTTAATGCCGGGGTAAGCTTTCTCAAATGCTACCTTTGCTACTGCCGGTACATGGGTTGAATTGATTTGTTGGGCTGTAGCTGTTAGGCCTACAGTTGTTGCTATTAAAATAGCCGCTGTTGTTTTAATGATTTTCATGTTTAGTTGTTTTTATACTAAACTATCCGCGCAATCTGTATTTAGTTTGGACTAAAATTGTAGGGATTTGGGATAATTAAAATATTACAGAGAACGCGTGTATTTTACCCTCTTGTTTATACCGAAGAGTAAAGCCGTAATTGTCGCAGATTTGTTTACAAAGGGTTAAGCCAAGGCCGATACCTTCTGACCCGTCAGATTTATGGAAGCGTTTCAACACCTTATCAAAATCAAAAGAGCCTTTACCGGTATTTGTGATGGTAAGCTTTTCTGCATCCAATTCAATAGATAATTCCCCGTTTTGGTAATTATGCCTGATAGCGTTACTTAGCAGGTTGTTTAATAAGATCTCGATGAGCGATTTATTCACCAGTAATTGTTTTTCACCTAAGGTTGTTTTTAGGTTGATGCCCAGTTGATGGATCATCTCCTCGTGCTGATAAACGCATTCTTCCAGTACCAATTTCACATTTACATCGGTGTTATCCTTTATGAGCCCGTTCTCTATTTTGGCAAGTAATAACATGGATTTGTTCAGTCGTGTTAAACGGGTAACCGTGCCATAAATATCATTCAGTAGTTTGCTTTGCTTATCGGTAAACTCATCTGTTTGCACTAGCGTATCCAGTTTTGAGTTGATGATAGAGATGGGTGTCATCAACTCGTGCGAGGCATTTTCGGTAAACACTTTTAGGTTTTGATAATCACTTTTTACCCGGTCGGCCATGTTGATAACGGCCTGGTTCAGCTCGGTAAACTCATCTATAGTAGAGGGAGTGCTGCTAACTGTTGGGTGGCTTGCCAGGCTAAATTCTTTAAGTTGGAATAGTACTTTATAAAAGGGTTTCCAGATGCTTTTTAAAATTACCCGGTTTAGGATTATCAAAATAGCCAGCAGGGCAATTATTACACCGATAGTAATCAGAAAGATGATCTGGATCAGGTCCTCAGTTTCTACCTTTGACTGGGTTACTATTATCCTATAATTTTGTCCCGCTACCGTTACCGAACTGATGAGCGCACGTGCGGCCTCCATGTCTTTTTCATCATCGTCGCGGTAAACAGTATCTAAAAAACGGCGCTGCGCCTTTTGCTGCTTAAGCGGGGCAAAAACTATTTGCTGATGGTTGCTTTCGTAAACATCGGGCAGGCGATGGTTTTTGTTTACGTAGCTAAAAACTTCATTTTCTTCAAGAACAAGGTCCTTATCAATTTGACCGGTTAAAATATGGCTGATAGTGTAGTAATAAACTATACCTGTAACCAGCATTATTATGATGGTTACGCCGATATTAACGCGGTTGTATTTGTCAAATAACTTCATGCATCGGTAAATTTATAACCCATACCGTAGGCGGCCTGTATGTAGTCGTTCGCGCCGGCTTCAACCAGTTTTTTGCGGAGGTTTTTGATGTGAGAGTATATGAAATCGAAGTTATCGGCAATATCGATGCTATCGCCCCAAAGGTGCTCTGCAATGGCGCTCTTCGATACCACTTTGCCCTTGTTGGCTATGAAGTAAAGCAAAAGCGAATACTCCTTTCGGGTAAATTTAACAATTGCGTCATTCACCTTTACAGTTTTTGCGTCCAGGTCGATATTGATCTCGTTAAACTTAAGAACACTACTGCCATTGAATGTACGCCGCCTTACAATAGCTGTAACCCGCGACCTTAGTTCGGAAAGGTGAAAGGGTTTGATTAGATAATCATCGGCACCCAGATCGAGCCCGGTTAGGCGGTCGTCCAATGAGTTTTTGGCAGATATGATAAGCACCCCATCGTTATGCCCGTTCTCTTTTAAGTGTTTAACGATATCCAGCCCGGTACCTTGTGGCAGGGTAAGGTCAAGTATCACACAATCGTAGCGGTAAACGCTTACCTTAGCCAGGGCCGTTGTAAAGTCGCCCGCTGTTTCGCAGATGCTGTCGCTGCCTGTAAAATAGGACTCGATGCTGTCGCGCAGCCCGGCCTCGTCTTCTACTATTAAAATCTTCACCCTATAAAATTAACACTTAAAATTGGAGAAATGCCATGCCAATGGCAACAGTATTAGCGCAGTAACTTATCAATATTGGCAAGCTTATGTTGTTGTAATGTGGTTTTTCCGTAATCGGTGAAATACTTATGCTGTATCAGCATGTTTAAGTTTGTTTGTCGCCATTGCTCGTCGCTGTATCGCTGGCTTAAAACAAGTTCCCATTCGGTGCGTAAGCGGGATGCATAAGCCGGGTAATCATCATCTGCCAGGTGGAACATATCTGCATCGCACATAATTCGCTGTAACAAGTTTTGCGGCGACTGCGGCATTTTGGTAGCTGTGATACAAGCTACAACTTCATCGGTAAAACTACCTTCGGCATCTTCCTGCTTTAAAAAGGTTGCGGCAATTCCTATACTGTTATCCTCGTGCCCCAAATATGCATAGCAATAACCCGTATCATGAAACCATGCAGCGGTTTGCACTATAGCCATATCGCGGTCATTTATTTTGCAAATAAAGCCAATTTCGGTAACCGCGTTTACCACATATTGGGTATGCAGTAAATTATGAAAATGCATGTTTGGTGGCAACCGGTTACTCAATAAGTTCGTTGAGAATTTTGCAGCCTGCCGCACCAGTTTGTATAACGCCATTAAGAAACTTTTTGGCGAGTTAAAAAAAGATGTTGGAGGAATTCTGGATATAGGAATCGGTAAATCCCTTTCTGTTTAGAAATGACTGCCGGATAAACTGCTTATCAAATTTAATTTTCGAAAACGGCTTGCCGTCAAATAGACGCTAAAAGGACGTTCGCTCATTGTAAGTAGCTGCTCACTCACTGTCAAAAAAAAGGGAGTGGTGTGCTCCTATATTTATTTCATTAAACAATTAACGTAATAAACAAAAGCCATGAAAACTTTAAAAACATCCCTTTACCTGCTTATAATGCTTACCGTATTTGCTGCAGGTTGCAAAAAAGACAACAGTGACAACCCCGGGGCAAGCGGTAACAACAAGTACGTTTACCAGGGTAAAGAAGAAAAAATTGCCAGCAGCAATTACACCGTACAAAATATTGCCGGTGCTAATACGTTAAGCCTCGTTTTGGAAGGTAGCGAAACCAGCCAGTGGATCCAACTTTTCTTTTACAAAACAGGCGAAATCATCCCCGAAGGTAGCTTTACCTTTAAAGAGAATGCCGACCCTACCTATAATCCGGCAACAAATTTTGCAGGCGGTAATGTAAATCTTGGCATAGCTGATGCGCATGTGCTTACCGGCGGAAAGATCGACGTTGTAAAAGACGGCGACAGTTATAAGATTACAGTTGACGCTACAACCAGTCGTGGCCCCATTACAGGCAGTTACACCGGTAGTATTTCGCGTCAATAAATAGAAAGATGGATACAGCTTGTATCTGAAACTTAAAAACAGTGCCACTCAATAGTTATTTAAGGGGCATTGCTGGTATAGTCAGCTAAAATATGCCCGCTAATAATGTTAGCGGGCATATTTATCAAATACTCAGCTTAATTCCCAAATAAGCTTCCTAAGCCGCCACCCGAAATGCTTTTAGTGATACTATCAGGGGTAATGCTGCTGTCGTTAGGATCGTTGGCTTTGTGGGCAAACTTTTGCAAAAGCCCCGGCAATGCAGCAGCAATGGCGCCGGTTACCGCGGGTGGCAAACCAAACTTACTACCTAAGCTACCAACCAACCCGCCTTCAATTGCGCTGGTAATTGGGCTGCCCGAGCTAAGCCCTCCGGCCAAGGATGATAACATATCGCCGATGCCGCCCTGAGAAGCCTGCTCTTTGATGCCGCTGTCAATATGGGTTGCAACTTCGCGGTGTACTTCGTCTGCTTTATCAGCAGGGATTTGTTCTGCAACCTGAGGATTGCCGCCCAGGTGGCTTTTTACAAGGTCTAATATTTGATCGAACATGTTATGTTTTTTTAGTTATAGTTGAGTTAAATACTGCGTGTAAGCGTACCCTTCTTCTCCCTTATCGGTACGTACCAGGCTCCATTGTTCATTGGCACGGCTTACTACCGTTACTGTTGAGTTATGCGCCGCTTTACCAACAATTGGCTGGTCGGTGCCCGGGCCTTTTCTGATATTTAAGTTGGAAGATTCTGTAGTTACCCTGGCCTGGCTGCCTGCTGCTGCAGATGCATCAATGTTCAGGATCAGGTCGCCGGCGCGAAAGTCCGGATCTATTTTGTTGTAAACATCCCATAACGAATCTTTCACAGCGCCATCGCCGGTTTTACCGTCAATGTAAAGCACGTTATCCTGCTCACGAACTTGCAAGTCTGTTACGCCCGCATTTTTTGCGGCTTGTATCAGTTCCGCATATTTTTCCTGTAGTGCCATAGTTATTTGTTTATGGTTAAATTATTGTTGATTTTTTTTGGGTGCAACGAGTTTAACGCCATCATTAACATGGGTAATTTATCGCGTGTAATGTTACCTGTCAAGGTAATCTCTCCTTTATCTACCGTTGCGGTAACACCGGGGAAATCTTTGGTCGCGTCTTTAACGCCTGTAGCTAACTGGTCGTCGGTTGCCATGGTTACCGGGGCTGTAGTTGCAGGGGTGTCCATTTTTACAGTTGCCGTGTCGGCACCTTCGTTACTCTGTTTGCTTTTACATGATGTGAATTGTATAGCTGCGATCAATGCGGCGGCCGATACAAAAGATAATAAGTGTGTTTTTTTCATTTTTATAATATTGGTTGTTTGAAATAATAGGCATAAAAAGGGCCGGCAAAATTCAATCGGCCGGCCCTCATTATAAGATCAGATTAGAATGTTGACTTGTTGCGATCGCTGCTTTCGGCATCTGTATCGCTATCAAAATCCGAGCGGCCTAATTCGTCAGAAACCTGAGAATCATTCCTTGGATAGATCTTGTTATTGAAATGTTCGTGCGTATAAAAGGTATCTGCCTGGTACACCACAATAGCATCAGTGGTGGTTGGTTCGAAAACATTCCTTATCGCAGTCTCCTTATCCGGCGATAGATTGCCTTTTTCGTATCCCTGCAAAGCAAGTAATTGCCCGGCAGTTACCGAAGGCAGGTAAACCACTTCGTTATCAAAAGTGTCTTCATCATCGTCGGTTTCCTCGCCAGTGCGGTTAACTTCTGTAATCGTATCGATTTCAGTGTTGTCTTCATTATATTGGTTGCGCAGTTCGGCAATGCCTATAGGTACCAATACTTTTTTCTCTTCCTCAATGTCTAACTCGTTTTCGGCCAGATCGATGATCATGTAACGCACATCGCGTGTTTTTGGATCGAACAGCACGTCGTCAACTTCTCCAATTTTGCGGCCCTGGCGGTCAATTACGTTCCAGCCGGTAATATCCGGTTCGCCGTCCACTATCTGGTAATCACTTCCATTAAGCTCTTCCAGGTGGTTGTATTTATTTTCTTCTTCAAATGCCATAATAGTATTTTTAAATGTGGTTAATTATTTAGCGGGGAACGCTACAATTGATACATTCCTGTTTTGCTGCCTGCCTGTTTTTGTATCGTTGGTAGCTACCGGTTCGGTTTCGCCAAGCGATTGTACAGAGATCTTATCGGTACTGATGCCACTTTTTACAAGCCAGTCTTTAACCGCGTTTGCGCGGTCGGTACCTAATTGTTTGTTATGTGCTGCATCGCCTGTTGCATCGGTACTGCCATAAACGCCTATTACTGCGCCTTCAAAACGTTTTTTTAACGATGCTGTAACTTGCATCAATTTAGCATCAGCGCTCCCTTGCAGTGTATTTTTATCGGTAGCAAATAAGATGTTTTCGCCAAGGCTGTAAATTGTGTATTGGTCATTTCCACGCACGCTAACGTCCTTATCGGTAATATCCGCATCCGGAGTTTCAGGGGCGTTGAAATCTACTTTGCTCCAATCGGGTTGAGTAGCCGCCACAGCATTGCCTGCCGAGGTGTCTGTAACTGCGGTGGTCGAATCGGTTGCTACTTTGTTTGCTGTGCCGTTGCCGCATCCCTTTAATAGGAAAAATAAGACAGCTAACACAACCAGCCCTAACAGGATCCAGATCCACGGGGTTGATTTTTTTGGTTCTACTTCTAAATGTGCCATTTTTGTTGTTTGAGTTTATGATTTAGTTAACCCCCATAATGCAATGGAGATAAATTATAAACACATTAGTAGTTAAATGTTTTTATAATAAGTAACATTTATTTACTTATATGAAATGTTATGAGGTTTGGAGAAGTTTAACACCAACCAATGATTGGTTTGGCTGGTTGTCGATTCGCAAAAATCTTAAAAGAGCTTCTTCGTTTTAGAACGTTTATGCTTAGTATTTGCAGTTAACTTATCACATAAGCCAAACCGCAGGGCCAGATGTTGGTTATGTAATGTAAGTTGCTTTAAATGACTCATAATATGATCAGGACGAAGGGGATAACATTATTTATGATACTGTGTATGGCGGCAATGGGTATTCAAGCCCAGCCGAAACAAGAAGTTTTAAAAATTTTTTGGCCAACAGCATATCAATGGAAGATAGGCTCTAACCAGCAGGGTGCCACGCAACAAATGGTTGAGATGATCCCGGGTAACCAAACCTTGCAAAACTGGTCCATACTTGGTACTATGTTGGTACTGAAAAACGCCAAGAGGCCGCTTTCTCAAATCCCTCCTGTATTTCTTGCCCAAATGCAAAAACGTGCTAAGGATGCTAAGCTAATGGTAATTGAGCAAAGCCAAACGAACGGCTACAACTGGATCATGTTCAAGCTTCAGGCTTCTTCTTTTATAAATAGCGCCAAGCCCGAGTCGCAATTGTATTATGTAATTCAGGGTAAATCTGCCCTGTTTATAAATTTCGTTGCTGTTAAGGAAGCCACATTGTCGCCATTGTTTTTAGAAAAATGGGCGGTAATTTTTAAGAAAAGTAAGATTACAGTAAAGTAAATGGCGCTTTATGTTTCAGACTGATCACTTTTGTTAACCTCGCAATTTGCGGTTCATCTAAAATAAGGTAAAACGAGAAGTGTGTGTTGGAAACCGACCCTCATTTATAATAAACATTTGAAATTTTGAATCGTTATAAACATATGGAAAGCTATCAAGTAACAGTTACAAAAGATGCCAAAACCTATCAGTTTGAGATAGGGGAGTACCCGCATCCTGACGACGGGCGTTGCAAGTACCGCGTGTTTGAAAATGGTGTATTTATAGCCAGTTTTGAGCCGGATGCACAACATCTTTTACAGATCTGCCAAAACCCAGGCCACGTTAACGAGAATATATTGCATCTGCTGGCCGATAAGATAGAGGCTTATCATCCTAAAGGGGCGATTTAAGGTTTTTAAATGATCTTGCCCCCGTCCTCGGGCGGTATCTCATCTGGTAATTCATCAGGGCTTTCTTCCGGTATCTCGGGAGTTTTTGGGTCATGCGGTTGTTGTATCTCGGGCTCGGGTTTTATAACGGGCATCTCCTCGGGCTCGTTAAGGATGGTTTTATGCTGCTTACTCATGTATTGGCAACAAGTCGGCAGATAGGTTTGTTTGGATTGGCATCGCCCGCACCCTCAAATTAATTACTTTTGCACGTGCCTGTTAGAAAGAAAACTGCCCCGCCTGTTAAAAGGAAAACCATCAGTAGGAAGAAAAAAGCCAAAGCACCTTCACGCTTAAAATATTACCTGGTTGCGCTTGCTGTGTTGGTATTACTATCTCCATTTTATTACCCTTACATTATTAAAACGGCATCATATACCTGGCGATGGATTAGGGATATTGGCCAGGATCCCAACTACCGCGCCTACAAAAGCTTCGGTATCAAAATTCCTTCTAATTATGAGATCCATGGTATTGATGTATCGTATGCGCAGGGCAAAATAAACTGGCCGAAAGTGGTTGCCATGGAAGAAGATGGCGTGCGCGTCCGCTTCGCATTCATTAAAGCTACCGAGGGCTTGCTTACGGTTGACCCATACTTTAAACGTAACTGGAAAGAGGCTAAAAAAGCAGGCATCCCGTGCGGCGCGTACCATTTCTTTCGCCCTAAAAAAAGTGGTTTGTGGCAGGGGAGGTTTTTTGTACAAAATTCATCAATCGAAAGCGGTGGCCTGCCGCCCGTAGCCGATGTGGAACGCCTTGATGGTAAAACGCCCGCCGCCATGCGTAAAGAACTGCGCGATTTTCTTCTCTACGTAGAAAATAAAACCGGCGAAGTGCCCATCATTTATACCGGCATCAGCTTTTACCGTGATTACCTTGCCGGTTATTTTGATGATTACCCGTTGTGGATTGCGCACTACAACCAGGATAAGTTAAACGTAAGCGTACGCACCAACTGGAAATTTTGGCAACACTCCGAAACCGGACATGTGAACGGGATAGGCCACACAGTTGATTTTGACGTGTTTAAAGGGGATAGCCTTGCCTTTAAACATTTTATATCGGGTGCTAACCGTTAATCTCTTTCCGTACCGCTGGCGCCACTTTGGTGCCCAGTAGTTCTATTGCTTTTAGTATTTTATGATGCGGGGTGTGGCCGGTAACCAACTGCGCTAAAAAACGGGTATTGCCAAATAACTCGTACTGTGCCATTATTTTATCTATAGCTTCCTGCGCATCGCCAACAATTAACGGTCCATCAGTACGCAGGTACTCAAACTGGTCGGTACTCATGGGCGACCAGCCCCTGTCGCGGCCAACCCGGTTCATTAATGCTTCGTACGACGGATAAAAAGCATCCTTAGCTTCTTGTGCGGTATCGGCAGCTAAAAATTGGGATGAGATACCCAGCTGTAATTTGCTAACATCATGCCCGGCCTTCTCTGCCGACTCGCGGTACAATTCAACAAACGGTACAAAATGTTTTGGGGCGCTGCCCAGTATAGCTATCATCAATGGTAAGCCAAGCCTCCCCGCGCGCATGGCAGATGCAGGTGTACCGCCAACGCCTATCCATATAGGCAGTTGCTGTTGCAATGGCCTGGGGTAAATGCCCTGGTTATTTATAGGCGCACGGAACTTGCCCTTCCAGGTAAGGTTTACGGTTTTGTTTATCTGCATCAGCAGGTCAAGCTTTTCTTCAAACAGTTCGTCGTAATCGTCAAGGTTATAACCAAACAGCGGGAACGATTCGATGAACGAGCCACGGCCCGCTATCATCTCGGCCCGGCCGCCGGATATAAGGTCGGCAGTGGCAAAGTTTTGGAATGTGCGCACAGGGTCGGCAGAACTTAAAACCGTTACCGAGCTGGATAGGCGGATATTTTTGGTGATTGCGCCTGCTGCTGCGATAAAAATTTCGGGCGATGAAATCACAAAATCGGGCCGGTGGTGCTCGCCGAAGGCAAAAATATCCAAGCCAACCTCATCGGCCAGTTTTACTTCGTCCAACAATTGCTGTACCCGCTCATAAGCCGCGCGGTCGTTACCTACAGCGCCTGCGGGGTTAACTTCTCCAAATGTGCTGATGCCAATTTCCATAAGTGCAAATAAGCTAAAAATAAAATAAAGTGTGTCAGCTTTAAGTATAGTTAGGCTAACCTAAAGGTTACTTTGTGGTACCGCGCTATGCTATACATACTAATAACCTATATTGCACCGTATTATATAAAACTTAAAATACCATAACATATGAAATACGTAGCATCGCGCCTGTCGGAAGGGAATAAAATGTTCCCGGCAGAGATAATGACTGAAGAGAACGGTATCACTATAAAAATCCCCGGACTGTTTAGCGGCGATACCACCACCATCGCTTATGACAGCATTTCGGCAGTGGAGATAGATACACCACTTATCGGCTATTCTACCATCCGTTTTTACCACAGCGGTAACAAGGTAGAAGTACACGGCTTCAGCAAAAACGACGTAAATGAAATTAAAGCCTTTATTGAGCAGGGCAGGTCTAAAAAGTAGAAATTAAAGTAAAGCGAAAGCCCTTCTAAATATTTAAAAGGGCTTTCTTTATGGGAAAATTTCATCAATAGTAACTGATAGCGTAAGTTTCCTTTTGTCCCTGGAAGTAATTGGCTTCGATACGGGTTATGCGCCCATTGCTATCTTTCTGATAATTGTACGTGTAAAGAGTTTGCTCAACCGTTTTTGGCGAGTCGTCGCTTTTAAGGTAATCGCGGGTGGTGTATTTGCCGGGCATCAGGTTACCGCCAAACATATAAAAGGTAGCGCCGCTGTGGCCGCTGCCGCCTGCATCCATAAAAAACGAAGGGTAAGATGCTGTGCCAAACTGGTTAAAGCCGAAATTTTTGGTGCTTAACGAGTTTTTAAACTCAGCCTTAAAATCGCTAAAAGCGGTAACTGTGTAGTAATTGTATTGCATGTACCCGCGTTTTATTTTGCTCAGGTTATTGTCCGCATCATAAATAAAATCGGTTTGGCTTTCGTCTCGATAGTTAGTAGTGGTGAATTTTGATTTAGTCAGAATAGATTTAACACGGCCCTGGTCATCATAAGAATACAATAAGCGGTAGTCGTTTCCCACCCCGTTAAGGCCTTTGGTGTCTACCTGCGTTACGCGCCCCTGGGCATCTATCTGCATGCTGGATGTGTACTGCGGCCCGCCGAACGATTTTTCTATTTTAAGCTCGGAGTATGCCCAGCTTTTGTCGCGTTGTTGGTCGTCGTAATCGAAGTGGGCATTATCCAGGCTGTTTGTATAGGTGATTACCATATCTTTAACCAGGGAGTTTTCAATAGCGCCGCCGGGCCCTGCGCCATCCTTTTTGCATGATTGTGTTGTTGTTGCAATAGCCGCTATCAGCAGGCATAGCACGGTGGTAAATTTTGTTTTCATTTTGGTTTGATGTTTTGTGATAAATAAAAGTAGCAGGCTGCTACCGGCTATTTTGGCATAACGAGCGGGCGGGGACTTTGAATGAGTTGAATTAGAACATCTAATTAGGCAACTGTTGTTATACAATCATCAAAACCCCCGTTCGTGCATTGCAATTATTCATATATCTTAATGCCTGAAAAACTATTCACGCTGTTTGTTAATTCGGCTGCCTTCTTCTGCAAAGCATCGGCACAAACATTTAATGTAGAGGTAATTATAGCTAACCTTGGCAAAGCCAAAACCATGTAGTGTCGTCGAAAAATTTTTAGCGATACGCTTACCCTCATCAAATGGGTGGCAATTATCCAAACCCAAAACATACCATCGCCGTAAAAGGCAATAAAATAACGTTGGACTGGGCAAACTTAAAAGGAACGATAATGTGTGTATTAGCGTTCAGTGGATTTCTTCGCCAACGATTACGTCCTAAAGGATAAAATTTATAACTTAAACCCGGTTAAACCCGGCATAAAAAGCAGAACCAGGTTATCGGTACAGATTGACCTACTTATTTAGCTTAATGGATATTCTTACTGATAATAATTATAATGATATTTCCGCGACTGATGTGTTTATTCATCATTTGTTTGAGGAACAGGTGCAGCAGAACCCGCAGGTTATAGCGGTGCAATTTGGTGCTGATAAAATTACTTATGCCGAACTGGACGCTAAAGCAAATGAGCTTGCTAAAGTTATTGTTGCTACTTCTCCTACCTCGCTCGTTATTGGTGTAAGTTCTACCAGGTCAATAGATACCATTGTAAGCCTTTTTGCCATCCTTAAAACAGGTAAGGCTTATTTGCCCTTAGACCCAACTTTCCCAACCGAACGCCTGCAGGATATTGTGATCGATTGCGGCATGGACACCATACTTACTGTTACTAAAGATGAGGCTGTTTTTGCAGCTATTGTTAAAAATGTAATTACGTCAGATAAAACAATTAATCCATCAGCAAATACAGATGATTGGGCTAAAACAAAGGTTGCCTATATCATCTATACATCCGGCTCCACAGGTAAACCAAAAGGGGTTTGCGTTGGGCACGAGGGGGTCGTAAACCTTATTAACTGGCATAACCGTATCTCGCCTTATTTAAGTGTAGGGCATAAAACGCTTCAGTTTTCTCCGCTGATATTTGATGCATCGGTAATGGAGATATTCTGCACACTTTGTATTGGCGGCACCTTGGTTTTGGTTGACGACGACACCCGAATAGACCCTTTAAAGCTTTTAAACTACGTAGACGCGCAAAAGGTAAACCGTATCAATGTGCCCTTTGTTGCCCTGCAATATTTTACCGAAGCTGCCGATGCCGAGCAGTATTTCCCGCAATCCTTACAGGAAGTGATCAGTGCGGGCGAGCAATTGAAGATAACGCCGCAGGTTTTACGATTTTTTGAGGCGTTGCCGGGTTGTGTGTTTTACAATATGTATGGCCCAACCGAAGCCAGCGTATGCAGCACAGCCCTTAAAATGGAAGGCCCCGCCCAAAACTGGCCGCTGTTGCCAACTATTGGCAAAGCAATGGATAATGTAACCATCCATATGCTGGATGAGGACATGAAACAGGTCGCCCATGGTGAACAAGGCGAACTTTGCATCAGCGGTATCAACTTAGCTTACGGCTACCTGAACCGCCCCGACCTTACCGACGAGAAATTCGTCAACTGGACAGACGCCAGTGGAAACCCCACCCGCATCTACCGCAGTGGCGACCTTGGCCGCTACCTGCCCGATGGCAATATAGAATACCTTGGCCGCCGCGATACACAAGTGAAAATTCGTGGTAACAGGGTGGAAGTTGGCGAAATAGAAGTTTTGCTGAACCAACTGGAAGGCGTCCAGCAATCTGTTGTGGTGGCCCGTGAGGATGTGCCGGGGCAGAAACGTTTGGCGGCCTACCTGGTCTCATCGGGCATAAAAAAAGATATTGCCTACCTGCGCGATGTCATCGAAAAAAAACTACCAGACTATATGATGCCGTCGGCATTTGTTTGGGTGGATTGCTTTGCTAAAACAACCAGCGGCAAAGTTGACCGTAACGCCCTGCCAACGCCAGATACGCAAAGGCCCGAACTGTCGGTATTGTACAGATCCCCTGTTACCATCGCTGAAAAGCACATCGCCGTGTTATGGGCCGAACTTTTGCAGATGGACAAAGTAGGCGCTTACGATAACTTTTTTGAACTGGGTGGCAACTCCATACTGGCGCTTAAAACGGTTGCCGGCTTAAAAAAGCTGCATAACTACAGGCTGCCAATTACTAAACTATACCAATACCCAACCGTAAATGGCATAGCTGCCTACCTGGAGGGAAATAAAAACCTAACTAAAATTGCTGCTAAACCTAAAAAGGACAGTCAGAACAATGATATTGCTATTATTGGCATGGCCGCCCGTTTCCCGGGGGCCAATACCATTGCCGAACTTTGGCAGGTGCTTAGCGAAGGCCGCGAAACCACGTCATTTTTTACTGATGAGGAGATAGACCCGAGTGTGCCTTATGAAATAAAAACAGCGCCAAACTATGTAAAAGCCCGCGGAATAGTAGAAAATTGCGAAGGCTTTGATGCTGCCTTTTTCGGCATAAGCCCAAAGGTTGCCGAACTGATGGACCCGCAGCACCGTGCGTTTCTTGAACTGGCTTGGGAGGCTTTAGAAACCAGCGGCCACCTGCCCGGTAAGTACGATGGTCCGGTTGGGGTTTTTGCGGGTGTGGGCAACAATACCTATTACACCAATAACGTAATATCAAATACCGATAAAATTGAGAACGTTGGCCGCTTTATGGTGGCTACCGTTAACGAAAAGGATTATATAGCTACCCGCACCGCTTACGAGCTAAACTTAACAGGCCCGGCAGTAAGTGTGCATTCGGCATGTTCTACATCGTTGCTGGCAATTGCACAGGCTGCAGATAGCATCCGTAACGGGCAATGCAGCGTGGCACTTGCGGGTGGTGCGTCCATCAACTCGCCTGTAAAAAGCGGGCATTTGTACCAGCAGGGCACTATGCTAAGTGCCGACGGGCATTGCCGATCTTTTGATGCGGATGCCGATGGTACCGTGTTTAGCGATGGCGCAGGGGTAGTGGTTTTAAAAGGCCTGGATGAAGCCGAGCGCGATGGTGATACCATTTATGCCGTATTAAAAGGCGTAGGCCTAAACAACGACGGCGGCGGCAAGGGTAGCTTTACCGCCCCAAGTGCCGCAGGGCAGGCGGGTGCCATAGCGATGGCAATCGCCGATGCAGGTGTTGACCCGGCAACCATATCGTACATCGAAGGCCATGGCACCGCCACTGCATTAGGCGACCCGATAGAAATTGAAGGCCTTAACCTGGCCTTTGGCAAACAGGATAAAAAACAATATTGCGCCCTCGGCTCGATAAAAAGCAATATGGGCCATTTGGTGGCCGCGGCGGGTGTGGCGGGTTTTATAAAAACTACGCTGGCACTATACCATAAACAGATCCCTGCTACGCTGCACTTTAAAAAAGCCAACCCGAATATTGACTTCGAGGACAGTCCGTTTTTTGTGAACACCCAACTTACCGATTGGCAAAGCGAAGGTAAACGCAGGGCAGGAGTAAGCTCGTTTGGTGTGGGTGGTACCAACGTGCACACCGTTTTAGAAGAATACCTAAAAGCCGGAAAACCAACAGGCGCAATCAAACCGGTAAGCTTAATAAGCTGGTCGGCAAAAACGGCGACAAGCGCATCAAAATGGGCGGATAGGCTGTATTATTACCTGCAAGCAAACCCGGATATCAGTGTAGCCGATATTGCCTACACCCTGCAAACCACCCGTGCCGATTTCAAGGAACGCAACTTTATTTTAGCTACCGACAGGGCTGACCTGCTGGAAAAACTAACGAAATTTAAACGCGACCTATCCAATTCCAAAACGTTAAAAGAAAAGGCAAGCGAGGTGGTATTCATGTTCCCCGGCCAGGGAGCGCAGTACCTGAACATGGGCCGCGAACTTTACACGCAGGAACTTGTTTTTAAAACAGCGGTAGATGAGTGCATCGCCTTACTGAACGGTACAGGCCACGAAAACCTGTTGGATATTATCTATACCGAGGCATCCGCGGAAGCGACAGAGAAATTAACGAATACCTATTATACCCAACCTGCTATTTTCATTACCTCCTACGCCATGGCTAAGCTGCTGATGAATTGGGGTGTAGAACCATCGGTATTTGTTGGGCACAGCATTGGCGAGTTTGTTGCCGCGCATTTTGCAGGCGTATTTAGCCTTGCCGATGCCTTGAAATTGATCACCGAACGCGCGCGTTTGGTAAGCGGAGTTGCGGGGGGCGATATGCTATCGGTACGTACCAATGCTGCTGAATTAGAAAAAATACTACCTACTGATCTTTCCATTGCCGTTGTTAACAGCAACAAGCTTTCTGTTGTAGCAGGGGAGAAGGATGCCATTGCCGCCTTTGCAAAAGTACTGGAAGAGAAAGGCATCCCCGGCAGGTTGTTGCAAACAAGCCACGCATTCCACTCGGCCATGATGGATGATATTGTGGCGCCGTTTGAGCAGATCGTAAAAACCGCTCAACTGAACGCGCCTGTTAAACCAATCGTATCTACCGCTACCGGTAAATGGCTTAGCGCTGCCGAGGCAACCGACGCGGCCTACTGGGCATTGCACCTGCGTAAAACCGTACGCTTTGCCGATGCTGTTGATACGCTTACAGAAGAAAGCGGTCGGTTGTATTTAGAAGTTGGGCCGGGCCGTACATTAGCTACGCTTACCACCCATCAAACTATAGATAATCCGGTGGCTTCAATTGCAGGTATCCACTTGGCGAATGATCAACTCGAATATCAATCGCTCATAAAGGCACTTGGGCAGCTTTGGCTTAATGGTTTAGAGCCAAACTGGAAAGCAATTTACAGCGGCGAACGTAACAGGTTAAGCCTGCCCGCGTATGCTTTCGACCATAAAAAATATTGGGTAGAGCCTGCGGTATATAACCAAACAGGAGCCGTAAATTACCAACCGGAAGAAATTGTGCCGGACGAACCACAAATAACCACAGCCCCAAATATTATACAGAATAACGTGATGAGAAAAAATTTGCTGGCCGAGAAACTGTACGGGATCTTTGAAGATGCTTCGGGTATCGAGATAGAAAAAGATGCCGCAGACTTGAGCTTCCCCGAAATTGGTTTCGACTCGTTATTGCTCACGCAGATAGCTACCAATATCAAAAAAACTTTTAACGTGCCGGTCACTTTTAGGAAGCTGTTTGAGGAATACAATTCCATCAACCTGTTATCAGATTTTCTGGATAAGAACCTACCAGCCGGTGCCTTTGAACCTGTTCCTGCCACGCAGCCTGTTTATAACCAGGCCGCTGCCCCGCGCCCGGTACAAATGCCAAATATGCCATTCACACCCGGCGGCAGCAGCGATGTTGCGCTGAGCATGATCAACCAGCAATTGCAATTATTGGCAAGCCAGATAGCGCACCTGCAAGGTAGCACGGCACCGCAGCCATTCGCAAACAGCGTACCGCCAAGCCAGTTTAAAGGCGACACGGTTACGCCACCAGCATTGGCACAAGAACCGGATATTTCGCCGGAGGAAATGGTGGAAATTAAAAAACCATTTGGCGCTACCGCGCGTATAGAACGTAAGGTGCAAGAGCTTGATGATAAGCAAATGGCTTTCCTTGCCGACCTGACCGAAAAATATAACGACAAAACCAAAAAGAGTAAAGCGCAAACCCAGCAGCACCGTGCCTACATGGCCGATCCGCGCGTGGTGAGCGGTTTTAGGCCGCTGACCAAAGAAGTGGTTTACCCAATAGTGATCAACAGATCAAAAGGCAGTCGCCTATGGGATGTTGACGGCAACGAATATATAGATGCCCTAAATGGGTTTGGTTCTAACATGCTGGGTTATCAGCCCGATATTTTAAAAGAAGCGATTTTAGCACAGATAGAACTTGGATACGAGATTGGCCCACAGCATGAACTTGCCGGCGAGGTTTGTAAAATGTTGTGCGAGTTTACCAATCATGACCGCGCCGCATTATGTAACACAGGCTCTGAGGCCGTACTGGGCGCTATGCGTGTAGCGCGCACGGTAACAGGTCGTTCGATCATCGTAGCGTTCAGCGGCTCGTACCATGGCATTATGGATGAGGTGATTGTCCGCGGTACAAAAAAATTAAAAACGGTGCCTGCCGCATCGGGAATCTTGCCCGAGAATGTGCAGAACATGCTGATATTAGATTACGGTACCGATGAAGCCCTGCGCATTATTAAAGAGCGTGGAGATGAGATCGCTGCCGTACTGGTAGAGCCGGTGCAAAGCCGCCGACCAGAGTATCAGCCTATCGATTTTCTTAAAAAACTAAGAACGATTACCGAAGATGCAAAAGTGTGTTTGGTATTTGATGAGGTGATTAGCGGCTTCCGTTTCCACCTGGGTGGTGCGCAGGCTATTTTTGGCATCAAGGCCGATCTGGGTACTTACGGAAAAGTTATAGGCGGTGGTATGCCGGTAGGCGCCATCTGCGGTAAAGCCGAATATATGGATGCGCTTGATGGTGGTTTTTGGGAATACGGCGATGAATCCGTACCCGAAGTAGGGGTAACTTACTTTGCTGGTACGTTTGTGCGCCACCCGCTTGCATTGGCTGCTACAAAAGCATCCCTGCAATATATGAAAGACCGTGGACCTGCCTTGCAGGAAAAACTGGCAGGTTTGGCTACCCGTTTAAAAGCCGGTATCGAGGCTACTTGTACCAAAAAGAATTTGCCGCTAACCGTGGTTGGCTATAGTTCATTATGGCGCTTAAAATTCCTGCAAGATATCCCTTACAGCGAATTGTTATTCACCCTTATGAGGTGGAGAGGGATCCATATTTTAGATGGTTTCCCTTGCTTTATGACGGATGCGCATACCAACGATGATATCGACATGATGATCGCCGCATTTGATGCAAGCATAGCCGATATGATAGAGGCGGGATTTTTTAAAGCGCACATTGGCACGGCGGTTGCACCTTTAGCTATCCCGCCCACGCCATCTATTACCAATGCCAGTGCCCCTCCTGTACCAGGAGCTAAGCTTGGCCGCGATAAAGATGGCAACCCTGCATGGTTTGTACAGGACGAAAATAACCCGGGCAAATATTTACAGTTAGATATAAACGGCAAGTAATTTGGACCAAACTCTTACCTATATTCCTGAGATTACCGCTGACGAGTTTGACCCATTCGCAGGGCCCGAGATACTATTGGTTGCCCCTGCCACCGAGCCGCAGATTGAGATCTGGACATCGTGCTTAATAGGGGGGAATGATGCAAATTGTGCCTATAACGACTCCGCATCTATCTTGTTAACAGGCAATTTCGATAAGGATGCCATGACAAAAGCCTTGCAGGCTTTGTCTGATAGGCATGAGGCTTTACGCACTGTTTTTAGTGCCGATGGCACCAATATTATTGTTTACAACAACCCCGAAATAAGCGTTGACTATCACGATCTGTTGGGGAGGGATGATGAGCAAAATAAGCTTTTTATCAAAAATTACAATCGCCAGCTGGCCATAACCCCGCTCGATCTGGTGAACGGCCCGCTGTTTAAAGTGGCTATCTTAAAGCTAAATTACGACGAGCACATGGTGATCATGCTGATACATCATATTGTTTGCGATGGCTGGTCGGTGGGTATCATCATGCAGGATTTGAGCAAAATTTACTCGGCCTTTGCCCAAAATCAACAACCTGCATTACCGCCCGCTCCACAATTTAGCGAATACGCGATAACGGAAATTGTAGCATCGCACGGTGCGGAATATAAAGAAACAGAGCAGTATTGGGTGGATCAGTTTAAAGGCAGCAACCATTTGCTGGATGTGCCTACAGACGACCAAAGACCATCGCCACGTACCTATAAAAGCAACCGCGCCGACTACAGCCTCGACGCCGAATTAGTAAACGACCTTAAATTGCTTGCACGCAAAGCAGGCAGTAGCTTTGTAACTACTATACTTGCATCGTTCGAGGTGTTTTTGCACCGGATAACCGGGCAGGAAGAGATCATTATCGGGCTACCTGCAGCGGGGCAGTCGGCCACAGGTAACTATGGCCTGGTTGGGCATTGTGTAAATCTGCTGCCGTTACGGAGTTTCCCAAAAGGCGAACAATCTTTTGTAAAGTATCTTAAAACGCGCACCGGGCTGATACTGGATGCTTACGACCATCAGCAGTACACCTTTGGCAGCTTGCTTAAAAAGTTAAATATCCCCAGGGATGCCACACGTTTGCCGCTGGTGCCGGTAGTGTTCAATATCGATATCGGGATGGATGACGGTATCGCTTTCCATAACCTGAAGCACCGTTACATCAACAACCCACGGGAGTACGAAACCTTCGAGATCTTCCTAAATATTACGGATCATAAAGGCACGCTAACGTTCGAGTGGTCGTACAATTCGCGGTTATTCGAGCCGGCTACCATTACCCGGTTTATGGATGAACTGGAGCATTTGCTGCGCGAGATCGTAAAAACACCGGATACCCCAATAGGTAACCTGGAAATGATGAATGCTGCCGAGATTCAGGAGCAGCTAAACAAATGGAACGATACCAAAATTGATTATCCGAAGGAGAAACCACTACACCAGATCATTAGCGAAACAGCGTCGCAATACCCGGACAGCATCGCCCTGAAATTTAATAATAAGGAACTTACTTATACGCAGCTTAACCGGCAAGCTAATCAACTTGCGGCTGTGCTGATAGAAAATGGCGTTAAGCCGAACGATAAAGTTGCCATATCGTTAGATAGGTCGGCGGAGTTGGTGGTCGCCTTACTGGCTATCATCAAGGCCGGTGCAACCTACATCCCGCTCGATCCGATATTCCCAATCAACCGCATCAATTATATGCTGGAGGATTCTGCCCCGGTAGTATTGCTTACGTCGGCAACCTACAAAGGGCAATACATCTCTAACACGAAAGAAATCATCCTCGATGACATCTGGGCGGGCTTAAGTAACTACCCAACAACCGACCCGGCTGTAGAGGTAAAAGGCGAAGACCTCATCTACATCCTCTATACATCCGGCTCAACCGGGCAACCGAAAGGGGTGCAGATAAAGCATCACAACGTGGTTAACTTTTTATACAGCATGCAAAAGCAGCCGGGCCTTACCGCAGCCGATAAACTGCTGGCTGTAACCACCATCAGCTTTGATATTGCCGGGCTGGAGCTTTGGCTACCGCTTATAACAGGCGCGCAAATTGTACTGGCCAATGCTGCCACCGCCAAAGATGGTGTTGCCTTGTTAGACATCATCAAAAAAGAAAAAATTACTGTGATGCAGGCTACGCCATATACCTGGCGTATTATGCTGGAAGCAGGTTGGGATAAAGAAAAGGTAAAAGTAATTTGTGGTGGCGAAGCTTTACCGATGGACCTTGCCCAACGCATACTGGGCAAAGCAACGTCATTGTGGAATGTTTACGGCCCAACGGAAACTACCGTTTGGTCGACACTAAAAGAAATTACCGCGGATGACGGGTTTGTCAGTATTGGTAAACCTATCGATAATACGCAGATCTACATTTTAGATAAATACCAAAACCCGTTGATAGCAGGCGCCGCCGGCGAAATTTTTATTGCTGGAGAGGGGATAGCGCATGGCTACCTAAATCAACCCGAATTGACGGCTGAGAAGTTCGTTTCAAATCCCTTTTCGGACGAACCAGAGGCGAAAATGTACCGCACTGGCGACCTGGGGACTTTTACCCCAAATGGTAACCTGATGTACCTTTCGCGAATTGATGCGCAAGTGAAAATTCGCGGTTACAGGATTGAAACGGGCGAGATAGAATTTAACCTGGCTAAAGAAGATAACATAAAGCAAGCTGTGGTTATAGCCCGTGCTGATAACAACGGCGTGGGTAAATTAGTGGCCTATATCATCCTGAAAGATGATGTGACACTGATTGATGATCAGGGCGAAATGACCCGGCAATGGCGCGGCAATCTGCGCAATTCGGTACCCGATTATATGGTACCCGATAATTTTGTAGTGATAGACGCCATGCCGATGACCCCTAACGGCAAGGTTGATAAAAAGGCGCTGGCTGCCCGGGACATCGCGACAGCAGAAACCGTAACTTACGTTGCCCCGCGCACTGATGTTGAGCAACTGGTGGCCGATATCTGGACGGACCTTTTAGGCATTGAGCAGGTAGGCATCCATGATAACTTTTTTGAGCTTGGCGGCCACTCGCTGATAGCCGTGCGGGTAATGACAAGGATAGAGAAGGAGACGGGTAAACGCCTGCCGCTGGCTATTCTGTTCGAGAATTCCACGGTAGAGAAACTTTCGCTGATGCTGGAGATGGATGGTAAATCCATCATTTGGGATTCTTTGGTTCCAATCAAACCAAAGGGGAATAAGATCCCTATTTATATTGTGCATGGTGCAGGTTTAAATGTATTATTGTTCAATACACTTGCCAAACACATGGATGCCGGCCAGCCGGTTTTTGGCTTGCAGGCTAAAGGGTTAAACGGGGTGGACGAGCCGCTAAGCAAAATGGAAGACATTGCAGCGCATTATGTATCGTCCATCATGGCGCAAAACCCTACCGGGCCTTATGCTTTGGCGGGTTACTCGTTTGGTGGAATTATCGCTTACGAAATGGCGCGCCAGTTTGAGGCGCTAAACAAAGAGGTACGGATGTTGGGCATGTTTGACACCTATGCTTATCGTACCCCGCATTACGACCCCTGGCTGGTGAAAAATATTAAACGTGGTATGTATTTTGGCCGTAAAATATGGCATGCCCTGTTGTTTAAGGATGGCTTTTTGAAAACCATAACCACCCGCGCCAAGGCCATTGAACGCGGCGCGGTAAGGCTTTTATGGAAGCTTAAATTTGGCACCCAGCAAAAGCAAACCGGCTTTTTTGGCTATTCGAACAAGATAGATGAGATGAATAATGAGGCGCAAAAGCACTATAAAATAATGCCTTATGATATCGCTATAGAGCTGTTCCGTGCGGAAACGCGCTCGTTTTACCTTGACGATTATGTTTACATGGGTTGGAAACCTTATGCGCTAAAAGGCGTTAACATCCATAATGTACCAGGCGAACATAACACCATATTTAAAGAGCCTAACGATAAGGAATTTGCCCGGATCTTGCAGGCTTGCCTGGATAAGATCAACTACTAAATAAGAGTTTTGGGCACTATCACAAACCGGTATTTAAATGATGTATCGTGGCAAAACGCCGCGGAGGGTTCGCTTTTTATTAATGATGGCGAGGTATACATCTGGCGCGTCAACATCAGCCAAAACATAAAACGTTTAGAGCAATTTGAAGCTTTGCTTACCGCTGATGAAACATTGCGCGCCGGCAAATACAGGCAGCAAAAAGATAATTATAGGTTTATTGTAAGCCGTGGTGCACAACGGATCATTTTAGGAAGATACCTAAACCAATTGCCAGCCGATTTGCTCTTTGTTTTAGGCGATAACAAGAAGCCACATTTGGTTGGGGAAAGCGGACAGATCGTCCATTATAATCTTTCTCACTCGGGCGATTGGATAGTGCTTGCCGTTGCAATAGCGCAAGTTGGTGCCGATCTGGAGTTTATTGACAAGGCTTTTCCGTTCCATGATATTTTAGAAGATAATTTTAGTAAACAAGAAGCCGAATATATTCATAATTCGCCCGAAAGGTTTTTCACCCTTTGGACACGTAAGGAGGCGATCCTAAAAGCAACGGCCCAAGGCCTCGGCGATCATTTGCCCATCACCCCGGCACTCGACGGAATACACCTGATGGGTGCATTACTAAATGGCGCTGACAGAAACTGGCAACTTGTAAGCTTTAAATTATATGCGGGTTATGCCGCTACTGTAGTTGTAGAAGGTGAATTGCAACAATACAAGTTTTTCGACTGGCTTTAATACTCGAAAGTTCAAACGTCTACGCTTAATGAAAGAAGTTGTGAGCGCTCAAGCTCATAAGAATGGGCCGTCAGGATCTGTGTGTTGGTTATGCCGGGATATTTTTCTTTAAGCAAGGGTATCAGCACGGGTTTCCACGATGCATCAATGATGGCCTCGTGCGCAAGAATTGAGTAGGCTTTTGTTGTTAAACCCGCGAAAGTAAAAAAACAGATAATAGGACGCGTCTTAACTTATTTACCTTCTCTCATTATAAACCCCAAACTCGGCTATTGAAACCTGGCTTTGAGCTTTATCGACAGTAACACGAATCTTGGTTCCCCAAACGCGGTTAAAGCGGTGGATCTTTACGCGGGAGCCGGTATTGCCTTCCAATATCGGTTTCCACACGCCGTTTTGCAGGTACTCTAAATGGTAAGCGGTAATGTTTGGTTTTGCCTCTGTTAGCGCTATAGTGTTAAACGCTGTATCGTGGCCAAAGTCAACTTCGTACCATGGTTTTTCAACAGTTTTGCTGGATACCCACGAGGTGGTAAAGTCATCATCGTTGGCAAAGTCCATTATTTCCGAGTCGTCGCTCCAACTGGCGTTTGACGGTATGTTTTTGGCGATGTTGCTTGAAATGATCGGTGCGCCGGTAGCTGCAAGTTTTGGTGCAGGGCCATCGTTTTTCCAAAGTTTACCAATCTCTTTAAGTGCCACCAAAGCATTCTCATCAAATAAACCATCGCGGTTTGGCGCAACGTTAAGGATGAAATTACAATCGGCTTGGTTAAGGGTTGTTAACTCGGTAACCATTTTGGCGGCATCCTTAACAGGGGTAGTGGGAAAACTGGTTTTCCAGAACCAGCTTTGCTGCAAAGGCAAACAGGCCAGCGATGGCATAATGTTATTCTCTTTTGAAATGCGCTGACCGGCACCCATTTCGTAGGTTTTAATGTCGCTGTAAAAAAGGCCTTCGGCAGGATATTTAGCACCGTTAAGGTCCATCAGCACACAATCCGGCTGGATAGATTTTACCAGGTGGTAAATGTCCTCAAAATTGATATCATCATAACTTATTCGCGACCATGGCGCATCCCATCCATCAATAATGATAGCTTCTATCTTGCCGTATTTGGTAAGCAGCTCAGTTAGCTGGGCCTTCACCATCTCGAAATGTTTTTGCGTGATGTTATGCGGGCGAAGTTTGTGGTGCGTATCCAGGATGCTGTAATAAAGCATTACTTTAAGGTCATTCTTGCGGAACGCGTCTACATATTCTTTAACTACATCGCGTTTCAGCGGACTATTCATCACGTTGTAGTCGGTGGTTTTGGTGTCCCAGATACAGAAACCGCTATGATGTTTAGTGGTTAAGCAGCCGTAAGTCATGTTTGCGCTTTTGGCGGCTTTCGCCCACTGGTCGGCATTGAGTTTTTTAGGGTTAAAGGCAGATGCGGGTGTTTCCGGATCAGGCCAGTCGGCATCCATATAGGTAGGGATGTTAAAGTGAATAAACATCCCGAACTTAAGGTCCACAAACTTTTGCTGCAGGGCGGTATAATTGGCCTTGGTGTTAGACACCTCGATGTTTTGTGCCGATACTTTAAAGATGATGCAGCTAATCAGGAACGCTGACGTCAGTAATTTCTTCATGGGATGAACGCTTGATGTTAAACCCAAAGTAAGCGATTATATCAGTAAGATAAAGTAAGGGCAATTGTTAAGATATTCAGGGAAATTGGCATGGGGATATGTGCCTATGTTGTCATCCTGAACGTAGTGAAAGACCTATTCGTAAACTATTCATGTCGGCGAATAGATGCTTCACTGTCGCTCAGCATGACAAACTTTTTTCGACCAAAGTATTAACCATTCTCCCTCGCAGTCAAAATCTCATCTATCATTCCAAATTCCTGCGCTTCGGCGGCTATCATCCAGTGGTCGCGGTCAGATAGGCGGTAAACGGTTTCGTAATCTTGCCCGGTGTGTTTGGAGGTGATCTGAGCGAGTTCCTGTTTCATCTTGGCAATTTGCAGGGCCGCAATTTCAATGTCTGATGCCATACCCTGCGCACCGCCCGACGGCTGGTGCATCATAATACGCGAGTGGGGCAGGGCAGCGCGTTTGCCTTTAGCGCCTGCGCAAAGCAATACCTGCGCCATAGACGCCGCCATTCCGGTGCAAATTGTTGCCACATCCGGCGAGATGAATTGTATAGTATCGTAAATACCCAAACCGGCATACACCGAGCCGCCCGGCGAATTGATATAGATCTGGATATCGTGCTTTGCATCAGTTGACTGCAAAAACAGCAACTGCGCCTGGATGATATTGGCCACATGATCGTCAACCGCCGAGCCCAGGAAAATTATTCTATCCATCATCAGCCGCGAGAACACGTCCATTTGGGTGATGTTCATTTGGCGCTCTTCCATAATGGCGGGTGTTTGACTTGTAATGCAGCTATTATTTACTTGTGCAATAAACCTATCCACGTGTAAACTTTGGACATGGCGATGCCTCACCGCGTATTTGCGAAACTCGTTGTTGTTCATCTTTCTAAGAAATTTAAGGGTTAGCGTTTAAAAAAGCGCAATATGCTTTGCCGGAAACTCAAATGCTCCGGCCGTGTAAAAAGTTGGTTGTGTACATTTTCTATTTCGGCGAGTAACTGCTTGCGGCTGTATTGATGCACAAGGCTTAGCGTTTGTTTGTGCCAATAGATATCGTCGGTTAAAGCGGGGTCCAATATTACTTTTGCTTGTAATAGTAAATTATCCTGCGGGGTAGCAAGGCCAAGCAAATGGTTGTCTACCAGTTTTAGGTTATTCAATGAAGTCCGCATAGCTTAATGATTGTTGTTTAACGGTGTCGCGTACTTTTTCGAGGCATTTGTATTTCTGCACGGTTACAGACCGTTCGCCGGCGTATCCAAACTGCCCGGCAATATCTTTCATGGGCAACTTACGGTAATAAAAGGCGCTAAGTAAATCCATACAGCGTTTGCCCGCGGTTTCCAGGTAGTGCATCACTTTATTTGTTGAGATGTGTTCATCAGCTTCATCAGCAATGTTCAGTAGGTCGTGCTGTAAGGGTTGGGTACTATTATTATCCCTGAATTTTTTAAACCAAAGGTGTTTGGCGATACCAAGCAAATAAGCTTTACTATCTGTAGCAACCATGTTGCCGGTTACTGCTTTCTCATAATAAATAACCAGCGCATCCTGGAAAACATCTTTGGCATCATCAAGCGATCCACCCAGCCGTGCCACATATTTAGCAACCGCGGGGAAGGCGCTTTTGTAAAGCTCCATCAGCAATTGTTCCCTTTTAACCGTTTTTACCATGATAACTACGTTTAATTATAAGTGCTCGGATTGGGTAATATATCACCGGGAAATTAGGAATTATTTTCCGTTTCAATAGAAACGTCATTGTAATGACGCGTGAGATAGATTTTTCTACTCCCTCTCCGAAGGAGAGGGCCGGGAGAGGCCACAAAAAAGGCCTGCCGAAGCAAGCCTTTTATAAATTCATTGATCTATTAAATCGGGTTAATCCCCGTTTATTTTAACAAGTCAGCCTTAACCGTATCAAGGATCTTGAAAGATTCCGCAGTGGTTGGGGCCTCAGCGTAAACGCGAAGCACAGGCTCTGTACCCGACGGGCGGATCATCACCCAGGTTTCGTCTTCGAAGAAGAATTTGAAACCATCCAGGTCTTCGGTGCTAGTAACTTTTAGGTCGCCAAACGCGCTGAAACCACTTTTGCAATTGCTAATGATCTGTTGTTTCTTCTCTTCGGTAACGTGCAGGTCGTAACGTTCTACAGCAAATTTCCCTACTACATCATAAATTTCCTGTACAAGGTCCTTTAAGCTGCGGCCGCTTTTTGCCATAAACTCCCATATCATCAACCCTATCCAAACACCGTCGCGCTCGGGGATGTGGCCGTTCACAGCGATGCCACCGGATTCTTCACCACCCACCATAAATGGTTTGCCGCTGTTCACGATCAGGTCGCAAATATATTTGAAGCCAATTTTAGTAACCGTGTTATTTAAGCCGTAAGCATCACAAAGCTTTTGAATTTTGCTGGTACACGAGAAGGTAGAATATACCTCGCCGGTTTCACCTTTTACTTTATACATATAATGTATCAGCAGTAAAAGAATGTGGTGCGAATCCACAAAAGTTCCATCGCCATCATATAAACCTATCCGGTCGGCATCACCATCGGTAACCAAACCAGAAGCAATTTCGCCTTCAGATAGTTTGATCAATTGCTCAAACTCCTGCAGGTTACGCTGTATAGGCTCTGGTGCCTGGCCATCAAAACTTGGATTATAATCTGCATGCAAAAAAGTAATATCCGGGAACAGGCGGCGCATAACGTTTTGGCCTGCACCGTACATGGCATCATAAGCCCATTGCAAACCACTATCGCGGATGGCGGGGATATCAAAGTTAGCTTCGGCATGCTCTACATACATATCCTCCAGGTCTACGTATTCTACCAAACCCTCGGTAACGTAATCGGTAACAGATTTTAGCTCGAGGCTGATGGTATCCGGGATCTGCGATTCTACCTTTTCGATATCATCTGGCGTAGCCGGGCCACCGTAAAATGCTTTAATCTTATATCCGTTATAAGCCGGCGGGTTGTGGCTGGCCGTAATGATGATACCTGCTGATGTTTTTAAACGTACAGTACCCAAGGATATCATCGGCGTAGAAATGAAAGTATTTTCGGCACGGAAAACCTTAATGCCTTGTGATGCAAGCACCGTGGTGGTTACATCGGCAAACATCGGCCCCGCAAAACGCGGGTCGCAACCTACAAGCGCACTTGGGTTCTCAAAGTTTTGTTTTAGCCATAATGCTGTAGCATATGCCACTCGTTTTACGTTCTCAACTGTAAAGTCGTCTGCAATGATCGCTCTCCAGCCATCTGTTCCAAATTTTATTTTGCTCATTTTAGATATAAGTGGTTTAAAATCCTATTTTTAGCGCCTCAATATTCATACAAGAATATTAATGTTTTATGGTAAACGGAAACAAATAATGAAAGTTTTAAAATTTGGCGGAACATCTGTTGGGAGTGCCGCCCGTATGAAAAAACTGCTGGACATTGTAAACCCGCAGGAAAGGCAAATTGTGGTGCTGTCGGCCATGTCTGGCACTACCAATAATTTAGTAGAAATAGGCCAGGCCTACCTTGCCAATGATAAGGAAAAGGCAGCTAAATTAATTGCTACACTAAAGGATAAGTACGAAAGTGTTATAAAGGAGCTTTTAAAGAAGCCGGAAACATTTGAACAAGGTAAAGAGGTTATTGATTATCACTTTAGGTTGCTAAGCTGCTTTGCTAACGACCTTTTCACGCCCATAGAAGATAAAGTTATTTTAGCGCAGGGCGAATTGCTGTCTACCACGCTATACCATATATATCTGAAAGAGATTGGTGTGCCATCGGTTTTGTTGCCCGCATTGGATTTTATGAAGACCGATGAAGATAACGAGCCTATTGTAGACCATATTACTGAAGAGCTTACACCATTGCTGGAGAAGCACCCGGATGTAAACCTGTTCATCACACAGGGTTTTATTTGTCGCAATGCCTTTGGCGAGATAGATAACCTGCGCCGTGGCGGCAGCGATTATACGGCATCATTAATTGGTGCGGGCATCCGCAGCGAGGAAGTACAGATCTGGACCGATATAGACGGGATGCACAACAACGACCCGCGTATTGTGAACAACACCAAACCCATTTCACAGCTATCATTTGATGAAGCTGCCGAGCTGGCTTACTTTGGTGCCAAAATCCTGCACCCGCAAAGTGTGTTCCCTGCGCAAAAGTATAAGATCCCGGTACGGTTGTTAAACACTATGGACCCGCAAGCCGCCGGTACCTTGATAACCAACACCAGCGAAAAGGATAAAATAAAATCGATAGCCGCTAAGGATGGCATCACCGCTATAAAGATCCAAAGCAGCCGCATGCTGCTGGCGCATGGCTTTTTACGCCGCGTATTTGAGGTGTTTGAGCGTTATCGTACATCTATAGATATGATCACCACATCTGAGGTGGCGGTATCCTTAACAATTGATGATACTACTTACCTGGGCGAGATCACTGCAGAACTTGGTGCTTATGGCTCGGTTGATATTGATGTGAACCATACTATTATATGTGTGGTTGGCGATTTTGCCGCCGAGAAACATGGCTACGCATCCCGCGTACTGGAAGCTATTAAGCATGTTCCTGTAAGGATGATATCATACGGTGGCAGCGATCATAACATGTCGGTACTGGTAAAAACAGAAGAGAAGGTAGAGGTGCTAAGGAGTTTGCATAGCAGGTTATTTTAATATTAGTCCCGATATCTATCGGGAGAAAGGGCTTAAAAAACACCCGCGCGTCATTGCGAAGTACGAAGCAATCCCCAACTTACGGGGCCGCTCTGTGTAGCAAGAGATTGCTCCGTATCTCGCAATAGCGTGGTTTAAGACGTTAGTCAATTTTGACTTTTGACTTTTTAATTTTGACTTTACAAACATGTTCAACAACAATACGATACAGCGCTTTAACGATACCGAAACACCATTCTATTATTATGATATGGATGTTCTGCGAAATACGCTTGATGCTTGCAGGGATGCATCATCAAAATACGGTTTCCATGTGCATTATGCTATGAAGGCCAACTTCAACACCAAAGTGGTGGGTATGATCCAATCCTTTGGGTTTGGTGCCGACTGCGTAAGCGGTAACGAAGTGAAATCTGCAGTGAAGCATGGCTTTGATAAAGGCAAGGTGGTTTTTGCAGGGGTTGGTAAATCTGATAAAGAAATCAATCTGGCGCTTGATGCAGATATCTTTTGCTTCAATGTGGAGTCGGTTCAAGAACTGGAGATCATAAACGAACTTGCCGCTGCCAAGGGCAAAGTGGCTGGTATCGCCATCCGGATCAATCCAAACGTTGATGCGCATACCCATCATTTTATTACCACCGGGCTTGATGAAAATAAATTCGGCATTAACACCTGGCAGCTAAATGACGTAGCCGAGATGCTGCGTAAATGCGCCCATCTTAAATTCTTAGGCATCCACTTCCACATCGGGTCGCAAATTACCGATATGGAGGTTTACCGCAACCTGTGTACCCGTATCAACGAGATCCAGGATTGGTTTGAAGACCATGGCTTCGCGATAAAGATCTTAAACACCGGTGGTGGCCTGGGTGTAGATTACTATAACCCCGACACCAATGGCATTGCCGATTTTGAAGCATATTTCAAAGTATTCAGCAAGTTTCTGCGTGTAAAACCTGGGCAGGAGGTGCATTTTGAATTAGGCCGGGCAATGGTTGCACAATCGGCTTCGCTGATATCAAGGGTGCTGTATGTAAAAAACGGCCAGAAGAAGAACTTCCTGATCCTGGATGCCGGCATGACTGAACTGATGCGCCCAATGCTTTACCAGGCGTACCACGCAATTGAGAATTTGAGCAGGGAGCGAGGAGCGAAGAGTGACGGAGCGGACTTAACGGGCACCCCGCACTCGGCACCTTTAATAAAATATGACGTAGTAGGCCCTATTTGCGAGAGTACAGATTGCTTCAGAAAAGATGTTGACCTGCCGCAATCGTACCGTGGCGACCTCATCGCTATCCGTACAGCGGGGGCTTATGGCGAAGTGATGGCGTCTAACTATAACCTCCGCGATCATGTGCAGTCCGTTTACTCCGAATAGGTTTAAACACACAGCAAACCAACTGTAGATATTAAGCGTATATTAATTAAATAGCTTCTTTTGATTAATTATAAGGTGGTTGTCTTATATACAAAGTGGC
Source organism: Mucilaginibacter sp. UYP27 (assembly GCF_040547175.1). NCBI lineage: Bacteria > Pseudomonadati > Bacteroidota > Sphingobacteriia > Sphingobacteriales > Sphingobacteriaceae > Mucilaginibacter > Mucilaginibacter sp. UYP27. The sequence goes on from NZ_JBEPPE010000007.1 coordinate 78,162, forward strand.
TAAATAATTAATATTGCTTTTGTGGTTATAAGTAATGTTAAGGTATTTAGTAAAGCCCCGCAGGTTAACGCTTACGGGGCTTTTTTTATCCTAAAACTTTTTGAAGTAAATTGTGAACTCTACAGTTAGTTTTCCCGTATTTTAAATAAATGCGCAAAAAAAATCTTACAACTCGCACCAAAACCTGAACCAAAGTGCATGTTATAACGTATTAAGAAAAACCTTATAGTTATATTAAAATAACTTGGAATAATATTTATTAGTCACAATGAATTACACCGAGCAACAACGCCTTACCGCGGTAGACAGGTTTAAAAACCTCGACGACGGTATCACGAAAGACCTCAACGATATTGTTGCCCTTGTATCAGAAATATGTAACACCCCGGTTGCCCTGGTTACTGTGCTTGATAAAGAAGTACAGTGGTTTAAAGCAGCCACAGGTACTGATGTTACCGACACCCCCCGAAGTGTTTCGTTTTGTAATAATACCATTGAGCAGGAAGGTATCAATATTATATACGACTTGCAAAAGGACGATCGCCACAACCAAAACCCCCTTGTAGTGGGCGAACCCAATGTGCGCTTTTATGCAGGCTCGCCATTGATCACCAAAGATGGTTATGCCATTGGGAGTTTATGTGTGGTGGATGTGGAGCCGCGTGATCTTACTGAGCATCAGCAAAAAGCTCTTCAAATAATGAGCAAACAGGTGGTAAACCTAATGGAACTTAACTGGAGCCTTAAAATAATGGCCCAGCAACGCGAACGTGAGCAGCAACAAGCTGAAACCATAATTGACTCTGAATTTAAACTAAAAGCTATTTTTGACAGTAGTAAAGATAGCCATATACTTATTGATAAAAACTTTTCGGTACTGGCCTTTAACAAGTCGGCATCATCATTTATCCACACCATTTTTGCCCACGTACTTGTTAATGGAGATAGTTTGTTAGACTATTCGGACCCTAAAACATTAATCCAATTAAAAAAATATTGCAAAGCTGCGCTTGGTGGTAAATCTGTAAAACGAGAGTGGCATATTATGGCCGGTACCCCATATTCCTGCTGGATGAATACCACATTTATACCCGTTAGGAACAAAGCAGGCGAAGTTATAGGTGTGGCGTTAAACTCTACCGATGTTACACATCATAAAAAGCAGGAAGCTTACATAAACGTACAAAACGAGGCGCTTAACCGTATTGCTATTATCCAGTCGCACGAGTTGCGAAGGCCGGTTGCATCGCTGTTAGGTATCATGGACCTCATAAAAATGGAGAACGTGTACTTTAACTATTTTGAGATGATGGAGCTTACCGTTAACGAATTAGACGAGAAGATCCGCGGGATTGTTAAAGATTCTGAGAATACCCTTCATGGCCGCCACCTTGCTGTTGTAGCATAAATAAACCATTTATAGCACCGGCATAACCAGCATTTACAGCACGTTTGCACTTATGTGGATTATTATGCATACTTTTGCACTTTAATAAATAAAATAATGCAAAAAGAAGGAACAGTAAAATTTTTCAATGAGACAAAAGGTTTTGGATTTATCACACCTGATGGTGGTGGTGCCGACGTATTTGTTCATTCAACAGGTCTAATCGACGAAATTCGTGAAAACGATAAAGTTGAGTTCGAAGTAGAAAACGGTAGAAAAGGCTTAAACGCAGTAAACGTAAAAGTTGTTTAATTATATATTAATCCACTAAATGTTACAGAAAGCATCCGCTCCCCAAAGGGCGGATGTTTTTTTTGTTCCGCGATTTTATGGTTGTGAGTGTTTATTTTTATGTTAGCCTGTGAAGGATTAGCACTGCGGATCAGTCATTGATTAGGTCAAACTAACAATCTTTCAAATACAAACAGGCCTTCGATAAGTTCGGCATGAGTGTTCTAAGCATTTCCTCTCGTCCAAAAAGCCACCGATGCCAAAGCAATGATGGGCATCATTACAGGTATCAGTGTTTCCAAAATATGGCGACCCACACGATGGACAACATTTTCTTTCCGGTTAAAAGTAGGGAATAGTTTATATTTAAGTACAATTAGTATAGCTACCAGTACAACGGTTACTAAATAGAGCATTTTCCCAAAATGTTCAGACTTTAATAAGCCTGTTAACGCTCCCCGGGCCATAATACCCTCAACGTCAAGCTAACAGCTTTGTGTTGGGTGTACCTTAAATTAGTGTTGAATAATAGCTTAGATAACTTTATTGAAAAAAAATTAAACAGTGCGGCATGGCATTTGTTAACCTAAGTACAAATCATCTACTAAAAAAGTAATTAATATGAAAGATCAAGCAAAAATTATAGCAGCACTTTTAGTGGGTGCTGCAGCGGGTGCCGCATTAGGTTTATTATTGGCCCCGGAAAAAGGCGAAGAACTAAGAGGCGACATCGCTGATTACGTAAATGACCTTGTTGATAAAGCGAAAAACAAAGCGCAGAGTACTGCCGATAACGTTAAAGAATACGCCAGCAGTACGGTTGATTCTGTAAAATCGAAATTCAACGGTGCCGTTAACGATGCCGAAGGTGCTTACGATGATGCAAAATCAAAAGCGACCAACTACGCTGAAAACGGTGCAGACAGTGCAAAATCAAAAGCAAAAAGTACCGCAAACGACTGGAACAATTCTATCCAGAACGCGTAAGCTATTTAAGATACATGTGTAAAAGCCCTACCGACTGATGTTGGCAGGGCTTTTTTTTGTGGTATTGCTCACCAGGCCTCCTGACGAATAAGCAAAAAAAAGCGCCGACCTTTAGGCCCGGCGCTTTTATATTGGAAAAAAGACTTATTTCTTTTTAGCAGGCACGGCAGCAGGTGCCCAAGTATTATCCTTGGTATTGGCATCCATATAGATCCCGTTATCAAGCGTGATAGATTTTAAACTTTTACCCCGCTCGTTAGTAAAAGTTACCAGTGTTTGTTTCTGATTAGCTTCCCAAACCGCAGGGGTTTTGTGGACGGTTTTGGTAGTGCCATCGGCGTATGTTATAACAACATCAAATGGGATAGCGAAACCACCAACGTTAGCTACTGTAAAGGTGCAACCATCTTTACCTGTTACCGGGTTTTTAATAGCCAGGTCGTTGTAGTAATTGGTGAAGAACCAGTTGGTAAAAAACCAAGTTAAGTTACGGCCAGATACATTGCTCATCGAGTTAAAGTAATCCCAGGGGATAGGGTGTTTACCGTGCCATCTGTCCATATAACCATGCAGGGCTTTCTTGAATAGTTCATCGCCAAGCATATCTTTAAGCGCTAAGTAGCTTAACGATGGCTTACCGTAAGCGTTATTACCATAACCGGTGGTCAGTTCGCTGGTTTGGGTTATAACCGGGATATCCTGATTGCTCGAACGGTTATTGATCCATCCGTTAATACGGAACTGTTTATAAAACTCATCTGCCTTTGCTTTGCCTTTTTCGGCAGTGCCTATCAGGTATTCTAAGGTAGTTGCCCAGCCTTCATCCATAAACGCATAGCGGGTTTCGTTGATGCCCATATAAAAAGGGAACCAGGTATGTGCAATTTCGTGGTCCTGCACAAGTTGTGCAAAACCCGGGTCGCCCATTTGGCTGTCGTTCACCATCATAGGGTATTCCATATCGGCAAATCCCTGGAAAGCAGTCATCTTAGGGAATGGGTAGGGTACTCCCGGCCAGTTGTGGCTAAACCAACCCAAGGCGTTACGGCCGTATTGAACTGATTTTCTAAAGTCGGTACCGGCTACAGAGTAGGCAGCCTGCATGCTGGAACGCCTGCCGGTTTTGTTATCAACAATAACACTGCCTGCGTCCCAAATGTAATGGTTGCTTAGGCCAACAGCTACGTCGCTAATGTCTGTGGCGGTCCATGTCCAGGTGTTCATGGCGCTTTGATTGGTAACCTTGTTGCCTGTAATTTCTTCAATGGTAGCCACATTAATAGTGCTGTCGCTGGTCATTGACTTTTGCAGGCGGTCAGCATATTCTTTTTGTAAAACTTTGTTTGGGTTTTGCAATGTACCTGTAGCCCAAACAATAAAGTTTTTAGGCACGGTAACGTTTAGGGTATAATCGTTAAAGTCGTTGTAAAACTCCTGTGCATCTACAAATGCTACGCGGTCCCAGCCATTGTAATCGTCATAAACAGAAACCCGCGGGTAAAAGTAGGCCAGGTAATAACTGGTGCTGTCTATCTGCCCTTCGCGGCCGCTTTGTTTTGATGCGTCAAAATGCCATGCGATGTTGATCTTAACAGAATCATGTGGCATCAACGGTTTTGTTAAACCCACAGCCTGGTTGGTAGAGGATGCCTGCGCGTTGTTCCAGGGCATTTTAATACCTGCAATAAAAAATGAATCTATCCGGATGCCTGATGTTAAGTAATCGGGCCCTGCATCACCCATACGGGCCGAACCCGGACGGTGGATGTTCAGGATCAGTTTCATGTTCAGCCTTTTCAAAGTATCGGGGCTGTTGTTGTAGTACGTGATGGTTTCGGTACCTTTTACCGTAGCCATTGGTGGCGCGGCAGTTATCGAAATGTTGTAACGCGCGCGGTTTTGCCAGTATTTGGCACCGGGTTTACCATCGGCACTGCGGGTGCCATTCTCAAAAGCCTTTTTTACATCGCGGGGCATGTAAAGGCTTTGGGCCTGCAATTGTACCAGCGCAATGCTGCAAATTGCGGTTAACAGGATTTTTTTAAACATGATAAATGATTAGCTTTTATAAAAACACGAAGCAAATGTATAATATATATGAGTAAACCATTGACGATTTTGGTAAACGAATTGTTACAATACTTGCTTGTTTTGCGGCCTTTAATTATATTCCTTTGTATCAAGTTATTTTAGTAGGGGTATTAAATAACTGTACAAAGCCGGGCTTTTTAGTCCGGTTTTGTTATTTTATATGGTTTTGCTGATGTTAATCAGTAATGTATTCCTTAGCTATCAGCGTAAATAACTTATCGTTATCAGCCGACTCATCAAAGTTTTCCTTCAATAACTGCTTCACCTCGTCGTATTTCAAAAGTTTGGCTATCATTATCAGCATCCGGTACGATGTAATGTTGATGTGCTCCAGCACCTGCAAATAAAGCATCAGGTCAAGGTCGTTTAATAAGGGGACGTCTTGCCCGTCGTCCAGGCAAAACTCATCTTTCACAATAGAGCGGATAGGGTTGCAAACCTCGGGTAATGGGGTTTCACCTATAAGCTTGTAAATGTCTTCCATCCGTTCCACCTGTTTATCAACGTCGCCGCCAAACTCACCCACAGCAAGCTTAAGCGCTTTAAATGATGCAATCTTTACCAGGTCGTCTGTTCGCTGCTGCAAAAAACGTTTACCATTGTATATGCGGGTTAAGTGATGTAAAAAGATCTGCTTCAAAAAAGCATCATCGGGGGCGGGTGGGGTACGAGGAGCCATCTTGCTTAATTAACTGTGAAAGGGAATTCAAATTTAAACAATTACAAACCATTAGTACCATTTATTCGCTATTGCTCGTTATAATTGCACCATGAGATATAAGTTAGGCGATTTTGTACGCTTTGTTGACGAAAAACTGGAAGGCTATGTAACCCGCATCATCGACGAGCAGATGATAGGTGTTACCGTTGAGGATGATTTTGAGATCGCTGTTTTAGCCAGCAAAGTAACTTATGTACATGGCCACGGTGCCGAAAGCCACGACGAAGAATACGTTGCCGAAGTAAAACCACTTGGCGAGTTTAAAAGCAAGGGCGTACATATTGCCATAGTTGCTGACGCAAAAGCCCAGGCGCTGGTGCATCTGTACATCATCAACGAAACATCATACCAATTGCTTGCCTCGGTTACGGCGCAACAGCAAAAGGATTTTAAAGGCGAGTTTGCAGGCATCATCGAAGCTAATGGTGTAGCCAAGGTTTACTCGGCTAAACTATCCGACTTGCAGCTATGGCCGAAGCTTATCTTCCAGGTTGTGTTTTTCACAAAGCAAAACCAGCCATCGGTAAGTCCGTTGAATGTGAGCGAACAGTTTAAAGCAAAAGATTTTTCTGGTGCTAAAAAGCTTGTTCCGTATATTAAACAGTTAGGCTGGATGATCCAATTGGACGAACCGGAACTTATTATAGATGCCGAGAAGCTAAAAGAAAGCTTTTTTAAACCTGCCGAAGAGAAAGCCCCAACCACTGCAAAACCCGTAAGCGAACTTGACCTCCACATCGAAAAACTGCGCGACGATTACCAGTTTCTAAGCAGCAGCGAGATCCTCAATATCCAAACCGACCATTTCAAAAAATCGCTTGATGCCGCCATTGTACACCAGATGCCCGATATTACTTTTATCCACGGCACAGGCAACGGCATACTTAAACACGAACTGCATAAACTGCTTAGCAAGCACCCCAAAGTGCAAACCTTTATGGATGCCCGTAAAGAAAAGTTTGGTTATGGCGCTACAAAGGTGGTGTTGAAGTAGGTGGGAAGATTAAGCGCTTTTAAGTCGCTTAATGGTATCAAACTCTTCTTGCTTTTCGGCCATGGCATCTTCTATGTCAAAATCATCTTGCAGGCCAAGCCAAAACTTCGCGCTATTGCCAAAGAAATGACTGAAACGCAATGCAGTATCCGCGGTTATCCTGCGGTTGCCTTTAATAATTTCAGATATATGCGTTTGGGGGATGTGCGTTTCTTTTGCTAACCTGTAAGGAGTAACTTCTAACGGAAGTAAAAACTCTTCGAATAAGATCTCCCCCGGATGTATATTGGGTAATTTTTCCATTTTAATGATAATCTACAATTTCAACTTCAGTCGCGTTGCCGTTATCCCATTTAAATATTATACGCCATTGATTGTTTATTCTGATGCTGTAAAAATCTCTTAAGTTACCTTTTAATTTTTCGAGTTTATTTGATGGCGGAATTGTTAGATCGGATACGTTTTGCGAATTATTTAGCATCCTTAATTTCCTTCTTCCCGTAGTTTGAATGTCCATGGGCATTTTAACAACCCTGGTACCATTCCATATTTTTTCTGTGTCTTTAGAACCGAAAGAAATGATCATGCTAACTTCATACGTTACTAACGTTAAAGGTAAGTGATTAAATATTTAAAACAAAACATTTTGATTTGAATTATTAATCGTAATATTGCGATTGATATGGGGGTTACTAAAACAGATATTTTCACTGCTGAGCAAAATAAGCTGGCTATGCAATTAAAGGCTATTGCACACCCGGCGCGTATCGCTATCCTGCAGCATATTATAAAAGCCAATGCCTGCATTTGTGGCGATCTTGTAGACGATTTAGGTTTGGCCCAGGCAACCATATCACAACATTTAAAAGAACTGAAAAATGCCGGGTTGATCCAGGGGACAATTGAGGGTGCAAGCATATGCTATTGCATCGAACCCAAGGCATGGAAAGCACTGCAAAACGAAGTGGGTGCCTTATTTACATCGTACACCGATGTAAATAAATGCTGTTAAAATTTTTTGCTTAAATCAATCGTAATATTGCGATAATATCGAATAAATAAAGTTATGGAAAACTTAAAAATGGGGTGCTTTTACGCAGCAGTTGCAGGCAAACCCGCAGTTGATACTACAATTTAGGTACGCCGAAGATAAATGGGTGAATGCGTCATATCATATAACCGAAATTAAACAGGCACCTATTACATCAGTAGATTGTGGTGGTGTAGTGAATAGATGGACGGAGATCATCATGCAGCTTTGGGAGCCGCAAAATGAGCAACAAGAAAGGGCTATGCCGGCAAGTAAAGCCTTATCTATTATCGACTTGGTTGAAAACATATTACCATTAGATGCAGATGGTATAGTAAAGATAGAATTTGGCAACCAACAATTTGAGACCCGCCAAATGTTGCCTAAACAACTGATAATTGATAACGATAGCCTGGTGGTAGACCTCAAAGCCGATGTTGTGCAGTGTAAGGCGATTGACCGTGGCGGCAGTTGCGGCACGAATGCTGATGCACGGAATGCTGTATGCCAATAGCAGAAGTTAAACCTAAATTTCAAATGCAAAACCTTGCCAACAACGCATCTTGCTGTACGCCGGGATCCGGCTGTTGCTAATTAAATTTACCATGAAGAATATATTAGTACTATGCACCGGCAACAGCTGCCGAAGCCAAATAGCAGAAGGATATCTGCGCCACTATGCGGACAATAAAGCGACTATTTATAGCGCCGGAATAGAAACCCATGGCGTTAATCCTAAAGCTATTGCTGTAATGGCTGCTGACGGGATTGACCTATTAGCCCATACATCAAACCATGTGGACGAATATATGCACATCCCGTTTGATTATGTGATAACCGTATGCGACAATGCCAATGAGGCCTGCCCTTATTTCCCGGGGGATGTTAAACGCTTTCATTATAATTTTGCCGACCCGGCAAAGGCTAAAGGTACAGTAGATGACGTAATAGCCGAATTTATCAGGGTGCGTGATATGATCAAGGCGTACACGTATGATTTTGTAAAACAACACATCAAATAATTATGACGGCTAACAATTGCGCCCCGGCGGCTAACCGCAAAAAACTTGGCTTTTTAGACCGTTACCTTACCTTATGGATCTTTACAGCAATGGCAATAGGGGTTGGTATCGGTTATTTTATCCCCGGCGCCCCAAAATTTATTAACTCATACTCCAGCGGTACAACTAATATTCCCTTGGCTATTGGATTGATACTTATGATGTATCCGCCATTGGCGAAAGTGAAATATGAGAATTTAGGTGAGGTGTTCCGTAACCGCAGGGTTTTAAGCCTTTCGCTATTCCTAAACTGGATAGTGGGGCCTATCCTGATGTTTGCACTGGCCTTAATTTTCCTGCATGATAAGCCGGATTATATGATAGGCCTTATCCTGATAGGCCTTGCCCGCTGTATAGCAATGGTTATTGTATGGAATGAACTTGCCGAAGGTAACCGGGAATATGCCGCCGGGTTGGTAGCATTGAACAGCATTTTCCAGGTATTGCTTTACAGCGTTTACTCTTACGTATTTATTACGGTATTGCTGCCTTTATTTGGTATGAAAAGCGAGGTAGTGAATATCACCATTGGCCAGATCGCGAAATCGGTAGGTATTTATCTCGGGGTACCTTTTGCCGTGGGCATCATCAGCAGGTATGCGCTCATTAAATTAAAAGGGGAGGAGTGGTTCAGCCAAAAATTTCTACCTGTAATATCGCCCGTAACATTAATTGCCTTGTTATTTACAATTGTAGTAATGTTTAGCTTGAAGGGGCAATTAATTGTCCAGATCCCTTTTGATGTTGTGCGAATCGCCATCCCGCTTGTAATATACTTCGCGATCATGTTCCTGGTAAGTTTTTTTGCAGGTAAATATATGGGTGCAGACTATTCAAAAAATGCTTCTATCGCTTTTACTGCAGCCGGTAATAATTTCGAGCTGGCCATAGCCGTAGCCATTGGTGTATTCGGTATCAATTCGGGCGAAGCTTTTGCGGGCGTTGTTGGTCCGCTGGTAGAGGTGCCCGCCTTGATCATCCTGGTGAAAGTGGCGATGTGGTTGCGGAGTCAGTATTATTAAAAACGATTTTATGCTTATATTATCTTTATCGGCATGGTAATTGTTTTATAGTTAACATTATAAACCATTAAATAATTAATACTATGAAAAAGATAAGTTTAATAATGGCAACTGCCTTTGCTGCTTTAGCCATGAACGCAGCTGCAAAAACTCATACTTCAACATCATTCCACAAAGCGGTATTGTTAACAGACCATATAACTGCTAATCAGGACACCGTGCCTAAAAAACAAAAGGTCAAAACAACTACACCAACCAGGAGTACTACGCCTACAACGCCAATGAGCCCAAGCAGTCCAATGACGCCAACAAGCCCGACTAATCCCTCGTATCCTACAACGCCAACAAATCCAACGGCTCCAACCAGCCCTACTAACCCGACTGTTCCAACGGCACCAGTACCAACTATGCCGAACCCAACAGTACCGTCAACAAGCCCTACCAGCCCTACTGTACCAACACAGAGCCCAACCGTGCCAACGCAAAGCCCTACTGTGCCAAGCAGTACGTCGCCAACAGCGCCACGTACAACTACCCCGGCTACAACACCCGGTAATACATCACCAGGTAGCACCGCGCCAGCTACGCCTCGTCTATAAGTTTAATAAGTTGTACTACATATAAATGCGAGAAAGGCCGGTAAAGCGAAAGTTTTACCGGCCTTTTTTTGTTATGATTCCTTCTCTACAAATTCTTTTAAGCTGATGCCCAATATATGGTTCCAGCCTTTGCTGAAGCTTTCCACGCCAAAGTCGGGGGTATTTTGCGGGAAGCTTTCCAAGCCCGTATGCGTAATGCGCACCAGCGTTTTATCCCCCTCGGGGAACAATTCAAAACTAACTTCAGAACCGCCGGGGAAGCTATCGTAAGCCCAGGTGTAGCTCAGTTTTTTCTCAGGTTGAACAGCGGTTACGCGGCAGCTGTGCATATACTTATCGCCTTTGCTTCCCTGCCCGCTAAAGCTAAATTCGAAACCAACGCGGGGTTCAAAACTTTCCAGTTTAAAGTACCATTGTTTCATTTGTTCGTTATCGGTAAGTGCCTGCCATACACGGCTAACGGGGGCGTTAAGCGTGCGCTCAACTACAAGAGGTGTCGTTTCCATATTATTTTGTTTTTGTTTCGTTATTTAAAAAATCTTCGAGGGCATCTAATTTTCCGGTCCAAAAGGCACGGTATTGTTCGGTCCATTTATTAACCTGTTCCAGTTTTTTAAGGTCGGCACGGCAGTAACGTTCGCGGCCTTGTTGTTTTATGGTGATGAGGCCACATTCGGTCAGAATTTTGATATGCTTGCTTATCGCCGGGCGACTGATGTCGAAGTTATCGGCAACGGCATTTAGGTTTAGCTGCTGATGGGCAAGCAGGTTGATAATATCTCGGCGGGTAGGGTCGGCAATGGCCTGGAAAACATCTCTTCTCATTTCGTGTAACCTAATGGTTACGCAAATATATATGTTACCATTCGGTTACGCAAATTTTTGTCAAAGTTTTTTTATTGTAAACCATTGTATAGACAGGCTGTTAAAATTACGTACCAATATTTTAAATGATGGCAGATCTCGCTAAACGTTTCCCGCAAAACCCACTCTTATCACCCAAAGATTTAAAGCCAAGTGCCGCTGGCCTGCATATAGCCTGCCTGCTAAACCCCGGCGTTTTCAGGTTTGATGGTAAGGTATGGCTGCTGGTGCGCGTAGCCGAGCGGCCCGAACAAAGCGAAGTGAAGGTATCGTTCCCGATCCTGACCGCTACAGGCGAAACCACCATTATGGAAATAGCCCTGGATGACTCCGACCTGATAGCCACAGATGCCCGCGTAGTGCATTATAAAGGGGTAGATTACCTCACCACGCTATCGCACCTGCGCTTACTATGCAGCGATGATGGTGTAAAGTTTTATGAACCTGATGGCTATAAAAAGCTATACGGTATAGGCCCGTTACAAACTTTTGGTATCGAGGATTGCCGGGTAACCCATCTCGAAGATAAGTTTTACCTAACCTTTACCGCCGTTAGCGATAGTGGAGTAGGCGTAGGCCTGCGCACCACTACCGACTGGAAAACTTTCGAAACTTACGGTATGATCTTGCCCCCGCACAATAAGGATGTAGCCATTTTTGAGGAAAAGATAAACGGCAAGTTTTACGCCCTGCACCGCCCTAGCAGTGTGGACATTGGCGGAAATTATATCTGGATAGCCGAATCGCCGGATGGTGAACACTGGGGCAATCACAAATGCATCCTAAAAACCCGCGAGGGGATGTGGGACAGCGGCCGCGTTGGCGCAGGTGCCGCGCCTATTAAAACTGAAAAAGGATGGTTAGAAATTTATCACGGCGCTACAAAAGAGCATAGATATTGCTTAGGCGCGGTATTATTAGATCTTAACGATCCTTCAAAAGTATTAGCCCGCACCACCGATCCGATCATGGAACCAACAGAGGCTTACGAAACTACCGGCTTTTTTGGACACGTGGTATTTACCAACGGCCACGTGGTTAATGGCGACACCATTACCCTATATTATGGCGCTGCCGATGAGTTTGTTTGCGGGGCAAAATTCTCTATAAACGAGATATTAAATGCAATGGGCGTGTAACTAAAACGTTTGAGTGGTTTGCCGGTAAAATGTATCAGAAATGTTTAATACATTGCCTTTTTATTAGCCAATTATGAAGAGCTTTTTAGATGAGGACTTTTTGCTGCAGAGTGATACCGCCCGCGAGTTATACCACGATCATGCGAAGGACCTCCCCATTATAGATTACCACTGCCACTTGCCGCCAGATCAAATTGCCGGCAACATCAATTTTGCCAACATAACCCAGGCATGGCTACAGGGCGATCATTACAAGTGGCGGGCAATGCGTGCCAACGGTGTAGATGAGTCATACATAACCGGCAGCAAGCCCGATAGTGAGAAATTTCGGCAGTGGGCAAATACTGTTCCGTACACCTTGCGTAACCCGCTATACCATTGGACACACCTCGAGCTGCAACGCTATTTCGGGATCACATCCCGCCTGATGCCTGATACTGCCGATTTTATTTATGACGATTGCTCGGCACGTTTGCAAAGCCCGGAGTTTTCGGTACAGCAAATGATCAAAAGGATGAATGTGGAAGTGATTTGCACCACCGATGACCCGTTGGATGACCTGACCCACCACAACCAACTTAAACGGGATGGGGCCGAGGTAAAAGTATTCCCGGCGTTTAGGCCGGATAAAGCCATGCACATTGAAGATGTGGCGGGGCTAAACGCTTATATAAACCGGCTCGAGGAGGTTTCAAACATCGCCATAAGTACTTTTGAAGATTATTTATACGCGCTCAAGAACCGCCACCACTACTTCGCCGCAAACGGTTGTACCGTTGCCGACCATGGCGTTGAGCACATGTACGCAGAGGAATATACCGACGAAGAAATGCGCGAGATCTTTGAAAAAGTGCGCACTGATAAAAAAGTAACTAACTCCGAAAAAGTGAAATTTAAATCGGCCATGCTGTACAATTTCGCGGTTTGGAACCAGGAGAAAGACTGGGTGCAACAGTTCCATTTGGGAGCGTTGCGAAACAATAACAGTCGCCTGTTGGGCACCCTTGGCCCGGATACCGGTTTTGATACCATAGGCGATTTTAGCCAGGCCAGGCCGCTTGCAAAGTTTTTAAATAAACTGGACAAGGACGAGCGGCTTGCCAAGACCATCATCTACAACCTTAACCCCGCCGATAACGAAATGATGGCCGCCATGATAGGTAACTTTAACGACGGCTCTATTGCCGGCAAAGTACAATATGGCTCGGCATGGTGGTTCCAGGATCAAAAGGACGGGATGACCAGGCAGATAAACGCGTTATCAAACATGGGTTTGTTGAGCAGGTTTATCGGGATGTTGACCGATTCGCGCAGCTTCCTGTCGTTCCCTCGCCACGAGTATTTCAGGCGCATCTTATGCAACCTTTTTGCCGAGGATATTGTGAACGGCGAATTGCCAAACGATATAGAATGGACAGGTAAGGTAATCCAGGATATTTGCTACTACAACGCCAAAAGCTACTTTAAATTTAAGCTTTAGGCGGGATATAGATCGCTATCAGCGTGCCCTTGTTTTGGTCGGATGAGATATCAACTGTGCCTTTCAGGTATTCCACCCGGGTAATGATATTTTTTAGGCCGATTCCTTCAAATTTCATCTTGTCGTTGGTGTTAAAACCGACGCCGTTATCTTCGATAGTTACGGAAATATTATCATCCTCGCGGGTAAGGTTTATATCTAACCGGTTAGCTTTGGAGTGTTTTATAACATTGTTCACGCACTCCTGCACAACCCTGTAAAGTACTATCTCCACATTATCTTCCAGTCGTTCTTCCAACCCGTAAGCCTCGAGGTTCACTTTCAAATGCTGCGAATCTATCTTGTTTACAAAATCTTTAATAGCCGATGCCAGGCCTATTTTTAACAAAATATTTGGCATCATCTGGTGGGCAATGGTGCGTACTTCCTTGCAGCTTTCGTCGACCATGGCGAGGGTTTTTTCGGCGAGGGCCTGCTCATCAGCGTTGATTAAAACCACGCGGTCCATCAGGCTGCTGAGGTTCATGCGCACGGCCGAGAAGAGCTGCCCTACACCATCATGCAAGTCGGCCGCTATGCGTTTGCGCTCTTTTTCTTCGGCCTCAATAATGCCTTTTGTTGCAATATTCTGTTGTTGCAAAACTGCTGCCTGCAAAATGCAGTCTTGTTTTAATTTATAACTACGGTACGATTGTATGCCAATAATGATTGCCACTGCAAATAACGCCGCGATGACCGCAATGGTGGTATTTCGCCGGGTGATCTCGAACTGCTGCTGCTGAATTAGTTTCTGTTTGCGTTCCGTTTCAAATTTTACGTTCAGTTCCGATAGCTGTTTGGTACTTTCTACATTAATGAATTTATCTTTTGTAGTAGCGTAAAGTTTATGATAATTAAGGGCGTTTTTATAATCGCCTGCTTTGGCGGCGGCATCGGCCATGCTTTCGTAAGCAGCTTCTACAATTTCAATAGCGTTTATTTTTTTGGCTATTGCGATGCTTTTGTTGCAGTATTCCAGGGCGTTTTTGTATTCACCCATTTCGCCGTACAGGTTGCCGATGTTGTTGTAAGTTGCGGCCATCATCCATTTATCGCCCGTTTTTTCAGAAAGTTTGAGCGCCTTTAAATTATACTCTAACGATGAGCCATAGTTCTTTTGAAATTTATAAACGATAGCCACATTACTCAGCGCCATCGAGATTTTGGCAGTGATGTCCATTTTTGTGTAAACATCCAGCGCGTTCTTGTAGGCGATGATTGCTTTATCATACTTTAATTGCTGTTCGTAAACGGTGCCCTTATTGTTTTGGCAATCGGCAACCAGTTCTTCATTATCGATCTCGCGGGCAAGTGTTTCAGCTTTTTCGTAGTAGCTAAGCGCTTCATCAAACTTTTTCCAGCTGATGTATAGTGCACCAATATGTTTGTAGATGTGCGCGGAAAGGTCTTTGTCGCTTATTTTTTCGGCTTTGGTAAGGGCTTGCTGGTAATTAGCAAGTGCCTTTACATTTTCGCCTCTATCAGCATTGATGCGGCCAATGTTAATATGGGCTTCTGCATAATCCACGGAATTATCAAGCTTTTCGGCAAGGGCAGCAACTTCGGTAAAAAGCAGTTGAGCGGTATCGATAGTGCCTCCTTTTAAATGGGCGTTCGCAAGCTCTAAACGTAAGGCAATATTATCAGGGTAGCGTTTTAATTTGGCAGTAAGGCTGTCAATATGGGGCGATTGCGCCAGGATGCGAATGGGCGACATTAATATTATAACAGTTAAAAACTTTAAAAAGGCGTGCCTTTTAAACTGGAACTTGTTTTTATACATAGTTTTAGCATCGGGACCACCGGCATCCGCAAAACCGGGGAAAGTTGAGCATCGCAACAATAATCAACTAAAGGTGACCAAAGGCAGGCGCAACCTATATACCGTAAAACCCGCATTTTGATGTACGTAGTTTCACCCCGGCCCTCTCCGAAGGAGAGGGAGTAAGATCAGAACTGTCGACGTTTTTTTTAAGTCCTCTCCGAAGGAGAGGACTTAGGTGAGGCTTCCTACTAATAGGATTTAGGTGAGGCTACAAGGGCTTTGAAGCGGCCTAAAAGGATAGGCCAAAAAACTTTTGTAAATTCTTTAAAAAGTATCTTATATTTAAAAATCAATTGATAAACCATTGCCGGTGGCCAGTACCGGGCTGTTTTACCTTTATTAGTATTACCAATGACCGCAAAAAAAGCCGATAATATCGCCGCATCCGATGGTGTAAACACCTCACCGTTTAGCTACGAGCGCCTTTATTCCCTTGATGCCCTACGTGGGTTTGACATGTTTTGGATCCTTGGGGGAGAAGAGATCTTCCACACCCTTGCCAAAGCTACCGGCTCGCCATTTTGGAAAACCATTGCCAACCAGTTTACCCACCCGGACTGGAATGGCTTTCATTTGTATGACCTCATCTTCCCGCTATTTTTGTTCCTGGCGGGCGTGGCAACCCCATACTCGACCGGCCGCGAGTTGGAGAAGGGCGCCACAAAAAACCAACTTCTTTTACGCGTTATAAAACGCGCGGCAATTTTGGTTTTGCTCGGCTTATTGGTGAATAACGGCTTAAAAACCCTGAAACCATTCGAAGAGATCCGCTTCGCATCTGTGCTTGGGCGCATTGGTATCGCTTATATGTTCGCCAATATTATTTACCTGTATGCCAACCGCAAATGGCAGATCGTTTTTTTCTGGTTCTTTATCATCGGGTACTATTTGCTATTAAAATTCACAGCTGCCCCAGGCTTCGCCCCGGGCGACCTTACCATGCCGGGCAACTTTGCATCTTATATTGATAGGCTGATACTGCCGGGTAAATTGTATCTGGGCATCCACGATCCGGAAGGGTTATTCTCAACCATCCCGGCTATCAGTACAGGGTTATTGGGTGTGCTTGCGGGTACATTACTTAAAACCGGGCATCAGCATAAAGGGCGCAAGGCATTTATACTGGCCGCTGTAGGTGTGGTGTTTTTGGTGCTGGCGCAGATCTGGAACCTCGACTTTCCAATCAATAAAAACCTGTGGACAAGCTCTTTCGTGTTGCATGTGGGTGGTTTAAGCTTGCTATTGTTAGCACTGTTTTATTATGTAATAGACGTGTTGGGTTATAAGGCCTGGGCATTTTATTTTAAGGTGATAGGTATGAACTCTATCCTGATCTACATCTCCAGCAAATTCATTAACTGGAACTATGCCACCAATGGTTTCTTCGGTTGGCTGGGCGAGGTGGTTGGTGAGCCTTACAATATAGTAGTAATGGCTATATGTTTTGTAATGGTGAAATGGATGTTCCTTTACTTCCTGTATCGTAAAAAGGCTTTCTTAAAAGTATAATCTATCAATATGAAAAATATAAAATACCTGTTCTGTTTAATGTTATGCGTTGGGTTGATGCAAACGGCACCGGCACAAATGTCTATCCAGATATTGCCTAAACTGATGCTGCGGTTAGACGACATCGGCATGAACCACTCCGTAAATATGGCCATGAAAAAAATGGCCGATACTAAAATGCCGTTCTCGGCCTCGGTGCAGTTTGCCTGCCCCTGGTACCAGGAAGCAGTAGAGATACTGAAGAAAAACCCACAGGTAAGCGTTGGCGTGCACCTTACCCTTACATCCGAATGGAAGAACTATCGATGGGGGCCAGTAACAGGCCGCGAAGCGGTACCTAGTTTGGTTGATGGCGTGGGATATTTCCACCAAAGCACAGGCGCTTTTGCCAAAAGCGGTTACAAGATAGATGAAGTGGAGAGGGAACTCTCGGCACAAATTGAACGCGCCCTGGCATCCGGGCTTAAAATCACTTACATCGACCCGCACATGGGCATCGCCCTATCAACCCCGGCATTGCGCGCGTTAACTGAGAAGCTTGCCCATAAATATAAACTGGCTATCTCAACGCTGAGCGAGCAGGTGTACCTGGGCGAAACCTATAAGGAAATGTGGGGCGAACCCGTTGTCACTAAAAAGAAAGCGTTTTTGGCTTATGTTACCAATAAACTAAGTAAGAACAGGCCAAACCTCGTGGTGATCCACGTTGCTCTGCAAGATTCGGAAATGAGCGCCCTGTTTGATATGAACAGCAGCATGATGAATACCAAAGCAGGCAGGCCGCTTACCGCCCTGCACCGCCAAACGGAACTGAACATGCTGTTATTGCCCGAGTTTAAAAAACTGATAGGACTAAAATTTGAACTGACCAACTACACCGAACTGGTAAAGGGGCGTGGCCTTGATGCCATGAAACTGGAAACTGTGAAGAATTGATATGGAAAGAAGGTTGTTTGTAAAACTATCGGCATTTACCGCTCTGGCGTTAACATTGCCATTTGCTGAGAGCTGTAGCAGAGGGCCTAAAGAAATGGCCGTTGCGCAGCCATTCGTATTCTCGCATTTGGTTGATGCAAAAACCATTAAAGAGGTTGGTGCCAATTACCTGGAAACTCACAGTGCCGAGCGCGACCGGAAAACGCTTTCGCAACTGCTTATGGGCGGCAAAGATGTAGCTAACTTTAAGCAAAACGAGATACAATCCATGCTTAAAAAGCAGGTAACTGCCGATTTTAAAGCAGGTAATGTAATACAAGTTAGTGGTTGGGTAATGGCGTTAACCGAAGCGCGCCAGTGCGCACTTTACACCATAATTTAGGATACTCATGCACATCGACGCGAGAAATATAGAGGATGATAGCCTGATAGAAGGCGATATATGTATAGTTGGCTCGGGTGCGGCAGGTATAAGCTTAGCGCTTGAATTTTTAAATACACCATATAAGGTAATACTGCTTGAGGGGGGAGGCTTTGAATATGAAAAGCAAATGCAAGACCTGTATAAAGGCAAAACTACCGGGCAGCGGTACTATCCGCTCGATTCGGCAAGGCTGCATTACTTTGGCGGAACAACAGGGCACTGGTCGGGCTTTTGCTCCACTTTCGACCCGATAGATTTTAAAGAGCGCGACTGGGTGCCGCATAGCGGATGGCCCATAACCCGTGATGATCTTGACCCGTATTACCCCCGCGCACACAAAAACCTCGACCTTGGCCCGTATGAGTACGATGTAGCATATTGGCAAAGTAAAGACCCGGAACTGAAGTCGTTGCCGTTTGAGGGCGATGCGGTTTACAATAAAATGTGGCAGTTTAGTAAACCTACCCGCTTTGGCACCAAATACCGCGATACTATTGTTAAGGCGCCTAATATCCACCTGTATACCTACGCCAACGTTACAGATATTACCGCCAATGAACACGCCACCGCCATTACGCAAGTAACGGTAAAAAACCTTGCGGGCAAGCAGCATACAATTAAGGCAAAAGAATTTATTATTGCCTGCTGCTCCATCCAAAATGCCCGTTTACTGCTGGCATCAAATAAACAAATACCAAGGGGCCTGGGCAACCAAAATGATAATGTAGGCCGCTATTTTATGGAGCATCTCGAGATAAAATCGGCAGAGTTGTGGCTTACCCGGCCCGATGTATTAAAACTATACCATTGGGAGTGGGAGATAACCAAAGCCCGCGCCGAACTGGCCATTAGTGAGAATATGCAGCGCAAACATAGGATTTTGAACGGAACAGCGTCACTTATTCCTTTGGATATCGCCAAAAAGCAAGCCGCCTTTATAGATATTTGGTCGGCCGATACCGCGCAAACTAAAAAGAACTTTGCCAAATTTGAAAAAGTCGGGAAGGAGGGCGCGAAAAAAGAAGGCCACAGTTCGTACCAATTGTTTACCCGGATAGAGCAGGCTCCAAACCCCAACAGCCGTGTTACCTTAGATACCGAAAAAGATGCTTTGGGTGTACCAAGGGCTATGCTGCACTGGGAGCTTACACCGCTGGAAAAGCATAGTTTGCGGGGCATCTACAAAATTATTGGCGAACAGATAGGCATCGCTGAAGCCGGCCGTGTTAGGTTAATGGAATATCTGCGTGACGAGAGCGATAATACCTGGCCCGAGTTTACCGGCGGTGGCTGGCACCACATGGGCACTACCCGCATGGCAGCCGATCCTAAAAAGGGCGTGGTAGATGCCAATTGCAAAGTGCATGGCATTGCTAACCTGTATATGGCGGGTGCATCCTGTTATGCAACGGCAGCCGCGCCAAATCCAACTTTAACATTGGTGGCATTATCTATACGCCTGGCAGATCATGTAAAGCAGAAGATTGACGCGGTTTAAATTACTGCCCGCTGTGAGAGTCACGCTCGCACCATTATGCCAGTAATTTAGAGAAATTAGGCCCGTACGCTCGACTTTCCTCGGCCCGATACCATTACAATAGCTATTGCAATAACCCCCCAAAGCAGCATCTGCCAGGTACTCATATCCCATTCGCCAAGCTTCCAGGATAGCAGGCCGAAGTATGTGCCTGCCGAGCCGCCGATAAAGTAGGTGGTCATGTAGATGGTGTTCAGGCGACTGTGCGCATGCTCGTCAAGGGCATAGATGCGGGCAAAGTTGGTTATCTGGGTAGCCTGCACGCCTATATCTAAAAAGAAGATGGCGATAATAAGCGCCACAATAGAGTATGGGAAGATCTTGATAAGGATGACGCTGGCGATGATCATCCCAACAGAAATTAACAACGAGCGGTGCGTGTTACCTTTATCGGCCAATTTGCCAAACCACGGGGCAACCAGTGCGCCGCCAATAGCTATAAAACCAAACAACCCAATGGTACTTGCCGTATAATTTAACGGCGAATTGCTGAGGTGGAAGGTAAGGGTTGTCCAAAAAGAGCAGAAGATCCCGAAGGTGAAAAAGCCAAGCAAGGCAGCTTGTCGTAGTATTTTAAACTCGCCAACTAATGATAATGCCGACTTTAACAACCCCACATAATTACCTTTAAATTTTGGCGGTACGTTGGGCAGGTAAAGTTTTAGCAGTATAGCAACAACAAATACCATCCCTGCAGAGATGCCGTAAACAAAACGCCATCCCAGCCAGCCGGCAATTAACCCGCTGATAACCCTTGCGCCTAAGATACCTACCAGGACGCCGCTGAAAACCTTGCCCACAGTTTTGCCGCGGTTAACGCTATCTAATGTAGCCGCCATCGGCATCAATATCTGGGCAGATGTAGCAAACAGGCCCACCAGTATGCTCAGCGCATAAACCTGGTATAATTGTGTGGCAAAGCTAAACCTGGCAAGCGCTACCATTAGTAAAGTGCTCAATAATAAGATCAGATTTTTGCGGTTCACCTTATCCCCAAGGGGGATCAAAAAGAACATACCTAAGCCATAACCTAACTGCGCAAACATTGATACCTTACCAATTTCGGAACCTGAGGCATGTACTGATTCGCCGATATCTTTGAGGATGGGTTGGTTATAATAGATGTTGGCTACTGTAACACCGGCCGCCACGGCCATTAAGGGGATTATAGCGGGGTGTAATTTTTGGGTGATGGTAGCCGTCATGCCGCAAACGTAAGCAAATGTGTATCGCCATCAAATGCAAACAAGAGTTATATGGCGTACAATGTATATTTGTGAAAGTAAATTGACAAACCGCCATTTATTTTCATATTTGAACAAATACTAAGAATGATCAGGATTTGTGTTGTAGAGGATGAAGAGAAAGTTTCATCATTTATAAAAAAAGGCCTTAACGAGCACAACTACGAAGTGGATATTGCCGATACCGGCGAAGCCGCATTGGAGATGGTTCAGGCGAATGATTACAACCTGCTGATACTGGACGTGATGCTGCCCGATATAAGTGGTATTGAAATTTGCAGGCAGATACGCAAGCATCAGCCACAATTGCCCGTACTAATGTTAAGCGCTTTAGGCACTATAGACGATAAGGTGAACGGTCTTCATTCCGGCGCGGACGATTACCTGGTAAAGCCGTTCCACTTTAACGAGTTGCTGGCCCGGATTGAAGCCCTGCTTCGCCGTAAAAAGCTTACCGATGGCGACAGCCATATCCTAAGTTTTGGCGGATTAAAACTCAATACCTGGGACAAAACCGCCGAGCGCGAAGGCAAGCAAATAAACCTTACCGCAAAGGAGTATAGCCTGCTGGAACTGCTGATGAACAATCCCGGCAAGCTGCTATCCCGCGAGTATATTATGGAACGGGTGTGGGGCATCAACTTTGATACAGGCACCAACATGGTGGATGTATATGTAAACTACCTGCGCAACAAGATCCAGAAAGGATTTGATAAAAAACTCATCCATACGGTAATTGGGATGGGGTATATATTGAAAGATTAAGAGAAGCCTTTCCCAAACTCTTCCCGGAAGCAGGGCTTAATAGATTTTTAAAGATTTTTAAAAAGTCTCCCCTATCGGGGGAGATTTAGAGGGGGCTAATAATGAAAATAAAAACCCGTTTATCGTTATACTTTACGCTCATAAGTTCGGGGGCGTTGCTGCTTGTTTTGGTGGCATTGTACATAGCCGTGTATTCGTTTTTTACTGCCGATTTTTATAGCCGCCTTACCGACCGTACCAACCTTGCATCCCAACTTTATTTAAAGGCAGATGAACTGGCTGCCGACAGTATGCTGCAGATACAGGAGCAATACCTGGAGAAATTGCCCGATGAAGCCATCCGCGTTTATGATAAAGACAACGTATCTGCCTTTAAGGTAAAACATAATATATATTGGACACAAAGCATTATTGAACAAGTACGCCGCGACGGAAGCATCCAATACGAGGAAGGCAACAGGCAGGTGGTGGGCAAATTTTACCGTGATAACCAGGGCGATTTTGTGATACTGGCTTCCGCGGTTGATGAAAACGCGCCACGGCGTATGGTTGTTTTAGGTGAAATAGCGGGTGTGTTGTTTGTGGTATTTGGGGTGATATTATTTTTTGCGGGGCGGATGTTCGCGCAAAGGGCGCTCTCGCCGGTAACAAAGATCATCTCGCAGATCAGGGATATCCGGTCCAGCAACTTGCACATGCGGGTTACCCAGGTAAAAAGTAAGGATGAGATTGCCGAACTGATAGCTAATTTTAACAGTCTGCTGGCACACTTGCAAAACGCGTTCGAGTTGCAGCAAACTTTTGTAGCCAATGCATCTCACGAGTTGCGTACACCGCTAACCAGTATTATTGGCGAAGTAGAACTTGCGCTGGAGAAAGACCGCGACAAAGCGGAATATGAACGCATTTTGTCGTCAATAGCCATAGATGGCGCGCGGTTGCAGGAAACTATTACAAGTTTAATGGAGCTTGCACAGGTAGATTTGAATTACACCCAGGCCAAGCTAAGCCCCGTTAGGGTTGACGAGTTGATTTGGGAACTGGAGGAACAATGGTCGGCCAGGAAAGGGGCGGGGATGCTGAAGATCCGGTTGGCAGCTTTGCCCGAGGATGAAGAGGTGTTAACCATCCCGGCCAATAAATCTATGCTGTATATCGCGCTGAACAACGTCATTGACAACGCCTTTAAATATTCGGAACCATATCCCGTTACGCTAAGCTTTGAAGCCAATGCATCGCACATTAAAATCGCAGTAAGTGATCATGGCCCGGGCATTAGTAAAGAGAACGCGGAGAAGATATTTAACCCGTTCTTTCGTGCAAACCGGGATAAAAACATTGCCGGCAGCGGCATCGGCCTTTATATCACCAGTAAAATAATAGAATTGTTTAAGGGCACTATCGAGGTAACGTCTGACGGACAGGCTGGTAGCACTTTTGAGGTGCAATTTTTGAAAAACAATGCCTCAGCCTAATTCTAATGGTATTCTAATTTGCTTTTAATGTGCTTCTAATACAGGTGCGATAGTTTTGGTACTATCAAACAATAGCACATGTTACGTATATATTATAGAATTTTCATTCTGTTTGCCCTGGCTTTTATGATCGGGCAAAAAGCCTCCGCACAAACTGACACGCTTAAGGTAAACTTTAAAGATGCAGAGAAACTATTCCTGCAAAACAACCTGAGCCTGATAGCCCAAAAGTATAATGTTGATGCCACGCAGGCATTGGTTAAACAAGCCAAACTTTGGGATAACCCCGTACTAAGTACTGACCAGAACATTACCGACGCCAACAAAAAGTTTTTTGACCACAGTAACGGTAACGGCCAAATACTGGTACAACTGAGTCAGGTTTTTAAGACAGCCGGCAAACGCGGCAAGCAGGTACAAATTGCTAATGATGATGTAAACATCCAGCAGGCACAATTTAATGATTTGTTGCGGAATTTGCACTACAACCTGCTCTTAGATTTTTCGCAGGTGGCCAACCTGATAGACCAGCGTAAAGTTTACCAGACCGAGATAGCGTCGGCTACCAATATGGTGAACGCTACAGATAAATCTTACCAGGCAGGTAATAACTCTCTTAAAGACCTGATACGTTTAAAAGCCTTATTATTTGGTTTGCAGAATGACCTTGTTGAAATAGACCGCCAGATAAACGACCTGCAAAGCGAATTGAAAACTTTGTTGGTTGCTAATCAGGAACAATTCATCGCCCCGCAAATAACTTTTAATAATACAGATACCACGCTCAACGCAAATGACCTATCTGCTCTTGCAAAAGCAAACCGTGGCGATTACCTGGCTAACCAATATCTGTTAGATCAAAACAACCATAACCTGTCGCTGCAAAAAGCGCTGGCCGTGCCGGATGTTACCATTGGTAGCACGTTTGACCAAAATAGTAGCTACGCCCGCAACTTTGTGGGTTTAGAGATCAGCCTGCCGTTGCCCATCTTTAACCGTAACCAGGGTAATATCAAAAACGCGAAACTTGCTGCCCAAAGCCAGGAATACACGCTAAAGAACAGCGAACTACAGGTGAAGAACGATGTGTATTCGGCAGTGCAACAATACAAGCTTAGCCAGCAATTGCTTGGCAACCGCGAGAATGACTTTTACGCCAAGTACGATCAGTTGTTTAAGGGGATGTCTAAAGCTTACCAGCTGAAGCAGATTAACCTACAGGAGTATGTAGACTTTTTCGATTCTTACCGGGAAACCAAGATCAAAATTTTACAGCAGCAGCTAAACCTGCAAAAGGCCATCGCCGACCTCAACTTCGCGGTAGGCACAACAGTAGTAACACCGCTTTAAAAAGCCTCACCCCGACCCTCTCCAAAGGAGAGGGAGGTAGGAACAAAGTTTAAATATATCTCAATCAATAATAGCACTAACATATAAATGAAAAAGCACATCATATACTTAGGCCTGGGTTTAATTGGCCTTAGCGCTTGCCAGGAAAAAAAGACTGGCACTATGGAGACCAAACAGGTTTGCATAAGCGATTCGTTGCAAAAGATGATCAAAATAGATACCGCCAAAAGCAAGCCCATGAAAGATGAGCTTGCACTATCGGGCGAGGTATCATTCGATGAAAATAAAGTGGTAAAGGTGTTCCCTTTCACCAGCGGGCAGGTAATGGAAGTTAAGGTTTCCCTTGGTGATAAAGTAACCAAGGGCCAAACGCTTGCCATTATCCGCAGCGCGGATGTTGCAGGTAGCTATACCGACCTAAGCACTACAAAATCTGACCTGGCCATCAACAAACGCCAGTTGGAGCAAGCCGAGTACCTGTACAAGAACGGCATCTCCAGCGAGCGTGATTATACCGAAGCAAAAGAAAATTATAATAAGGCGGTAGCCGCGAATAGCAAAGTCCGCGACCAGATTGCTATTAACGGCGGTGGCAATACCAGCGCCAGCGGCTCGCTTATTATAAAGGCACCGGGCAGCGGTTACATAGTAGAGAAAAATATCTCGGCAGGTAACTTTATCCGCCCGGATAACGCGAATAGCCTTTTCACCATATCTGATATGAAGGATGTGTGGATTTGGGCAAATGTGTTTGAGACAGACATTGCCAAGGTTAAAAAAGGTTACGATGCTACAATAACAACACTGGCCTATCCCGATAAAGTATTCAACGGTAAAATAGATGAGATAAGCTCGGTACTTGATCCGGATAACAAGGTAATGAAAGTGCGTATCGCGTTATCCAACAATGATATGTTACTGAAGCCGGAAATGTTCACCAATGTGCTCATCACCAATAAAGAAGGCTCAAACTCGGTAGCCATCCCGGCTGCGGCTGTAATATTCGACAGCAGCAAAAACTACGTCGTGGTTTACAACAGCAAGTGCGACCTGCAAGTACGTCCGGTAAACGTGATAAAAACGGTTGACGATATTACCTATATCGCATCGGGCTTAAAGGCTGGTGATAAGGTGATTTCTAAAAGCCAGTTGCTGCTTTACAATGCTTTAACGGAGGATTAAGAAGAGAGTCAGGACTTAAGAATCATTAATAGAATCAAGATGTAAGAGTCAAGAGTCAAGAATCAAGACAATTAGAATTAAGACATAAGAGTTAAGAAGCAAGACAGAATTAATTTAAGATGTCGTCGCTCTTCGCTCCGGCTCCTTAAAAATATAAAAATGAATAAGCTAATTAAAAATATCATATACTACTCGCTCAGGCACCGGGCGATGGTATTCTTTTTGACTGCGGTGCTGGCTGTATTGGGCGTCTGGAGCTACTTGAATACCCCTATCGAGACGTTCCCGGACGTTACCAATACGCAAATCATCGTAATTGCCCAATGGCCGGGCCGTAGTGCCGAAGAGGTGGAGAAAATGATCACCATACCCATGGAAACCGTTTTAAACTCGGTACAAAAAAAGGCTAACCTGCGTACTACTTCATCATTCGGCTTATCATACCTGCGCATCATTTTTGATGACGATGTGGATGATGCCTTTGCCCGCCAACAGGTGCTGAGCCGCCTGCAAAATGCCGACCTGCCAGATGGTGTTAAACCCGAGGTTGAGCCGCCATACGGCCCAACCGGCGAGATCTACCGTTACACGCTTAAAAGCAAAACCGAATCTATCCATGACCTTACCGCGATACAGGATTGGGTATTGGACCGCCAGTTTAAATCTATCCAGGGTGTTGCCGATGTAAATAGCTTTGGTGGCGAGGAAAAAACTTACGAGGTGAGCGTAAACCCGCAATTGCTTCAAAAATATGGGTTAACATCCCTAGATGTGTATAACGCCATTAACCGCAGTAATATTAATGTGGGTGGCGATGTTATCGAGAAGAACGACCAGGCCTTTGTAGTGCGTGGTATCGGTTTGATCAACAACGTCAGCGAGATCCAGAACATCATCATTAAAAATGTAAACAACGTACCTATTCTGGCGCGCAACGTTGCCGAAATTAAGGAAAGTGGCCTGCCACGCCTTGGGCAGGTAAGCCGCGACAGGCAGAAGGATGTGATAGAAGGTATCATCGTGATGCGCAAAGGCGAAAACCCTGCGCTGGTGCTTGATAAGATCCGCGAGAAGGTGAAAGACCTGAACGAGAACATCCTGCCGAAGGATGTTAAGATAGATACCTTTTACGACCGTACCAACCTGATGGATTTTTGTACCGAAACGGTGATCCATAACCTGTTGGAGGGTATCGTATTGGTAACCGTTATCGTGTTCCTGTTTATGGCCGATTGGCGCACTACCTTAACCGTAGCCATCATTATCCCGCTTGCATTGCTTTTCGCCTTTATATGTATGCGCATTAAGGGGATGACGGCCAACTTACTCTCGATGGGGGCGGTTGATTTCGGGATCATCATAGATGGGGCCGTGGTGATGGTAGAGGGCATTTTCGTAGCGCTCGACCATCGCGCCAAAGAACTTGGTATGGAGAAATTTAACAAGATTGCCAAGCTTGGTTTGTTTAAGAATGTAGGTGCCGAAATGGGCAAGGCTATCTTCTTTTCCAAGCTGATCATCATTACTTGTTTGATCCCCATCTTCGCGTTCCAAAAGGTTGAGGGTAAAATGTTCTCTCCGCTGGCCTACACTTTGGGTTTTGCCTTGTTGGGCGCGTTGATATTTACCCTTACGCTGGTGCCGGCACTATCCAGCATATTGCTCAAGAAAAACGTACGGGAGAAGCATAACCCGTTAGTTATATTCTTCGAGAATGGCATCCGCAGGATGTTTGGCTTCACCTATAAAAACCAAAAACTGAGCCTGCTGGTAGCGCTTGCCTTTATGGTGATCACCTTCTTCTCGGCTAAGTTCTTAGGAACAGAATTTTTGCCCGATTTAAATGAGGGCGCCCTTTGGGTTGAGGCTGAGCTACCGATGAGTGTATCGCTAAACCAGGCCGAGCACATCAACCAAAAGATGATGCAGATTTTGGAGAAATTCCCCGAGGTGAAGCAAACGCTTGCCCAGGTGGGCCGCACCAATGACGGTACCGACCCTAAGGGTTTCTTTAACGTGCAGATCCAGGTGGATCTGAAAAATAAAAAGGACTGGCCAAGCGGCTTATCCGAAGAGGCTTTGATAGACCAGATGGATACCCAGCTGCGTAAACTGCCGGGCATCGTATTCAACTACTCGCAACCTATCCGCGATAATGTGGACGAGGCCGTAGCCGGTGTAAACGCAAGTATGGCCGTCAAGATCTTTGGATCGGACTTTGAAACGCTCGACCATAAGGCCGACGCGGTAATGAAGGTGCTGAAAAATATACAGGGCGTAGACGATTTAGGCGTGCTGCGTAACCTTGGCCAGCCTGAGTTTAGGATAGAGCTTGACCAGCAAAAGATGGCGCTGTATGGCGTTGCCACTGCCGATGCAAACTCGGTTATTGAGATGGCGATAGGAGGTAAAGCTGCGACACAATTATACGAGGGCGAGCGTAAGTTCGACATCCGCCTGCGCTACCAAAAGCAGTATCGCGATACCGAAGAGAAAATAGAGAACCTGATGGTACCTACCATGAATGGCTCAAAAATATCCATTAAGGAGATCTCGACCATAAAACAACTGACCGGCCCGGCGTTTATCTTCAGGGATAATAACACGCGCTACATAGCAGTCAAATTTAGTGTGCGTGGCCGCGACCTGGGCAGTACCATTGCCGAGGCGCAACAAAAAGTAAATGCTGCTGTAAAGCTTGATAAAGGTTATGCCTTTACCTGGAACGGCGAGTTCGAGAACCAGATCCGTGCATCAAACACATTGGCCCACGTGGTGCCTATTTGTTTATTGGTGATCTTCCTGATACTGTATGTAACCTTTGGTAATGCCAAAGATGCCATGCTCACCATTATGAACGTACCATTCGCGCTGATAGGCGGGATATTGGCGCTGCACATTACGCATACCAACTTCAGCATCTCGGCCGGTATTGGTT
Source organism: Mucilaginibacter sp. UYP27 (assembly GCF_040547175.1). Taxonomy (NCBI): domain Bacteria; kingdom Pseudomonadati; phylum Bacteroidota; class Sphingobacteriia; order Sphingobacteriales; family Sphingobacteriaceae; genus Mucilaginibacter; species Mucilaginibacter sp. UYP27. The sequence goes on from NZ_JBEPPE010000007.1 coordinate 107,052, forward strand.
TCATAGCCTTGTTTGGGGTGTGTATCCAAAACGGTGTGATCCTGATCTCGGTGTTCCGGAAGAACCTGGAAGAGCATATGACGCTTGATATTGCGTTAATGGAAGGTGTAATATCGCGTGTGCGCCCGGTGGTGATGACCGCCTTGATGGCCGCAATTGGCCTGATGCCTGCCGCCTTATCAACCGGGATAGGCTCCGAAACCCAAAAACCCTTGGCCATTGTGGTGATAGGGGGCTTGGTTACCTCAACTATTCTTACCCTCTTAATATTACCTGTTATTTATGCTATGGTTTACAAGTTGATCCACAGGCGCGAAAACCGGAAACTATTAAAAAGGATGGGCGTAGTTAGTGCTTAGTTTATTGTTTGAAACATTGCGCCCTAAAATGAACCGCGAGGGTTTATTTTAGGGACCGCAATGTTATTGATTTAATCAGGCCTGACTAATAAAAGCAATAAGCCTGCAGTAAAATACTGCAGGCTTATTATTTTTATAGCATTGTATGTTTTAATATCGTATCACCTCGTTATGAAGTAAAAAGAAGGCTGTAACACCATTGATGCTTTCAATGGTGTCGTCAAGCTTATTACACGCCCGACTTAAATATCATCCTAAACGACTGATCGCGGCTTAAATAGGCAACCGCCCAGTTATAAAGCGTGCGCAGTTTGTTACGGTAATTCACCAACGATATCAGGTGGATGAACAGCCACATAAACAACGCGATTATGCCACGGAAGTGAACTTTGTGCTTAAAGAGATCCACCACCGCGCTGTTGCGGCCTATGATAGCCATGTCACCTTTATCGAAATAATTGAATGGTTTTAAAGGCTGGCCTTTAGCCATAGCAATAAAGTTTGCCGCCAAGGTTTTGCCTTGCTGTATGGCAACCTGTGCTATTTGCGGGTGGCCTTTAGGATAAGCTGCATCGGTTGTCTGGATGCTGGCATCACCAATAGAATATATGTTTTCTAATCCATGTACCTTGTTGTGCTCGTCGGTCATCATCCTGCGGCCTGCGCCAAGGCAGGTAACCGGGATGCCGTCAAAAGTATTGGCAGTGATACCAGCCGCCCATATCAGGGTGTTTGATTCTATTACTTCGCCGTTGGATAGCAAGATCCTGCCATCTACATAATCGTTAACATGCAGGTTAAGCTTTACCTTAACGCCAAGGCTGGTAAGTACTTTGTAGGCTTCCTTATGGGTTTTCTCGCTCATGGCACCTAACAGGTTAGGGCTGCCGTCTATGATGTATATAGCGCCCGGTTGGTTAACCAATTCCGGGTAATCCTTTTTAAAGATGTAGTTCTTCATTTCGGCCAACATGCCCGATACTTCTACGCCGGTTGGGCCGCCGCCTGCTACTACAATGGTCAGCAGTTTTTTTCGTTCGGCAGGGTCTTTGGTGATAGTAGCGCGTTCAAGCGTTTGCAACAGGGCATTACGCATGCGCAGGCCATCGTCAATGCTTTTCATCGGGATGGCATTTGCCTCAATGTTGGCATTGCCGAAAAAGTTTGTTTTAGCGCCGCTTGCAAATACAAGGTAATCATAGTCCATCTCGCCGTCTTTTAAATAAATGGTTTGTGTAACCGGGTCAACTTTTACAGGCTCGCCCAGGCGGAAACGGATGTTATCCTTACGGAACAGTTTACGGAAAGGGTAACTGATGCTTGATGGTTCCAGGAAACTGGTTGATACTTGGTACAACAACGGAGGGAAGTAATTGAAGTTGTTTTTATCTACCAGCGTAACCTGGTAGCTTTTGTTTTTTGCCACGTTTTGCGCGAAGTTTACACCGGCAAAACCTCCCCCAATAACCACAATTTTTTTAGGAGTTACAGGCTCATGGCCTGTAAAAACCGAAGGGTTAGAAAGATCGCTCATTTCTGTATTTTTTTGTTTGTCACCGTTATAAATGACGATGCAAATTTAAGCAAAGTGTACATAGTACACTACTAAGTCAGCCTAATTTTACAATGTTTTGATGATGGCTGCTCGGGGAGTTTTTGGGGCGAAAAAAAGCCGCTTTTAAGTGTCTTAAAAGCGGCTTTTGTATCTATGCGGATGGTAATACTACAAATAAGATTGCAGCGCACCGCTGCGCGATGATTGTTTTATACGTTGTAAGGCTTTGTCCTTTATCTGGCGAACCCGTTCGCGGGTAAGAACAAATTTTTCGCCTATTTCTTCTAAGGTGTGGGTATGATTATCGCCCAGGCCGTAAAATAACATTAGTACTTCGCGGTCGCGCTCACCTAATTTAGATAGGGAACGGCCAAGTTCGGTCGCTAATGAATCGTGGATCAAACCACTGTCGGTAGTTGGGTCATCATTGTGCATTACATCAAGTAATGTACCTTCTTCACCTTGTTGAAAAGGGGCATCCATAGATACCTGGCGGCCCGAGTTACGTAACGAGTCGGCGATCTTTTCCACTGTAGTTTCCAGGCATTCGGCCAGTTCTTCGGGCGTTGCTTCGCGCTCTAACTGTTGTTCAAGCGTTGATTGTGTTTTGCGGATCTTGCTCAATGTACCTATCTGGTTCAACGGTAAACGTACCGAACGTGATTGGTCTGATATAGCAGAGATAATAGATTGGCGGATCCACCAAACGGCGTATGATATAAATTTGAAACCTTTGGTTTCGTCAAAACGGCGGGCGGCTTTAATTAGGCCCAAGTTACCTTCGTTAATAAGGTCTCCAAGGGTAATGCCTTGGTTTTGATATTGTTTTGCTACTGATACTACGAAACGAAGGTTGGCTTTTGTAAGTCGCTCTAATGCGGCCTGGTCGCCTTCGCGTATTTTTTGTGCCAGGATAACTTCTTCCTGTGCGCTAATGAGGTCTACTTTACCAATCTCTGTTAAGTATTTATCCAGCGATTGGGTTTCGCGGTTGGTAATAGATTGACTTATCTTAAGTTGTCTCATTTAATGGGAATAATGCGGCCACCTTTTGCCGGCAATTAAATTAATAAAAAAACTTTAAAGAGCGGGGGGTACGGGCGTTTAAAAGGCCCATGGAAAAAAAATAAAAAGCATCCGTATGGTTAACGGATGCTTCACGATTATTAATATAGTGTATTAAGCTACTTTAACTTTTACCGCGTTAGGGCCTTTTTTGCCTTCTTCTACTTCATACTGTACAGTATCGTTCTCGCGGATGCGATCAACTAAACCTGATGAGTGAACAAACACTTCTTTGCCACCGTTACTTGGGGTGATGAATCCAAAACCCTTTTCTTCGTTAAAAAATTTTACTGTTCCTTGTTGCATTATATTGATTTAAATAGTGACAAATGTACCATTAATTATTCATTAAATGGCATTAATTTATTAATTGATATGCTTTACTTATAATTTGCTATCTATTAATACGTAAAATGACAATGATTTGTTATCCACGTATGTAAGAATAACAATGTTTGTCATGGGCACATCACAATAATTACAACACGTAAGTTTGTATACTGTTTTACGACGAATGGGTAATACTTAAAACCATATTTACGTTAGTTAGCCAGCACGTTTAAACGTGTACATCTTAAAATTATATGAAGAGGATAAGCATTCAAATTGCACTATTGTTATTAATAGGTGTCAGCGCCCTGGCGGGTACGCCTAAAAAGGCTTTAGTCGATAAAATTAAATTAGACACCGCCACATTTGCCACAGGCTGCTTTTGGTGTACCGAGGCGAAATTTCAGCAATTGAAGGGAGTTAAAAAAGTTGTATCGGGTTTTAGCGGTGGCAGTGTTGCCAACCCAACCTATAAACAAGTTTGCACCGGCACTACAGGCCATGCCGAAGCCTGTAATATTATTTACGACCCGAAAGAGATTAGCTATGATGATCTTTTGGCCGCATTTTTTGTAGCGCACGACCCAACCCAGCTAAACCGCCAGGGGAACGATGTAGGTACGCAGTACCGCTCTGCTATATTTTACCATAACGCCGCCCAAAAACAAAAGGCCGATTATTACATTGGTAAGCTAAATACCGAGAAAGCCTACAAAAGCAATATTGTTACCCAGGTAACATCCTACAAGATTTTCTACAAAGCCGAAGATTATCACCAGGATTATTTTAACAAGAATAAAGGAAGCAACCCGTATTGCAAATATGTGATACAACCCGAACTGGATAAGTTTAGAAAAGTATTTAAAAATAAACTGAAAAGCTAAAAATGAAAGCGATATATATCACCGCTGTATTATTACTAACCTTTAACTTCGCTACATTCGCGCAGCACTTAAAGAGCAATAAAGGGCACGAGAATAACCCATATTATTCCAACACCGATACCACTCCTTTAAAGGTTACGGACGCCCAGTGGAAAAAGATTCTGCCACCTACATTGTACGCGACTGCCCGCGAGCAAGCTACCGAACGCCCCTTCACCGGCCAGTTCTGGAACAAAAGCGCCAAAGGGATTTACTACTGTGCGGTTTGCGGTAACAAACTCTTCCGTTCTGATGCTAAGTTTGCAAGCGATTGCGGATGGCCAAGCTTTTACGAGCCTGTACGCAAGAACAGCGTAATTTACAAGCAGGATAATTCAGTAGGGATGGAGCGCACCGAGGTGATTTGCGCACGTTGTAGCTCGCATTTGGGGCATATTTTTGATGACGGCCCCGCACCAACTTACAAAAGGTTCTGTATGAATTCCGTCTCCTTAGATTTCCAACCGGACGGATTATAAATGCGGATGTCTCGCAACAAATCATAATACTATGTTGCAAATTAAATGATGGACGTTATTGCCACTTCGGCGTTAGAATCACCGGAAAGCTTATAATTTTAGTCTGAAATTATAAGTTTTCAACTAATTGATTTACACTATCTTGTGACTGATGGCACGGCATTAGCATTTATTTTTTATGCGCCTGTTAAACAAATTTGATTTTTTTGGCGTTATAAATGGCAGTTACCCACTTAAAATAAACTGCGCTATATAGATAAAAACAACTACACTTTAACCAAATCAATTAATTCAATTACAAACATCAGTAACATGAAAAGATCCACTTTAATGGTTGGCGCGTTAGTCGTTTTAAGTTTAACCACCGGCCGTGCATTTGCACAAGTACAAGATACTACCAAAAAAACTACCACTACAGCTACCGCCACCACACCTGCAGTTGCAGATGGCGCAACCGATGTAGTTGGCGCATTAGCCAGCAATGCAGATTACTCTACTGCCCTTGCCGATGTAAAGGCGGCAGGCCTTGAGGCAACCCTTAAAACAGGTGGCCCATATACAATTTTCGCCCCAAACAATGCCGCGTTCAGCGCGCTACCATCTGCAAAATTGGATAGCCTGGTAAAAGATCCTGCAAAATTAGCCACCGTGCTTAAAGGCCACGTAGTGACCGGTAAATATGCTAAAGCTGATATCATCAAAGCATTAAATGCCGGTAAAGGCAAGGCTACGTTGACAACTATCGACGGACAAACGCTTACACTTTCGGTTACTGCCGATAAAAAATTGCAGCTTTCAAACGCCGCAGGTAATACTTCGCAGGTTATTTTATATGACCTTGTTGGCGCCAACGGTGTGGTGAACGGCCTAAACGCCGTGTTAGCACCTACTAAATAATTCAGTCAACATACGATCTAAAAGCCGCCAAACGTAAGTTTGGCGGCTTTTGTGGTTTAAATAAAAATATTTTAAAAGATAAACGGTGATGGTCCGTCTACCCAAACAGGGTGCATAATTAACTCCCTGTTTAAAAATGAATAACATCAAATCAAAAAATATAGCCGTTATAGGCGCAGGCCCGGGCGGCTTAACGCTTGCCAGGCTTTTACAAATGAACGGCGCGAATGTAAGAGTCTACGAACGCGATGCTAATAAGGATGCCCGCCCGAAAGGAGCCACGCTCGATCTGCATGACGAATCTGGATTGGCGGCCATCCGTGCGGCTGGTTTGTGGGATGCCTTTATGGCCAATTACCGCCCCGGTGCCGATAGGTTACGAATTGTAGATAAGCATGCCAAAATTTGGCTGGAAGATAACACCGAGCGGAACGATGAGCATTGGCGACCCGAGATAGACCGCGGCCCGCTGCAAAAAATTCTGCTTGATTCATTACTGCCCGGCACATTGGTTTGGGACAGGCAGTTTGACACCCTTACACCAAAAGGCAAAGGCTGGACAATAACTTTCAAAAATGGCTATGCTGAGAACGCCGATATAGTTGTAGCTGCAGATGGCGCCAACTCAAAACTGCGCCCATACCTAACCGATATAAAGCCATTTTTTGCAGGGATGACTGCCATCGAAGCATCGGTATATAGCTCAGCTAAAACAATCCCCAATATGCACACCCTGCTTAACGGCGGTAAAATATTTGCCTTCGGCGATACCAAAAGTTTGATCGTGAGCTCGAAAGGGGATGGGAGCCTGGTGTTTTACCCCGGCTTTAAAACCGAAGAGAACTGGGCTCGTGATTGCGGGGTAGACTTTAGCGATAGAGTACAGGTGCTTGCCTGGTTTAAACAGGAATATATAGGATGGGGCGATGCCTGGGACGAGCTTTTTGAGAATACCAGCGGCAACTTTATTCCCCGCCCGCAATATTGCATGCCCTTAGACCAAACCTGGGAATCAAAACCAAACCTCACCATGCTTGGCGATGCCGCCCACCTGATGCCACCCTACGCCGGCGAGGGCGTAAATATGGCTATGCTGGATGCGTTAGAACTAAGCCAACAGTTACTCGATGAAAGCTATCCCGATACCTTATCAGCTATCAAAACCTACGAAACCCAAATGCTAAAACGCGCATCCGAAACGGCATACTTCACCCTGCAAAACACCGAAGCCCTGCACTCGGAAGGCGCTCTAAAATTTATGGTAGATATGATGGCGGGTGGGGAATAGGATAGCTAAATTAAAAATATCAAAATGCCTTGCAAAAATAAGCTGGGCTTTTTTTGTCGCAATTCACCCTGCAATCTGTCCCAATTACACATTTTATTATTGAATGGCGGCGGGTATCTTTACTCATCAATAATAAATAATTATGAGAGTAAACAGGGTACAATACACAACCACCGCGGCATTTTCGCCTGTGAACCAGGCTAACATACGCGGGATTATAAAGGAGTTAAAAGAAGTGAAGCATTCCGGCATAAAATGCGGGTGCTGGTTGCTTTCCGATGGTAAAACTTTTATGCATTTCGACCAGTTTGAGGATGATGCCGCACGATGTTTTACTTTCGCTGGCATCTTTCAAGAAATTTGACGCAGAACTTTGGGCAAGCGGGCTGGAAGCGGAACCGGTAATGGTTAACCCTACTTTGGTTGCATCTACAGAAAACTTCTTTAAGGTCAACCAGGGTTAGGGGGCAACTTCTTTTACCATCGCCATAATGTTGCCGCTTTTCTGGCTGCGTAACAGGTGTGCTGTAATGGCGACGTTTATGATGTTACCGTTTTTTTTATGATGGCGCCAAACGCCGCTATCATTCATGCCGGGTTGTAATTCGCGTGCTGCGGTATGCACAGCGGCAAGGTCTTCGGGTAAACAAAGATCCAGCACATTCATCTTGAAAAACTCCTCCCGGCTGTAACCGTAAAAAGAAATTGCAGCCTCGTTAACCGCAGTAAAAGCAAAAGTGCGCAGGTCAATTATCCACATTGGGTTGGGGTTATCATCAAAATAACTGCGATAACGTAATTCGCTTTCAGATATGCGGCGGGTGTGTAGTTTTATCAGTTGATATAGCAGCAAACCGGTCAGCAATACATACCCAACGCCTTTAATGCTGCCTATAAATAATACAAACTCCAGGTCGACGTGGTTTTGCATGGCAAATAACAGCTTGTCGCTCAGCATGATCCATAGCACGCCCACAATCACATAAATAGCCGCTATTTTAAATGCCCCTGATTTCTTCTATCCGAATATAGAGAATTTGAAATCAAATACTTTGATAGGATAGATTATAATTAAAACAAACTTGCCTGGTCGTTATCCGGCCCTTGCTGATATATGCGGATAAGTGTAATAATATCTGCCCCGTATTGATTTGCCTTTTGAGGGCCGACGCCTTTAATGCCGCTGAAGTTTTTTAAAGTTGCCGGCAGTTTTTCTGCAATAGCAGCCAGCGTTTTCTCGGTAAACACCATCCCTGGCATTATTTTCTGACGGGTTGCCACTTTTTCGCGCCAGGCGAGTAGCTGATTGTAAAGCTCTTCGTTAGGCAGGGCGTTCAGTGCTTTAAGATAGCCGCGGTCGTGAGTGGTTACTTTGTTTTTTAGCTGCTCTAAATAAATGGTGGTTTTAAAAGGATTTGCTGTAAAATATTGTAATAGCTGTATGCGGTTCATCAGCCATATAATAAGTTGGTCGGCTTTGGCGGCTTTTTCTTTTGATTTATCTATCAGGAAAGGCAGGTTTTGGTGCAGTATTTCTATAGCCCCGGTTAGTTTCTCCAAAAAATAGGCTGATGCCTGCTGGCTGCGCTCAATTTTTAGTTGCCGGTTGAATTTTTCTGCTACGGCAATAATATCCGTTTCCAGGTTGGGCAGTAAACTGGTAAATTCTTTAAGCTTGGTTTGCAGCGGGCCAAAGTTAAATAGTTCGCTTAATAAGTATTGCTGATACAGGTGCCTGTCGTGCTCAAGCCGTTTTTCGTCGGGTGCTACCTGTGCCGAGTGCTCGTTAAAACGCGTAACTGCCGGGTCGCCAATAATGTTACGCGCCGCGATAGGGTTACGTAAAACCATGCCTGCAAGGCTGCGGCAACGGCTTAGGGCAACGTATGCCTGCCCATGCGCAAAAGATTCGGACACGTCAATAATGGCCTTATCAAAACTAAGCCCCTGGCTTTTATGAATGGTGATAGACCAAGCCAGTTTAAGCGGGATCTGCGCGAAACTGCCCGAATTTGTTTCGTTGATCTCGTCGCCCTCCATCTGGTAATTAATATTGGTCCATTCCAGCGCTTCTACGGCTATTTCCTTGCCATCGCTGCCGCATTGTACGTAAACCGTGCTTTCATCCAGCGCGGTAACGGTGCCTATTTTACCATTATAATATAACTTCTCCGCCGAGCTATCATTCTTCACAAACATCACCTGCGAGCCAATTTTCAATTTCAGGCTGATGTCGGTAGGGTAGGCATCCCTCGGGAAATCGCCGCTAACGGTAGCGGTATATTCCACCTCTCGGGCGTTAAGCGCCTCCAGGTATTCGTAATTAATTTTTTGTGCTATGCTGTTGTGGGTGGTGAGGGTAATATACGGCTCATCAACTGTAGGTTTAAAGCCGGGTACATGCCTGTCGTTTAACGTTTGCAGGCTTGCAGGGCTGATGGTATTGTTGCGCACTTCATTCAAAATATCAACAAAGGCCTGCTCTTTTTGCCTGAACACGTGGTTAAGCTCTATACGCACATAAGGCGCTTTTTGCATCACCCTGCTGCTGAAAAAGTAAGGTGTATTATAATAAGGCCGTAATATGCCCCATTCATCATCTTTAATGATGGGGCTAAGCTGCGAAAGATCGCCAATAAGCAGTAGTTGCACACCACCAAAAGGATATGGCGAGCCTTTTATATTGCGTAGTATCAGGTCTATCTGGTCAAGCACATCGGGGCGCACCATACTCACCTCGTCAATAACCAGCAGTTCCAGGTTGGCAAGCAATTCTTTCTTCTCGGTGTTGAAATGCACTTCGGGTCTTTCTGTTCCCGATGGGATGATCGGCCCAAACCCAAGCTGGAAAAACGAGTGGATGGTCATGCCCCCGGCATTGATGGCAGCTACGCCTGTGGGCGCAACTACGGCAAGCTTTTTTTGCGAGGACTGCCGCAGGTTTTGCAGAAAAGTGGTTTTGCCGGTGCCCGCTTTACCCGTTAAAAAAACAACCGTGTTGGTGCTTTCTAAATAATCATAAGCCAACTGCATCACCGGGTTCATCTCTGCCATTACGGGTGCAAAAATATAATTCTATTTTGCTAAAAATGTAAGCAAAACAAAATTTTACTAAAAATCTTCGGGTATCTCAAAAGTGATGGTTTGTTTGCTTTGGGGATGCACAAATTGCAGGTAGGCAGCATGCAGGTAAAGCCTTTTGGCCCCGGTTCCGTACAGGTCATCACCCACGATAGGGGCGTTAAGCCCCTGCAGGTGTGCCGAATGCATCCTTAACTGGTGGGTACGCCCGGTTAGCGGCCAAAAATGGACTTTAGTAGTATGCTCGTTCCGTTGAATCACTTTCCATTTGGTTACGGCCTTTTTGCCTTCGTTAAAACAAACCAGTTGCCTTGGCCTGTTCAGCAAGTCCGCCCGCAGGGGCAGGCTGATCTCGCCTTCAGATTCCGTGATCACTTTAGAAAGCAACGCAGTGTAGCGTTTGGTTACCGTGCGTTTTAAAAATTGCGCCTGGATAAATTTATGGGCTTCCTTAGTTTTGGCTACTACCAACAACCCCGACGTGCCCATGTCCAGCCTGTGGACGATAAGTGGTTCGATATCATCAAACCTTGATTTTAACCTGCTATATACCGAATCATGGATATTAACCCCCGGCACCGAACGTAAATCGGCAGATTTGTTAACTATAACAAAGTAATCATCCTCGTAAATAATATCGATCACATTGCTTTCGGTAGGGTTTTCGAGGAGCGGGTTATCGTCTACGGCCATCCCCTCCAGCATGTGTGCCAAAATGGGTTTACATTTACCCGTGCAGGCGGGGTAAAATTGCTTATGCTGCCTTATTTCAGATTTTGGTGCCGCGCCCCACCAAAACTCGGCCATGGCAAGCGGTTTGTAACCGCGCTTGAATGCGTATTGTAATAGTTTTGGGGTGGCACATTCGCCGGCAGCAGCGGGGGGCTTCCCAAATACGGTAGCAGCGAATATTTCATGCAGGCTTTTCTCCCAATTATCTATATTCAAAAATACATATTGCTCAAACAACTGCTGCTGCAATGCAGACGACCTTTCCCTACGGTCTTTTTTTAAACGTTCTGCCTCATCCTCAAACTGTGCAATGCGTGATTTTAGTTCGGTTAGGTGTTGTTCCCATTTGTTGGATAGTATGTTAAACTCATGCTTGTCCCGCAGGCTTTGTTTAATTAGGTCGGCTTCAAAAGCTTCATAATCTGGCTCGTCTAAAATGCCTTTTTGCGCTTCGCGGAGCTTTTTACGGCGATCCTTATTCGTTTTTAGCTGTTTTTTGGACGATGCTATTTCTTCAAGGGATAGTGTAGTGGCCTGCTCATGTTCCTGTTTTTGGTTGATGTAATTTTCATCAGCCTCTATTGTCTTTACCTGTTGGTTAATGGTATTGATGATATCCTGTCCCTTCAGGAAGAAACTATCCTCTATCAGCATATCAAAAACGGGTGGTACAAATTTAGAGTGATCGTTAGAGCCGGCCATTTTACCCGAGAAGGCAGATAAATAACCCAACCTGCCATCCGCATCTTGCACTACCAAAACGCCAAACATTTTGCCAATAACAGGGCCTTCCTGCTCATCATCCAATCCAAAATTATGGTTAAGGTTGGTTTGCTCGTTTAGATATTTTTGTAGATCTGCCACAGCAAGTAATGTTAACGGGTGCGGAACGTAATAAAACGGAAAAGTGAATTTTTGGGGTAAGGCGATACCGTTTATAGAAGTATCAGAAAAGTAGGAGAGATGATGTTGGCCGTTGTTACCCATTTGCAGATGCAAAAATAATAGATATAAACTGAAGATGTATTTAAGTTAACTACCGCGTCATCTTTTTGTTAAAAATATAAGTTGGTAACATAACCACATCTTAAATCCCTATCTTTTCAAAATCGATAAGTATAAGCCAATTTTCAATTATATAATACGCTAAAAATGGAAAACGATTCAAACGACATCAGCAAGTGCCCGTTCCTGAACGGTGGTCAGAAACAAAATGCAGCCGGCGGCGGCACGCGTAACCGCGATTGGTGGCCCAACCAGTTAAAGCTTGGCATCCTGCGTCAAAATTCATCCCTGTCTGACCCAATGGGCGAAGATTTTGATTATACCGAAGCCTTTAACAACCTTGATTTGGAAGCTGTAAAAACAGAACTGCATGCGCTGATGACCGATTCGCAGGATTGGTGGCCGGCAGATTTTGGGCATTACGGCGGTTTGTTCATCCGTATGGCATGGCATAGCGCCGGTACCTACCGTATTACTGATGGCCGTGGTGGCGGTGGCGCGGGCCTGCAACGTTTTGCCCCGCTTAACAGCTGGCCCGATAACGTAAGCCTTGATAAGGCCCGCAGGTTGCTTTGGCCTATAAAACAAAAATATGGACGCAGTATTTCCTGGGCCGATCTGATGATACTGGCGGGTAACATCGCCTTAGAATCTATGGGTTTTAAAACTTTTGGCTTCGCCGGTGGCAGGCCTGATGTATGGGAAGCTGATGAATCTGTTTACTGGGGTGCCGAAACAACCTGGTTGGGTAACGATAAACGTTATGCCGATGGTTCGCCGGGTGTAGAGGGTCGCGGTGTATTGGTATCTGATGAGGATGCTAACGGCGATATCCACACGCGTAACCTTGAAAAACCACTTGGTGCTGCACACATGGGTTTGATATACGTTAACCCCGAGGGGCCCGATGGAAACCCCGACCCGATAGCGTCCGCAAGGGATATCCGCGAAACTTTCGGCCGTATGGCCATGAATGACGAAGAAACCGTCGCGCTTATTGCTGGTGGCCACAGCTTTGGTAAAACCCATGGCGCAGCATCTTCCGATAACGTAGGTAAAGAACCGGAGGCCAGTGATGTTGAGTTGCAGGGCTTTGGCTGGGCAAACCAATACGGATCTGGCAAAGGTGCAGATACCATTACCAGCGGCCTGGAAGTAACCTGGACAACCACACCAACCCAATGGAGCAATAACTATTTCGAAAACCTGTTCGGCTTTGAGTGGGAACTTACCAAAAGCCCTGCCGGCGCGCATCAATGGGTGGCAAAAAATGCGGAAGATATTATTCCCGATGCTTACGATAGTTCTAAAAAGCATAAGCCAACTATGCTTACAACAGATATTGCCCTTAGGGTAGACCCAACTTACGAAAAGATATCGAGGCGCTTTTTAGAAGACCATGAAGCATTTTCTGATGCATTTGCACGTGCATGGTTTAAACTAACCCACCGCGATATGGGCCCGCGCGAGCGTTACCTTGGCCCGGATGTACCGCAGGAAGAACTGCTTTGGCAAGACCCTATCCCCGCTGTAGATCATGCTCTGGTAACCGAAGACGATATCGAAGCTTTAAAAGCGAAAATATCAGATTCGGGCTTAAGTGTTTCTCAACTGGTATCTACCGCGTGGGCCTCGGCTTCAACCTTCCGCGGGTCGGATAAACGCGGTGGCGCTAATGGCGCGCGCATCCGTTTGGCCCCGCAAAGGTACTGGCAGGTTAATAACCCTGCAAAGCTGCAAGAGGTATTAAGCGTGTTAGAAAACATCCAAAGGGAGTTTAACAACAGTGGCCAAAAAGTTTCCCTAGCCGACCTTATCGTGTTGGCGGGATCGGTGGGCGTGGAAAAGGCTGCAAAAGATGCCGGGCATGATATTACCGTTCCGTTTACGCCGGGCCGTATGGACGCCTCGCAAGAGCAAACAGATGTAGAGGCAATGGGTTATTTAGAACCTGCTGCAGATGGTTTCCGCAATTACCGCAATTCAAAAGCTGAAATAGCTACGGAGGAATTGCTGATAGATAAAGCCCAACTGCTTACCCTTACCGCGCCGGAACTAACGGTTTTGATTGGTGGTTTGCGCGTGTTAGATACTAACTATGATGGGTCTAAACATGGTGTGTTTACCACGCGCCCCGGCCAGCTTACCAACGACTTTTTTGTGAACTTGCTGGATATGGTTACCGCCTGGAAGGCAACCGGGGGCAAGGAACTTTATGAAGGTATCGACAGAAGTACGGGTGTGTTTAAGTGGACAGCCACCCGTGCCGATCTGGTGTTCGGTTCAAACTCTGAACTACGCGCCATTGCCGAGGTTTATGGCAGCTCGGATGCACAAGGCAAATTTGTTAAGGACTTTGTGGCCGCATGGCATAAGGTGATGAACCTGGACAGGTTTGATATCAAGTAAATCGAATTTACTGCCAATAGTAAAGCCGCCTGCTGATAAGCAGGCGACTTTTATGTTTAATATTCCTTTGCTTAATGGTGCATGTTGCCGTTGTTTGCACAGTTTCAAAATCAAAAGGTGCAAGCGACCGTCCCTATCATCATGGAGTAGATTGATAAACAAACTTGTTGTTGGCAACATGTATCTTTAAAATAAGCCCGCTTTCAACTAATTTTTTCAGGCGGCCATAAAATGAACTTATACTCATTTTATGGCCGTTTTTAGAAAACGCTAACCAAATAAATTCGGCATCGTTGGGCTCAACCAGTCCGTTTATAAACTCTACAATCAGGTCATTTACTTTATTGTATTCCAGTTGTGCCGTAGTTAACCGCGACTTTGATGATCTGTATATCTGTGGTTGTCCGTCCATTAATTAGTATTATGGTCCTTTCCGCCATTGATCATGTCAGACACAATTCCGCTACCGTCTTTGCGTTCTGCCAATAACACGCCAAGAATATGTACTAATATAAATGCCAATATAAGGTACATGCAAAACCCGTGAACCTCTTTAACAGAATGGCGAATGGATTTGTATGCTGATAAAGCATCTTCGAAAGCGAGGAATAAACCGGTTACCACCATTACTATCAACAGCAGATAAAATACCGCATATATCGATTTCACGGTTAATTCGTGCGTGGCTATCTCTCTTTCCTTTTTAATAGTACTGAATTGATGATAAGCGCTTTTAATTTTTCGGATAAATTTTTGATCTGCTAACTGAAAAAACTCTAATGCAAGCCTAAATACCAGTAAAGCCGCCAGCGCGTAACCAAAATAAATATGAATTCCCCAAACACTATCACTCAAGGCATGTGCAGCCGCCCCCGCTTGATCATCATTTACAACAGTGCCCGACTTTTGAAACTCGGTCTTAATTGAATTAGCTGTGGCATGGTCATCAGTTATGGTAGCATTAATAAGCACCGTGATTAGCGAGCCGCTTATTGCAATTAAGTTAAGCCAGTGCCAAAGCCGTAGCGTGAAAGAATACTTTTTGATACTCGACGGATCCTGAACATCGCGCCGGCTTGGTTCTATAATAGCCATATGATATCTTACTTTGCTTTAAAAATATAAGCCAAAACTGGAATAAAACTGAATTTATACAATGAGCCATCAAAAAAAAGTTGTCTGTTTTAGTTAATGCTTATTATGTAAATATTACAAAAACGCTTACGGCTAAAAACATCGAAAAATTTCTTTAAACATAAAATAAATTAAAAATGTTGCTCAGATATAGTTTAATCCTTAGTAAG
The DNA here is from genome assembly GCF_040547175.1 of Mucilaginibacter sp. UYP27. Classification (NCBI taxonomy): domain Bacteria; kingdom Pseudomonadati; phylum Bacteroidota; class Sphingobacteriia; order Sphingobacteriales; family Sphingobacteriaceae; genus Mucilaginibacter; species Mucilaginibacter sp. UYP27. The sequence continues at coordinate 122,479 of NZ_JBEPPE010000007.1, forward strand.
CGTCCAAACATTTTCAATTACAGTAGCTTTTGGCAGCGTTTTTTAAACTCCCGGCAATCTTTGAAATCAGTTGTGAAATATTACATGACTCCCAAATGGACTTGGAATGCATCTATTGAAATGACCATGGGGTACGGTTAACTTACCTTCAGCTATTTTACAAAATTTGATTGTCACCTAAAAACAAAAACCGCCTATAAATACATAATTTATAGGCGGTTTTAATTGTTAGTGGAGCCGGAGGGAACGATAATTGTTAAATTACCCCCTGTTAATCAGCTCTTTATGTTTTTGTAGTCTTTGGAGGTCACCGAATAGGTCACCATCAAAATAAACCCAAATAATGCTGTTGCTTATTGATAACAAATATAACGAATAACATTTTTATTCGTGCAAAAATCTTCGGTTTTCCTGTCACATATTTCATGTAAGTTGTGCTAACTTCGTATTGAATTTAGGAAATATAATTTCAGTAATATATTGAACTGCCCTTATTCTATAACAAAATATTGTCTAAACAGGGTTTATTCTATTACAAATAAAGTTTAAATTTGCCCTTATTCTGTTACATTAGGTGCAGATTTTGCAATATGGCCTTTAAAAGAAGTATTGAAGATTATCTTAATCGTTGGAAATTAAGCACTGCGCGTAAGCCGCTTATTATAAGAGGCGCACGGCAGGTTGGCAAAACTACGTTAATACGGGATTTTGCCCAAACCTACGCACATGCTATTGTGCTCAACTTGGAGAAACCAGCAGATCGTCGTTACTTTGACGACTTTGATGATGTTCAAACCATTTTTGAAGCTTTATTTTTGGCACATAATATTCCTTCATCGGCTATCACAAATACTCTTTTATTCATCGATGAAATACAGGAGAGTCCGAAGGCCATCCAGTTATTGCGCTATTTTTATGAAGAAATACCCGCACTTCATGTCATCAGCGCGGGCTCATTATTGGAGTTTGCCATGCAGAAAGTGCATAGCTTCCCTGTAGGCCGTGTGGAATTTTTATATCTCCACCCACTGAATTTTCAGGAATACTTGGAAGCCACCGGAAAGCAAGCGTTGCTAAAGCAACTGCAACATGTTCCAGTAAAAGCTTTTGCACATCAAACGTTAATGGATGCCTTTCATCGCTATGCGATTATCGGAGGTATGCCCGAAGTAATAAAAACAGACGTTGAGAAACATAGCCTTTCAGATTTACGGATTATTTATGAAAGCATTTGGGGTACTTATAAAAATGATGTAGAAAAATATACATCCAACGAAACAGAACGGAAAATCATTAAACATTTAATGGATACTGCACCACTGTACCTGGACGAACGTGTAAAGTTTCAAGGCTTTGGAAATTCAAACTATCGTTCAAGAGAGGTAGGAGAAGCATTCAGAACCCTTGACGAAGCGAAGATCGTGCGTTTGATTTACCCAACCACAGACCTTCTCCCGCCATTAAAAGCTGATTTAAAGAAAGCACCACGTTTGCAGTTCCTCGATACAGGTCTGGTCAATTATTCTTTAGGCATTCAAGCCGAAATGCTGGCAATGGATGATTTGAACAGTGCTTACAAAGGTGCGGTTATACCTCATTTGGTTACACAGGAACTAATCTCCGTCCAAAGTATTTCAGCACACACACCGAATTTTTGGGTGAGAGAAAAAGCTCAGTCCAATGCAGAAGTTGATTTGCTGTACGCTTATGGCAAGTTGGTTATTCCAATAGAGATAAAATCAGGCAGTACAGGGAGTTTAAAATCACTTCATCAATTCATTGAAGCTGCAGATCATCCCTACGCCATTCGGATGTATGCAGGCGCCTTCAAGGTAGAGCAAGCTATTACTCCTAATAAAAAACCTTATTTGTTGATGAATCTTCCTTATTATGCCGGCACAGCACTACTCCAATATATTGAATGGTTTTTGCAACAGAAACTTGAGACAGAAAGTTCGAACTAACCTAAAGGCAGTTTTTTTACACTCTGAAGTCTACTTTACCCACTCTTATTTACTCGCTTAAAAACACTCTTTTAATGGCATAATTATAATACCTAACTTTGAGTTAAGTAACTTTTATCTGCCATGAAAGAAAACTTCAAATCCAAAGAGTACTTTAAACCTTGCTTGCGCTTTAAGAAGCGGGAACACCCTTATGATATTGGTATGCCTTTTTCATGGTGGCCTGGACATTACGACCGCCACTTCCTGAATAACATTTATGAGCGTGATGAAAGTGAGTTTGATTCATTTTACAATTACCACCTGTCCTATTTTCTAAAAGTTAATCCAGGCGATGAAGAGCCGGAGTTTTTCAGACATGTTTGGAATATTATTCATGACGGCATTGCAAAGTTGATCGATGATGATAAAATCGATTCCAAAACCCAACACGAGCGAACCAATAAGCAAAAATTGCACTTGCGGACTTTTGTAGCTTATTTAGAAAGTATCGACAATTTTAATGCTCGCCCCCCACAGATGGTAATTGCAGAGAAAGATGCCATTATTGCCCGACAGCAACAACAGATCTCAGAATATCAGCAGCAATTACAGGAGTTGAACAAATTGGAAGTTAAGCAAAAAATTATGGTGGAAGAAAACCACCTGCCTACCCTGATCGACCTGTTACAGCAAATGGATGACCTCACCCTGCCATCCGGCAGGTTCTTTTTGAAATGCGACAATACTAGCCCCTATTACAAAATGATAAGCAAGTACTTTTCAAAGGGAGGTACCCATATTTCTAAAGAAACCGTTAAAAACTATTTTGGCGATAAGCACAAAAATATACCACCCAAAACACCTATACCCGTAGATAAAAAACTGTTTAAGATCGTTAGCGTTGATCAGGAACCCTGATCTTTTTTCTTTTGCCGGATAACAGACCTTTGTATCCGAATATTACAGCCACGTTCATTTCCTGCATATGACCATCACAATCTGATGGTCATGGTTTCGCCTGTTTTCCGTTTTATAATTGTGTCGTTGAACCAAAAAAGAAACGGAGGCAAAAATGGAAACAACAATTTCCAGTTTATTAAAAATCATCCAAAAGGATAAGGCTGTCGGCCCTTATCCGGCCAGCCTGTATACGGCTATACTAACCTGCTGGCAGGAACAAGGCCACCGGGATTCATTCCGGGTTAGCCGTAGTATCCTGATGCCGATTTCCGGCATCCGCTCCTTTGCCACCTATCATAAATGCTTACGGGTATTGGTGCAAAGGGGTTACATCGGCTATATGCCGTCACATAACAACCGGCTGGCCAGTAAGGTCACACTGCCGGGCAATTACCTATTAAAAACAAGCAAAAGTGAAGGAGGCGAAAGATGAATGTAGAATTAGTTACGAAAGAGGATTTAAGGGAGTTGGAAAACAACTTGTTAAATGCAATTAAACAAATTATTAAGCCCGGCCCGGGCGACGCCAAAAAGTGGCTGAAAAGTGTGGAAGTTCGGAAGTTGCTCAACATATCCCCAGGTACTTTACAAAACCTGCGGATCAATGGCACACTACACTATACCAAGATCGGGGGTATCATGTATTACAAACTGGAAGACATTAACAAGGTACTAGAAGGAGGCCAGCCATGATCCCGGCAGCTATCAACACTCAGGTAGTAGCGTACACTAAGTTGGTTAGACGCATGGGCAAAGACCAGCGCCTGATGGCGACCCATATCAGCCTGTTCACCGCCCTATTTGTACAATGGCAGCGGAACGATTTTATCAGCCCCATTCCTGTTACCCGAAAAGAATTGATGGGCTATTCCAGGATCGCATCCATTGCCACTTATCACAAGTGCATCAGGCAATTGGATGAGTATGGCTACATCCGTTACCAACCGTCTTTTCACCCGGCGAAAGGTAGCTTGATTTATTGGCTGGGTGGCTTAAAAGCGACCAGCTTTTAAGCGGTTTGAGACAGGTAGATATACCGCTTATTCCCGCTTGCGGGGATAGCGGTTTTTTATCCGCTTGTAAGGAGCAAGTTTGTGTTTTTGTTGCCACAAAAACATCCCGGATGCCTACGGCACCGGGCAAACTTGCCTTTTGCGCCCGATGGTTGCAAAAGGGGAAAACGGAAGAAAAAGTAAGGAGGTAACCGATGGAAGCAACAGTTAAGACAACTAATAAACAGCAGGTAATCCAGCCAAAAAACAAAGGGGGTGCGCCAAAGAAAAGGGTTAAACGGGAGTTAATTATTCGCATTAGAATGACAGCTACCGAGCGCTTTTATATCGACAGTAAGGCTAAGACCGCAGGTATGCGGTCAAGCAGTTGGATAAGAGCAGCCGCTAAAAGCGCAAAGGTAGTTCCGAGATTAACGGACGATGAGCGGCGCATCCTTTGGATGCTTGCCGAACTTGCCAATAACCTGAATCAATTAACAAAGCTTGCGCATCAACTTGGACTATTAACGGTAGTGAGGGATTGCAATAAGATTTTGAACGAGATAGATATTACTTTAAAACGTCTCAATAACAATGATAGGGAAAGTGATAACAGGTAGAAGCTTTGGCGGATGTATTCGGTATGTAGTGCAAAAACATGATGCGGTCGTATTGGATGCCGCAGGCGTAAGAATGCAGCAGGTTAATCAGATCATCAATGATTTTAACCTGCAACGGAAGTACAATCCAAATTTAGGAAAGGCCGTTGGCCATATTGCTTTAAGCTGGAGCGTTAACGATGCCGCTAAGCTAAACGATGATGTAATGGTCACTTTAGCAAAGGAGTATCTGCAAAAAATGAAGATACAGGACACGCAGTACTTAATCGTAAAGCACCGGGATAAAGATCATCCGCATATCCATATCGTTTACAACCGGGTAAGTAACAATGGTAAGACCATATCCGATAACTTTCAAAAGCAGCGGAATGTACAGGTAGCAAAAGAATTGACCTTAAAACATGGTCTTTACCTGTCATCGGGTAAAGAGCGCGTTAACCGCCAACAGCTAAAAGGCGAAGACAAAATCAAATATGAATTATTCGATGCCATCAAGACGGCAAGCAAAAAAGTAAAAAATATTAAAGACCTAAAGCAAGTATTGGCCAAGCAGGGTATTGCTACCCATTTGAAATTCAAAAGCGGCACTACGGAAGTACAGGGCATCAGTTTCAGTAAAGGCGAATACAAATTTAAAGGATCAGAGATTGACCGCAGCTTAAGTTATGCAAAGCTTAACCAGGACATAGAGCAGCAGCAGGTTAAACCGGAAAAGAGTTTGGCAGATCAGTTAAGGGAAGCAATGGAAAACGCGAAGCAGGAAAGAGAAAGTCAGGACAAGACCGAAAAAACAACTTATTTAAAGCCGGAACCGGAAACCCATTACTTGAGGCAATCGCTATCAGCGGGAGCAGATCTATTAGGTGACTTACTTGGCAATATTGCCGATGATGACAACAGCCCGGAAAGAAGGCGACGAAAGAAAAATGAACAACAACAAAGCAGGGGAATATCAAGATGAAAGAGATAGAAGATCTAAACCAAAGAATGGATAACAACGACGAAATCGTCGACAGCTTAGTGAAAAAGCACACAGCGATGGAAAGGCAGGTAGCAAATATTATGGCAAATCCATTTCCTGATTATTCAGTTGCGATGGATACTATACTTACCGAAGTGAGGGAAATTAGGCAGGACATCAAACGGGATGAAGAATTGGCCCTGCTAAAACAGCTCCATGAAAAATTGAGTAAAGTGCCGACATCTGCCACTAAACAATTACGCATCCTATTGTTCCCCGAAACCAATCAGGGGCAGTATTATAAAATCGTATTTGGCAGGCTTATCCCATGGGGGGTATGCTTAGTAGTCATAACCTACTTATACGCTTTAGGCGGCAGAGCAATTGATGCCTACGGCCAGCATAAGCAAAGCGAACAATCAGCCCATTATCAAAGGGCATGGATTTACTTAAAGCAGATCGCTAAAAAGAGAACTTTATCAGCTATGGATACCGCGTATTCAAAAACAGTAAATAAGTAAGCTTAATTGATTGCAATTTGTCAGAAATGCAAAGTCCCCTTACACTCTCTGTTTGGGGACTTTAACGTAAACCTTATCACGATTGGACAAATGAATTGTCCTTTTAGATATCGGCAATTCAATATTTTAAGGCCATTTCTTATTATTTGCCTTTTAGCAGCTCGTTCTTTTCTTTTTCAGCCTGTAATAGACGTTCAAGTAAAACAATTTTTTCATTGTATAATTCAACGATCTTATCAATAGGATTAAACGATGGTTGGAAATTAATAGCGTTTAACGTAGAAGTATCTTGACTTGTAAAAGTATTTGAGATTATATTCAAAACAGCATCATCATTAAAGTTCTTGATAGCGTCAGCAGGGACACCCAAAATCTTAGAAATTTTTTCTAAAGCTTCGCCATCAACATCCGCACTCTGTTCAATTTTAGAAACAGCTTGCTGGCTTATTCCCAATTCAGAGGCAAGAGTTTCCTGCTTCATTCCTTTCAATTTACGGATTTTACTGATTTTCCTGCCGATATGTAAGGTTGTTTCTGCCATAAGCCAAATGTATTGTTAAAATGTAAATGTACAAAACAACGGCTTTATTGTAAAGTACAATCGCCTATGGTTCGGTACGGTAATGTTTTGCTATTCTTTTGTTTTGCCGGTTAATAGAGGCCGGTTTAAAAAGAGTATTATGAACAACGCACCTTACGCGCCCTGGGAACACTACCCTAAGACACTTCGCCATTATGAAATTGAGAATCCGATGTCTGTTGTAAGTGATTTCTTTAGCGCTGACTCTGTAAAGGGTCACAGCAAGCGATTAAAAGAATGGCGCCATTATGTAGTAAACGACGAGCATTATGACGAAGAGCGTCATGGTCCCGGTACTTTGCTGTTTGTTTACGATTTGAATCTAAAGATTTTGGAAGCGATGTATCTATTATTGATCAATTACAAAAGGTTCTCTTATCTCCAGGATAAGGTCACCGAGGAACAATTAGAGGAAGAAAAGGAAATATGGGAATTCTATCCTAAAAATCTTTCCCTTAAAGAACAGCTTGAACCTTACAAGGCCGTTAAGAAAGTCTTCAAAAAAATCAAACCACAGGAATACAGGGATCAATTACATGAGTGGTCGCACGTAGCACTTTACAATAATGCAGATGTTGAGTCATTATATGCAGGTGAGGTAATTAATGTTTACGAAAATTTAATCAAGCTGTACTCTGCAGCATGGCTAATTTTTCAACGCGAAAGTAGTCGTCCACAACTTAAGCGGAGCATACTTGAAAATAATTTAGCCGAATCATCTACGGAGCCAATTGCTCTACAAACAATAAGCCCTGAACCAACAGCAGCCGAAAAATTGGCATTGGAAGAAATTAAAAATCTGATATTAAAATGCTGCCCGCGGGTTCAAATGATCATTTGTTTAGGAACACATGCCAAGCCGTTTACATTTTACCTGCTTATTCTTATTAGCGATGATGAAAAAACACCGGAGCATGAAGTCAGTAATAAGATAGAAGACAATTGCCAGTACCTTGCTCATGTACATGCCATAGTCCATAAGGCAAGCAGCGCAAAAGAAGCTTTAAATATTGGCAGGCGTTTTTGGTCGACCGTCATGGAAAAGGGATTTGTATTATATCAATCCCCTGAATTAATATTACCCCCTCACCAGGAAATAACTAAGGAGGTACTATTAGAAAGAGCAGAGTTCAATTGGGAAAGGTGGGGTAAACAAGGCCGCGAATTTTTAAGAGGTGCAGAGTTGTATAGGGCTGATAACAATTTCAGGCTTGCAGCATTTCTTTTGCACCAATCCGTTGAAAGTGCTCTAAAGGCTATCATACAAGCCATTATAGGTTACCGGGTGCAAATGCATAATTTATCGAGGTTGCTAAGGCTTACCTTATTGTTTACAGATGAATTAAAAGACGTATTTGAATTGAATACCACAGAGGGGGCGCAACTATTTCAATTGTTGCAAAATGCCTATTCAGAATCAAGATATAGCAGTTCATTTAATCCTGACGGTGATACAGTAAGAACACTTTCTAAACAAGTAACAAAATTCAATAAGGTGGCTGAAAGAATTTACAGGCAATATATAGATGATATTAAGTGTTGACCGTTTCAGAGGTATTGGCAGGTGGGCACTTGTTCGCGTTGCCTTACTTCTGAAAATGGTTTACAATAAAGAAAGTACTGCCAGGCCCCTAAGTAGCATGTCGGGCGGTAAAATTAAACCGTCCGGCATTGCTGCTAAAAAGCAAAACGACACGTACACTCGTTGGAACCATGCAGCTACGGCAGGCGGCTTCATTGCACCTCGCGCTATCGCGCCGGGTTTCATTGCGCCGTCAGCCTCGCTGCCTCTGGCAGGAATGATATTCGCTAGCGCTCATAACATACCTGCCTTGCCTTCCCTCAGTAGGAAGTTTAATGTCAGCGTAATTAAATACCGTATCTGTAATTATTCGGTTTTAGTATTTACTCCGTTAGTTTATCATTTACTAATTCTTAGTTTTACAGCAAAGGAAAAATCCTTAATGCAATTACTTTGAGATAATAAATCATGAGTGAAGATCAAAAAAAGCAATTAGAACAGCAACTTTGGAACATTGCCAACACCCTACGTGGCAAGATGAATGCAGATGAATTTCGGGATTACATATTGGGTTTTATCTTCTATAAATATTTAAGTGAAAAAATGGAGTTGTTTGCAAACGATATTTTGCAACAGGACAATATCCGTTTTAGCGATATTACCCCTAAGACAGCAAATGCTGGTGAATATCTTGATGCTATTAAAGAAGAAGCACTTGAAAAATTAGGCTATTTTTTAAAGCCTGATGAGTTGTTCTCGGCAGTTGCTGTACGCGGTAACAGCGGTGACGATGAAAGTATTGATCAAAGCAGTGCAAACTTTATACTGGGCGACCTACAAAAAATACTCACTAATATACAGTTGAGTACTATGGGTACCGAAAGTGAAGAGGACTTTGATAATTTGTTTGAGGACATGGACTTGAATAGTACCAAATTAGGCAAAACACCAGACGCAAGAAATAGCATAATTGCAAAGGTGCTGGCGCATTTAGATAAAATAGATTTTAAACTGAAGAATACGGAGCTTGATGTTTTAGGCGATGCATATGAATATTTGATTGGTCAATTTGCCAGTGGGGCAGGTAAAAAAGCAGGTGAATTCTATACGCCTCAAGAGGTTTCTAAAATATTAGCAAAAATAGTAACCAGCGGTAAGCATAAGCTAAAATCGGTATACGACCCTACCTGTGGTTCGGGTTCGCTGTTGTTACGTGTAGCGCGTGAGGTGAAAGACGTGGGTAACTTTTACGGTCAGGAAATGAACCGGACTACTTACAATTTGGCCCGAATGAATATGATTCTTCATGGTGTGCATTATCGCAAATTTGATATTAAACAAGAAGATACATTGGAACGCCCACAACATGGCAACCAAACTTTTGAGGCTATTGTAGCTAACCCACCTTTTTCTGCCGAATGGAGTGCTAACCCCTTGTTTTCATCGGATGATCGTTTTAGCCAGTATGGCAGATTAGCCCCCGGCAGTAAAGCAGATTTTGCTTTTGTACAACACATGATCCACCACTTGGCTGAAAATGGCATTATGGCTATTGTTTTGCCACATGGCGTTCTTTTTAGAGGCGGGGCTGAATTGCACATACGTAAATATTTAATAGAGCAAAAAAACTTTTTAGATGCCGTAATTGGTTTGCCTGCCAATATATTTTACGGCACCAGCATACCAACCTGTATTTTAGTGTTTAAAAAATGCAGGGAAAACCCGGATGATATATTATTTATTGACGCCAGTAAGGGTTTTGAAAAAGTAAAAAATCAAAATATGTTACGAGAAGAACATATTGATAGTATTGTTCAAACCTTTCGCGACAGAATAGCGATTGAAAAATACAGCTATAACGCACCATTAAAAGAAATAGCTGATAACGACTATAATCTCAACATCCCCCGTTATGTAGATACTTTTGAAGAAGAGGAGGAAATAGATATACAGACTATTATGCTCGAAATTAAACAACTGGAAGCCAAACGTGCCAATATTGACAAAGAGATAGATGTGTATTTGAAAGAATTAGGACTGGTCTTTTAATTTTTACAAAATCCTTAATGTTAGTAACAGTTACAAAAAAGTAGTTAAGATGGCGGCAAAAAAAGTTAAAGTAGGTAATGTTCCAAATTTGAGATTCCCAGGGTTTGAGGGGGAATGGAAAAAAGCAAGTCTTGGGGAATGTTCAAATTCCATGGATTACGGAATGAATGCTGCAGCAACAGCGTTTGATGGGCAAAATAGATATATTAGGATTACTGATATTGACCAAGGCTCCTCAAAATATAAGCCTGAATCGCCCGTATCTCCCTTGGGTGAACTATCAGATAAATATTTGGTAAAAAAGAACGATATCTTATTTGCACGGACAGGGGCTAGTACCGGCAAGACTTATTTATATGATAGCAACGATGGAACTCTTTATTTTGCCGGCTTCCTGATTCGAGCCAGCATTGGCGAAGCAAATAACCCCAAATTCATTTTCGCTCAAACGCAAACTGCCTCATATAATAGGTGGGTAAAGTTAATGTCCATGAGATCCGGGCAGCCAGGAATCAACTCACAAGAATATGCTAGTTATCAATTCTTGCTACCAACAAAGGGCGAGCAAGATAAGATTGCCCATTTTTTGACATTAATCGATGAGCGCACTCAAACCCAAAGCAAAATAATTGAAGAGCTACAAACTTTAATGCAAATTCTCGCTAAAAAAATATTTAGTCGAAAAATCAGATTAAAAAAGGCAGATGAGAATATCTTTCCCGAATGGGATAAAACAAAAATGGGGGACGTTTTTGAATTTAAAGTAACCAACTCTTATTCAAGAGAAAAATTAAACTATTCGGAAGGGATAATAAAAAACATTCATTACGGCGATATACATACAAAATATCGAACCTTATTTAATATCGAAAAAGAACATACCCCATATATTAATCTTGATGTAAATACTAATAGTATAAATAAAGAAAGTTATTGCCAAGTAGGAGATTTGATATTGGCAGACGCTTCAGAAGATTTGAAAGATGTAGGCAAAAGTATTGAGATTATAAATTTAAAAGATCAGAAAACATTATCGGGGTTACATACTATATTAGCTCGACCTCTAAAAAATATTTTCGCTATAGGTTTTTGCGGATATTTATTCCGATCTGAAAGTGTAAGGTTGCAAATTCAAAAGGAGGCTCATGGATCAAAAGTGTTAAGTATCGCACCTGTTAGATTATCTAAATTGACGTTACCCATTCCTTCATTGATCGAACAAACTCTGATCGTCGATTTTCTTTCATCAATCGACGAAAAGATCGAAATAGAAAAGGTGCTTTTAAAAAAGTATCATGTTCAAAAACAATATTTCCTCCAAAACCTGTTTATATAAACAGGTTTGCTAACAAGTGTTTTTTCTGATCTTGTATTTTATTTAAAAGCTGATTTTCCAAATCTATTTTAGTATCAATTGATGCAAGGAAATCACCAATCTTGATTTGTTCGGCGAGGCTTGGGTGATCTATTTCAATATTTCCCAAATCAGTAGAGCTAATAGCTGGATAACTTGTTCCTGTACATCTTTCAATAACTTTATCAACGAATCTCTGATTGTGTAAGTATTGGTAAACAAATTGGGAACTTTGTTTAGCTCTGATTTGTGCATATCCAGTTGATGCAACATATTCTCCTTCTCTATCAAAAAAAAGATTATTTTTTTGATATGGTCTAACCATTTGAAACAGAATGTCATTCTTTGCTAAAACCCTTTGGGCCCTACTCGGTGCTTCGCTTTTTGAAATCCGATCTTCTTTTAATAAACGGCCATTTACTACACTCTCTAAGTCAATATAATAAAATGAGTTTGGAACACTTTTGATTTTTGGATTTATATCACAGACTTCTTTTAATTTTTTCGTTTCCCACGCGGGAAAATCACATCCATTATTATCTTGAAATCTTAATTCTTGTGAAAAAATTCTTTGTGAAATTACATTTTTTAATACATCTGATTCCCTAATTATTTTGTTTTGAGTTTGTATTCTCTCATCGATTAGGGATAAAAAATTTGCAACTTTTTGCTGTTCAAGAATTGAAGGAAAAGCAACTTCATATATTGAAATTTGAGGAGCTGTGAGTTGAGGCACACCGGTACTTTCTTTATAGAAGTTAAGCTTATTTATTTGATATTCAAAAAAATAGATGTTTTCGCTATTTTTTGGATGAAGAATTAATAATCTTACAATTGGGTAAAATTTATGATTTCTTGCGTGAGCAATACCAATGTTAACCCCTCTACCTGCTATAGTTATGACATTTTCATTTATCTTGTAAATATTGGAATAACCATACAAACCTTTGCCTTTTTCTGCATTTGCATAAATTGGATATTGAAATATTTCTGATTTCACTTCGCACACATTTTCTTTACGAACATCTCCTCCTACAGAAATATCGAAAATAGACTCTAAAGGTTTCACTTCCCATTCCCCCTCAAACCCTGGGAATCTCAAATTTGGAACCTAAGTGCTATAAATTCTCTTTTATGTAACTTTTGAGATTTTTATAATAAACCAAATTCTCATGAACGAACAAAAAACGATTGCACAATTAATTAGTCTGTGGAAAGCCGACAAAAAACAGTACGTAAAAAAATCAAGTTTCTCGGCCTATGTCCTTTTAATAGAAAATCATTTATCGCCTGCTTTCGGCGACAAAAAAACAATTGAGGAAGCCGAAGTCCAGGCTTTTGTACTTCAAAAATTGCAACAGGGACTAAGCCAAAAGACTATTAA
>NZ_JBEPPE010000008.1:0-133161 GCF_040547175.1 Mucilaginibacter sp. UYP27
TGCGTTTCGGTAATGATAGAGTTCTTCATCGTTTGACTGGTTAAAGTTAAGACTTTTCGTCCTTTAAGCAGTCCGGTTTTTAGGAGGGGTTACACTGGAGCAGCAAAAGGATCGACTGATTATAAGCCAAGAGCGAGGCAGAATGTGGTTTTCGAGCATGGTTATTTGATTGGAAAAATTGGTAGAGGTAATGTTTGTGCATTGGTAAAAGACGATGTCGAAACTCCCAATGATATTTCAGGGGTTGTTTATATTAAGATGGACGACCATGACGGTTGGCACCTTAAGGTTGCAAAAGAACTTAGAAGTTCTGGCTATAATGTAGACTTCAGCAAGTTATAATGCAAATCGTCGGCAAGATTGATATCATCAACGCAATGCATGAATCACCGCAACTCAAAAAATTAATTGTGTCAATAATGTTTATTTATTATATGCTCTAAGTTGATAACTTTTATAGCGATAATTCTTATTAATTCGTTTCTTTGTATTGTACAATACAATAAGATAAACAAAAAAGCCCCGAGACTGCAATCTCGAGGCTTTGAACATCCGGACGGAATTTTACCGTCTGACATTAGGTTCGTTCCTAATGCTGTATCATCTCTATCGGTATTCTTTTGACAAATAATTGAGGAGCATCTAGGCTCCTTTTTTATTACTTCAAATATAAGTTATTAAATGAGCATACTTTTGATTGCGGATATAATGTTGAAAAATAGCGAATATTAACACTATCCACTTCGCTGCAACATTGGCATAAATTACTCTCTCTTAACAAGTTTTATATAGCATAAGCCCCTTTCGGTTAGTTATCCTCCGAAATGACAGGTATTATAAAAGCAGAACCCAACGAACCTTACAATACCGTCCTAAATGCGGCATAGTGTAACACACGGGTGGCACAGCAACGAATAACGCACTAACTTACACAGGGTGTTACCAAGCCGCGACTTTTCTTTGGTTCGTTTCTTTTGAGAGAAAAGAAATGAACATCCACAGCCCCTACAATTTAGAACACCCATTCCTAACGGAGAACTAATCAGAGGCTGGTCTTATGTAGAGATTGCTTCGTATCTGCAATGACGCGCTGGAGAGAAACCAGCTATATAATTTTTACCCACCTCGTGGTGGCGTTATTTTGTCAGTACTAAGGTTTTTTTAATTTGCTGATTATTAGCGTGTTCATGATGTTCACGGTGTGTTCACGGACGTGAACGTGAACATTTGGGTGGTAAAAGACGTCAGCCTGGGGTTGCCGAAGGCGGCTAATGGTTCGACAGGCTCACCACGACAACTCCTAAACATCTGCATATCTGCACATCTGTTATCTATTCTTAACCAACACGTAGGTTTTGGCGATCTTATCGTGCCAGGCTTGTTTGCGGTCGTCCCATAGCACGCTCAGGTAGCCTATTAGTAGTGCCAGTTGCGAGAGTAATTTGCTAAAGTTGCGGATGAGGGCTTTGCCATAACCTAAGCGGCGGCCATCAGCATCAACCACAACTAAACCGCAAAACCTTTTGCCCAGGCTGCCCTGTATAGGCGATGCCTCCAGCGCGGCACTGTAAAAGGTAAACGCCAAAAAGTTTAGCAGGCTGATCTGGAAAAAAAGCGGCAGGTCTGCCGGGGTCATGGTATTTTCACCTATCTTTTTATAAAGCGGCGCCGTAATATCCGAGGTGAAAAGCGATAGGATATTAGAGATAATGAACGAATCTATCACGTAGGCCAGCAGCCTCCACCAAAAACCGGCAAGGTTATCTTCGGTAGGGAAATAGATGCCGTTCGCTTCAAAATAATTGAAAAGCTCTGGCATGTCGGCGGCGCGTTGCCAGTCATCTGCCTGCGGCGAAAGCACCATGGTATCCAGGTCGATACCCATTTGCATCAATTCTTCTAATGTAAAAGGGCCTTTTTCTTCGTTGCCCTGCGATATGTGGTAACCGTCTGTCATGCGTGTTTTAAAACTTGGCGAAAGGTAAGCAAAATTGGCCTTACCCGATTATGAATTTAAGGCGTAAACAATAATGTTCACTCCAAATTTGGTATTGTCTTCGGCCAGGAAACGTTTGTTGCGGAAATCGTAATCCCACTCGCAGCCGTAATCTTTACTACTATATAAAACGCCGATGCGACCATTTATTTCGATGGCCTTGAGATAGTCGTGCACCAGGTCGTCGCCCCAGCCATTCAGCTCGAAGGATGTGGTTGGCGGCCCTTTCTCAAACTTAAAAAAGGAATGGTACAGCCTATGGTTGTTCGGTATCTTCTTCATAGCAGCCGGCCCAAACAAAGCCACCATCTGCGCCTCGAACGATTTAGCGAACAGCCCGTCGATATCGTGGTTGCAATCATCCACAAATACAAAGCCGCCATTTTGCACGTACTTTTTAAAGTTGGCTTTTTCCTTAGCATCAAACTGTACCAGCTTATGGCCGCTCAGGTAGCAAAAAGGGTAGGCGAAAATATCGTCGCTGCTCAGCGGGATCACCTTTTCGTGTTCGTCAATTGGGATGGTAGTGTACTCCAGGAGCGAATTAAGCAGGTTGGACGGCATGCGCTGATCGGTGTCCCAATCGCCGCTGTGATAGCTTAACCTTGTAAAAGTAAATTTTTGTGCGTACGCCATTTGTAATAAGCCCCAATAGTAATCGGGACTAAAATTAAAACAAAAATACTGCCCGCTTCCATTAATAAACCGCTGATGTTGTAAAGTTTTAGATACTTTGTTGAGATTTTGACAAAAAAGCATGGTATTTAGTTAAAAGCATAATATCTTGTAGCCTCTCCCCGGCCCTCTCCGAGGGAGAGGGAGTTTAAGAAAAATATAAATTCTGTTCCCTCTCCTTCGGAGAGGGTTAGGGAGAGGCTAAACATACAACACATTGGAACTTACCGAGAAAAATATACAAGCCCTGCTGCAAAAACTACCTCAGTTAAAAAACGAGATCCAAAAGGTAATTGTAGGGCAGGATGCCATTTTGGACGAACTGCTGGTAGCATTTTTGGCAGGCGGGCATTGCCTGCTGGAGGGGGTACCCGGCCTGGCGAAAACACTGATCGTTAAGACCATGTCCCAAGCGCTGCACCTGGCGTTCAGGCGCATCCAATTTACGCCGGACCTGATGCCGACCGATATCATCGGTACCGAAATTTTGGAGGAAGACCATGCCACAGGCAAGCGTTTCTTCAAGTTCAACAAAGGCCCGTTATTCGCTAATATTATTTTGGCAGATGAGATAAACCGGACGCCACCCAAAACACAGTCGGCCTTGTTGGAGGCTATGCAGGAGTTTGAGGTAACATATGGGGGGCAAACTTATCCGCTGGATAAGCCTTTCTTTATCCTAGCCACCCAAAACCCGATTGAGCAGGCGGGTACCTACCCATTGCCCGAGGCACAACTCGACAGGTTTTTGCTGCTGATAAAAATCGGCTACCCAACCCCAGAAGAAGAATTTGCGATATTGAACCGCACCACAGGCACCAAAAAGGCCGATGTGCAGGCCGTAATAACCGCCGAAGAAATTATACAGGCGCAAGCCCTGGTAAGGCAGGTAACCATCAATGAAGACCTAACCCGCTACGTAAGTGAATTGATCCGCGCCACCCGCCCCGATACTACTACGGTAGCCTATATAAAGGAATGGGTGCGCTGGGGTGCGGGCCCGCGCGCAGGGCAGGCTTTGATATTAACGGCTAAGGCACGCGCGTTATTAAAAGGCAGGTATTCGGTATTGATGGAAGATATCCACGCTATGGCCCCTGCCGTTTTAAGGCATCGCATCCTCATGAATTTTAAAGCTGAAGCAGAAGGCATCAACTCTGACAGGGTAACCGAGGAACTGATAAAAGTTGTAGAACGCAAAGGTGGTATCTAAACCAGGTTACACCGATTTAAAAATTTACACGATTTGATTTGAAATTGTATAAATCGCCCCAATTTTATAAATCCAGGTTCAGACAAATAAATCCGAAATCGTACATCTAAAATCCGAAATCAAATTGCTTAACCCTAAAGTATTAATGACCATTAAGGATTTGCCACTGCTGGCGAAGACGGTTATTGATGGCTTTATGAACGGGTTTAACAAAAGCACCGTTAAAGGGACCGGGCTGGAGTTTAGCCAGTACCGAAGCTACCAACCGGGGGATGATCTGCGTTGGCTGGACTGGCGGATGTTTGCCCGCAGCGACAGGTATTACATCCGCGAATCGGAGGTAGAGACGAGTATTTCCGTCAGGTTTTTGGTGGATGCCAGCGCATCTATGAACCATGATGATGACGGGGTTAAAAAGATAGCATACGCCAAAGCGCTTACCGCCTCTTTAGCTTACCTCGCCAATTTGCAGGGCGATTCAGTAGCGTTAAATATATTTAAGGATGGCGAGCTTTTCTCCATGCCCTCCAAGCCGGATCCGCAACATTTGCAAAGGCTGTTTTACAACTTGCAACAGGTTGATCCG
Organism: Mucilaginibacter sp. UYP27; assembly: GCF_040547175.1. Lineage (NCBI taxonomy): Bacteria > Pseudomonadati > Bacteroidota > Sphingobacteriia > Sphingobacteriales > Sphingobacteriaceae > Mucilaginibacter > Mucilaginibacter sp. UYP27. Next base: position 4,471 of record NZ_JBEPPE010000008.1, read on the forward strand.
GCAGGCACATTCACCAAGCCGGTACATTATAAAGAGCTTTTTGCAGGCAACGGCCGCAAGGAACTGTTGGTCTTTGTGACCGATATGTACCAGGCTGATGGCGAAATAAATGCGCTGCTCAACTCCTTATCGGCCCTGCGCCACGAGATCATCGTGTTCCACCTGATGGGGCAGAACGAACTGGATTTTGACTTTAAAGGTTTTTCTACACTCGAAGACCTGGAAACCGGCGAGACCATCCAGGTAAACACCCAACGTGCAAAGGATACCTATAAGGAAAGACTTCAGCAATATTTAACCGCTATAAAAAGCAACCTCGTGGCAAAGCGCATCGTATATCAAATGGTGAGCACAGCACAGCCTTTAGATGAGGCCTTGCGGGCGTTTTTGGTACAGCGTAAAAAGGGGGAGAGATAGGCAATATGCAATTTTTAAACCCCACATGGTTTTTTGCACTGGCAGCGCTTAGCATCCCGGTTATTATCCACTTGTGGAATGTAAGGCCGGGCAAAACGTTAAAGGTGGGCAGTATTTCGCTGATTACCGAAGCGTCGAAGAGCACAAGCCGCAGCTTTAAGTTGCTTGATATTTTACTGCTGCTATTGCGTTGCTTGTTGCTGGCTTTGTTGGCCATGTTGCTGGCGGCACCGGTTTGGCAAAAGGCAGCATCCACACAAAAGGCAAAAGGCTGGCTGCTTATCCCTAAAGAAAATTTTAAAGAAACCTATCAAAAATTTAAACCCGTGGTAGATTCATTAAATAAGGCCGGTTACGAGTTTCATTATTTTGACAGGGGATTTGCAAAGAACGATTTGAATAAACTACTAACCGATACCACCATAAAAGATACTGCCGCTAAAGCTAACTATTGGAGCCTCATCAGGGCTTTGGATAGCAAGGCCTCGTCGGCCATGCCTGTATATGTTTTTACGCCAAATAGTATCAATCATTACCAGGGGAGTAAGCCGCAAGTAGACCTGAACCTGCATTGGCAAACTTATGCCACGGCAGATTCGGTTAGTAGATGGATAGCCTCGGCGTTATTAAACAACAATTTGGTGAAAGTAACGGTTGGCAATAGCAACCCTACCGGTACAACTTATAGTAGCCAAATATTGAAAAATGGCGGCAATGGCGATATCCAGGTAAGCACCCAAAACGGATTGCCAATGGTCATCTTAAAAGGTGCAAATACCATTGTTGTTGATGCCAATACCATGCGAATTGCCATTTATACCGATAAATATGCAATGGATGCCAGCTATTTAAAAGCGGCGCTATCGGCAGCAGTTAATTTTAGCGGGAGAAAAGCTGTGATCAAACAATATGGTAATGCATCACAAATCCCCGGCGGGCAAACCTGGCTGTTCTGGCTCTCAGAACAACCGGTAAATAGCGGTATAAAAAGTAAAAATATTTTCAAGTACGAGCCTGGTAAACCTATCGATGTAAATACGTGGATAACACCGGGGCATGTCGCGCTTACAAGAGCTATTATGCCAAAAACAAATGAAGAAGCGGTTTGGAAGGATGGTTTTGGTAAACCGGTATTGGGTTTGGAGGGTAACACCCATAATTTCTACAGCCGCCTTAACCCGCTTTGGAATGATCTGGTTTGGAGTGATGAGTTTCCTAAAATGATCCTGAAGCTAATAGAGCAGCCTAATATTCAACCCGCACAATACGATAAGCGTGTTCTGAGCGACTCCCAAATACAGCCGTTTAATATAACCGAGAATAAAACGATCATATCAGCTAAGGCAACTGAGCAAACAGACCTATCCCGCTATTTTTGGTTGATACTTGTAGCTGTGTTCATTGCCGAACGCATCCTCGCACACAAAAGTAAAACCTTAAGCGATGGTTGAGCAGGGCGGGTTACATAAGATACGAAGTTTGCGCCTGCGCTGGATAATTTACCAGGTGCTGGAGGATGTGCTGTACTCGTTGTACGCTGCTTTGTATGTGGGCGCGTTGGTGTATTATTTATGGTTGCCAAGTTTATTATGGGGCTTTATCACATTCCCGGTTGCCTTTGTCCTTCTATTAGCTGTTAACCGCCCGTGGCGAATGACGGACGAAAAAATAGCCGCATTTTTAAATAAGGAGTATCCCGAACTGCAGGAGAGCAGCCAGCTTTTACTGATCCAGGAGGGCGAGTTAAATCCGCTCCAAACCCTCGCGTCAACAAAAACATCGGCTGTTTTGGTCGATCTAAAAGTGTCACATAAGCCTTTCGCTAAACGATTGATAACCGCTTTCTTCTTTTTGATTATTGCTACAGGTTTAATATGGGGACTTGGCAAGATCTTCCATATCGAACGGATGTTTTATGGGCCCAACCGCCCGGTTGCCGTTTGTGCCCCTGGCACCATGGATATGGCCGAAAAAGTTTTGCCACAAATAAGCAGCGTAGAAATTACGATCGCCCCGCCCGCTTACACTGGTAAGCCAAAACACACGCAGGATAAATTTAACCTGTCTGCAGAGGAGGGGGCAACAGTTACGTGGGTCATTAAAACCAATATAGCCGTTAAAAAAATAGCGGTACAATTTATCAAGAACGGCGAATTAATATTACAAAGCAATAAGAAGCATACCGAGTGGTATGCTTCTAAACAAATTACTAAGCCGGGCTTCTACCAGCTAACTATCGACGGTAAATTATCCGATTATTATTATATCCAGGTGGTTAAAGATGCTGCCCCGGTGATCCATATCAGATCGCCAAAGCAATACACTTATATAGATGCAGGCGAAGCGCCTAAGGTTACCATTAATGCTACGGTGAACGATGATTACGGGATTGCTTCATCAACTATTATTGCTACCGTTGCCAAAGGCCGCGGCGAAGGGGTGAAGTTTAGGGAATACAAACTCAATTTTTCGCAGGGCTTTGAAGCGCACAAATCCAAATACGATCTGCAAAAAATGATAGACCTGCCAGGCCTGAATATGGAGCCCGGCGATGAGTTGTATTTTTACATTCAGGCGCAGGATACACACAAGCAATTGAGCCGCACCGATGTGTACACCGTAAGCATCCAGGATACCGCCGAACTATTAAGCATGAACGGTGTGCTATCAGGTGTAAACGTTAAGCCGGAATTTTTCAGGAGCGAGCGCCAGATCATCATAGATGCCGAGCAATTGTTGAAAGATAAGGACAGCATCACGGTAGAAAAATTTAATGCGCGAAGTAACGACCTGGGTATCGACCAGAAATTATTGCGCCTGCGTTACGGCAAGTTTTTGGGCGAGGAAGGCGAAGATGCTATTGGCGCGCCAAACAACGACCCCGCCGACCCTGCCGATTTTAGTAATGCCACAAAGATCCTGAAAGAATACACAGACGACCACGACAATGCCGAGGACGCCGGCTTTTTTGAGCCTAATATTAAAGCCCAGCTAAAGGCTACACTTAGCGAAATGTGGAAGGCCGAGTTACAGCTACGCCTTTACAAACCGCAAGCCGCGCTGCCATTTGCTTACAAAGCACTCAGGTTGCTAAAAGATCTTCAGCAAAAATCCCGGTCTTATGTAGCTAAAACGGCTTATAACCCCTCCCCGCTAAAGCCAGAAAAACGATTGAGCGGGGAACTGGATAAGATCATCCAGCCCGTAAACAAGCAGGAAATAAAAGCCCCGGCCGACCAGTTGGACCTACTTAAAAAAGCGGTAAATGTATTGGAAGGTTTAAAGATAGACCCTATGCTAAATTCGATAGATAACAGGACGCTTCAAATGGCTAACCAGGAGTTGAGTGTAAGGGCATCGGCGCAGCCGGGTGTTTACCTGTCGGCCCTGAATGCTATGCGCCGCATATTATCGTCACCAAAGGCAAACCTTGCTGATGTAAACACGGTAGAAAGCGCCATGCAAAAAACGTTAACCGCCCTTAAAGCTATGCCGGCATCCAAGGGTACATCCACAGATATGGGCCTATCCAAACAGTATTATAAAAACCTAAAACAAGCCAACCGCTAATGCAAGCTAACTGGACATATATCGTTATCGCGCTTTGCATTTTGCTTGCTTTAGCGTTTGCCTGGCAAGAGTACAACCGTTCAAATAAACGGCATTTATGGTTGCGGATATTGGCAGCAATTATGGCGATAGTATCATTAGCATGTATTGCCTTGCCGATAGCTTACAATGGCTCAGTAACTAAATCTGATGAGCATAAAGCCATTTTATTGACCGAGGGTTTTGATGCGGATAGTTTAAATACAACAGATACAAATTTGGTTACAACGGATGCCTCCGTCAAGAAAAGCTACCCCAAAGTCAAACTCATTAACGGTTTAGATGAGCTGAATAATGCTGATAAGTTGCATATCTATGGTTATGGTTTAAGTACAGTTGACTTAGTGCAATTGGATAGCATGCCATTTGTATTCCATCCCGCCAAAATACCCTCAGGGATTACCAGAGTAAACTGGAATGACCATTTAAAAGCAGGTGACGTATTACATGTGCAGGGAATTTACAACAATACATCGGCAAAAAAATTAAAATTGGTACTAAGCGGGTTGAACACCGATTTAGATTCGGTAATGCTGCCGCCGAATGCAAGGACGGGGTTTGATTTGAATACCATCCCTAAATTCACGGGTAAAGTGGTATTCACACTACGTGCCGATACTGCTTTACAAGGCAGCATCCCCATGCAAATTAGTACAGTTAAACCATTAAAAGTGTTGATGCTTTCGGCTTCGCCGGATTTTGAGAGTAAGTTTTTGAAAAACTGGCTGAGCGGGAACGGTTATGCCGTTGCTTTACGGTCGGCAATAAGCAAGGGCAAATTCAATAGCGAGTACATAAATACAGCGCAATTCAACCTGGATAAACTATCCACCCAAACACTTAATAAATTTGATGTGGTCATCGGCGACCTGTCGGTTTTAAATGGATTAAGTCCATCAGAAAGCGGCGCGCTTAAACAAGCTGTGGCTGACAACGGGCTCGGCCTCATTGTTCGGGCTGATAGTACAGGTAAAACATCATGGCTGCAAAGGAAGTTCCCGGTGGATAGGCCTGCGGGGAAAGACCCCGAACCAGCTTCGATCATTATAAACGGTAAAAAAAGTACGGGGAAGTTAGCTTACGGCCCGGCGCATATAGCCTTTCTAAATGGTACGCAGCCATTAACAAAAGCCGCGCAGGGAAAAGTGTTGGCAAGCAGCACTATATCGGGGGAGGGCAGGATTGTTTTCACTACACTAAATAATACTTTTAGCTGGATGCTGAGCGGGAATAAGCAGGATTATACAACGTTATGGTCGGCATTGATTAGCAAAGCGGCACGCAAAGATGAAGCTGTGCAGAATGATATTAAGTTTTCATCCCTACCTTACGCAGGCGAGACTGTAAAAGCAGAAATAGCGCAAGGCAAGGCAAATGCCATTGCCATAAATAACGAAACTATCGCATCAGTACAAAACCCCAATGTGCCTTTTGAATACAGCGCGCAGTACTGGCCAAAGGCTGCGGGATGGCAAACTTTGCAAGGCAAAAGCTGGTACGCGTATGCCAGGCAAGACTGGGAAGCGGTACAGGCTGTCCAAAAATTATCGGCTACTGAAAAATATGCTAACACGCACGAAATAAGTGGAATTGTAACAAAACAGATACAGCAAAAAGTGCGGATTGATGTGCCGAAAATATATTTTTATATCCTGCTGCTTGCGGCATGTACTTTCCTTTGGGTAGAGGCAAAAGGCCTCATGTAAGTCGTCCCCGAAGATGGATGACCCTAAAGAGGAATAAGTTAGAGCCCTCTCCTTCGGAGAGGTCAGGGAGAGGCAATTTGTAATTTAAATTTTTGGAGGATAAACTTTGAGAAGAAGAGACTTTATTTTTTTAACCGGCGTTGGCGCGGGGGCTATGATGCTCCCCTCGTTAGATGGCTTTGGTAAAAACATTGATGTGCAGCAAGCGCTTGAGGGCGTAGATGTACGCATCAAAAAAGAACTGGCCGATGTAGGGCTTAATACCGCCAAAAGCAATGGCGCAAGCTACGCAGATGTACGTATTGGCCGTTACCTGAACCAGTTTGTGATAACCCGCGAAAACCGCGTAACCAATGTAGCCAATACCGAATCTTACGGTATCGGCATTCGTGTTATTGCCAATGGCTGTTGGGGATTTGCCGCTACTAACGAGGTGACTAAAGAAGGTATTGCCAAAGCCGCAAAACGCGCGGTGGCTGTTGCCAAAGCAAACGCCAAATTAGGCAGCGCACCGGTACAACTGGCCCCGCAGAAAGGTTACGGCGAAGTAAGCTGGAAAACGCCTATCGAAAAAAATGCATTCGAAGTGCCTATCAAAGAAAAGGTAGACCTGCTGCTTGGCGCAAATGCCATAGCCATGGGTGGCGGTGCAAACTTTGTAAACTCCACCATCTTTGCGGTGAATGAGCAAAAATACTTTGCATCAACCGATGGTTCTTACATAGATCAGGATATCCACAGACTGTTCCCGTCGTTTAACGTAACTAAAATTGATAGCGCTACCAATTCGTTCCAAACGCGCCGTTCGCTAAGTTCGCCTGTTGGTATGGGTTACGAATATCTGGTGCCGATGGCATCCGAAACGGTACAGGGTATCACCCCGCGCTATAAAAAGCGGTATGATATGATGGAGGACATGAAGTTTGCCACCAAGCAAGCCGCCGAAAAAATAGCCGCCAAAACGGTTGAGCCAGGCAAATACGATCTGGTACTTGATCCAAGCCACCTTTGGTTAACCATCCACGAATCTGTTGGGCACCCAACCGAGCTTGACCGCGTATTAGGTTACGAAGCCAACTTTGCCGGTACCAGTTTCCTGACGCTGGATAAATGGAAATCTGGCAAATTTAACTTCGGCAGCAAAAACGTAAACGTAACCGGCGATAAACTCGAGGTTGGTTCGTTAGGTGCTGTTGGTTATGATGACGAAGGCGTGGGTACAAAAAAATGGGATATCATTAAAGATGGTACGCTGGTTAACTATCAGGCTATCCGCGACCAGGCGCATATCATCGGCCTAAAAGAATCGCAGGGCTGCTGCTATGCCCAAAGCTGGCAGGATGTACAGTTCCAGCGTATGCCAAACGTATCGTTACAGCCGGGCAAAACGCCGCTGGCGGTTGATGATATGATCAAGAATGTAGAGAAAGGGATCTATATTATTGGCGATGGCTCGTTCTCTATAGATCAGCAACGCTATAACTTTCAGTTTGGCGGGCAGCTGTTCTACGAGATAAAACAAGGCAAAATAGTAGGTATGCTAAACGATGTTGCTTACCAGGCCAACACACAGGAGTTCTGGAACTCGTGCACCGCGGTTTGTGATGAGCGCGACTACCGCCTTGGTGGTTCGTTCAATGATGGTAAGGGGCAACCGAGCCAAAGCAGCGCGGTATCGCACGGGTCGTCAACATCAAGGTTTAACGGTGTTAATGTAATTAATACAAAAAGAAAGATCGGATAACATATGCCTATATATACAAAAGAACAAGCACAGGCTTTATTAAAGAAAGTGCTTAGCTATTCAAAAGCCGACGAGTGCGAAGTAGGACTTAGCGGCAGCGAAGGCGGCAACGTGCGTTATGCATTAAACGCAGTATCAACCGCGGGCGATATCAGCACGGTTGGCCTTAGCGTAACATCTGTTTACGGCAAAAAGGCAGGTTCGGCTACTATTGACCAGTTCGACGATGCTTCGTTAGAGCGCGTTGTTCGCCGGTCGGAAGAGCTGGCGCAACTGGCACCAGAAAACTCGGAGTACATGCCGATGCTGGGTCAAAGCGAGTTTAAAGAAGCCATTACCTATAACGCCAATACTGCAGCCATGACGCCCGAGAGCCGTGCCGAAATGGTAGGTAAAAGCCTGCAGGTAACTAAGGATGCCAAGCTGTTTGCAGCGGGTTTCCTGGAAAACTCAAGCGGCTTTAACACCGTCATGAACTCTAAAGGGTTATTCGCTTATAATAAAAGTAGCGATGTTACCTTTTCGGTTACCACCCGTAACGAGGGGGGCACCACATCCGGCTACGCTGCGCGTGGTTTTACCGATGCAGCAAAACTCGACACTGCTTCTGCAACCCGTGTGGCCTGTATGAAAGCCAATGCATCTATAGGTGCACGTGCTATCGAGCCTGGAAAATACACAGTGATATTAGAGCCCGTTGCGGCAACCTATATGCTGGAGAATATGTTCCGTTTTGACGCGCGCAGCGCGGAAGAAGGTCGCAGTTTCCTGAGTAAAAAGGGTGGCGGCACCCGTTTGGGTGAGCAACTGGTTGACCCGAAGGTTACCATCTACTCAGACCCTTTTAACGCCGACCTGCCCGGTTCTACCTGGGGCGGTGATGGATTACCGCGCGAGAAAACATTGTGGATAGATAAAGGCGTAGTGAAAAATCTTTCGTACTCGCGATTTTGGGCGCAAAAGAAAGGTGTGCAACCTACCCCCGGCCCAAGCAATATTATTATGGAGGGCGGCACCCAAACGCTGGAAGAATTGATAAAAGGCACCGAAAAAGGCATCCTGGTATCTAGGTTATGGTACATCCGTATGGTCGACCCGCAATCCTTGCTGCTAACCGGCCTTACGCGTGACGGTACGTTTTATATCGAGAACGGTAAGATCATGTTCCCGGTAAAAAACTTTAGGTTTAACGAGAGCCCGGTAATTATGCTGAACAACCTTGAAGCCCTTGGCAAGCAAGAACGTAGCATCAGTGTAGAAAGCTATCGCAGCTACCTTATCCCACCAATGAAGATCAGGGACTTTACATTTAGCTCGCTTTCGGACGCGGTATAGAATTGTGATATTTGACAGCTTTCAAAGAGATGTCAAATCTGATTTGGGGTAAGAAAGCTTAAAATCAAGAAGTGGAAACAAAACGTTATGTAGTACCAAAGGGAGCCGTAAAGGGAACAGCAATAGGACTTTTTATGATGGCTTTTTTTACAATGGTATGGGCGGGGATTGCATATGGCGGGTTGCACGGAGACGTCTACGCGTTGTTGTTATTTGTATTCCCTTTATTAAGCGTGTTTTTTGTCATAAAAGGAATAGCCTTATTTAAGATAGCTAAAAACTTTCCAGACTCGGCATCTGAAGCAGATAAAGCTGAACAAAAGAGAATAGGAAAGTGGTTTGGAATAACTTTTGGCGCAGAAGCTTTGGGCATATTTATCGGGATCAAAATAGCTGTTAACCTTGGTTATCCGGAACTTACCATACCTGTAATGGCGTTGGTAGCGGGGCTGCATTTTTACCCTATGGCTAAAATATTTAAACGCACTGTGGATTATTATCTGGCAACGTGGAGTACCTTATTTGCTTTATGTAGCATAGTTTTTACCTTAAAAAAGTTGATGCCAGCTAACTATATACTTGTTTTTTTAGGCGTAGGGCTTGCTATTACCACATCATGTTACGGGTTATATATGGCTAAACAAGCAACAAAGTGGTTAAATGCACCAACTTAAATTACTAATAACAAAACACCAAACGCCATTGCCGAAAAGCAGTGGCGTTTTTGTTTCTTTGCAGCCCCAAAACTTTTATCATGCAAAATTTTCCGGTCAGTAACTCTACGCTCTTGTCAAAACATGTTGGTTTGTTTTTGCAGGAACATTATGGTTTGGGTGCAGATGCTGTTTGCAAACTGTTGAAAACAGGCATTAATCATAGCTATTTAATTACCGATGGCGATAAGAAAGCAGTCTTTCGCATCTATAGTTTAAACTGGCGCAGCCGGGAGGAAATTTCCGAAGAGATAAGACTATTGAATTTGCTGCGCGATTCGGGAATCTCGGTGTCGTACCCGATAGAAGATACTTCAGGGAATTATATTCATGAAATAGATGCCCCGGAAGGTATGCGTTATGCAGTGCTTTTTTCTTTTGCCGAAGGGGAGAAACATTTGAATTTCCCTGCCGATCTGCATTGTAAAGTTGGCGAAACCATGGCCCGTATCCACCAGGTTACACATAATCTGCAGCTAAAAAGGGTAGCTTATACACCCAAAGTGATCCTCCAGGATTCGGTGGATCAGATAAAGGAATTTTTACCTGCCGATACCGAAGAAATGCAATGGATGCTATCAATCCAAAAGGTATTGCTTAATGAATTAGCTAAAGCCGATACCAGCCAATTAAGAATAGGTACCACCCATATGGATATCTGGTTCGATAATTTTAACATCACCAAAGAAGGGCAGATCAGTTTGTTTGACTTTGATTTTTGCGGCAACGGCTGGCTATGTTACGATATTGCTTACTACGTTTTGCAGTTGCATAGCACCGAAAAGGTAGCAGCCGAACGTGATGAAAAACTTAAGGCCTTTTTTGCAGGCTATGAATCAGTCACCCAAATAACAGATGAAGAAAAGCGCTTGCTGCCTGCACTGGGTGTTTGCATGTATTTCTTTTACCTCGGCATACAATGCCAGCGGTTCGATAACTGGTCGAACGTGTTTTTGAATGAAACCTATTTGAAACGCTTTATTAATCTGCTTGTAAAAAAATACCTCGACGAAAACGTTGTCACCAAAAATATTGTTAATCCATCATGACAAACACTACAAAAATTGGCTGGATAGGCCTTGGTTTAATGGGCAACCCCATGTCGCAACAATTGCTAAAGGCAGGTTACCCGGTTACCGTTTACAATCGCAGTAAAGATAAAGAAGCCGAACTAAAAGAACAGGGCGCAACCACGGCATCAACCCCAAAGGAACTTTTACAGCAAAACGATGTAGTAATTATTATGGTTACCGATGATAAGGCCATCAACGAAATATTTACGGGTGAGGATGGTTTGTTAAAGGCAGATGTAAGCGATAAGATAGTCATCAACATGAGCACCGTTTCCCCGGCTATAAGCAAGCAAATGGCTGCATTGTGTAACGAGCAGGGCAACCAATACCTGGATGCACCAATATCGGGCAGCGTTAAACAAGCGGAAACCGCCCAATTGGTTATCATGGCAGGTGGCGGGGCCGAAGTGTTTGAAAAAGTAAAACCAATACTGGAAACTATTGGCAAATTAGCTATAAATGTTGGCAAAGCAGGGGCGGGTAACGCGGCGAAATTAGCCATTAACACCTTGCTCAGCTTTTATACCCAGGGACTGGCCGAAGCGGTTATCCTCGCCAAAAATAATGGGATACCACCCGAGGTATTATTGAACCTGTTGGGCAACGCTGCTATCGCCAACCCATACACCAAGCTTAAAGGAGAGGCTATTGTGAACGATAATTTTAAAGCAGCGTTCAGCCTTAAAAACATCCTGAAAGATCTGAAACTATCGCGCGATATTGGGTTAACCACACCGTTGGGCGAGGCCGCATTAAAAACGTTTGAAGCTGCCAGTGAAAACTTCGGTGACGAAGACCTTATCGCGATCTACAAATATTTGGATACCAAATAGGCTATTCCCGCTTCTTTTTTAAGCTGAATGCGGGTTTGTTAGATTGGACCTTATCGGCATTATCATAAAGGCTTAAGGTGCGCTTATTAATGATGAACGAGTAGGCTTTTTGATCTTTAGCATTCAGGTTAAAAATGATTTCGTCGTGGCTGTGCTCCGGGTCGGCAATATGGTCGTTTTGTACAAAGTAGGTGGTTAATCCGGGTAGGCCGGTCACTTTACCGTTATCATAAAACTTTGCCAATACTTTTTTGCCGGTAGCATCCGTGCCTTCGTAATCGCCGGATAAGATAGCCTGGTTGATCATTAAATTCATGCCTTCTGCCAACCCACCCGCAGGTTTGTTTTGCATGGCTTTGATGTACTGGGCGGTATTTGTCTCTTTAGTTTGATCGTTATAGCTGTAGATAATTAGCGTGGTGTCGCCATTTTTTATCTTGTAGCTTAATTCATCATCGCCAAACCCTATAGTGGTGGTGTTTTTACCGGCCTGGAACCTTAGTGCCATATTAGTCCCTTCGTGGTTGTTTAACATAACAGGCACCATAATGCTATCGCCCTTAAGTTGCGCGGTATCAATATACATTACCGTAACGCCGGTGCCCTTTTCTACAGCCTCCAGCGGCGATTTACTTTTCTTTACTTTTTTAATGTAATCCTTCTTTACCCAAACACCGTTTATTAGTGGTTTAAATTGGTGTAACAAGTCCTGCGATTGGTCAAGGCGGCCGGCAGCGGTTGTGTCCTGATCGGTATCGCCTGTTTTACTTTTGCACGATAAGAATATACTGAGTATTAGCGGGAGGTAAACGATCCTTTTCATGTAGACGTGTTAATAACCCCAAGATAGCGAATTATAGGTCTATTCTTGTCTAAATGACACAATAAGTTTCGTATTAATTATTTGATAAACATTTATTATCGTTAACTACGTATAAATACCATGAAGAAAGATAAAGTGATAGAAACGCTTGCTTCATTTTAAAAAGAGTTTTATGTCAATTTGTATGTTTGAATAATAAAACATATACAGATAAACTAATTGGCAGGTACCGGGTTACTGTTACATGGCTTCAGGTTTTTTTGCTATTTTAGATGATATTGCCGCGATTATGGATGACGTGGCCGTAACAACTAAACTGGCGGCACGCAAAACAGCAGGCATTTTAGGTGATGACCTTGCTGTTAATGCCGAAAAGGCTACCGGCTTTTTAGCCGACCGCGAACTACCCGTGCTATGGGCTATCACTAAAGGTTCATTTGTTAACAAACTAATTATTGTCCCGGTTGCGCTGCTATTAAACATATTTTTCCCGATAGCAATTAAAGTTATATTGGTTTTGGGGGGATGTTACCTGGCTTATGAGGGCGTAGAAAAGATAGTTGAATTTTTATTTCACAGTAAAAAAACCGCCCGTTCCGTTATAAAAGAAAGGCAATCAAATGACGGCATCGCTGAAAAAGCCAAAATCAGGTCAGCCATATTAACCGACTTCATTCTGTCTGCTGAAATTGTGATCATAGCCTTAGGGGCAGTTTTGGAAAAGGAATTACTAATACAGATAATCACCGTGTCGGCTGTCGCATTGCTGGCCACCGTTGGTGTTTACGGTTTGGTAGCGATCATTATCCGTATGGACGATGCCGGCCACAAGTTGGTTAAAACATCCGGCGACAAAAGCTTTATTTTGGTGATAGGGAATTTATTAATTAGTGCTTTACCTGTGATCATTAAGCTGCTGAGTATCGTAGGGACTGTTGCGTTGGTGTTAGTTGCCGGCGGTATTTTTGTGCACAACATTGCCTATTTGCATTATGTGCTGCCCAATGTTCCATCAATTGTTAGGGAGTTATGTGCCGGCTTGGCAATCGGTCTATTTATTGTAATTGTTCTAAAAGTCGGTAGAGGCGCATACAATATGTTAAGTTCTACTTAATTGTTACCGCTTGTTATCAGCAAATTAGCTAACAAACAAAGATTCATTTTCTTATTCGCGGTGCCGGACGTATGATTGCTCGATATCGGGTTGTAATCTGAAAGCAACATACCCATATCATTAATATTTCCTTTCAAACATAATCGTTAAATTTGCATCTTATTAATTCCACCCCTGCATGAATGCTGATGCTGTGAAAATGCTGCAAGGCCATTATTGTAATTCGATAACCGATTACTCCCGTTTTGTGACCCGCGAAGTTGCAATTGGCGACGTGCCAATGGGCGGCAACAACCCTATCCGCATCCAAAGCATGACCACTACAGATACCATGGATACCCTTGGCACTGTGGAGCAAACCATCCGTATGGTTGATGCAGGCTGCGAGTATGTGCGCGTCACCGCGCCCAGCATTAAAGAGGCAAATAACCTTGCCGAAATAAAGAAACAACTGCGCCAGCGCGGATATAATGTGCCGCTTGTTGCCGATATCCACTTCACCCCAAACGCTGCCGAAGTTGCTGCACGCATAGTTGAAAAGGTGCGTGTAAACCCCGGGAATTATGCCGATAAAAAGAAATTCGATACGTTAGAATATACCGACCAGGCTTACCAAGGCGAGTTGGACCGCATCTTCCAAAAGTTTACCCCGCTGGTAAATATTTGTAAAGAATACGGTACTGCCATGCGCATCGGGACTAACCACGGTTCGCTGAGCGACCGCATCATGAGCCGTTACGGTGATACCCCGCAAGGGATGGTAGAGAGCGCTATGGAGTTCATCCGCATGTGCGAAACCCTGGGTTATTACAGCCTGGTAGTGAGCATGAAGAGCAGTAACCCGCAGGTAATGGTACAAGCCTACCGCCTGTTGGTACAAACCATGGTTGCCGAAGGTATGAACTACCCGCTGCACCTTGGTGTAACCGAAGCCGGCGATGGCGAGGATGGCCGCATAAAATCTGCAGTGGGTATAGGAACATTGTTAGAAGATGGCCTTGGCGATACCGTACGCGTATCCCTCACCGAAGAACCCGAAGCTGAAGCACCGGTGGCAATTGCGTTGGTGAAGCGATATTCTACGAGAAGCGAAGTTGCCGGTGTGAAGAGCGGGATGGAAAATGTTACGCTCCCCGCACCTCAATCCCCACACTCCCCTTACGCATACAAAAAACGCGAAACATACGAAGCCAATGCTTTTATAGGTGGTCATATGGTGCCGAGGGTAGTGGTAGACTTGTCTGCTGCTAACCTTAAAAGCCCCGCGGTGATGAATGATGCAGGTTACCTGTATTCGGAATTGCTGGATAAATACAACATGGCCGAGCAATCCGTCGATTTTGTTTACCTGGGCGATTCATTGCCATCTTTTACCCTGCCGGGGAACCTTAAGCAACTTTATAATTACGCAACCTGGCAAAAGCTTGCTAATAAAACGCTATGCCACCCGATATTTAGTTTAGAGGAGTATATACTGGCTGATAAAGATCGTTCATCTGCCTTAAACCTCGTCGTTATTAAAAATGCGGACCTTGATTCGGAAGCTTTTGGGTTGATTTCGTTGAATAGCAGTTTGGTTTTTGTGTTGGAAACAAACGAGAACCACGGCATGGCAGATCAGCGCTCTTTTTTTCTGAAACTACAGGAATTGGAACTGGATGTGCCGGTGATAGTGAAGAGAAGCTATAAATTCGAGAGTCAAGAGTCAGCAGTTAAGAACCAAGAGGTGGACTTGGCTACCGAACTGCAACTTTATGCCGCTACCGATCTGGGCGCTTTACTGGTTGATGGTTTTGGCGATGGTATCTGGATAGAAGCACCACAGGTACCTACTAATATTATCACTTCAACCGCTTTTGGGATCTTACAGGCAACCCGCTCGCGTATCTCCAAAACAGAATATATCTCCTGCCCAAGCTGTGGTCGTACGTTATTCGATCTGATGGTGACCACCCAGATGATACGCAGCAGGACAAGCCACCTAAAAGGGTTGAAGATCGGTATAATGGGCTGCATCGTAAACGGACCCGGCGAAATGGCCGATGCAGATTATGGTTACGTAGGCTCTGGTACGGATAAGGTTACCCTGTATCGTGGACAGCAAGCTGTCAAGAAAAATATCAGCTCGGCTAATGCGCTTGATGAGCTGATCGGCATCATAAAAGGCGATGGCAACTGGATAGAGCCGGCGGAGTAAATAACCTTCCCGGTCAAGATAAAATCCCTGCCAACCTGTCATCGTGCCTCCAAGCACCCTGCCTTGGTTATTGTTAACTGACATATGGGTGATGTTTTTTCTGCCAAATGCACATTGGCACAGGCATTGATAAATAGGTGTGGAAGCATTAATTATCAAAATAATAAAATCATAATATGTCTAAAATAATTGGAATTGACTTAGGAACAACAAACTCCTGCGTATCAGTAATGGAGGGTAACGAACCCGTAGTTATTGCTAACAGCGAGGGAAAACGTACTACGCCTTCTGTTGTAGCTTTTGTTAACGACGGTGAGCGTAAAGTAGGCGACCCGGCAAAACGCCAGGCTATCACAAACCCTACAAAAACTATTTACTCTATCAAGCGCTTTATGGGTAACAACTTCAACGAGGTTACCACCGAAGTTGGCCGTGTACCTTATAAAGTAGTTAAAGGCGACAATAACACACCACGTGTCGAAATTGGCGACCGTAAATATACACCTCAGGAAATCTCTGCTATCATTCTTCAGAAAATGAAGAAAACTGCTGAAGACTTCTTAGGCCATGAAGTTACTGAAGCGGTTATTACCGTTCCTGCATACTTTAACGATGCACAACGCCAGGCAACTAAAGAAGCCGGTGAAATTGCTGGTTTGAAAGTTCGCCGTATTATCAACGAGCCTACTGCTGCTGCCCTTGCCTACGGTTTGGATAAAGCACATAAGGACATGAAGATAGCTGTATTTGACTGTGGTGGTGGTACGCATGATGTATCTGTACTGGAGTTAGGTGATGGCGTGTTCGAAGTGAAATCTACCGATGGTGATACACACTTAGGTGGTGACGATTTTGACCAGGTTATTATTGACTGGATGGCAGACGAATTTAAAAGCGACGAAGGTGTTGACTTGCGTAAGGACCCAATGGCTTTGCAACGTTTAAAAGAATCTGCAGAGAAAGCTAAGATCGAATTATCAAGCACAACTCAAACAGAAATAAACCTGCCTTACATTACTGCAGGTGCCGAAGGCCCTAAACACTTGGTTAAAACTTTAACTCGTGCTAAATTTGAGCAATTGGCCGATAGCCTTATCAAACGTACTATTGAGCCATGCCGCACTGCATTGAAAAATGCAGGTTACAGTACTTCAGATATAGACGAGGTTATCCTTGTAGGTGGTTCAACCCGTATCCCTGCTATACAGGAAGCGGTTCAAAAATTCTTTGGTAAAGCGCCGTCAAAAGGTGTTAACCCTGATGAAGTTGTTGCCATTGGTGCAGCTATACAGGGTGGTGTGTTAACCGGCGAGGTTAAAGATGTATTATTGTTAGATGTTACCCCGTTATCATTAGGTATCGAAACTATGGGTGGTGTAATGACAAAATTGATCGAGTCTAACACAACTATCCCTACCAAAAAATCAGAAACATTCTCTACAGCATCTGATAGCCAGCCATCTGTTGAGATCCACATATTACAGGGCGAGCGCCCAATGGCAGCGGGTAACCGTACTATAGGCCGTTTCCACCTGGATGGTATACCACCTGCACCTCGCGGTGTGCCTCAGGTTGAAGTGACATTTGACATTGATGCTAACGGTATATTACATGTATCTGCAAAAGATAAAGCAACCGGTAAAGAGCAAAAGATCCGTATCGAAGCCTCTTCGGGCTTAACTGATGCCGAGATTAAAAAGATGAAGGACGAAGCGGAAGCTAACGCCGAATCTGATCAGAAAGCAAAAGAAGAAGTTGAAAAACTGAATTCTGCGGATGCCCTGATTTTCTCTACCGAGAAACAATTGAAAGAGTACGGTGATAAGATCCCTGCCGATAAAAAAGGCGCTATCGAAGCTGGCTTAGAAAAATTGAAGACAGCTTACGCTGCAAAAGATCTTGCTGCTATTGAGCCTGCACAGGAAGAGCTAAACGCTGCATGGACTGCTGCATCTGAAGACATGTACAAAGCATCTGCCGAAGGCGGCCAACAACCGGGTGCCGACGCAGGTCAGCCTGCCGGTGGCCAACCGGGAGCTGGTGCTGATAATGTAACAGATGTTGACTTCGAAGAAGTAAAATAATCAGCCCGATATATAATTGAAAAAGGCCCCGAATTTCGGGGCCTTTTTTGTGGGCCTCACCCGGCCCTATCCAAAGGAGAGGGTTCTGAGAGCTGCACTAAACTCAACCCGCCATTGCCAAGCTATGCAATGATGGTGGGTTAAAACAAAAAAGTCCTGCTGATACCAGCAGGACTTTGTGTTATGTTATAATCTTGTTTGTTATAAGATCAAGTTATTAACCTTTTCAACCAACTCGTTTAAATCGAATGGTTTATTGATAATAGCATCACAACCGTAGGCGTAAAGGTCGGCTTCGTGGTTAATATAGGCAGAAAATATAATAACCGGTACGTTGCTGAATTTAGGGTGGGCTTTAATGCTGCGGCAAAGTTCGCCACCGTTTTGGCCGGCCACTCGATAGTCAAGTATCACCAGGTCGGGTTCAAACTCTTCCAAAAACGGCATAACTTTAATACTTTCGCCTGTGCTTTTTACGTCGAAGTTTTCATAGGTAAGGGTTTCATGCACAATATCTAAAATATCTTGGTTGTCATCCAATACTAAAATACGCTTCACCATTTACAAGAGAATAAATTAATTAATAGGTTAACAAAGGTACCAATGTAACATGAAAAACATATGATACGAATGTAAAAAATAGGATCGGAATATATTAGAGTATATGAGATGTAACCGGCTCTTGAACCAAATTTACTATAATTAAGATATTATAAAAAATATTATGGGGGAATATTTTATATGATATTGTATCAATTTTGTTGTGAAAGGACAATTGCACGATGGGTGTAGATAATTGGAAATATATGGAAACAAAAAACCCGCTGTAGAAGCGGGTTTTAATATGATTAATAAGGATATGCCCTACCGGGGTGAGCTCGTTTCCATGCTCGGCGGCGTTCCAGCCAGGCAGCATGTTTCTTTTTTTGTTCGCGTTTGCGGGCTTCGTTACCAATAATGTAACCACCACCTGCACCAATAGCACCACCAATTACGGCACCACCAACGCTTTTACCTATCAGGGCACCTGCAACAGCACCACCGGCGCCACCAATAATGGCACCTTTACCCTGTTTGCTCATTCCTTTACTTTCCTGCGCTTGCGCACCAAAATTAACAGTTGTAGTTAACGATAGTAACAAGCCTCCATATATGACTAACTTTTTCATGGTATGTATCTTATAAATATGAAATACTCTATCAAATAGTAAGCCACAAAGCCTACACAAGTTTAGAGGGTTTATAATGCAAATAGTTTAACCGCTTATTTCATAAAGTTAAGAATGGCGTCGGCAAACTGTATAGTATTGCCTGCAGTGTTGTGGTTGCCGGGCACGGTAACGAACTTAGAATCGGGTATCATTTTTTGCAGTATGGTAACGTCTCCGTTAGTGGTATCTTCTGTACCATCTATTAGTAATACAGGTATTTTAATTTTGGCAAGTTCTGCGGCACTGGTGCTTGGCTGGTATTTTTGCTGATAGGCCAGCGCCAGTTTATCGAAGTTGTTTTTATTGATCCAAATCATCATATCATCCACATCATGAATGGTAGTATCGCCCATTAGCGCTTTGTAAGCGCGGATGCGGCGCGGCCATTCGGGGTTGGTGTAGTCGGCACCCATGCCGCCCATCACTGCCTTGCTGATGCGTTTATCAAGCACCATTAGTCGTGATGTAATGATAGACCCTCGAGAGTAACCAATCACGCTGTATTTTTTAATGCCCAAACTGGTAGCCAATGCGATTACATCTTTCGCCTCTGCATCGTTGTTGTAACCGGCATCTGTATGCGGCTTGTCAGACTGCCCATTGCCGCGTTGGTCCAATATGATAACTTTATATCCTGCTGTAAGCAGCGCAGGGTACAGGCCGCCGTGTTTCCATCCCTGGCCGGTGCCTGTAAAACCATGTACCAAAATTACCGGGTAACCCTCGCCTTTTACCTCGTAATAGATTTTAGTGCCGTCGAACGATGTAAAAAACCGGCCTTCCGTGTTTTGCGCGTACAAGCTAATGCTGCAAACTATTGTTAAAACTAATGTTGATAAGATTTTCTTCATGATACTAAACAAATATGTTTAAAATTAAAACGCCGCCAAGCCCAATAACAGACACCAGGCTTTCCATCATTGACCATGATTTGAACGTGTCCTTTATACTTAGGTTAAAATACTCCTTAAAGAGCCAAAAACCCGAATCGTTAACGTGAGAGAAAGCCAGGCTACCAGCACCAATAGACAGCACCATAAGGTTTGGGTTCACATGTTCGCTCACCACTAAGGATGATACTATACCCGCGGCTGTTAAACCCGCCACCGTTGCCGAACCCAGGCTCACGCGGATAATAGCCGCTATTACCCAGCCTAAAACCAGGGGCGGCATGTTGAATGTTTTAAGGTTCTCGGCTATCTCGTTACTTACACCGCTGGTGGTAAGCACTTCTTTAAACGCGCCAGATCCGGCTATGATGAGCAGGATGAGCGAAATGTCTTTTACGGCATCAATATAATTAACACCCAACTGGCCCATGTTGCGGCCTTGTTTTATACCGAGGGTATAGGTTGCCACAATAAGAGCTATCAGCATTACAATTGATGGGTCGCCAAGGAAGGCCATCACTTTTAAAACCTTCTCATCCTTGATACCTAAATATGGAAAAAAAGCCGTTAACATCAATAATATTACCGGCAGCAGAGCGGTAAAAAAGCTGATGAAGCCACTTGGCAGTTTATCGGCAGGCATTTCTTCGGCCCGGAATGTTGCCAATGGTTCTGACGGGATCTTCTTTAGAAAACTGGCAAATACGGGCCCTGCGAGGATAATGGTTGGTATAGCAATAGCAAGGCCATACACAAATGTGGTAGCCATATTTGCATGAAACAGTGCCACCAATGCCGATGGCGAAGGGTGTGGCGGCAAAAAACCATGCGTAACCGATAAGGACGCGATCAT
The DNA here is from genome assembly GCF_040547175.1 of Mucilaginibacter sp. UYP27. NCBI lineage: Bacteria > Pseudomonadati > Bacteroidota > Sphingobacteriia > Sphingobacteriales > Sphingobacteriaceae > Mucilaginibacter > Mucilaginibacter sp. UYP27. The sequence continues at coordinate 25,073 of NZ_JBEPPE010000008.1, forward strand.
GGGCAGGCCGATATAAACCGCAGGTAATTTGTACTTATATACTACCGAAAATATCAGCGGCACCATCAGCACAAAACCTATCCCATAAAATAGGGGGATGCCAATAATAAAGCCCGCAGCTACCAAGGCCCATTGAATATATTTTTGACCAACGGCGTTAACTAAAACCTCGGCTATTTTTTGGGCTGCCCCGCTTGCCGCAACCAGTTTACCCAGCATCGCCCCAAGGCAAATAATAATGAGCAGGCTGCCTAATATATCGCCAATGCCTTTTTGTACCGATGCGGTTACTTTATTGATAGGGATGCCCAGCATTAAACCCGCGGTAATAGATACCAGCAGAAAGGCCAGGAAAGGGTTGAGCTTTGCCCAGCTAACCAGCAGTATGAGCAGTACTATACAGAACAGTATAACCAACATTGTTTTATATAAAGATTTATAAGTGTATTGATTACCGGGGTGGCCGATGCGACTAATGTAGTAATTATATTAATTGCATGTGTGCCTTTCTATTCTTTCATTATAGTGTCCGTTAATGGTTTTATAATAAGCTATTTTACAATCACCTTACTGAGATCACTCAATTAAACTTCGTTTCTTTGTGACCATGACAAGCCAACGCTATATTTTCCTGATCCTGATCTTGGGCTCACTTACAGCACTCGCGCCTTTTTCCATTGATATGTATTTGCCGGGTTTTCCGGATATTGCTAAATCGCTGCATACCAGTACAGAGAATGTGGCCTTGTCGCTTTCCAGTTTCTTTATCGGGATTTCCGCCGGGCAGTTGCTTTACGGGCCTTTGCTTGATAAATATGGACGCAAGCCACCTTTATATTTTGGCCTGGCATTATATATAGTAGCATCTGTAAGCTGTTATTTTTCTACCAGTATCGAGATGCTTATTGCCATGCGTTTTATACAGGCTATTGGCGGCTGCGCGGCTTCGGTATCATCTATTACTATGGTACGTGATATATTCCCGGTAAAAGATAACGCGAAGGTGTTTGCGCTGCTGATATTGGTTTTAGGTGCATCACCCATGATAGCGCCTACAGTTGGTGGCTATGTTACCACTGCTTTTGGCTGGCAGTTGATATTTATAATCCTGGCGGTAATTGCCGTGCTGATAAGTGTTGCCGTTATCTTCTTTTTGCCGGAGAGTTACAAACCCGACCCAACATATTCCTTAAAGCCCAGGCCTATAATCAACGGATTTATAACCGTTATTAAAACACCACAGTTTTACACTTACGCCATCAGCGGAGGGATAGCATTTTCAGGGTTATTCGCTTACATTTCTTCATCTCCCCTGGTATTTATGGAGGTATTTAAGGTGAGCAGCAAAGTTTACGGCTGGATCTTCGCTGTCCTTTCGGTTGGCTTCATTGGTTCCAGCCAGGTAAATAGTTTGCTGGTTAAAAAATACAAAAGCGGCCAAATTGTGAATGCTGCACTTATTGCAATGGTCATCATCTCGGCATTATTCGTTGTGGGTTCTATACAAAACATACTGGGCCTTGTGGGTACTATTATTATGATATTTTTAGTGCTTTGTTGTGTGGGCATCGCCAGCCCAAATACTTCTGCCTTAGCTTTAGCCCCTTTCGAGAAAAACGCGGGTACGGCATCGGCACTGTTAGGGGCGTTTCAAATGACAATGGGGTCGCTGGTATCGGTAGGGATAAGTTTGTTTAAAAGCCAGTCGTCGTTACCCATGTCAGCTATTATGCTGGTGGCATCATCATTAGCCCTGCTTATCGTAATAATAGGGCGCAGGAACATCAAAGAAAAGGTCGAATATAAGGGCGGGTCTTTCGCTGCGCATTAGAGGGGCTAAAGGTTGTGCTTACATATAACTGTTAAGTTGTTTTGTATAGTGGAGTGTTTTTCATTATTGCATACTATTAAGAACAGTACAATAAAACGGAAAGTGCTGTGTCTGTAACATTTACAGATGAAATGGCTTAAATGTATTCCTGCACGGAATATTGTATATTGTGGCATTATGCTTGTAATCAGCAATGTAGAATGCAAACTAACAGTTTTGTTGTTTACAACTTTTAGGTGTGCATAGCTGATATACGAAAGTCCCCCTATGATTGCCGGTGTAAAAAAAATACCTATCCTACGTTACGCTCTAATTGTAATGCTCATTGTGGTGTTATTTGGAAGCGCATTCTATTTATACCTTCATTATAACAAGGCCGAAAAATTACGTAGCAATTTCCAGCAAATGGTAAAAGCACGCGAAAATTCATCCCTTATAGACAGTTGTATAGTTGAACTTTACAGCGCGGATAACAGCAGCCGCATGTATGCGCTTACCGGCCGTAAATGGTATTTCAATGAGTTTTCAAGACAGATCAAGAATGTACGCGGTATTATCACGGCTCTAAATAGGAATGATAAAAGCTCGGCCAATTTATCTGACGATGACGAATTGGATAACCTGGTTAGCGAGAAAAAATTAAAAACCGACAGCTATATTAAACTGATGACCTTATCTGATAGCCTGATGAGATCGGCCAAAAAGATTAACAAGGCATTAAAGGATAAAAACAACAAGATACTACAGCAACCCGTGGTAAGCCGTATAAAAACGCAGTTACGCATAGACACTGTTAGAACAGTAGCCGTTGCCAAAACGTCGGAACAAAAAAAGAAATTTTTGGGCCGCCTGTTTTCCGTTTTCGATAAGAAGAAAAAAGAAGAACCAAAAGCAAAGCCCGTTCTTTTAGCAAGACGTACAGATACCATTATTACTACCATGACCGCCAGCCCTAAAGTGGTACAGGCCTATAACAAGTATTACACAAAAATTAATGATGCCAACAATAAGCTGCGTGCCAACGAGCGCGAAATGCTCGAGATTAATAACCGTTTAATAAGCCAGATAATTGGCAGCCTTAAAAAATATAAGATAGCCGAGCAGCATTACATTGTTGGTAGCAAGGAAGAGATGAATAGCAACCTTTCTACCGTATTATACGAGTTTAAAAGGTTATCTGGTATCATGTTCTTATTACTTACTACCGTGGTGGTCATCATTTTATATAACATATGGAAGATCTTCCGTAACGAGGAGGAGATGGTTATTCACACCGAAATGGCAGAAAAATATGCGCAATCTAAAAGCCGGTTTTTGGCCAGCATGAGCCATGAGATCCGCACGCCGCTAAACTCTATCATCGGTTTCTCGGAGCAACTTACACAGAGTGATCTATCGGAGGCGCAAACCGAGCAGACCAACGCCATTCGCAGTTCATCAAAAATGCTGCTGGAAGTGGTGAACGAGATCTTAGATTTCTCTAAGTACGAAACCGGCAAAATGAACTTTGAGACTTCACCTTTTAGCCCTTACGAAGCTATCCAGGAAATTGTTACCAGTATGCAGGTGCAGGCCGGTAAAAAGAAGGTCGCGTTAAATTGCCAGGTAAACTTTCCTAAAGATCTTTGCTTTAGCGGCGATTATTTCAGGCTGAAGCAAGTTATCATGAACCTGGTTGGTAATGCCATTAAGTTTACCACCATTGGCGAGGTTAGCATAAATGCCTTTTTAACTGATGGCAAACCGGGCCAGCAGATTTTGAATGTGCAGATCCGCGATACCGGTTTGGGTATTGATAAAGAGCATCTGCCGCTTTTATTTGAGGAGTTTTCGCAAGTTGCATCGGCACAAAAAACTGCCAACTACGGCGGTACAGGTCTTGGCCTTGCCATTTGTAAAAAGATAATTGAACTGCAGGGCGGCAGTATAAAGGTAACCAGTAAAGTAGGTAAAGGTTCGATATTTAGCTTTAAGTTACCGATGGAAACCGTCGCTAAAGCCGCCTGCCTGCAAACTGCAGAAGTTGTTTCAAGCTTTGACCCTAAACAATTTGTGGCCGGCCGCCATGTATTGATAGCAGAAGACAATAAGCTGAACGTACTACTTGTAAGCACTATTCTCAAAAAATGTAAAATAACCTTTGATGTTGCCTACAATGGCCGCGAAGCTTTGCAGCTTTTTGAAGATAACTATTACGACATTGTATTCACAGATATTGAAATGCCGGAAATGGGAGGTATCGAACTTACCCAGATTATCCGCGCAAACGGTAATTCTGTAAAAGGCGACGTGCCAATACTGGCCCTTACGGCCAATGTGCTTAAAGATGATAGGGATAAATACCTGTCGGTAGGGATGAGCGGCGTGGTGTTAAAACCATTCTCCGAACAAAACCTTATTGAGGGTATGGCAACCGCGTTATTAAAGCAAAATGAGCTGGTAAATGGTTAATTAACGATATTCGCAAACCGATATTTTTATATTCAATACATGTTTAAACGATCGTAAAAGTTGATTTATTTAAACTTTTTGTCAACTCCGAAGTTAATTTAACAGGAGGAATACATACCATGACATCATCACATAGCAAAACAGCCACGTCAAAAAAAAATATTACAAAATCATCGTCCACCCAAAATAATGACTTGGCGACCCAAATGCCGTTAAGCGAAAAGGATGAAGTGAAAAACGCTGAACGCAAAACAAATAAGGTTGCCAAAAAATGACCTCCAGATTCAAAGTTAAATAAGGTTGTTATTTTTTTAGTTGGCGGAGCTCGGTCTTTAGCTCGTTAAGCTGCTGTTGCGCCTGCCTGTTCTCCAGGTAAAAGTAGATAGCGCATCCCAAAAAGATCTTACCTAAAATAAATACCGCGGCAAAAACCCATTTCCAGGTTTTTTGCACTTTCATATAGTTGTTTTCAGATTCTACCTCGATGTATTGCGATCGGTTGTCGCGCTTGTCGAAATCCTGATAGTCGGTTTCTTTACGCTCGGTAAATTGCTCGGGGTTAGTCTCATGGCGAAGGACCAGTTCGTCAATACTGTCAGAGATCTTACCCCAGGTACGGGCAGGAGGGGTAACAGCCATGCTTTGGGCAAGTCGCTCCATATCTTTCTCCAGATCCTCAAGAGCGTGGTTTACTGCAGGATGTATGGTTTTCATATGCAGCAGTTCCTGTACCTCCTCTTCGGAAGCAGAACCTGTTACATAGGCTTCTAATATGCCGCTATTGATGTATTCCTGTATCATTACGGTTTTTCCTAATAATAATGAACGATTCTCGTAACAATTTCCTGATGGCGTCTTCTGGTTTGTTCAATTCTGAAGCTAAGTTAGCCGTTGTTTTGCCATGGTAATGCACACCACAAAAAACAACTTGCTGCTCGTTATCCATCAAATCAATAAACTTATTTCCTTGTATAGCTTTTTTGGTAGAAATCTCAACCCCATCGGCGCGGCTCTCAATAGAGCTGATAAATGATGAGAGCTTTTTGCGGGTTAATTGCTGCAAGCCTAAAAACGCGTTTGAGCCCGGCGCCAGTATTTCTTCAATATCCTTATTCTGTAGTTCGTTAAAAACCTCTGTAAGGTATTGTTCGGCGACGGCGATCTCCTTCACTACCTCTATAATATAACCCAATAACATAGCGCCATAGTTAGTGTATAAACTATGCTTGCTTTGCTTAATTGTAGGTAATGAAGCTTCAGTATATGTTAACTGCTGTTCCAAGTTTATGAATGGGTTAGTAAGGGGAATTCAAAAATATTTATAATTGTTCTAATATATTAAAAAAGTACAATTAGTTAAAAAAGTTTCGTCCAAAAATGGTTTTCTGTGGCTTGTCCTACACCAAGTGTTAATTTAAGTTAAAGATAGCGGTGGGTTAGATTAGTTACCACCAGTATTGTATAGCTTTAAACTATGCAACGCTACCTTATCATTATCGTGTTTTTAATATCAGCCGCGGCCAATGCCCAAACTGCTGTTAAGGGGCGTGTATTAGAAAACAAAACCCGTATTGGTTTAGCCGGTGTGCGTGTAGATAACCTTAATAACAAGAAGACTACCCTTACCAATAACACGGGAGACTTTAGCATCTCCGCTAAAATGGGCGATTTGCTTGTATTTAAAGCCTTTGCCTATCAGGTTGATAGTTTGATATTGATAAAAGTAAACGACCAGGAGATATTTATGGAACCTGTTACCAACGTGCTTAACCAGGTAAACATTACTACCACGGTAACCAAAAATCTAAATACCTATTACGATCCGCTTTACCACGGCCAGCCGGTAGTTTACCAACGCGACCGTAAAGGGAGACCCGTAGGAGGCGTTATATGGCGTTTATGGTGGTGGAAAAAGGACGAAAAGAAAAAAGCCAAACTTGCAGCGCTGGAACAAAAATATGTGATAATGGATAAGATACAGTCGGTGTTTCAGCCAAAAATAATCGCCCAATACATTCCTTTAACAGGGGAAGACCTGACCAACTTTATTAACCTGTACACCCCAACCCCCAAAATAGTTGCCGAAAAAGATTTTAACCTGGCCAACTACCTTAATGCTTGCCTAAAAAAATATCAGAAATTACCACCCGATAAGTGGCAACCACCTAAACTTACCGAATAATCAATTACAAAGTAACGCCGCTGCTAAACTCGAATGCATCGTTGAACGCACCTGTAAGTTGTGGGATTACATCGGGGAGTTTATCGGCATGCTTGCGAATGTAATGCCCGGCAATACCCGTTAGCAATGCCGCTGCACCGCCTATTAACATACCCTTTAAAATGCTCTGTTTATTTTTGCGAAAGATGGCAGCACCTGCAAATGCGCCCGATGCCACATGCAAGCCCAACTGGCGCATATCAATATTATCTGTCGTATTTACTAATTTCCTTCTTTCATTTTCCGCAGCAGATAACAGGGAAGTAGCTATGCTCGTAATTGGGGATTGTGCAAACCTAACTATACTCAGCGGACTGGAATAGTACCCGTTGCTGTAATAATTGGCTATCGCCGGTGCCGCGCTTGCCCGCATGCCTGCTACCGCGCCCAATCCTAAAGTTTGCCAAACGGGTTTCCTGGTTTGCATAGTATTTTCTGTTGATGTGTATAGGCAACAGGGGAGAGGTGAGATGGTTTGATTTACAAGTACTATTTGTTTCATAACCAAAACCCGTAATTGCAATAACGTACGGATATATTAGGCATAAAAAAAGCGATGTTGATCATCGCTTTTCAAAGTCTTACATTGCTTTCTTGATACTATCTTGTTTGGCTTTTTCCTTTTTCTTAAAGAACCCTTTTAACAAAAAGTTATGCTGAACGGCCTCCAGATCATCATTTAATTTGACGGAGCTTTGTTGCAGATAGTTAAGCGTAGTTTGTACTTTGACGGCCGCTTTAGGGTCGTTTAAAAGTACTCCAAGGGCGTTATCTGTAGTGTTAAGTTTGTTGCTGGCCTTGTTAAGGTTGTCAGTTAAAAGGCTTGCGTTGTCGGCAGCCTCTTTTAAACGGCTAACCGATGCGCGGATCCTGTTGAAGGTAACGGTATCGGTAAGCAGGTTATCGGCAAAGCCACCTTTGGTATTCATTTTATTGCTGAAGCTGTTTAATTGCAATGACATTTTAGCTGCGTTTTGCGTAGCAGCCTGTAAGTTGCGCATAGTTTGCTTTAACTGGTTGCCCATAGTGCTATCGGCAAGTAATGTGCCCACGGTACCTTTACCGGCCAGTATTTGTTTACTCAGTTGTTTAAAATCGGTGGTAATAGCTAATAAATTCTGATTGTTTTGTTGAAGGGTTTTAAGCACATCATCGGTAGATAGCAATTTTTCTGATTGCAATACCGCGCCATCCTGTATTGGCGGCGCCTGCGGCGAACCACCATCTATCACAATTATCTTGTTACCTATCAAACCATCGCTGCTGATGCGTACACCTGCATTGCGGTGAATGTACTGCTGCGTGCTCGATTCTATACTCATGATCACATCAACCTGCGATGGGCCTGTAAAATGGATGTTTTTGATGGTACCTACCTTTACACCCGAGAACCAAACGTTGTTCCCTTTTTTTAAGCCCGCGACATCGCTAAATATCGAGCTGATGGTTATGCTTTTAACAAAACTTTTTTGTTGGCCGCCAAGTGTAAGCACACCTATTACAAACACGGCTACGCCGAGCAGTACAAATATGCCTACTGTTATTGATTTTTTATTATCTGCTGCATCCATTATATAGGGTACTAATATCTATTGTATAAAATTGTAATTGTAAAAAGGGGTAACACGCGGGTCGGTAGTTTTAAATACCTCATCAAAAGTACCTACGCGTTGAAACTGTCCGTCAAGCAACATGGCAACACGGTCACCGGTCATTTTGGCGCAGGTAAGATCATGCGTGATAATGATAGAAGATGTATTGTAGCGCTGCTGAACCTCGTTTATCAGATCGTTTATTTCGATACAGGTGATTGGATCGAGGCCGGCGGTTGGCTCATCGTACATCATAATCTCGGGGTTAAGTATCAGCGTACGGGCAATGCCAATACGTTTACGCTGCCCTCCCGAAAGCTCTGAAGGCATTTGATTAATAGTTTGCGACAGGCCAACGGCTTCTAATACTTCCGCTACATTCTTATCTATCTCAGCCCGGGAAATGCCTTTGCGATTACGCACTAAAGGAAATTCCAGGTTCTTACGAACCGTCATACTATCGTACAATGCGCTGTTTTGGAATGAGAAACCAATGCGGATACGGAGATCCTCAAGCGCTTTTTCACTTATAGTAGTTACCTCGTTGCCTAAAACTTCTATCGTGCCGGCATCTGGTGTTAGCAATCCCGAGATCAGTTTAATTAATACCGATTTACCCGTACCTGAACGACCCAAAACTACTAAATTTTCGCCTTGGAAAAGGTCAAGATCAATACCGCGAAGCACATCATAGTCCGCGAAAGATTTTTCAACCCCGCGAAGCTTGATCACCTCGTTGCTCATGTCAATATTTGCCTTTTGGTTTTCCATAATTTAGCGGAACCATCCGGCTATCTGTACAATTAAAACTTCTTCAATAAACACTAAAAACATAGCCGTAACCACCGCGCCGTTTGCTGCTTTACCAACGCCCTCGGTGCCTTTGGTAGAGTTATAGCCCTGGTAGCATCCCACAATACCTATGGTAAAGCCAAATACGATGGCCTTGCTTAACGATGCCCAAAAATCTACAAAGGTTAAGGGCTCAAAAGCCTGCTCCATAAATGTAGCATAACTGGTGCCTTCGTTTTGGCTAACGTTTAAATAACCACCTAAAAGCGCAATAAAAGCTACATAAGTAGCCAGCAATGGTATAGTGATAGTTGTAGCGATAACACGCGTACAAACCAAAAATTTAAAAGGCTTCGTGCCCGATACTTCCATAGCGTCGATCTGCTCAGTAACGCGCATAGAGCCAAGTTCTGCACCGATGCTCGAGCCAACTTTGCCTGCCGCGATAAGCGCGGTAACCAACGGTGCAAGGGCTTTCATAATGGCGATGGATACCAAGGATGGCAACCAGGATTCGGCACCAAAGTTTGTTAACGATGGGCGGCTTTGCTTGGTAAAGATCACACCTACAATAAATCCTGTTAGTGTAATCAAGGTAAACGATTTAACACCCGTCTCGTAACACTGGCGCACAATTTCCCTGAATTCGTAAGGGGGCAAAAAAACCTCTTTAAAAAAGCGCAGGATAAAGACATATATCCTGTGCAGCATCAAAAAGAATTCTGCCAGTTTATTCTGCGTTTTTTTGAAACGTTTTGGTACCGGTTTTGAAGATGTATCTACGCTATCCATTAATGTGGCAAAGGTATAACTTATGTAAGATATAGATACCCAGATGCCTTAAATTGTTTCAAAAGATATTCAGTGGAATGTAATAATTGCAAATGACAGGCAATAATATTCAGATACAAAACCAGCGGCTATAATTTAGGCGGAGCGAAATGCAAAACGCTACAGGTAAATAATTTGGTAATTTAGCCTGCCTCCCGAAACAGGCTACGAACAGATCCCGCAGGCGGACTGGTGGACAAAGGTACTATTGCCGACGCTTGTAAAGCACAAAGCATCTTAAGTAACGGCATGGCGAAACGGCCGGCCCGACCATTATTAGGTGCCATACCCGGGCCAGGTAAGTGAGTATGATTTTAAGAAATTCTTTAATGATCCACGAATGATATTTGAAACCAGGTTAGGGGTTTATGGGCGATACATATCTGCGCCATAGTGATCTCTCTGTAAAACTTAATGCTATGCGGTCTGTTCTATAAGCAAATTACAATGGTATGAATACTTATCAGCAAAAATGGTTGGACGTATTAAATGGCGCCGGCCTTAAAGATTGGAAGATAGAAGCAAAAGGAAACGACATTAGCATAGATATGCCCAACGTTTCCGATCTTAAATTGATCCGGGATAATTTGCCCGCCACCCTTGGTGCAATATCACTGGATATAAACTTACCGCACGAGCGCCTGAAATTTATTTTCCATAACGGGTACCAAAACTTTGAATACGTGCTTAACCCTACTGAAACGGATTTGACGAAAGAGTAATTAAATTTTGGCCTTGGTAGCAAATATGGTTACGCAGATACCCATTGCAGCTATGAGGGTGAAGGATGCCCTTAAGGTAGCTAAACCGGCAATAAAACCTATAACCGGCGGGCCAACTAAAAAGCCTGCAAAGCCGATGGTAGATACCGCGGCCAGCGCCACACCTGGCGACATGGTTTTTGATTTACCCGCCGCGCTGTAAACCAGGGGCACAACAGATGATACACCGAAACCAACCAGTAGAAAGCCAAATATAGCAGTGTACATATAAGGGAATGCAACGGCGGTAAGTAAGCCTGTTGCGGTAAGCATCCCGCTTATTTGCAGGGTACGTTTAAGCCCGAAGCGGTGCGCGAATTTATCGGCAACAAAACGGCCGGTTGCCATGGTAAACATAAACGCGGTATACCCTGCACCCATTGATGCGTTTTGAGCCAGTACTACTTTTTTAAAGTAAATTACACTCCAGTCAAACATCGCGCCCTCGCATATCATTGAACAAAAAGCGATGATGCCCAATTTAATGAGCGAATTATCGGGCATTACAAACACCGGCCCGGCGCTGGTTGGCTTGTCGTTTTTAAGGTAGCGCGATGTAAATATTACTACCACCACAACCAACACCATTATCAAGCTAAAGTGTTTAAACGGGATAATCTGTTTGCCTATCATGAACGTGCCTATGGCAGCACCGCTAAACCCGGCCAGGCTCCATAAACCATGGAAAGAAGCAAGAATTGGGCGCTGGTATAATTCTTCGGCGGCTACGGCCTGGGTATTTACAGATATGTTTACCGCGTTGCTGGAGAAACCGAATAGTAATAAACAAGCAATAAGCTGAACCGTGTTTTGCGCGATACCTAAAGAAACGAGTGAAAGGCTATAAACAATAAGCGCGCTTATCAATAATTTGCGGCTACCTATACGGGTGATTACCCAGCCGGAGAATGGGAGCGAACACATTAAACCTACCGGCAGTGCAAACAAAACACCGCCAAGCCAGGCATCGCTTAAATTAAGATCTTGTTGAATGGTTGCTATACGCGATGCCCAACTGGCAAAACAGATGCCCGCCATAAAAAACATGGCACCCACCGCAACACGCAGGGTAGTTCTGGAAAAATTATAAGATGGGGCTACTGCTTCCAAAAGGTAAATATCAAATTGGTGTATTTACTACACTAAGACGCAAAGTTACTATCTTAATCTCAATAAAAAAACCACCACCTTTTAGCAATTGGCTAAGCCCAAAAGTTAATGGGTAACGTTGAACGAGCCGATAACATGCGGATATTTATTGGTTCCATCCGTTAAGTCAAGGCTAAATGTTCCTTGTAAATTGCCCTTGCCGGTAGTCATATTAAGAGTTGATGCCGTTATTTTTATCTTACCAATAGATAGCGTCTCCATATAAAGTGATTCTGTTTGAAAGGCGAACAGATCGTAAGTGCCCACTTGTGAATCTAAAAGCCCGAATGTTATTAATGATGATTGGCTTTCTATAGCAGCAATACTTATTATTCCCTGTATAGCTGTTAAAGCAACATTGGTACTATAGGTTTTAATTGCACCACCCGATGTAAGCTGAATTTGGATTGTGTTGTTGGCGCCAACTGATAGTCCATCACCTGTATTTTCAGTTCCTGTATCTGTGCCAACACCTGTTCCGGTACCAGTACCAGTTCCCGTTCCTGCCCCGGTATCAGTTCCTGTTCCGGTACCAGTACCCGTTCCTGTGTTGGTTTGCCCAACCGTAGAAACGTATGTGTCCGGATAAATAACCGGATCAACGTTGCAGCCGCCAATTGCAAATGCTGAAAGTATAACTATAGATAGTTTAATGTAAAGTTTATTCATATAATGTTTATTGAATCAATTAGGGGATAGATATAAAATATATTCGAGCTGATTAATATACTGCTCCAATTAAATTTTATACTTATACGGCTGATTAGCACATAGGTTAGCTTTAATATGCTTTAACAGCTATTTGCTTAACAATTGCCATCCGGGCCACAGGTTGGGCCTTCAATAACATCAAGTTTTGGTTTGCTCTGCTCATCGTTCCATTCGCCGAAAGCTTTCTCTAATGTCTGGGTAAATACCGGTACAGCCTGCGCGCCGGATACGCCATATTTGTTGTTCATTACAAAAAAGGGCACGCCTTGTATGCCTAAGTATTGTGCTTCGGCAATGTCGTGTTTTACAACGTCGGCATAGGCATCGGTAGCAAGGGTTTGTTTTACGTCGTCGGCAGCAAGGCCAATTGATACACCAAGTTCAGCAAGGGTGTCTACATCGTCCATATTCTTGCCGTCGGTAAAGTAGGCTTTAAACAGGGCTTCTTCGGCAGCATCGCCAAGGTTGTGTTTTTTTGCAAGGTGGGCAAAGCGGTGCGCATTAAAACTATTGGCTACAACAGCATTATCCATGTTATAGGTGAGGCCCACTTCGGCAGCCATCTCGGTAACATGGTTATTCATTTGCTGGGCATATTCAAGTGTCCAACCCTTGGCATCTGCCAGGTATTGGCTAATGTTTACCGATGGGTCGGTAACCATATCAGGGTTAAGCTGAAAGCTTTTCCATTCTACCTCCACCTCATCTTTGTGGGCAAATTGTTGCAGGGCGTTCTCAAAACGGCGTTTGCCAATGTAGCAGAACGGGCACATTACATCACTCCAGATCTCGATCTTCATCATATAAAATTTTCATAAAATTACAGCAATTGATAAATAATCGCGTAAGCATAAAGTCAAAAACAAAAACGCTAATAAAAAGGATAGCGGTTACCCAAATAAAATCGCTTAAAATATCCTGTGGGATATTTAATTATCTTTTATAATTTAGGCTTAATAACCTAAATACTACAACAGGCTTTTTACGGATAAGCATGAACAAAACAACTAAACCATTTGTGTTTTGGGCCGGTATCATACTGCTCTTAATTCCGGGGCTGATACATGCATACCTGCTTATGCATTTCCCCGGCAGCCAGGATATTAATGCCATTACATTTTGCTATTACCTGGAGAAGGTGATACAGCCGCTGCGCATCCTTGGCGCCGTGTTGATACTGGCTTACCTGGGGCTATACCTTATAAAAGATACCACTAAACAAAAAGCTATAAAAGTTGGCGTGCTGGCCCTGTGCCTTGTCAGTTTTTACCTTACCGATAACCTGTACAAGGCAGAGATCATGTTTAAGGAAACGCGCAAGGTTGCCTTTGCCAACGCCATAAAAAGCCGCGTGCCTCACAGTTATTTAGTTATTGGCGTGGTATATAAAGGAGTTGCCAAGGCTTATCCTATTATTTATTTAGGCTATCATCATAAAGTACAGGATAATATTGCCGGCAAGCCGATACTGGTTACTTATTGCACCATGTGCCGCACCGGCCGGGTTTACGATCCGGTTATCAACGGAAAACTGCAAACTTTTAGATTGGTGGGGGCCAGGCATTACAATGCTATTATTGAAGACGATGCTACTAAAACATGGTGGTACCAGTCTACCGGGAAGGCCGCTGTTGGCGAGTTAAGGGGCGCGCAATTGGGCGAAGTGCCTTATGAGCAACTTACCCTTGGTGCATGGCTTAATAAATATCCGGGCTCGCAGATATTGCAGCCTGACGCCATATACACCAACGACTATGCCGACCTGAAAGATTACGACATTAAACAGGCCGTTGATAAAGATACCACGCTTAAGAACAAGGACTCGTTGATGCGTAAAAGCTGGATGATTGGCGTGATTGTACAAGGCCAGCCAAAAGCCTACGACTGGCGCGCCATGGTGCGCAAACGCACTTTAAACGATAAAATAAAAAATACCAGCCTGCTGATAGCTATGGAAAAGGACAGTGTGAACTACCATGCCTGGAACAGTACCGTTAATGGCAAATCCCTGAATTTCCAGGTGAATGCTGACGAGCAACTGACCGATGACGAAACGTCATCTATCTGGGATTGGAAAGGCACTTGTACTTCCGGCTCTTACAAAGGCAGTCATTTAGCAGTTGTACAAGCTTATCAGGAATACTGGCGTTCGTGGAAACAGTTTCACCCTAATACCCTTTTCTGGAAAGAAGAGTGACTGTTTTAGGGTTCTGAACCAGCGACTCTCAGGATTACCAAAAAAACCGTCATTGCGAGGTACGAAGCAATCTCTACATATGCCTATCGGCTCTGTATAGCAAAGCGATTGCTTCGTACCTCGCAATGACGTGTATGTATTAAGACTGCTTACTTAGTATCCCGCTCTACCAGGTCCATCCCGCATTTACTGCAGGTGCCGGGCTTATCTGATGTTATCTCAGGGTGCATGGTGCAGTAGTACTTGCCTTTCGGTTTGGTAGCCTCGGTTGCTTTAGCATCTTTTTGTACAGATGAATTGCAGGCTGTAAAACCTAATAATGCGGTTACAGCTAATATCATAATGTATCTTCTCATAGTTATTTATTTTTAAGGAAAGCGGCAAAACCAAATGCAGAAACCACAAACACACCCATCGCGGCCAGCATGCTTACTATGTCGCGGATGTTTTTGCCGGCCCAGCTCATGCCGAAATACTTGTGTAAAAATATAAAAGAAAAACCCTCGGCACTGTCAATGCCGGCAACTTTGGTAGCCAGCTGCGATGTAGTGGTTTCGATATACCAGTTCTCGCCGTTGGGGTAGGCTATCTTTTGAACAGGCAGGCGTTTATTTATAAAGCCGTACTCGTTATCAAACTGCCGCACCTGTGTGGTTATGCTTTTTCCTTTAACAATTACCGGCGGCTCGCCTGCGCGGTAAAAGCTGCTCAGATAGGTGGCATAAATTGCATCCCCATCTGTTAACTGTTTACCACTTGCCGTATTAAAATAGCTAACGTTCTTTTTAAGATCGCTTACCTGGTAATAGATGCTATCCGTGTATTTAATAAGACCAATGGTTTTGATGCTATCAACAGGTAACTGCAAATTTTGAAAAATCAGGTCTTTGGTGTCGATCACCTGGCTGTACACCTTGCATTGCGGATTGATGTTATCCAATTTTACAATTAAATGGAATGCCCCGCTGATGATAAACGTAAACAGCACGAAAGAAACAATAAGCCCTAACTGCCTGTGGAAGCGGTGAACAAAACGGGTGTCCGGGCGCTTATCTGCCATGCGGTTTTGCTTAATGGCCTTAAATTTCTTCCAAAAGAAACCGTAAATGGTTAGCCCGGTCAGCAATGATAAAAACATGATGCTAACGATCACCAGCAAGACCACTATTCTGAACTGTTCGCCGCCGATAGCCTTCAGGAATTGCCAGGTGTGCAATTGCTCAAAAACGGCCAGCATCACTTTACGGGTATTGTTATTGAATGTGCCCATTCGGCTTTGGGCAGTCTCCACATAAACATCCATGCCGTCGGGCCTGTCGAAGGCTATTTTCCAAACCGGCAGCAGGTGGTTTATGGGTTGGTAATGCGCGTCGAAAGTTTTTTGCAGGGTGATACTTTTTACTTTTGATGTACTATCCTGCGTAAAGTAGCGGGCCAGATAAGTCGCGTATTCTTTGTCGCCATCTTTTAAAAGTTCGCCATTGGTGGCCGAATAATAGTTGGTGACGCTATCCTTCCCCAATACCTGATAGTAGGCCTGTTTATTAAAGCTTATCAAACCGAAATTAGTAAATTGGTTTATCGCATTTTTATCCAGCACCTGCCTGATGGATAGTGTTGGTTTAATAGCCTGCTCTGGTTTATAAACTTCCCTTGCAATGGTAGGCCTAAACCAGTTTGACATGAACGGGTGGGATAAACCGCTCAGCGTCCACATCATAACAGGGATAAGGGCTGTTAAGCTCAGTATCCGATGCGATTTATAAAAGTTTTGTTTTGCTGTTGCCATGTTTAATGTTTTGCAAATGAATAGCTGACGCCCAATGTGTAAACCCTTGGCGGCGCGGCGTTGTAAGTATCGCCGTACTGGTTGCTGGTTACTAGGGTGGCGTACAGCTTGTTGGTTAAGTTAAGCACGTTGAACCAGATGCCCGCGCCCTTCAATGGCCCGCTTTTTACATCAAACCCGGTACGCAAGTTTAAAATATCATATCCCGAGTATGTTTTGGTATTTGCAGGGTTTGTAAAGTATGACGCTATATGCTGCCATTCGCCTGCTATCCTGAAACCGTTGATATAGGCAGGTTTGTAGGTAAGCTCAGAGTTTGCTATCCAACTTGGCGCGTTGCTCATGCGGTTGCCATTGTAAACCGTAACGGTATTTGCGCCGGTGCTAAAATTGGGAGATACCTCGTTGTAATCTACATAGGTATGCCTTGCGTTGGTACCACTAAACCTAAAAGCGATCTGGCTAACAGGCGCATACGAAACCGAGTATTCGATGCCGCGGTGGCGGGTTGCGCCTGCGTTTTGGTTTTGGGTGGTATTATCGGGCAGTAATTGGTTGATGATCTCGTTACGGCCTTCCAAATCGTACAAGGTTACTTCCACATACATTTTCTTATTCAAGGCGGTGAACCAGCCACCTGCTTCGTAATTATTAAATGTTGCCTGTTTTAGCGGGGTTACCTGGCGGGAGCTGTATAGGTCGCCGGTTTCGGGCGGCTGAAAGCCTATACTGTAGTTGGCATACAAGCCTTTGTTGTTGCCAAAGTTGTAGGTTAATCCAAGCTTTGGTGCCACGATGTTAAAATCGTTGGTTTCCTGTTGTTTATATTTGGTGCTGCCTGCGGCGATGCCATTGGTAAAGTTGTAATGGATGCGGTCGTAACGCAAGCCCATCACAATGCGCAGGGGTTCCGCAGGTTTTATTTCATATTGGGCATAAGCCGCGGTATTGAACAACTTGATGCGGTAATTATCGATGTAATTGCCGGTAGGAGTGTAGCCGGTGTAGGTGTTATTGGTTACATCTTTCTGCACATCTAAAAATTTTGCGTAGTAGCTGCTCGGGCTGTTATCGGCATATAAACCTACAATTAGCCTGGAGTGAAGGAAATCGAAATCCTGCCTGTGCTGCGCCAGTAACCCAAAGCTGTGAAAACGCTGATCGTTCTCCTGCCCGTTAGAGCTTAGGTAGTTGCCGGCGTTGTCCCGTACGTCTGATATAAAATAACTTGGCAATTGCGCTGTAGAGTTGTTGCGGTAAAACAGGGTTAAGAAAGTAGCGCTTTGATTGTTCCAGGTATGTTCTAACTTAGTGTTCGCCCTAAAGGCTTTTACCTTGCGATAGGTAAAACGCTGGTTGGCACCATACGAGCGACTATAAAACTTTGCACTATCTAAACTGCCCGGTGTTTGGGTGTTTAGGTAATTATAAGCTACGGACGTTGTTAACCGCGTGGAGGCATCAAAATCATAAGTGGTTTTAAAATTGCCCGAGTATTTGTCAAAGTCGCTGTAATCCTGCCAGCCGTCGCGCAGTTTGGCTACATAACCGCCAACATAAAGGCCAAACTTGCTTGCGGTAAATCCACCGTCGGCATCAACACGGCGGTAATGGTAATTATCGCCCTGGAAAGAAACATTGCCAGCGTAACCAGCAGGCGGCCCCTGCGAAATAAAGTTGATGGCGCCGCCAATTGCATTACTGCCGTAAAGTGACGATGCCGGGCCTTTGATCACCTCAATATCGCGCACGCCGCTCATATTGATCTCGTAAAGCGAGTTATGGTTAAAGATCCCCGTAGGGCGAATAGGCAACCCATCTTCCATGTACAAATACAACGCATTGTAAGTTATAGGCTGGCGAATGGCCATGGTATGCTGCTCGTTTCCCAGATCTACCATGTAAACGCCGGTTACCTTGTTAAGCAACTGGTAAAGCGCGGTAGCCTTGGTATCATGGATCTGAGTAGCGTTTATTTTGCTGATGGCAATGGGCGCATCCTGCCTGGCCTGGCGTTCCCGGCTGGCAGAAACAACCACCTGTTGCAGATCGATGGTTGATGGTTCAAGTGAGATCTCAATAGTGGCAGCACCTATTAACGTGTAAATTTTATCATTAAAGCCTACCATTTTAAAACGCAGGTTTTTGATGTTGTCGTTAGCAATGGTAAAGTTGCCTTTCGCATTAGTGGTGGTAAGCAGTTTAACGTTATCGGCATTGCTTACCATTACGCCCTGCACGGCCTCGTGGGTGCGGGTATCGGTAACGGTGCCTGTTAGGTTTTGGCTAAAACACAAGGCAGGTGCAAAACACAACAGTATATATAGTAGTGTAGATAATTTCATAAAAACGTGTAAGTGTGCCCCGATACCATCGGAACATAAATTAATTACAGCGCATGCAAAAGCATAGCAGGCAATGGCTTTGGGCCGGCACCGTTTACTGTATGAATAAAATGGAGTGTTTTTATGCGAGCCGTGGAGGCTGGAAGATGCTTGCCACTTGTTGCGGCAATTTAATACGGTAGTTGGGAACTTTGGTTACCGATAATAAAACCGAGTAAAACTTAACCTGAGCAGGTTGATTGTAACTGGCCTCCTGGAACAGGTTTTTTTGTGCCTGCCTGTCTTCGGTGTTCTGCTTTTCTTCGGCTTGTTTTACTTTTTTCATGAAGTAACACTTGCCGTTGCAATGCAGCTGGGGTTTATTACGGTTCTCACAAAGTTTCGTCGCGATGTAGTTCCTGTTCAGCTCAAAACCCGCGTAGATAAAAAGACGTGAGAAATTGGCCGATACCATAGAAACAATCAATAGATATGCGGTTAAACGTTGTAACATGCGGCGCAAAGGTAAGCGTTGTTAGTTATTTAACAAGCCCGTTATTTACATTACGCAAAAAAGCCCCGCCAGGTTGGGCGGGGCGTAAAATATTAATAACGAGACTTATTTAACGCGTTTTAGAACAAAATGCAACTGGTCTGCACTGATAGTAAGATTCATAGCAACCGAATCTGCATATACTTTACCCTTGTGCGGTACATCCATGCCGTTAACATTTACGCTGAAGCTAAATTCATCGCCTTTAACTTTACCATCCTCAATATTTACATCGCCTTGTGGTGATTGCGCGGTACCGGTTAATTTTTCGCCTGCAACTTTAAAATCATACGTAACCGGGAAGGTATTACCATCGCTCATGGTTAAATTTCCTGTCCATTTGCCGTTAAGGTCGGCAAAAACTGCTGCTGCCAAGCATATCATAAAGCAACATGATAATAGGGCTGTAGTAAAGATCTTTCTTTTCATATGGGTTAAATTTTATAGTCCTAAATATAACGCTTTTATATAAAATTAATGCTCGCCAAATATTAATTTTGAATAACCAAAAGTTTAAAATAAAAATAGCGGGAGATGCACCACATCGTCCCGCCATCCAAAAAGCAATACCAATAATTATTCAAACTTATCGGCCACTACTTGTATCTTTTTGCCGGGCATCTCTTCGGCTTCAAATGTCAGGGTTACTTTACCTGCTTTGCCCTCAATGGTTATGGTGACGTGTTTATCCTCCCCGTCGCCGGTCATCAAAGACTTCACTACAGTTTTGCCGTCTTTAAAAGGGACTTTCCAATCGCAGGTGCTGGAAGTGATCTTGCCGCTCATCTGGTGGTCGCCTGGTGCAATAGTCAAATCAGTTTTTGTGATGGTGATAACGGTTTGTTCATTGTTGCTTTTTAAAACAGTGCCTGTATCATCCAAATAATCTGTGGAAGTTGAGGTAAGGGTTGCTGTTTTGTCGCATTGTGCAAAGGTTGTGGTACTGCCTGCTATTACAAGGAACAAAGCAAACACAGCGGAGGTTAGGGTTTTCGTTTTCATATTATGTGATATTTATGGTTTATTATTCGAATTTGTCTGCAATCAGCACGATCTTTTTGCCGGGCATTTCTGCCGCCTCAAAGGTTAACGTGACTTTGCCATCTTTACCTTCGATAGTGATGATAGCATGCAACTCACTGCCCCCATCAACCATAACGGTGCTGATTACGGATTTGCCGGTTTTATAGGAGTTGACCCAATTGCATGTATAGGTTTTAACAACGCCTGCCAGTTCAGGTCTACCACCAGTGGTGATGTTAACCTCTTTGTTGTCGAGTGTTACTATTGTTTCCTCATTCTTTGTTTTTTCCACCGCACCTTTGTCATTAAGGTAAGTCGAGGTTGATGCCGTGAAGGTTACTTTTTTGTCGCACTGTGCAAAGGTTGTGGCACTACCTGCTATTATCATTAGCGAGGCAAGTATGGTTGTTTTTAAGTTAAAGATCTTTTTCATTTCACGATATGGATTAAATTTTCATAAAGATATATGCTTTATATAGTATTATGCAATACATAGTACTGTAATAATTGTATTATATTGATAATGAGATACATAATTTTATATTGATTGGAAATTGGAGCGTTATAAGATCAGCTACGGTTGAGTGTAAACTGCCGGGCGGTAGGGGCCATGGAATCAATCCCTAATATTTCCCGGATGGCGCCCGCTTGCCACGCCAATAAGGTTAGAAATGTAAATGGCTATGCAGCATCCCCCGGTGCAGCACAGCCATATATTTTGTAAAGGAGCTTAGTAAGCCGATTTGTGTTTCTTGTTAAAATCAAAGATCCTGGAGATAGTAAACCCAAGGCGGAATTGCCCCTTGCTCCAGCTGGATTGGGTATTATTAAGGGAGTTAAATTCGGAGATTGCTTCTGAGTTAGTAAAATTAATGGTGAATACGTGGCCGCCGGTCTCTATCTCGATCCCTACGCCCAAGCCGTCATAAAACTTAGGATTAACGCTGTTATCCCTAAAGTTGGAGAACGGGTGCACATAATCTAACACCAGGCCCATCCGCTTGCTGAATTTTAAACGGCCCGCTGCAGATATTGCCAAAAACTTCTTTTCGTTACCGAATGTAAACGGGTAAGGCACATTGTTGATGATATACATAGGCGAGACCTGCAGCGATAAAGCTGACGAGAATTTGCGCGCGATAACTGCCTGCGCCAGGTATGAGAAACGGTTTACATAATCATCAAAAACAGGTGTGTTTGAATGGTATGGCTTAAAACCTGTTTTCCCAATTAAAGTAACTGCAACGGGTACGCTGTTGTCCGTTTTTTGATGCAGGATATTATATTTTAAACCCAGCTCTATCAGTTGCTCAAATTTGCTGCGTCCAAAATCAATGTTCAGGTTATCGGTAAGGCCATATTCAAAACCAATGTAAATATCTGATGAATTATCTAAGCCCCAAAAGGTTTTGCCGCCGCCTGCTGCGCCGCCAATATCGCCAAAGCGGTGGATCACCAAAAAGTTAAGCTCTTTCTTTTTAACAGTCTCGGTGGTTTGCGATAGGATGAGCCGCGTAGCTTTAAACGTAGCTATAACGGGTTCGCCTTTCACGGGCACGCTGAGGGTTTTCATCAGGGCATCCGTATTGGTGGCTGCCGTATCTTTTGGTGTTGTGATTTGTGCTCTTGATAAGCCGGCTGCAAATATAAGTGCGATAAATAAGAGGGATCTTTTCATAATTTTATTGTATTAAGGATGTTTTATTTGTAGGGTGTGTAAGCCGCGGTTACTTTTATTTTGACGGTTTCCGCAATGTTTTGGAAAACGAGGGTAGGGATATCTATCTTATGATCTTTACAGGCCACCATAAACTCCGAACTAAGGCTGATGGCACCGCCTGCCACGGTAACTTTGCCTGTGATGGTGCGGGTTTGTTTTACGCCATGTATATCAAAAACGCCGCTTGCGGTTACCGGGTAAGTTCCGTCTTTGGTCAAGTCAGGCTTGTCGGTAAGCTTGCCTTTAAAGGTTGCCTGCGGATACTTATCGCTCTCCATATAATTTTCGTTGAAGTGCTCCTGCATCAGCGACTTATCAAACTTAAACGAGCGGATGGGCACGCTAAAGGCAAGGTCGCCGGTGGTGGTGTTAAACACCGATGTACCCTTATCGCTCCTCGCGTCGATATCCTCGATAGGTGCCCTTGAATAAAGGGTTACCACCGCGGTTTTACAGACATAGATGTCCTGCCCCGCCCGGTTTGTTGCAAACCAGGCGAGTAATATTACTCCGATATATTTCATATTTTTTTAAGGTTTTTGTCCCGTATTAATGTTCCACGTTACCCCTACAGCAACCCCTGCCGATTTTAGATTCACCTGCCCATAGCCGATACCGGTGAGCGGTATTTTAAAGTATGGCTGCACGCCCACCCCAAATTTCGAACTTATCTCGCGCTGATAAGTTGCATTTAGGTTTAGGATGCCCATAATATGTTTATTCTTATTACGTATGTTGTAGCTGGTTGGCCCGGTAGGGGTGCCCCCTGCATAGTTATAGGTATAATTTTCGCGCAGCATAAAGTATGATGATAGCCCTGTGCCCAAGCTAAACTTATTGCGCCCGTTGTTAAATAATTGGTAGCCCAGGTTTATTGGGATATCCAGCACTATACAGCTTGCGGTAACGCTAATCGGGTTGGCGTTAAATTGGTAGGCTGTAGCGTAATTTGCAAAATCGGTCATGTATGGTTTATCGGAATATATTGCCCCGGTGGTGATGCTCCACTTGCGCGATACACCCATAGTTAACAGCAAGCCCGCGTTTGAACCCACCCTGGTATTGGAAAGGCCTTTGGCGCTGTTTACATCCGGCGAGGCCACCAGGCTTAACGAAAAGGTTGGCCTAAATGCATATGCCGCCGGGCCTGAGGCACCTCCAGATTTCGACGATTTTTTATTTTGTTTAATGTCATCCACTACTGAGATCAACGGAGGGCGTTTTTCGGTGATTATGGTATCTTTTTTATTGCCATTTACAGCAAGTACAGCGCTTTTATCGGCGGTGACGGTATCGATATATGTTTTATTATTTGCCATTACAGGCGCGTTTTTATCGGTGATAATTGTATCAACTTTGGCTATGGCGAGTTGGGTTACATTGGTAATAATGGTGTCGTGTGTAGCCGCCGTTGTTACTTTCGCTGCCTTATAGTTAAAACTATTACCGGTAGTATTACGGCCGCCCTGTACAGCAGATAAGGTGAAGAACGACTTACTTTTACGGCTCAATTTATTTGCACTCATCGCACTACTATCATTTGCCGAAAGCGTATTACTTTTGAGATCTGCCAGTTGCTGCACGGGCGGGCCGTATTTACCGGAATCCTTTTTTAAGGCAGGTTGTGCTTTTTTCACAGCCTGCTGTGTGTTTTTATCAGGTTTTGATGTAGGGTTTAAATATAACCAGCCAATTATAAGTACAAGCATGGCCGCGATAGTACCGGCCAGCACCAATAAATTAAATACAAGTCCCCTTGGCTTTTTGCCATCAAGCAGGGCCTCCATAGTGTCCCAATCTTCCTCCCGGTATTGCGCATTGTCGCCGGGCTCGCTTAGGCCGCGGCTAAACAATTTATCAATACTATCTTCTTTTTCCTCTTTCATCGCTTGGTTATGTTGTTTATAAACGATATGGACAGGTTGGGTGTGTTTTGCTGGTTAATAGGTATTATATTATCGTTTGCTTGTTTACTTACTGTGCCCGGCATTTTATTGCTGTTGGCTATCATTATTTTTAATTTCTCTCGTGCCTTATGTAGGTTTGATTTTGAGGTGCCTGTGCTGATGTTCAGCATGTCGCCTATCTCTTCGTGCGTGTAACCTTCAATGGCAAATAAGTTAAATATGGTGCGGTAGGCACGTGGTAGCTGACTTACCATATTCAATAATTCGTTATAATTTAAATTCCTATCGGCGAATTCGGTATCGTTAATATGCTCGGCTTTGTCAAGTTCCTCGGTGTATGCCACCTTCAGGTTCGAACGGTAATAATCAATGGAAGTGTTGACCATAATACGGCCAAGCCATGCCTTAAAAGGCTTGGTTATATCGTACTTCGCTAAATTTTTGAATACTTTATAAAACCCCTGGTTCATGATCTCCGAAGCCTCGTACCGGTTATTGGCGTACCGTAAACAGATGCCTATCGCAAAGCCATAAAAAGCCTTGTACAAGAGCTTTTGACACAGCCTGTCATCTTTTAAACAGCCGTTTACCAGTTGTTGTAATTCTTCTTCGCCCATGCTTTGGGTTTCTGTTTGCCTTAAATTATTACCTTATCTGCATACATCACGAGGGATGTTGCTCAAAGGTTGCCACGGCTTTGAAAAAAATATTGATTGAAGAAAAATAGTGATAATTATCCGTTATAAGATATAGCGATTGCACATTTCAGCGTGGACGCTGAAAACTAAAAAGCCAGGCGTGGGCGCTCGACCGGTAATTTGAAAAGGTAATAAAAATTTTAATTCTCTGGTGTTTGATAATAATAAATAGGCGCGTAAACACCTTCGCTGGTGGTGTAGTAGCCTTTGGCATCGCGCGTAAAAGCAACGGCTTCACCTTGTTTTTCTTGTTTGTAAACCAATTCTTTGGGCGCGGTTTTAAGAACCCGCCAAATAGGTTCGGCGGCTTGGCGCTGCCAGTAGTACACCTTCTCGTAACTTTTCACCAATATCTGTGTACCATCGGCGGATACATCGGCCGCGGTTATCCATTTAAAAGGTTTTATCCCGCTAAAGAACAACCTTCCCCTAAAGGTTAAGGTAAGTGTATCGTTAGCTTTATATTTTAATGGCGACGTATAAATACCTACGCTGTCGCCACGCTTGGTAATGATATACAGTAGTTTCTCAATGGGGTCTATCGCCATAGCTTCTGCATCTTTGGCTCCATCCGGGTATTTTAGGTTTACTGATACAGGTACAGTGTGCGCAAGGCTATCGGTGCCCCATGCTTTGCGTTCTTCGGTGCGGTACACGGTTATGAATTTCCGGTGTGACGCATTATCGCCTATATCGCCAATGTAAACATAGCTTTTGCCTTTAACAGGGCCGGGGCCTACGGCTATATCCTCACAATCGCGCACGCCGAGGCGTTCTTTTTTATCGCCGGTAAAATAAATGGTTGTTTTGAGTTTGCCATCGGCAGTAATGGCGAAGAAACGGCTGGTGTCGCCGCTATCGTTATGTGCGTAATAAATATTGGGGTTAACGGCTGATGCTACAAGCCCCGATGTTTCGTCCATTTCTTTTGAGTACAAATGGCTTTCGGGCAGGTGCTTATTATCTACCAAACGGTGCTTAGCAAATGCCGCGATAAATAGCAGGCACAATACAGGTATAAATATTTTCAGAGCTTTACTTTTAAACATAACTAAGCTTATAAAACAAAAAACGGCCCATATTATTATGGGCCGTTTTATTTATGCTTTTAAATTGACACTACAAGTTTTGCGGCGCCATAGCGGCACCCTCTTTGCCAAAGCTCATCTCGGCATCTGGTTTAGATACATCGGTGATGGCAACTTTACCACGCTCGCGGCGCAATATCCTGTTGAATAAAGAGATCTCCCTGTCAAACAAAAACTGGAAGAATAATTTGGTCCACGAGGTATGGTAGTATAAAGTTTCGTAATATTCTGGCGCGGTTTTCTTTATCTCCGGCAATTTATTCCATGGGATAGAAGGAAAATCGTGATGCTCATTATGGAAACCTACGTTAAACGCTACAGCGTTAAAGTTACCGTAATAGCTGTAGGTTTCTTGCTCGACACTGTGGGTTAAATAATGCTCCTGGATCCAGCGGGCGCCAAGCGGGTGTAAACCTACCGAGAACGAAAAGCTCAATAGCAAAAATGCTAATGCATGCCATCCCATAAAATAATAGATAAGGCCGGTAAATACTGCTTGTATCAACCAGTTGGTCAGTATCCATCCGTCAAACGGGTGGATCTCGCGTAAACGTGATAAGCGAAACAACTGGAAAACCGGGAAAAACAATAACCAAAGTGCTTTACCAAAGAAAGAGTTGCTTATTAAACGCGCTTCCCAACGGTTTGGCAGATCGGCATCAAGCTCATGTACACCCTGGAAAGAGTGGTGTTTGATGTGATATTTTTCGAACGATATAGCGCTTGGCAGTATTTGCGGCAAGTTTGCAAACATAGATGCCCAACGGTTTGCATTGCGATTTTTAAATAATAATTGGTGTGTGCATTCGTGAATCATCACAAACAGGGCGTGGTCTGCAAATGCGCCTAACAGGTAAGCGGCACCAAAAACCAACCACCATGATTGGTCGCGAAGGAACCACGCCAATACAACCTGGAATGCTACCAGGCCAATGATGGCCCAAATGGTTTTTGGGTTCTTCCCTATTAAATTCCTTAGCTGCGGAAACTGCTTCAGTATCTTTTTTGTACGTATGCGATGTGGTTCCGATTCCTGGGAATAAACAAAATCAGTTTTCTTCATATTGGGGTTAAAACGATAAAGATAAGAATAACGTGTTATAAAAATGATTTCCTTATAAAAAATCATCACATTTAAGGTGAAAACGCTATTCGATATTAATCGAAAAGAAATTATTTTCCTTTAAAATTGCACGTGATAAATCAAGTCGATAATTATTAATCTGTAAAAACATAAAATTATGTGGTGGATCTATGCTTTACTTTCGGCGCTATTTGCAGCCCTCACGGCAATATTTGCAAAAATTGGTATAAAAGGAGTTGATACCGATCTTGCCACGGCTATCCGTACGGTAGTGATCTTGCTGATTGCATGGGCAATAGTGCTGTACAAGGGCACACAGCATGGCATTAATGGCTTGACAAAATTGAACTGGACCTTCCTGGTGCTATCCGGCTGCGCTACCGGGTTATCATGGATCTTTTATTTTAAGGCGTTACAGTTAGGTAAGGTATCGCAAGTGGCGCCGGTAGATAAGTTGAGCGTTGCTTTGGCTATAATTTTATCGGTTGTGTTTTTAGGCGAGCCGCTTACTTTAAAAACGGGGATTGGCGCGTTGCTAATCATCGGCGGTACAATGGTGCTTATATTTTAAGTAGATATGGTGTATGTAACAATTACGAAACGTACCTAAAAATTCAGTTTTAATCCAAAGTTTCTTGACAGTTTTGCACCTCGAAATAAAGAGGTTATATGCGTACGTTTTTTGTTCTTGTTTTTCTATTTGTTACTACCTTAGATATAAATGCCCAAAATAATGGCGGCGGCAAAGGTAAGATTACCGGTAAAGTTACTGATGCTGTTAGTAAGCAGCCTGTAGATTATGCTACAGTATCCCTATTTAAACAAGGAAGTACAAGCCCGTTCAACGGCTTAAGTACCGACCCCAAGGGCGGCTTTAACTTGAATAACATCCCCGCTGGCGACTACCGCCTCACCATAGATTTTTTAGGTTATAAAAAACATACTGTTGAACATGTTATAGTTGTTGATGGCGGTACAATGGCTCTTGGCAATGTATTATTAGAGCCTGTACAAAACCAACTCAAGGGGGTTAACATCGTAGCCAAGGCACCCATTATTGAGAACCGGATTGATAAAATGGTTTACAATGCCCAAAATGATTTGACCGCCCAAAGTGGTGCCGCTATAGATGTATTGAAAAAAGTGCCGCAGGTTACTGTTGATATTGATGGTAATGTGGAATTACAAGGCAACGCTAATATCCGTTTCCTGATCAATGGTAAGCCAAGCAGTATTTTTGGTGCCAGCCTTGCCGATGCGCTGCAAGCCATCCCCGGTAGCCAAATAAAAAGCATTGAGGTAATAACCAGCCCCGGTGCAAAATATGATGCGGCCGGTACCGGCGGTATCATCAACATTATATTAAAGGATAGCAAGATACAGGGCATAAACGGAAGCATAAACCTTACCGCGGGTACACGCCAGGAGAATGGCTCATTTAACTTAAATGCCCGTAAAGGTAACTTTGGGGTTAATGCTTTTTTTAGCGGCAACGCACAGTTAAATACCACGGTTTTAACAACCAATAACCGTTCGTCAACAGATAGCATTGGTAACATAACACGCCTTTTTCAAAATGGTGGTTCAGATTCTAAACGGAGCGGTTACCAAAGCGGGCTAAGTTTTAATTGGGATATTACCCCTAAAGATGTGTTAACAGCAGCCATAGGCTTTGATCATTTTGGGAACCATAATAATGGGCTTACCAACCAACAGGAGAGTGTAACGGCCGCTACCGACAATATTATTTCGAATTTGTTAAGTTTACGTAATTCGGATAGTAAGTTTACTGCCTACTCTACCGATTACAGCCTTGCCTATAAAAAGAACTTTAAGAAAGAAGGTCAGTCGCTTGAGGCGTTATTTACCAGCAGTTACAGTAAAAACACGGCCAATTATTTCCAAACGCAGGATTACCTGAATGACCCGAGGGAAACCACAGGCATCCGTGGGAACAACCCCGGCAATGACAGGGAAACCAATATTTCTATAGACTATACTCACCCGGTTACTAAAACCTTCAATATAGAAGGTGGCGTAAAGGCAGTTATAGAAGACCTGAAGAACACCACCATTACCGATACGCTACGTAGTGGCAATTACGTAAACAATGCCGACCAAACCTACGGCTTTGACTATAAGCGCAATATTTACGCGGGCTATGTATCGGTATCAACATCGCTTTTCAAAAACTTTTTGGATGTTAAAGCAGGGTTACGCAGCGAATACACCAATACAAAATCAAACTTAGCCGGCGTGGTGATACCGGGTTACAACACCTTTGCACCATCGGCGGTAATATCACACAAACTAACGCCAACGCAAAGTATTAAATTAAGCTATTCGTACCGTATAGAGCGCCCGGATTACGGCGAGATAAACCCGTTTTATAACATCAGCGACCCAAAAAATATCAGCACTGGTAACCCTAACTTAAAGCCCGAGAAAAGCAATAGTTTTGAGTTGGGTTACAACAAGTCGTTTGATAGCGGCGCCAATATTTACATCGGGAGCTTTTACCGCCACAATACCGACGATATCCAGCAGTTTACCACCCGTTACGATCTGCTCACCATTAACGGTAAAGATTACACCAACGTATTGCTAAACCAGCGCGCCAACCTGGGCACACAGGCAACCTTAGGCGGTAATATATTTGCATCGGTACCTGTTACTAAAAAGCTTAACCTGCGTACCAATATATTCCTGGCACAGCGCAACAACAAGGCACCGGGTATCGATTCTGTCAAAGCCTTCCAATACCGTATGAATCTTAATGCCAGTTACCAATTTGGCGGCAACTTTATGGCCGAGGCATTTGGTAATTACAACTCATCATCGCGCACGTTGCAGGGCACAAGGCCGCATTTCTTTTTTTACACCATGGCGGTGCGCAAGCAGTTTTGGGATAAAAAGGCGAGTATTGGTTTAGTTGCCAATAACGCCTTTAGCCAATACATTAACCAGGAATCTACAACCAAAGGGCCGGGCTTTAATCAGACCAGCATCAGGCAACTGCCATTCCGTTCGTTTGGTTTAACGCTGAGTTATAAATTTGGTAAACTGGAGTTCTCTAAGGACAAGGATAAAGAAGGCCGTGACGAGGGTGGGAATAATATGCCAAGCGAGCCAGCCGGCAGGTAATTTTAAAAACAATTAGGCGTTTAATAGTATTACTATAATGATATCTAAAAGCAATATCGTTATGAATACTGCTGACAAACACTATAAATGCATAAACAGTAAGACTGGGTATGTTATTTTCTATTCGTCGTTAAGCGCCAAACTAAGCCCCGAAGAAGTTAAGGCCGAATTGGATAAAGTAAAAGCGCAGGTTGCCATCAAAAATGGCATCTATGAGGGTACGCTTTACTGGGAAGAGATAAAGGAAGAATAAGCCAGGTAATTTTCAGTCCTGTATATCCGTACGCAAAAAAAACTATTTGGAGTATTCGTCTGAATATCAGTATATTTATATGCCAATTATAACCGGACCAACCATCCGCAATTTATCGCGTATAAATATCTCACACCATGAAAAAGTTTTTCTTAATGTTGTTTGCCGCAAGCTGTGTAAATGCGGCTGTACAGGCACAGGTATCGCCTGTAAAAAACGAGGGCACTTTGAAAGATGTTGTAGGCAGGCTGCAATCGTTATCAATAGACAATATCATAGAGAAAGCATATCTCCACTTCGATAAACCTTACTACAACCCCGGGGATATCATATACTTTAAAGCCTACGTAACCGCAGGCGAACAGCACGAACTATCAAAAATAAGCGGCGTTTTGCATGTGGATCTGGTGAGCAAGAACGACTCGGTAATGCAATCGCTTATTTTGCAAATGAAAAACGGATTGGCCTGGGGCGATTTTTCGTTGCCTAATTATCTTTCAAAAGGAAATTATAAAGTAAGGGCTTACACCCAATGGATGCAAAACGCAGGTAACGTTTATGTGTTTAACAAAACCATAGCTGTGAATGGCAAAAGCTTAGCGCAGTTATACCCGGCAAAAGCAGCGAATAACAAAGCCGATGTACAGTTTTTCCCCGAAGGAGGTACATTTATAACCGCAGTGCCTTGCCGTATTGCGTTTAAAGCAGTTGGCAGTAATGGATTGGGCGCTTATGTAAAAGGTATAGTGGTTGATAGCGATAATAAAGAAGTTGCAAAATTTACGTCGGCGCATTTGGGGATGGGGCAATTTTATATCACGGCCGATGCAGGCAAAACCTACAAGGCAAAAGTAACCTATCCGGATGGGTCGGTAAATACGGTTTCGCTCCCGGTGCCCGAAACAAAAGGCATGTCGCTTACGGTTAACAATAGCGATGCTGCTAAATTATCCATCGATATCAATGCCAACAAAACGTATTACCTGGAGAATAAGGATAAAGAGGTGAATGTAGTGATCTATTCGGCTGGCGTTGTTAAAACGGTTAAAACGACGTTAGATAATCAGGGAATAGGATTTGACGTGCCTAAAAAAGAACTAAAAAGCGGCATAGCCCAAATCACCCTTTTCTCGCAAAGCGGGATGCCATTGTGCGAACGTTTAGTGTTTATTCAGAACGATGATGGCGTTAATTTTACGATAAATAGTGATAAGGCGACCTATGTAAATCATGATAAGACTACTATTACGCTTAACGCAAAAAATGCAGATAAAGCATCTATGGGTAATTTCTCGGTTGCGGTGATCGATGAAAGTAAACTACAAAGCAATGAGGATACCGAGGGTTCTATTCTATCTGATCTATTGCTAACCTCGGAGTTGCGCGGATATGTTGAACAGCCCGGCTATTATTTTAACAATGTTACTTCCGACACGCGCAATAACCTCGATATTTTGATGCTTACCCAAGGTTACCGCCGCGTACAATGGAAAGAGCTGCTTAACGGGCCGCAAGCCCCAATGGCATATAAGCCAGAATTTGGCATACCAATAAGCGGATTAATGGTAAATAAATCGGGAAAACCAGTGCCAAACGAAAGAATAACCTTGATGTTATCGGCCACCGGGCAAAGTATGACCACTACTACAGATACTGACGGTAAATTTACCTTTCCCGATTTGAAGTATGCAGACAGGTCGCAATTCTTGTTAAATATCGATAACAAATCGCTTCGTGATAAAGCCAAACTAATATTAGATAATAATAATATTGCAGCTGTACTACCTGCTTACAGCCAAACGGCAGAGAAGGTAATTGATAACTTGCCGGAATACACCGGTGTGGTGACCGGGCAACCGGGCAAAACACGCGAATTAAAACCGGTATTTGTGACAGGTAAGACGAGCAATTACCGTACATTGAGCCTTGCAGGTGCGGGTAATGCCGACCAGGTTATTTTTGGTAAAGACGTTAAAAATTTCGCAACGTTATCACAAGGTCTGAGCGGGGTTGCCCGTAATATTGATTTTAATAACGGGAAAGCTTATCTTAAAACTTCACTTACTGTGGCAAACGGGGCAACCATAAGCGAACCTATGTTAATAGTTGTTGATGGTGCTATAACATCGGGCGGGATAGATGTTGTTCAACCATCTGATGTTGCTTCCATAGAGATATTGAAAGGGGCAAATGCCGTAGTTTATGGTATGGGCGCCGGTAGCGGGGTTATGGTAATCAATACAAAACAAGGTGGGGAACCGGCAGAAATAAGCAAGGAAATGTCGCCGGGTATATTTACATTATCGCCCAAAGGCTTTTATATAGCGCGCGAGTTTTATTCGCCGGTGTATGATGTAACTAAGAAATACCCTGCCGAAAACCGTAGCACCATTTACTGGAAACCATACCTGGTTACAGATGCTGCCGGCAATGCGTCCTTTAATTATTTTAATGATGGCCCTGGCCAATATCGCGTAATAGTTGAAGGAATCGATAATATGGGCAATATAGGCAGGGCCGTTTATAAATATAACGTGCAATAACCTACTTACTGATAAGGTACGCCTTAGAAAGTACCTGGCTACGCGTATCGCTGTTTATAAACTTTGGCAGTATGTTTTCCTGAGGATAATCAATAAAGGCCTGAATGATCTTAAAATTGGTATGGGCGCTGGTAAGATAATCTACCGATGCCTGGCTGGCGAAGAATAGCGCCTTGCCTGTAGGCTTAAAATCTTTATAACTTTCAAGCGGTACAAACTCCACAGGTTTATTGCTATAAAACTGGAACGAGTTGTTAGACATGCGCAGGGTGTAAAGCTTTGCGTTGGCAAACTGTTGCTGGCTTGCATACCTGGCGGCAGGTATTTGCGCGTTATAAGACGCAACAAGCGGGAAGAAAACCGTATTCAAATAAAAATTGGCAAACAGTACCGAGCAGCAGGTAAGCATAAAAATCTTGTAAGCCGTTTCTTTTACTTTTATAGTTATAGCAACGGCTATTAATCCAAAAAGCGCAATAGCCAACATAAACAGCAGGTTAGATGGCGGTTTAGCGTAAACATGTATCGCAACAATAACTATTGGTAAAGCAACAGCAAATAAAAGCAGAACCATCTTGCGGTAAATTGTACCTGCCCTGCTAAGTTGTTTAAAGCAGTAAGGCGCCATTATAATGGCAAATAATGGGAAAAGTATATTGGTATAAAAAGGTAACTGAAACCGCGATAAAGAGAACAGGATCAGCAACAGTAACGCTCCACTCAGGGTGTAATACTCAGGCAAAGTTGCTTTTTGCCAAACACTTTTAAAACTTTTGTAAAGCGAGTAATAGAATAACAGGCACCACGGCAAAAATGCCCAAAGCAGGGTATGTACAAAAAAGAATTTATCGCCACCTTTTTTTTGTTGGATAGGCCCTTGGTTTATAAAGCGTCCAAACTGGCTATCCCACAAAAACCACTTTATCCCGCTTACATGTTGCCTGTCGAAAACCATCTTCTCCGGATGTGCGTCAAACTGCACGTAAAGGGAATAAAGTTCGGGCAGGGTGAACAGAAAAGTAAGAGCATATAGCAGTAACCATTTTGGATAAAACAACTGAAAAAAATTTTTTTGCGCGATGAATTGCCCCAGCAACGCTCCGTAAATAGCTACGATTACAAAGATGCCCTTCGTCATGATTGCGCAAGCTGTAAGCAGGGCTGCCAGCAGCAAATGTTTAGCTATTGGTTTATCATTATATCGGGCAATGTGATAAATGCTGCCAATTATCAATGCCAAAAGGTATGGCTCGGCGCGTACATCAATATTTGATAGCAGCAGGTGCTGGGCTGTCGTCAGTATTAAAACGGCTGTAAGGGCTATCTCTTTGGTGTAAAACCTGCGGGTAAATAAGTAGGTATAAAGCAGGCTTAACAAAAAGAAGAGCAAAGCCGGCAAGCGATACGACCAGGCGCTAACGCCAAATATTTTAAAGCTTATCAATACTGCCCAAAAAGGGAAGTGGGGTTTGTCCAGCCAGTCGGTGTTATAAGTAAAGAGTTGGAGTAAGTCATGCTTGTAAAGCATGTTTTTGGAGATAGAGGCGTAAAGCCCGGGGTCGTCGGTAAAAAAATCGGCGTCGATGCCAATGAAGTTAACCATTAGCGCCAGCAAAAACAGTAAAATGTAAAAGGGCTTGTAATTATTGGCCATTGTAATGGCAAATATAAGTGTAATGGCGGCAAATATTTATGAGGCCGAAGGCATAAAAAACCCCCACCTTGCGGCAGGGGCCAAAAACTCACAACAATTGTTTAACCTTTCGGTCAATTCCTAACTGCAATGTGAATTCGGCTTATATAACACGCTGTGTTTATGAAAGTTTTAGTAGTTAGCGGTAATAAGTAATTTTTTAAGATGTTAGGCGTTTATGCGTTATCTTTATCCCCATATAAACTACAATGATACCATCATGAAAAAAACATTTCAACTAAAAGCAGCAATGCTATTTGCGTTTGCCATGCTGTTTACAGCCGTTACTTTTGCCCAAAACAAACCTGTTGCAAGCCCGCGCGATAGCGTTAGTGCTCAAATTGGTGCAGCTACTATCAGCATCAACTACGGCAGCCCATCGGTAAAAGGCCGTAAAATATATGGTGAATTAGTGCCGATAGATTCAGTTTGGCGCGCCGGTGCAAACGAAGCTACCGTATTTAAAACAAGCAGGGATATTTTAGTACAGGGGAAAAAATTACCTGCTGGTACTTATGGGCTTTTCGCTATTCCCGGCAAATCTACCTGGACGATCGTTTTTAACAAGGTGGCCAAACAATGGGGGGCCTACAAATATAAAAAAGCAGATGATGCTTTGCGGGTGACCGTTAAACCGGTTGCTGCAAAAGCTACCGAGCGTTTGGTTTACAAGATCAACAAAAAAGGTTTTAGTTTAACCTGGGACAAGCTAACGGTACCCGTTGCTGTAAAATAAGTTATTGCGATTTTACGTAAAAACCCCGGCCAATTTGACCGGGGTTTTTTATTGCGCTATATAAAAATAAAGCGTAATATTTGCCTGTAGCAATTTTACCCTAAACATGCAAAAACAAAGGCCGGGCAAGGTTTTATTAAGGAGATGGTTAATTGTCCTTAGCCTTATGCTGGCGGTAAACCTGCTGCTTGTTTTTGCCGACCACCCCCAAGCGGTTGAGAAATATTATTCGAAAGGGTTTTACCCGTTCATTTGCCACGTACTGCACCCGGTTTTTAATCTGTTTCCCTTTAGTGTTGGCGACCTCATATACCTGTTTGTGATAGGCTACCTGGTTTATGCGCTGATCCGGCTAATTGTACTCTGCATCAAAAAAAAGTTTATGCACGCCGGTATTTTTGCAGCTGGCATTGTAATAGCAGTGATGGCAGGCATATTGATGTTTTACTCGTTTTGGGGACTTAACTACTTCCGTCCATCGGCAGGCGAGCGGCTTAATCTTCGCGATAGCACTTATACCAAAGCCGAATTGCAAAGAGTTACCACTATACTGATAGATAGCGCTAACGCTGCCCGTGCAAGGGTTACAGCGGCAGATCTGAAACAGGGCAACGATTCTATTTATAGCATTGCAAACAAAGCGGTTATCAAACTATCGAACACCAATGCCCAATACTATACTTACAGCCCGAAAATAAAACCATCGCTATTAACAGGACTGCTAAATTACATTGGTACATCCGGCTACTACAACCCGTTTACAGGCGAGGCGCAAATGAACTACCAGATGCCGGTGTTTAACCGGCCGTTTGTGGCCAGCCACGAGATGTCTCACCAAATGGGTTACGGGCCCGAGGATGAGGCAAACTTCGTTGGCTTTATAGCGGCAATAGGTTCTAACGACAGGCTGTTAAGATACTCGGCCTATAACCTCGCGGTTAACGAATTTATGCACACTGTGCGTTATACGGATACCGTTGTATTTAAACAATTAAAAATCAAAATATCCCCGCAGGTACTGGCGGATTTTAAAGAAGAGCGCCTTTATTGGCTATCGTATCAAAACAAAATAAATACCATTACCAGTGTTTTTTACGACAACTTTTTAAAGGCCAATAACCAACCCCAAGGGCTGGATACCTATAACCGAATGGTGTTATTAGTCCTCGCAACATATAAGGGTAAGAAAGTGGCGTCCAGATAGCTATAGGGATTGTTGGA
This sequence comes from Mucilaginibacter sp. UYP27, assembly GCF_040547175.1. Lineage (NCBI taxonomy): Bacteria > Pseudomonadati > Bacteroidota > Sphingobacteriia > Sphingobacteriales > Sphingobacteriaceae > Mucilaginibacter > Mucilaginibacter sp. UYP27. The sequence goes on from NZ_JBEPPE010000008.1 coordinate 61,385, forward strand.
AAACTGATCGGTGAAATTAATCTTAATCTAACTGCTATAAGCGCAATTGATGTAAACAAAAAAATGCGTTCCGTATCTCACCCCGGAACGCACTACAACATCATTCAAATAATGTTGATCAACTAAACCTCAGATAACATGTTTAAAAATTACCCAAGCTCTTTATAGCAAAGCCATTGCGGCTGCATATTTCCTAATATATTCTGTCTGTGTAAGTTAAACTACAAAAAGTGTTCCTAAGCACACTAAGTGTCAAATATACACAATGAACGAATGGGATAAAAGCTTATTATAGTAAAAGACTGTTTAAACACATAAAAGTTACAAAACTGTGAAAAATACAGTTCTGAAGTAATACGGGGGGCTAAACACATCTGCAACAGATGAAATGAATTTTGTTTTAAAAAATTGACCTGTTGCGCTAACGGACCAAATGTGTTTAATGGGTGATGCCCTTTAAAGTATACAACCATAAGTAATTACAAAAAATGGTTAGGTAATGTGAGTTTACCAGCTATTCCTAAAAGCGATAGGCGCGGCAGTACCGAAAACAAGGCCAGGTAGTGATTCATCAAAAAGAATTTATAGGTTATTAATCAAAATCCCCGGCATTCGCCAGGGATAATTATTATAATTTCTAAATCCACTTCCATACCATAGCGGGGTCATATACGCTTTTGTACAGCGGTTGGCTACAAAATCAGGTTTAATATTAAGCGGTTAACTCTTCATAAGCGGCGGTAAGGCCACGTTGGATGCCATCGCCCTGCCAGTCGGTAACACCGGGGATAGCCGTTGCGGCCAGGATCTGTTCTTTTGTTTTACCTGCTTTTATGCTGCCATCAACAAAGGCCACAAGCTTTTCCATATAGTTTTGCATAGTCTTAAGGTCGGCCATGGTGCCGGTAACTTTTGTAGGGTCAAAAGCGTGGCCATAAACAAATAGGGTATCCTTGTTAAATTGTTTTTGTGCCTGCTCAAGCGCTACGGGCCAATGCTTGCATGATGCGCCCGCACTGCGGTCAATATAAGGGTACAAGCGGTTAAACACCTGGTCGCCGCAATGCACAATGTTGGCGTTTTCGAAATGTATAAAGCTGTCGCCATTGGTGTGGCCCGCGCCAAAATAATGCGCGGTGATGTGTTCGTCGCCAACTTTTACTTTCCATTTATCTGTAAAGGTGGTATCGGGGTAAAGCTGTTTATCTTCCGATTTTTGTTTAACGGCGGCGGCCTTTTGGTTAATGAGCGAGTTGGCGTGCGCAGCCACGTTTTTCACCGTGCCTTTAAAAGAGATATTGCCGCTGGTATGGTCGCCGTGGTGGTGGGTATTTATCAGCCACTGAAAAGGCTGGTCCGATTTTTTCTTCAGCTCGGCTATCAAATGGTTCGCCGGTTCCGGGAACTCGGCATCTACACAAACAATGCCTTCTTTATTTACCATCCAGATGATGGTACCTCCCTGCTCTGTAAAAATACCCACGTTGTTGCGTAACGCGGTTAATTTATACTCGGGCGCGGTAAGTATTGATGCAAAGCTTTTATTGTTTAAAAAAGCCAATGCCCCTGCTGTTAAAGCTGTATTTCTTAAAAATTTGCGGCGTTCCATAGGTTAAAGAATAGAAATTAGATAAAATTGAGTTCAGTTAAAGTTATGTTTTATTGGCGAATAGTAAATAGCTACGGTTCATGAAAATTTCTCCTATGAGCCATCAACCATTGGCTATCAATTGTTCAATACTGATGAAACGCCTGTGATACAAACTCCAGCACATTGGGTAACGATGCCCGCCAGTAGGTCCAGTTATGGGCACCATCCCTAACGCGGTACTCGTGCGGGATATTGTTTTTGCGCATCAGATTATGCACCAAGCCGTTGCCTTCGTACAAAAAGTCGTCGTCGCCAACGTCCATAAACCAGCGCACGTCTTTCTTTTTCGCTTCGGGTATGGCGTTTATCAATTGTGATACGCTGTATTTGTTATAATAATTGCTTACAGCTGTATCTGTAACCTGCGGATACTCTTCTTTGCAATAACCTTTGGCTTCATCCAAATTCCAAAAACGGGTAGCGGCGCTCAAAGGGCATGCCGATGAGAACAGTTCCGGATGGTGCAGCGCGTAAATAAAACTGCCCCCGCCGCCCATGCTTAAACCTGCAATGGCGCGGTAATGCTTCTCCGCTTTAATTTTGTACTTTTTCTCTACAAAAGGCATCAATTCGGTAAAAAAGAAATCCTCATAATTCCAGTCGCCTTTAACATTATTAAAGTAACCCCTGTGGCCGGTGTTGGCATCGGGCATAATAATGATCATCGGCGTAGCCACGCCATCGCGGATAGCTTTATCTGTAATGCTAAGCACCTCACCAAACTGCACCCAGCCTGTTTGGTCGTCGCCGGCGCCATGCAACAGGTAAAGCACCGGGTAAGTGCGTCCACTGGTTTCATAATCTGGTGGCAGGTAAATGGCATACTTGCGTTCACTTTTCAGGATCTTGCTGTTAAGGGTTAAGTTATCATACACTTTGCCCGTTTGTGCAAACAGCGCTACAGGGCAAAGCAGCAGTAATAAAAGGAATGTTTTTTTCATCAAGATTTTTGGTTAGTAACAGGGGTTATTGCGGTTGGTTAAAATTAGCGATAAATTTCAATGTCTGAGCCGGGATGAAGCAGATTTTAAAGATAACAGGATTTGTTTTCATGGCGGGGCGGATGGCTTTTATCGCTAACGCAAATCTCACATCGGGTATCTCAAATCTCATATCTAAAATCTAACTTTACCGCGCATGCAACAACCCAACCCGGATCAATACAAATGGCTGTACAGCTTTATAGGGTTGGCTGTGCTGCTTAATTTTACCGGGTTGTTCATCCCTATCCTGGCGCCCGACGGTACGCTTTACGCGGTTATCGCCAAAACCATGGTACAGCGTAACGACTATATCAACATCATCGTAGATAACACCGACTGGCTGGATAAACCGCATTTCCCATTTTGGGTGGCTGCCCTGTCGTTAAAGGTATTTGGCATAAATACCTGGGCGTATAAACTGCCCGGTATATTGTTTATGCTGATGGGGGCCTGGTACACTTACTTGTTAGCCAAGCAACTTTATACTAAGCAGATAGCGCTATGGGCGGTGTTGATATTGCTTACCTCGCAGCACATCATACTATCCAACAACGACGTACGTGCAGAGCCTTACCTAACGGGATTGATAATCGCATCGGTATATTATTTTTACAGCGCATATACCCAAAACAAGTTTTGGCAACTGGTATTGGGCGCGTTATTTACTGCCTGCGCCATCATGACAAAGGGGATGTTTGCCCTGGTGCCGATAGGTGGCGCCATAGTGTGCCACCTTGCTATCACCAAACAATGGAAACAGCTTTTTAACCTGCGCTGGCTGCTTGCCGCGGTGATGATATTGTTGTTTATCCTGCCCGAGATCTATTGCCTGTATGTACAGTTCGACAGCCACCCCGAGAAGCTTGTTTTTGATACGCACAATGTATCGGGCATTAAATTCTTTTTTTGGGATAGCCAGTTTGGGCGCTTTTTTAATACCGGCCCAATAAAAGGCCACGGCGACCTTTCCTTTTTTATACATACCACGTTATGGGCATTTTTGCCATGGTCGCTAATATTATTCGCGGCCATTTGGCATTTTATTAAAACAGGCATCAAAGATGTGCAAAAGCGTGAGTGGCTTTGCATTAGCGGGGCTATGTTAACCTTTCTGTTGTTCTCGGCATCAAAGTTTCAGTTACCGCATTATTTGAATATCGTGTTCCCTTTCTTCGCTATAATCACCGCACAGTACCTGGTGGGGTTAAAATCAGAGCGCAGCATCAAGGCTATCCGTGTAATGCAAATAGGTTTGGTGGTATTGCTTTTATTTGTAATTGCTACCCTGCATTACTTTTTTAAACCTCAGGAGTTTAGGTGGGACGTCGGCATAACAATCCTAATATGGCTGGCACTGCTGGTGATAATACCCGGCAATTTTAGCGATACCGATTTCAGGCAAACGGCGTTCCGCACGATTATCATAGCCTTTGTGGTGAACCTTTATCTGAACCTTGCTTTCTATCCGTCGCTGTTAAAATACCAGGCCGGGAGCGAGGCGGCCTTTTGGATAAATGGTAATAATAAGGAAGGCCTCCCTGTTGCACGCAGTTTTGAATTTGCCTCCTTCCCCATGGAGTTTTATTTGAGGCAACCCATCATTGAATTAAATGAAGACGGCAGCGGGCATTTACCCACAACACCTTTCATATTTTACGGGCCTGCAGAAACAGCGGCATCCTTTACCGCAAAGGGATATAAAGTAACCACGCTCGCTAAGTTCGAACGTTTCCATATCTCTAAATTAAAGCCCGCATTTTTAAACAAGGCCACCCGCGATAAACAGGTAGCGCCAATGGAAGTAATGCGAATTTCTAAATAACCCTGCCCATCACCGGGTCCGAGAAGCTGGAATGGCCGGTTTCTACCCTGCCCGCATAGCGTTTCTCAAACTCAGCAAAGCCTTTTACTTTCACGGTAAAATCATACCATCCGTGGTTTTTGCTTAGATCCAGTTTTATGGTTTGCGGCGCGAAGCTTTCCTGTTGGATGGTCATTTGTTTTGTGCCGGTTTTATAGGCGTTATCTATCACCTCAACGGTTAGCGGCACGTTTGTGCCAATAAGCCAAAAAGTAAGGTCGACGTTACCTTTTAGCTTTTTACCTGCTGTTTGGTAAGCAAATTGTACACCTATGCCCGGGTCTTTAACGCTGCCTTTATAAGCGCGGTAAAAGCCGTTTGGCCCGTAGGTGCGCAGGTAGTAATTGCTGTTCTCAAACTCGTTAAGCGGCCAGCCGTCGGTTAGGGTATCACCTGCTTTGGCAGCATAACTCCAGGTGCGCACGGCTTCCATTTTCTGCAAATCATTAAAGGAAGCATATTTACCTGGTGCGTACACGTTAAACGGCGCGCCAATCGCCTTATCGCCAAAAATAGTATTACCTGACTTAAATTTTATCTCGAATGCGGTTTTGTCCTCGTTCAGCTGCCCATCCGCATAAAGCTCGTAAGGCAAGGCGCATGAGGGCTTTATGCCTGGCTCCTGCTTGGGCATGTATGGCGATGATGCCGGATGCTTTTTAATAACAGCTATCTCATCTGCCGAAAGGTTTTTATACCCCGAAGGAAGTTTTTTAAACTGTGCCTTGTGGATGCCTTCTACAAACTCATTCTTTTTTAGCGGCGCAGGGGCGGCAAACTTTTCACCGTGGTAGGCGCGGAATACCGAGGTAAGGTCGCCGCAAATGGTGCGGCGCCAATCGCTGATGTTGTGCTCCTTTATTTTTTTACCTGTTTTTTTGGTAAGAAAGGTTTCTAAAAATTGTAGTGACGAAGTGTGGTCAAATACTTCCGAGTTTACATATCCGCCACGGCTCCACGGTGACGCAATGACCATAGGAACCCGGTAGCCCAGGCCAATGGCATTTTCACGGTCGTAATTATTAGGAAAACCTTTGCGTTCCTGCTCCTGCTCAAGGGTTACAAATTCAACGCGCGTATCAATGCCGTCAGATACCTTTCCTGTTCCCTTTTTGTGCGAATGGGGGGCAGTAAAAGGTGGAATATGGTCAAAATATCCGTCGTTTTCATCGTAGGTAAGAATGAAGATTGTCTTCTTCCAAACATCCGGGTTTTTGGTAAGGATGTCCAAAACCTCTGATGTGTACCAGGCACCATACCAGGGCGCGCCGGGGTGGTCAGAGAAATTTTCGCCGGCAGTTAACCACGATACGGTAGGTAAGTAGCCTGTTTTTACATCCTGCCTAAACTGGTAAAGTACATCCCCTTTTGGCACCAGCATTTCGCGTTCGGTGCCGTTATCGTTGTATTTAAGCGTGGTTAATTTATGGTAATCGGGGTCGGCTTTGTTGGTTGTAAAAGCCTTTAAGTGCAGGTTTTTTTCTTTAGCGCTCAGTTTATCAAACGCGCCAGGCTCTAAAATAGCCTTGTTGTTATTTATGCTATCCAGTGCCTCTTTTTGTTGCTTAAGCTGCTTTTTTAGCTTGGAAAGGCTTGCATCGCCGGTAGGCAAACCATCTATTTTAGCCTGTGTTTCGGCAATTTCTTTCGGTAATACAGTAAGCTGTTTTTTTAGATAAGCAATATGTTTATCGTGCAGCTTAACGTTGTATTGTTTAAAAAACTCCAGGTTGTTATCGGTAAAGTTCGACAGCCACGAATCCTCTTCCCCTTCAAAACCCACGCCTACCGAAATCTCGTTCTGGTAACATTTCCATGAAATGCCGGCATCTTCCAATCGCTCGGGGAAGGTGGTCCAGTTATGCGATTCAAAGTCCGAATCCTCGTTCCACACATTAGGGCGCGAGTTTTCACTCTGTTCCTTACGGATGGTGCCCGTCCAAAAAAAGTGTCGGTTAGGCGTCGTGCCGGTTAATGATGAACAGAAGTTTTGGTCGCATACCGTAAAGGCATCAGCCAGGGCATAATTAAAAGGTAGGTCGGCACGGTTGTGATAACCGAGCGTTAAAGGCATGTTCTTATAGTCTTTATTACCCGATTGCTTCTCCATCAGCCATTGGTCAAACTTGCCATCGTTGCGGGCATTTACCTGGTTGTTCCAGCTATGCGGCAACGAGCTCATCCAGGTAGAGCGGGTGTTTTTTATATCGAGATGGAACGGCGCATAAGTTTCGCCTTTAGCGTTAGTTTGCAGCCAAACAGGGTTTTTGTTAGGAAGATCGATAGCACGCGGATCGTTAAACCCCCTTACGCCTTTAAGCGACCCAAAGCAATGGTCGAACGAGCGGTTCTCCTGCATTAAAAAAACAATATGCTCAGCATCTGCCCAGGTAGTGCCCGGCAACGGGTTTATTGCCATTGCTTTTTGGATAGAGGCGGGGAGTATATTTGCTAAACCGGCGGTACCGGCAAGCATGGCTGCTTTTTTAAGGAAATCTCTGCGTGTATCTGGCATCGTACTAAATTTTTACCGCTTCAAATATCTGTACTGTTTAGTAATGGTAGTATTATGTTATTGTAAAATCAACGTGTAAAGCAAAAGTGCTTCATCGCCCGGTGGGGTTACAGTGCCAGTTAAGGTAAATCCGCACCTCTCCAATAAACGCCGCGATCGCAAATTAGTGTCGGTAGTAGTGGCATATAGTTTATCTATAGGGTAATGCCCGTTTATGTAAGCTAAGGAAGCTGTGCAAGCTTCATAGGCAAGCCCGCGGCCTTCATACCCCGGCATAAAGGCAAAGCCAAGGTCGGGGCGTTCAAGGTAGTCGCGTTTAAACAGGCCGCACATGCCAATGGGTACCCCGCCCTCATTTAGTTCTACCATCCAAGGGCCAAAACCGTGCTGGGCATAAATAGCCGTAGGGCCGTTAAGCAAGTAATTAACGGCATCTGTTTGGGTGTTTATGTTGCGGTCGCCGATGAATTGTTTCCAGGTAGGGGTGTTAAGCAGTTCAAAGATAAAACCGGCATCGTTAAGCGTGAAACGGCGCAGGTTAACCTTGGTGGATGGGATCAAAATAGTGCTCATAAATTACTAAGCTATGAATTTTACCGAAAGCTATTGGCACCGCTTGCTTTTACGCCAAACATTTGCTTACTTGTATTATCGTTGTAAACCCCCGTTTACCTTACCAGATGCCTATGAAAAAGTACTGCCTTACCCTCAATTTGAAAGACGACGAAGACCTTATTGCCCAATACGAAGAGCACCACAAAGCAGTATGGCCCGAAATTTTGGATAGTATTACCGCGTCGGGCATTACCAATATGGAGATCTACAGGCTGGGAACAAAACTGGTGATGATCGTGGAAGCCAACGCCGGGTTTAGCTTTTCTAAAAAAGCTGCCATGGATGCAGGCAACGCCAAAGTGCAGGAGTGGGAAGACCTGATGTGGAAGTACCAGCAACCCATAAAGGGTGCATTTGCCGGCGAGAAATGGGTGTTGATGGATAAGATATTTCAGCTATAAATTATGGTTATGAAGAAGAGACTATTTGCAATATGCTTGTTTGTTGCTATCGCGATAAATGCATCGGCACAAAACACTTACACACCTACTGCCGAGAACCTTGCCCAAAGGAAGAAGTTCCAGGATATGAAATTCGGGCTGTTTATTCACTGGGGGATCTACAGTATTTTGGGCGATGGTGAGTGGGTGATGCACAACAAAAACATCCCCTACGATAGCTATAAAAGGCTTGCAGGTTTTTTTAATCCGCAAGAATTTAACGCAAAAGAATGGGTGGCCTTTGCCAAACAGGCGGGTATGAAATACATCACTATTACATCGCGCCACCACGATGGGTTCAGCATGTTCGGCACCAAAATGTCGCCTTACAATATTGTGGATGCCACACCTTATCATAAAGACCCTTTGATGGAACTGGCCAAAGAATGTGAGAAGGAAGGCATCGAACTTCACTTTTACTATTCGTTGCTTGACTGGGGCCGGCCCGATTACGCCTTTGGCAGCCCGATAGTTGACGGGAAACCCACAAAAGGAAATTGGGACGGCTACATTAAATTCATGAAAGACCAGCTAACCGAATTGATAACTAAATACCCCGGCGTAAAAGGCATTTGGTTTGATGGCGATTGGGAACGCACCAAAGTAGATTGGCGTTATAAGGAGATCTACGGGCTGATACACAAACTGAATCCAGCCATAATGATAGGTAACAACCACCACGTTGCGGTTAAGGATGGTGAGGACTTCCAGATGTTTGAGAAGGACCTGCCGGGTGGAAACACCACCGGGTTTGCACCAGATCAATCCATAGGCAAGTTGCCGTTGGAAACCTGCGAAACCATTAACAATAGCTGGGGATTTAGCATTACTGATCGCAGCTTTAAATCTTCTAAACAGATCATCCATTACCTGGTGGGCGATGCCGGGCGCAACGCCAACTTTTTGCTGAATATAGGCCCGATGCCAAACGGGAAGATCCAACCGGAGTTTACCGATACCCTCGCTATTGTTGGCGCGTGGATAAAAAAGAATGGCGAAAGTATTTACGGTACCCGCTGCAGCAACATGCCACCCCAGCCCTGGGGCGTAATTACCGTTAAAGACAAAACGATGTATGCCCACATAACTTCGCCACAGGGCGAGGGCTATATATTTATCCCGCAACTAAAAGAGAAGGTAAGTAAAGCCGTTTTGTTAGCAGACGGAAGCGAGGTTAAATTTAAACAACAGCCCGAAGGTTTGTTTATTTATACTAAGGGGTTGGCGATGGATGGTATAGATACGATTATAAAACTGACGGTTAACTAAGGATGAAACAATTGGTTGAGCCCGCAAACCGCGAAGCATTGCATCAAATGTTGAAAAAACTGGATGCAGATGCCAAACCCATTTGGGGCAACATGACGCCTCAGCAAATGGTAGAGCACATGATAGACCAGGTAAGGTACACCAACGGGAAACTCACGTTTGTTTTTGATGTGCCCGAAGATGAGGCTAAACAGGCGAAGAAAAAGTGGATCTATACCGATGCGCAAATCCCACGGAATTTGATATTAGGTGCCTTGCCCGCCCTAAACGAATACCCTAACCTGCAAGCCGCAGTAGCCCAGCTGTTGCAGGAGTTAAAAGATTTTGATAAGTATTTTGAACCCGCCGGTATTTTGGTAAACCACGGGGGATACGGTGCTATGGATTATGATGAGTGGCTGATATGGCACGGTAAACACATGGCGCACCACTTAACGCAGTTTGCGCTGCTCTAAACTGTTGTTTACCTCGAATTTTTAGCTTAGATAATTCTCAAGGGATCCACTTGAAACTTTTTTCAAATTATTTTATTTGCTATGCATGCATAATAAATTTATCTTATTGCGTTTAAAGATGATATTTATACTAAATACCGTTTTGGTGTTGATTTAGGCGCTTTTAAGGTGCTGTTATTAGATAAATTAATACTTAGTTTTACTGCCAACCAATTATAAATCTACTTTTTTTACATGGAACATTTGTTAACCGATAGCCCTGCGGGCTACGATTTTAGCGTAAGCGACAATCAAAAAATGATAGGCCAAATGGCTAAAGATTTTGCTGAAAAGCACATCCGCCCAAATGTAATGCAGTGGGACGAAGAGCAGCATTTCCCGCTGGAGTTGTTTAAACAACTTGGCGAACAAGGTATGATGGGCGTGCTTGTTCCTGAAGAATTTGGCGGCTCGGGCCTCGGTTATGCCGAGTATGTTACCACCATAGTGGAGATAGCAAAGGTTTGCGGGTCGATAGGCCTATCGGTTGCGGCGCATAATTCGCTTTGTACCGGCCACATTTTGGCGTTTGCCAATGATGAGCAAAAACACCGCTGGTTACCAAAACTGGCAACTGCCGAGTGGCTTGGCGCCTGGGGCTTAACCGAAGCCAATACCGGCAGCGACGCTATGCGTATGGCTACAACCGCGGTGTTAGATGGCGACCATTACGTAGTGAACGGTTCTAAAAACTGGATCACACACGGTAAAAGCGGTGACATTGCGGTAGTAATGGTACGCACCGGCGAAATAGGTGATAGTAAAGGGATTTCTGCGCTGGTGATAGAGCGCGGTACGCCGGGCTTTAGTGCCGGTAAAAAAGAAAATAAACTGGGCATGCGTGCATCAGAAACCACCGAAATGATATTTGACAATTGCCGCGTACCTAAAGGAAATTTACTTGGCGTAGAGGGTGAAGGCTTTAAACAAGCCATGAAGGTATTGGATGGTGGCCGCATCTCTATAGCGGCATTATCTTTAGGCATAGCTAAAGGCGCTTTTGAAGCTGCTGTTGCTTATTCTAAAGAGCGCCACCAGTTTGGCCAACCTATTAGCAGTTTCCAGGGGATATCGTTTAAACTGGCTGATATGGCTACCGAGATAGAAGCTTCCGAATTGCTAATTATGCAAGCCGCCGACCTGAAGAACCGCCATTTGCCGGTTACCAAGCAATCTGCCATGGCTAAATATTTTGCATCAGAGGTTGCGGTGCGTTGCGCTAACGAGGCTGTACAGATCTTTGGCGGATACGGCTACACGAAGGATTTTCCGGTAGAGAAATTTTACCGCGATGCCAAGCTGTGTACCATAGGCGAGGGGACATCAGAGATACAAAAAATAGTAATCAGCAGGGAAGTGTTGAAATAGAGTTAGTTAAAGCTACGCGCCAATAATTAAAACAAATTAGTACCAAGCGGTATTGTATGTGAAACACATAACTATGAAAAAGAAAATATTTGGCCTTTTATTAGTTGCTGCGCTAGGCGCAGTACTGGGCACAGGCTGCGGAAGCCTTCCACGACATTCAGCACCGCCAAAACCACCCGGAGCACCGCGGTAATATTTACCAAGCGGCCCTGGGGGCATGGGCGAGCGCCCTAAAGCAGGTATGGCTTAAGCTAAACCTGCTTTTTTTTATCCCGAATTTTTAAGTCAGCGTATGTTAAATAAAAAAGAGCAGGATTGGCCTTGCGCTATACCTGCTCTCATAAATTTTTAATTAACTAATACTGACAGTTTGATTAAATCTGTTAGTTGAAACAAATATATAAATTATCTTATTAATATAATTTATATCCTACAACTTAAAATGGATAATTTATCCCAATATTGCAATTCGGTTACAATCTGCTGATGATTAGCTGGTTACTGGGTAACTTTCACCGGGATAGGCGTAACGTAGTAAAATGCGCTGCGATCAACATTTTTGATATTTACATCCATTGTTTCGTTCATGCTATTAATATTTACGTTGATGCTGCCATCGGCGTTAGCGGGGAGGGTAACATACTTTTTGGTATCGGCCATGGCGGGGGTAATGCTGCTTTTAACCAGGTTAAGGGTTAGGGCAACTGCGATAATGGTTAGGATAACTTTGGTGTAAAGGTCTGTCTTCATGTTATTTGGTTTTGATCTCAAGGTATGAAGAAATTCAGACTCGCTGAAATAAATCGAAAAACAGAATTTAATTCTGTTTGATTAGGAAATAAAGCTATTTAATTTCATATTTGAAGATCAATCCAAGTATGAAGAATATAATTTACTGTTTGTTTTTATTGGCGGTTTGCAGCTCCGTAAGAGCGCAAGGGAATAAGCGGAAGATGCTCGACCATGTAATCGACGATAACTACCTTGCGGGGATTCAACTTGCGTATTCAGCAAAGGGTAAAACAACACTTTACAATGCGGGGGTTGGCAAACGGGGGCAAACTAAAAAGATAAATGCAAATACAGTTTTCCGTGCGGGGTCATTAGGTAAAGCGGTTTTCGCATATGCCATTATGCGCTTGTATGATAAGGGGCTTATTCATATCGATACTCCTTTATTGGCCTATATAGGTACTTATAATAGATTTGATAGCACCGATAAACAATACGGAAAAATAACCGCGAGAATGGTTTTAAGTCACAGGTCCGGCTTGGCAGAATTCTCGGAATTTGGTAGCGCGAAGGTTAAACTACTATTTGAACCGGGGGGCCTCTTTCGCTTACTCGGGCGAGGGGATCTGGTTCCTGCAAAAAGTTATTGAAGCTATCCTGAAGAAACCTTTTGAGCAAATTATGCAAGAGGAGGTTTTTGTACCCCTTCACATGACAAGCAGCACCTACTTGCAAACCACTAAAATGGACAGCGTTATGCTGGGCACAGTGGTTAAAGACATAGCCTGGATGTACCCCAATGCCGCTTTTAGCCTGCTCACTAATGCGCAGGATTATAACAGGTTCTTACAGGCGTTAATACAAGGGAAGGGTTTAAAGCCGGCAACGCAAAAGCAAATGTTTGCCAAACAAAGCAATGCGCAATGGTTTAATAGGGATACTTCGGCTGCGGATAAGTATATTGATTGGGGGCTTGGCCTTGGTTTGCAGCAAAACGAGAAAGGCATGGCTATTTGGCACTGGGGCAGTACGGATGATTTCTACTCTTTCTTTATCGCATACCCGCGGCAAGGGCAAAGCCTTGTTTTTTTTACCCGCGGTGATCATGGCCTTAAACCTACCGATAAGCTCATCGATGTGTTTTTAGGCAAACAAACCACCCGTGCCATGCAATGGCTTCGCCTGGGGTACGACCAGCCCTTAACCATGGCGCAGCTTTACGCAAGCCTGAGAAAGCAAGGATTTAAAAACGCCGCAAAAATATTAAACAGATTAAAGGGAAAAGGTTACACTTTTTCTGAGCGGGATATTAACGGTTATGGCAACACGTTGTTTAAACAAAAACGCTACACAAAAGCTATTGCCATATTAAACCAGGAGATAAAATGGTATCCGCAAAACCCAAATGCCTATAGCAGCCTTGCAGCGGCTTATGAAGCTGCGGGCAATAAACAGGTAGCGCTTGAAAATTACGTGCGATCTTTATTAATGGATAGTACAAACGTTGCAGTTAAATACCACATAAAAGCATTAAAGCAATCCAGTAAATTTAACCCCGCCGGGCTTAATGCTTTTGAAGGCAGGTTTAAGCGGGAAGACAATGGGATGTTTGTGCAGTTTAAAGTTACCAGCGATAAACTGATCCTTACACAATCATGGGATGGCGGTACACTGGAATTTTTTAGGGTGGGTGACCTGGAGTTTTATAATAGCGAACCCGGCTTTACCCTTAAATTTACAAAAGATGCCAATGGTAATATTGATAAGGAGTTTATGAATGATATACCGGTGGGCTGGTTGAAGGTGAAATGAAACAAAAAAATCCTTCCCGGTTACGGGGAGGATTTGAGCGAAAGACGAGATTCGAACTCGCGACCCCGACCTTGGCAAGGTCGTGCTCTACCAACTGAGCTACTTTCGCGTTGGGGTGGCAAAAGTATAATTTTAGTTTAAATGGCAAAAAAATATTTTGAAATAGTTGAATTTGCTTACATTAGGGCAGTATTTAAAACCTGTCATGATTTATTTAAAAACAATTACACTTACTGAAACCGAAAAGTTAGTGATTGAGCAAGCCTTGCGTAAATGCTCGCTTAAAAGAACCCACGCGCTTGATCTTGTATCTACTGTAAGCGATATAGGTAGCAATAAAATTTTCTTAGGTTACGATAGTAAAAAAGAAGTACAGTTTTCCCGCTTGAGGACTTCTTTTGAAAAATTTTTGCCAAGGATGATAGTTATAATTCCAAAAAATGGAACCGACATCGAATATAAAATTCGGTATAGTTTACTATCTACTGGTGTTATAGTTTTTTGGGCCTTAGGCTTTATTGTTGTCACTGCAACCGCACTTGTAAATAAATATAATTATGAGGGTATTATGGTACCCGCGGTGTTTTTTGCCGGGTTTATGCTTTTAACTATGTTAGAATTAAAGATAATCAGTAAAAGGATACAAAAAGCCATAATCTTAAACTCCTAAACCCGATTGCAGCGGATACCGACCCAGTGCCTAAGGCCTGTGCCGTATAAGCGGAAAGCTGGGCTGGCGGGAGATAGCATTACCAACAAATGCTTTTCAATTATGGTGAAAATGTTCACGTTCACGGCCGTGAACGCACGCGAATATTTATAAATAGCTGATAATAAGTGGTTTAATAAAACACAACTACTGACAAAATAGCGCCACCATTGCTCATGATATTAATCATATGTATTGTTAATTAAAAATTCAGAAATATAGCAGCTTAGTTTCTTTGGTATTGTTCAGAATGCTAAGTTGATAGTGCGGTTTACCTCCTCCCGGCTACTTGGCACACTCAATCAATCAGTTACTGAAAAAACTTTTCGCCCAAGCCCTTGAAAATCAAAAAATAGTGTCTACCTTTGCAGTCCTTAAAATAAGGATAAAACAGTAAATACAAAAAAGGAAAAATGCCTACTATTCAGCAATTAGTTAGAAAAGGTAGAGTAGCTATGGTTGACAAGAGTAAGTCACCAGCGTTGGACAGTTGTCCACAGCGAAGAGGAGTATGCACACGTGTGTACACCACTACCCCTAAAAAACCAAACTCAGCAATGCGTAAAGTTGCACGTGTGCGCCTTACAAATGGTAAAGAAGTTAACGCCTACATCCCTGGTGAAGGCCACAACTTACAGGAACACTCTATTGTACTGATCCGCGGTGGTCGTGTTAAAGATTTACCTGGTGTACGTTATCACATCATCCGTGGTGCGTTAGATACATCTGGTGTTGCGGGCCGTAACCAGCGCCGCTCTAAATACGGAACTAAACGCCCTAAACCAGGACAGGCAGCTGCCCCGGCAAAAGGTGCACCTAAGAAAAAGAAATAATTAAAGGAGGATAGTAACAATGAGAAAATCAAAACCGAAAAAAAGAATCCTTCTTCCTGATCCAAAATTTAACGAAGTATTGGTAACCAGGTTTGTAAATAACATGATGTTTGATGGTAAAAAATCTACCGCTTACACCATATTTTATAATGCAATTGATATTGTTGAAAAGAAAACAAGCGAAAACGGCTTAGACAGCTGGAAAAAAGCTTTGAACAATGTAATGCCTGCTGTTGAAGTAAAAAGCCGCCGTGTTGGTGGTGCTAACTTCCAGGTACCTACAGAAGTTCGCCCGGAGCGTAAAGTTGCCTTGGGTATGAAATGGTTGATCAGCTATGCTCGTCGCCGTGGTGAAAAAACCATGATGGAGAAGTTAGCGGGCGAGATCATATCTGCTGCTAAAGGTGAAGGTGCTGCCGTGAAGAAGAAAGAAGATACGCATAAAATGGCTGAAGCCAACAAAGCGTTCTCTCACTTTAGATTCTAAATAAAATAATTAGTGCGGGAGTAGGGTGCGAGGAGTGGATTAAAACGCTCTGAATACCCCGCTCCCGCACTTAATAAAAAAGAATATGTCAAGAGATCTAAGATATACAAGAAACATAGGTATTGCCGCTCACATTGATGCCGGTAAAACCACTACTACAGAGCGTATTCTGTATTACTCGGGTGTTAGCCATAAAATTGGCGAAGTACACGAGGGTGCAGCTACAATGGACTGGATGGCGCAGGAGCAGGAACGTGGTATTACCATTACATCTGCTGCTACTACTATCGACTGGAAATACAGGGACCAGAAATACCACATCAACATTATTGATACCCCGGGCCACGTGGATTTTACCGTTGAGGTAAACCGTAGCTTACGTGTATTAGATGGTTTGGTTTTCTTGTTTAGTGCAGTTGATGGTGTTGAGCCACAATCAGAAACCAACTGGAGGCTTGCTAACAACTATAACGTTGCCCGTATAGGTTTCGTTAACAAGATGGACCGTAGCGGTGCCGATTTCTTGAATGTTGTTAAACAGGTAAAAACTATGTTAGGCAGCAACGCTGTTCCGCTTCAGTTGCCAATTGGCGCAGAAGAGAACTTTAAAGGTGTTGTTGATTTAATTAACTGGAGAGGTATTGTTTGGAATGAGGCTGATAAAGGTATGACCTTTACCGAAGTGCCTATCCCTGAGGATATGATCGAGGAAGCTACCGAGTGGAGAGAAAAATTATTGGAATCAGTTGCTGATTACGATGAGAGCCTGATGGAGAAATTCTTTGAGGATCCTGCTTCTATCACCGAGCGCGAAATTTTAGATGCATTGCGTAAAGCAGTGTTAGATGCTAAAATTGTACCTATGGTGTGTGGTTCATCTTTCAAAAACAAAGGTGTACAAACCATGCTTGATTATGTGATGGAATTACTTCCGTCACCTATGGATGTTGATGGTATTGTTGGTACTAACCCTGATACTGGCGAAGAAATTATCCGCCAGCCATCAGAAAAAGAACCATTTGCAGCATTAGCGTTTAAAATCGCGACGGATCCTTTCGTAGGCCGTTTATGTTTCATCCGCGTTTACTCCGGTAACTTAGAGGCTGGTTCTTATGTACACAATATGCGTTCAGATAACAAGGAGCGTATCTCCCGTATATTCCAGATGCACGCTAACAAGCAAAACCCTATACCTAATGTAGGTGCAGGTGATATTGCAGCAGTAGTAGGCTTTAAGGATATCAAAACAGGTGATACACTTTGTGATGAGAAATTCCCTATCATTCTGGAGTCGATGAACTTCCCTGAGCCGGTTATCGGTTTAGCTATCGAGCCTAAAACTCAGGCTGATGTTGATAAATTGGGTATGGCTTTAGGTAAATTATCTGAAGAAGATCCAACCTTCCACGTTAAATCTGACGAAGAAACCGGCCAAACCGTAATTAGCGGTATGGGTGAGCTTCACTTAGATATCATTATGGACCGTCTTAAACGTGAGTTTAAGGTAGAGGTTAACCAGGGTGCGCCACAAGTAGCTTTCAAAGAGGCTATCACAGGTACTACACAGCACCGCGAAACTTACAAGAAACAAACTGGTGGCCGTGGTAAATTTGCCGATATCCAGGTTATTATATCACCAAACGATGAAGGTAAAGAAGGTTTAACTTTCGTTAACGAGATCTCTGGTGGTTCTATCCCTCGTGAGTTTATCCCATCTGTTGAAAAAGGCTTCGCGGCTTCATTGGCAAATGGTGTGTTGGCAGGTTACCCGCTTACAGGTTTAAAAGTTCGTTTAATTGATGGTTCGTTCCACGCGGTCGATTCAGATGCGCTATCTTTCGAGTTAGCTGCTAAGATCGCTTACCGTGAAGCGTTACCAAAATGTAAACCGGTATTGCTTGAGCCCATCATGAAGATCGAGATCTTAACCCCTGAAGAAAACATGGGTGATGTTATCGGTGATATGAACCGTCGTCGTGGCCAGCTGTTAGGTATGGATAGCCGCGCAGGTGCACAGGTAATTAAAGCTACTGTACCACTTTCAGAAATGTTTGGTTACGTAACCCAGTTACGTACAATTACATCTGGCCGTGCTACTTCAACCATGGAGTTTGATCACTATGCTGAAGCACCACGTAACGTACAGGAAGAAATAGTTGCTAAAGCAAGAGGCAAAAAAGCTGCTGCAAACGCATAAATATTGATTTGAAGATGAGGTAATTTGAAGATTTGAAAATGATCTTCAAATTATCAAATCTTCAAATTTTCAAATAAACCAATCACCCTAATAAATAGCTCTTAGGGTGGTTTAAATCAAAAACAAAATGAGCCAAAGAATCAGGATCAAATTAAAATCGTACGATTACAACTTGGTTGATAAATCAGCCGAGAAGATCGTTAAAACAGTAAAGCCTACAGGCGCTGTAGTTAGCGGACCACTTCCGTTACCAACCGAAAAGAAAATTTTCACTGTTTTGCGTTCTCCGCACGTTAACAAAAAAGCACGCGAGCAATTCCAATTATGTTCTTACAAACGTTTATTGGATATCTACAGTTCAAACTCAAAAACTGTAGATGCGCTAATGAAGCTTGAATTGCCAAGCGGTGTTGAAGTTGAGATCAAAGTATAACCGTACCGGAAGATCTATAGAAAAAGCCATTCTTGAAAAAGAATGGCTTTTTTGGTTTATCGCTTTTTAAAGCCTTAATTCGTTTACATTATGCGTATGTGGCAGACTAAGTTGAGCATTCCTGTAAATTTACAAACAACCCGTAACCAGGCCTTAGACGGGCTTAGGGGTGTAGCTATTTTGCTGGTGCTGCTTCCGCATTTTGGTATCAATTATTATTTACGACAAGTAGGGCTCAATATGGAGAGCAACATTGGGGTACAGCTTTTTTTTGTGCTTAGTGGCTTTTTGATTACCACCTTGTTAGTAAGCGAAAAACTTACAACCGGGAGTGTAAACATAAAATACTTTTATGTGCGCCGTTGCTTAAGGATTTTACCGGTAGCTTATTTATACCTGCTGGTGCTTATAATATTAAACTACATTTTCACGCTGAATATACCTGCGTTTGATTTCCTGCAATCGTTCATTTTCTATAAAAATTCGCCGCTGCCAAGTTCTTATTATACAGCGCAGTACTGGTCGTTAGCCGTCGAGGTGCAGTTTTACCTGGTTTTCCCGGCTTTATTAGCACTTAATCCCACACGCTACTTTTGGTTTATTTTATCAATAGTGATCGTAGTGCCCTTATTTGCTATTGTTAGTTTTTACACCACCGGGTTATATAATAGCCACACATCCATTGCGCTATTGGCAAAGCTTTGCAGATATGCATTTTGGAAAGGGCCAACCATGATACTCATCGGCTCGGTATTCGCGATGCTGATATTTAAATATAATTTAGATATCAGGTGGTTAGGTAAACCCAAGTACTTAAGCATTATACTGCTATTGTGGACGCTGGTCATTTGCTCACCCCGGTTTTTGTATCATCTTAAATATATTGCCGAATATATCTCGGCCATCATATTTGGCATCATTATTTTAATGAGCATTAACTCTGATAACCTTTTATCCCGAATTTTACGAAGCCCCATTATGGTAAGGATGGGTTTGCTATCATATGGCATATACATCTGGCAGCAACTTTTTGTAGGTAACCATGCCTGGCATCCCTGGCTTAAGTTTTTAAGCCCACAACCGGTTTGGGTATTAATGCTCGTAAAATTTGTCGCGATATCGGTCATCGCAACGCTGTCCTTCAAATTTGAACAGAGATTTTTAAAATTAAAGCAAAAATTTGAACCCGAGAATAGTGCGCAATAAAAAAAAAGCAGCACCGTTAGATGCCACTTTGCTTTAATGTATAAAACTATTGGTTTTTAGGCGGGCCGGCAGGGTCCATCCACATAAACTCCCAGTGGTGGCCATCAAGATCGGCAAAACTGTGTTGGTACATAAAACCGTAGTCGGTAGCCGGGTTAGGTATGGTTGCACCTGCTGCCTCTGCTTTGTTTACCATCTCGTTAACCGCATCTTTGCTTTCGGTAGATATACATATCAGGGATTCTACTTCATTATGTGCATCAATGATCCTTTTTTCGGTAAATGTCTGGAAGAAAGGTTTAGTTAGCAGCATCACGTAAATGGTATCACTGATGATCATGCAGATTGCTTTATCGTTGGTAAACTGAGGGTTAAAAGTGTAACCAAGTTTGGTGAAAAACGCTATCGACTTATCAAGGTCGTTAACAGCCATGTTTAAAAAAAATTGAGTTGCCATAATTGTTGGTTGTTTGTTTATTCAAAAGTACGGTCGTAAACTCATACTTCAAATGTGTAAAAACGACAAGTTAAGGGGGCTTTTGCGACAACAGCCGCAAGGGATCTATAATTGCCCATAATAAGTATCCGACAAAAAATCAAGCCATGCTCCCTCCAATTCATCAACCAGTTGTGGCCTTATAGATATGCCGGATGCCTGTGGCGCCCAGGTTTGTTCGGCAAGGTTGCCGGTTTTCAAGGTGTCGAAAGTAAGGATGCGCTCCTTGTCGGGATTAAGCAAAGCATCTATCCCTATATTAATGCGGTGATAAACGCGCCCATTGCGCGATGCAAGATAAGGTGCTGACACGATAAGCCCCGAGCCGAAAATCCCTCTGGGTTCGGCACCCAGGCGTACAAGATAGGCGCGGTCGCCAATTGCTATACTTTTGTGGCTGGCAACGCTCCAATTATCTACCAGTTGGCCGGTGGCTTTTAGCCTTTCAATGTCTTCATCGATATTCTCCCATTTGAATTTAATGGGGTTCCAACCAAATAAAAAGGCCTTCATGTAAGGGCTATCCGTTGCCGGTTAATTCGTCATTTTTATTGCGCTCGGTTTGCAATTCGCGGGCAAGCTTCTTTTCTTTTTCGTTGGCTTTGGTTTTGTAGGTTTTGTACTCTTCTTCCAGTTCATTATAAAGCTTGGTACGGTAGCTTGCCTCGCGGCTGTGGCTGCCGCTGCGGGCTATTACTATTGCTGCTATAACACCAAAGCCTATAACCAGCCCCCACATAATTAGGTTGTAGGTGCTTTTTGAAAGTGGTACGCCAACCAGGCTCACCTCATCAACTTTGGCTTTTGATTCGGCCACTTGTTGGTCTTTACCGGTTGATGATTTTTTTAAGGTATCAATTGTTTTTGACTGCTCTGCAACTGTTAATTGTGCCTGCTTTAATTGTTTGCGGGTAATGCTAAGCGTATCGTTATAGTTTTTAAACAACGCGGCAACTAAGGGCTGCTGGTAGTTGTAAACTTTGGTAAGCAGGTATTGGTACTGGCCACGCAGGCTTTTATCTACAAGGGCAACAGGAGCTACCGGGCGTTGTTGCACCGCAACAGGGGCTGCTGTTACGCCTGCCGCGCCTGATACAGGCACGGTAGTAACCGCGGGCTTTTTATATGCGCTGTATTTGGGTTTAGCGGCAACAGGTTTAGCAGCGGTTACTTTTTTGGTAGAATCCTGCGCGAGGCTAAAGCCTGCGCTTCCTAAAATAAATATCGCTAACAAGGTGATCCGTAAATTCAAAAGCTTGGTCATATAGTTGTAGGTATCGTTTATAAGATCGGTTACGCTGTGTAAATGTATAATAAGTTAAACGTAACAAATTAATTTAAAGTTTATAAATATTGTTTAAACAAATGGCATGTATCACCACCATCTTTACAAAAGGTGTTAAGTATAGCGGTATATAACAAGGTGTAATTAGCAAAAAGCATATATTAGGCCTTTATTTTATACTATGCGCATAGGTATTATAGGTTTAGGGGATATGGGCCGTTTATACGCCAAAGCTTTCGCGAAGGCGGGCTACACAGTGTGCGGCTGCGATATGCCCCTTAACCGCGAACGACTGGAGAACGAACTCAATCACTTGGGCATCGCCCTGATGGATAACGGTAAAGATGTATCGCGCGTAAGCGACCTTATCATATATTCTGTTGAAGCCGACAAATTGGAGCAGGTGGTGGGCATGTACGGTCCGTCGACAAAGTACGGGGCTATTGTAGCGGGGCAAACGTCTGTTAAGCATCCCGAGATAGCCATATTTGAAAAGTACCTGCCGGCCGATGCGCAGATCATCACCTTTCATGCCATGCACGGCCCGGGCTTTGAGCCTAAAGGCCAAAAACTTATCCTGATCAATCACCGAAGCGAGCCTGATGCTTATCAGCGCATGCTTGACCTTTTTACGGCCTTAGAAACCGACATTGTTGAGATCCCTGATTACCACGAGCACGATAAAATTGTGGCCGATACGCAGGCTGTAACACACGTAGGTTTCGAAAGCATGGGCACCGCCTGGAAATCCGCAGGATTTTTCCCGTGGGAGAACGCTTCTTATATAGGCGGTATCGATAATGTAAAGATCCTGACCACCCTGCGCATCTTTAGCTATAAAGCACACGTTTACGCTGGTTTGGCTATTCTGAACCCTTACGCAAGGCAACAGGTTAAAAGGTATGCCGAGTCGGAATCAGAATTGTTTAAGCTGATGATAAAGGAAGAAGAGCAGGAATTTAGGAAGCGCCTTTACCGCGCCCGCGACTTTGTTTTCCATGAAAGCCGCAAGCCTATTATGTTTAATGATAGCATTATGCGCGAGTTTTCGCTTGCGCGCGATGCGGGGCACCAAAAGCCCAACTCGCACCTAAGTATCTTAAGTATGGTTGATGCCTGGTACCACCTGGGCGTAAACCCTTATGATAACCTGATTTGCCAAACCCCGCCGTTCCGCCTGCGTTTGGGTATTGCCGAATATTTGTTCAAGAACGAGGAGTTGCTGGAAGAATCTATAAAAACAGCCCTTTACGATAAAACCATCCGCGGAGACGATCTGGAATTTCATTCCGCAGTGCGGGAGTGGAGCGCCATCATCGGTTACGGCGATATGGAAGGCTACAAGAAACACTTTAACGAGGTGCAATCCTTTTTTGCAGGCAGGCTGGAAGAAGGCAACAAGCAAAGCGCCGAGCTGATTAAACGGTTAATGATGACTTAAAAGTAGGTGACTAATCGTTAGTTTCTATTTTACCCCAATCAATACGCAGTTCGTTTATATTATTGGTAACCTTGCTTATCTCGTCCCGGTATTTATGATTATCGTTGTCGCTAAATTCTTTGTAAAGCAATTTGTAAAGGCGGCATTCCAGTAATATAATTTTAGATTTTATTGCAGCTACCTTTTTGTCTTTAACAGGCAGAGCCAAAGCTTTCATCTGTTTGCCAATGTTAGAAAGGGTATCCACCCGGCGCATGGTTTTATTATTAAGCATAGCTAATTTATCGGAGCGTGAGAGATCATAACTATGGTAAAAATCGTTGTTAAGCCGGGCAAAAAGGGTGTCGGTTTTAGTTGAAAGCTGCCGCATTTCCTTTAGTTGATATACAGGAGCAAGAAATATACATAACGCAGTGTAAGCTATTGTAATGCCCAAAGCGGTTGTTGCAATAAGGCTTTTATTTTGATGCATTAACCCGATATAAGCTATCCGGCCGAATATAAAACCGGATACCAACCCACCCAAATGTGCTGCATGGTCTATGTCTCTGCCAATCGGAATAATACTATAGCCAATAAATATGGCGGTACTAATAAGCAAAGCCCTGCGTGCGTTCTTCTCGTAGAAGTCGGTGGTTAACAATGCCAGCAGTACGCCAAACAATCCAAAAATTGCGCCTGATGCACCCGCCATTACGCCCTCCTGGTTCCATATAACAGAGGTTGCACTGGCGCAAATGCCGGTAAGCAGGTAAACAAAAAGGTAATTCCATTTGCCAAGCTTGCTCTCAATTAGGGAACCGATGTAGATCAGCACAATCATATTACCTACAATATGCAGGACAGAAAAGTGGAGGAACGTGCTGGTTACAAGCCGCCATAATTGCCCGTGCAGCACTTGGTTTCGCCCGCTAAAACCAATCGAAAGATAGATCTCTTCTAAGTTGATCTCTGCAGCAGCCGGTGCGCCCTGTTTGTGTTGTATATTCAGCGCAACATACATGCCTATCAATACCGCTGTACTTATAATATATATACCAATGTTTGCCAATACCAGGATAGGGGTAACGCTGTAGCCCCGGTTGGGATTAAAATATGATAAAAAGCCGCGAAGTTTTTCCTTATAACCTAATGGAGGGTTATCAAAGCTGATAAACTGGTTATCGGGGATGTTATCAATAAGTTGCTGGGTTGTTTCCTCCAGGTTATTTTGCAAATGATACTCGGCATAAGTTATCTCGCCAAACAGTAATTCTACATTTTTCTCGTTTTTGCCATAATCGGTAAAAAGGGCCTGATAACCAACGCATTCACTTTTTATGACGGCTTGGTTGTCTATTATATGTACAGATACTTCTTCGGCGTATGATGACCACGAAATATTGGTATATGCAATTATCCCATCGTGGTTAAAATAGCCTATGCGCCAGCCAAGGTTAATAAACGCATGATAAACAAGCGTAAGATAATGGCGGGTGTTATAATCATCAAGTGGAACGGTGTTGGTTTTACGTGGCGAAAGGCCCCAGCTCATATTAAAAGTTTAGGTGTAAGTTATAAAGATACATCATCGTTTTAAATACACAAGTTAAAGGGTGGTTATCATTAAATTGAATGGTAATTACGTTGCGTTAATATTTATTTAAAAATAACTTGATAACTATTTGAAAATTAATGTAAAGTTTCTATCTTTGCCGTCCCTTAAGGGGGAAATAATATGCCTTGAACGAAGCCCTACTGCTTCGATGGGCACAAATAAAATAAAGAAAATGTCAGGAATTATTGGTAAAAAAGTAGGAATGACCAGCATTTTCGATGAAGCGGGGAAAAATATTCCTTGTACTGTAATCGAAGCTGGCCCTTGCGTAGTAACCCAGATCAGGTCTGTTGAAACAGATGGATATGCAGCTGTACAGTTAGCATATGGCGAGAAGAAGGAAAAAAACACTTCAGGCCCGTTAAAAGGCCATTTCCAAAAAGCCGGTACTACTCCAAAACGTAAACTTGTTGAATTTAAAACATTCGAAGACGAAAAAGCTCTTGGTGATATGATCACTGTTGAGATTTTTGCCGCAGGCGATTACGTTGATGTAGTAGGTACTTCAAAAGGTAAAGGATTTCAGGGTGTTGTAAAACGTCACGGTTTTGGTGGTGTGGGTATGCAAACTCACGGTCAGCACAACCGTTTACGTGCTCCAGGTTCATTGGGTGCATCATCATGGCCTTCACGTGTATTTAAAGGTATGCGTATGGCGGGTCAAATGGGTAACGTTCGCGTTAAAGTACAAAACCTTGAAGTGGTTAAAGTATTTGCAGAGCAAAACCTAATCGTAGTTAAAGGTTCTATCCCCGGAGCTAAGGGTTCATTCGTAATAGTGGATAAATAAGATGGAAATCAACGTATTAAATCTATCAGGTAAAGAAACAGGTGCCAAGGTGCAACTGCCTGAGTCCGTATTCGGAGTAGAGCCTAACGATCATGCTATTTACTTAGATGTAAAGCAGTTCTTAGCTAACCAACGCCAGGGTACGCACAAATCAAAACAACGTAATGAAATTGCAGGTAGTACCCGCAAATTACATAAACAAAAAGGTACAGGCGGCGCCCGTGCAGGTAGCATCAAATCTCCATTGTTTAATGGTGGTGGTCGTGTTTTCGGTCCGCAGCCACGTGATTACAGCTTTAAATTAAACAAAAAGCTTAAATCATTGGCCCGTGCTTCAGCTTTATCATACAAAGCAAAAGATAACAACATTTTGGTTCTTGAGGACTTCAGCTTTGACGCCATCGCAACCAAAACGTATATTAAAATGGAAGCCGACCTGAATGTTACTAACGATAAAACGTTATTAGTATTAGCAGGTGCCGAAAATAACAACGTTTATTTATCAAGCAGGAACCTGAAGAAAACTAAGGTTATATCAGTTGAGCAGCTTAACACTTATGATGTGTTAAACGCCGGCAAACTAATCTTAACTACAGGCGCTGTTAAAACTTTGGAGGAAGCATTAGCTAAGTAATTATGGAAATTTTAAAGAAACCCTTACTTACTGAAAAAGTAGCTCAACTTACTGAGAAACTTAACCGCTACGCGTTTAAAGTTGACCACAGGGCTAACAAAATTCAGATCAAAGGCGCTATTGAGACTATGTATGGTGTTAACGTTACAGCAGTTAACACAATGAAATATGTAGGTAAACTTAAAACCCGCAACACAAAAGCAGGTGCAGTATCTGGCCGTGCCGCTACTTATAAGAAAGCCATTATCACGCTGAAGGATGGTGAAACAATAGATTTTTACAGCAATATATAATTAGGACATGGCAGTAAAGAGATTTAAACCGGTTACGCCGGGTACCCGTTTCAGGATTGATGTAATCAACTCCGATATTACTACAAATGTTCCCGAAAAATCGTTGGTTGTTTCAGCCAACACAAGATCGGGCGGTCGTAATCACAGCGGTAAAATGACTATGCGCTACCTTGGTGGTGGTCATAAACAAGCATACAGGTTAATTGACTTCAAACGTAATAAGTTTGACATCCCTGCAAAAGTTGCAACTATCGAGTACGATCCAAACAGATCTGCACGTATAGCATTGCTACACTTTGTAGACGGTGAAAAAAGATATATGATAGCTCCGGAAGGCTTAACAGTTGGAACGGTAGTTGTATCTGGCGAGACTGCAGCACCAGAGGTTGGTAACACCATGCCTTTGAAAAACATCCCGTTAGGTTCTATCATCCACAATATTGAGTTAAACCCAGGCCAGGGTGGTGTTATTGCCCGCAGTGCCGGTACTTACGCTCAGTTATCAGCACGTGATGGCAAATATGCCATTATCAAATTGCCTTCAGGCGAAACACGTATGATCTTGTCAACTTGTTTGGCAACTATCGGTACCGTTTCAAATGGCGAAAAAGCAAATGCCGTGTTAGGTAAAGCTGGCCGTAACCGCTGGTTGGGCCGTCGCCCAAGAGTTCGTGGTGTTGCCATGAACCCGGTAGATCACCCTATGGGTGGTGGTGAGGGTAGATCATCAGGTGGTCATCCACGTTCACGTAAAGGTTTGTTAGCTAAAGGCTTCAAAACTCGTGACAAGAAAAAAGGGTCAGATCGTTATATCATTGAAAGAAGGAAGAAATAATAATGGCACGTTCAATTAAAAAAGGACCTTACATAGATCATAACCTGGAAAGAAAAGTTCTGACCTTGAATGATGCAAGTAAAAAATCAGTTGTAAAAACATGGTCGCGCCGTAGCATGATCTCTCCTGATTTCGTTGGTCATACATTCGCAGTACACAATGGTAACAAGTTTATCCCTGTGTATGTAACAGAAAATATGGTTGGTCACAAGTTGGGAGAATTTGCACCAACCCGCACATTCCGCGGTCACGCAGAAAAGAAAAAATAAGGCATGGAAGCAACAACTAAAATCAAAAAGTCTGTACTGATCAGGCAACAGAAAGAAGCGGCTAAACTCGTAGTGGGTGGCTCTTCGGTTGCTAAACTACAGAACTGTCCAACTTCACCACGTAAAATGCGTTTGGTGGTTGATCTGATCCGTGGTGAAAACGTTGAGAAAGCGTTATACATCTTAAAATTTACTAACAAAGAAGCAGCTATACGTGTAGAGAAACTTTTGTTATCAGCCATTAAAAACTGGGAAGCAAAAAACGAAGGCAAACGTGTTGAGGATAGTGCCTTATTTGTAAAAGAAGTATCAGTAGGTGGTGGCCGTCAATTAAAGAGGTTACGCCCTGCACCACAAGGTAGAGGTTTCCGTATCCGCAAACGTTCTAACCATGTAACTCTAATTGTGGATAGTAAAAACGATAACAACTAATTTGAAATGGGACAAAAAGCACATCCAATAGGTAACAGGTTAGGCATCATCCGCGGTTGGGATTCTAATTGGTTCGGTGGAAATCACTATGCCGACAAATTAGTTGAAGACGAAAAGATCCGCAAATACTTATCAGTACGTATCAACAAAGGTGGCGTATCTAAAGTAGTTATAGAACGTACTTTAAAACGCATCACTGTAACCATCCACACTGCCCGTCCGGGTATTGTAATTGGTAAAGGCGGTGCCGAGGTTGATAAGATCAAGGAAGAGTTAAAAAAATTAACAAAAAAAGATGTTCAGATCAACATCTTCGAGATAAAACGCCCTGAGCTTGATGCCCAGTTGGTTGCCGAAGGTATTGCTAAACAACTTGAAGCACGTATCTCTTTCCGTCGTGCCATGAAAACTACAATTGCTTCTACCATGAGAATGGGTGCCGAAGGAATTAAAGTGATGACATCAGGCCGTTTAGGTGGCGCTGAGATGGCACGTACCGAACAATATAAAGAAGGAAGAATTCCTTTGCATACTTTCCGTGCCGATATTGACTATGCTTTGGCAGAAGCCTTAACTACTTATGGTAAAATAGGTGTTAAAGTATGGATCTGTAAAGGTGAAGTTTACGGCAAACGCGATCTATCTCCAAACATTGGCGGTACAAGCAGCGCAAGCGGTAAAGGCGGACGCCCTGAAGGTGGCGCACCAGGTTTCGGCGGCCGTGATAATGCACGTGGCGGCGAAAGAGGTGGCGAGCGCAGAGGCGATCGTAAACCAGGTGCCGGTGGCAACAACGACCGCAGAGGCGGTGGTGGTGGCCGCCCGGGTGGGCCAGGTCAAGGTGGTGGTAACCGTCCAGGCGGCCCCGGAAGAAGATAACAAGAATTAGAAAAGACATATCCGTAAGGATATAAAAGCTTAATAAAATGCTACAGCCAAAAAGAACGAAGTTCAGAAAGATGCAAAAAGGCAGGATGAAAGGTTTAGCCAGTCGTGGTACTGAACTTTCATTTGGATCTTTCGGTATAAAATCACTCGAAGCCGCCTGGATAACCAGTCGCCAGATCGAGGCTGCACGTATCGCTGTAACACGTTTCATGAAACGTGAAGGCCAGGTGTGGATCAGGATATTCCCTGACAAACCTGTAACAAAAAAACCGGCAGAGGTACGTATGGGTAAAGGTAAAGGTGCACCAGAATACTGGGTTGCAGTTGTACGCCCGGGCAGGATGATATTTGAAGCAGAAGGTGTGCCTTTAGATGTTGCTAAAGAGGCTTTACGCCTGGCAGCACAAAAGTTACCTGTGCAAACAAGATTTGTAACACGTAGGGATTACGTAGAAGCATAAATTTAAGGTTGAAAGTTGTAAGTGTTGAAAGGTTGTAGAGTTATTTGCAGCCGCCATAAGGTAACATTAACACATTTAAACTTTCCAACATTACAACAACAATAAAGAACATGAAGAACTCAGAAATTTTAGAGCTTACAACCGAAGAATTGTCAGCAAGACTGGGCGAGGAAAAATCAACTCTTACTAAACTGAAATTTGCACACGCGGTTTCGGCTATTGAGAACCCAACCCGCATTACTAAAGTGCGTAAGGATATTGCTCGTTTAACTACTGAACTAACAAAACGCAAGGCGGCGTCAGCTTCTGAACAGAATTAATTTTTAAGCGTCGGAAAACAATGGAAAGAAATTTAAGAAAAACACGTACCGGCCTGGTAGTAAGCAATAAGATGGAAAAGTCTATTGTGGTTGCTGTAGAGCGGAAGGTGAAGCACCCCATCTATGGTAAATTCGTAAAGAAGACTACCAAATTTATGGCTCATGACGAAGCAAACACCTGTGGTGTTGGCGATACCGTATTGATTATGGAAACCCGTCCGTTGAGCAAAAACAAAAACTGGAGATTAGTTCAAATTATAGAGAGGGCTAAATAAGATGGTACAACAGGAATCAAGATTAAATGTAGCCGATAACAGCGGAGCTAAAGAAGTTTTAGTGATACGCGTATTAGGTGGTACAGGTAAAAGATATGCTTCTATTGGCGATAAGATAGTAGTTACCGTAAAAAGCGCTTTACCATCAGGTAACGTTAAAAAGGGTACTGTATCTAAAGCAGTAGTGGTTAGAACCAAGAAAGAGATACGCAGGAAAGATGGTTCATATATCCGCTTTGACGATAACGCAGCCGTTTTGTTAAACAACCAGGATGAGCCAAGGGGCACACGTATCTTTGGCCCTGTTGCCAGAGAATTACGTGAAAAACAATTTATGAAAATTGTATCATTAGCACCGGAGGTATTGTAATATGGAAAAGAAAAACACAAAACCAGCTAAATTAAAGATCCGCAAGGGCGATTTAGTAAAGGTTATAGCCGGAGATTCAAAAGGATCACAAGGTAAAATAGTTGAAGTTATCATTGAAAAACACAGGGCTATAGTAGAAGGTGCCAACATGGTATCAAAACACACTAAGCCTAATGCAGCCAACCCTAACGGCGGTATTGTAAAGCAGGAAGCTGCTATACATATATCTAACCTGGCACTGGTTGAACCATCAACAGGTAAAACAACCCGTGTAGGCCGTAAATTAAACGATGCCGGCAAATTGGTTAGAGTATCAAAAAAATCAGGGGAGGAAATTAAGTAATGACTTACGTACCAAGATTAAAAACAAAATATAAGGAAGATATCCGCACAGCGCTTAAGGACAAGTTTGCCTACAAAAGCGTAATGCAGGTTCCTAAATTGCAAAAAATTGCTATCAACCAGGGTGTTGGCGGTGCTACTACCGATAAAAAACTTATCGAGAACACTATCACCGAGTTAACCACCATTACCGGCCAGCAAGCTGTTGCATCAAAATCTAAAAAGGATATCTCAAACTTTAAATTACGTAAAGGTATGCCAATAGGTGTACGTGTAACTTTACGTGATAACACGATGTATGAGTTCTTAGACCGCTTAATTGCTGTTGCCCTGCCACGTATCCGTGACTTTAAAGGTATCAACGACAAAGGTTTTGACGGCCGCGGAAACTATACATTAGGTATATCAGAGCAAATTATCTTCCCGGAGATCAACATTGACAAGATCAACAAGATCCAGGGTATGGATATTACCTTTGTAACCTCGGCAACTAACGATGTTGAAGCATTGGAGTTACTGAAACAATTTGGTTTACCATTTAAAAATCAAACACCAATTAACAATGGCTAAAGAAGGCGTAAAGGCTCGTGAAGTAAAACGTGCCAAATTAGTAGCAAAATTTGCTGAAAAAAGAGCAGCGTTAAAAGCAGCCGGCGATTACATAGGTTTAGACAAATTGCCTAAAGCTTCATCACCGGTTAAATTACATAACCGTTGCAAATTAACCGGCCGCCCCCGTGGTTATATGCGCCAGTTTGGTATATCACGTGTTACATTCCGTGATATGGCATTAGCTGGTAAAATACCAGGTATTAAAAAGGCAAGCTGGTAAGCAAAATATCGGCCTTGAACTGAAATTCAAAACATAGTACAATATGTTTTGAATTTTTTTGTATTTTCGCGGCTCGAAATTTTATAATGAATTAACCGATAGAAGGTCGCCCGGGATGTTACCGGGGTTGAAACCACTATCATAAACAACAATAATGAATACAGATCCAATCGCAGATTATCTTACAAGAGTAAGGAATGCTATTAAAGCCAACCATAGGGTTGTTGAAATTCCTGCATCAAATCTGAAAAAGGAAATCACTAAAGTGCTTTTCGAAAAAGGTTACATTGCTAATTACAAGTTTGAGGATAACGGCCCTCAAGGCACTATTAAAGTTGCTTTGAAGTACCACCCTATAACTAAGATCCCTGCTATCCGCAGCATTTCACGTATTAGTAAACCAGGTTTGAGGAAATACGCAGGTACAGACAACTTACCACGCGTATTAAATGGTTTAGGTATCGCTATCTTATCGACTTCGAGAGGTGTAATGACCGACAAAGAAGCTCGTACACAAAATGTGGGTGGCGAAGTTTTATGCTACGTTTATTAATAGGAGGAAATTAAGCAATGTCAAGAATAGGAAAAGCACCTATTGCAATTACCGGCGGTGTTACCGTTACCGTATCAGCAGATAATGTTGTTACTGTTAAAGGCCCAAAAGGTGAATTGCAACAGGCAGTTGATAGAGATATCATCATTGAGCAAGAAGGCGGCGAGTTATTAGTAAAACGCCCTTCAGATCAAAAACGTCACAAAGCGCTACACGGTTTATACCGTTCGCTTTTAAATAACATGGTTATTGGTGTAACTACCGGTTACAAAATTGAGCAGGAATTAGTAGGTGTGGGTTACCGCGCAACTAACACCGGCAATACATTAGACCTTGTGTTGGGTTATTCTCACCACTATGTGTTTCAATTACCAGTAGAAATTAAAGTTTCAACCACTGCTGAGAAGGGTAAAAACCCAACCATCATCCTGGAATCAAACGATAAACAATTGATTGGACAAGTTGCGGCGAAAATTCGTTCGTTACGTACTCCGGAGCCTTACAAAGGTAAAGGTATCAAGTTTGTTGGCGAAATATTGAGAAGAAAAGCAGGTAAATCAGCATCTAAAAAATAATCGTCATGAAATTATCAAGAAGAGACAGGATTAAAAAAGGCATCAGAAAACGCCTTTCAGGATCAACAGCACGCCCACGTTTATCTGTATTCAGAAGCAACAAAGGCATCTACGCACAAATTATTGACGATGTTACTGGTAAAACTATTGTATCAGCTTCATCATTATCAAAAGATTTTGTTGCAAGTGGTACAACCAAATCAGACCAATCTACTGCCGTAGGTAAATTAGTAGCCGAAAAAGCTATTGCCGCAGGTATTAAAGATGTAGTGTTTGACAGGAATGGATACCTGTATCACGGCCGTATTAAATCATTGGCCGAAGGTGCACGTGAAGGTGGTTTAAACTTTTAATCGAAACAGGAAATGTCAACAATCAACATAAAAAGAGTAAAAACCAGCGAGATCGAATTAAAAGATCGCCTGGTGAGCATACAACGTGTAGCCAAAGTAACCAAAGGTGGCCGTACATTCAGTTTTTCTGCCATTGTGGTAGTAGGTGACGAGAACGGTGTTGTAGGTTACGGTTTAGGTAAAGCGAAAGAGGTTACCGAAGCTATTGCCAAAGGTATTGATGATGCTAAAAAGAACTTGGTAAAAGTTCCAATTATCAACAACACTATCCCTCATGAGCAAATAGGTAAATTCAGCGGTGGTTTTGTATTCTTAAAACCTGCTGCAAACGGTACTGGTGTAATAGCTGGTGGTGCAATGCGTGCAGTATTAGAGAGTGCCGGTATACACAATGTATTGGCAAAATCAAAAGGATCATCAAACCCGCACAACGTGGTTAAAGCAACCGTATCTGCATTATCACAATTACGTGATGCAGTTACTGTAGCGCAACAACGCGGTATTAGTTTAGGTAAAGTATTTAACGGATAATCAGTCATGTCGAAAATTAAAATAACACAAATTAAAAGCGTTATCGACAGAAGCGAGCGCCAAAAGAAAACCGTTGAGGCATTAGGCCTTAAAAAAATTAACCACAGCGTGGAAGTTGAAGCCACTGCGGCTATTATAGGTATGGTTAGAAAAGTTAACCACCTGGTAGCAGTAGAAAATATTTAATATCATGAATTTAAGTAATCTTAAACCTGCAGAAGGTTCTACTAAAAATAGAAAAAGAATTGGCCGTGGTACAGGTTCTGGCCGTGGCGGTACATCAACCCGTGGCCATAAAGGTGCCGGTTCACGTTCAGGTACATCTACCAAGGTGGGTTTTGAAGGTGGCCAGATGCCATTGCAACGCCGTGTGCCTAAGGTTGGTTTTAAAAACCCTAACCGTGTTGAATACACAGGTGTAAACCTTGATGTGTTGCAACAATTGGTTGAGAAATTTTCACTGGTAACAGTAGATTTCGATATCTTGAAAGAGCACGGTTTAGCTTCTCGTAACGACTTGGTGAAAATCCTTGGCCGTGGCGAATTGAAAGCTAAATTAGAGGTTAAAGCACACGCATTTACTGCTACTGCACAAAAAGCTATTGAAGCAGCCGGCGGAACTATTGTAAAGTTATAATTTCGATGAAGAAATTTTTCACCACATTATCCAATATCTGGAAAATTGAAGATCTAAGAGTGCGTATTATAAACACACTCTTATTTCTTTTGATATATCGTGTTGGCTCGTATATTGTTTTGCCTGGCGTAAAAGCGGCATCACTTAATGCTGCACAAAGTAAAGAGGGGCTTGTAGGCTTGTTAAACATGTTTGCCGGAGGATCGTTCTCACGTTCGTCTATTTTGGCATTAGGTGTTATGCCTTACATCTCTGCTTCAATTGTGGTGCAATTATTAGGTATCGCGGTACCATACTTTATTAAATTGCAAAAAGAAGGCGAAAGCGGCCGTAATAAAATTAACCAGTGGACACGTTACTTAACAATAGGTATTACAGCGTTGCAAGCTATTGGTTATTTGAAATCACAGGTGCAGCCCGATGCCATGTCTATAGCTAACCCGTTGTTTACTATACTTAATGTTTGTGTATTAACTGCAGGTACGTTATTTGTAATGTGGTTGGGTGAAAAAATTACCGATAAAGGTATTGGCAACGGTATCTCATTGATCATCATGACGGGTATTATTGCCCAGCTGCCAAGCGCGGTTGTTGTAGAGTTTGACTCTCGTACAAACGATGCCGGCGGTTTAATTACCTTCATTGTGGAGATTGTGGCACTGCTTGGTGTGGTAATGTTTACCATATTAATAGTACAAGGTACACGTAAAATTGCAGTACAATACGCAAAACGTATTGTGGGTAACAAACAATATGGTGGTGTGCGCCAGTATATACCATTAAAGGTAAATGCCGCTGGCGTAATGCCTATCATTTTTGCGCAGGCATTGATGTTTATCCCGGCAACAGTTGGCCAGTTTTTCCCTAACGCAAGTTCAAACGGTTTGTTAATAGCATTATCAAACTATAACTCATGGCAGCATAATGTAACGTTTGGTATATTAATTATACTATTCACTTACTTCTACACTGCTATTACAGTTAATCCTAACCAGATGGCTGATGATATGAAAAAGAACGGTGGCTTTATTCCGGGTGTTAAACCGGGTAAATCTACAGCCGATTATATCGACGGGGTTATTTCAAGAATAACTTTACCGGGTTCTATTTTCTTAGCCATCATCGCTATCATCCCGGCCCTGGCCAGTTTGGTAGGTGTGAGCAGCATTTTTGCAAGGTTTTTTGGCGGTACATCATTGATCATCCTTGTGGGTGTAGTGTTAGATACTTTACAGCAGGTTGAAAGCCATTTATTAATGCGTCATTATGATGGGTTGATGAAAACAGGGCGTATCAAAGGCCGTGCAAGTATCCCTACAGCTTCGGGTGCAACCCCGCCGGTTATCTAATAAACATGTCAAAGATCATCTATAAGTCTGTCGAAGAGATAGAACTGATAAGAGAAAGTTCTTTACTTGTTGCTAAAACACATGGCGAAATAGCGAAAGTTATTGGCCCTGGTATCACTACTTTAGAATTAAATAAACTTGCCGAAACCTTTATCCGTGACAACGGAGGGGTTCCGGCATTTTTGAACTATAACGGGTTCCCTTTTTCATTATGCATTTCGCTTAACGACCAGGTGGTACACGGTTTCCCTACTAAAAAAGCTTTGGTTGAGGGCGACCTGGTATCTGTTGATTGTGGCGTTGTATTGAACAAGTACTACGGCGACTCTGCTTTTACCTTCGCTATTGGCGAGGTTGATGAAACCACTAAGAAACTGATGCGCGTTACCCGCGAGTGTTTAGACCTTGGTGTGGCAAAAGCTGTTGTAGGTATGCGCATTGGCGATATAGGCTACGCTGTGCAGGAGCACGCTGAGAAGAATGGCTTTGGTGTAGTAAAAGAGCTGGTAGGCCACGGTGTAGGCACACGCTTACATGAAAAGCCCGAAGTACCTAACTATGGCAAACGTGGTGCAGGCATTAAATTAGAGGAGGGAATGGTAATTGCCATTGAGCCTATGATCAATGCAGGCCGCGCCGGTGTTAAGTTTTGGGACGATGGATGGACGGTATCAACCGCAGATAAAAAACCATCGGCACATTACGAGCATACCGTAGCTGTTGGCAAGGGAAAACCAGACATTTTATCGACGTTTGATTACATTGATAAAGTTTTAGAAGAAAAGAATAAAAAGTAAATAATTTTTATTAATTTTGCATCCCGGTTTTGGGGTGGATAATTAAGTAATAATCAATAAAATATGGCAAAACAATCCTCGATTGAGCAAGATGGTACAATTCGCGAAGCATTATCAAATGCTATGTTTAGAGTTGAACTTGAAAACGGCCACGAGATTATTGCACACATATCCGGAAAAATGCGGATGCACTATATCAAAATATTACCTGGCGACAGAGTGAAATTAGAGATGAGCCCGTATGATTTAACAAAAGGAAGAATAACCTACAGATATAAATAACAAACGAGATGAAAGTTAGAGCATCCATTAAAAAACGCAGTGTTGATTGTAAGATCATCCGCCGTAACGGGAAACTTTATGTGATAAACAAAAAGAACCCTAAGTTTAAGCAGCGTCAGGGATAATTAAAAGGAATTGTAATTAGCCGCACAACGGTGGCCCGCCGTTCGGTATTACTTAAAAACAAAAAACAAATATGGCAAGGATCTCCGGTATTGATTTACCAAAAAATAAAAGAGGCGAGATAGGTTTAACCTACATTTACGGTATAGGCCGTACAACCGCTAAAAACATACTTACTGAAGCAGGTATAGATGTTAACATCAAAGTTCAGGATTGGAATGATGATCAGTTAACTGCTATCCGTACCATCATCAACGATAAAATCAAAGTTGAAGGTTCACTACGTTCAGAAGTTCAGCTTAACATCAAACGTTTAATGGATATCGGTTGCTACCGTGGTACCCGTCACCGTAAAGGTTTACCTCTACGTGGCCAACGCACCAAAAACAACTCACGTACCCGTAAAGGAAAACGTAAAACAGTTGCTAACAAAAAGAAAGCTACTAAATAGTAAATAGTTGATTGGTGAGCGGTGAGTAGTTGATACTTTAAGCTTACCAGGAATATAAAATTATAAAAAACGGTTAGTGGGTCCGAGTTTAAGATATAACTCCGTAATTCATTAATTCAATAATTAAGAAAATGGCGAAAAGCAAAAAAGTTACCAAAAAGCGCGTTGTTATTGTTGAGTCGGTAGGCGAAGCACATATCAACGCAACTTTTAACAATATCATTATCACCCTTACCAACAAAAGCGGGCAAGCTGTATCATGGTCGTCTGCAGGTAAAATGGGTTTTAAAGGTTCTAAAAAGAATACCCCATACGCTGCCGGTCAGGCTGCTGCCGATTGCGGTAAAGTTGCTTACGACTTAGGTCTGCGCAAAGTAGAGGTGTTTGTTAAAGGTCCGGGTTCAGGCCGCGAGTCTGCTATCCGTACACTGCAAACAACAGGTATCGAAGTAACTACTATAAAAGACATTACACCGCTTCCACACAATGGTTGCCGTCCGTCTAAACGTAGAAGAGTTTAATTAACTAAATTTTTAAAGCTAAGATTCGACAGCTGCGGGCTGTTTGATACTTTAAAACACACAAATAATGGCAAGATATACAGGCCCCAAATCAAAAATTGCGCGTAGGTTCCGCGAGCCGATCTTCGGTCCGGACAAAGCGTTAGAAAGAAAAAACTACGGTCCAGGTATGCATGGTGCTTCTAAAAGAAGAGGAAAGCAATCTGAGTACGCGGTACAGTTAATGGAAAAACAAAAAGTTAAATACACTTACGGTGTATTAGAGCGTCAGTTCGAAAACTTATTCCACACTGCATCTGCAAAAGAAGGTATCACAGGCGAGAACTTGTTAAAGTTCTTAGAAGCACGTTTAGATAATGCAGTTTACCGTTTAGGTATTGCTCCTACACGTTCTGGTGCACGCCAACTGGTAGGCCACAAACACATCACTGTTAACGGTAACGTTGTAAACATCGCTTCTTATGCATTAAGAGCTGGTGACGTTATAGCAGTGCGCGAAAAATCAAAAACACTTGAAAGCATTACTAATTCAGTAGCTGGCCGTAAAGTAAATAAATATAGCTGGTTAGAATGGAACGCTGATGAATTATCAGGTAAGTTCTTAAACTACCCTAACCGCGATGAGATCCCTGAGAACATCAAGGAGAACCTAATCGTCGAGTTATATTCAAAATAATAACGATAATTATCCGGGAAGTGGTTGGCATATTATGTCAATCATTTTCGTGGTTAAAATCAATTCAAATTAGTTAACAATAAACAAAAGATATAAATGGCAATTTTAGCATTTCAAAAACCAGACAAGGTTATCATGCAGAAATCAAATGATTTTGATGGCACGTTTGAGTTTCGTCCGTTAGAACCAGGCTTCGGTGTAACCATTGGTAATGCTCTGCGTCGTATCTTACTTTCTTCATTAGAAGGTTATGCTATTACATCAGTACGTTTTTCTGGTGTAACGCATGAGTTTTCGACCATCAAAGGTGTGGTTGAAGATGTAACCGAGATCATACTTAACTTGAAACAAGTACGTTTCAAAAAAACAGGTGAATCGGGCGATAATGAGAAAGTATTTGTGATCATTAACGGCCAGGATGCTTTTTCTGCAGGTGACATTACTAAGTTTTCAAACAACTTTACAGTATTGAACCCTGATCTTGTTATTTGTAACATGGATTCATCAGTAACGCTTGAAGTTGAGCTTACGGTTGCTAAAGGCCGTGGTTACATCAGCAACGAGGAAAACAAAAATCCTGATGCTAACGTAGGTGTGATAGCTATCGACTCTATCTTTACACCTATCAAAAATGTAAAATACACTTTAGAAAACTATCGTGTTGAGCAAAAAACAGATTACGAGAAACTGATCCTTGATATATCTACAGATGGTTCTATCCACCCTGAAGATGCATTAAAGCAGGCGGCTAAGATCCTTATCCAGCACTTCATGCTGTTCTCTGATGAGAACATGATGCTTGAAGCGCAGGCTAAAGAAGAAACTAAAGAAGTTGACGAGGAAATTTTACACATGCGTAAGATCCTTAAAACCGAATTGGTTGATCTTGACCTTTCAGTTCGCGCGCTTAACTGCTTAAAAGCTGCTGATATCCGTAGCCTTGCAGACCTGGTTTCTTACGATGTTGCTGATATGTTAAAATTCAGGAACTTCGGTAAAAAATCATTAACTGAAATTCAGGACCTGGTTAAATCAAAAGGTTTATCTTTTGGTATGAACTTGTCTAAATTTAAGTTAGACGAAGAATAATATTAGATAAAAGATGTGAGATAAAAGATGTGAGATTTTTGGTCTTATGTCTCAAATCTCACATCTGTTATCTTAAATCTAATAACAATAAGCGAGGGCATAATTCCGATGGCTTGATTAAGTTCGCCTGACGGTATGCACGTGCACAAATTAACAAACAAATGAGACACGGAAGAAAAGTAAATCACTTAGGTCGTACAGACAGCCACCGCAAAGCGATGATGGCTAACATGGCGTCTTCGCTTATTCTACACAAGCGTATTACAACAACATTGGCAAAAGCAAAAGCATTGCGCGGTTATGTTGAGCCACTTTTAACTAAATCAAAAAACGATACTACGCACTCTCGTCGTACCGTATTTAGCTACTTACAAGACAAAGACACTGTGAACATCCTGTTCCGTGAAATTGCTGAGAAAATAGCTAACCGCCCGGGTGGTTACACTCGTATCGTTAAGTTAGAGAACCGTTTAGGTGATAACGCTGAAATGGCGATCATAGAATTGGTTGACTACAACACTGTTTACGGTAAAGACGTTGACGCTAAAGCTGAGAAGAAAACAACACGTAGACGTGGTGGTGCTTCTAAAGCAAAAGCTGAGCCTGCGGCTGCCGCAACAGAAACTGTTGCCCCTGTAGCTGAAGCTGCACCGGCTGTTGAAGAAACTCCTGCTACCGAAGCTCCTGCAGCTGACGACAAGGAAGAAAATGCTGAAAAAGGCGTATAATTAATTATTCAGCTTAAAGTATATAAAGCCTCCCGAATTTCGGGGGGCTTTTTTTGTGCACAACGTTTTGCTGAATTTTAAAACCCCCGGCTACTAATTGGGTTTAAATAGTATAATATAAAAACGTACTATGAACGTAGCAGACCAAATGGTTGAAATGCTGGTAAACGCGGGTATCAAAAGGATATACGCGGTAACAGGTGATAGCTTAAATGAAGTGAACGATGCCGTAAGGCGCGAGGGAAGCATCCAATGGGTGCATGTGCGCCACGAGGAAGCAGGCGCGTATGCGGCGGGTGCAGAAGCGCAGCTTACAGGTAACTTAGCCTGTTGCGCAGGCAGCAGCGGGCCCGGCCACGTACACTTGATAAATGGTTTGTATGACGCGCACCGTTCGGGCGCGCCGGTTATCGCCATAGCGTCAACCGTTCCCAGCTTTGAGTATGGTACCGAATATTTCCAGGAAACTAATACTATTAAGCTATTTGATGATTGCAGCTACTATAACCATGTGGCCACCACGCCAAAGCAGTTCCCGCGGATGCTACAGGGGGGCATACAGGCTGCCTTGCACCGTAAAGGAGTATCCGTAATTGGTGTCCCCGGTGATCTGACCAGCATGGATGCCGAAGAGATCACTACATCTACCCAAAATTTTGACCCTGTTGCAGTAACCCGCCCTAATGATGAAGATATTGCCAAGCTTGCCGCGCTGGTTAATCAGCATAAAAAAATCACCATATTTTGTGGGATAGGTGCCGCTGATGCGCATGCTGAGGTTGTTGCCATATCGCAGAAGCTTAACGCGCCTGTAGCGTATTCTTTCCGCTCTAAAATGGATATCCAGTATGATAACCCTAACGAAGTGGGGATGACGGGCCTGCTTGGCCTGCCTTCGGCATATCACAGCATGCATGAGAGCGATTTGCTGATATTGTTAGGTACCGATTTCCCTTACACGCCATTTATGCCTACCGATTGCAAAATTGTGCAGGTAGATATTAAACCCGAACGCATTGGCCGACGTGCTAAGGTTGATGTGGGTTTAAGTGGATCTGTTAAA
This sequence comes from Mucilaginibacter sp. UYP27, assembly GCF_040547175.1. Lineage (NCBI taxonomy): Bacteria > Pseudomonadati > Bacteroidota > Sphingobacteriia > Sphingobacteriales > Sphingobacteriaceae > Mucilaginibacter > Mucilaginibacter sp. UYP27. The sequence goes on from NZ_JBEPPE010000008.1 coordinate 102,278, forward strand.
GATACTTTAGGCGCCCTGTTACCACAGGTAGCACAGCACGATGATGATAGCTTCCTGAAAGCACAGTTGGAGTTTTACGGGCATGTGAAGGAGAACATGAAGATCTACGTAAAAGATACCGGCAAAAAAGAAAATATCCATCCAGAATATATTGCCAGCCTAATAGATGAGTTAGCTACCGGCGATGCCATTTTTACGGTAGATACCGGCATGTCATGCGTGTGGGGTTCGCGTTATATCAATGCTACGGGCAAACGCAAGATGATAGGCTCGTTCAACCACGGTTCGATGGCTAACGCGATGCCGCAGGCTATTGGCGCCGCTTTGGCGTTCCCGAACCGGCAGGTTATTGCTTTGTGTGGCGATGGAGGCTTATCTATGTTAATGGGCGATCTGGCTACCATTACACAATACAACCTGCCAATAAAGATCATCGTATTCAACAACAGATCGTTAGGGATGGTGAAACTGGAGATGGAGGTTGCAGGCCTGCCCGATTGGCAAACCGAAATGCACAATCCCGATTTCGCGATGGTTGCTAAGGCCATGGGCATAAAAGGTATCACCGTAAAAGACCCTGAAGAGGCCAGGCAGGCATTAATTGAAGCGTTAATATACAAAGGCCCGGCCTTAATAAATATATTTACAGACCCTAACGCATTGGCCATGCCGCCAAAAATAGAATTGGGGCAGGTAAAAGGTATGGCATTATCCATGACCAAACTAATGCTGAACGGACGCATGGATGAGGTGGTAGATACCATTAAAGCCAACTATAAACATGTAAAAGATCTTATCTAAATTAATGAATATACGCAGGCAAAAGATACTGCTGTTAGTACTTGCCCTTATCACCGTAGGGTTCATATGCTTATCTGTTTTGGTGGCGATGTACCCGTCTATGCCCATTGATCTAAAGGTTTCGGAAGAGATCCAGGAGCACCACAATGTTTTTTTTGATAAGTTGATGTACCTGATAAGCACGCCGGGTTACATGCCCGAATCGGTGATATTAGTATTGGGTACCAGCCTGCTGTTTTTCTTGTATAAATATAAAAAAGCAGCCGCGTTTGTGCTGGCAACGGGTTTAACCGGATTGATAAGTACGCTTGTAAAAGCATTGGTTAACAGGCCACGGCCTTCAAAAGATCTTGTCAAGATCTTGTATGAAACCACCCAGCAAAGCTTCCCCAGTGGGCATGTATTATTTTATGTGGTGTTTTTTGGCTTTATGATCCTGTTGATGTTTCAGTTAGAGCGTATCCCGCGGTTGATTAGATATGCTGTTGGTTTGCTGAGTATTTTTTTAATATTTAGCATCCCTTTCTCGCGCATTTACCTGGGCGCGCATTGGTTTACCGATGTAGTGGGTGGTTTTTTGTTAGGCCTGCCTTGCCTGTGTCTATTATCGTGGCTTTATTTACGCAAACCAGCCGCTAAACAGGAAGCACCCGTAGCAGAAACGAAATAATTACTCATCTAAAAGTTAATTATCTGATTATCAGTCTAATAGTGTAATTTTTAGGCAAGACTAAAAATTAGATTGTTGATTATCAGCGTGTTCATGGAAATGATGCTCGTGTTTGCACCGTGAACGTGAACACTATCTACGCTTCAATAATCCTACCTATACTTTTATTCAACAATAATTATCATTAATTTCAGGTCGTTAAAAACCTGATAATAACCACAATGCCTGCAACCGTAGCAACTAAACAACGCATCCAGTCTATAGACATTCTTCGCGGTGTAATTATGCTGATCATGGCGATAGACCATACCCGCGACTATTTCCACTTAGCAGGCGCCACCAGCGACCCAACCAACCTTGCAACCACAACCCCGCTGCTGTTTTTCACTCGTTGGATAACGCACTTTTGCGCGCCAACTTTTGTATTCCTGAGCGGGTTATCGGCATACCTTGCCGGCACGCGCCGCACAAAAAGCGAATTAAGTAGCTTCCTCATCAAACGTGGCATTTGGCTTTTATTTGTAGAGGTTGCAATTATCACACTCGCGCTTACGCTAAATCCATTCTATAATGTAATAGGGCTGCAAGTAATATGGGCTATAGGGCTAAGTATGATATTGCTCGGGCTGATGGTGCGTTTGCCCTTGCGTGTTATTGGAGCGATAGGCTTAATTATCATTATAGGGCACGATATGCTCAACAACCTAAAACTAACACCCAATAGTGCCGAAGACGTGCTGATGAAACTATTTTTTACAGCCCGCGGAACAGTACTCCCGCTTGATAAAACACACATCGTATTTGCACTTTACGCCGTTATCCCATGGACAGGGGTCATGCTTTTGGGTTATGCCTTTGGTAGTTTGTACCAAGCCAAATATAAACCCAAGAACCGGAAAGGAATGTTGCTCATTTGCTCTGCCTTAATGTTCTTGTTATTTTTAGCCTTGCGACTGGTAAATATCTACGGCGACCCGGCGCCATGGTCGGTACATCAAACGGGTGTTTACACATTCCTATCGTTCATTAATGTGAGCAAATACCCGGCATCGTTAGATTATTGCTTGCTTACGCTATCCGTAGCACTGCTGGTACTGGCCTTTACTGAAAACGCGATGGGGAAACTGGCTGGCTTTTTTAAAGTTTACGGCAGCGTGCCCTTCTTTTACTACGTATGTCATTTCTACCTCATCAGGATACTTACAATGATCGTATTCTTTGTACAAGGCTATAAAACCTCGCAAATTGAAACGCCCAATGCGCCTTTTCTGTTTACACCACCGGGTTTTGGGTTTAGTTTGGGATGGGTGTATTTGATTTGGCTGTGTATCATACTTAGCCTATATTACCCGTGTAAATGGTTTTCCAATTACAAGAAAACCCACAAGCAGTGGTGGCTAAGTTATTTGTAGGATAGCTATTTTATATACTGCTGAATAACCTGCTGTAACTGGTTGGCCTGCATTACACCGCTTTGGCGCCATTTGCTTTCACCGTTCTGGAAGATCATGAGGGTGGGTACGCTTTGTACACGGTAGGCATTTGCCGCCGCCGGGTTTTTATCGATATCTATTTTAATAATGGTGACCTTATCGCCAAGGGCATCCTTAACCTGCTTTAAAATTGGCGGCATCATTTTACACGGGCCACACCACTCGGCAGCAAAATCTACTAACACGGGTTTATCTGAAGCTATAATATCCTGGAAGTTTGCCATTGCTGTATCTCCTTTTAGTAATAACGTTAAAGGTGACAATACGTTTCTACAGATTGATCATTTATATGCCATATATGTTGCGTACCTACGGCACGCAAAACTGATTTGGTTTGTTGCTACAAAGCGTTAGTCCCTACGGGACACGGGGGGATTGCTGTGGTTGCATTAACGCGTTGATGAATATTTTAAAGATGCCCCATCGGGGCTACCGCTTTGTAGAAACATAAGCAAAGTGTCTTTTGCTCCAGAGGAGCTACCCTTGGCGCTTTTGCGATAAACAAATATTAATGCATTACCTTCTTTCGTTCGGGTTTCAAAATGTTACTATCCTCCAGCCAGTCGGCCAGGCGTTGCGGCCAGTTATTGATGGATTTTAATTTGCGATTGGTGCCCATATTAAAGGCATGGTCACCGCGCGCGTACATATGCATTTCTACAGGTACTTTTGCTTCGCGATAACGTTGCAGCAGTTGGATAATGGGTAACGAGCAGCAGGCATCATCGTTAGCGGCAACCAAAAAAGCGGGTGGCGCATCCGCCGGGATCTTCTCTGGTACAAAGCCCGGGCCCGGATAAACCTGTACAATAAAATTGGGCTTGGCGCTGGCACGATCTATCTTATCAACGGCTTTCGGGTCGCCCTGCCAGCCGCCAAAAGCAACCATATCCACCACCTCGCCACCTGCCGAGAAGCCCATCATGCCGATCCGGTTGCTATCTATATTAAACTCCGCGGCGCGGCTGCGAACCAGGCGCATAGCACGGTAAGCATCTTGTTTGGGGTGGATATCAACTTTGTATGGCGACAATGTATCCCTGCCTAAACGGTATTTCAATACAAAAACGGTTACGCCCAAATCATTGTAGAACTTGGCAGGTGCAACGCCTTCGGAATTAAATACCAACAGGCGGTGGCCGCCACCGGGGCATACAATTACGGCAGCGCCATTTGCTTTGCCTGCAGGTGGCAAATAAACGGTGAGTGACGGATTGTGGATATTTTTTACCCAGTAATCCTTAGCCTGTTCGGGCTCATTGCGGCGGTTCTCGAAGCCGGGGGCACCTTTGGCCCAAAGTGGTATCACAGTTTGCGCCTGCGATGCCAACGCACACAGCATCAGTATAAACAAAACTTGATAAAACGATGTCGGTGTTTTCATGATGCAATTTAAGTTATTTACTCATAAATGGTTTCCACCATTCCGAATTATATGGGCCTTTTACCTCGGTAGGTTTACCGGGCTGGGGGATAAATAGGTTAATATTTTTTTCTTCGCCAAACTTCACCAACCGTTCGCCGGGTTCAAACCAGGCGTGTGGGGCCAGGTTAAAAGTGGCCCAGTGTAAAGGCATCATCAGTTTGCCTTTAAGGGCAAGGTGGGCGTTGGTGGCATTATCCGGCCCCATGTGGATATCCGGCCAATTCGTACCGTAAGCACCTATCTCTAACATGGTAAGATCGAACGGGCCGAAGGCTTCGCCTATCTCGGCGAACCCCGGGAACCAACCTGAATCGGCACCGAAAAATATGTTATGCTGTGGCCCTTTTATCACCCATGATGCCCAAAGTGTTTCGTTGCGGTTGATGATACCACGGCCCGAAAAATGCCTTGATGGTGTAGCCGTAATGTTGCAGTCACCTATCATCACGCTATCGCCCCAATCCACCTCGTGGATATAGTTTTTGAGGATACCCCAATCTTCGAGATATTTGCAAACACCTATAGGGGTGATGAACCGGATGGGCTTGCCAGCAAAGAATTTAATGGTGGCTTTATCCAGGTGGTCGTAATGATCATGCGATACGATCACCACATCTAATGGCGGCAAGTCTTCGAGTGCTATCGGTGGCTGGAAAAACCTTTTAGGCCCAAATGCCTGCGAGAAAGATACCCGCTGGCTCCAAACCGGATCAGTTAAAATACGGATGCCATCAACCTCTATCAGCAAACTACTGTGCCCAACCCACGTTATTCGTAGGCCGCTTGCAGGTGGCGTTTGGTAAATAGCTAAATCCGTTTTAGGGCCGGTTATCGTTATTTTTGGGACGTTTTCGGCCTTGTTATTAATGTATTCCCGTAGTATAGGGATCATTACGCCTAAACCGGCTTCTTCGGTGGGTATAGGATTTAAAAATTTACGTCCCTGTTTTTTTGCTCCGGCTAAACTCATAAACAATTATAAAACTTGTGGTGCTATTTTAATTATATAACGATGAAAGATTGCTTACAGATGGCTGTAACAGCAATTATATCTTAAAAAAGTTGATGGCAGCATCACAAAATGTCGATAATTGTGCAGGGAGTTCTGCTGATTGATATGGCTCCGACGCGTTAAAAACGTGATCGGCAGTGGGTATCACTACCAACTGTGCAAGTGGCTGCGCTCCGTACAAAAGTTCGGCATGGCTAAGAGGCACGCTGGTATCGGCATCACCATGTATAATTAGCCAGGGTTGGGTTATTTCTGATGCCCTTAGCGGGATATCCAACCTTGTAGGGTTGTCATCCAGATCTTTTAACAATGACGATTTGTAGGGCATGTTTTGGCCGGTGCGCGAGTTTTTCATATACATGACGCCCTGTAAACGCCATTGTTTTTCGGCATCCTTCGGCCAAAGGTTATGGAAGCTGGAGATGGCGGCCATGGTAACCAGTTTTGCTATCCGTTTATCCTCGGCTGTTTTTACAATGCTGATGCCACCACCCAGGCTATGGCCAATAACATACACGCTTTTCACACGCGGAATGGCCGAGCCGCCGCAGGCGAAATCTATTACCGATTTCAGGTCTTCCAGCTCAAAAGAAAAAGTGTTATCGCTAAAGGCTATCAGGTCGGCAAATTCGGTAGGCTTATCTGCCGTAGTGCCGTTATGCGAAAAGTTGAATTTGAGGAAACGGAAACCATTTTCTGCAAAATAGTTGGCAACCAGGTTATGCGCGCCCCAATCCTTAAACCCCCTGATGCCATGGGCAAAGATCACCAGCGGCGCATAAGGGTGCAGCGTATCATAGGTTATATCGGCCGCCATACCACGGCCTTTAGCGCCGGGGATGGTATAATGTTGCTTAACGATCATGGCCCGAAAATTACGGCTTTTGATGCGAAATGTAGCAAGTACAAATAGTAATGCCCCTTTATATTTAGGATAACGGGCATTACTACTGTATTGATTAGCTGTTATTCGCCAACAACAGAAGGAACAGGTTCTTGTACAACTATTTTATCAGCGTTGTCCTTGTCGTTTTTTTGCGTTTTAGCGCCGGTAAAAAAGCTTAAGCCAAAGGCCAACAGCAATAGGGGTATAGCCATCCAGATTATTTCATGAATGCCGTATTTTGCGATGACAAAGCCGCCCAGTAAAGCACCCACAGATATGCCGATGTTGTAACATGAAGTGAGCAGGCTGTTTACAAATTCTAATGAACTATGTGGTACACTTTGGGTAGTGCGGATATTAGGGACTAAAAAACCACCGGTATGTATCATACCCCAAAAAGCAACAATAAATACCATGGGTATAAAAATGCTGCCAAAATAATAGGCTAATAATTGCATGGCTATCAACAGGATAAAAAAGAACCTGCTGGCCAATATTACATTTTTACCAAGAGCAATCCCCATTAGCCAATTACCGGCAATACCCATACCGCCAAACAAAAGCAGCATGATGCTGATTTGAGCACCGTTCATGTCTGAGATTTTTTCGAGATATGCAGCCAGGTAGCTGTAACTTGAAAACATGGCAGCGAGGGTAAGAACAGTTGAAACAAGATTAAGCCACAGCTTGGTGTCCTTTAGCACGTATAGTTGGCTTTCTGCCGCTTTATCTTTATTACCAGGCATAGAAGGTACAAAAAATAGCAAACCCAAAAAGGCAATTGAGCTTATAAAGCTTGTAAGAAAAAAGGATGCCTGCCAGTTATGAAAAAAATCGGCAGCGTATGTGGTAAGCGGGACACCCAATACTGTGGCGATGCTAAGCCCGGTCATCACTATTGACACAGCTTTAGCACCCCCTTGTTTAAATGCTACAGCTAAAGATATATTCCAAAATAGAGGGTGAAAAAATGCCGGTAATATCCTGGCGATCATGAGTATCGTAAAGTTTGGAGAAAAAGCAGAAAGCAAGTTTGATAATATAAACACACCCAATACCAGGCATAGCAAAAATTTGCGGTTTATTTTGGTTGTAAGGGCAGTTATAAACGGCGATGATAAAGCAACAGTTAGTGCAAAAGCGCTTAATAACCAACCAGCCGTATCAATAGATACCTTAAACTCGCGGCTAATAGTGGGTAAAATGCCAATGACACCAAATTCGGTTGTGATGATACCAAACGCTCCCAGTGCTAATATGTAAATTGATCTTTTCATGTGTTTTAATATTCAAGTATTCAAATGTTTCGATATATGTAAGTGGTATTTAGTGAGGTTCGATAAAACGCTCTAATCTTTAAGTTTGTTCAGGCAATCGATGTACTCGTCAAGTACTTGCTGGTTCAGTACGTATTTAAGATTGCGGCCTTCTTTTTGGGGAAGTAAAAGTTCGGCATCAACCAATTGCTTTAGGTGATGCGAAACCGAAGGCTGTGTAAGATCAAGCAGATCATTCACTTCGGCGCAATAAAGGCAATCTTTCTTTTTTTTAAATTCCTGTAAAATAGCTATCCGGCTGGTGTCGCTTAGTGCCCGTGATATTTTCTCTATTTTTTTATTGTCCATTATTTTCAACCGATCATTTTTATAACGTGATGATCGATTTGATAATGCAAAAGTATATAATATTATAGATAGATAGAAATGTATCTATGTATCGACTGTCATATTTGGGCTTGTTTATACTTTCTTCCCGTTAAAAGTTATCCCGTAAAGGTCCGTTCTCCTGTCCTTTAAATTTTGCACACTGCCATACTCGTGCAGGGCGCTTAGTACCGAAAGGTCCACATCCGCAATAACGATCATCTCGCTGTTCGGTGTAGCTTCGGACTGGATGCCATTTGTAGGGAAACCAAAATCTGACGGCGTAAACACGGCCGATTGAGCATAAGAGATATCCATGTTATTTACGTTAGGCAGGTTACCTACACAGCCGGCAATGGCTACGTAACATTCATTTTCAACAGCACGTGCCTGGGCGCAAAATTTAACGCGGTTGTAACCATTTTGGGTATCGGTAAGGAAAGGCACAAACAGAATCTGCATATCCTGGCTGGCAAGGATGCGTGATAACTCCGGGAACTCCACATCATAACAAATGAGGATACCTATACGGCCTGCATCGGTATCAAATACCTTAAGGTCGCTGCCGCCGCGCATCCCCCACGAATTGATTTCTGACGGGGTAGGGTGCAGCTTCACACTTTCCTCCATACTGCCGTTGCGGCGGAATAGATACGAAACGTTATACAAGGAATCATCCTTGATACAAGGCATACTGCCTGATATGATATTTACATTATAAGATACCGCCAATTTAGAGAAGGCCTGGGTAATAGGTTCGGTAAATTTAGCCAGTTCGCGCATGGCTTTGGCCGCGTCCATGTGGTTGTACTCGGCCATTAATGGCGTATTAAATAACTCCGGGAACAGCACAAAATCCGACTGGTAATCGCTCACCGCGTCAACAAAATATTCCGCATGTTTCATCAACTCGCTGATGTTGTTGTAGGGGCGCATTTGCCATTGCACCAACCCGATACGCACAACCGTTTTTTGGTTGATGACCGAGCTTATCTCTTCGTAATAAACGTTATTCCATTCTATCAGCGTAGCAAAACCTTTTGAACGGGCATCCTCGGGCAGATAATTACGCAAGATCTTACGCACGTGGAAATCATTAGATAGCTGGAACGAAAGTGTAGGGTCGAAGATCTCTTTATATTTTACCTTATCGATGTATTGCTTTGGCGTGAGTTCGGCCTGGACTTTTTGGTAATTAGGGATGCGGCCGCCGGCAATAATACTTTTCAGGTTCAGTTTTTCGCAAAGGGCTTTTCGGGCATCATACAAACGGCGTGCAAGGCGCAAACCGCGGTATTTTGGATGGATAAAAACCTCGATACCATATAGTACGTCGCCCTTATCGTCGTGGGTTTTAAAGCTGCCGTTACCGGTAATTTGCTTGTAGGTGTGGGTGTCACCGTACTTATTATAATCTACAATAATAGCCAACGCGCAGCCTACTACCTCGCCATTAACCGTAACACAAACTTGCCCGTCGGGAAATAGCTTGATCAGCTTTTTAATAGAGGCCATATCCCAATGGTCGTCCTCCATATCGGTGTAGGCCGATTTCATTGATTTTTTTAATTCCTGGTAGTCCAGTACCTCCAGGGTACGTAGTTCGATGCTTTGCAGATCCATTTTCCTGTAACGGAGATTTGGGAGTAATGTTTGGATTAAGGTACCAAGTAGTTGGTAGCAAGTATCAAAATTTTGGATGCCATTGCGTACAGTGGTCTAACTACTCGATGCTATATACTTGATACTATTCCCTATGCCACCACGCCCACAGCATCAGCACTGGCTGCAACAGTAACCGCACCCAGGCAATTGCAGGGGTAACCCAAAGGTCGCCCACTTTTAGCGGGGCGTTTAAAAGCATAGTGATATGCACCGGCATAAACGCCAGTAACATAAGCATTATGCCATATGAGGCAACCTTACGTGTTTTTGGCCGTATCAACATTAGCGCGAGCAAAACTTCGAAGAAACCGGCCAGGTAATTCAGGATCACCGGGGCAGGTAAATACGAGGGAATGATGCGGAGATATCCCTGCGGATGTATAAAGTGATTGGCCCCGGCTAAAACATAGCTGGCCACCAAAATTACAAGACTGATGTTTTTTAATATTCGCATTTTTAATTGTTCAATCGATTGATTGGAAAGAATAATCGTAAAAATATGGCTTTTTATTGATAAAAACACATTATTTATAATCATTCTAAATGCACCTGTATGACAAATAATTGACACTGCATCTAACAAGGTATATTACTTTTGTTGGGTCAAAATATAAAACTGCTTTGAAGTATTTAAAAGTTATCGCTTTTACACATAAACACATTGAGCTGAAGGAATTGGGACGATTGGTGCTATGCCAGGAAAGCCTGACCGACAAGCTTCGTGATGTTAAAGCACGTTTTGCTATCGATGAGATCTTTTACCTATCTACCTGTAATCGGGTAGAATTTGTGTTTTCTACCCCGCAAGTTATTGACAAGGCCTTTGCACATGAGTTTCTTTCTTCTTTAGAAACTGGCCTTTGTTCGCACTCAACCACAACTTTCCTTGATGCCGCTTCTATTTACGAAGGGCAGGACGCCATGAACCATTTGTTGCGTACCTCATGCTCTTTAGAAAGCCTGATAGTTGGCGAGAAAGAAATTTTAGCCCAGTTACGCAAAGCTTACGAAGATTGCCGCGGGGCTGGCCTAACCGGCGATAAACTGCGTGTAACCATGGAGTGCGTGGTAAAGGCAGCTAAAGAGGTTTATACCCACACCAATATTTCAAAAAATCCAATTTCGGTAGTGTCATTAGCTTACCGTAAGTTAAAAGACCTAAAACTTTGCGCTAACGCCCGTATCCTTATTATCGGTGCCGGCGAAACGAACCGCAATATTTCTAAATACCTTCAAAAACATAAATTCTCAAACTTCTCGGTTTTTAACCGCACACTCTCGAAAGCGCAGCAATTGGCTAACGATCTTGGCGGCCAGGCTTATGAGCTTCACGAGCTTAAGAATTTTAAAGGCGGCTTTGATGCCATCATCACCTGTACATCTGCAGTAGAGCCTATCCTTACAAAAGAGATCTACACATCGCTTTTAAACGGCGATACCGATAAAAAAACCATCGTAGACCTGGCTATCCCTAATGATACCGCGCCGGAAGTGCTGGAGCAATTTGATGTGAACTTTATAGAAGTGCATAGCCTTAACGAAATCGCCAAGAAAAACCTGCAGGAGCGTTACCAGGAACTGGTACATGCCGAAGCCATTATAGAGCAAAACATTGCCGAGCATTTGGTGATGCTTAAACAGCGAAAAATTGAGCTGGCAATGCGCCAGGTGCCGGAGAAAATTAAAGATATCCGCAATAGCGCTATTAATATCGTTTTTGCCGAAGAGGTACAAAGCCTTGATAAAGAATCGCGCGAGATACTGGAGAAGGTGATCAACTACATGGAAAAAAAATATATCAGCGTCCCCATGATCATGGCGAAGGATATATTGATCAATAATAACTAAGCTTTTCTTTCTATCAAATAATTGCGTTATTAGCTTAATTAACGTAATGATATGAGCCTTTTTACTCCAAATATTACTGTATCAAATCCCATTCCACCAGAGGTTAAAATCTATTATTCTAAATATTTTGCCGTCATCAGTATTTTATTTCTATGCGTATTTGTTGGCATAGGAATATTTTGGTTTGCTATTGGGCATGTTTTATTAGGAACGATAGTTTGTTTGGTTCCCTTGTGCTTAATAGTTGTAAAAGCGAGATGGCTTGTAAACAATAAACCACAGGTAATCATCAATACAGCAGGTATCCAAACTGCAAATACACCTTTTTACGATTGGGCTAAAATTTCGGATGAACGTGTATCCGGTGAGTACACAGGGAGGGGTGCAAGGCCGACATTAGACTACACCCACCCTAAAGGCAAAGAAAAGGTGATGATTGAGCCTTTGAATATACGGCCGCAGGACCTTGATATACTTTTGAAATATTATAGAAAGCACTGGGAGTTTCGTAACGTATAACATTTACCTTTTGCCTATTCTTAACAATATTAGTCAGCCTACTTTCATATCCTTAATTAATACTATATTACTGTGCATAAAAAATTAAATTTGTACTGTAAAAATTTATCCCCTTGGACAGAACAGTAATAATAGGAACACGTGGCAGCGATTTAGCTTTATGGCAGGCCAATTTTGTAAAAGATAGCCTGGCCGCAATTAACATTACCGCCGAACTTAAAATTATAAAAACACAGGGCGACCGCATCCTTAACCTCAGCTTTGATAAGCTGGAAGGTAAGGGCTTTTTTACTAAAGAATTAGAAGAAGAATTATTGGCAGGTACTATAGATCTGGCTGTGCATTCGCACAAGGACCTGCCAACAGAAAACCCTCCGGGACTCATTATCGCAGCAGTTTCAGAACGGGAAGACCCGGCTGAACTGTTGTTGATCTTGAAAGATGTGGTTGATGTACGCCAAAAGCTATCCGTTAAGTTTGGCGGCCTGGTAGGTACATCATCAAACAGGCGCAAAGCACAATTGCTTGCCGTGCGCCCCGACCTGGAAATAGATGAACTGCGGGGCAATGTGCCTACCCGGATAGGTAAACTACGCGACGAAAAGTACGACGCCATTATGCTGGCAAAGGCAGGCGTTACCCGTTTAGGTATCGACCTGAGCGAGTTTCACGTAGAGGAACTTACCGCTACCGAATTTATACCAGCACCGGCACAGGGCGCATTAGCCATCCAGATCCGCGAAAGCAATACCGATTTATTTGAGGCTTTGCAGGCACTAAACCACCCGGATGTTGCCGAAGAACTTTCTTTGGAGCGCGGCGTATTAAAAATGTTTGGCGGCGGCTGCCACTTGCCTTTAGGTGTTTATTGCCGTAGGGATGATGGGAAATTCCAGGTGTTTACCTCAAAGGCAGAAGCCGGAGATGAATTTCCCGACCGTTACTTTATTGAGAGCGCAACCCTTGATGGTGTTGCGGAGAAAATTGTTGCCCGCTTTGCTAAGGACAGAAAATTCCCGTCGAAAGTTTTTATCTCGAGAGATATATCGGCTACAAGTTATTTCCGCAAGGCGCTCGAAAAACATAAGATAGAGATAGAGGCGCGTTCGCTGATCCGCACCGTGCCGGTTATCACCAAATTTGATTCGTACATAATGAGAAATATCGACTGGGTGTTTTTTACCAGTAAAAACGCCGTCGAGTACTTCTTTAAGTTATCACCGCAATTCCCTAAAAAAATAAAGTTTGGGGTAATGGGTGCCGGTAGCGAAGATATGCTGCGCCGCAATGGCCACTTTGCAGATTTTGTTGGTGAAAGCAATGATACTGTAGATGTAGCCGCCGACTTTGCCGCACTGGCAAACGGAACAACCATCCTGTTCCCGGGTGCCGATAGCCCGATGAGGAGCATTCAGCAGGGCCTATCTGCCGAAACAAAAATAATTGACTTGCCCGTTTACGAAACCGTACTGGAAGAGGGTGTAGAGCCAACAGGTGCCGATGTGGTGGTATTTACCAGCCCAAGTAATGTGGAAGCCTACTTTGCCGATAACCTGCTGGAACCGCAGCAAAAGGTGATAGCCATTGGCAAATCAACCGGTAAAAAGTTTGATGAAATGGGCGTAAAATATACCCTGCCCTTCTCTCCCGACGAAGTTGGACTGGCAGAGGCAGTGTTTGGAATATAAAATAGTTCATAGTTGATGGTTCATAGATCATAGTGATATACTGGGCATCGATTAAGAACAAATATTGATGTGAGGTTGCTTGGTATTACTATGAACCATCAACCATGAACCAAAAGCTATATGCTACAACGACCAAGAAGAAACCGTAAGAGTGAAGTTATCCGCCAGATGGTGCAGGAAACGCATGTTAGCGCGGCTAACCTGATTTTCCCGCTTTTTATTGTGGAGGGCGAGAATCAGAAAACCGAGGTAAGATCTATGCCGGGTATTTTTAGGTATTCGATAGATAACCTGCTGCGCGAAGTAGAAAGCTGCATGAAACTGGGTTTAAACTCTTTCGACCTTTTCCCAAATATAGACGAGGCGTTAAAAGATAAATACGCTACAGAAAGCCACCGCGACGAGAGCCTTTACCTGCGGGCTATCCGTTCGGTTAAAAAAGAATTTCCGGAGGCTTGTGTGATAACCGATGTAGCGATGGACCCCTACAGCAGCGACGGCCACGATGGCCTTGTTGAAAATGGCGAGATCCTGAATGACGAAACATTAGAGATACTTGGTAAGATGGCACTGGCCCATGCCCGGAGCGGTGCCGATATTATAGCGCCATCAGATATGATGGACGGCCGTGTGGGCTACATCCGCAAAACGCTGGATGATGCCGGTTTTACAGGCGTATCTATTATGTCGTACTCGGCTAAATATGCCAGTGCTTTTTACGGCCCGTTTAGGGATGCTTTAAACTCTGCCCCAAAATTTGGCGATAAAAAAACTTACCAGATGAACCCCGCCAACCAGCGCGAGGCTTTGATAGAAGCCCGTTTGGACGAGGCAGAAGGTGCCGATTTCCTGATGGTGAAACCGGGCTTGCCTTACCTGGATGTGATTAAACTATTAAAAGATAATACAGAACTCCCCATTGCTGCCTACAATGTAAGTGGCGAATACGCCATGATAAAAGCAGCGGTACAAAACGGCTGGCTGAACGAGCAGCGCTCGGTTACCGAGGTGCTGACCAGTTTTCGCCGTGCCGGCGCCAGCGCGATATTAACCTATCACGCTAAAGAGGTGTTGTTGAATAAGTGGTTGTAAGTATAAAATAATATGTCATTGCGAGGAGCGTAGCGACGTGGCAATCTCGTCGCGTCAATAAGCAAGCGACAAGATTGCCGCGCTATCGCTCGCAATGACAATTTTGAACAAACAAAATGAGCATACCGAATATAAGCAGAGCAAAATCTGCGGCATTGTACGAAAAAGCGAAGACCTATTTCCCGGGCGGGGTAAACTCGCCGGTAAGGGCGTTCAAATCTGTTTACGGTACGCCGCTTTTTATCGAAAAAGGCGATGGCAGCCATATTTGGGATGCCGATGGTAACGAGTTTATCGATTTTTGCTGCTCATGGGGGCCGCTTATTTTAGGGCATAACAATCCCGCAGTTCGTAATAAAGTGATGGAGGTTATGCAGAACGGCATGTCCTTCGGTGCGCCTACAGCTTTGGAGAATGAGCTGGCAGAACTTATCCTCGGCAATAATAGATTTATAGAGAAGATCCGTTTTGTAAGCTCAGGCACTGAAGCGGTGATGTCGGCCATCAGGTTGGCAAGGGGTTATACCAAACGCGATAAGATTTTGAAGTTTGAAGGTTGCTATCACGGCCATACCGATGCTTTATTGGTTAAGGCAGGCTCTGGACTGGTTACGTTTGGGGAAACCTCATCAGCAGGTGTGCCAAAGGCCTTTGCAGATGAAACCATAGTTGTATCTCTTAACGATAAAAAAGCCCTGCAAGAGGCCTTTGAAGAGTTTAAGGGGCAAATCGCGGCCGTTATTATCGAGCCTGTTCCCGCTAACAATGGCTTGCTTTTACAAACGCAGAATTATTTAAACCACCTGCGACAACTGTGTACCGACAACGGCACCATGTTGATATTTGACGAGGTGATCTCAGGCTTCCGTGTGGGCTTTGAAGGTGCAGCGGCTTATTACAACATCCAACCGGATATCATTACTTATGGTAAAATCATCGGTGGTGGTTTGCCTGTTGGCGCCTACGGTGCATCGGCAGAAGTGATGGATCATATCTCGCCGGTGGGTTCGGTTTACCAGGCAGGTACTTTATCCGGTAATCCGGTTGCAATGGCAGCAGGCATCGCGCAGCTAACTGAATTATTAAAACCAGGCTTCTATGAAGATTTGCATGCCAAAACGGCAGGCTTTGTAAAGGCTATAGAAGGTTTTGTGGCCGAACGCGGTTACGGATTAAAAATATTTACCATCGGTTCTATCTTTTGGTTCGCCTTTACCGATCACGACAGTATCACTACAGCCGAGCAAATTGACCCGGCAAGTATGATTAAGTTTAAAGAAATGCACCGCGAACTGATAAACAGGGGCATTTATTTTGGCCCGTCGGGCTACGAAGTTGGCTTTATATCGGCAGTACACACCAATACTGATTTAGAAACCACAAAAACAGCTATATTTGATAGTCTGGATATTGTATTCAGATAGTTGGCAGTAAACGGTTAGCAGTTTGCACAGCATCCTGCCAACGGCAAGCTACCAACTGCAAACTTGGAATAAGTTATGAAAAAAACACTCGTTATATTTTATGCCATCATCATTTATGCTGTAGCGGAACTGATATGGTGGGGGTACATGCTGGTGCACCTAAACCCAAGCCGTAAAGGCATGATTATGGGCGAAGGTTGTATGTTTGTGACCGTGTTTTTAGTTGGCGCATACTTCTTGCACCAGTCGCTAAACAAGGAAGCCAAGCTACAGGAGCAGAAAAAGAACTTCCTGCTTTCGGTAACGCACGAACTTAAATCGCCGCTTGCGTCTATCAAAATACTATTGCAAACCATCCAAAAGCGCGATCTTTTGAAAGCGCAGATCCTTGATTTTATTGGTAAATCGCTGCTTGATGTGGAGCGTTTGGATGATATGGTAGAGAATATGCTGCTGGCATCTAAGATAGATAACCGTTCATATAGTTTCCCAAAAGCCAAGTTTAACTTATCTGTTTTGGTGGATAGTATTGTAAACCGACTGCAGATAAGTAAGTGTGATTGCAACCAGCAGATCATTAATGCCGAAATAGAGCCGAAAATTGAAATAACAGGTGACAAATTTGCATTAACATCCGTTGTTACTAACCTGGTGGAGAATGCTGTAAAATATTCGAGCCCTTGCGAAACCGTAAATGTGAAGCTATTTGAGAAGGAAGGTAAAGTTTACTTTCAGGTGGCAGACCATGGCATAGGTATTGCAGACAATGAGAAGCCACGTATTTTTGATAAATTTTACCGTGTAGGCAGCGAAGATACACGAAACACAAAAGGCACAGGTTTGGGTTTATACATTGTAAAAGAAGTATTGGATAAGCACCAGGCCAGCATAAAAGTTAAAGACAACCGCCCTGCCGGGAGTGTATTTGAAGTAGTATTTGCATTAACCTAAATCATGGAGACCATGCCAAACAAAAAAAGAATTTTATTAGCCGAAGACGAAGATCATTTATTAGAGGCCATCAAGTTAAACCTGGAGCTGGAAGGTTATAAGGTTTCTACAGCAAACAACGGTAAAAAGGCCCTTCAGATTTTTAAAGAAGAGCGCTTTAACCTGGTGATATTAGACGTAATGATGCCCGAGATAGACGGCTTTGTGGTTGCAGAAACCATCCGCCTGGAAAACTCTGAGGTGCCCATCATGTTCCTTACCGCGAAAAACACTAACGAAGATAAAATATCGGGCCTTAAAAAAGGTGCTGATGATTACCTGACCAAACCCTTTAACCTGGAAGAGTTGATCCTTCGGGTAAACAACCTGGTAAAACGCAGCTTAAAAGGCGATGATCTTAAAGAGTTTAACAGTTACAAAATTGGTGATAAAACCATCCACTTTAACTCGTTCGAACTGGTTAACGGCGATGAAAGCATCACCCCTTTAACTAAAAAAGAAACCATGCTGCTTAAGCTTTTGATAGAACGCCGTAACGAGGCGGTATCGCGTGAGCAGATCTTGGAAACCGTATGGAATTATGACGTTTACCCGTCAACCCGTACTATCGATAACTTTATCCTAACCTTCCGTAAATACTTTGAACCGGATCCTAAAAACCCGGTTTATTTCCACTCGATACGTGGCGTAGGTTATAAATTTACCGATAACCAGCACTAATACATGTTTACAAACAGGGCACGAATATTAGTAACCGGGCTTTTTATTATATCGCTGGCTTTTGTACTTAAGTACAAGGTTTACGAGCTGGCAGCGGTTAACGTAATGTTTATTGGGCTGTTGATATGGGGCTACTTTAAACAGGGTACCATTGTGCTTGCTGCAAAGGCGTTCCACCAAAAGGATTACGATAAGGCCGAAAGCCTGTTAAAACAAGTACCGAAACCCGAGTGGCTTAGCAAAAGGCGACGCGGGTTTTACGAGTTTATATATGGCGGTGTTTGCCTGCAAAAACGGGAATATGCCGAGGCTGAGCAACACTACGAGATGGCCGCCCTGTACCCGCTCCGCAGCGCTAATGATCATGTGGCCGCGTTGGTACATGTGGCAAACATAAATGTACGTAACGGTAATTTTGAAAAAGCTAAAGCATACCTGCAGCTTACCGAAAAACATAAAGAAAATATAACTGCCAAGATGAAGGACGTGATCCAAAAGGTTGAGCAGGAACTTAGAAAACACTAAAACAAAGAGGCAAGATTGTAAGAGCCATGAACCAAGATTTTTTGTCTTGCATCCTGACGCTTGTTATCTTGCCTCTCCACAAACATGAAAGATTCGTTATTTTTAAAAGCCGCATTTTCAGAGAAAACAGAACGACCACCCGTATGGATGATGCGCCAGGCCGGCCGCTTTATGCCCGAGTATTGGGAGATCAAAAACAAATACTCGTTCCTGGAGATGTGCAAAACGCCTGAACTGGCCGCCGATGTTACCATGCTGCCTGTTGACCTGTTAGATATAGACGCGGCTATTCTGTTTTCGGATATATTGGTTACCGGCGAAGCTATGGGCGGCGACCTTAGCTTTACACAAGGCATAGGCCCTAAGTTTGCCAACCCCGTACGCACACAAGCCGATATTGACGCTTTAGAAACCAATGTTGGCGATAGGTTACAATATGTGGCTGATGCTATCAAGGTTATTAAGCAACGTTTAAATGGCCGCATCCCGTTGATAGGTTTTGCAGGTGCACCGTTCACCGTAATGAGCTACCTGGTAGAAGGCGGGTCTTCAAAAGATTTTAAACTGACCAAACTGATGCTGCAT
Organism: Mucilaginibacter sp. UYP27; assembly: GCF_040547175.1. Lineage (NCBI taxonomy): Bacteria > Pseudomonadati > Bacteroidota > Sphingobacteriia > Sphingobacteriales > Sphingobacteriaceae > Mucilaginibacter > Mucilaginibacter sp. UYP27. The sequence goes on from NZ_JBEPPE010000008.1 coordinate 121,226, forward strand.
AACCACCCGGAAATGGCGCACCAGTTATTATCAAAAATTGCTACCGTAACGGCAGATTACCTTAACCTGCAAATTGCAGCGGGTGTCAATGCCGTGCAGATCTTCGATAGTTGGGCGCAGGCATTGTCATGGGATGATTATACCGAATTCTCACACCGTTATATCGTAGAGATCATCAGCAAACTAAACAGGAAGGATATCCCGGTGATATCGTTCTGTAAAGGCAGTTCAGTATTTGCACCGCTAATGGCAGAGGCCAAACCGGATGTAATATCTATCGACTGGAATGTTGACCTGTTGGATATCAAGAACCGTTTACCTCAAAACATTGCCGTACAAGGCAACCTTGACCCGCATATTTTATATGCCGATAAATCGGTAATAAAAGACCGCATCCATCGCCTTTTTGAGCGGATGAGGGGCGAAAACGGGTTTATTTTTAACCTCGGTCATGGCATTATGCCGGATATCCCGTTTGATAACGTGAAGTACGCGGTAGAGGTTATAAAAGAGTTTAGATATTAGTCTGTCACCCTGAGCCTGTCGAAGGGTGAGCGGTGGCCTTTGCCCACATGCTTCGACAGGCTCAGCATGACCCAAAACAAATATAAATAGGCCATGTACCAATACGTTTTAGCCATACATATCATATTTGTAGTCTGCTGGATGGCGGGGCTGTTTTACATTGTGCGCCTGTTTATCTACCACCGCGAGGCACAGGACAAGCCCGAACCCGCCCGTACAATTCTTTCTGACCAGTTCGAGATCATCGAAAAAAAGCTTTGGTGGATCATCGCTACCCCAAGTATGTATTTTGTGATTGCAGCAGGGGCAACCATGCTGCATCTTAGGCCCTTTTTATGGAAAATGCCCTGGTTGCATGTTAAGCTTACTTTTGTTGTGGTACTGATAGCTTACCATTTCATCTGCCAAAAAATGATGAAGCAAATGGCCCACGGCATATTCAAATGGACGTCTATCAAACTCCGTTTATGGAACGAGCTGGCCACTATTCTACTTTTCGCCATAGTGTTCCTGGTAGTGCTTAAAAGTGCGCTGAACTGGATCTTCGGGGTGATAGGGATAATCCTGTTCAGTTTAATTATAATGTCGGCTGTGAAGATCTATAAGTATTTTAGGGAGAAGAGGTAGGTTAAACTATTGCACCTTCATGCAGGTTATGAACCGGAAATATTAGGTCGTAATTATTCCAGTTTAAATTTCCATCTAATACCTCGAATTGAGCGAATAAATCTTTGTTAAGATATTTGCTAATAGATGGGTGAAACGATTGGGAAAGAAATGGCTCAAAATCAACTGTCTTTTGAGTTCCGTCCGAAAAGGCAATCTTTATTAGATATTTCGTAATGTACTTGGCCGATATAACTTGTACTAAATCACAAGAAGTGGTTGTCAAGATTATCTCGTCGTCGTTATACTTTTCTATGGTTTGTGTTACACCTAACAAGGTGAGTGTTTTTGCCAGATCTAATATGGCTGCATAACTCCAACCGTCCTGCCCTGGCACTAAAAAGGCTAAGTCTTTTCTTTTATTAAGTATCAATAGAATATCTCGCTTTTCTTTCAAATAACCGTTTGTGTAAGAATAGTAATCCAAGCGTTTTCGATAAATAAAAGTTAGCTCATCAAATTTACAGATGTCGGTTTCAATACTCGTCCGGCTTTTCGTAACAAATGTTATTAGTTTGTTTTTGGCATCTATGGTAATGCTGTAGGCATATTCCTTTCTAAGTACAACAGTGATAATTATGCAACCTATTATCACAGCAACTATTATAATCACAATGGGTGGCGAGCTCGATAAAAGCATAACAATAGCCAAGACAACTGCTATAATCAGCGCTGGAAACCCTTTTTTTGATACTGTATAGGTTTTGTTCATATTATTGTGAATATATTAATTAAATTTTATTTCACCACCCATGCAACCATTCGGCACTCCTTTACATCTTACTGTTAAATGATGTTTTTGGAACCTAAACCTACTATAGATCATCTGGTAAAATGCTGTAAAGACGGGCAGCGAAAGGCGCAGGAATTGCTGTATAAACAACTCGCGGCTAAAATGCTGGGTGTGTGTATGCGCTACGCTACCGATAAAATGGAAGCGGAGGACATGCTGCAGGACGGGTTTATAAAGGTGTTTCAAAAGATCGCCGATTACCGGGGCGATGGTTCGTTTGAAGGCTGGGTGAGGCGTATTATGGTGCACAGTTCCATCGAATATTATCGCCGCCACCATAAAATGATGCAGGTAGTTGATATTGATGAGGCCGGGTATGAGCCATCGGTTAGTGCCGCGGCATCAAGTAGCCTGGAAGCACAGGACCTGCTGGTATTGATAAAAGCGCTGTCACCGGGTTACCGCATGGTGTTTAACTTGTATGCTATTGACGGGTACTCGCATAAAGAGATAGCCGATATTATGGGCATCAGCGAAGGGGCGTCAAAGTCGCAATTATCAAGGGCGAGGGCTATTTTAAAGGAACAGATATTGAAAATAGACAATAAAAAATATGGATATGCAGGATAAAGAAATTGACAGCCTGTTTAGGTCTAAGCTTGATAATTTTGAGGTTGAGCCATCCGCCGCAGTATGGGGCGGCATAACATCCCAAATTGATAAAAAGAAAAAGCCGTTTGGCGTTTACCTTAGCAGTGCCGCGAGTTTGCTGATATTACTTGGTGCGGGCTTGTATTTTGTATCAAACACAAAAGAAATTACTAAAAAGCCGGTGCAAATAGCCGTGGCTAAAAACAATAAGCCTGCAAAAACAATTATACAGCCGGTAACTGTGGCGCCAAAGTTAGCTGGGCCTCAAACTGACGAATTAAGGCGAAGCATGGCCAGTTTTAAAGCCAACGGCAAGTTAGGGCGCAAGCAAAAAACAAAGTTTGCTAAGGATAGGGCTGTATCAACAGAAGAACAAGCGATAAAGCCTGCACCGCAACTGGCGCAGGTTGTTCAAAAGGTAGATGTGCCTGTGAAGTTTGTGGTGCCCGATAGAAGTGTAACTTTTAATGATAAGATAGACATACCCGACAATCAACCGTTAAAAACAAATACTTTAGCGGCGCAGGCACAAGATGCAACTGCAAGTAAAACATTGGCTGCGGCGCCGGTTAAAAAGCACCGCTTCCGTAACTTTGGCGACTTAATAAACGCTGTAGTGGGTAAGGTTGATAAACGTAAAGACAAACTGATAGAATTTTCGACCACTAAAGATGAGGATGATTCTACCCTGAGCGGATTGAACCTTGGCTTTATTAAAATAAAAAAGATAGAAGAATAGAATATAAATATACTACGATATGAAACGCCTGATTTTTACCATGATAATATGCCTGGCGGCAATAACGCTGTTTGCCCAAACAGACTCTGTTAAAACCAGCACCGATACTACCAAAACCCGCCGCACCAGGATCCGCCTTGGCTTTGGCGATGACGTAACGCAGGTAGCCATAAACGATACCAATTCGGTGCATTCAAAAGCGCCGGGCTTCTCGTTCGGGCTCACGTTTACCAGGTTTGATATTGGGTTAAGCACCCTGAATGATAACGGCAGCTTTAAACTATCGCCAACCAACCAATTTTTAAATTACCGCTCGTGGAGGAGCAGTAACATAGGTTTTGATATCTTACAATTAAGCTATCGTTTCAATAGTTCGTTCCGGATCTACACAGCCGGTGGTTTCGACTGGACAAACATCCGCCTGCGCGAAAGTGTAACCATACTGCGCAACCAGGCACCGCTTGCCTACACGGTAGATAATGTTAAATATGATAAGAACCGCCTGTCGGCAACTTACATCCGCGTGCCGGTAGCATTTGATTTCCGTACCCATGATGACGACGACGGCCGCAGGTTCCACTTTGTTGGCGCTGCCGAACTGGGCCTACGTATTAGCAGCAGCCTAAAGCAGGAGAGCAAGGAGAACGGCTCGCAAAAGTTGAGCGGCAATTATAACTTCGCTAAGTTTAGGTATGGTGCATCATTGCGTGTTGGTTATGGTGCAATAGGCGTGTTTAGTAAATACTATTTTAATAATATGTTTGAGAATAGCCCTGCACAGGATGGGCTAAGAAACTTCACCTTTGGGATGAGTGTTGGTTGGTAAACCATTTAGTATCTTTGCCCGCAATGGCAGAAGCACCTTTTTTACAGGCAATATCAGTTACCAGGACATACGGCGGGGCCGAAGCATCAGGGGTTAAAAATATTGACCTTGAGATTATCCCCGGAAATATAACAGCTATAATTGGCCAAAGCGGCAGCGGTAAAAGTACTTTACTCAGGTTATTTTACGGTTTGCTTTCACCAGATAAAGGCATTGTGAAGTTTAAAGATGAACGCATTTGGGGCCCTGAAGAAAAACTGATCCCCGGCCATGATGCCATGAAAATGGTAACACAGCATACCGACGACCTTAATCTTTTTGCCCGTGTTTGGGATAACGTTGCCGCCATGCTGCCCAGCACCAATGTAAAGCTTAAAGAAGAAAAGACCGAGCAGGTGCTTACCCAGCTAAACATGATGCACCTGGCCCTAAAACGCGTTGCCGACTTAAGCGGTGGCGAGAAACAACGTGTGGCAATAGCCCGCGCCATTATTACCCGCCCCGATGTTTTATTACTTGATGAACCCTTTAACCAGGTTGATACCTCGTTTCGCGAGGGGTTGCAGCACGATATCAGGCAGATCGTAAAAGAAACCGGCCTTACCGTGGTAATGGTATCGCACGACCCGGCCGAAGTACTCTCTATGGCTGATGAACTGATCGTTTTAAAGGATGGAGAGATTGTAGAAACCGGTCACCCCAAAACGCTTTACCACGCACCTGCCAATTTATACACAGCCGAATTACTTACCAATTGTAATGTACTTAATGTTGAGGAAGCTAAGGCCTGCGGCATTGTAACCGAAAAAGAAGCCGTAGTTATATATCCCGAATGGATCCGCCTGAACAATGTGCTTAAAACCAATAAATGGACTGTAAAGCAAGTGCTGTTTAAAGGTTTTTACGAAGATCTGATACTGGAGAACAACGGCGTGATCCTCCGCGTTGTGAACGGCGATAGCGGCAAATACAACCATGGCGACATTGTTGGCCTCAAAATAAAAAAATGGCTGGAGTATTAACAGGAGATGTGCAAATGTGCAGATTGTAGATGTGCAGATGCACTCAATTTGCATATCCGCACATCTGAAATCTGCATATCTATCGTTAGATCTCGAAAGATGATAACTTCACAAATTGCTGCACACGTGCGGCAACCTCTTCGTCTGTTAAGTTTTTGATCTTCTCGGTACCAAATTTCTCCACACAGAATGACGCCAGGGCCGAACCAAAGATGATAGCATTCTTCATGTTATTGAAGCTAACCGTACCAACTTTAGCCATATAGCCAATAAAGCCACCGGCAAAGGTATCGCCGGCGCCGGTTGGGTCAAATACCTCCGCAAGCGGAAGGGCAGGGGCCGAAAAGATATGGTCCTCATGGAATAATAATGCACCGTGCTCACCTTTTTTAATGATCAGGTATTTTGGGCCCATGGTAAGGATCTTGTTAGCTGCTTTAACCAACGAGTATTCGCCCGATAACTGGCGTGCTTCGGCATCGTTAATGGTTAAAACGTCAACCATTTTAATGGTCTCCAGCAAATCGTCCATTGCAATATCCATCCAGAAGTTCATGGTGTCCATTACAATCAGTTTGGGGCGATTTTTAAGCCTGTTGATAACCGTTCGCTGTACTTGTGGGGTTAGGTTACCCAGCATTAGGTATTCGCAGTCCTGGTAAGCCTCGGGGATTATCGGGTCAAAATCGGCCAGTACATTTAACTCCGTAGCTAATGTGTCGCGGCTGTTCATGTCGTTATGGTATTTGCCACTCCAGAAGAATGATTTTTCGCCTTGCTTTATCTGCAGGCCTTCGGTATCTATCCCGTGGATGTTAAAGTCCTTTATTTCCTCCTGCGGAAAATCATCACCCACTACAGCAACGATCTTTATCTTGTTATAAAAGTAAGAAGCCGCCAAACTTGCATAGGTAGCAGCCCCTCCAACAATTTTATCTGTCTTTCCAAAAGGGGTTTCAATTGCGTCAAACGCCACAGTACCAATAACTAACAAACTCATGTAAAATATTTTTAAATTTTTTTTGTGCAAATATTGTGAAATTACCTCAGAAATCATACTTTTGCACCACTCCAATACGGAAAAACACTCCTGAGTAGCTCAGCTGGTTAGAGCATCTGACTGTTAATCAGAGGGTCCCTGGTTCGAGTCCAGGCTCAGGAGCCTCAAAATCAATGATTTAACCCAACTCTGGCGAGTTGGGTTTTTTGTTTCTCACACATTTCTCACACATTTTTGAGGTTTTTGCATTTATTCGCAAACAAGTTGTTTTTATTTAATGTGACTTCTTAAGAAGTATAGGCAGCATATCCGGCAACGAGAACAATAATTGTGATCTGCAATACCTTTAGTGTTTTCATGGCTTTCCTAGATTTTGAAATAAAAATAATCTCGGTTCCTAAAATTGAAAGTTAGCCAAGCCCGGTTTCAGTTACTGGCAGTTACTGGCATGTAATTATATAAAGCGGTTGCAACCAATTTATGACCACTAAGAATGTAAAACACACAGCCTGTCTCCAATCGCATCGAAATGGCTGCATCCGTTTGGCGAGAACGCTGAATAAGTTGTTTACTAAGGCGGGATAATGATGTATTTCTATTTTAATTGATATTATTGTAAACATAAACCTGACTCATGAATACTATTGAAACGCGGTCGGTTGGTAAGATGATTTTAAATGAATCTACGCCTGCCCGCAAACCACGAATAGAACATTACCTCATCCCTTATTACCAGCGGGGATACCGCTGGGAAACCCGCCATGTTGAAGCACTTTTAAATGACCTGCATAATTTCATCCGTTCGGCGGAAATCAATTACTGTTTGCAACCCATCGTGGTTTGCCCAGGTATGGATGATCAGGGTATGAATCGCTGGGAGGTGATCGACGGCCAGCAACGCCTCATCACACTACATATCATCTTTCAGTTTTTAGCCAAGTCGAAATATTTAATCACATTTGAGAAGCGCAATAAAAGTACCGACTTCTTAGCCGAGCTGGGTGAAGCTACGATGAGTGATGAAAACCCGGATTTTCATTTCATCAGCAATGCGCTGACCGTGGTAAGCAAATGGTTTGAGCAAAAGATAGAGCATGATATATCGTACATCGATGAATTTTACTCCAAAATCACCAAAACGGTGCAAGTGATCTGGTACCAGCTATCTGACCTGGAAGAAGAAAACAAAATCAATATTTTCAACCGCCTCAATATTGGCAAGATACCGCTCACCGATGCCGAACTGATCCGCGCCCTATTGCTGTCAAAAGTCAAATATGGCCTTTCCGACCGTGAGGCCAATATGCGCCAGGCAGAAATATCGGCCGAATGGAATGCGATAGAACACGAATTGCGCCAGGAACAACTATGGTATTTCTTGAACAATAAAGTTAAAACCGACCACTCCTCGCGCATAGAGTATATCTTTAATATTATTGCCGGCGACGAGGCGAAAAACTATTCCACTTATCTCTGGTTTGAAAAAAAGGTTAAGGGAGCCAATGAAGATAAAGAGGCCCAAAACGCGGTCGCTTTATGGAATGAAACCAAACAGATCTTCGCAAAGTTTAAGTCTTGGTTCGTCAATCCAAAGATCTATCATTATGTGGGTTATCTATTAGCGGAAAATTACGATGTAACCGACCTGCTTGGTGAATCAAAAACATCGAAGCCTGTATTTGAAAAATGGCTGAAGGATGAGATCAAAGAACGGTTCAAAAATTTGAATATTGGCAGCCTGGCCTATGGCAGTCCGGAACTGGAAAGGTTTTTTCTCCTGTTCAATATCCTGACCATTCAAAACCGCAAAGGTGGCATTAATGACCGATTCCCTTTTGATCATTTTAAGAAAACCAAATATGAAGATGGCGGCTGGAGTATCGAACACATCCATGCGCAACGTTCGGAACCCATGCAGGAGGAAAAGGCAATCAGGACTTGGTTGTTGGAAACCTTAAAGGCCATCGAACATATCTCCTTTATTGAAGTGGAGGTTCAAAACGATGAGGATGTGGTAAAATCGGAAAAGATAATTGAAAAGCGGATGGTCAATACGACCTACGTGGAACGCATTAAGTCATTACTCGTCTTCGAAAAGATCAACGCGAATGATTTTAACATCCTGAAGGACGAGCTTATCGCGTTGTTCGATTCCTCATCCTTACATGAATTAGATAATTTGGCCCTGCTATCCAAAAAGCATAACTCGGCGCTCAATAATTCTATTTTTCCAGTAAAGCGCAACAAGATTATTGAACTTGAAAAACAAGGCGCCTATATCCCGGCCTGCACCCGGAACGTGTTCCTCAAGTTTTACAGCAATTCAGATAACCAGCCCTATTACTGGAGCAAACCTGACAAGACGCTCTATTTTAATGCGATACACCAGGTTATCACTAATTTCCTTACCAAAGCCTAACCTACGAATGGATACTAAATATACTTTTTGGACGCTATGCAGCCAATATGATAAACTGGAAGTTCCCATCATCCAGCGGGATTATGCCCAGGGAAGGGAAACTCCTAGCGTGGAGCGCATCAGGAAAAGCTTTGTGAACGAATATTTACTGGACGCATTATTAAAAGGCACGCCACGTGAACTCGACTTTGTTTACGGCTCTGTTATTACCAATCCTACTGATGCGGTCGGGAAAACCTTATTCGTACCCTTAGATGGCCAACAAAGATTAACCACCCTTTTTTTACTGCATTGGTTTATTGCGTTAAAAGAAGGCCGCATGCCGGAGGCGAAAACGGTACTCAATAAATTTACTTATGAAACCCGCCCATCGGCGCATGACTTTTGCCGCTTACTGATCAAAAAAGAGCAAACGGCTCTGCTTTCCGATTTGAAACAGGAACTGCTGAATTCGGAATGGTACGATGAAGAATGGGATAATGACCCGACCATTAAAGGCATGCTAACGATGATTGGCACGTTCGCCGAAAATAAAGATCTGGTCGAACATCCAGCTGGCCTGTTCGATGCGCTGACTGATCCGGACAATCCTTTGATCTTTTTTTATTTCATACCATTGGAACATTTTGGGCTCAGCGAAAATCTGTATATCCGGATGAACGCCCGGGGAAAAGAACTAACTCCTTTCGAACATTTTAAATCGGAGTTCTATAATATCATTGCCTACCAGACGGAACTGCTGGAGCAAGTAAAAGACAAGATCGAGTACAAATGGGTGGGGAATTTATGGGATTATAAAGACAAAAACAGCTTTATTATCGATAAACCATTCATGGGTTATCTCAAATTTCTCTCACAAATGCTTTATTTTAAGGACGCACAATTCAGGGCCGACCATTATGAAGAAGATTTTCTAAACCTGAAGCTTTTAGGAACGATCTACGCGAAAGAGGAAAACCTGAAGTTCTTTATCTTCTCGCTTGACCAAATTGGCATTTTGAAAAGTTATGCCCAAGAGAACCTGCTTTGGGAAAGTAATACAACCGTCCATGATATTTTTAAGGGCATCCTCGAAAATCAGACGGATATCCTCCGGTCGATTTTACTATACGCCACCTTACAGTATTTTTATCAGCAAAAGCCTGCGGCCAATTTCCCGGACTTTATGAGGGTAATCAGGAACCTGCTGGAGAATACCGCCGACAAATCCATTCGTGAATGGCCAAGGATATTGGCATCCATAGAGAACATCATTACCGATGAAAACATCTATGACGTTTTAATGCAACCTAAAGCTACTGACCTACTAGATGGTTTTTACGTGCCGCAACGCAGGGAAGAGATTTTGAAGGCAAAATTAATGCAGGCACATTCAGGAGCCAAAAAGCAGTTTGAAGAAGCCGAAGACAATGAAAACTTGAGGGGAAACATCACAACGTTGATTGCGGCTAATTATGTCGGCTCGGCCGATCTGATCGCACAATTCGATCCAGCTGCTGCAGATATTTCGCTTTTCGATAAAAATAAATTTGCAACAGTCTACCGTTCCTATTCCATCATTTCCAAAAACGATTTTGAACCTGTCTGGGGTGATTTATTTGTATCTTCCCTCTATACCCACCATCCCTGGTCGAGAATGACCTATGATGGCAATTACAAAAAGAACAGTTCAGTAGTTGCCCTTGCGCTCGACCATAGCAAATCGCCGTTAAAGGCTGATTTGGAAGATTTTCTGCGAGATAGGGAACGTAGGTTCATTAAAAAGCTGATTAAGCGAACGGCTCCGCTTGAAGAAATGACAGATGTTAAGGAACAACTTTATCTCTATTATATTCTGCACCGCAGGGTCATGAAACATGATATCGATAGCTTTTTCAATAATGGCTTCAACTTCGGGTGGCTAGGGAAGGAAAAGGGCTTTGGGTCGCTTTTCGTCAATGGCATTGCCAATGATCAATGGGAAAGTACGGTTAACCCAATCTTTCAAACCTATAAAACACAATTTCGGTATAGCCTGGGTCTTAAGAAAGATGCTGCGTTATCGCCCGAGATCATAAAGGGGAGAAAAAGAAACCCATTTGAATTACTGACAGAATGGGCCGGGCAATAACGACTAACTTTGCAATATGAAATTTGATTTTGGTTTTTCCATGTATTTCCTTGAGGGGCCTGAATTGAGCACTCCTGAGAAATTCTTTATACAGGTGCAGCATAAGTTGCAGATTTATAAAAAGCATACCGAAACGACTATTAAACTCTATCAGGATGAGTTTAAGGAACAACTGTTAAATCATAAAAAGAAGGCCCAGGAAGCAATGGCCAAGGCAAACGAAGCTTATGAGCTTCATTATGAAGAGATTGTGGGCAGCGACCAGGATAAACAGAGCTACGCAACGCACGAATCAGGAATAGATGAGTTGCAATACCATTTCTCAAATGAAGAAGAAGCGTTGAAAAACAGCTTTTCAGAAATGGCCGATCATTTCAACAAATCGGCATTAGTGACGCTTTATGCTTTAATGGAAACTGAGTTGCGCCGGTTGTGTAGCCAACTGCAAGCTCATTATCAAAAACGCGTTTCCCTGGAGCGCTTCGAACAAGCAGATTATCTAAAATCGATCATGGAATATCTTGATCAGATCATTGAACTTGATATCTCAGGCTTTCAACCCTACCAGACCAAGATTATACCTTTGCAATTCTTACGGAATAAAGTCATGCACAATGGTGGTGAATTTCCATTGCCGGTAACCGAATACCTGGACGATCTCGTGAAAACGAGTGATGGCGGGCTAAGCCTTGAGGAAATTCCCGACGAACAATTCGTCGTCGTCCGGGTGCGCTCCAAATTCGTCTTTCCTTTTTATGAATTGATCAGCGAAATGTTTTATGTTTTGTTCGCGTTATTAAATGAAAAAGAAAATTTTTCGTTCCTAAGTAGTAGACTTGCTTATGTGTTTCGGTTTCTCGCGCCTGGCTTAACGGTAACCTACAAAGAGCATAAATCAATAAAGAATGGGCAGATGTTTACTTTTCTGATGGAATCAAGGGCGTCCGAAAACCCGTTTTCCTTTTTTTGCAAGTTCACTATCGTAGAAGCTGCCAAAGAGGAGTTAATTTTTACCAATCAATTGGAACATAACGTCAATAACATAGAACGTTTAATTGCTGGCCTTGCTAAGCAAGATCATGTCATGCGACAAGTAATGGCCGGTTTTCTTGATAATGAAAAAGCGTACCGTATAGAATTCATGCTTTATTGTAACCCTCCCTTAGTTCGGACTGGTATTTTATAGACTTATTTAATTCAAAAATATAATTATTGTTGTTGTAACTGTGGGGATGTTGGAAACTC
>NZ_JBEPPE010000009.1:0-99134 GCF_040547175.1 Mucilaginibacter sp. UYP27
TATTATCAAGGATTGCGGGGCTAATTTTACAGCCGCAACCTGCACCGTGCGAGTATTGAGTCAGTCTTATGGTTTGATTATCCATTAGTATCAAGTATATTAGGAGTAAAATTTAAAACGTGATGAACATGTTTTGCAATGTTGGCGTCTTTTAGTTCCAATGAAAATACCCGCGCTTTATTTCGTTTGCTTAAACCGGTTCGGTAGGTTTTGTCATAGTAAACCAGAACGATCTTTACAAAGTCTTTCATGCGGCCTTCCATGATAGCTTCTATAGCGTACTTGGTTTGCTCCGGACCGAGCCGTTTACGGATGCGCTCGGTAGATTCTATTAGAAACTCTTTGGATAAACAACCATATTCAGCTGCCAATGCGTCAACCCGTTGTTCAAAGTCAACAGTGATATTAATCATTGGCGCATCCCGCATTTGATGCCAGAAGGAATTAGGTATCGAACGTTTACCTATGGTCAGGCTTTCATCTTCCACCCAAATCTTTTTTTGATTGTCCAACTTTCTGAGCTGATTGGCCAGGTTATTTTCAAATTGCTCCTGTGTCGGCTGCAGCATTTTATTCATGCTTCCATAAGATGAACCCTGGTGCTGTGCCAGATCTTCCAGGTCAATCACCTGCTCGCCCATGCGCTGAAGTTGATGTAATAGCCGGGTTTTACCTGAACCGGTCATGCCGCCAAGAATTTGAAGCTGGTATTGTTTTTCAAACTGCTGGTGCACCCAGCCACGATATTTTTTATAACCGCCCTGTATAACGTAAACTTCGAAGCCATAGAGATCAAGCGCCCAGGCCATGGCCCCACTCCTCATACCGCCGCGCCAGCAGTGAACTGCTATCTTTTTATTCGGCGCAATTAATAAAGCTTGCTTAATAAAGCCTGACCACTTAGGGCCTGTGAGGTCGAACCCTAAAAGGATAGCCTCTTCACGGCCAACCTGCTTGTAAGTTGTACCTACTTTAACCCGCTCTTCATTACTGAAAAGTGGCAGGCTAAACGCATCCGCGATATGGCCATGCTCAAATTCCGCAGATGTTCGTACATCAATAAGAGGGATGTCAACCTGCACCTGCAGAAAATCGTTGATCAATATTGGCTTTACCATCGTGGTGCAAATATACAGTTGTATTTAATTCCCCGCTGATTTACAGGCATTCGTGCTAAAATATGTTTAACCACTGCGCAAACACTATCTCTTTCTTACTAATAATAATTAAGCCCTTACTTTTAATAAACTGGCATTGATAGCAACAACCACGGTGCTGACAGTCATTAACACGGCACCTACGGCCGGACTTAACACAATACCATGGTTATAGAGCACACCGGCAGCCAATGGTAATGCAATTACATTATAACCTGTTGCCCAGATCAGGTTCTGTATCATTTTACGGTAAGTTGCTTTACCGAACAATACCAGGCTAACAATATCTTTGGGGTTACTGTTAACCAGAACAATCCCAGCCGTTTCCGCCGCAATATCGCTTCCCGACCCTACAGCTATACCGATATCTGCCTGTGCCAGCGCAGGCGCATCGTTAACACCGTCCCCGGTCATCGCTACAAACTCGCCTTTACTTTGTAGTTCTTTGATCTTTTCTAATTTTTGATGCGGCAATACCTCGGCAATGAAGCTATCCATACCTAATGTTTTACTTACGCTGGCAGCTACTTTTTTGTTGTCACCAGTAAGAAGGATAGACTTGATGTTCTCTTCTTTCAATATTTTGATAGCTTCCGCTGATTCGGGACGGATCTCATCTGATAAGGCTATATAGCCTGTCAGTTTTTGATCGATCAATACAAACACCACTGTTTCGGTTTCATTAGCACTAAAACCATCCGGGAGCGTAATGTCATTATCCTTTAAATAACCGGGACTGACAACCAAAAGTTTTTTGCCCTCTACAGTGGCTTCAACACCCTGCCCAGTAATCGCCTTAAAGTTTTCGGCCTGTGGGATCGTTAGTTTCAGGTCTTTAACTTTTTGCAGGATTCCTGTGGCAATGGGATGCTCTGACTTTTGTTCTAAAGCCGATGCCAGGCGGATCAACTCGTTCTCCTTAATATCTTTATCCAACAATACCACTTTCGATATTTCAAACTTCCCAACGGTGAGCGTCCCCGTTTTATCAAATACAATCGTGGTAATTTTCCTTGCATTTTCAAAAGCAGTTCTATTTTTGATCAAAAGGCCGTGTTTTGCAGACAAAGCGGTTGATTTGGCTACGACAAGCGGTACCGCTAACCCCAAAGCATGAGGACAGCAAATAACGATCACCGTTACCATTCTTTCCATCGCGAATGCCAAAGTCTGCCCTGTTAAGTACCAGTATAGAAATGTACCGATGCCTGTAACCAACGCAATTACGGTTAGCCATTTGGCTGCAGTATCTGCCAATAACTGTGTCTGAGATTTAGATTTTTGCGCATCATCTACCAGTTTGACCACCTGGGACAAATAGGAATCTTTAGCTGCATGGGAAACCGTTACTTTAAAGGAGCCATTGCCGTTGATAGAACCGGCGATTACCTTATCCCCCTTTACTTTTAATACCGGCTTAGATTCACCGGTCAGCATCGATTCGTTCAGGTAACTTTCTCCTTCCAGTATGATCCCGTCGGCTGCCACTTTTTCACCAGGCTTTATGAGGATGATATCCTTTTCTTTCAGGCTGTCTGTTTTTACGTCATGCACCATATCCGGCATAACCATGTGTGCTTCGGCTGGCATGAGTTGAACCAATAACTCCAGTTCCTTTGATGCGCCCATTACGGACCTCATTTCTATCCAGTGGCCCAACAGCATGATCAGAATAAGGGTGGCCAGTTCCCAAAAGAAATCCATCCCTTTCAAACCGAATACGATAGCAACGCTATAGCTGTAGGCAACGGTAATGGCAAAGCCGACGAGGAACATCATGCCTGGACTTTTGGTTTTTATTTCAGTAACCGAACCGGTTAGAAAAGGCCAGCCACCATAAACAAATACGATAGAGGATAAAACAAACAAGATATAGGAAGAGCCTGTAAATTCCCAGTTTATCCCCATAAAGTGCTGTATCATGGTAGATAACAACATAATAGGAATGGTCAATATCAGCACCACATAAAACCGCTTTTTAAAATCAGCGATCATCATGGCATGGTGGTCATACTCCGACATGCCCATGTGGGCATCATGCCCTTTATGCATTTTACTGTGATCGATACCTTCCGGCATTTTGCTCATATCCATAGGTCTTGATTTAAATTGGTAATTATAATTATGCTTTATTCGCCGCTTTTTCTTTTGCCTTCATTAACCAATAGCAATGTGCGGCTCAAGCATGAAGCTTAAAGTTTTTGTACGTGGGTTCCAAAATTATGCCACTGCGGATCTAAAATGGCGCAGTTCTCCTTGTCAATATCTTCGTAATCAAAACGTTTTCGCCATATATATAATATGATCTATTCTTTTTGACCATACCTGATTTTCGCCGCCAGCACCGATAAAGTTTCCGTATTGTCGATAAGATACAATTCCTTACCGGTATTATCCCTAACCATACTGTTCTTATCAATATAGCCAAGTTTAGTTCCCGCGTGGTTATGTATCCCACCACTGGCATTAATAAAAAAAATTCCGGTCGTATCGTTTGCTTTTTGTGCAAACGCGCTCATTGCAACGAAGGTTGTGCGCGTTAGTACCATCAATTATAGAAGATGCAGTTTTTTAGATCATTTTTTTAGTGGAAGTATGTGTTAACTATCACAAAAATCCTTTATCAAACATTGTATTTTGTAGGGGGGCTAAAATAGGGATTCTATACACTCATTAAGGACTTACTCTATTACAATAGTCAATTTCACAGACTATCGTTTCTCCAATATTAGACAGTTTGCCGCAAAATCGAGTTACAACGGTTTTGGCATTGAAGTTTGTTTACAATGCACACATTTTCTTTGGGCCGTGAAATTTGAACTAATGTATTTTAAATTTACACAATCTAAGTATCCAGGCGCGACTTTTTGTGCCATTCAAAAATCGTATGTCGTTGATCCATACTGTTCAGCATAGTTGCTAACGAAAAATATATTTCGGCTCTACCTGGCGGTGTTTAATTATATTAAAATTTGTTGCGATCGATGTATATCAGTGTGCTGTTTAGTGCATAAAATTCTGCTTTTTAAAAATATTTAATTAAGTTTACTACCAAATATGGCTAACAAATATCTTGACCCCGGTAACAAATTTTCGCTTAATCAGAAATTCAGAGAAAAGAGATTTAAATTTTTTGTTGAACATTTAGAAAAAATAAAAACTGACAAACCAATACGCATTTTAGATGTGGGAGGAATGGAGATTTATTGGGAAAGGATGAATTATTTAGACCCTGCGAAGATCCATATTACCTTATATAATTTATTTGAAAACCCGGCAAGTTATAACAATATAACCAGTGTTGTGGGCGATGCAACCGACCTTAGCCGCTACGCTGACGGTGAATTTGACATGGTTTTTTCAAACTCTGTAATAGAGCATTTGTACACAAAAGAAAATCAGCAGAAAATGGCTGATGAAATAAGAAGGGTTGGTAAAAGTTATCATGTGCAAACACCAAATTATTACTTCCCTATCGAACCCCATTGGTTATTTCCGATGTTTCAGTTTTTGCCGAAAGGTTTAAAAGTTTTTCTTACCACTAACTTTAAACTGGGCCATATTGGCAAATTACCAAAGGAAAAAGCAATTGATGTTGTAAATGAAGTTAGCTTACTTAAAGAGAGCGAAATGAAGGCCCTCTTTCCTGATGGACATGTTTACAGGGAGAAATTTGCCGGCTTGGTAAAGTCCATCACGATGTATCGCTAAGCCGAAGAGACAAAAAATATTATTATTAAAACTACCTGATTATTCCGGTTAGGTAGTTCTTTAATAACTAAAAGTTTAAACCGTTCTTCCGATAATGGCATTTTATTCAAGCAACAACTCAGCTGGTAGTTATTATATATAATTTATTGACGATGAGATTTTTAGTGTGCTTTATATCATTAGGTTTAAGTAGTATTGGTTGTTTTGCCCAAAAAGCTAACAAACTTGATTACACTATTGCGCCGTGGCTCAATAATAAAAAAGCAGCGGTAACACTTACGTTTGATGATGGCTTGCATGGCCAATATTATATAGCGTTGCCGTTGCTTATGCAATATGGGTTCAAATCCACCTTCTTCGTCACTGTAAACACCGTTAATAATCAGGTAAAGAACTGGGATGTGATAAACAAAGCGGTGTTGGCCGGTAATGAAATAGGAAACCATTGCATCACTCATCCGCATTTTAAAAACATGCCGCTTGACAGTATTGCTATAGAAAGTATAGTATCAAACAAGTTGATAAATACCAGCTTAACATCGCAAAAAGTTATTACCCTTGCATATCCGTTTGGCGAAGGCGGCGGCAATACCGAAAAGGATCAACAAATAAGGCAAACCATCACTAAATTTTATATTGGAGCAAGGGCCACGCAAAACAAGCCATACGCTTATAACAAGTATGATTTTGCAAAAACCAACGATGATTATTACAAAGTGAACAGTGTTATGATAGCCGATTTGGGCAGCATGAATAACTTTGGTAAATATATTGATCAGACCATTGCCGATGGCGGTTGGTTTTGCCCAACCTACCATGGTATTGCTGATGGGTGGATAATTACTCCGGAAGCTACGTTTAAAAAACATTTAGCCCAACTGGAGCAACGTAAAGCTGATGTTTGGATAGCACCTTTTAGAAATGTGCTACAATATCATAAAGAACGTAATAGCGCCAAATTAACAGCAACAAGCCGCACAAGTAAAACCTGGAGATTAGCCCTTACAGACACATTGAGCAACGGGCAAAACTTTGACCAGCCTTTAACCATTAATTTAAATATTAACAGTCGAAAAATAAGATCTGTTAGCCAAAAAGGAAAGGCAATTAATTTTGTTGCAGACAAAAACAAAATAGTGTTTAATGCCCTACCCGGCAATGATAATATTGTAATTGAATTTTAATCTTTCGAGTTTAAGTCATCTTAAACAATCTCTAAAACTAACATCTAAAGCATTATAACGTTTCTGTGTCTGATAATACTTATGGTGCGATTATTGACAAGTATTTACTTTCAAACACATCTTTTGATATGCGAAGATTAGTGATGATTGATGATAATCAGATAGAACATCTGATTATGCAAAAAATGTTTGACCGTTACGAATTGTTCCACAATGCCGACCACGCTTCGGACGGAAGGGTTATAATCGATCTGTTGAGTAAAGAAAAAATCCACACAACCGAGATCCCAGATATTATTTTTCTTGACCTCCATATGCCCGATTTTAGCGGCTGGGATTTCCTGGAACAGTTTGAAAAATTGCAACAATCGCTAAAAAAATCGGTACGGATTTATATAGTTTCTTCATCTGTTAATCCAGAAGACATAGCAAGGGCCAAAAAGTATCCGTTTGTGCATGATTTTATCACAAAACCAGTAAAAAGAGACCTACTGGATTCGTTATATGCTAGCTATTTAAACCGTATTGCCAGTTAGGATTTGCGTCCTCATTCTTTTTTTAAAATAGCATCAATGTAACTAATACCACCACATTGACGTAAACGCTGCTATTGTAATTATTCAGCGTATATGCGTCGACTTGTATTTTTGGTATTGATTGTCCTGCTCTATAGTTGCAAGAAAAGTGATTTACAGGCCCCTGAAAGTCCTGCGATAAGTACGGAAACTGGCAGCTCTAACACCGGTAATGGAAAACCTACCGGAAACGAGTCACCATCTAATACCTGGCCGAAAGCACTTGTGGCGCTGCCAAAACGGGTTGCTTTTGGTACAAACGGAGACTATACGCAAAGTGCTAATTACATAAAAGAAAGTGACTATCAGTATCAATATTTAGCTGACGATATATTTACAGGCGGCTGGGCTTCCTGGAACTCCCCTACCGGCGAATTTGCCAAAAAGTTTTTGGAGAAAACCGATAACATGGGTAAGATTCCGGTTTTTACTTACTACAACATTGTTCCCGCCAAAAACCGTTACCAAGATCCAGCTTTCGCCAATTTAAATGATAGTGAAGTGATGAATAAATATCTTGCTGACTGGAAATTGCTGTTACAAATCTGCAATAAATTCGGCAAAACTGTAATTATCCATTACGAGCCCGATCTATTCGGCTATATGCAATTTTATAAAAAAGACCCAATAAAAAGCGTCATAAAAGTAAGCCAAAGCGATTACCCGGATGCAAAGCCATTTACAAACGATTTAAAAGGCCTGGCGCAAACTATAGTCAGCATGCGCGATAAGTATGCACCAAATGTATTATTAGCATGGCATGCCTCACAATGGGCTGCAGGCTTAGGTTTAATTTTAAACAAACCCAACCCAGAACAAATGGCTACCGAAACGGCCAACTATTACGAATCTTTACAGGCACCATTTGACCTTATCTTCTCTGAATTTTCTGATTGTGATAGCGGCTATGACCAGTTTGTTAATAATAAGCTTAACACAGCATGGTGGTCTACTACCCAGTTCCCAGCTAATAATGACATAAACGATTTTGACCGTTTTCAACGTTTCCTGAAAAAATTAAACCAGCAAACAGGTCAAAAAATAATATTGTGGCAAATCCCGGTTGGCAACACCGCCACTGCAACTTGTAACAACAAAAGCGGCCATTATAAGGATAACAAAGCAGAATACTTTTTGCAGCCGGTGCTTTCAAATGGTAATATGGGAAATATAAAAGCTTATGGAGAAGCGGGCGTAATAGCGTTTCTGTTTGGTAATGGGCTAAACAATTGTACAAGTTACCTGGATAGTAAAAGAGATGGCATTACAGGTGCCGGCGAAGCAGCAGATGATGATGGCGGGTATTTGCGAAAAGCTGTAGGGGCATATTATCGTCAAGGGGCTTTAGCTATACAGTAGCTGCAACGAAAAATTGCCGTTATAACAAAAGTAAAGAATCAGAAAAGCTTGTTAATAATGCGCGGGAGTTTGGCTGTTTAATACATCGCTAAAAACCAGGGAAAATTGCTGGGAGTTTACTGGTTTAATAATGTATTCTGTGATGTCCGAATGGTTTTTGACCCTCACGATATCTTTGTATGATAAAGAAGAGGTTACCATAAATATGGATATCTTTCTGCTTAGGTGGATCTTAACGTATTCAAATGCCTTTATAAAATCCCACCCGTTCATTTGGGGCATATCTATATCAAGGAAAATTACGTCAGGTAACGACTCGTTATTACGAGGGTCAGCTAAAAAATCAACCGCATCACGGCCGTTGTTAAAATCCACAACATTTCCGCATAATTGTTTCATAGCCACAAACTTACGAAACCCGTATTTGTAGATTTCATCGTCATCAACTATCCAAACTGTTTGCAAAGCGTTACCCATGTTAAGGCTTTTACGAATATGGGAGCCATAGGGTTACAATAAATCTCGGCTAGATGCAAGTTTTATAATAAATTTGGTACCCACATTTACGATGCTTTCAACATTTATCGTCCCCCCAAGCGCCTCTATCTGGTTACGGGTGATATATAACCCAATCCCTTGCGAATCTGATTTTCTGTGGAAGGTCTCATACATCCCAAAAATCTTGCTTCCATATTTTTCCAAATCTATACCCATCCCGTTATCCTCAAAAGTAATGTGTATATCATTATTCTCGATCCTGCTCTCACATTTTATGATGGGCCTGCGATCGGGATGGCGGTATTTTATAGCATTACTAAGCAAATTATGGAAAATGCTTTCAAGATATGCAGGTAGGTATTTCACAGCCGGGCATTGGGAAAAATCGTATTGGACTATTGCATCAGCCGATTGAATATTAGATTGAAGCGCATTGACAATGCTTCTGAAAAGAAGTTCAAAAAAAATAACCGTTTTGTTATTATTCTTTTCAGAATCGACCTGGACGATCTCATTTAAGTGTTCGATCATCGTACCCAGGGTCGCGCTAATTGTTTCAATATGAGAAAACACTTCAAGGCGCTCCTCTGCATTATTACTTTCCTTGTGCAGGTTTACCATAATTTGCAAATTGCCAACATAAGAGCGTAAATTATGTGATACAATGTGCGCGAAGTTTTCTAACCGCTTGTTCTGTTCGTTAACATAAGTTAGTGATGATTTTAATTCAGTTTCATATTGCTTGCTAAGGCTGATATCCTGCACCACCCCCTTAACCAAAAAGCATTTTCCATACTTATCAATTTCCGCAACGGCCTTCATCTTAACCCATACTATTCTATTTTTTCCTGTCTTGAGTTGCACGTCAAGATCAAAAGGCCGCCCTATTGTAACGCAGATCTGGACAGCATCTGCAACCAGGCTCTTATACTGTGGGAGGAAAAGGTTATATAACTCATTTAGGCTGTAGATGCTTTGCTGTAATTCAAAAATATCAAGTGCCTCTTTACTTGTTACCAGTTTGTTTGTAGCTACAACTATCTCCCATCGCCCAAGTTTAATCAGTTTGTTGGTGTCGGTTACAAAAATATTATCGGTAGCAAGCTGCAGTTGCGAAATTTTAAACTGATGAATATTGATAAGGGTACCAACCAACTTACCATCGGTGTATTTTTGGATAGCACTTTGATACCATTGGTAACCAATTTTGGTAAGTAAGCGTACATCGTATACCCTTAGCGAACCTAAGCCGGTATGGTTTAGCGACTCTAAGAAAATGCCTTTATCTTCATAATAGATCAGGTGATCAACAAAATATTGATACGAGCATTCTATCTCGCCGGGTTCATAGCCTAAAACTTTATAAAAGCCAACCGACCATATAACATTTCTGGTGTAAAGGTCAATCTCCCAGACCCCTCCGTTAGTGCTATTAATTATTTCGGCGAGATTAGGTGTGTCATCCGTAAACAGATAACTTTCAAATAAACTCATATTTCTCCACCTTTAATTCCCAAGGGTATTTGCCTTGATCTCCGCATGCATTTAAACTGATTTAAAGACATTTATAACTACAGTTTATACATAGCTAAAAATAAACAAGTTTATTCAATCATTTGTAGTAAGTAACAAAAACATTTCTTTACGTGAACTCAGAAATTAACATCTATATCTTTTTAATGTTTGAATAACATATTATTATCTGTTAGTGTAAGCCGTTCAAAACCATCACTATAGCTCAAAGTTGTACAATTATTTGCTTACCATCCTCATCGTATTCATAAGGATTTTAATAATATGATGCCCTTCTCTGAATCTTGCAACACATTCTGTACGCAACTTAATCCGGGGTAAAACCGTATAACAAAGTAATAAAATGCAAACACGGCTGTTTGTGTTATATACGTTATGCCATGAAAAAGATAGGATTTCAACTCGAAATTATAATGTCGTTAGCTTTGGTCTTTGGCTTTAACACTGCATCAGCGCAACGAAAACATCTCATTTTTGAATCGACATTTGATTCTCCCGCATCCATAACTAAATGGTATGAAAGAAGTATAACAAAGCCCTGGTCGGCGATAATCGCAACCGATATAGTTAGGGCCGGAAAAGGCTGTTTGAAGGTCGATTTGATCCGTGGAAAAGACATTTTAAATGGCCCGAGGGCGGAATTGGGGATGGCACCTCAAGCTACGGGGGAATCGTGGTACGGTTTCTCTAATTTTTTTCCGACAAAATATGAAAGTGATGTTGCACCGGAGATTATAAACCAATGGCAGGGAAAGCCCGATCTTGCTATAGGGGAAGCCTGGAGAAGTCCGCCATTAGGCTTGGAACTACGCCTGAATAGGTACAGGGTAGCAATAAGATGGGCCGCAGATAAAATAAATACGGTTTTAAATACCAAGGTTGAATACGTTGATTTAGGGCCTATAGAGCATAACAAATGGAACGACTGGGTATTTCATATTAAATGGGGTTATAAATCCGGAACCCTGCAGATCTGGAAAAACGGAAAATTGATATTAGAACGTTTGAACAAACCAATTGGATACAATGATGTTTTATACCCCTATTTAAAGGTGGGGATATACAAATGGGAATGGAGCAACCCTAAAACCCTATCTACGTCAAAGGAAAGGTCATACTATATTGATGAGGTAAGGGTTGGTAACAACCTGGCTACCTATAATGATGTATTCCCGGGTGCAGCTGCAACTGTACTACCTATTGTTTCGAACAGTTTAAAAGTTGTCAAAAATAAGGATGGTACCTACTCAGCTACATTTGTCGCTGCCGGCAATGTCACTCAACTCTCCAAATTTGTACTTTACATCTCAGTAAATAACGGTAAAAACTATATACCAACCACAACGGCTTCAACGGTAAGCTTGGTAAAAGACAAAAAATACACATTGATATTCAAAGCAAAATGAAGATAAAATTATTGTTGTTCATATTATGTACAGGGTTACTTTCCTGTAAAAAAGAGGTTGCGGGGAATGTTATGGCAAAGCCTGATCCTATAGTTAGTACACCCGAAATTCCCTCTACCGAAATTGCGACAGCATATCTGCTTGTTATAACTGCAAATGCAGATACAACAATATCGGATACGGTCTCATTAAGTAAATAAGCGACCTGTCGGTATGTTCTTAAGCTATTCCGGTATTAAATATTTCAGAACCTTTGCAGGGTTGCCTGCAACTACAGCGTACGCGGGAACGTCTTTAGTTACGATACTCCCTGCACCAATTACCGCGTTATCCCCTATTGTAATTTGGCCCAATATACAAACCTGGGCACCGATGTTAACATTATTACCAATTACCGGGCAGTCATTCTTCATAGCATGGCCCTTGTTACCTAAAGTGGTGTTATGCCTAAGCGTGCAATTTTCGCCTATAATTGTTGCGTTATTTATAATAAGCCCTACGCCGTGATAAACAATTAGACCTTTGCCAATTTTTGTTGCATAAGGTATTTCTATACCATATACCCATTCAACCCAAAACTTGTATAAACCTAAGTAAGGGATCATTGCAATTTTGAAGAGCTTGTTTTTCTTTGCGCAACTTGCCAACCGGTATGTAAAGGTAATAAGTTTGCCTTTTGTATAACCTTTGTTTCTTTCCCAATCCTGTGTTAAAAAACCCATTACTATTCCTCTGCTATATTATTATTTCTGTACCTGATTAATTTAGCCGGGACGCCGCCAACGATTGCATAAGGCGCAACATCCTTCGTGACAACTGCTCCTGTACCTATGATTGAACCTTTACCCAGCCTTATACCCGGCATTACAACAACGTTCCTCCCTATCCAAACGTCATCTTCTATGATAACCGGCTCATTCTTGGTTGATCCTTGTTTGATGATGGGGATGTCTATAGAATCGAACTTATGTGTTACGGCCAGTATGGCTACATTTTGCGCAATCAATACATAGTTGCCAATTATTGCCGACTGGATGTAAACGTCTTCATTGATTTGGCAGTTATCCCCAATGGTTAAAACATCTTTCATCCCAAACCGAAACCCGTTTTGTATCACGTTATTCTTACCTATGGTTACCAATTGGCGAAGTATCCCTATCCTTAAAGCATTAAATGTATGCCCCATTGGGAAATAGCTTGAGGGCAGGTTCTTAAATATAAAAAAATACAAAAACAGTAAAATACGTTTCATACAATGTTTTGATATAGTTTAAAAACCGACTTGGCAACGCTGGTAGCATCTAGCCCTATATTAATTAATCTTTCCCTGCCGTTTGATCGCCTTTGCTCCGCCGGCAGCGACAAAATTTGCCTAATAGCTGAGATAAAATCATCAGGGTTAAATGAATCTACTACATAACTATTCTCAACACGGTCAAGCAGGTCTTTAACATCACCAACTGCAGTTGAAACGATAGCTTTGTTGCAAGCCATGGCTTCTTTAATGATTTGTGGAGAACCTTCTATAGTTGAGGTCATTAGTAACAGATCGATTTTATTCAAGCTAATAGTTACTTCTTCGCGGGTCATCCCATGAAATTCAATTACCCTTATTTCATAATCAGCACGCAAACATTCGACTATGGCGCTAAATAATGGGTAATTCTTTTCTTTTCGATCTTTATTCCCGGGGAACCCGATTACTATTTTAGGCGATCTCTGAATGTTCGGTATTTCTTTAAAAGTATCAATATCCGTTCCGCACGGTAACTTTACCAATTTATCCTTGTGCTTTTGTAAAAGCGCTATCATATCATCATTCAATACAATTACTTTAGCAGCCTTTTTTACTGCGGCCAATGTTATGTTTTTTTGCATTATATGATTAACGTAACCCTTTTTCATAAACAGCTCACCGCTGTGCAATGTCATTATAACAGGGATAGGCGGTGTATAGAACAATAAAAATAAAGCGGAGAGGCCATAATGCACATGGATAAGGTCGAACTCCCCGTTTTTTACAAGATCTTTGATTGCAGCGATACTTTTTAAATAATTTGTTTTATCGGCACGTCCGTTTATAAAATAAACTTTCTTTTGAATGCCTGATATCCGTTCTATTTCCTCTATCTGTTCTTTAACATGTATCCCGAAATAAATATAATCCGGAACAGGATACATGTTTGTTATGAATAATACCCTCATTTGTGAAAAAGGTTAAGTCTGTTGAATATTAATGTGAGCAGAATAATTAAAAAGCATGATAACCCTATATGATTAAGGCTACCTTTTTGATTGTTCCATTTTTTGCCGTTCTGATAATATGATCTTATAAATATAATCCCCCACAAAGTCCTGCGCTACATAGTTCCAATGTCCATGTTCGCGGGTTACATCCCAATAATCGTATTCAATTCCCTTGGGTGTAAATTCTTTCTTCAGGGCCTGGTCTACGTTATATACATCAATGTTCATTTTGTTAGCTTTCTCTGTAAGCCCTTTAGGTATATCGCTTCTGAATAAAAAAATGCATCGCTTATCTTTTACCCAGGCAAACGATCTGATAAACCGTTCTTCAGCTTCAAAAGAGGGACTCATGCCTTCGGGCGGGGCACTTGGTTTCCTGAATGCCGTATAGAACTTGTCAAACAAAATTCCATCTATCTCATCTTTTCTCTTAGAAATTTTATAGGCGTTATTTGCTGCGTACACAAGGGCGCTGTTATCAAACGCGAATGAAAGTTTTTTATAAACCTTATATATCTTGCTCTTTGTAAAGGAATAATCAATAATAACAGAGTCCTTAAAGGGTTTAATTACCGGCGATGGGACAAAATTATTTGACGACATGAAATCATCATATTTAACCAGGAACACTAAAACATCAGGATTAAACTCTTTTACATAATTCATGTAAGCTATCATCATATCGTTAAAATCGTAATTACCCACCCCAAAGTTTAAAACTTCATATTTGGGCGATGGCAATCCAAGGTTGAGCTTTCGCTCTGCTATCCGGGCAAAATGATACTTATCAAAAAGTTGAAAACCCTCAACGTATGAATCGCCAATCATCGCTATCCTGATCTTTTTGGGGTCTTTTTTCTTCGGATAAGGAGTTCCAAGATACCCGTATTGGTTTGTGGTACCCATATAAAAACCTTCGCCAAAATACACGATCCTTTTTGACGGTAACATCTTTTTTCCTTGTATTGGGCTAAGCTCAAAATAAGGCATCTGAAATTCTATCAGCTGAAAATAAGTTTCAAGAAATATTAGTCCGGCAATAAGGCCGGCAATAAATAAACCTGATCGTAAGATAGTTTTAATCATGGTTAGAATTGAAAATAAATAAATGGAGCCGGTTTTGAATTGATAAGGAATAATGCTACACCAATAAACATAGCACATAACAAACCATACATAAGCGGCGGATATTTTATTCTGTTTAAGAATACATGACTTTGCGTTTTGTATTCAAACAAGTCGCAAATAAAGCTTACCCCGGCAAACCCAAGTAAAATTGTAGCAAAGCGCCATGGGTAAGTTCCCCAAGTCCAGTTTTCAAGCTTCCCTACTACCGCATAAACATCGTGCATACCCTTAGCCCGGAAAAACAACCATGCTATGAGTACCAATAAATAAGTAAATACCATGCCAGGCAAAACCTTCAGGACATTACGTATAGAATTTAACGGATGATGAACTGCAGTAATCTTTTTATTACCCAGCATTAGCTTATGTACAGCCAGATATATTCCATGTAACCCACCCCATATAACAAACGTCCAGCTTGCGCCGTGCCACAAGCCCCCTATAAGCATAGTAAGGAAAAGATTAACATAGGTTCTCCCCTTTCCTTTTCTGTTGCCACCTAACGCGATATATAAATAATCGCGAAGCCAGGATGAAAGAGAAATATGCCATCTTCGCCAAAACTCAGTAATATTTGTAGAAAGGTACGGCTGATTAAAATTCTTCATTAGCTCAAAACCAAACAGCTTGGCCGTGCCCCTTGCAATATTAGAATAACCCGAAAAGTCTGCGTAGATCTGAACAGAAAATAGTACCCAGGCAAAAACCACTTCCCAGGATGAGTACCTATCCATGTGAGTGAAGATCTGGTCTACAAACCTTCCAGATGCATCCCCAATCAGTACCTTTTTAAATAAGCCGTAGATAATCAATATCGTACCATCTAAAAATTGCTGTTTGGTAGCATGGTTTTTCCTGCTGACCTGAGGAATAAGTATTACGGCACGTTCAATTGGCCCAGCTACTAACTGCGGGAAAAATGCCACAAATAGGGCATAATCCCAAAAATCACGTATGGGCTTTAAGTTACCTTTATAAATGTCGAATGTGTACGATAGAGATTGGAAAGTATAAAAGGATACGCCTACCGGAAGAATAATGTGCAGGTGCAGAAAGTCAACATTATAGCCAAACTGCGATCCAATATGTTGAAAGCTTTCGATAAAGAAATTGAAATACTTAAAAAATCCGAGTATCCCTAAATTCACAATTATACTTACATATAGAAATAGCTTTTTCTTTTTAGGTTCGGTAACGGCACCCATCTTTAAGCCAAGTATATAATCTATAATAGTAGAGGCCAATAGCAAAAAACAAAAGCGCCAGTCCCAGTAGCCATAAAAAATATAGCTAACACCAAGCAGGTAAAGATTTCTGTGCCGTTTAGTTTTTAATAAATAATATATAGGTAAAACCGTCAGCAGAAAAAAGAAAAACACAAATGAATTAAACAACATATATTTTGTGGGGCTTAGATTAAAAATCGAATAAAGAGAGATTAAATGTTTATTAAAATATAATTATGTTTTTTTTGAAACGTCGGCATCAGTTATCTTACAGTACAATTTCATAAACAGTTCATATAAAGCAGGGCTAAATTTAAACAGGTTTAGAGAGTACTTATGTTTGGCGCTAACACAGCTATTTTGTTTAGCGTTAAAGTATGTGCCCAGGTTATGGGCTACAATATTATATTCTGATCGGTGCTTGTTTTTGCCTGATATCAATATGGTATTGAGCAATGAAATGTTTGCTACTAAATCGAAATTTAAGGCTTCGTTTAATAATCCTTTGAACCGATCACGACAGCCCTCAAGGATTTTTTTGGATACAAGAATGGTATCCATATACTTTGCGTTAAATTTTGACATGCTCACCGAGTTATCCCTGATTATGTAGTTATACATAATAACGTCTTCAAATACCACTCTTTTAGCTTCGCCAAATACCAAAAAGTTATAAAGGATATCCTCATAAATGGCTCCTTCGAATTTAATTTTTTTGGCAATACCGGCTTCATAGATCTTATCGTACACGCTTCTAAGAAATTCCTTTTTCAATAAAGCAGCTAAAGCTTCTTCTGTATCGTAAGTTTTTGTTGTTTTAGTACCGTAATACAATTCAACAATACCCAAAATCTCTTTTTTAACGCCACAAATCGATATATCCGCACTATAATTAAAAGCATTGTTGATTAGGGTTTCATACATATCAGCAGCGAGTGTATCATCACAATCAACAAAGCCAATGTACTTCCCTGAAGAATGAAGTACACCTGTATTTCTGGCTTCCGATACGCCTTTATTCATTTGGTGAATAACAGATACTCTTTTATCCTGCCTGGCAAAATCCTCACATATTTCAGCGCTGCTATCTGTTGAGCCATCGTTAACCAATATCAACTCGAAATCAGTAAACGTTTGGTTTAAAATAGATTGCAGGCAAAGGCGGATATACCTGTCCTTATTATAAACCGGGACTATTACTGACAATACTGGCATAACCTTCTTAAATGCGTATTAATTTTAAAATATTTAATGCTGTAACATCCAACACTACGGCACTTCAAATCCGACTCCGAACAAAGTGATTTCTGACCTTTTTATAGAATATATATAACAACGGAAGAACGATAACCACAACAAAACCGATAAAGACGACATTTGGATTAAACCCATCTGACAAGTACTTATAGGCCAATACAAAACAAGCCACCAAAACATAAAAGGTTAGCGCGTTTTTAAGATTAGTAACTTTCAGTTTAATCAGCACAATATTCTGTGCAACATGGAAAACAACAAATGATCCAAAAATGGAATAGTTTATTACTGATAACGAACGGCTGTAATGCAGGCCTATTAAACACCCGGTTAAGTTAACTACCAACACCAAAAAGTTTAGCAGCATATCCAACCGTTCTTTTTTCATTGCAACCAATAAATTGGCTTGCAAAAAAACAGCAGGAAACATCAGGAGTGTTAAAAACATTTGCTTCATACAACCCGCTGCCAACAGGAATTTTAGCCCAAAAACAAATGGTATAATAGTTTGCGCGTATGATTGTATAAACGCGTAAGTGCTTATTACAAAAATGGCATAGCCAAACGAAACGATGTTATAGAATTTCCTTACGTTTTCGTCATCTTTAGCTGCAATAAACCCAACAAACTTGGGATAGATGGTAACTGATGCGACAATGGACAGCTGAGTGAATATAGAAAATATTTTATAAGCGATCTCGTAATTTGCTACATCGGCAGCATTAAGATATTTGGAAATTATTATGGTTGCGCTACGCCAAAATATGATTGAGGAACCTACGATAAGGATAAAATTCCAATTTAAAAGCACATTCTTCTTAAAATCAAGCATGGTCACTTTAAACTTCCATAGATTTGAAAAAGTAATGCTTCCTTCCGATCCTATCCTGATAAAAACATTGACCGTAGCCAACCTGATAATTACCAGAAGCACGGATAGATAGATAAGTGATAGAGGATGAAAAAATAAAATGCAGCCAATTGCTAATCTTAACAGACCATCTGCGGCCATTATAATAGCTGTTTTCTTTTGCTGAAACTGGGCTACATTTAAGCTTTTAAGCGCATATATAATGTTATCAAATATGATGTTTGTACCCAAAATTATTGCGAGTACCCTTATTTGTTCGCTGGGATATATGATAAATGCAAGGCCGATATTTATAACGTAAAATAAAAATCCTAATATGGTTTGGATCTTTATAAACCTATAGGCAAGGGATGATTGATCTTCAAGTTTATAACCATATTCGCGAATGAACCAATGCCCCAGGCCCATAGAAGAAAATCCTACTATTAGCTGGTAAATGGTATTAGCGATAAGAAAGTCTGAAAAGTCTGGTATGGAATAATACCTGGATACAATGATAAAAAATAAACTTAAAAACAGTGTCTGAAAGACGGTAGATAACAACCCCCAAAAGCTGTTGTTGACAAAACTCGACTTACCTATCAGTCGTATATTACTGAATTTCAGCTTCATAAGTAAGTTTATTGTTGCTTTCTAAAATTAAAATGCAAATAAATGTAATCAGGGTCAGTAATATCCTTTTATCGAAAAGTGAATAAGCGGCAATAAAGGTAATTAGCCAGCTTATAAGCCCTGCCGTAAGTATAAAAACAATAATGCTTGCATGGCCGCTCAAGTAACTTTTGATCCCTGTATAAACCGGCCTAAGTATAAATAAGAACGTTATTATAAAGCCAAGTGCCCCGGTCTCAGTCAGTATCATCCAATATCCGCTTTCGGGTTGTCCGTACCCAAAAAACAAAACCTCATTATCCTCATTAATGGTGTAATTGTTAGAATAATTAGCATTGTAAGGTTTAAAATTGCCGCTTCCAATACCTAAAAGCGGATGCTTCAAATATATGCCGCGAGCCTCATTCCATAAAGCTTCGCGAAAAGCATAATCTTCGTCCAAGTGCCCTGCACGGTTCAATATCATTAAAGAACTTGAGAAAAAAAGAAAAACAGCGGCTCCAACAATAAGGATGGAGGCGATAATCATTTTGTAATGTGTACCAAAAACAAAAAATAAGAAAATCATACCGGCAAAAATCGCTACAAGTGCAGATCTGCCCCCTGTTTGCAGCAGCGCAACAATTATGACCAAGAAAAAGAAGTAATTTTTTATGTCAGGATAACCGATCGGTTTGTTATTGCGAAAAGCGGCCGTTAGTTTTTGCCCTATTGCATTTATATTTACAAGAGTTGTCTCATCCTTATAGTTTATAAAAAACAAGAAACTTGTCATTACTAAGTATTGCCCATACATCTGCGGATCATGGAAAAAGCTTGGGTATCTAATCACGCCCTCTTCAATTGAGGTATTTCTATTTAATACGGGGTAAAAGGTAAACCTTAACCCAACGATCATTTGAATGACAAGAAATAACACTGAAAACAGGCATACAATTTTCAGTGTTTGCACTACCTTTTTTTGGAATTCCCTATCGGCAAAACACTCTGTCAACAAGGCTTTCGCATAAATAAATACCGGGAAAACAGCAGAGAGCGCGATGAGCGAATTTTTAATGTATGGTGAGTTCAAACTCCCAAATACTAAGACAAGTATGAACAAACAAAATAGGATATTATAAATTAGAAACACTCTTCTGATTTTAACAAAGTCGCTAAAAAATGCGACGAAAAATATATAGGAAACAAAATCGAAAACCCTTAGCCGGCCCCATTCAACTGTGGTAATTGCCAGATCCATTATTGGTAAAAGGCATAGCACATAAAGGATATAAAACCTCTTTGGGTTATTACTGTAAAACAATAAAATAATAAATACTACAACAGCAGCAATAGCAAGTAGATGGTTTATATCCATTTTAACTATTAAAAATTAAAATTTATTTCGGCGATTTGTTAATTCCATCTTGGTCATGAGCTAAAGTCTCTCAGAAAAATTACCAAAAATAGATCCTGCTCCCTGCTGTTTACTACTAATATTATAATAATCGGTGTTACTAAAGTTATAGCCGTAACCGTATTTTATTCGCTGAATACCATTGAAAATAATTTGAATTTCGGGCACCAGTTCTTCATCTATCAGTTGTTGGATAAAGCCAATTTCTGCTTTTTCGGTTACTCCCTGCCTGATGATATATAAATTGATATCACTCAAACGGGAAAGGATCATACCATCAGATACCAGCCTAACGGGTGGGCTATCGATAACAATATTATCATAAGCATTTCTTAAATCGTTGATCAGATCTTCCAGGCGGCTTCCCTCCAACAACTCAGAAGGATTTTGTATAGGTTCGCCACTACTGATAAAATCCAGGTTGCCCTCAACGCCATATTTCTGTACGATATCTTTAAGTGCCGACTTGTTATTTAAAAAGTCGCTTATCCCGGCATGCGTTTGAGAAAGACCAAGGGTTTTGGCCAATTTTGGCTTGCGCATGTCCATTTCCAACAATACCGTTTTTTTACCAGAGAAGGCCATTGTCGCACTTAAATTACAGCTTACAAAGCTTTTACCCTCGCCAGGAAGACTGGAGGTTACCAGGTAAACCTTTGCCTTCTCGTCAGGCTGGCTCAAATTGAATAATTTTGTACGCAACGACCTGAATTGTTCGCTAAGTGGTGTAGGCCCTGCAGTACTAATGGCTATTAGGCTTGCTGAAGAGTCAAAGGGCAGTTCGCCAATAACTGGTGCAGTTAGCGAATCTCTTATTTCGTCAACATCTGTGATTTTTGAATTATACCTTCTGAAAAGCATACCTGCCGGCAAGGCTACACCTAAAATTAATGCAGCCATCAAAGCAAGGGGCTTTTGAGGTACTTTTCCTTGCCCTGAATAAGCTTGATCTACAATACGGTCATTATTTAGTGAAGACGCGTAACTAACCGATATTTCCTCACGTTTTTGGAGCAGATACGTATATAAACTTTCTTTGATAGCTTGCTGCCTTTTTATACTCACATATTGGCGCTCTTGGGTAGGAACATTTTTAATTGACGACTCGAAACCCGAGTTAAATGATTGTAGCTTATTCCGGGTGCTAAGCAATGATGATTTTATGCTTTTAACATTTTCTTTGATCGCATCTTTAGTAGAAGCAATTTGCCTGTTAATTGGTTCAAAATCAGGATTTGTTTCCGGTGTTGTACCCAGCAACCGCTCGCGTTGTAACTGCAATTCAGATAATTTAGCGATCAGGCTGCTCAAAGCTGCATCAGTAATCCCTAAAGTAGCCGGTGCTTTGGTAAAGCTTTGAGATGAATTAACATACCGTTCAATTCCGTCAATAACACTTAGTTGAACGTTCACATCATTTAAACGCGTATCATTTACCTGCATGTTTTCAAGGCTTATCTGGGATTGAGAACTAATATCCGTTAAGCCCCTGCTGCTTTTAAACTCTTCAATCCCCTTTTCTGCACTGGTTAAATCGCCGGTTATAGATGCTAATCTTTGATCAATAAAGTCCAAAGCATTTTTAGTCTCCCTGTTTTTCTCTTCGTCACCCGCAAGTTTATAATTATAAATTAGGCGGTTAAGTACATCTTTGCCTCTTTGTGGAATAGCATCATTAAGGGTAAGGTCAACCGTAGTAGCTAATTTATTCATTTGGTTTGCACCAATAGCTTCCTGATAGTCTAACGCAACATCTTCCGGGTTTTTAAAAGACAATTTAATAGTAGCTCCCTCATATTGCTCAACGTTCCTAGTTGGTTGAAATTTTATAGTACCAAGATTTGTTTGAAAAACATCTTTAAAAAGAATCTTGCGGACCTCTCCGCCATTTTCTGTCAATAAAAACGAAGTGCCGTTGTTTACAACAACTTTTAATTTCTCATCATCATAATTACCATTTGATTTTATTACGACTAATGTAAAAGGTTTTGCATCATACAGGTCTTTGTAACGCAAACCATCTTTTTTTTGATAGGTTACCCATAGCTGCAGGTCTTGAATAACTTTACTAATGATCTCTTTAGATTTTATAACCTGGATCTCATTCTCAGTAATCTTTGATGAACTTAAAACATCAATTTCCTGTAATGCAGGTTTTGGGTCAGGTGTTTTCTTTTCGTCTTTAATTAATAGTGTAGCCCTTATTTCATAAATAGGCCTGCTTAATTTTATGTAAATAAATGCGATAGTTAATGTAAGTACCAACCCTATTGCAAATAATGGCCAATGATAAAGATATTTTGTTACTGTCTTTTTTAAATCGGTAATCGGGGTGTTTTTCTCCCTGATTGTAACGGCTTTAACTGACGGTTTACGAGTGTTCATAGTTTTAAAATATTACCTGTACAGGTTAGACAGGACGATAGCGATTATAGAAAGACCTGTAAGTACTAACTGGGTTGTGCGATAGCCGCGATCAACAGTGGCATACTTTGTACGATCGGGCGTTACATATATCTCATCGTTGTTTTTAAGATAGAAATATGGTGATTGATATAAACTTTTTGAGGTAAGGTCTATTGGAATAAACGTCCTTTTACCATCAATATCCCTTACCAACATAACGTTTTTACGCTTAGCTGTAATATTTAAATCACCTGCAAGGCTAAGGGCCTGGGTTACAGTTACACGTTCGTTTTGGATACTGTAGGTGTCCGGGCGTAACACATCACCAAATACGGATATTTTAAAATTGGTGATCCTTATGTTTACTACAGGATCTTTATATAATGCCAGCAGCTTTTCGGTCAATTTTTTTCTTAGTTGGGTTGTTGTAAGCCCAGACACTTTCATTTCGCCTAAAAGTGGCAAATATATAAGGCCGTCAGGATCTACTAAGTAACCCAAAGACGAATTATCAGTTGCAGAACCACCAATGCGGCTTTGGTTGCCATTAAATATGGCAGAAGATTCGGGGTTTCTGCTGTTTACATTTATTGCCAGGATATCAGCCGGCTGTATAGTTAGCGGAGAGTAGTTATCTACCTTTTGGTTGGTGATATTGTTCTGATCAAGGTCTTGAAAATAAGGGATATTTTTATAAGACCCGCAGGAAGATACTAAAACCATTAATAGTAACGCATATAATGTACGCTTAACATTCATAACTACTGTTTAATAAAATTACTAAGTGAATTAATCAATTTTTTTGACGCTACATTCCCTACTTTGTGTAAGGATTTTAAATTACCCGGCCATATATTCCGAACCTTTTCAATAAGTTCTTCTTCATTATAGGCCACATATACATAACCCATATCATCTAACTTTTTTGCTGTCGCTAACTGATGTTCGTTACGGTGCTCTCCATATTTAAGCAACCTGGGCATTACGATAATTGGAGTACTATTTACCAGTGCAGATATTATAGTTCCCATACCGGCATGACTAATAATTAAGTCGGCACTTTTTATATTAAGCTCAAATTCTGTGGGAGGCATCCTATTAAAAACATTAATATTAACGGCACTGTAAGACGCTGTAAAGGCTTGTACCCGAAAATCAGCGTCTGGAAATATTAAGGCAAGTTCATCAACAGCTTTAACGAGCCTGTCAAACGGTTCCTGCGTGCCTGTGGTTACAAAAATCATTCTTCTAAAATATTTCCGGCAAATACAACTTTACGATTTGATAAATGTTCCCATTGTGTATAAACCCTGTCGGCAACTTTAAGTGCAATATGGCCACTTAGCGAAAGTTTTTCAACATTAGCAATGCTATCGATCCAAACGGTTTTAATACCTAATATTCTACCGGCTAAGATCCCGAACAAACCAGGGGCAGCTCCTGTAGTGATAATAACCTGCGGCCTGGACGAAAAAATAATGCTAAAAACTGCAAAGCCACAACGCAACAGGTTAAATTTATTATGGCGGTTTGCATCTGGTACAGCATAATATCTATGGCCATCAACCATTTTTTCAACATTTGCCCACGTTGAAATAAACGTTACGTCATTTGTGCTGACATTAAAAAGCGGCATTAACCTAAGCAGTTGTATCCAATGGCCACCAATAGAGGCAATAGCCAAAACGTTCACCTTTTTTTCATTATCTATTTTGGATACCAGGTAATTTTCGAAAAATTTGCTGATCATGCGGCTCATTAAAAAACAAACAATTAGCGTAACGTAAAATGCAAGCAAAAAAACAAAGCTTTCTAACCCCATATCTATCAGGCCATAAACAAGAAAGAAAGACAGGTAAGCGGTTAAACTCCTCCACGTGCTTCTATAAACAACACCTTTACTTACAATAGTTTGCTCGCTATATAGCCCGAACAGGCTTGTGCTTAATAACCATATTATAATAGATACGGAAATACATCTATATAGGTTTATGTGTATTGGTGTAAAGTATTTATTAAATAAATAGTAACAAACCAATAATGCTATATTTATTAAAATAACGTCACAAAAAAGAAAGAAGAATCGAAAAAGAGTAGATATGTATTTCTTCATTTTCACATTTAAACAACTTTAGTGCCAAGCAAACTATGCACGCTAATCATTATATTACCAAGCTAATAGTATCGCTAATAGCCGGCAACCATATCAGCACAATTTAATTTGGATAGGTAACCAATTCATAAAGTGCCTTAAAATCCTCAGAGAGGCAATTTACTCAATTTTTTTAAGCTAATACACTGTAGCTGTAATATCTATGTTGTTGTTACAAACTTTACATTGTTGTTATGCACTGAAGTTGTATTGACGGCTATTATTTGCCTAAGAACGACCTATTAAATTTTAATCTTAAAATTTGCCCTAAAAAATAAGGGCCATAATACAGGTAACGCTTGTACATTCGCCGCGGCTCTTTTATCATTCGTACAAACCATTCTAAGCCCATGTTTTGCCAAAACTTAGAGGGCCTTGTCACCGTACCAGCATAAAAATCAAAAACTGCTCCTATTGCGCATATTACCTGCGCTTGCAATGCTGCGCTATTTTTAAAGATCCACTTTTCTTGTTTTGGGGCAGTCATGCCTACAAATAACACGTCTGGCCTAAAAGCATTTACAGCATTAATCATTAAATCAGTATCGATAGACGAAAATTCAGCTTTGTATGGTGGTGAATAACTGCCGACTATAATATTAGGAAACTCCAACTTTAGTTTTTCTTTGATTAAACCTAATGTAACGTTAGATGCCCCTAAGTAGAAGCACTTTCCGCCGGTTATATTAAGTTGGTTTAAAAAATGCATATGTAAATCAGCACCGGCAATCTTCTTTATGTATTCCCTTTTTAGGAATTTAACTGCAGCTGTTATACCAACCCCATCTGGAAGTAAAATATCTGAATGAATCAAAGCTTGTTTAAACTCCTCATCTTTCTCAGCAATAGTATACGAGAATTGATTGATGGTATTGATTACACACTTGCCTTTAAATTTTATCTGGTTCAGTTCTCCGGCAAAAACAGAATAGGAAAGTAATTCTACAGTCGGGTTCATTCCCAAATTGGTATTTAATTGTATAAGATATTTAACAATACAATAACTATACCTAAAATATTAAACGAAAATCCAATTCTCCTACACTTAAGATGCTTAATGAATAGTATATCTCAAGAAATAAACTTCCCGAAAATCATCAAAATGGGGATTTTTTTTCTTTATCGACGCCCATTATTAGAAAAATAAACTATGCGCTTTGTAACTTTTAAATTCATATAGACGTAAACACCACCACGAATATGATTGGAATATTGTCGTACCATAAGAATTAACTTCTAAATATTATCTACCATGCTTACAATTGATCCAAAGGTTCAGGAATGTAATAAGCCCTCAAGGTTCAGTAAGCTTATGGTCGTTTGCCTTATATGTTGTTCCAGCTACAGCTATTCGTCAACCTATTATCTTTCTAGTAAAGCAGGCAATGATACTTACTCCAGCAGCCAGGCTAGTAATCCTGCTACACCATGGAAAAGCCTTGATAAACTAAACAGCTTTTTTAAATATCTCAAAGCTGGCGATTCTGTTTTATTAAAAAAAGGCGATATATTTTACGGCTCAATAACAGTTACTAAATCAGGCTCTTATTTTGCCCCAATATATTTTGGTGCATATGGAAAAGGCGAAAACCCTAAAATTAGCGGTCTGTTAACTTTAAATTCGTGGAAAAATATAGGTAGAGGTATTTACGAAAGTATTTGTGATGCTGTAGGTTATAATCTGATATTAAATAACGCTCAGCAACAAATTGGCCGTTATCCAAATAAGGGCTATCTAACTATAATTTCATCAAAAAATAATGAATTGACAGATAATGATCTTATAGGCGCCCCCAACTGGACATCAGCAGATGTGGTGATCAGAAAAGCCAGGTGGATTATTGATAAAAGCCAAATTATAGCACACAATGGTAATAAACTTACTTTCTACGGAAATAAGAACAATCCTAAAAATGGCTATGGTTACTTTATCCAAAACAGCATCAATACCCTTGATGAATTAGGAGAGTGGTTTTATAATCCGCAGAAGAAGACCATGGCAGTATATTTCGGGACTAAAAAACCGTCTGCCTACACTACAAGTACAAGT
Organism: Mucilaginibacter sp. UYP27; assembly: GCF_040547175.1. Lineage (NCBI taxonomy): Bacteria > Pseudomonadati > Bacteroidota > Sphingobacteriia > Sphingobacteriales > Sphingobacteriaceae > Mucilaginibacter > Mucilaginibacter sp. UYP27. The sequence goes on from NZ_JBEPPE010000009.1 coordinate 26,766, forward strand.
GGCATAAGCAACCTTGTAGAAATAAACAAATTCAATAATATTTCATTTGAGAACATAACGTTTTCGGGCGCGGGGGCAAATGCTTTTAAAATTATACAATCTAAAAGCATAAGTATTACAAATTGTAATATACAATATTCGGGCACTGAAGCTATTTTCGCTTCTTTTAGTCCGTTCCTAACCGTTAAGAATTGCATAATTAATAACTCCTTAAGTGGAGGAGTCAATATTGATGTAGGCTGTACTAACGCTTCTGTTTTGAATAATACCATAAAAAACACCGGCCTTATGGCAGGTATGGGAAAAAGCGGTACCGGTACATATGAGGCTATTACATCATTTGGCGACAATACGCAGATAGAAAAAAACAGGATTGATAGCGTAGGATATAACGGGATCTACTTTGGTGGAAATTCGTCTCTTGCAAAAAACAATTATATTACCTGGTTTTGCATGACAAAAGATGATGGCGCCGGGATCTATCTGGGCGATTGGTCAAAAACTACCAATAAAAAGGTGGAAGGCAATATCGTTTTACATGGCGTTGGGAATAGCGCCGGCACCAACCAACCTAACAGCCTACAGGCTGAAGGGATTTACATTGATGATAATACAGAAGGTGTAAGCATATTAGATAATACTGTTTCCTTATGCTCTAACAATGGAATTAAAATACACAACGCAAAATTTATTAACATTTACGGTAATACAGTATTCAACAATGGTATTCAGTTAAGGCTTGAGCAGGATCATTATCTTGCTACAAGCGAATATATTAGAAACAATAAGATTAGTAAAAATACTTTCTTCTCTGTTGGGAGTGCACAGGCAGCAGCAAAATTCACTACTAACCAGGATGATATATTATCGTTTGGGCAAATTGATAGTAATATTTACTGCAAACCGGCAAAGCATTACGCATCCGCTATAATATCTGCAAATATGACTGCTAAGAGATCAGTATCATCTACTAAGTTGAAATTGCAAGAGGCTCACGGAATAGATTTGCAAAATACCGACAAACGAAATATATTATTTGAATACAATGCTACCAACACAGTTAAAGTGATCTCTTTAGATGCACATTATGTAGACGTTCAAAACAAAAGTTATTCAAAAACAATAACACTTAACCCCTATTCTTCGATGATATTACTTGCTGCAGAACCTAACGAAATAGATAAATTACAAGCTATTGAATACTCGGCAGTAATAAATAAAACATTCGAGCGATAGTAAAGCTCAACCCTTAAAATTAGCAGCATATAATTCAATATGCTTTTGTAAACTCTCCGGGTCATTAAAACGGTCTTTCAATCTTTTTGCAGGTACCCCCCCATATATGCTATAGGGTTCAACATCTTTACTAACTACTGATCCAGCCGCAATAATACTACCTGTTCCTATTTTTACCCCGCTTAGTATGGTGCTGTTATAGCCGATCCAAACATCATCACCGATGGTGATAACACTATTCAAGCCGAGCCAGTTATAATCTTCATCCCTTATCTGTGAAGCAAGGCGTATAGGCACCCCTACTTGCTGATAATGATGATCATACTTACCTACCAATCCGACACGGTTAGCAAATATTACGTTATCGCCAATAACGGCGTCTGTCTCTATAAAGGAGTCGCGCCCTATATAAAAATTTTTGCCGATAACGAGTTTATTCTTAGCCCACAACCTCACCCTTATACCGCAATAAAACCCTTTCGCAATATCATAGCGCCTATAAACGACCGTTCTTAAGATCAGATTTCTTAACTGCTTTAAAAATCTAATCATGGCGCTCCTGCTTAACTATCTGCTCAAATATAGCACCTAATTCTAAAGCGATCTGTTGACCAGAAAATTGCTTTGCTGTTTGTTTATTATTAACACGCATAGAATTAATTAGATCGTCAGATTGTAATAACTCATCAAGCTTTATGTAGACATCATCAGCGTTTTGAGGTTTTACCCATAAACAATTTTGGGGTTCCGATAAAAAATCGCTTGCTGCTCTTATCTGTGTAGTAATAATAGCCAGGCCAGCCCCTACCGAGTTAAATAATGCCATCGGGAACCCTTCCGCAAAAAATGTCGGAAAAACTAAAATATCGGCGTTTGAATAATATGCTACAACTTCCTGTTCGGGGATAAAACCGGTTAGTATCACATTTTCGATTGAAAGCTCACTGATTCTTTCCTTAACCGCTTCAAATCCATCACCATCGCCCACAATTATAAATGTGGTTTTATGTTTCTCTTTAATTCTTGAAAATGCATCTACAACTTCAAATATCCCTTTTTCGCTAATTATGCGCCCTACAAATAATAAAACTTTATGATCGGCAGCGATGCCATGCCTTGTCTTAAAATCAGGGTCTTTATAAAACTGATTTACACGCACCACGTTCTTTGTGGTAAATATTTTGTCAGGCTTAAAATAACCGGTTTGGTTTATCTTCGTCTTTTCCTCTGAAGATAAAAATAACCATCCTGCTACATTCTTTTTTAAGTATGGCAGGATAACGTTTTTCAACAAATACCGCTTATCTTCCATCAATTCTATATCCGATCCATGCGATTTGATCACAAAATGAACCTTTTTCCGATATAAAGTTTTAACCAAACGTATCGTCAAATAATCCCGGATCACGGCCAATGTTTCTAACCTCGAATTAAAATAGACAATATCAGGATGAAACTGCCTGGTTATTTTAATGAGCTTAAAAGCATTTTTTAAAACAATTATTAATCGACCGATCTTAGAATCATAACCGCTTTTTGCTGCATAACTAAATGTCCCACATTGGTAACCCAATTCCTGCAGGCCGGTTACCTCATCTAATGCTATTTCAACATGATGTTTAGTTGGCAGGCTTACAAGTATCTTTACCTTATCCATTTAAATTGGCTTGTTCTAAATTAGTGTTTACCATTATCTCGCATGTTTTCATATTATCACTCAGGTCCGCTTTGTTAATTCAGAGCCTGTCATAAGGCAATAAGCATACATCAGGCCGCCATATAACTTGGGGAACGCGGAATATATCTTAAAAGCGTATTTATGCTTTTTTCTGATAAGGCCAGATGTTGAGATGAAAGATTTGTAAGCATTTAAATTTCCTACCACTTTACAGTACTCTGCCAGGTATTTTCCTTCTCCGGCCATTAGTAGCAAGTTTAATAAGGAGATATTGGCCATCACATCGAAAGCTTTAGCACACTCAATAGCCTGTTTGCTTTCATCAGTCATTAAACTAACCATCTTAGCTGATACCACTATGCTTTCCATATAATGAGAATCAAATTTACTCATGCTTACAGAGTTTTCCCTAACAAGGTAGTTATACTTCACCTTATTCTCAAACACAACGGTTTGGGCGGCTAAAAAGGCTTTACACACAAACAATATATCTTCATATATCCGCCCTTCAAAACGTATATTTTTTAGAAGTTTGGCATTGTAAATTTTGTTATTTGCGCTTACATCAAACTGTCCTTTAAAAAAAAGTTGTAAGGCTTCATCATGTTTATAAACTATGCTGCCTTCATTTTCACGAGGGCTAACAGTTTTATTTGGAAATACAGCACGCAAACGACATACAGATATATCTCCATCCACAGCACTAATATTGTTTATCAGCATTTCGTACATATCAGCCTCAATCGTATCATCACTATCAATGAACCCGATATATGTGCCCTTTGCAAGGCTCAGGCCTTTATTTCGCGCTGCAGAAACACCAGCATTTTTTTGGTCGATAAGTTTTATGCGGTTGTCCTTTACTGCATACTCGAGGCATTTTTGGTAACTCCCATCGGTGGACCCGTCATTTACGACGATAAGTTCAAAATCATCATAAGTTTGATTCAATATAGAATCGAAACACGCTGCAATGTATCTTTCCTTATTGTAAACGGGGACGATTATAGAAAGTGAAGGCATCTTATTAATTTGAGCTGTTTTCAGCGTATTCAGTAACCGGGTAAGTTAATATAATTACGATCATACTTACTACCATAACCAGAATGCGGGTATCCCAAATAGAATAAACCGTATTAAATTCAACTAAAAAACAAACCAGTGAAGCGATAAATATCGCAACCCTATCATCATAAAGGCCCTTTATATTATTTACAATACCGGTAATTAAAGGCATAAGCAAGTAAAGTACAAAAATCACAAATCCTGTAAAACCCAGTTCTACCATAATTTTTAAATACCCGTTTTCCGGCTGGTCAAAATAAAGCAGCTCTCCTTCCTTAACTTCCAGATACTGATCCTGGGCGTGCCTTTTGATATATTGTTGATAGTTTTCTGCTCCTATACCTAAATAAGGGTGCTCTTTTGATATATCAAATGCCTTTTGCCAAATTGATTTGCGAAACAGATAATCTTCAGATACATTGCCGGCACGGGCAAATAAAACAGTTTTAGTTGAAAGGAATGAGTAAGCTAAGCCAGCCAGAATAATTAATATAAGCCCATAAACTCGATATTGCCTGGCTGCCATAAAGAATACTACAATTAGGCCAATAGCAAAACCGCCAAATGCTGCACGGCTTCCTGCCAAAACTATCCCAACTATGGCAATAGCAAATGCCAGGTAATTTAACGCTAGGTTTCTTTTTGACGCACCCTCATCATTATATAAAAATATAAAACTACCCATAGCTAAGAACTGCCCGCTGGCCTGCGAGTCGTAAAACACACCAGGATACCTGATAGCCCCGGTTGCCGCATCAAAAGTGTTTGGGCCAAGTTCCGGGTAAAAGGTAAACTTTAACCCCACAACCCATTGAATAAGCAAAAATCCAAGTGCAAAGGCATAGCTTATTTTTAAAGCATTTATTGTCTTTCTAAAAAAGTATGGATCAATAAAACATTCTTTAACATAAAAACGCGCGAAAATAAATACAGGAAGGATTTTTAATACGTTTAAATACGTGTGTTGCGGAAATTCAGATGAGAGGCCTCCTATCAGGATGATGATAGTGAGTAGTACAAACAACACAAAATAAAAGTTTGTATGATTTTTAAGGTCAATACTAATGAAATCCTTTAGTAAGAAAAACAAGCAGTAGTAACATATTACATCGAATGTTTTAAATCCTCCCCACGCTTCAATCGTAACTTTCAGATCCATTAAAGGCAGAAACGTGAGGATAAATAAAATACACGAGCTAACGTTATTACCCTTCAAATAGATATTCAAAAAGAAAAGCAATAACGTTATACCTGGTAAAATGTAGAGCAGATTGTTTAACATCTTTTATATGACAACTTATGCCTGGCCGGCAATCCTGTATTTTGCAGGTTAAAACCGCTTAAGAAATAATTTCGACTTGCTTCGGAAAGAAAGTTTACTATCACGTTGTGTATAATAACTGTTATCATATTTATAACCATAGCCGTATTTACCGGTTGTTACACCGTTAAATATAATATTCATTTTTGGCAGTTTACCATCCTCTTTTACATCGCGTATAAACGATAATTCAGATTTACCGGTATACCCCTGCCTGATAACATATAGCGAAACATCGGCAACCCTGGCTATTATAAAGGCGTCAGTAACCAAATGAAGCGGCGGGCTGTCAATTAATACATCATCGTAAATCCCCCTTAATGACGTAATTAATTGCTCTAACCTGTCTTTCTCAAGCAGTTCTGATGGGTTTGGCGGGGTATGCCCGCTTCCAATAACGTCCAGATTTTCCAAAACTGAGGATTGGATTATGTCAGCAATATCAATGTCAGAAGAAAGATAATCACTGATACCGGGTTTTTCCTTTGGCAGGTTAAACATGGAAGATATTTTCGGTTTTCGAAGGTCCATTTCAAGTATTACCGTTTTACGACCAGCCCTTGCTAACGAAACGCTTAAATTTGAACTTATGAAGCTCTTCCCTTCTTTAGATACACTGGATGTAAACAAGGTAACCCTTCCTCTTCCTTTAACATTCTCATGCAGGTAATGTAAATTCGTTCGTAAATAATTGAACTGCTCACCTACTAAATTGGCGCTAAAATCAATAATATCTGCATCCTGCTCATCATCAGATATTTCACTTAAAATTTTAGCATTAATTGCAGATTCAATTTCCCGTTTATCCCCAATTTTATTTTTTAACGAAAAACGGATCAGTATAATTAGGAACGGAACTCCAAATCCGCATAAAAAAGCAATGATAAGGATCAATGAAGCTTTTGGCCATATTATATCTTCAAGATTAGCCTTATCCACAATTCGCGCATCTGCCAGGGTTGAAGCATAGCTTAACGACACTTCTTCCCTTTTTTGCAAAAGATAAACGTACAAGTTTTCTTTTATCGATTGCTGGCGTTTTTTTCCTACAAATTGGCGCTCCTGGCCGGGTATATTCCGAATAGACGATTCAAATTTGTTGTTAAATGATTGCAGCTCTCGCTTTGTGGTAATCAATGATGATTTTATACTACCTATTGTTTGCTTAATAGCATTTTTGGTAGTAGTTATTTGCTTATCTAAAGGCTCAAAAACCGGGTTACCAATTGGTGTGGTAGCCAGTAGTGCCGATTTTTTTAGCTGTAACTGGGATACTTTTTCAATTAAACTATTTAACGCCGGATCTGATATGCCTATGGTTGCCGGTGGATTTTCGTTATTCGATGTTGAATTTACATAGTGCTCAATACCTTCAATAACATTAAGCTGAACATTTACCTCATTTAGTTTAATATCATTGGTCTGAACGTTTTCAAGGTAAACTTTCGATTGTGAATTGATATCTGTTAATCCCTGGCTACTTCTATAACCCTCCACATCCTGCTCGGCAGAATTTAACTCCCCTGTTAGCGAAGCCAAACGGTTATCAATAAACTTAATAGTACTTTCTGTTGAGCGCTTTTCCTCGGCCGATGTAGTTTCGTTATACGACTTTATGATGTAATTAAGTATGTTTTTTCCGCGTTGCGCAACTTCATCACTTAAAGATAAACCGATAGTTGGTGTAGCCTTATCTAATAAGTGAACATCAAGCGCCTTGACATAATTATTAGTAACCTTATCAGCGCTATTAACTATTATTTTAATGGATTTACCAATATATTGTTCAATAAACGAAGTTGGTTTTAATACCCATCTTCCAAGTTTATCGTTTACGGTTTCATTAAATTTAAATAGATGATCATTGCCTTTATCACCTACTATCTTATAACTGTTTTTATCAATTATAGCTATCTCAATAGTACCAATTTCCCTATCAGGCTCTTGTAACAGTAAGAAACTTACCGGAGATGATTTGTAAATATCCTTGGCGTTTAACCCCCTACCGTAACTATAATTCACCCATAAATACAAATCAGTTACCACACGGTGTATTAGCTCGGTCGATTTTAGGATCTGAATCTCTGTTTCAGCATTTTTTGGTGAGCTAGACTGGTTTAATTCCTGTAAAGCTTCTTTTTCCTGTGGAACCTTCTTTTCATCTTTAACAAGTATCGTAGCGCTAATTTTATAAACAGGATTTACCTCTTTAATATATATATAAGCTATTGAAAGCGCTAAAACCAGCCCCAATAAAAAAAGGGGCCAGTGATAAAAATATTTAGCCAGTATTACACGCAGATCCGTAAAACGCGGATCATCTTCTCTTCGATAATTTGAAGACTTAGTATCGCTCATAAATTAATTTCGGAACAAAGAAATAGCGATAGCTAGTACAGAGAGTGCCCCTATTATCAAGCTCGCGTTTTGGTATCCTTTATCGTTAATAGTTGAAAGTTTAGATTTGTTTGGTGTTACATAAATAAGATCATTACTTTTAAGGTAAAAATACGGCGATTTAAAAATCTCTTTTGAGGTAAGGTCAATGGGAATGTATTCTCTTTTACCATCTTTCTCTCTTACCAAAACTATATCTTCACGCTTACCTGTTATATTCAAATCACCTGCAAGGCTCAATGCCTCCGGAATGGTTAACCTTTCGCTGTTGCTGGTATAAATGTTAGGCCTTAACACATCACCCAAAACGGCGACTTTGAAATTAACTACCGTTACGGTAACAGTTGGAGAACTTAAGTACGGTGCAAGGCTTTTTTGTAATTGCTCGGAAAGCTGGTCGGTTGATAGCCCGGTAACTTTAACCAAACCGAGAAGAGGAAGTTTAACTTCACCCTTTCCATTTACAGTATAACCATAATTTGCATTTCCAGGGTTAGTACCCGCATTTTGTTGGTTGTTACCAAATACCGCGTCAGCTTCAGGGTTTTTACTACCAACGCTAATAGATAGCTGGTCGTGAGGTTGAATAGTAAAAGTAGTATAGTTATCTATATTTTCTTTTGTAATTTGCGTTCTGCTTAAATCCTGAAAGTAAGGTATTTTTTTGTACGAGTTGCAAGATGACTGGATTAAAAGTATTGTAACGCACGTTACAGTTAACAATAAAAACTTCGGTTGGAGGTTTAGTTTTTTGTTCATAGATGTGGGGAGTTATAAATATTAATATGTTTTTCTTTTAGAACTTTTAATACGTTCGTATGTCTTTCCAAAGCAACTTACGTTTGCTGAATCGATATAGTTTTCACATTACTCAACATTGATGCCAACTATAGTCATTTTATTACATAAGCCGGCAGTATTTTAAGCTGTCGCTTCAATCAAACAATTAAGCATGAAGCAAGTTTTCTTAATTTTAGTATTTATATTTAACCTAAGCGTAGTATATGCAAAAAACTACTACGTTAATGCAGCAACGGGTAATAAAAAATTTAATGGCTTAAGCGCAGGCAAAGCAAAAAGCACTATCCAGGATGCAGCCAATCTTACTAAACCCGGCGATACTGTTTTTGTTATGAACGGAACTTATATTAACGATTGCCCAAGCTGCAATGTTACTGACATAACCAAGAGTGGAAAAAGGAACAGATATATTATTTATACAAATTATCCGGGCCACACCCCGCGTGTAAAATTCGACGGCTGGGCCGGGCTATCTGTAAAAAGTGGGACGAGTTACATTAAGATAATCGGATTTGAAATAATTGGTAACAATGCCCAGGTTAATTTAAAGAAGGCCTTAAACCAACCCGGGGGCTGCAAAAACAAAAGCGGGAAATATGATCCTAAATATAACGGAAACGGGATTTCTATTGAAGGACGGGGCAAAAAACATTCACATCATATTGTAATTGCTAAAAACGTTGTACATGATTGTGGCGGTGGAGGGATTGGTGCAATACAGGCCGATTATATTACTGTTGAAGATAACCTTGTATATAATAATAGCTGGTATTCCGTATTTGGTACCAGTGGTATATCATTATACCAGTTTTGGAATTACGACCGCGCTAAGGGTTATCATAACTATATACGCAGAAATAGGTGTTTTAATAATAATTCATTCGTACCCTGGTTCAAAACCTGCGAAATAAGCGATGGTAACGGCATCATTATCGATGATTTTAGAAACTGGCAAAAAAGTTCGAACCTTGGGAGATATACCGGGCAAACATTAATAGAAAATAACATTTGCTGGTATAACGGCGGTACCGGGATACATTCATTTCAAAGCGATAATGTTGACATCATTAATAATACTGCTTACTGCAATTCGCAAAGTAACGGACTTAAGGCTGGGCAAATACTGTCCGGGATGGGGGCTAATAATCGCATTATCAATAACATTCTGATATCAGATGGGTTGGTGATCTTAAATTCTAATTACTCAAATACCAACCTTGTTTACGAAAACAATTTACACTATAATATAACAAACCCGGACAAAGCTGTGATAAGTATTACCAGTCCTTCATGTAAATATGCCGACCCACTTTTTATTAAACCATTAAGGAGCCTACAAGCAAACTTCCAGCTACAAAATACCAGCCCTGCCATAGAAGGGGGTAATGCAAATACCTATAGTTCATCAGATTACAATAATAAAAAAAGGCTGAGGGGAAGCAGGTCTGATATAGGCGCTTACGAATATTAATATCGCCGGTAAATCATTTTACTATTTAATGTAACATATACATCTATATTCTTTATAGGAATACGATTAGTTAGAAATAATATTTTATTGGTTCAGTATTTGATTATCTGTAATCATTATGGAAACAAGATATTTCTACTTATTACGGTTCACATTAGCATTAACGGACCTTATAATCGTTAATCTTTGTTTTTATTTAGGCTTTTATTTATCAAACAAATATTTCGTCCCTCTTGATAAAAGCATGTTTAGTAACAATGTGATTTTGTGCAACTTGCTTTGGCTAATAACAACCGGAATTTTTAAATTATATTCAAAAACAACCATTCATATACTTGAATATATTTATAAAGCTACCTGGAAAAGCTATGTGCTGCACTTAACACTTCTTTCTGCTTATTTCTTTTTCAGCAGTTCGTTAAATATGCCCAAACACTTTTTTATAATATTTTATGGTCTGTTGTTTTTAGGTTTTCTGATGAGCAGGTTTACTGGAACAGCCTTACAATCAGCGCTTAATGAAAATTTCGATATCAGGAAAAAGGTTGCGGTATTAAACATGAATGACCAGGGAGAAGAACTTGCCAATTATATTAAACAACAAGGCAGTTTTAATTTCGCAGGCTTTTTAGAGGAGGAAACATTATCGGTAAACGCTCATGGCGACTTGGTGATGCCAAGCGCTATCAACCAGTTAAAATCGGCAGTCAGCGCTGGTATCCAAGAGGTGTTTGTATCATTAGATACAAATCGAATGACCGAAGTATCAAACTTGATAGTAGAGGCAGAAAAGCAATGCATTAAGCTAATGTTTGTACCGGATACAAGATATATGGAAGCGAATTTCAAACTTGCCCGGATGGGTGAATACACCGTTTTTTCTGCCCGTAAAGAAGCGTTAGAAGCTGTTGAAAACCGATTTAAAAAGCGTGCTTTTGATATTATTGTGAGTGGAACTGTATTGATATTTATCTTATCATGGCTTTACCCTTTACTGGGTATTATCATCAAGTTAACCAGCCCAGGCCCCGTGATGTTTAAGCAATTGCGAACTGGTCGTGATAATAAACCTTTTTGGTGTTATAAGTTCAGAAGTATGAGTGTTAACAACGACTCAGACAAGCGTCAGGCTAGCAAAAGCGATATCCGTGTTACGCCTATCGGGCGGTTTCTACGGAAGACCAGCTTAGATGAGTTCCCACAATTTTTGAATGTATTATATGGCCACATGAGCATTATAGGCCCTAGGCCACACATGTTATCGCACACCGAACAGTATAGGCAATTGATAGATAAATATATGGTTAGGCAATTTTTAAAACCAGGTATTAGTGGTTGGGCACAGGTAAATGGATATCGCGGCGAGACTAGCGAAACCGTCTTAATGGAAAAAAGAGTAGAACATGATATTCACTATATGACAAATTGGTCATTAATGTTTGATATAAAGATTATGTTTCTAACGGTAATAAATATATTTAGGGGCGAAAAAAATGCATTTTAGAAAAAAAATATTTTTAGAATTACTTAAACGTTAATTTATTAGTATTTGATGCCATTTTACACGGTAAATATTTCCCCAAATTGAGGAATTAATACCACACGCTATCAAGAGTATCCTTTAAAGTAATATCCACAACAAGCTCAATAATAATATTACAATTAGGTTAGCAATTATTAAAAGCCCTATTTTTCTTGTATTGCCAATCATAATTACTGATGTAATTCTATTCGGGTTCATAATCATTCTGTCTTTTACGAATTGTTGGAAGAAATGTTACAAGTTTTTACTGTTTTACACAGTTTTGTTTTACAGCTGAACATTTAAACTCCAATCACTTTGGCTTTAATACCTACGCTAAAGAAGAAATTACTGCCGAAATGAATACCGCTTCATGAGAGCCTTAACCGTATAGGTCAAGCTACAATCTACTGCAGTACAACCGACATTGAAAGCTGGCTTAGTCTAAGACAAATCAGAGTTGATTTCGTCTTTATTTTTCTTTTCGTCATTACCTTCCCAAGGTCCGTCGATTATATTTTCCGTCATATTAACGGTATTTAACTCATTAATCTTTTTGTAAAGAGCAATGAGTTGATTTATCAAAATTTCAATATTTATTGGCTTGGACATATATTCATCCATACCGGCATTAATACAGTTTTCCTTATCTTCACTCAAGGCATTGGCAGTCATTGCCGCTATTTTAGGATTTGAGCCATAAGTATCCCTAATGATCCGGGTAGTTTCTAAGCCATCAAGGTTAGGCATTTGGATGTCCATTAATATTAATTCATAACGGTGATTTTTTAACAATCTTAGTACCTCTAATCCGTCAATGGCCAAGTCGGCTTTATAACCAAGCTTACTTAGGACCCTTAGTATTAGTTTTTGATTCATTAAATTATCTTCGGCTACTAATATTGAAAGAGGATAATTCAATGCGAACGTCTCCGAAAGAAGGGATTTTTTTTCGATCGTGCTATGCGACGATTTTTGATTTAATGTTTCATCGTTTACAGACTCAACATTTGCTTGCTGACAATATATATTGAATTTAAAGGTGCTACCAATACCGTAATGGCTGGAAACCGTTATATCGCCACCCATTAATTGAATTAGACGTTGGCAAATTACCAACCCAAGGCCAGTGCCCCCGTATTTCCTTGTTATTGAAGAATCACCTTGATTAAAGGCTTGAAAGAGGTTACCTAATTGTTCTTCTTTAATACCAATTCCGGTATCGCTTACTTCAAACGAAAGGCTAAAACCGCCGGTATTACCTTGGTATTCAGGTTTAATTTTGATAGCAATTTCACCACTATTCGTAAACTTAATGGCGTTTCCAATCAAGTTTGTCAACACCTGACGTAGTCTTAATCCATCGGCAATTACATACTGGGGTAACAGCTCGTCGACACTACGATAAAGCTTAATTCCGATTTCAGTTGCTGTATAAATAAATAACTCTAAAACATCGTCTACACACTTACGAATGTCGAATCGATTAGGCTCTAACTTTAAGTTTCCCGATTCAATTTTAGAAAAATCCAAAATGTCATTAATTACCAGCGACAGTGAGTCTCCGCTTTTAACAATTGAATTGGTGTAATCCTCCTGTTCTGGCGTTTGGTCTGTTTCTGCAAGCAACGCCGCCATGCCTAAAACGCCGTTTAATGGGGTTCGAATTTCATGACTCATCGTGGCTAAAAATGTACTTTTAGCCCGGTTGGCTTTATCTGCTTCTAGTTGTGCGCTTTCAGCCGCTAATCTCGCAAGCTTCTCCTGATCCTTTTGTTCTGTTAACTCTATTAAAAGTGTCTCTAAAGACTTTGTTTTTTGTTGTAGTTCTTTGGATTGAACGGTAATTCCATCTTTTTGAATTTTTAATTCTTCATTTAACTTCATCAAATCATTTGCTTGCTTACCGATTTCTACAGTCCGCGCCTCAACTTGTTTTTCGAGTTCTATTTTCTGAAGTCGCTCCGCTTTGTTTTTAAATGAAAAGTAAGAATAAGTTATACTTGCCAGGATAACAGCAATGATGGAACGGAACCACCAGGTCATCCAGTAAGGAGGAATAATAATTATTTTAATAGTAGTTTGCTTGTCGTTCCAGATTCCGTTTTCGTTAGCGGCTCTAACTCTGAAAATGTATGTCCCCGGGTCTAAATTAGTAAATGTGGCTTTTCGTTCTGAGCCTACATATCGCCATTCATTATCGAAGCCATCCATTTTATAAGCATATGTATTATTTTCAGGAATTGTGTAATCGAGTGCAGCAAAGTTGATGGAAAACATCGATTGTGAATGGTTTAATTTGATCTCCCGCGTGGATCCAATGCTTTGACTTAATGGTGACTCTTTCGCACCTGGGATTACCGGTTTGTCAAACAGATCAAATCCCGTAAGCACAACCTTTGGTTTATTGAAATTAAATTGAAGGTTATCCGGGTCGATAATATTGAAGCCGTTGATACTACCTAAAGCAATTTCACCGCCTTTCAATCTGGCACCCGTTCCAAAATTGAATTCAAGGCTTTTTAACCCATTATGATAACCATAATTTTTTGACGTACCTGAAATAGGATCCAACCGAACAATGCCTTGTATAGTACTTAGCCAGATTTTACCGGCGGCATCTCCGGCAATATAGTTGATGGTATTGTTAACCACCCCGTTTTTTTCTGTATAGGATTTAAATTGTTTTTTTTTCGTTTCATAACAATTTATTCCGCCGCCCATTGTACCCACCCACATATTTCCAATGGCGTCTTCGTAAAAAGCGCTGATCACATTGCTCGTAAGCGCGCTATTTTTTGTATTTAGATGCTTAAAAGATTGGCTAATAGGATCAAAAATACTTATACCAAAACTATAGCCGCCCATCCAAATACGGCCATGACTATCTTCATACAGCGCTTGAATAGTGTTATCACAAACGCTATTATGGTTACTGGCATCATGCTGATAATTAATAATTTTTTTTGTAGATTTTTTATACACATAAACACCTCCGTCTTCGGGGGTAAACCAAATATTGCCGTCTTTATCTTCTAATATAGCATATATCCCTTTTCCCTTTATTTTATTAGGGCCGCTCCCTATTCCTAAGTGCTTGAATTTTCCTGTTTTGGGATTATAACAATCCAATCCACTTGCAAAGGTACCGATCCAAACAAGGCCCGTTTGCTTACTTGCATGAACGCTTAAAACGTAATTACTAGAAAGACTGTTGATATTCTTTACGTTATGCTTAAATGGTGTGGATGTGCCTTTTTTTCTGTCATAATAATCAACTCCAAAATCTGTTCCCAAATACAGATTTCCAGTCGCATCTTCTGAAATGCTCCTTATGACGTTGACTGCTGACGGGTTACCTGCTAATGAAGATTTATATGCCGGAAAAATAGATAAATTTTTATCGTATTTTACAATGCCCTCGCTATTCGTGCCGATCCAAAGGATACCAGCATTATCCTCCAGCAATGCGCCAACGCCATCATTTGGCATTGTGTTTTCTCCGTTTGTTTTTTCGTTAATAGGGATTAGCCTTCTTTCGCGAGCATCAAAAAGTTGTAAAGTAGTATTCGATCCAATCCAAAATCTGTTGCTCTTTGCACTAGCCAGGCAAAAAATGGAGTTAATATGCCCCGATAGATTTTTATCTGCTTCAATTGGGAAATATAAATACGTTCCGGTTTGTTTGTTTAATAAATTCAGCCCTTTCTTTGTACCTATCCAAATGTTATTATCCTCATCTTCTATTATTGAAGTTATTCGGTTGTTGTCTGTATTGCGAGTTGTAGTTTTATCAAAAAATCTGGTTGCCTTTCCGGACTTGATATCTAATAAATACAGCCCCTTCGTAGTTCCAACCCAAAGATTATTGTTGCTAGCGCTATGAAGTGCCGTAATGTTGTATTTGTCCTTATCATTACCGGTAGTTTTAAATTGAAGATAGCGCTTAAAGGTACCCGTTTTGCTGTCAAATAGATTTAGTCCGTCTTCGGTTCCTGCCCAAAGATTCGCATTTCGATCTTTATAAACTATTTGAACGTTATCATTACTAAGCGAATTTGTTTTAAGATGGTCATTTTTGAAAGTTACAAATGAATCATGGGAACGATCATAACGGCTTACCCCGCCAAGCCGGGTCCCAACCCACAGGTTGTTATATCTATCTTCGCAAATTGAATTGATAAGATCGGCACCTAAGGAAGAAGTACCGGTTCTTGAGCTTTTGTAAATAGTAAATTTGAATCCATCATATTTATTTAGCCCGTCCTGAGTTCCGAACCACATAAATCCAAATTTGTCCTTTAGAATACACAGTATAGTGTTTTGCGAAAGCCCATTGTTGCTATTTAAATAAGTTGTATTTAGCGAAAGCTTTTGGGCATTCGCCATTGACGCTAATAAAAAGAAAATCTGTGCAACAACAATTCCTACTTTGAACCTCTTCATTAATAACATTATAATAACTTATACGAAATTTTTTATTAATATGTTGCTATTTAGATTCATAACTAGTGTCATGTCAATTTGATATTGTCGTATGAATTTTATATTTTTATCACCCAAAAGGGATATGATAAAATATAAAGTTGTACTAACAAAAGAGGAAAGGGATGAATTCGAAGCGATCATTAGCAAGGGTTCTCATACGGCACAGCAATATCGCAATGCCTATATATTATTGAACTGCGATGAAAGCGGGCTGGGCGAGAAGATCATTAACGAGGATATCAGCCGGGTATTAAAGGTAAGTATGCGGATGATAGACCGGGTGAAACAACGTTTTGTAGAAGAGGGGTTTGAATCATGCTTGGAACGCAAGCCATTAAGTAAAACGAAGGCAAAAAAAATAGACGGAGAATTGGAAGCTCACCTAATAGCCTTAAGCTGTAGCAAGGCACCGGAAGGGTTTTCGAAATGGTCATTGCGGTTATTGGCCGACAAAATGGTGGAATTGAAGTATGTCGATGATATCTCTTACGAGACGATCAGGCAAACATTAAAAAAAACGAATTAAAGCCCTGGAAAGTAAAGGGCTGGGTTATTCCACCCTTGCAAAACAGCGAATTCGTAGCAAATATGGAGCAGGTACTGGATGTATATAAAAAACCATATGATGAGCGATTTCCGATAGTTTGCATGGACGAGTCACCCAAACAAATGATCGGAGAAACACGAACAGCCATACCTATGCAGCCGGGACGGGAAGCGCGAGAAGATTTTGAATATCAACGATGCGGGGTAGCTAATATCTTTCTTGCATCGGAACCACTTAAAGGGAAAAGATTTGTTGAAGTAACTGACCGGAAAACAAAAACAGATTGGGCAAAATTCATTAGGCAAATAGCAGATGAGTGGTATAAAGATGCACACAAAATAACTTTGGTTATGGATAATTTAAGCACACACAAAGCAGGGGCATTATACGATGCATTTGAACCAAAGGAAGCAAAAAGAATAAGAGACCGGTTCGAATTTGTTTATACCCCTAAACATGGTAGTTGGCTAAACATGGCTGAAATAGAATTAAATGTTTTGATGGGGCAATGCTTAAACCGTAGAATTGATAACATTCAAACTATGCAAAAAGAAGTTACTGCCTGGCAAACACACCGGAACAACAAACATGCTGTAGTCAATTGGCAGTTTACAAATGATGATGCCAGAATAAAATTGAAAAGACTTTATCCGACAATTTTAGACTGACATGACACTAGTTGATCTGGCGATAACCTCTGTAATGAAGTACAGTCATTGATTTGTTTTTTTAAAAGGTTCTGCGTTGTGGTAGTCGAATGGACATCGGAAGTTTACCTTATGAATAACCAACCATATAGCCATGGACGACAAAACATAAACAGGTAGTACGAACAGCAGATTATCAACTTAAACTAAGACTATAAAGTGTCTTACTAGACAAAGGAGCTAGTCATTACCAAAAAAGAATTGAAAGATGCCTTAAATCGGCGGAAACCTCAGTTAGCGCTGTTAAGATATACCTTGAAAAATAATTTCAAATTGGCCTGAGCATTGTGGAAAGAACTTTAATGCTTAAAAGCGCTTAACTTACCAGAAAGCAGACGGCTGCGCAACACGCTCGCCGAGTTGCCACACGAGTTAGTAAAAATAACTGTAAAGAAATAGCACACGTTAAGAGCTAGTTTCTTCTTTTTTGTACCCGGCCATAATTTCGTGCACACAAAGGCACTGCTTCCCCTGACTTCAAATTACTCCTCTATCACGTCTCTATTATAAATTGGTCATCAACGAAATTACCCGAGAATCAGTTTCGCGGCCCCATCGAACAGTAAGCCGGTTCCGCAGAGATAACACGAAAGATACTGATAAAATAAAGACTACACGTTCAGCCGGTTAAGATATTGTCCGAATGTGCCTGTTACACTTTCTTTACCAGCGGCGTAACACGTTACGGAAATACAATGCATGGTTTTCCAATGAATTTCCTAAGCCGGCCATAGAAGTTAAACTGAATAACAGTTAGGAAAGCTGTTTTCATCAACTATTATTAACCATTACACAAACAAAAATGAATTTTAAATCAATAGCTTTAATCGCTTTCTTTGCAACCATATTTACGGCTTGTGAAAAAGACAATGACAACGCTTTGTCTACAATTGTTATCAACGATAACTTTGAAACAGCAGCGAATGGATGGACAGGAGATTTCGCTGATTACCCCTTAACTCCCGATTCTCTAACATACAACCTGAGTTTCAATACTGCCAATCTTCCCCTACCGTTAAATGTAACTAAGAAAGGTTTAAAAATCTCGGGGAATAATCATAGTGATGATCTCTTCATGTTTATTAAGAAGAAAATATCGGGACTTAAAGCCAATCAAAATTACAAGTTTAACTTTCAAATCGAGTTGGCATCAAATGCTCCTTCTAACGCTTCAGGGATTGGCGGCGCGCCGGGTGAATCCGTATATTTAGGCGCCGGAGTTACTTCAATTGAACCTAAGAAAGTTAAACTTGAGGGATTTTACCGGATGAATATTAATAAAATATCTCAATCACAAAGTGGTAAGGATATGAAAATTATCGGTAACGTAGCAAACGGGACCCAGAAAAGTGATTACACCTTATTACAGCGAAGCGGTGAATTTTCCGGAACGGCAAATGAGAAAGGCGAGGCTTGGATCATTATTGGAACGGATTCAGGTTTCGAAGGGACGAGCACCCTTTTTTATACCAATGTTAAAACTACCATAAAAAAAATGTAATACCTTTTAGTTAACGCCGGTTGTTGCGCTAAAACGCCGGCGTTTGCTTAAAAGACGCAGCAGGTCAGCAAAAAAAGAATTGCGATTCAGGCTAGCGATAACCAGCAGCTTGTAATTCGAACAACTTGGCGTACTTGTCATTCTGTACCAGAAGTTCCTCATGCGTCCCTATTTCCATTAGCTGCCCTTTTTCGAGTACCCATATGGAATTTACGAAATTAAAATGACGATTCTACTTTCGGTTTTTAGTTTATAATTAATAATCAAATATTTATGTCTATTATTTACCAATACAGAACTTGCTAAAGATATTCTCGAGTAAATCATCTGTGGTAACTGCGCCGGTGATTTCACCCAAGTAGTGTAAGGCCTGCTTAATGTCCATTGATAGGAAATCTGACGTGACGGTATCTATGCCTTCAAGAACGCGGATCAAGGCTTCTTCGGTTTTTTGGAGGGCTTCGAGATGGCGGATGTTGGTTACCAATGTTTCGTGGCCGGTTAGCTGGTCTTTTATAGCGGCGGCATAGATCTTATTTTTCAGTTCATCTATATGCTGCTTTTCTTTGGCAGATACGATGATTGCCCTTTCGGTATGTGGCAGAGCGGTCAATTGTTCCGGGTTTAGCAGGTCGGCTTTGTTTGCTACAAGCAGCATGGTTACGCCGGGCTTTTGCAGGCTTTCTATATCGCTATTTAGTTCGGCAAGGGTAATTTGTTCCGCATCGTACACATAAACAAGCAGTGCGCTTTGGCTTATTTTTTCCATGGTACGCTGCACCCCTATCTGCTCAATTGTATCTGTAGCTTCGCGAATGCCCGCTGTATCTATTAGTCTGAAATTAATGCCGTGGATATTCAAAACTTCTTCTATCGTGTCGCGTGTGGTACCGGGGATATGGCTTACAATGGCACGTTCTTCATTCAGGAGGGCATTTAACAAGGTCGACTTCCCCGCATTTGGCCTGCCGGCTATTACGGTGTTAACGCCATTTTTAATAGCATTTCCCAACTCAAAAGATTGTATCAAGCTACCAGTTACGCGGGTAATTTCGTGGGTTAGCTTTTTCAGCTGGTCGCGGTTAGCAAACTCCACATCTTCCTCCGCGAAATCAAGTTCAAGCTCTATTAATGATGCAAATTGCACCAATTGCCCGCGTAGTTGTTGCAGTTGATTGCTAAAGCCGCCGCGTAATTGCTGCAAAGCTACCTGTTGCGATGCTTTTGAATTAGAGGCTATAAGGTCTGCAACAGCTTCGGCTTGCGAAAGGTCGAGTTGCCCGTTCAGGAATGCCCTGAGTGTAAATTCACCCGCCTTAGCAGCGCGTGCGCCATTTTTAATAAACAGCTTAATGATAGATTCAATAATATAGTTTGAACCGTGGCAAGAGATCTCTACAACATTCTCGCGCGTATAAGATCGGGGAGCCACAAATAAAGATGCCACAACCTCATCCAGTTCCAGATCGCCGTCTATAACCCTGCCAAAGTGCATGGTATGCGATGCCTGTTTAGTAAGGTCTTTACCTTTCCAAACCTTTTGCGCTATGTTAATAGCATCCGGGCCCGACAGGCGTATAACCCCTATGGCCCCTATTCCTGTTGGGGTGGCAAGCGCAACTATGGTATCTTCGGTATGGTTCATGGCTGATAGTTCATGGTTCATAGTTAAAAGCCACAAACCGTTTTCTTGCGCGAAGGTCGTTATTTTCGGTGAATG
The DNA here is from genome assembly GCF_040547175.1 of Mucilaginibacter sp. UYP27. Lineage (NCBI taxonomy): Bacteria > Pseudomonadati > Bacteroidota > Sphingobacteriia > Sphingobacteriales > Sphingobacteriaceae > Mucilaginibacter > Mucilaginibacter sp. UYP27. The sequence goes on from NZ_JBEPPE010000009.1 coordinate 47,220, forward strand.
TTATGTTGACCGGATGCCATAAACTATTACACGGCTTTCATCCACGAATCATCGACCATGATCCCAAAAAGTTTTACCTTCGCGATATTATGGTAACTTTTTTTGAAGCTTCGCTCGATACTATTTCTGTACACCATGTGGGTAACCAATCTGCAGGTGAAATGTACGCCCTGTCAGAAAAACCGCTCGAGTTAAAAGATGAGATCATCCCCAACCTGTTGATGCAATACTTTTTAAAGCCTTTTGAAAAAGTTAACGAGGTTTACCACTTAATGCATAGCAGCGGCGACCTTGCCCTCAACGAGTTGCATAACTTTGCTACCAAGGTTTTTGACGACCAAGAGAAATTCCACGAGATGTCTGAGCAGATAGCAAAACATCTGTATAAAGTGAGCACACATCCCAACATCAAGGGCGGTGAACTTTACGTGGTATATTTTAACAATGTGCAAATAGAAGGCAACCCGCTGGATGCCATCGGAATTTTTAAATCAGAGAATAAAGAAACTTACCTTAAAGTGTATCCCGACCAGGGCGGTTTCGCGGTAGATTATGAGCAGGACGCCATCAATATCAATAAGCTTGATAAAGGGGTGCTCATCTTTAATATCGAAAAAGAGAATGGTTACAAAGTTGTAGTGGTTGACAAGGTAAGCGGCGGGCAGGATGCAGCAGTTTATTGGAAAGATGAGTTCCTGCAGCTGAAGATCCGTAACGATAGCTTTAACCAAACCAGCAACACCCTGGGCGTTTACAAAAACTTTGTCACTCAAAAACTGGACGATGAGTTTGACATGAGCAAGGCTGATAAAATAGATCTGCTGAACCGCTCCATGAAGTACTTCAAAGAGAAAGAAACCTTTGACCTGGATGAGTTTAGCGAAGAAGTGATCAACAACCCCGAGGCCATCGCATCTTTCAAAACATTTAAAAGCCAGTACGAAGAAGAATTTGATAACCCAATTGCCGACAATTTTGAAATCTCCGGCAACGCCGTAAAAAAACAGGCCCGCATATATAAAAGTGTTTTAAAGCTTGATAAAAACTTCCATATCTACATCCATGGTGATAATAAACTGATTGAGAAGGGTTTTGACGACGATAAATCAATGAATTATTATAAAGTGTATTTTAAAGAAGAAGCGTAAAAATGGCAGGGTGGCAAATTTTATTGTTAGCTATTGTTGCTGTTCACTTAACAATGGCGGGGCTAGCTATTTTTAGAATTGCCAAAGCAATAGTATTAACTAAAACCCAAAAGCGTTTAAACATATGTCTTACGCTAATATTCCCGTTTATATGGTCAGTATTGATATATTTTATTTTGAAAAAAGAAATGGAATCTTATGAAGCTCGTAAAAACATAAATCGATCTAACGATTTCTACGAGAGTGGCATAGCGATTAACAATTTTGGCCATCATAATTAATTAAAAAAGTCATTATTAAAGCTTAAACCATCCTTTAAAGCATAAGTCATATCGGTATAACATACAATTTATACCTTATTCTATGAAAAAGCTATTCCTTGCCTTACTACTTGCTATTGTTGTTTTATCGGGTTGCATGATGCAAAACAGAACTTTTGCACTTGGAACGTCCGAAGCAGAATTTAAATCCAAAGATAAATGGCTCACAACCATGGTAGAGCAATCTGAAGAACGTACTGTTTACAAAAAAATAGCCGGGCAAAATGGTGATCGTTACACCTATGTATATTACTATTTTGTTGATGGCAAATTAGTGCGTATGGACGAGGGCGAGCGCCAACCAACCGTTGTGGTGGAGCATGTTAAATCCTAAATTTCTTTTCTAAAAATCCGGCAATTCAGCATTTGCGTATCTATAGGTAACATTATACCCTATAGATATTATTTGTGATAGCTGCATTATTTAACCGGTACAATTTTTTGCGCGTTGCGGTAAGCATTCTTTTGATCCTGTTTATAGGGTGCAAAATTGCTGCGCCGATATTCGCAGTTGGGAAACTTTCTGTTAAAGAAGCGTTGGTAACTACCCAAGATAATGACAGTGACAGTGAGAAAAAGGCAGATGCTAAACCTTTCGAAAAAGAATTTGCGAGTTTTTACTCAAACAACACCTGCGATATTGTCTGGCATACTTATATTGTACACTTAACAGCGTACAACAATAACTACCGTTCAACTTACTACCAAACTATTACCATCCCCCCGCCAGATAGGGCTTAGTTTACACCCATCATAAGCCGTTTTGGCTTAAACAAATTGTAAATTAATAACACCTATCAAAAATGAAAACATTTAACTTTTCTATAAAAAAGCTGGGCATAATATGCGCGGCAGCCATTGTACTTGTAGCAACATCTTGCAAAAAAGATAAAATTACAGTTACCCCACCTGTAGTAATTGACGAAACAATTGCCGGACCCGATGCACCCTTTTTCGCGATAACACTGGACAACCAACTGATCAGCGCGAATGCAAAAAACGCCCCATCGGTAACAAAAACTACCGCTATAACCGGGTTACAGGCCGATGAAAAGATCCTGGCGATAGACTTCAGGCCGGCAACAGGCCAGCTTTATGGGGTGGGCAGCACCAGCCGTATTTACGTTATCAATACCGAAACTGCTGTAGCACGCGCAATTGGCACATCAGCATTTACGCCCGCAATTGATGGCGCGGCGGTTGGGTTTGATTTTAACCCTACGGTTGACAGGATCCGCCTGGTGAGTACAACAGGGCAAAATCTGCGCTTAAATCCTGAGACCGGCGCAGTAGCCTTTACAGATGGCGTAATCAACGGTGCAACAGGCGCTACAGTTACCGCTGCCGCATACACTAACAATAAAGCGGGCGCAGCAACAACCGTATTATTTGTAATTGACGTTGCCAACGATAAACTTTACAAACAAGACCCGCCAAACAACGGCATGCTGGTAGAGATAGGCAAACTGGGTTTTGATGTACAAAGTGTTGGCGGCTTTGACATTAGCCCCGATGGTGCAACTGCTTTGGCGGTATTAAATAAAGATAATAAGTCGAGTTTATATAGCATTAATTTGGAAACCGGTAAAGCTACAAAGATCAAGAACGATTTCACCAGCGTGGTTACTTCAATCGCTATCCCTACACAACCGGTGGCTTACGCCATCAGCGCGGCTAACGATCTGGTGATATTTAACCCAACAAACCCTGTCCCTGTTGCAAAAGCGATAACTGGAATACAAGCGGGCGAGAACATCCTGGGGATGGACATGCGCCCCGTTAACGGACAGCTTTACGCCATAGGCAGCACCGGCAGATTGTACACCATTAACGCATCATCAGGCGTTGCAGCGCAGGTAGGTACAGCACAGGCACCCCTGTTGGGAACGGCTTTTGGTTTTGATTTTAACCCTACTGTAGATCGTATCCGTTTGGTGAGTAACCTGGGCCAAAACTTAAGGCTTAACCCTAACGATGGCACCCTGGCCGCTACAGACGGCATTTTAACAGCTGGATCATCTATAACAGGCGCGGCGTACACTAACAACTTCGCGGGCGCAACCACAACTTTGTTGTTTGATATAGATACCCAAAACAATATGCTTTATAAACAAGACCCTCCAAATAACGGTACACTTACCGCTATAGGTGCATTGGGAGTTACCGCAGCGGCGGCCAACGGTTTTGACATTGGCAGTACCAGTGGTACAGCTTATGCTTTGCTAACTGTTAGTGGCGTAACCAAGGTTTACACCATTAATTTAACTACAGGCGCAGCAACTGCAGGCGCAACACTTACCGGTACGGTTAAGGCATTTACATTAGGCTTAGGATTTTAATTTTGGCCGGCACTTTTTAAGAAAATCCCTGCATCAAAAATGCAGGGATTTTCTTTTATTAGGGCTTTTCGTCGAAGGCTAATTTCATAAAGGTCAACACCTCTTCATTTAAATCTTCAGGCATAAGCATCCTGAAATGGTGATTGAACTGCCGCTGCCCCGGTACCTGAGCTATTTTTTGAAAACATAGATTATCCGGGTATTCTTGCTTAAAAGGGAATACAACATGTATAAAGTTTTTACCCAACTGTGTGATGTAAGCAACGCGTTTTGAACCGTTATACAACCCTATCATACTTTTAAGCGGCACTGCTTCAATTGGCCCTAAGGCATTAATGCTGCTCACGAAATGATTGAACAATGCAAGTGTATGCTCGCTTTTTCCGTTCAGGAAATCGGATAAGTTCTGCTCTTGGGATGATATCACGTCGTTAGTTTTTACTAAAATAAAAAACTATCGTCATTTCGAACGAGGTATGAGGAGAAATCTTGTTCGATAGAATATTTTTGCTTGAGTGATAGGGCGTAGAAGATTTCTCGTCGCTGCGCTTCCATCGAAATGACAGGGTAACGAGGCTTTATTCTAAAACTCCGGCAATATCCCCTCTATCCCCCAGCGCTCTTCGATACCTAATCCAAACAGGGCAAAATCATATTTAACGGGATCGGTAGGATCAAATTCTTTGAGGCGTTCGGTTAGTTCGAGTGCGGTTTGCCAGTCGGTTTGTTTGCGGTTAATGAGTTTTAGCTTGCGGGCTACACGGTCTACATGCAGATCACAAGGGCAAATGAGGTCTGCAGGTTTCAGTTTGGTCCAGATGCCGAAATCAACGCCGTTATCATCCTTACGCACCATCCAGCGCAGAAACATGTTAAGCCGCTTGCAAGTAGATTTCTGCGAGGGCGACGACACATGCTTTTTTGTACGGTGCGGAAAATCGGGCAGGGAAAAGAAATAGGAACGAAAATGGTTAAGTGCAACTTCGGCACCTACATTAGTCTGAGCCTGGCGGAGACCTGTAGTGCTGATGGATCCTTCGCTATCGTTTAGGATGACAAATTTATTTGAGGGCACAAACGCGTCCTCTAAGCTTTCAAAATGCTCGTAATGCCACCTAAAAAACGAAATAAAATACAGCGTATCTATATCATTAAAGGTGCGGTGTTTAAAATGAAGTAGTTTCTTAAGGTCGGGGTCTTCGTGGTTGATGATGAAATCATAGGGCGCACCATCCATCAGGGTAATAAGTTCCTTGCATTTATTGATGATGGTAACCCTTTGCCCCCATGCCAGCGTAGCCGCCCAAAAGCCCATGATCTCGACATCCTGCTTCTTGCTAAAAATGTGCGGGATGCTCACAGGGTCGTTTGCGATAAACTCGGGGCGGTTATATTGGGCCACCTTGGCGTCGAGGAAGGCTTTGAGGTTATCGTTCATTCTTTCAGTATCGAGTATCAAGTAGTTAGTATCGAGACCAAAACAAATTTTGATACGTGATACTAACTACTTGATACTTATTAAGCCAATGCCTGTTTCAAATCTTCTAACAGGTCTTCAATATCCTCTACCCCTACACTCAGGCGTAGCAAGTTATCTACCACACCGGCTTTATCGCGTTCGGCTTTGGGGATGCTGCCGTGAGTCATGCTTACGGGGTGGTTTATCAGTGACTCTACACCGCCTAAAGATTCTGCCAGCGCGAACACTTTGAATGAGCCGGCAATACGGTAGGTATCTTCTAAAGTCGCATCTTTCAATACGATGGAGATCATACCGCCAAAATCACGCATTTGCTTTTTGGCAACATCATGATTTTTAGAATCGGGGAAACCGGGCCAATAAATTTTTTCTACCCGTGGGTGATCTTTCAAAAACTCGGCAACCTGGCGGCCGTTTTCGCAATGGGCTTTCATACGCAGGTGCAGGGTTTTTATACCGCGCAATACCAAAAAGCTATCCATCGGCCCCGGTGTAGCACCACACGCATTATAGATAAACCAAAGTTTTTTGTAAAGTTCTTCGTCATTAAGCATCAGGGCACCCATCACCACATCGCTGTGGCCGCCAATATACTTGGTAACCGAATGCATCACCACGTCTGCACCCATATCGATAGGGTTTTGCAGGTAAGGCGATGCAAATGTATTATCCACCACAAACAGCAAATTTTTGGCTTTGGTTATTTTGCCCACCGCCTCGATATCTACCACCTGCATGGTTGGGTTGGTTGGGGTTTCTATCCAAACCAGTTTGGTTTTGTCATTCACATACTCGTTGATAATGTCTGGGTTCGACAGATCAAGGAAATGGAATTTGATACCATAGTTAGCGTAGATCTTAGTAAAAATCCGGTACGATCCCCCGTAAAGGTCGTTACCTGTTATTACCTCATCGCCGGGGGCCAGCAGTTTCATCACCGCATCAGTAGCGCCCATACCGCTTGAGAAGGCCAGTCCGTATTGAGCATTTTCCAAGGCAGCCAAACAATCCTCTAATGCCTTGCGGGTTGGGTTTGTACCGCGCGAGTACTCATAACCCTTATTATCGCCCGGCGATTTTTGCCAGTAGGTTGACGTTTGGTATATCGGCGTCATGATAGCGCCGGTAGTTGGGTCGGGCTCCTGCCCTGCGTGTATTGCTTTAGTTCCGAATTTCATAGGTTGGTGAGTGGTTAACTGTGCGGGGTGCGGGGGAACGAAGTGCGTTTATCCCGCTCCTTATTCCCCGCACTCCGCACTAAAAATTAATACGCCCTCGCAAATAACACCCTCTGTGTAGACGGGTTACCTGTTAGGATGCATTTTCCTTCTTCTTGTTTATTGTTCAAAGGTATGCAACGGATTGTAGCCTTAGTTTCATCTTTTATCTTTTGCTCGGTTTCTGATGTGCCGTCCCAATGGGCAGATATAAAGCCAGGTTGCTCATCTAACAAGCGTTTAAATTCATCATAGCTATCCACCTCAGTAGTGTTTTCTGCACGGAAATCTGAGGCCTTTTTGTAGATATTCGCCTGGATCTCTTCCAACAATGCTTCGATGTGTGCGGCAAGGCCTTCTTGATTTACAGTTTCTTTGGTTTTGGTATCTCTACGCGCCAATTCAACCGTACCGTTCTGCATATCGCGGCTGCCAATGGCAACGCGCAGAGGCACACCTTTTAATTCGTACTCGGCAAACTTGGCACCCGGGCGGTGGGTATCGCGTTTATCAAATTTTATGCTGATATCTTTTGCACGCAACTCTTTTGTTAATGCATTTACAAACGTTGTAATGTTCTCAAGTTCTTCGTCGTGCTTGTATATCGGTACAACAACAACCTGTATAGGCGCCAGTTTTGGCGGCAATACCAAACCAGCATCATCAGAATGGGCCATGATCAACGCACCTATTAAACGGGTCGACACCCCCCATGAAGTCGCCCAGACAAAATCCTGTACGTTTCCTTTATTGGTGAATTTTACATCAAATGCCTTGGCAAAGTTTTGCCCTAAAAAGTGCGATGTGCCTGCCTGCAATGCCTTACCGTCCTGCATCAAAGCCTCGATGCAATAAGTATCTAACGCGCCTGCAAAACGTTCGTTTGGCGTTTTACGGCCTTTAACTACCGGTAATGCCATCCAGTTTTCGGCGAAATCTGCATAAACTTCCAGCATTTGTTCGGTTTCTGCTATGGCTTCTTGTGATGTTGCGTGGGCGGTGTGACCCTCTTGCCATAAAAATTCGCTGGTACGCAAGAACAAACGGGTACGCATTTCCCAGCGCATTACGTTGGCCCATTGGTTTACCAGGATAGGCAGATCGCGGTAGCTTTGGATCCACCCGCGGTAGGTGTTCCAGATGATGGTCTCTGATGTAGGGCGGATGATTAATTCTTCCTCTAATTTTGCATCTTCATCCACAACAATATTACCTGTTCCATCGTTCTTTAGCCTGTAGTGAGTAACCACGGCACATTCTTTAGCGAAACCCTCTACGTGTGCGGCTTCTTTAGAGAAGAATGATTTTGGTATAAGCAACGGAAAATATGCGTTAACATGCCCCGTCTCTTTAAACATTTTATCGAGCACAGCCTGGATCTTTTCCCAGATAGAATACCCGTAAGGTTTAATGATCATACAACCTTTGACAGGCGAATATTCGGCCATGTCAGATTTAATTACTAACTCGTTAAACCATTTCGAATAATCTTCGTCTTTACTTATAACACCTTTGCTCATATATTGGATTTTGAAATAGAAATTGACTTTGTTATTAATATTAATAACGCCCAAATTTATAAATTTATACGTTTATTTGACCTTAGAACTTTACATCCTTACAAAAATGAATAGGAACCTTATTAAAGGAATGATTTTGATCGGCGCGGTGGCGCTGAGTTCCTGCTCCGTTAACAAAACCGCATCCACTTCTAAAAATAACAACGACGACGTTTATTTCTCGCACGCGACATCTGCCGAAGAGCCGGTGTACATTACCCGGGACCAGCAGTACAACCAGGACGGCGACGATGAAACCGATGAAGACGATTACTTTTACTATGACGATTATGCATCGCGCATAAACCGTTTTGGCTATTACTCCCCTTTTGGCTATTACGACAACTTATATTATGGCTATGGCGGTTACGGCGGCCTTGGCTACGGTTACGGCGGCGGCTGGAACATTGGCTTAGGCTTTGGTTACGGCGGTGGTTATGGTGGCTTTGGCTACGGTTCACCATACTACGGTGGCTTAGGTTATGGTGGCGGTTTTGGTTATGGCTACCCTTGGGGTGGTTATGGGTACGGCGGATACTCTCCATACTCGTTCTGGGGAACAGGTTACGGTTATGGTGGCGGCTTTTGGGGCGGTTACTCTGCATACCGCAGCAACCCGCGCCCTTACAGGGGTAACGGCAGCCCGGGTAGTTCTTTCGGCAACCAGGGCCGTACGGCATTTGGCGGCCGCGGTGGTACCAATACCAACGGTATAGGTTATATCCCAAACAGGGGCTCCCGTGGCGTTAGCTCTGCCGATGGCAGGAATGTTTCCGGAGATGCGCGTGCAACACGTGGTGTACGTACCGACAGGCCTACTTATACACCAAGCGTTGAACGTTCTGCACCATCTACATCATCATATGGCGGCGGCGGTGGCCGTAGCTCTGGTGGCGGCGGCGGTGGCGGCAGGCCTGCAAGGAACTAACTATTAACATCAACCCAACTCATTTTATGAAATTTAAATACATACTAAGTGTAATTGCTATAGTAGCATTTACCCAAAATACTTTTGCCCAATACTCGCAAGATGCCGTAAGGTTTTCGCAAACTACAACAGGTACAACATCGCGCATTAAAGCAGTTGGCGGCGCAGGTACCGCGGTTGGCGGCGACTTAAGCAATGTAAGTGGCAACCCTGCCGGCCTGGGCTTTTTTACCCGTTCGGAGTTTAGCATCACCCCCGGTTATGATAACAACAAAACAGAGGCTAATTATTTTAATAATAAGACTACAACAACCCGCAACAACTTTAACTTAAACAACGCGGCGATTGTAATTTATAACCAGCTATCCAAACCGGCCGGTGCCGATAAAAATAAAGGCTGGTTGAGCGCCAACTATGGTGTAAGCTTTAGCCGTACCAACAATTTCAACCAAAATATCCGCTACAGCGGCAACAATGGATCAAATTCTATCAACAATTATTACGCATCGCAAGCAAACCAATTTGGTATTGATGAGGGTAGCCTGGCAGGCTGGGCATATCATCATCAATTGATCGACCTTTATAATATCACGCCAACCACATCTGAGTACAGGCCAAACAACGTTGGCTCAACTGCCCAGGAAGCTGTTTACAACCGTTCTGGCAGCCAGTCGTCCGTAGATTTTTCGGTAGGCGCTAACTATAGTAACAAGCTATACTTAGGTTTTGGTTTAAGCTTTACAGATATTAAGTATAATTCTTATAACACGTTTTATGAGGATGGAAATGTATCAGTTTTAGAAGGTGGTGCATCTGTGAACCGCGCTTATAATTCGGCATACTCACAAAACCAGGCTACCACCGGTACAGGTTTTAGCGCAAAGGTTGGTGTTATTTACAAACCTGTTGAAGCTGTGCGCCTTGGTGCAACAATTACTTCTCCGACTTTTTATAATATAGATGATATTTACTACGAAAGCCTATCGTCAAAAGTTGGTAACAATGCTACCAACAACAACGAGTCTCAGGATTATCAATTAAATTACAACCTGCGCACACCACTAAGATTAGCGGGTGGTGCAGCAGTATTTATTAAAAACTTTGGTTTTATAACCGGCGATGTGGAATATGTTGACTATGGTACCGCGCATTTAAGCAGCAACGATAATTATGATGCAGATTTAAGGGATAACCCCGAAATTAAAGGCCTATATAAATCGGCCGTTAATGCACACATAGGTGCCGAGGCACGTATAAACAGCTTCTTTTTATTACGTGGCGGATACGGCATACAGGGTGATACCCGTAACGAAAACGGCAGCGATATTAAAACCACAAGCGGCGGTGTAGGCCTTCGTTTTGGTGCATATTATGTTGATGCTACCTACGCTCACTCTACCGGCACACAAAACATTTTTCCTTATGATATTGGTGCGGGCAGCCCTGCAGCTATGTTAAGAAATACCGCTAATAACGGTTACTTAACTTTTGGATACCGCTTCTAAAATTTGAGGTATTGGATGTGAGATTTGAGACAAAATCTTGCATAAAGCAAAAAGGATGAGTTAAACTCATCGCCTTTTTTATTGAATTGATTAGACTTAATTTCTAATCTCTCCAACTTAATCTTCGTTCACAAAAGATCGTAGCATCCAGGTATTTTTCTCTTTAAACTGCATAAAACGGTTCACCATGTCGTTGGTGCCATCATCGCCGGCATCGGCAGTAATATCCAAGATCTGGCGTTCCATTTCTATCAGGGCAGCCATATCTTCGATAAGCGCGTTCACCATATCTGTATCTTTTAGTCCGATAGTTTGGATTTCTTTTAAAGTTGATTGGCTGATGTAATCGTTAAAAGTGCTATACGGCGGTTTACCCAATGTAAGGATACGCTCGGCCAATTCATCTATAGTAGTTAAAGCTACGGTGTATAGCTCCTCAAATTTAACGTGCAGGGTAAAAAAGCTTTTGCCTTTAACGTTCCAATGGCAGCCGCGTAATTTTTGGTAGTGGATATGATAGTTGGCCAACAACTCGTTCAAGTGGTCAACTACGGGTTTTACTTTTGTTTCTTCTAAGCTAATTTTTTCAGCGTCCATGATATGTGTGTAGTTTTGATGTGATAACAGCCTTTTGGTTGGCTTGTTTATCAAAGTTAATATGTTTTGATATAAATAGCCATATTTGCACACTTAATGACAATGCTACAACCATTCATCTCCCAACCCTTCACCGGCACAATTTGGCGCTTGCAAACAGACGGGCTTACAGATACGATGGCTATCGAGATCCGCAACGAAGCGGACAAGCAAACCACTATCGCATCGCTCAGTTTAGCCACCGGCGAAGTACACTTCACAAACTTTACATTACCCGAACGCTGGCTTACGGGCATCGAAGCCATTTACAACGGCGTTATACTTTTACATTACTATAAGCACGAAAGCGGCCCCGAGCACAAGGCCATCATAGCTATTGATGCCATTACATCAAAAGAGCTTTGGAGCAATTACAGTTTGGCGTTCGATCATCTATCTAAAAACGGCCCGGTGGTTTATAATACCAGCTTTCAGCCAAAAAAATTAATGCTGATAGATGTGCTTACCGGGCAAACTATAAGACCATACGATACTGCGGAGGATAAACCTTTGGAGAATAATATAGTCATACCTGTAATGGTGCCTGCTTCTGATATGGTGCCCGGCAGTTTGCCCGAAGAGCCGTACGGAAATATGGTGCATTACCTAAACCATAATAGGTACAGAATTGTATCTTTGCACACTTTAAAAAACGAGGCTTTACAACAGCACCTGTATGTGATGCAAGGTAATGATATGGTGTACCACGATTTATTAAGCCAAAACATACAAAAATTGCAACCCGAGGCGTTTGTATTACATAAAAACGCACTGGTTTATATTAAAAACAAGGCCGAAATAAAGGTTTTAAAAATATAAATTACTGAATAAGAATTTATTATGAAATTTAAAATATTACTATTATCCACTGTTTTGCTCAGCTCCACTTCTATCCTTTTTGCATCGGCCCTGCCCGATTCTGTTGGTGTTGAGAACCTAAACGGCAAAAAAGTTATCCTGCATAAACTCGACCCAAAAGATAATTACTACTCGCTTGGCCGTAAATATGGTGTTAGCCCAAAGGTTATCCAAACTTTTAATAATAACGCCAAAATGCAAATTGGCCAGATCATTAAAGTACCTACCGAGCGTTCGATAGTTGAAAACGATAAGCCAACAGCAGCTGTATCACAGCCACAAACCAAACCGGTACAACAAGCACCTATTATTGCTAAACCTGTTGAGCAGGCACCTTTTAAAACTCCCGTAGTAACCCAGCAACAGCAGGTACAAAAAGCTGAACAAAAGACTGTTCAACCGCCTGCAATTGTTCCTGCTACAACGCCAAACACGCAAGAGTACAAAGTATCGGCACACGAAACGCTTTATGCCATAGCTAAACGTTTTAATACTACTGTTGAGGTCCTTACTACCCTAAACAAATTAAAATCGACCACCCTTACACCGGGCCAGATTTTAATTGTGCCTAATGGTACACCTGCCCCGCAAGTGCAGGTGCAGCCTGTTGTAACAGCCCAGGCGCACGTTGATACCGTTAAGCGCGACTCAACTTACGTTGCCTCGCCTATTGATAGCGCATCACGCAAACCGGGAAGCAACAAATACGGCCTGTTTGAAAAAAATGAAAAAGGCGTAGCTACATGGATAGACGATGCCAGCCTTGACCCTAACAAGAAACTCGTTTTACATCGCACCGCCCCTATAGGCACCGTTATGCGCATAACTAACCCTATGAATAACCGCACCACCTTTGCCAAAGTAGTTGGCCGTTTTACAGATAGCCAGTCTACCAAGGATGCGGTAGTGGTGATGACCAAAAATGTTGCTGAAGCATTAGGCGCACTTGATAAACGTTTTCATGTAAATATCAGCTACGGTACTCCTAATGAATAAACCTTATGTAATTGGCGTTGCCGGTGGCAGCGGAAGCGGCAAAACCTTCTTTTTAAAATCCTTCCTTAAACACTTCAGCGATGACGAAGTGTGCCTGGTATCACAAGATGATTACTACTTCTCCGTGGCGCATAACATGACCAAACTGGAGAACCGTGATTATAACTTCGATCTACCATCTACTATAGATCATGACCACTTTGAAAATGATATTTTCAAGCTATTAAAGGGCGAATCTTTTATGAAGCAGGAGTACACCTTTAATAACCAAAATGCTGTCCCCAAGATGCTGGAGATAAAGCCCGCACCTATAATTATTGTGGAAGGCCTTTTTATTATGCACTTCGGTAAAATTAAGGAAGTACTTGATATGACCATATTTATAGAGGCCGACGAACACATAGCCCTACAACGCCGCCTTAAACGCGACCTGGAAGAACGCGGATACTCTAACGAAGATGCGTACTACAAATGGGTAAACCATGTTGTACCGACTTATAAAGAGTACTTACTACCCTACCGCGAAGTGTGCGATAAGATCATCATCAACAACACCCAGGAAGCTGCCGACATCATCATGGTAACTGACGAGATCTCAAAAGAACTGCGCGAGAAAGTTTTAAGTTAAGAGTAAGTAAAAATCGGTAAGTCGATAAAAAAGTATCAATCGCAGTTAAGCAGCAGATCATAATACTTCCTCATGAGGATGGTATCGTAGTTTACGAGAGAATTGTAGGCTTCGGTGACCAGCTCGTTCAAAATAGAAGAGCCGAGCTGCCCTGCCCCGTTGGGGATGGAATCGTAATAGGTAATAAGCTCCTTAACCCTGATAATTTCGTACAATAATTTCTGGATCAGATCTGCCTGGTTGCCGGTCTGTATCCCTTGAGAATTATTAAGAAAATCTAAAGGATCGTTAGTAGTAGATGTCATGAGCAAATTAGTACCGGCATGATGGTGTTCTCTTTGTATTATCCTTAACTCAATCAAACCTAAAAAGTTCGGCTTTTGTTTTAACTTTTTAAAAGTTTTTAAATTAAATAGCAAAACCCTCTAAAAGAGGGTTTTGCTATTATAAATAAAGTGCTGCTTAGTTGTTTTCAACAGGTTTGTTGCCGTCCGGGCGGGGCAATAAAGCCTTGCGGGAAAGTTTCAATTTACCTTGCTTATCAACATCAAGTAGTTTTACACGTACTTCGTCGCCTACGTTAAAGATACCATCCATGGTCTCGATACGTCGGTGGTCAATTTCAGAGATGTGTAACAAACCATCTTTACCCGGCATGATCTCAACAAATGCACCAAACGGCATAATTGATTTCACTTTACCTTCGTATATCTCGCCTACTTCCGGTTTAGAAGCAATAGCGCGGATACGTGATAAAGCCGCGTCGATAGCGTCTTTGTTATCACCAAAGATCTGAACGATACCTTGTCCGTCTTTTTCTTCGATAGAGATGGTAGCACCAGTTTCGCGTTGCATTTCCTGGATAATTTTACCGCCGGGTCCAATAACCGCGCCAATAAATTCTTTATCTATCTTGATCATTACGATACGCGGAGCGTGTGGTTTGTAGTCCTCACGTGGTGCGGTAAGCGTTTTGGCCATTTCGCCAAGGATATGTAAACGGCCATCTTTAGCCTGGTTTAACGCGTTGGTTAAAACTTCGTATGATAAACCGTTTATTTTCAAGTCCATTTGTACAGCAACGATACCGTTTTTAGTACCCGTTACTTTAAAGTCCATATCACCCAAGTGATCTTCATCACCAAGGATATCAGAAAGGATAGCATATTTGGTACCCATCTCGTTAGTGATAAGACCCATTGCAATACCAGATACCGGGTTGCTGATCTTGATACCGGCATCCATCAAAGCCAATGTACCGGCACAAACCGTAGCCATTGATGATGAACCGTTAGATTCTAAGATATCAGAAACGATACGGATAGTATATGGGTTTTCTGCCTCGGCAGGTAATACACGTTTTAACGAACGCATTGCCAGGTTACCGTGACCAATCTCGCGACGGCCTGCACCCCTGTTAGGGCGAACCTCACCTGTTGAAAAACCAGGAAAATTGTAGTGTAACAAGAATTTCTGGTAACCATTGATGAACGCGCCATCAATCATTTGCTCATCATCCTTAGCACCTAATGTAACTGTGGTTAATGATTGTGTTTCGCCACGGGTAAATACCGCGCTACCGTGTGCAGATGGCAAATAACCAACTTCGCTCCATATCGGGCGGATCTGGGTAGTAGTACGGCCGTCTAAACGTTTGCCTTCGTCTAATACAAGGTTACGGATAGCGTCATACTCAACATCGTGGTAGTATTTTTTAGCTAATGATTTGGTGATGTCGTCAATCTCGCCTAAAGTAGCGATATAAGCATCTCTAACTTCTTTAAACTTAGCGGTACGCTCATCTTTACCTGATGCTGCACCTGCAATAGCGTAAACCTGGTCATAAGTAGCAGCATAGATGGCTTTTTCAAGCTCGTCGTTGCTGTGCTCGTGGCTGTAAACACGTTTAACAGTTTTGTTAAGCTCGGCAGTTAGTTCTTTCTGAGCTAAACATTGTACTTTAATGGCAGTATGTGCAAATTTAATTGCTTCAACAAGTTCTGCTTCCTGTATCTCTGCAGATTCACCTTCAACCATGTTGATATCGTGCTCGCTACCGGCAACAATAAACTCTAAAGTTGCAGATTGCAGCTGTGTTACAGTTGGGTTGATAACCAATTGGCCGTTAACTTTAGCAACGCGCACTTCAGATATAGGGCCGTTGAAAGGGATATCAGAACAAGCCAAAGCGGCTGATGCTGCTAAACCAGCAAGGCAATCAGGCATAATATCTTTATCGGCAGATATCAATGATATCATTACCTGTGTATCAGCATGATAATCGTCAGGGAACATCGGGCGCAATGCACGGTCAACCAAACGAGAGATCAAAACCTCATAGTCTGACAAGCGTGCCTCGCGGCGTAAAAAACCACCCGGGATACGACCGGTGGCAGCGTATTTTTCTTGATAATCTACAGAAAGAGGTAAAAAATCGATACCTTCTTTTGCTTCCTGCGATGATACTACTGTAGCTAATAACATGGTATCACCCATTTTAATCACTACCGAACCATCGGCTTGTTTGGCCAGTTTACCGGTTTCGATCTCAATGGTGCGGCCGTCACCTAAATCAATAACCTTTTTAATTACGTTTAAACTCATCTTGTTTGTTTTGTAGTGCACTTTTCATCTTTCGGAGCGCACCGGTTTTTTATGTGTGTGTGTAATAATGTTTCAAAAGTAAAAAAGCCATCCTGCAAATGCGGACGGCTTCTTTTAAAAAAATAAGAAAAGTTATTTGATGATATCCCTAAGCGCTAACGCTTTGATAATAGCACGATATCTTTCAATGTCTTTTTTGAACAGGTATGCCAACAAACCGCGGCGTTTACCTACTAATTTTTGAAGCGATAACTGGGTTGAAAAATCATGTTTGTTCTTTTTCAAGTGACCGGTTAAATGCGCGATGCGGTAAGTGAATAATGCTACCTGACCTTCGGTTGAACCTGTGTCGGTTACACTTTTACCATGTTTTGCAAAGATCTCTGCCTTTGCTTCTTTACCTAAATACATTACGTGAATAATATTAAAGCGTTAATAACTTAATTAATTGGGTGCAAAGATACGGTTTTAATTGAAAAGTAAAAATGAATTTTAAGAGGTTGGTGAGTAGTTAATTAAGTTAAGTAGTGCGTGGTTTTAATATAGAGAATATTGAGTAGAGAGCATTGATTGGTTGTTTATAGGTTGTAAGCATACAAGAACTATTCACCACTTAATCCATCAACTATTCACCAAACATGGCGTTGCCCACGGCCCGTGCTTTCCGTTTCAAGTCCTCGCTTTGCCCCATCACAAGCCAACACACGCTGTGGGCTTTCCGCTGCAATCACTAACGCAACAAAGCGCTTAGCTAAACACATCGCAACAATGTCGCAATCTGCCCGCTATTATGGCATAATTACACAGTATGGATACAAAGGTTAAGTATAACTTTGTACCAGTTATACCTTTATACAATATATCTTAAAGACTGTATATTTAAAAACCTGTTAATAACCTGTTATGTCACAAGTCGCCAAGTCAAAAGCTACCGTAAAATCATTTTTCAGCGTTTTAAAGCAATCCTTAAAAGGCGAACAGGTAGACCTTACATCGATCACCATTAAACGGGCTATTGTATTATTAGCTATCCCCATGATGCTGGAGATGGCTATGGAATCTGTTTTTGCTTTGGTAGATCTGTATTTTGTGGGCCACTTGCCCAATAGCAGCAACGCCATCCAAACTGTTGGCTTAACCGAATCTGTACTCACCGTAATATATTCTTTAGCAATAGGCCTAAGTATGGCGGCAACCGCGGTTGTTGCCCGCCGCATTGGAGAGAAAAACCCCGAAGCTGCGTCAAAAGCAGGCATGCAAACTATTGTTATAGCTGTAATAATAAACGTAATTATCAGCATTGCGGGCTTAATTTATGCCCGCGACCTTTTGCTTTTAATGGGCGCTTCAACAGCAACGGCCAACCATGGCACGCGCTTCGTCCAGATCATGATGGGTGGCAGCCTGATAATCGTACTGCTATTTCTAATAAACGGGATCTTCCGTGGGGCAGGCAATGCGGCCGTTGCCATGCGCAGCCTGTGGATAGCTAACATCGCCAATATTATTTTGTGCCCTATCTTTATTAGGGGCTTTGGCCCTATCCCGGCGTTTGGTTTAACGGGCGCGGCAATAGCAACAACCATTGGTCGCAGTTTGGGGGTATCATACCAGGTTTATAATTTATTCAACAACAAAAACGCCTTAAAAATACGCCTGAGCTATTTTGTGCCCGACGGGAAACAGATTAAGGCCATCATCAAAGTAGCGGCACCGGGCATTCTGCAATTTGTAATAGCCAGTTGCAGCTGGATATTCCTGGCAGAACTTGTTGCCACCACCGGCGGCGACCAAGGGTCGGCTGGTTACCAAACCTCGCTACGTTTAATGATGTTCTTTTTACTGCCCGCCTGGGGGCTAAGCAACGCCGCCGCTACCCTTGTTGGGCAAAACCTCGGCGCTGGCAATATTGACAGGGCCGAGCAGTCAGTATATCAAACTATCAAATACACCGTTGTTTTCCTGGGTGTGGTGAGTGTATTGTTTTTAACCTGCGGCCATTTATTCGCGTCGTTTTTTACGGAGGATGAAGTGGTAAAACAAGTCGCCACACGATCCTTAAAGATCCTGAGCGGGGGCTTTATCATTTTTGGGATAGGCATGATATTCACCAGTGCCTTTAACGGTGCCGGCGATACCTGGACACCCACCAAAATAAACTTCTGCACGTTTTGGCTCTTCCAAATCCCGTTTGCTTACCTTATGGCTAAACACTTTCAAATGGGCCCAACAGGCGTGTTCATCTCCATCCCCGTAGCTGAAATAGGCCTGACAATAGCAGCTTATATATTATTTAAGAAAGGTAAGTGGAAGAAGACGTTGGTGTAAAAAACAAGATTCAGCAAACTTGTTGGTATAATATCAAATAAGTAAATTTGTATATGCAGACGATTGAAATTCAGGTACCGGACGATAAAACCCAACAGGTTAAACAATTTTTAAAAGAATTGAACATTACTGTGAAAGTAAAAAAACAAAGCACTACTCCTAATGCCGATACAATTGATGCGATAAACGAGCTAAAGGCCGGGAAAGGTAAAAAATTCAACAATGTAGCAGAACTGTTTAATAGCATTTAATTGCATCATGTTTCAAATAGTTACCTCTACAAAGTTTTTAAAAGACCTAAAACTCCTTAAGAAACGCTCGGCAAAAGATTTCCATTTACTGCAACTACTCATCGAAACCCTTGCAGAAAAAGGCCATTCCGGTTTAGCTAAGAAGCATAAGCCGCATAAGTTAAGCGGCAATTACTCCGGTTACTGGGAGTGCCATGTAAAACCCGACCTATTATTAATTTGGGATGAAAATGAAGAAATAAACCTACTGGAATTGGTGCGCACAGGCTCACATTCTGACCTATTCTAATATTACTTTTACTTTTGAATTCAACTTTCTACTTAAATGCCCTACGCTACCTTCGAAACCGAACTGCGGGTACGCCCCGATGATATAGACATGTTTCACCACGTGCACAACAGCAAGTATTTTGATTACGTACTTGCCGCCCGTTACGACCAGATGGAACGCTGCTACGGCATGGCTATGGAAAAATTTATGGAGCGTGGCTTTGGCTGGGTAGTGCGCATTGCACATGTTGACTATAAACGCGCACTCACCATGGGCGACTACTTCATCGTAAAAACAGGCATCGAAACCATAAATGACAAAGGCTGCCGCGTGGCCTTTACGTTAACCAATAAGGCCACTAACAAAGTGTGCTGCGACGGTTACTTCGATTACGTGATGATTGACATGGCTACCGGCCGCGGCGCAAAAGTGCCTGATGATGTTATTGAGCAATACCAGATATAGAAACTACCTAAGCAAATTGTGGCATCAACAAGTACAGACCAGCCTACAAATGAACTATTAATGAATTTTGATACACTAACAGATATCAGAGGATATGGCAATCTACGGGGAGACGAAAAAGCAAGATTGCAAACGCCCAAGCCGTTTCTTACTATTTATGATAGTTTGGTAGCCTATAAAAACATTAAGGCGACTGTCTGGCTTCCCGATAGCATTGAAATTATGGCCAACGGGTATAGTTATGCACCCGAAAAATCATTGATATGGCCCAAAAATTGGCCCGACCTTAAAAACGCTGCAACAATTAAACGAGGTGAAAATTTTTACAGTATTTATCTCGACAAAAAACCTATGAAGAATTTTATCAAAATGCTATCTTCATTAAAGGAAAAGCAAGCAGTAGAAATAAACGGTCAAAAATTCTCACTTTCCTTGCCGATTACCTTTTCCTAACGTAAGATAACAGCGCGATTTGCCCCCTAAAAATCCACGCTATACCGCATAGATAGCCTTGCAAACGGGTATCGCTTGTTCACATCTCCATGTTCGTCATATTTTCCACGTAAAAAGAAATAACCCGATTCGCCAACAACCGATAGCTTTTTAGACAAGGCGTACCGCAATTCGCTGTTAACGGTATGCAAATAGTAATGAGATTTATTCCCGTTTACTGTATAAAGAAATGCGCCGCGGTAATCAAAACTTGCAAAAAACCTGTCTTTTACAATTATCCCGGCCCCGCCATTAAAGCTAAAGCCCGACGTATAATCATAATTTCGGCCGTTTGATGAGTAAGTGCTGGGCACCGCCGCCAGCAACACGGGGCCGGTGCCTATATTGGTGTTGACCTTCACTTTTGTACCCAAGTCATATTGAGAGAAAAGGTTTAGCTTAACGCTTTGGCCACCATAAAAGAACGACTCATTACTAATGTAATCATAATTTGCGCTCAGGATAGCCAGGTGTTTAAAGTCTCGGTTTGATTCCAGCTCCCACCCTGCCAGCGAACCGTACACATTTATCGCGTTCACTACCGAACTATCATCCTTACCAACCTCCAGGTTGATCATGATATTACTGAATGGAGTATGGTAATCTTTATAACGGTTACCATAAAAGAGCTTGGCACGGCCAAATATACCTGCCTTTTTATTGCCGCCTTCTGCACCTGTAATGCTATTGAAAGTACGGGCGCCCAGGTCAAACTCGGCAGATACTTGCGATGAATCCCTGTCCTTAGGGTTACCATACACTTTGCCCCATCTACCATCAAGCAAACGGTTCAGGCCATTCATTGGGTTGGCTAAAAAGGCGACAAACTCTTCCATCTGCCTGCCAAAGCCACGGTGGCGGTTGTTTACTATTTTGTTGGAGAGGCGGTAACTCATCTCGCCCAACACGATCCCGCCGAAGCTTGTGTTCACAAAATCGTTGGGCGACGGGTGCTCGTTCTCGCCAAAGGTTTCCCAAAAATAACTGCCCGCAACAGCCGCCGGTGCCGATTGCCAAAAGTTATACCCATTGCTACGAAATGAACTGAAGTATAAACTCCCCTGGTACGGGTGTCCAAATTGGTTGGTACGAAAAATATCTTTATCCCATTGCCAGCTGCCGGGGTTTAAGTTGCGCCAAATGGTTGAGGTGGTTACGTTAGAGTATGGTGCATGCACTACAAACTTACCATAACTAAAGGGTATGGCTTGCGCAAGCCCCCACTCGATGGCGGCGCGGCCAAAGCGTTTTGTCTCGGGTGGTGCGGGTCCAAAAAATGGCGTACGTGCACGCCTTGGTATGGGCTTCGGCAATGTATCAACAATCAACTTGTTGGCATCCTGGGCGGTTTGAGCAATCAGGGTTACGGGGAAACATAACACCACGGCTAAAGCCAGCATGGTGAACTGGTAAGGTAAAAATTTCAATACGCGTGCATTAAAGGGTTAAGTCATCAACAAGATTGTATTACGCAAATGTTAAGGTTAAGGTTATGTGAACTATAATGCATTTTGGTGTAAATGGTTTGCAAAAAAAATATTTTAAGGCCAATATCGTGCCCGTAGCTTTCTGGCGATTATTCTGCAATAGCTATTTTAAGTATGCGAAAGTTTTTTATTTTTGAAGAGGGCAAATTATTTAATTAGTAATACACTAAAGCAATTGGAACCAACCAGAAATATTTTTCGCGATATTGTTGAAATGTCACCTTTCCCGGTGTATGTATGCACGGGCGAAGATATGACCATCACGGTTGCCAATGCCGCTACCCTGAAAGCCTGGGACAGGGACGCATCCGTTATCGGGAAAACTTTTTTTGATGCCCTGCCCGAACTGGAAGATCAACCATTTTTGGGCTACCTGCAAAGCGTTTACCGCACCGGCCAAACATTTGATAGTGGCAGTGAGCGGGTCGATCTTTTAGTGGCAGGCAAACTACAAACCTTTTACTACAAATTCACCTATATGCCCCTGCGCAATGCAGATGGCAATGTATATGGTGTAGCGGCCTTTAATACCGATGTTACTGAACTTGAGCGCGCTAAACAAGCGGTAGAAGAAAGCGAGATGACGCTTTATAACCTGGTGAGGCAGGCACCTATAGGCATCTGCATCATCCGTGCCGAGGACTTGATGATTGAGGTGGTGAACGATACCTACCTTGAGCTGGTTGGTAAAAAACGCAAGGAACTGGAACGCCGCACCATTTGGGATGCCGTGCCCGAGGCCGCGCCCGCCTATGCCCCGGTCATGAACCAGGTTATTACAACTGGCATGGCTTACACGGCAACAGAGGCCGAGGTTACAATGATCCGCAACGGAAAACCAGAGGTGATTTATATAGATTTTGTGTACGAGCCGGTACGCCACTTTGATGGCAGCATAAATTCGATATTAGTTATAGCCATTGATGTTACCGATAAGGTATTGGCCCGCCGTAGCATTGAAGATACTGAAGAACGTGGTCGCCTGGCTATTGAGGCCGCCGAGATAGGCACTTTCGATTTGAATCTACTTACTCAAAACATGGTAACCTCCGAGCGTTTCAACACCATATTTGGATTTGAGAAAGCTGTTGGCCGCCGAAAGTTGATAGACGCTTTTATTCCCGGGGACAGGGAGATTCGCAGCAAGGCGCATGAAGAAGCCCTGAAGACCGGCATACTATTTTACGAAGCGCGAATATCAAACCCCGACGAAACCACCCGCTGGATCCGGGTACAGGGGAAAATTTACTATGATACCGACGAAACGCCTGTACGAATGCTTGGCACTGTGTTAGACATTACCGAGTTTAAACGCCTGCAACAGCAGAAAGACGATTTTATAAGTGTTGCCAGCCACGAGCTTAAAACCCCCATGACGTCACTAAAGGCATCTATCCAGATCCTGGATAAGCTGATAAAAACCAACGGCAACCCCGAAAAGGTGACCCAGTTTATAAGCAAGGCAAATACCAGCCTGTCTAAAATGCAGCACTTGATAGAAACCTTGCTTAATGTATCTAAAATAAGCGCCGGCCAACTGGCACTCAATAAAACCAACTTTAATGTTGCTGAAATGGTTACGGAAAGCTGCGACCATATCCGACTTGCCGGCGAACACGAACTTGTTTTAAAAGGCGATACAACTGTTAATGTTTTTGCCGACAAGAGCAAAATAGAGCAGGTTATAGTAAACTTTGTTAACAACGCGGTTAAATACGCGCCATTATCCAACAAAATAATTGTTGAAATCAAAAAGCGCGAACGCTCTATAAAAATATCCGTACAAGATTTTGGCGAAGGTATAGCCTATGATAAGATCCCCCACTTGTTTGAACGCTATTACCGGGTAGATGCTACCGGCCTGCAATACTCGGGCCTTGGGTTAGGGCTATATATTAGTGCCGAAATTGTGGAGCGCCATGGCGGCAAAATAGGCGTTAACAGCGAAGCCGGCAAAGGCAGCACCTTTTGGTTTAGCATCCCCGTTCCTGAAAATTAATCCCAGATGCCGTTTGCAGCAGTAAGTATAACGGGTTGCCCGCCTGTTACCATAATGGTATGCTCGTGTTGTGCAACAAAACCACCTTTATTACCTACCAGGGTCCATTTATCGGCCTGGGTATTCGCAATGGTCGATGCGGTAGATATAAAAGTTTCGATAGCTACAACCGAGTTTTTCTTAAAACGGGTCACATTCCACTTATCGCAATAATTAGCAATTTCGTGTGGTTCTTCGTGCAGGCTGCGGCCTACGCCATGGCCTGTCAAATTTTTGATAACTGTATAACCTGCTTTTTTTGCTTCAGTTTCTATCAAACGGCCAATTTCGTTGATCTTAACGCCTCCTTTAATACTGCTGATAGCTTTCTGCAAAATTGCTTTTGATGCTTCTACCAGTTTACCGTGGCCGTGGATGTCCTTGCCCAAAACAAAAGAACCGCCATTGTCAGACCAGTAGCCATTCAATTCCGCGGATACATCAATGTTCACCAGGTCGCCTTCTTGTAGTATTTTTTCTGCGGATGGTATCCCGTGCGCAACCTCATTATTCATGCTGATGCACGTCCACCCCGGGAAACCGTAAGTAAGCTTTGGGGCCGATTTCGCACCAAGCCCGTTAAGTACTTCGCCACCAAAATCATCAAGTTGCTTAGCGCTCATGCCGGGTTTGGCATATTGGCGCATTTGCTTAAGCGTATTGGCCACGGCATTACTTACTTTTTCCATCCCCAAACGTTCGGCTTCTGTTGATATTGACATGGTACAAAATTACTAATCCTGATTAACATTTAGCCTTACAACATAACAAGGTAAATTAGCGATGCATTGGCTATCCTTATAAAACCGATATAAATGACCGTACCGCTGGTTTATAATTGGGCTTGCTGCATATTCATCGTAAAATAAAAAGTGGAGCCTTCGTCTTCGCGGCTTTCCACTTCAATTTTAGTTTTGTGGTAGCGTAATAGTTCTGATACCAGGTATAGCCCTATGCCGAAGCCCGATACTGTCTTTATCTTTTCGTTTTTAACCCGATAAAATTTATCAAATAACTTTTGCTGATCTGCCAGGCTTATACCAATACCATCATCTTTCACAAAAACCTTTACCTTATTGCCAAGCTTTACACAGCCAATAACAATTGAGCCACCTTTAGGCGAATATTTGATAGCATTACTAAGTAAATTCATCAGTACCTGCCCTATTTTATCCCTGTCTGCCCGTATAATAATATCCTCGCAGTCCTGTAATTTAACCGTATGGCTCGAAGCTAAAAATTGGGCATCGCCGGCAATTTCCTCTATCAGGTTGTGCAACTCAAACACCTCTTTATTCAGCCGGATTTTCCCTTCCTCCAAACGTGCAAGGCTCAGGAAATCCTGTATCATCAATGTCATCTTTTGGGTTTGTACCTCCGCCCTGGTCAGGGCATTCAGTTTAAAAGCGTTGCCTTCCATTTTCTCTTTTGCCAACAAGATCTGGATATATGATTTTACGGCAGTTAAAGGCGTTTTAAGTTCGTGGCTAACCATCGCTATAAAATCATTCTTTCGTAAATCCTCCTGCTTTTTCTCGGTAATATCAACCACAGTTCCAATGAATCGTTCTGCCTTACCGCCCGCTTCAAAATAAACTTTACCCTGTGCCCTAACCCACCGTGTGCTGCCATCATCAAAACGGATGATCCGTAAAACTATATCGTACTCCCCGCCGTATGCCCCGTCCAGACAATCCTGTATCGCCTGCACCACACGCTCTTTATCGTCCGGGTGCAAGTGTTGCACGTATATTTCAAAAGTTATTTCCTTGTCTAGTGGCAACCCATAAATCTTTTTACATTCATCGCTCCACGTCAAAAGACCAGTTTTAGGTTCCCATTCCCACGTACCTAAATTAACGGATGCAATCACCATTTTCAATTTGGCTTCGCTTTTTTCAAGTTCCTGTAAAATAATATCCCTGCGGATACTTGCTTCATTAAGCTCAGTAATATCGCGCGTAAAGCAACGGGTATGCACAAACTCGCCGTTTTTAGTTAATACATTGGAGTTAATAAGTACATGCTTAATACTGCCATTTTTACATCTAAGTTTTGAAGCGTAATTTTGAAGCGTTTCGTTATTGGTGAGGCGGGTTAAAATATCAGATATCACGTTCTCATCGGTATGAAAATCAGTTATGGAGAAACCTATATATTCATCTTTGGTATAGCCTAACAAATCAAGCTCGGCCTGGTTAGCCCATATTATAATGCCGTTGCCGTCCACCCAGTGTAGTGGCAAAGATGCGTTTTCTACAAAATCGATCAGTTCATCTAACTTGCTTTGCAGTTCCCTTTCTCTTTGTTGGTAGTGGGCGATATTGATAGTAGGATTTGAGGCATCTTTCATTGGTCTTCTAAATTACCTTTATAATACCACTTATAATAACATTTACTTTTAAGAACATAAGCAAGGCATTATTTGCTAAAAGATGACCGGCCAGAAATTATTTTATCGGCATAGTAAAGGTGAAGGTAGTTTCTTCTTCTCGCGAGTGTACCCCTAACATACCACCATGGGCGCGTGCGATTTCTGAAGCGATATAAAGGCCCAGCCCAAGCCCTTCATTACCACACTCATTACCACGTAAAAACGGCCTGAACAGCTTTTCTCTAATAGCATCGGGGGTTGGTTTGCCCGCGTTTGTTACAGTTGCCGGGAACAAGTCCAAAAGCGATCTCATCGCGCGCTGCGCAGGTTATCCACTTATCGTCGGTGACCCGGGCAACCCCCAAAAACCCCATGCCCGTAGTGCGGCAAACTACTTCTGATATAGATGTTATTGCTTCAATGCTGCCTATTGCATCAATATCTGCCTGTATATTCTCCAAAAAGGGTGGGTGGTTTTTTGTTGCAAATGAAAGTATTTCCGCACAACTGCAACGACATTTATAATTTTTGCGCCACAGTAGCGCACATGGTTAATAAAGCGTACCTTTGCAAAATTATTTTCAATGGATAAAGTCCATCGGCGATAACCAATACAATAGCAATACAATGAAAAAGATCGTCGATTACCGCAAACTTTTAAACGTTACCGAAGCTGCCGAGCTGGCCGAATTAAAATCAACCTACCGCAGTTTGATGAAAGAATGGCACCCGGATAAATTTCAGGATAGCGAAGACAGCAAGCACCAGGCCGAAGAAAAAAGCAAGACCATTATTGAGGCTTACCACTTTTTAGTAAGCATAGCGCCCGAAACCCGCGCGCAATCTATAGCGGAATATACCGCTACCACAGGCACATCTGCCATTGTAGATTTTGAATACAAATCACAAGTGTTACGTGTTGATTTTACTGACGGTAACTCTTACGAATACTTTGACGTGCCAAAAGCCGTTTATGTAAAACTGGTTAATGCAGATTCGCCGGGCAGGTTTGCACGCAGGCATATTTATACCGAATACGTTTACCGCAGCACAAGCAAACTGGTAGCCACAGCCTAATTATTTTTTTAGTAATTGTGTTGTATGGATGACATGCAGTATAATCCGGATAATTTAAATTTGTTGGATAATTTTCTGCTGCATTTATGTTTAAAAAAATAGCTTTCGCCTTACTGTTGCTTTTTATCGTATCTGAAAGTTCATCGGCCCAATATACCTGGGCTTTAAAGAGCGATAAGGACGGCATTAAAATATACACCAGCACTGTAACTAATTCAAAGCTTAGGGCTTTAAAGATAGAATGCAGCTACCAAAGTACCCTTACACAGATGGTAGCCGTACTGCTTGACCTTAAAACCCGCCCGCAGTGGATCTATCATACAAAATCGATCCGCCTGGTTAAACAGGTTTCCCCTTCCGAGCTTTTTTATTATTCGGAAATAAGCATACCATGGCCGGCACAAAACCGCGACTTTGTGGCCCACCTGATAACTACGCAAAACGAAGAAACCAAAATAGTAACTTTGGATGGCCCCATTGCCCCTACCATGGTGCCCGAGCGTGATGGGATTGTGAGGGTAAAAAACTCCATCAGCAAATGGCTTATTGTCCCTGTCAATAAAAACGAGGTTAAAGTTGAATATACCATACAGTTGGATCCGGGTGGCGCTATACCTGCCTGGTTAAGCAATATGTTTGCTTCCGATGGGCCTACCGAAAGTTTTAAAGCGCTAAGGCAGCAACTTAAAAAAACGGAATATAAAACCGCCCGCTTGCCGTTTATTAAGAACTACTAATAAATATCCTTTCTCCAGGCAATGTCAATGGATCTTTATCTATGGAGATATAGAGCATTGCTATTTTTCGCTCCTGCAATCGGCATGTAACGCCATAACCAAAACGTTTATAGACGTTAAAAAACATTCCTTGATTTGCTTACAAGTTTCAGGGGTTTGCATACATACGCGCGATTTGGCTTACCGACCTTTGGATCATGGAAATAAAACAAATTGAATTGGGCAGCCAAGGTTTGGTTGTGCCGGTGATGGGCCTGGGCTGTATGGGTATGACGGGTTTTGAAGAAGCACACATGTATGGCCCTGCGGATGAGCAGGAAGCCATTGCGACGATTCACCGTTCGCTTGAGTTGGGTGGTAATTTTTTGGATACTGCAGATCTGTATGGCCCGCTGAAAAATGAGCAGCTCATTGCGAAGGCCATCAGCGGTAAACGCGATAAATATATTTTGGCCACCAAGTTTGGCTGGGAAATAGATGACAACCATAAAGTTACCTGGGCCATCAATGGTAAAAAGGACTATGTAAAAAAATCTTTAGAGCGTTCGCTAAAGAATCTTGATACCGATTACATCGATCTGTATTACCTGCACCGGCTGGACAAAAATACGCCGATCGAAGAAACGGTCGAAGCCATGGCCGAGCTGGTTAAAGAAGGTAAGGTGGGTTACATCGGCCTGTCGGAAGTATCGTCTGAAACGGTTAAGCGGGCGCATGCCGTGCACCCGATCACCGCAGTACAAAGCGAGTTTTCTTTATTTGAACGAACGGTGGAAGAACGCGGCGTGTTAGCAACATTAAATGAGTTGGGTATAGGGTTTGTAGCTTACTCACCATTGGGCCGTGGGTTCTTATCTGGACAGATCAAAATCATCGATGACCTGCCGGAGAACGATTTCCGCAGAGCGATCCCGCGTTTCCAGGGCGAGATGTTTAATAAAAATATTGAATTGGTTAAGGCAATTGAAGCCATGGCTGAAGCGAAGAACGTCACTTCTTCGCAGCTGGCTTTGGCCTGGATCATGAGCAAGGGTATTTTACCGATCCCGGGAACGAAACGCAGAAAGTACCTGGAGCAAAACTTTGCAGCGACTAATATTGAGCTAACGGAGACGGATCTTTCACAACTGGAAAGCATTGTACCTTTGGGTACGGACACGGGCGCAGCTTATGATGAGTTTAGTATGGGCTTAATTGATTAATTTTGTTTATGAACGCTATTAACTCTTTATCAGAATTTCACCGGCTGCTGTCATTGCCCGAACCCCGCCACCCGCTGGTAAGCGTGATCAATTTGGCGGAAAGTGTTTTTTTGGAAGATGAGATCTGGAAAGGTTTTGTAAACCGCTTTTATTGCGTGGCGCTCAAACGCGAAGCCAAAGGCAAGATCAGGTACGGGCAGCAACATTATGATTATGATAAAGGAGTATTGAGTTTTACCGCGCCTAACCAGGTGCAACAACTGGACCTGCAAAATATGGAATGCGGGTCCGGTTATCTCCTGATCTTTCACCCGGACTTCCTATTACAGCATGCTCTGGCGAACAGCATTCATCAGTACGGTTTTTTTGATTACGCGGTTAACGAAGCGCTGCACCTGTCGGCCGGGGAAGAAGATGACCTGATCACGATTCTCCATAGAATCGATAATGAGTGCCGGCATATCGATAAGCACACCCAGGAGATCATTCTGACACAGATCGAGAGCCTGCTAAAATACTCCAACCGCTTTTATGAGCGGCAGTTTTTGACCCGTAAGAATAATAATTCAGCATTACTGACCAGGTTCGAGCAGTTGATAGATGACTACTACTTTAACAACGACGTGCAGGGTTTGCTCACGGTACACTATATTGCTGCGCAGATGAACCTATCGCCGAACTACCTAAGTGACCTGCTTCGGGTTCATACCGGTCAAAACACACAGCAGCACATTCATGAAAAACTGATCGCGAAAGCCAAAGAAAAACTTTCTACGACCAGTCTTTCGGTCAGCGAGATCGCCTATGCCCTGGGCTTTGAGCACGCGCAATCTTTTAGCACGCTTTTCAAAAAGAAGACTAATTTATCGCCGCTTGAGTTTCGTCAGGCTTTTAACTGAATACATCTGTAAAATGGGCCGGCAAATGCGTTATATAGCGGAAACCAAGGTAAAACCAGCGTAAGCTTTACGCAAATATTAACAGGCACCAAGCCCAACACTTTAACAACTGCCCCTAATTGGGGTCTGCCATCAATCAAAGGCAACCTATAATAAAAAGAGGCCGTATCATTTCATCAATGATACGGCCTCTTTTTATTTTTATGCGGATGTTTACATCTTCGGTTTACCGTCGCTGTCTAATTCAACAATTGGGTAACCTAACTTTTGCAGGCCGGGCAATACTTTTGCCTTATCGCCCACTACCAGTATCACCATATTGTCAGTGTTCAGGTATTTGTCGGTAAGCTGTTTAAGCTGGGCCGGGGTAATGGTTTGCAAAATCTTGCTTTGCTCGTCAACATATGTTGGCTTCAGGTTATACTCTTGGATCTCTGAAAGAAACACCGCCTTTTGCCTGTTCGTTTCATAATTACGGGCATCGCTCTGGCCTATTGAGGTTTGGGTAAACTTCAATTCCTCGGGCGTGATACCTGCTTTTTGGTAATCCTTAATCTCCTTGATAAATTCGTACACCGAGCTATCGGTAGCCGTAGCCAGGACACCTGCTGATGCCGTAAAAGTGCCGCCAAATTTACCGGAGTTAAAACCCGAACGCGCGCCGTAGGTCCAGCCTTTTTTCTCGCGCAGGTTAAGGTTGATATGGCTATTGAATGCGCCACCCAAAATATAGTTGGCTATACCCAATTTGTAGTAATCGCCGGTAGCATCGTAGTTTAGCTTATCCAAATACCCTATGCGGATCTCTGACTGGGCAGCACCAGGCACATCAACTATATATAAAGTGGTTTTGTCGAAACCTTTACCTTCGGTTGGGGTTGGTATGCTTACTTTTTTATCAGCCCAGTTGTTCAGGAACGCCAGGTTACCACGTGCTGTGCCCTGGTTAACATCGCCCACAACAACAATTGATGTTTGCGACGGGGTGAAGTATTTGTCGTAATAAGCCTGCACATCCTGTAACGTGATACCCGCAACGGTTTCTTCATTACCACCTGTAGAGTAGGTACGCACATTATCCGTTCCGTAAAGTATTTTGCTGTAAACGGTTGATGCCACACCTGCGGGTTGGGTTTTGGCTTGTTTAAGGCCTTCTATCGTCTGCTTCTTGATCCGGTCCAATGCATCTTGCGTAAACTTAGGGGTAAACAAACGCTCCTGCAGCAAGTTCATGGTTGCAGGCAGGTTTTTAGTTAGGGTTGATACGCTAACGAACATTTCTTCGGCACCTGCGCCAATGCTGATGTTGCTACCCAGTTTATCCAACTCGGAGTTAAATTGCTCGGCAGTGTACTTTTGGGTTTCCTCGTTCATCATACGGCCCACAATGCCTGCTAATCCGGCTTTAGCAGGGTTGCTGATGGCATCTAAACCACCGCCTTTGATCGACATAGAGATAGATACCGTTGGGATCTCACTGTTTTTGGTACCGATCATTTTGATACCGTTCGGTGTAACAGACGACCACATTACCGGCACTTTAATTACAGGGTTTGCACCTGTAGCCGGTTTAGCGGCGCGGTTAAAGTTATCGGTGGCTTTTTTATAGGTTAAGCCGTTGTAACCATAATCAGGGGCTTTGTACCCCGCGGTATTTACGGTATAGTTGTCTGGCGCAGCAGCTGTTAAAGTACCGCCTTTAGGCAACACACTTAATATAACGGCCGGTTTGCCTTTGATGTATTTGTTGTACACGCGCATTACATCATCCTTGGTAACTGCCCTTATATCGGCCAATTCACGGCCTATCTGATTAGGGTTGCCGGTTAAGTATTGGGCTTCTGCAAGTTCAGATACCTTGCCGTTAACACTTGATAAACCATTTACGGCGTTTGCCTCGGCGCTGCCTTTGAAACGGACAAGTGCCTCATCGCTCACGCCTGTCTTTTCAAACTCAACTAACGACTCATCTACCAGTTTTTTAGCATCAGCTAAGGTTTGCCCAGGGAACGGAACTACACGGATGCTGATCTCGCCAGACAATTCGGGACTTGCCGAATTCATGGACGCTTGTGCTGCCTTACGCGTTTTTACAAAGTTTTTGTAAAGGATAGAGTTACGGCCCTGGCCGATTATCTCTGATAGCGCATCTAAAGCTGCTCCGTCTTTATCGTAAGCTTTAACGCCCGGATAACTAATTGATAATAACGGCAGTTTCGCGTAATTATCAGTGTATGACACATACCTGTCCGCGGTTAACACCGGGATAGGGAATGCTGCTTTATTAACAATAGGCCCGCGCGGGATGCTGCCGAAATATTTGCTTACCCATGTCAGTGTCTGCGTGGGATTAAGATCGCCGCCGATGGTGATGGTTGCGTTATTTGGGCCGTACCATCTCAAAAAGAAATTTTTAAGATCGCTTACATTTACTTTGTTCAATTCCTCGATGTACCCAATAGTTAACCACGAATATGGGTGGCCATAGGGGTACATAGCCCTTGCTGCATACTCACCAACTAAACCGTAAGGGCGGTTATCGTAGTTTTGGCCGCGTTCGTTTTTAACGGTTGCGCGCTGCACCTCAAATTTTTGCTGGGTAACGGCATCAAGCAAAAAGCCCATGCGGTCGCTCTCCAGCCACAGCATTTTTTCTAATTGATTGGCAGGTACGGTTTCGTAGTAGTTGGTACGGTCGCGGGTGGTAGATCCGTTTAATGTACCGCCTGCTTCGGTAATAATTTTAAAGTGGTCGCCATTGGCAACATGGTCGCTTCCCTGGAACATCATGTGCTCAAAGAAGTGGGCAAAACCCGATTTACCAATTTCTTCTCGCGCCGAACCTACGTGGTAGGTAATATCCACGTGTACTAATGGGTCTGAGTGGTCTTCGGCCAAAATAACAGTTAACCCGTTAGGAAGCACATACTTCTCGTAAGGAATAACCAGTTCGGTGCCCTTGCGGGTAACCTTTTCGATCAGTTTAGGCTGTACAGCAGTTTGGGCGTTGGTAGTTAGGGCCGCTACCACAAAAACTTGTGCCAGCAAAGCACATTTTAAAGTTTTGTTCATATGATTAATGTTTAGTCAGTATTATTTTCTCCTGATGTTTGAAGCATCCGGCAGGAAAATATAATATTAATGAATTAACGTATGAGTTGATATTATAGCTGTAGATTTTGAAACACTGTAACAGATTTGTGACAATTAATTACCGCTTAACCGGGATGTTTTTAATGACGCCTGCGCCTATCACGATTACAAAGAGCTACCATTTTAGGATTTCAAAATATTACCGTAAAAATTGTTGGCGCTAAACACCAACAACACCTACCACAGGCAATGGAATATGCAAATCGGATAACCTTAAAAGTTATCCGCTTTTTGTTTAAGAAGCTTTTAATGTGAAATAAAAGGTTGAGCCTGCGCCCTCTGTACTATCTACCTTTATCTCACTACCGTGGTACCTCAATATCTCGGATACAAGGTAAAGCCCGATACCAAAACCTGATACCATTTTAATTTCTTCGTCCTTTACCCGGTAAAACTTTTCGAACAGGCGTTTTTTGTCGGTATTGTTTATACCAACGCCCTCGTCCTTTACAAATATTTTTACGTCATCGCCGGTTTTGCTGCAGCCTATCGTGATTGCGCCCCCTTTTGGTGAGTACTTGATGGCGTTGCTTAACAGGTTGATGAGCACCTGCCCTATTTTATCCCTATCTGCTGTTAAATTTATTCCTTTACAATCAACAACTGTAACCTTATGAGTTGTAGTTAAAAACTGCGCATCTTCGGCTATTTCTTCTATCAGGGTGTGAAGTTCAAACTCCTCTTTGGTGATGCGGATCTTGCCCTCTTCCAACCTTGCCAGGCTCAGGAAATCGTGGATCATGGAGGTCATTTTTTTTGCCTGCACATCTGCACGTGTCAGCGCGTTCATACTAAAGCCGGTCTCATCTTTTTTAGCCTGGGCAAGTAAAACTTGAATATAGGTGCGGATAGATGTTAAAGGCGTTTTAAGCTCGTGGCTTACCATGGCTATAAAATCGTTCTTCCTTAATTCTTCCTGCTTCTTTTCGGTTATATCACGGGCTATTTTTGATAGGCCGATGATCTTCCCCTCCGCATTTTTGATGGGCGAAATAGTTAACGACACATTTATCAGTTGGTTGTACTTGGTTACCCTAACGGTTTCGAAATGCTCCACACGTTCGCCGTTTTTAAGCCGCGCCAATATTTGTGGTTCCTCCTCCTGCCTGTCGGCCGGAATTAGTTTAAGGATGGATTGCCCTATCATTTCATCGGCGGTGTAGCCAAACGTCCGCTCTGCCGACCCATTCCAACTGGTGACAATACTATCAAGCGTTTTGCTGATAATTACATCCTCAGACGAATCGATTATAGAGGCAAGCCGTGCGCTTTGCTCGCCAGCTGCCCGCTGTTCCGTAACATCAAGTACAGTACCAATAAACATATTGGGCTGGCGCAAAACATCAAACGTAACCTTGCCCTGCGACCTGATCCAACGCTCGGTCTTATCATCAAACCGAATGATCCTGATCGTTACATCGTAGGTACCATCGCCCGCCGGGTTTAACGCGTCTTGAATTTGCTGTAGCGCAAATTCTTTATCATCCGGGTGAATGTGATCTGTAAAAAACTCAAAATCAACTTTTGCATCTAACGGCAGGCCGTAAATTTCTTTGCATTCTTTAGACCACGTAAGTTCATGTGTAACCGGGTTAAAATCCCAGGTACCTAATTTGGTTGAGTTAATAACCATATTTAACCGGGCTTCAGATTGTTTAAGCCTGGTTAAAATATCCTTAATGTCGCCTTGCGTTAATTTATCGTGCATAAGGTAGATTTGCAATAACAGCACAAGCCCGTTATTAACTGCTAAATAATAATTTTTGAGCAATATAAGTTTTTAAAACTCAAAATAGTTGTAGCGGCAAGGATAGCATTGTAACAAAAAGGCAGGTAAACTTAAAAGGAGTAGCCTTTTGATTGTATGTTGATCGGATCAATAAATTATAACTGCCAGGAACACCACCCATATGGCGATGAAGAAAAACCCGGCAAAAACTTCGTTCTTATATTGCTTGTAAGTTTTGGTAAAAAGGCAATGTAGCACACCCAGCCTAAAAAAATGACAGCCATAATTGGTGCAGCAAATAATCTCATCGTATTTCGTATTAATATCCTATTGATTAAGGCTTTACAAATATACTATTATCTGCCATTCTGCGGAAATATGCGCACTGTTTTTACATAGCGCCCCTGGTAATAGCTATTAAAGGGCGTTTCTGTTACGCCATTGGCTTTACCGGACGTGGAGTGAATAAAAGTCAACTCCCGGCCCGGTGATCTGATAATAATGCCCATGTGGCCAACTACCCTAATGGTGCTATCGGTACCGGTAAAAAGGATCAGGTCGCCGGTTTTGGCATCCTTCAGGTTTACAGGTTTGTCCATATAAGTAAAATCGACCGAGCGGCGGGGCACGGCAATCTTGAAATGGTTAAACACAAATGTGATAAAGCCCGAGCAATCGAAACCTACAGCCGGGTCTATAGATGCATACTTATATGGAATGCCGCGTAATGTATTGGCAAAAGCAAGTAATTCCTCTGGGGTAGTGCTGCCCGTATTAATTCTGGTGAATAGCCCTGCGCTATCCGGCGCAGGTGGCGGCAGGTTATCTTGTTTGGCTACAGCAACACCGGTACCGGTAATTACATAGGTTGGCTTGCGGGCGTCCGAGCAAGAAATTGCGAGAGCGGCCAAAACAATAAGCATCGGGATGTTGCGCATATACAACACACTACATTGTATTGGGCAATAAGTTTTTGTTATTCCGTTAGATACTGGTTGAAGCATTTAACTTCGACTCAAAATGCCGCAAGAATTCTTCTTGCCATACACGCAAGCTGAAAGCTTATAACATTATTGGCCAAGGTTACGCTATCGCTAAACTTCGACCAGTGATGGGTCGCTAATACCATAAAAATTACTTTACATATTATCCAACAATCCTGTTAATTTCATTCCCATTGTTATCATACTCTACATGGAGTATGAGATTACCATTTCCATCCCAATATTTATGAGCGCCATAAAATCTATTATATTTTAAATACAGTTCTTCTTTCATATGCCCATTTTCATAATATTCCATATGTCGGCCGTCAGTATATCCATTTTTACACTCTATTTCGCCTGCCAAATTCCCATTAGCATAAAACTCTTCAATAATGCCCGTAAAAGGCTGATTTTTATAATCATACATATTCCCTCCACCCGCATCAATCCCGGCGTATTGTAAGTCATCATCGTCAAAATTCACTCTTATGATTTCCATTATTTATGAAGGTTACTAAATCTGTTAAATAAAAACAATCGGCACAAGTCTTCATAATTATATCACTTGAACTTTTGGTAACAACATCTCCCACTTCAATCAAAGTTTTTAATTTCGGCCAGTAAATGTAAAGTATTAAGTTCTTATCTAAAACAAAAGCGGATAATTCGAAAGAATTACCCGCCTTTAAAAATGCTATTTATCGCTCATTACAACGTTGCAATATCAATTACAAAACGGTAGCGTACATCGCCTTTAACCATACGTTCGTAAGCTTTAGAAATGTCTTTAATGTCTATCATTTCAATATCTGAAACGATGCCGTTCTCGGCGCAAAAATCAAGCATTTCCTGAGTTTCGGCAATACCGCCGATGCCCGAACCGGCAAGGCTTTTACGGCCACCCAACAAGCTAAACGCGGCTACCTTGGCAGGCTCGGATGGTACACCCACGCAGATCATGGTACCGTTTGTACGTAACAAGCTTAAGTACATGTTAAAGTCGTGCTCGGCGGATACGGTGTCCAATATAAAATCGAACGTACCGGTTGCGGCTTTGATCTGTTCAGGGTCTGAAGTTACCACAAAGTGGTGGGCGCCCAATTTTTTTGCGTCTTCTTCTTTCTTTGGCGAAGTACTTAATACCGTAACTTCAGCCCCAAAGGCAACACCAAATTTAACTGCCATGTGGCCCAGGCCGCCTAAACCTAATACGGCTAATTTGTGGCCTTTGCCAACACCCCAGTGCCTAAGCGGCGAGTAGGTGGTAATACCAGCGCACAATAATGGCGCGGTTGCTGCAAGGTCAAGCTTATCTGAAATGTGCAGTACAAACTCCTCGCGCACAACAATGCTGTTGCTGTAACCACCATAAGTTGGGGTTTTGCCATCGCGCTCGTAGCTGTTGTAAGTTTGGGTATTGCCGCCATCAAGGCAGTATTGTTCAAGGTCCTGCTTGCAGTTTTCGCAAACCTGGCAAGAATCAACCATACAGCCGGTACCGGCAAGGTCGCCTACCTTAAAGTTTTTTACGTGCGCGCCAACCGCGGTAACACGCCCAACAATTTCGTGACCGGGAACCATAGGAAAAATGCCAGGGAACCAGTCATTTTTTATCTGGTGAAGATCTGAGTGGCATACGCCACAGAACAAAATGTCGAATTGCACATCATGAGGGCCAACGTCGCGGCGCTCAAAGCTCCAGGGTGCAAGATCGGTTTGCGGGTCTTGTGCCGCGTATCCTTTTACTGGTATCATGTTTTTTGGTTTTTGTTTTTCGTAATACGAATATGGGCACATTATGCAGCTATTCGTGTAATATTGTTGTAAATAATTATAGCCGGGACTTAGAAAGCTGAGTTCGGCTCTCTCTCTTTCAAAGAGGGCCGGGAGGGGCTCTTAATACCCCGTATTAACCGTTAACTCTTTCCACGTTTCCAGGTCTTGCTTAACGTCGTTCATTTTTTGATAGGCAAGGTCATAGGCATCCTGACCAAGAAACAAGTGCATTGGCGCTTCTGCAGCTTCGGCTACGGTAATGATGGCAGCAACACCTTTTTCAGGGTCGCCGGCTTGCTGTCCGTTAATGTCGCTTTGGTGGGCCGCCTGTACATCGCGTACGGCTTTGTAATCTTCAATCTCGTTTTTTGGTACGCTCAGGGCATCGGGGGCTAAAAAGTTTGTGCGGAAGTACCCCGGAGAAACGATTGTAGCTTTTATCCCGAATGATTTAACCTCGGCAGCTAACGACTCTGTAAAGCCCTGCACCGCGAATTTGGTTGCGCAATAAATACCAAAACCCGGATAGTTGCCGCTAAAACCACCTATAGATGAAATATTAAACACATGCCCGGATTGCTGCCTGCGCAGATGCGGCATCGCCGCGCGGATCACATTTAACGACCCAAATACGTTTACATCAAAGTTAGCACGCGCTTCGGCATCGCTCAGTTCTTCTAAAGCACCTATTATGCCGTAACCCGCATTGTTTACTACAACATCTATCTTACCAAACAAACTAATGGTTTGGCTGATGGCATCGTTTACGCTTTTTTCATCTGTAATATTTACAGCCAGCGGTAAAAAGCTTTCAGACTTACCTACAGCGTTTTCAAGATCGGTTACGCTGCGCGATGTGGCAGCCACGTTATAACCATTGTTTAATAATTGTTTTACAAGGCTTAACCCCAGGCCCTTTGAGGCGCCGGTTACAAACCATACTTTTTGATTGCTCATTGTTTTATGTTTTAATGTTAGATGTTGATAAAATTGTGGCAAAGGCATCCCCTGTCCCCTTTTGGGAAGCATTTGTCATTTTAAAAAATACTTTAAAAAATTAAGCGCTGTACGCCATTGATCTGCTAAGCTCTTCGTTAAAGCGGAACTCTTTTTCCAACTTTTCCAATTGCGCCATGGCGCGGTCGTATGCATCGGCACCCAATAATAAATGCAGGGGCGGGCTTTCATCATAAGCTACGTTAATGATGGCTGTAGCAGCTTTTTCCGGGTCGCCTGCCTGCTGGCCGTGGTAACCCAGGTAACGGTCTAATGATTGACCAACCACCTTGTAATCTTCAATGCGGTTTTTAGCGATAGTAAGCGAGTCCTGCGTTAAAAAGCTGGTGCGGAAAGCGCCGGGGGCTACCACGGTTACCTTTACCCCAAATTCACGCACATCCTCAGCCAATACTGCTGAAAGGCCTTCCACAGCGAACTTAGTAGCAGCATAAACCGACCAGCCGATGCCCGGAGCAAAACCCGCGATAGATGAGATGTTAATGATGTGGCCCGATTGCTGGTAACGCATATAAGGCATAACCATGCGGATTACGTTTAGCGTACCAAATACGTTTACGTCGAAACTGCTACGGCTCTCCTGGTCGGTCAGTTCTTCGATGCTACCGCCAATGCCGTAACCTGCATTGTTGATCACCACATCTATGCGGCCAAAAGCTTTTTTAGTTTGATGCATAGCGCAGCCCACGCTATCTTCATTGGCAAGGTCAACCTCAATGGGCAAAAAATTGTCGGCGGTTGAGCCGACAGCAATTACCAGTTCGGCAAGGTGGCGGGATGTTGCGGCAACATTTTGCCCTGCTGCCAGCAGTTGCTTTACCAGGCTAAGGCCTAAACCCTTTGAAGCGCCGGTGATGAACCATGTTTTAATTTTGTTTTCCATTTTGATGATGATTTGATAAAACAAAAGTACATCAGCAAAACAGGCAAGCGTTTACATCATTCAAACCAATACTTACAAAATTCAAACAACCCGGTAAGAAGATGGGGTTGAACTGGTTTGTTTTTTAAAAAAATTATTGAAATGGGCGGGTTCTTCAAAGCCCAGGCTGTAGCTAATTTCTGATACATTCCAGTTGGTGTGCCTTAATAAGGCCTTTGCTTCGCTGGTTAGGCGTTCAAAAATATGGTCGGTAGTGGTTTTACCCGTGGTTACCCGGATAGCCCTGTTGAGGTGGTTTACGTGCACAGATAACCTATCGGCAAAATCCTTAGCCGACCGCAAGTTAAAACGCTGCGACGGCGTTTCTATCGGGAACTGGCGCTCCAGCAGTTCGGTGAATATAGATGTTATGCGCGAGTTGGCATCCGGGTGCTGGTAAATGGTTTCCTGTGGTTGTAGCTTAAGGGCATAGTGCATCAGTTCGGTAACATAGTTGCGCAACAGGTCGTACTTAAAGCGGTAATCTGAATTGATCTCGTCAAGCATCTTTTTAAAGATCTGGGTAGCGTACTCGTCCTGCTCACTGTTAAGGGTGTAGGTGGGTTTGCCATTTAAGCCAAACATAGGCAGTTCGTGCACATTAGTGCGCAGGGTTTCTGTAAAAAACGATTCTTTAAAAATACAGAAGGACCCGGTTTGGTCGTTACTTTTATGCTCGAAGGTATAGGGCACGTTAGGATTAAAAAAGATGAGCGTAGTGCCATCTACCTCAATACTCTTATCGGCATAGTGCACCACGTGCTTACCGCGGATAAGGCTGATCTTATAAAAATCGCGGCGGGTGTACACAATTGGCTTGGCGCCGGGGGCATAACAATCCTCTAAACGGAAAACATTGAAGTGGCCGATATCCTGGCCCAGGTTATCCGGCAGGTAATTAAACTTCTGTTTGTAGAAATCTTCTATTGTTTCTGTAGTTGCCATAAGGCAAAGTTACACAATTCAAACCAAATGCAAACTTTTATCGGAGGTGTCTCACCCTGTCCCACTCTGTACCGTTTTTTAACAAATGCGACATCCATGTGAAAACACATAAGTAACTTTATAACAAATGATCGTAGCGTTTATTTAAAGTATTAGCTGATAAAACCTTCGTGCATCAAAAAACACAAAATGCTTATATACAGATACTTGTAATTTAGAAATTACACATGAATAAAAAAGTGGGACACCTGATACTACGCGTGCATAGTTCCTTCTATTAGCGTGCCGTAAAAGTCTGTAACGCTCATGCCCATAGCCCTTACCTGTTGCGGTATCAGGCTGTTGGCGCTTTGGCCCGGCGTGGTGTTCACTTCAATGAAGTAGAACTCTTGCGTACCCTCCAGCAATATAAAGTCTACACGTACCATACCACGGCAATTCAAGCGAAGATAGACCTGGGTAACTATTTCGGCTATCTCGTGGTTCTTGGACTCGGGCAGGTCGGCAGGGGTAATTTCTTCGGACACACCGGGCGTGTATTTGGCTTCGTAATCAAAAAAGTCTTTAGAACTGATGATCTCTGTAGCGGGCAGCACCACTATTTTGCCGTGTAGCCTGGCAATCCCAATGCTAAACTCTCGGCCTTTAATAAATTCTTCAATTAATACTTGCGGGTCTTCCTTAAAGGCCTTTTGGATAGCCTCGTGCAGGCCGCCAACATTATAAACCTTGCTCATGCCCACGCTGCTCCCGCCATTATTTGGCTTGATGAACAGCGGGAACTTCAGTGCAGAAGCGATGGTTGCCGTATCATGGTCGTCCTTTTGATGCAATTGGATAGATTTGGCGGTGTGCAAACCGTGAATGCCGTTCACAATAGCCTTGGTGTAGGCCTTGTTCATGGTGATGGCCGATGTGGTAGCATCGCAGGTGTTATACGGGATACTCACAAGGTCAAAATAGCTTTGCAGCTTGCCATCTTCGCCCGGCGTACCGTGCACGGTAATAAACGCGAAACCGAACTTTATTTTTTCCCCGTTTAGGGTAAGGCTAAAATCGTTTTTATCAATATCGATGGCCCGGCCATCGGTTTCGTAAACCCAGTTATGGCGGTTTATCAGTATGGTATAAACCCTGTATTTGGTGGCATCTAAGCT
The DNA here is from genome assembly GCF_040547175.1 of Mucilaginibacter sp. UYP27. Taxonomy (NCBI): domain Bacteria; kingdom Pseudomonadati; phylum Bacteroidota; class Sphingobacteriia; order Sphingobacteriales; family Sphingobacteriaceae; genus Mucilaginibacter; species Mucilaginibacter sp. UYP27. The sequence continues at coordinate 88,744 of NZ_JBEPPE010000009.1, forward strand.
GGCGGCAATGTTTTTGGCGCTGTTGATAGATACTTCGTACTCGCCGGTAAAGCCACCGGCCAAAAGGGCTACGTTTATGGTTTTCATGATAGCCAAAGATAGTTTTTGAATTTGAATGTGAGGATATGCCCGCAAAAATTTTGTGCGGTGCTCACTTGGCTTATTTACAGCTATCACAATCGCAAACCTACATTACCCGCACATCAATAACCTACTAGTGCAAACGCGTTGGAATGCTAAAATAAAAAGTTGCGCCGTTACCTATCTCACTTTGCACCCAAATCTTACCGCCATGGCGGGTAATTATCTCGTCGCAAAGATATAAGCCAATACCAAAGCCGTTTATATGCGCCATTGCCTTACTTTCCACGCGATAAAAGCGGCCGAACAAATGCTTTTGATCCTCCTCACTAATACCCATCCCCCGGTCTTTAACGCTCACTTGTACATCATTACCAATAGATACGCAGGCTATATTTATAGTGCTCCCAATTGGTGAGTATTTAACCGCATTACCAATCAAATTATTAATCACCTGGCCTATCTTATCTTGGTCTGCCTCGGTTTGCGTTGGCTCTACAGGTGCAAAAACTATGTTATGGGTTGAAATAGTCGCGGTAGATTCCTCCTCCATTTCCCTGATTAGATCGGCCATATCAAAAGGTTGTTTGTCCAATGGGATCTTGCCGGTTTCGAGGCGCTTCATATTCAAGAACCCGTCTATCATCGTATTCATTTTCCAGACTTGCTTGTTCGCTTTGTCCAAAACCCCTGTGGCAAATGTGTCGTCTTTCTTCTTGGCAACCATGTGCAGCATTTGGATATAGCCGTTCATGGACGTTAGCGGAGTTTTAAGTTCGTGGCTTACCATGCTTATAAAATCATTTTTACGCTGGTCGTCCTCTTTCTGCTCGGTAACATCCATAATCGTACCCGAAAAATATGACGCCCTGCTATTCCGGGCCGGGTTAAGTTTTCCCGTCGCCCTTACCCACCGTAACTTATTGGTTCTAAATTCTATGATGGGATACGTTATGTCATAGGGTTTACCGTTGGCGATGGCTATATCTACTTCCGTCGTTACCCGTTCGCGATAGTCTTCCTGTATTTGATTAACCGCAGCTTCGTAAGGCATTTCTTCATCAGGCCCATAGCCAAAAAATTCTTTTAAACGCACCGATGGTACAAAATCCCTTGTAACCGCATCCATATACCAAATGCCAAGTTTTGCCTGTTCAATAGCGATATCTTTCAATTCTTCACTTTCTTCGAGTTTCGTCTTAGCTAATACCAGGCTATCCTGAATTTCTTTCAATTCGTCATTTGTTGAAATTAATTCTTCATTTGAAGCCATAATTTCTTCATTAGTGGCAGACAGCTGCTGATTTAGGTCCTCTATCTCCCTGCGAATGTTCACCTGCTCGGTAACATCCATAACCACTCCAGAAAACATGGTGTAATTTCCTTTTTCATCCTGCGCAATCTTACCTATAGATCTTAGCCATATCACCTCATTATCATTAAACCGCCGCTGGGTATAAGTAATATCATAATCATCACCGCTTGAGATCGCTTTGTTGATCTCCACAGTGATTTTTTCTCTGTATTCCTCCGTTACCTGCCCTATAGCTTGCTCATAAGTCATTTTTTGGGGGCCGTTGTAACCAAAAATAATTTTTACCTTGTTGTTATATTCCAGGCCTTTGGTCACCGGGTCAATAAACCACGATCCTAAATTTGCTGCATCTACAGCAAGGCGCAACCTTTCTTCGGCAGCGTTTATTTTATGGCGGGCAAGTACCCTGTCAGTAACTTCGGTGGCAACAACCATTATAGCTGTAGCCTGGCCCGAGTTATCTTTTAACGGGTGATACACCAGGTCGAAATAAGCATCTGCTGGCTCACCGTTTCTAACCAGCCTTGCATAAAAATCATTCCCATAAAATGGCTGGCCGCTGCTCAAAACACCATTCAGGATCTCTAAAAAAGGCTGCCCTTCCAGTTCGGGCAGGGCTATATGCAATGCCTTACCAATCAGCTCATCTGTTTTACCCCAAAGTTCAATTAACTTGTTATTGGCAGATTCTACAATAAATTGAGGGCCTTTTAAAACACCAATGCCTACGGGCGCATCGGCTATCATATATTTCAGCTTGGCTTCGCTAACAATAATCTTTTTTACATTTTCTTGCAGGCTGGCTTGTGTATTTACCAACTGCTCGTTAGCGGTTAGCAATTCTTCATTAATGGCAGCCGCTTCCTCAATCGCGGTTTGCAGCTTAGCTGTTTCTTGGATAGCAGAGAGCCTGAGCTCTATCTCGTCCATTACAATTTTAGCCAATCCTTCTAAAACCTTTTCATCCTCTGTTGTGAACGGGCGTGGTGTTTTATCAATTACACATAAAGTGCCTATCCTGAAACCGTCATGAGTGATTAGGGGCGCACCCGCGTAAAATTTAAGGCCGAACGAGCCTGCTACGTTGGGGTTAGTTAACAGGCAGGGTTCATCGGGCGCGTTTTCAAAAACGGTTACATCTTGTTTTAAAACCGCAAGGGAACAAAGGCTAATCCCCCTTGAGGTTAATTTTGCTTTGCCCATACCGATATTGGCTTTAAAATAAACCTGATTGGCATCTACCAATGAAACCAAAGATATGGGTACCTTAAAAATCTGGGCTGCTAACCGTGCTACATTGTCAAATGCATTTTCGGGTGGAGTATCCAGGATCTGGTAACGCCTTAGCGCAGAAATACGCTGTTCATCATTGTCGGGAATTATATTCTTCCCAAACGTATTTTCCATCGATATATATTAATTAGGAACCGCTAATTTATGCAGTTTAACATTGATAATATGAAAAACAATGTTAATGCGAATTAGTTTGCCGAAAAGTGAATGAACAGCACATACCAAAGGCATCTATCTTACCTAAATCCGAAATCGAAAATCCGAAATCGGAAATTATTAGCTATGTTTGAAGTTAATTTTCCTACAGAAAAACATGAGTAATTTTTGGGCTTATTTAAAAACCAGGCAATTCAGAAACACTATATTATTGGTTATAGCCACGGTTATCAGCATCGTGCTGATCGCCTTTTTCAGCCTTAGCTCGTACACCCGACACGGCCAGGGCATCCCTGTCCCAAAGCTTAAAGGGCTTAATGTTGATAGGGCTATGGAGCTGCTTAAAGAGCAGGGGTTCAGCTTTAAGATCGATTCGGTTTACGTGCCCGACCAAGCCCCCGGTACTATTGTGGAACAAGACCCTGATGCCGGCACCAACGTTAAAGAGAACCGCACCATATATCTTACGATGGTTACCCAACTGGCGCCACCTGTGTCCCTGCCGGATCTGACTACCGAACAAAGCATTTACCGCGAGGCGGTGGCTATATTATCTAATTACGGCTTAAAAGTTGGCGACACCACCTATCGGTCTGACATTGCGCGCGACCGTGTACTGGAGGTACGTTTTGGCGGGCAGATCATAAAACCGGGCACCAAAATACCAAAAGGCTCTAAGCTTGACCTGGTGCTGGGTAACGGCGAAGGCGCAAGCGAGGTTGAGATACCGGAATTGCTGAACCTTGACCTTGATGCGGCGAAATTCGCTATCAAGGGCGCGGGGTTAACTATCGGTACCATCACTTACGAGGGCTCTATAAGCGACTCTACCAACGTATTGGTAGTTTCGCAATCGCCAATGCACAGCGATTCGTTAAGTAAAACCAGCATCGGCACACGAATCAATTTAACCGTATCGCAAGGTAAAGCAGACAATGCCCCAACAAATTAACGCGGCACAATTACAGGAGCGTTTACGGGCCGGCGAAACTTTAAACCTGCTTGATGTTAGGGAAGCTATGGAATACCATACCTTTAATATTGGCGGGCAAAATATCCCGGTAAACAAGTTAGAACAGAACATTAATAGCACAGGCTACAACAAAACCGACGAGATAATCGTTATTTGCAGTGCAGGTATCAGGAGCCAAACAGCGCAAGCCATTTTAACCGAAAACGGGTTTAACAACGTGCTAAATCTTACAGGCGGCCTTAAAGCTCTGCAAAAACTAAATATTAACAACACATCTTCCTAAACATAGCATGAAAAAATTCTGGATAGCACTGGTGGTCATCATCGTATTATCATTAGCCGGTACAGGCATATTTTATTACCTCCGTTTTTTTGGGCCAAACGTTACCGATAAGCAGGAATACCTGTACATAAAAACAGGATCTACGCTTGATGACGTTTACCGATCGATAACCCAACAGGGCATTGTGAAAGACACCACTTCGTTTTTACAATCGGCCCAGAGTATGAAATTTATAAAGGTTAAGCCAGGCAAGTACCGTTTAAAAAGCGGCATGAGTAACCGTAACTTAATCAATATGCTAAAATCTGGCAACCAAGAGCCGGTTACGCTTGCCTTCCATAACATCAGGCTTAAGGATCAATTTGCAGGTTTTGTATCTAAGAAAATAGAGGCTGACTCAGTTTCGGTATTGCGCCTGTTAGATTCGGCCAAATTTGCCGAGCAACACGGCTTTACTACGGATAATATTTATACCGTTTTTATTCCAAATTCTTACCAGTTATACTGGAATACATCGGCAGAGAAATTATTTGATAAGATGTATGCCAACTACCAAAAATTTTGGACGGCGGAACGGAAGCAAAAAGCAGCAGCCCTTAAACTTACACCGCAGGAGGTTTCGGTTTTAGCATCAGTAGTTGATGCCGAGGCTTTGCGTGATGACGAGATGCCAACCATTGCAGGCCTTTATCTTAATCGCCTTAACAAAGGCATGAAACTGCAGTCCGATCCTACCGTCATCTTCGCGGTGAACGATTATACTATTAAGCGTGTGCTTTATCGTGATTTACTTACTAATTCGCCATATAATACTTACATGTATAAAGGTTTGCCGCCCGGCCCTATCATGATGCCATCGATAAATGCTATAAACTCGGTTTTAGATAATAAGAAGACTGATTATTTATACATGTGCGCCAAGGCAGATTTTAGCGGCAATCATGCTTTTGCTACTAACGAAGCCGAGCACAAGGTTAATGCCAAGGCATTCCAGCAGGCCCTTAACGACAGGAATATTAAACGCTAATGTTCCAGAACGCTACTAAATTGAGGGTTCGCTACGGCGAAACCGATCAAATGGGCTATATGTATTACGGTAACTATGCCGAGTTTTTTGAGGTGGGCCGTGTAGAGATGTTGCGCAGCCTGGGCTTAACCTATAGCGGCATGGAAGCATCTGGTATTATGATGCCCGTGCTGGAACTGAAATGCAAATACCTTAAACCTGCCCGTTACGACGAAGAGATCACCATAAACGTAATTATGGATAAGATGCCCGGCGTAAAGATCCATTTCCGTTACGAATTATTTAACGACCGCGAAGAACTGATACATCTTGGCGAAACATTGCTGGCCTTCATAAATATGAACAGCAACCGTCCCTGCCTGCCCCCTACCGATTTTATTGAAAAACTAAAGCCTTTTTTTAAGTAATTTTAGCCTTAATGAAATGGGCCCACAAATTTTTACTGCACTTTAAGTTTTACCAATACCTTACCGACTGGGCCAAAACCGTTTACATTCCCGGCTTTAGGCCTTTGCCTTTATACACGGTTGTTGTGTTTTTTATCCTTGAGATCCAAAAAACGTCGTTAGCTAACCGTGCAGCTGCGTTGGCCTATAACTTTATGCTGGCGCTGTTCCCGGCCATAATATTTTTATTTACGCTGATAGCCTACATACCAATTAAGGGGTTTCAGAAAAACTTGTTAGATCTTTTCGCTTTGATCATGCCAACAAATGCTTATAATGTTTTTGAAAGCACCATTGTAGATATTGTTTCCAGGCAAAACGGGAAATTACTTTCTGTAGGGTTTTTAACGGCATTATACTTTGCAACTAACGGAGTGAGCAACCTGATGCAGGCGTTTAACAAATCGTCACTGATACTGGAAACCCGCACCTGGTTAAAACGTCGCTTCGTAGCCCTGTTGCTTACTGTAGTAATAAGTATATCCCTCCTCATAGCTATCGTTATCATGACGGCCGGGCAGTCGGTAATATTTTTCATTAAGCATGAACTGGATAGTAAAGCAGCCTTTTGGACATGGCTGATAGCCCTGTCACGCTGGTTAATTATTATGGTGATATTCTTCACCAGCATTTGCATATTGTACCGTTACGGGCCTTCAAACAAGCGCAAATGGAAGTTTATCAACCCCGGCTCGGTACTGGCAACATCGCTGGCCATAGTAACATCGATAGGATTTACCTACTACACCAATAATTTTTCATCCTACAATACGGTTTACGGCGCCATTGGTACCCTTATCGTAGTGATGATATATCTGTATCTAAACTCGATGATTTTACTCATCGGCTTCGAATTAAACGCCAGCGTTGACCTTTCCAAGCGCACTATCCGTATCGAAAAACCGCGATTTAACACCTTCCGCATCAAAAAAGCAGAGGATTTGAGGCAATAACCTAATGGCTGTCAATCCATTACAATTAATTAAAAAAAAATTAACATCAAGTTTGGCAATTCGCCCCGGATTTGTACTTTTGTCCCCGGAGAGCTGGCAGAGTGGTCGATTGCGGCAGTCTTGAAAACTGTTGACTGTAACAGGTCCTGGGGTTCGAATCCCTAGCTCTCCGCCAAAAGGCAAACAAGAAAAATTACGTGATTCGTAGCGTATTTGTTCAAAACTTGCCAAAAACAGCGTCAGTTAAGCGTAAAGGCACTTTAGTTCTAGACTAACCTTTCGCAGAAGCATTTAAAAAGTGATTTAAGCCCTTTAATTGAAAGATTAAAGGGCTTTTTCTTTTCCAAAAACTACCAAAACTCGCATACAATCGCAAAACTCAATTGCGTCATTCGTAGAGTCTTTTCAAAATTGACCTAAAAAATAAAAAGACTCTACGAATGGCTTGTAACAAACTGTATAACAGCATGTTTACGAGGTGGACATCTTGTGATACAGCATACACAAACGTAATTTTGTTAACTTTTATTAATGTATCATGTTGGAAAAAAGCTTTGGATTAATGTTTTTCTTAAAACAACCTAAAAATCAAAATGAAACGCTCAGATCTATCTATCTAAAGATCACAGTTGACGGTAAGGCTACTGAACTGTCAACGAAGCGAAAATGTGAATTATCGCGGTGGAATACCTCCGCTGGTAGAGAAATTGGAAATAAAGAATCGACGAAGGAACTCAACTATTATCTGGATACTTTAGAGCAAATGGTCTATCAGGCTAAACGGTCATTGAATGATTCCGACAAGCAGGTATCTGCGCAAGCCATTAAAGATGTCATGAATGGTACAACTGAAAAACCCAGGATGATTCTGGATGTATTTAAACACCATAATGATCAAATGAAAGCTTTGGAGGGTATCGACTTCGCTCCTGGAACGATTGGCCGGTACGAGATCTCCAGGCAGCATACCAGGGATTTCATTAAATGGATGTATAAGTTGGACGATAAGCCAATTAAAGAATTAGATCATGAATTTATTTCCCAATATGCTTTTTGGTTAAAAACTGTGAGAAAGTGCAATCATAATTCAACAATGAAATATCTGGCAAACTTTAAAAAGGTTGTGTTGATCTGTGTAAAAAATCGGTGGTTGCCGGGTGATCCTTTTGCAAACTTTAAATTAACTAAAAAAGCGGTTGAGAAAGTTGCGTTGACGGAATCGGAATTAAAGCGAGTCATTGAAAAGAATTTCGATTCGGAACGGCTCAGTTTAGTAAGAGACATTTTTGTTTTCAGCTGTTACACAGGACTCGCTTATTCGGACGTAAAGAATTTAAAAAAGTCATCCATCAAAGCTGGTATCGACGGGAAAGAATGGATATTTATTAATCGCCAAAAAACAAATTCAGCCTCTCACCTGCCACTTTTGGCCCAGGCAAGAAACATTATGATGCGGTACAAAGAACACATTAGGTGCATTGATACGGACAATGTTCTGCCTGTTTTGACAAACCAAAAAATGAATGCTTATTTAAAGGAAATTGCAGATACCTGCGGAATAAAAGAAGAACTTACCTTTCACATTGCCCGCCATACTTTTGCAACGACAGTTACCCTCAACAACGGGGTACCTATGGAATCGGTGTCCAAAATGCTTGGACATTCCTCAATAAGGCAAACGCAACATTATGCTAAAATGCAAAATTACAAAGTAAGTAAAGACATGCTTTTACTGGAAGATGCTTTGATAGAGAAAAACTACCATCATAATTGATGTACGGGTAGGATCGTTGGCATTAAACGATCCTACCCTATGTTATTAGAAAAGTCTGGATATGTAGAAACATTTATACACGCAAGGCATACGATGCAACGCACAATTGTATTATAACGAAGGATTGAAGGATGAGCAAGGACTTGCTACATTGGAAGAGATTGTAAAAAAAAATAGTTGGTAAAGTTATTGCCTGAGATCGTTTGGTTCGGGAGAAGAAACCTCAAGAGCGGCCTAACTTTATAGAGGATTTGGCATTCGGCCAATTGATTAACATGGTGATAATGTTTCTATCCACTATTATAATCATAACGTTAAGTTGCAGGGCGCATAATTGCTTCACTTTTTAACCGCATTTATTGGGTACTATTGTGATTATCCTATACGTAATTCATCAAAGATTAATAGTTTAGCCTGTAGGAAATCCCCAGAGTTCACAAACGATATCTCAGCGCCACGTTTTTGGCGATGGCCTGTAATAAGCCGGGGGGATCGCCAATACTATTTTCAAAAACGTACCATTCATTCCGCTGATTACGTACTAAAGTAAACTCCTCACCTAAAAAGTCAATTTTTATTGTTTCGGTGTGTTTATCAATTTTACGGGTTAGCACGATATAGGTATAATCTTTCTTTTCAAATGTTATTCGTAACGGTAGACTCATGCATTGCAAAGATATAACAGACAGTAAACTACGAAAGCCAATTTTATGAACAATTGGCGTGTTGAATACCTGCAAATTTTTTAACCTTTCTTTGGCAATATTTCAATTTTACTGCCTGTATAGGAATCGTAAGTTGGTCGATAGATAATGTAACCATGCTCCACCAATTGATTTAAACATTTATGATATGTTGTTGTGCTTCGGAAATGAGCTTTCGCCATTAGTATTTTTCGGCTAACTATTATTTGCCTTTGGAAATCACTTTCAATCCAAAGGTCTATGAGGCAGGTGTACAAGCTGATGTGCCAGACGGTAATTCTGGAGTCATTTCTGATATGGGCACACAGCATGCCAACGTGGGATGTTTCAGGATACATATGCTATTTGGGTTTACCGATTATCATTTGATCAATATCGGTTGATTTGTAAAAGTGGATCCCACCTACCTTATGGGACTTAAGTTTGCCGGAGACCCTAAGATTTTGAAGCGTTCCGGTGGAAATTTTGAGTATTTTCCGTACATCGCTACACCTTAGCCATTCTCTATTTTCACTTTTATCCGTTGAAATTAAATCCTGTATATCGTTGAGCAGGGACCTGCGGAAAACCTCCAGGTCATCTTTGGTTACCATTTCTAAAGACATTGCGTGAATTATAATACGTATTGGTACTGACCTAATCGAGGTCAGTATATTAGTGATTAGCTCTAAAAATAAAAGCCCCCAAACACTCGTGCCGGGGATTTTCAGTCTAAACCTTATCACAATTAACCGGTGGATCGCCGGTGTCTTGAGTTTGCAAATTAATAATTAAATTCAATAATGCCTGTTGTACGCAGTATTACGACTATAGTCATTGAACCTGCGCCGGTACTCCCGCTCTTCGTTTAATCTTTTATAAAGCACGTTACACCGCCAGGCACAGGCACCGCAGGCTATGAAGGCAACTGCTAAACAGGTTAATGTTTCCTTCCTTGCCTCCGCCTTTTGAGCTTCAGTCATTTTATCCTTCGTATGCTTCCTTCCAACCGCCCCAAAAAAGGCGAACATGGAGATTAAACAGGCCAATAAAATGCTTCGTACGATCGCTTTCATAGTTATTCTTATCAATAAAATTACTAATTAAATTAGTAACTTACAAAACACTTACTTAATTTAATTCGTAAATATGGTTCCTTTTCCGTGCTGCTAAAACCCGTCCCCTAATCGTTTCTATGATGTCGGATCTAGCTATTCCCAGGAACCGGATCGTCGCATTTTCAGCATCCGTACTTTTTAAGGTTAGACACATCAGCTTGCAAATTTGCAGGATAATCGACTGGGTAATGATATAATGTAGGCTAAGCACCCAGCGCCTTGCTATATCACTATAGTAGGTTTCCATGTACTCGCCCCCGAACCGTACGTACACCTTCCAGCGTATACG
>NZ_JBEPPE010000010.1:0-86336 GCF_040547175.1 Mucilaginibacter sp. UYP27
CGTATACGCTGGAAGGTGTACGTACGGTTCGGGGGCGAGTACATGGAAACCTACTATAGTGATATAGCAAGGCGCTGGGTGCTTAGCCTACATTACATTATAACGCAGTCGTTTATCATGCAAATTTGCAAGCTAATGGTTCTGACCTTAAAAAGTACTGATGCTGAAAATGCTACGATCCTGTTTCAGGGAATACCTGAATCCAACATCATAGAAACCATACGCGAAAGGGTTTTAGAAGCACGAAAAAGCAATAAAATTTACGAATTAAATTGATTAAACGCTTGGAGATTACTAACTTAATTAGTAATTTTAATTAATAAATTAATGCCATGAAAGCCATCGTACGTAACATCCTATTAGCTTGTATCATATCCATGTTTGCCTTTTTTGGGGCAGTTGGAAGAAAACATACGAAGGATAAAATGACTGAAGCTCAAAAGGCGGAGGCAAGGAAGGAGACATTGACCTGCTTAGCAGTTGCCTTCATAGCTTGCGGCGCCTGTGCGTGGCGGTGTAACGTGCTTTATAAAAGATTAAACGAAGAACGAGAGTACCGGCGCAGGTTTAATGATTATAGTCGTAATACTGCGTATAATCGGCATTATTGAAGAATAATTGATAGTTTTACAACATCTTAAATACCAGCAATCTGCCGGTTAATTGTGATAAGGTTTAGGTTGAAAGTCCCCGGCAGCGAGTGTTTGGGGACTTTTATTATTATAAGGCCCTATCGCAGCTACAGTAATGAAAATGGTTACTGTTCTTACCAAAAACATCCTTTTAAATTAATCCAGCCTAACCATGAAAGACATTTTTTATGATTTTGTATCCCATGAATTGGAACAAACTTTGCCGGTTAATTGGCAGCATATCGCTGAAGATCAGTTGCCGGGAGCGCAACCCTGTGAGATAAGTCACGCTTTCCACGCTCACATAGCGGGAGAGTCGAAAATGGTTAATATCCTGGTTTTACCATTATCTATTAAGCTTAACGCGGATAATGAAAAGCAACTATTGATGCTGAGGGACTTGCTCCTGTCAGAAAGGGTGTTATTAATAGTGATCAATGAAGAACCCCAGGCCGATTATTTAGCCGATACCGGTACTTTTATTTCCGAACGACTTCTGGTGCATAGTCCGGATTTTATATGGATTTCCTGCTACCTGGATAAAAACAATAAAATGACTTTTGATGGTATTCATTATGAATACCTCCACCGCGGTTTGGCCAAAGTCTGGGAGGGTAGGCTCATATACGCCGGCCCGAGGAAGGGGCTACAACAAGTCAATCTTGAAATAATGAAGGGTAATTGCTGGAAATGCGGGAAGGAAATAAAAACAATAACTGGTCTGGTCTTTCCGGATAAACAATTAACCAGCTGGAAAAACACAACCTGGAAATATTATAACGGCCTGTTGAATTTAAGTCAAATCATGATGGACGACACAATTTTGATTGCCGATTTTATTGAAATGCTAAGAATTAAGGATCCGGTAATTACACCCGTCAGTTTCCGATTTAACGATGCGGATCAGGAAAGTTATTTTGCTGCATCCTGCCCATACTGCGGTGAAACGTGCGACGAATTTTATGTAAATGATGAACGCACTGGCTTACTTCATTCCCTGCAAAGCAGGATAGATGGTAGCCTGAAATATTATTCGCTCAAACTGAACATAGATCAATACTTAATTGATCGTCTGTATAATTGTTGCGAAGCTTGTGTCCACACTACGGACGGCGGATGGATTACGCATACAAAAGTCTCATTCTATCAGCTAGATAAAAAGCTTTAGCCCGGATCAATTCCTCATGCAATTAGAACGGCTTGGTTAAATAATCGGAAAAAATATATGGCTTAACGGTAGGTGATGATTTGCCAAAATCTTCATCATAAAGCCGCAGGCTATCCAAGCTGCCGGCCGGAAAGGCGGGTAGCGATCATGCGCATATCTTTTTGCACATGAAATTTATGCTAATCATTCCCAAAATGCCTTTTGAACTTCTTACCAAAGACGATCTGGAAACTTTTCGTAAAGCGTTACTTAGTGATATTAAATTATTGCTTTCTCCTCAAATTCACGAACATCAAGAGTGGCTAAGGTGCAGCGATGTTAGGCGAATGCTTAAAATCTCTACTGGTACCATACAGAATTTAAGGATCAGCGGCAAACTTAAATCCCAAAAAGTAGGAGGGATCCACTATTACAAACTTACTGATATTGAAAATATGATCAGTGGCAAAAAAACCTAACATATGACATCACAAACAACTATTCTTTCTGAACTATTTTCCAAGATAGGCGATGATCCCAGGGTAAATGTATGGCAGATTAGTTTATACACTGCCCTGTTGAACCTTTGGCAGCAAAATGGTTTCCAGAAGGAAATAAAGGTCACCAGAAAATTACTCATGGCCAAAGCCCATTTTCGCAGCATAACCACCTACCATAAGTCTATCAAATGCTTAAAAGATCTTGGTTATATTGTGTATGTGCCAACCTATGATTCTTATCAAGGAACATCAATCGAAATCATAATAAAGCCCAATGCGATAATTGCAGGCGATATGTTCCCTAATGCTTTAAGTAATATTGATCAGTCAATTCTCCACTAATTTGGGCGTGTTATGTGGGAGTTTTGGGAATTAACGTGCGAAAGGGCTTAAATTTTAGCATCAAAGCCTTCTCGCACTTTTTTTGTAATGGTCAGCGATCTTAGTTGCCGGTTTGTATCCAGATATCTTTTTTTTGAAAAATAAGTAGATTCAGCTATCGCTACTTGTTTATAACGGACCTTTTATGTATTAATTCGTGCATATCATTACTCACCTTTGTGTCAGTCAATTTAGCGTAATGCTGTGTTTGTTTAATGTTAGTATGTCCGAGCATTTTCGATACGGTTTCCATAGGAACACCGTAACTTAAGGTAATCGTGGTAGCAAATGTATGCCTTGCAATATGAAAAGTAAGCTCTTTATTAATCCCGGCAATTCCGGCAATCTCCTTTAAGTACGAATTCATTTTTTGATTGCTGGACACTGGTAATACAAGCCCACTATTTAAACACTTTGGGTTTGTCTTGTATTTTTCAAGGATGGCCATTGCTTCAGGTAGGAGAGGTATCCTGGATGAACTACCCGTTTTTTGCCGATTGGTGAATATCCAGTTTCCATTATCAATACCCTTTACAATTTCGGAGTATTTTAATTTTTCTACATCTGCATAGGATAATCCGGTGTAGCAACTGAAAAGGAAAATATCGCGAACAAAAACTAACCGGTCGGTAGCAAATTTTTTTGTAGCAATCTTTTTTAACTCATGTTCGGTCAAAGCTATCCGTTCAACAGGTTTCCTGGTGAATTTAAAATTAGCGAAGGGATCAGTTGGTAGCAACTTATTTTTTACGCAGATCAAGACGACTTTTTTAACATTTGAAAGGTATTTCATCGTCGAGTTGTGATTGCATTTCTGGATGCCTTTGAACCAAAAGCAAAACTCTGAGATGAACTCATAGTCCAGTTTTTTTATATTTAAATCTTCCAAACCATATTTCCATTTTATAAAAGTCGAAGTGTGCGTCATCGTTGTTTCATACCGGTTTACGGTATTCGGGGAAAACTCAGTTCCCTCTAACGCTTTCATCTGCGCGTTGTGATGTTTAAAAACTTCCAATAACCCCACTTTTTTCTCATCTGTTCCGGTCATGATACTTTTTATCGCCTCGACCGTAATCTCCTTTTCCGATTCAATTAATTTTCTTTTTGCCAGAAACACCATTTGTTCCAGCGAATCCAGGTAATGATTTAGTTCTTTCACGGATTCCTTGTTTCCGGACGCCCTGCCGGATTTGACGTTCCATTGGGATGGATCGCATTTTCGTTTTGATGACAATTCTTTTGACTCGCCGTCAATAGTGATTTTTAAGTAGACTGGTAGTGGGCCTGTCCGGTAATTTTTGGGTTTTCGCATAAAGAACAATAACCCGAAGCTTTTTTCTAACATAATTACGCATTAAAAGGGTAAAACAAATGTCGGAATTCGGCCGCTGACAATCAAGATGTTTACGAGGCGTACATCTTTGATTGTCAGTCTATTGTGGCGTTTTCATTGAGTCTTTTTTTTGCTCTTAGGTTACTCAATGAATCACTCAATAGAATTATGTGTTTATATACGAGTTTTGAGTAGGCTTTAAAACAAAAAAGCCCCTAAATCATTGATTTAAGGGCTTTTTGAAGCACTTTGCCTGTGCTTTTGTACTCAGAGCGGGAATCGAACCCGCACTCCTTTAACGGGAACAGGATTTTAAGTCCTGCGTGTCTACCAGTTCCACCATCTGAGCAGGCGATTAACCTTTTAACAATAAATCCCTCCGGTAAGGAAGGGATTCGAGCGAAAGACGAGATTCGAACTCGCGACCCCGACCTTGGCAAGGTCGTGCTCTACCAACTGAGCTACTTTCGCATTGGTATTCCTACTTGGCATTCAGCTAAAGCCTTACTGCGTTTGCGGGAGTGCAAATATAGACAGAAATGAACGTTCTGCAAGTAATATTTAAAGTTTTTTAAAAGTTTTTTATAACTCGCTGTTTTTCAAAACTTCAGCAGTTAGGTCTGTTTCAAAACCGCGGCTTAAAGCGTACTGCTGCAGTTTATACCTGCGTTTGTACGGGTCTTTCTCTGTCAACGTAGCTACTTTTTTTTCTATCAAACGCGTTAGGGTATCCATATAATCGCTGGCGTCTATTTGCAAAAGCGCCTTTTTTATCAACACGGGCGATACATGTTTCTGTTTCAGTCCCTGCTTTATCTTTATTCTGCCCCAGCCCTTTTGGTTAAACTTACCTTTTGTATAGGCTTTGGCAAAGCGTTCTTCATTTAGATAATTCTCTTCTATCAAACGGGTGATGATGTTCTCCACCGCATCCGTCCACAACCCCAGATCGTAAAGTTTGTTGCGTACTTCCTGCTGCGACCGCTCCTGGTAGGCGCAGTAATGTTCGGCCTTTTTCATGGCTACATTTACGTCGGTAATTTTTACTTTTTTAGGGGCGTCCATTAAAACCAAAAATCGTCAAAAATTCTTCTATTCACATAAATATAAGCAAATTCGTGTCATGCAAAATTCGTACGCTATAAACGATATAAAACAAGTTATAAATGCCACCGGGGACATTGTTGGCGATGCTACCATAAGTGTGTTGCTTACCGATAGCCGCCGGGTAAACAACCCCGATTGCTCTTTGTTTTTTGCATTGCCCGGGCGGCGCGACGGGCACGAATTTATTGCTGATACCTACACTGCCGGCGTCCGTAATTTTGTAGTGAACCACCAACCCGATACCATTATGCCAGATGCCAATTTCCTGGTAGTGGCAGATGTATTGAAGGCTCTACAGGCGCTTGCCGCTTATCACCGTAAACAGTTTAGTTTGGATGTCATTGGTATCACCGGTAGCAATGGCAAAACCATTGTGAAGGAGTGGCTTTACCAACTCATGAATCCCGAGAGAAGTATTGTGCGCAACCCGAAAAGTTATAACTCGCAAATTGGGGTGCCGCTTTCTATATGGCAAATTAACGAAACGCATAACCTGGGTATTTTTGAGGCAGGCATCTCAGTGCCCGGCGAAATGGATAAATTGGAAATGATTATTCAGCCTACCATCGGCGTGCTTACCCACATTGGCACCGCGCACGATGAGGGCTTTGAAACACCCGAAGACAAGCTAACCGAAAAGCTTAAACTATTTAAAGAATGCAAGCAGATAATATACAATTACGAAGCCTTGCTTGATCACCGGGAGGACCTAAAAAGCCGAGAGTGTTTTGCGTGGAGCCGCAAATTTAATCTTTCCGACCTTTACGTGTTCAGCGAAACCACTATACAAGGCAAATATTATATGCGGGCCATCTACAAAGAACAGGAAATAGAATGCCTGATGCCTTTTCGCGATGAGGCATCAATAGAGAATGCTATAGTTTGCTGGGCCACCATGCTGGCCATGGGTTATAGCCCGGAAGATGCGGACGAACGTATCGAGCGCCTTGCCCCTGTAAGCATGCGTTTGGAACTGAAGCATGGCATCAACGATTGCTCTATTATTGATGATTCGTACAACTCAGATATTCAATCTTTGGAGATCGCGCTTAACTTTTTAAACCAGCAAAATCAACATCAAAAGAGAACATTGATCCTGTCCGATATTTATCAATCAGGTTTGCAGCAGGAGGCATTGTACAAACAGGTTGCTCAGATGATAAACGGCAAACAGGTAGACCGTTTTATAGGCGTGGGCACGTTTTTACAGGAGCATAAATCGCTTTTTAACATTCCTCAAATTCATTTTTATTCCGATACATCGTCGTTGTTGAAAGATCTGAGTAAACTGCACCTGCACGAAGAGACCATCCTGATCAAAGGCTCGCGCAGTTTCGAATTTGAGAAAATAAGCCGTGCGCTGGTACAAAAAGCACATGAAACAGTATTGGAGATAAACCTGAATACCTTACTCAGCAACCTCAACTTTTACAAAGCAAAGCTGGAACCGGGAGTAAAGATCATGGCGATGGTAAAAGCTTTTTCGTATGGGAGTGGTACTTTTGAGGTAGCTAACATGCTGCAATACAACAAAGTAGATTATTTGGCCGTAGCTTATACGGACGAAGGTATCGCACTGCGCGAAACTGGCATAACATTGCCTATTATGGTGCTTAACCCCGAGCCTTTGGCTTATGATAAAATGGTAGCCAATAAGTTAGAGCCTGCCATATATAGTTTTACCTTACTGGACGAGTTTGTGAAATTTGCGCAGGAAGAGGACGTGCTGAACTACCCCATCCACCTAAAAATAGATAGCGGCATGCACAGGGTAGGTTTCGAAGCCTTTGAAGTGGAAGCGCTGTGCGACCTGCTGGA
The DNA here is from genome assembly GCF_040547175.1 of Mucilaginibacter sp. UYP27. Taxonomy (NCBI): domain Bacteria; kingdom Pseudomonadati; phylum Bacteroidota; class Sphingobacteriia; order Sphingobacteriales; family Sphingobacteriaceae; genus Mucilaginibacter; species Mucilaginibacter sp. UYP27. Next base: position 6,922 of record NZ_JBEPPE010000010.1, read on the forward strand.
GATAAACCCGTACATCCGTGTACAATCCGTTTACTCGCATTTTGTAGCGAGCGACAATGAACTGCACGATATGTTTACCATGCAGCAGATCCAGATCTTCGAAACGGCTTATAAGCAGATAGAAGAGGCCTTGGGCTATTCCGTTATAAAACACATTAGCAATACATCCGGCATCAGTCGCTGGCCAAACGCGCGTTACGATATGGTAAGGCTTGGCATTGGCCTGTACGGGGTAGATGCGGCTGTACCACGCGGAGAAAGCGGTTTACAACCCGTGGCTACTTTGAAAACTACCGTATCGCAGGTTAAGAGGGTGCCCGCTGCCGAAACCGTTAGCTACAACCGTAGTGGCAGTTTAAAGGACGATGGTAAAATAGCCACCGTGCGCATAGGTTATGCCGATGGTTACGTGCGTGCTTTTGGCAATGGTGTTGGAAAAATGCTGGTAAACGGAACCCTAGTGCCGACTGTAGGCAACATCACCATGGATATGTGCATGCTTGACGTAAGTAATGTAGAAGTAAAAGAAGGCGACGAAGTTATTGTATTTAACCAGCAACAACGGATAGAAGACCTTGCCCAGCAAATAGGCACCATCCCTTACGAAATACTAACAAACATTTCGCAGCGGGTAAAAAGAGTGTACTTTTACGAGTAAATTTTAATTTTTTATTAAAAGATATGGGACTAACAGTAACTGAGCGGCTTACATATTCAACAGTGCGAATTGAGTGTGAGAACGAGAAGGGGATAAGTACCGGAACTGGTTTTTTCTTTAAGTTCTTTGATGATGGAAAAACACATATTCCTGTCGTTGTTACGAACAAGCATGTTATAGAAGGTGCTATGAATGGAAGACTTACTTTTACAAGGTCTTCTGCTGACAATACGCCGTTAGATACGCAGCACTTTCCCATTACCCTCGGTAATTTCGAGTCGTTATGGCGTAAGCACCCAGATGCTAATGTAGATTTATGTGCTATGCCAATTGCACCGTATTTAAACGAGGCAAATAGTCGGGGACAAAAGTTATATTATGATCCTTTAGATAAATCAATAATACCAACGAAGGATCAGTTAACTGAGTTAGATGCATTGGAAGAGATTATAATGATTGGTTATCCTAATGGTATTTGGGATTCAAAGAATAACAAACCCATCTTTCGAAAAGGCATAACTGCAACTCATCCAGTATTTGATTACAACGGAAAAAAAGAAATCCTGATCGATGCTGCTTGTTTTCCAGGTTCAAGTGGTTCGCCTGTTTTAATTTTAAATCAGGGAGGTTACAAAGACAAGAAGGGGACTTTTATCGTCGGGCAGGTGAGGATTTTTTTATTAGGCGTGTTATATGCTGGCCCTCAATATACAACGCAGGGCGAAATTAAAGTTGTCGATATTCCCACAACTAATCAGTCTGTTTCTCTATTAAGAATACCCATAAATCTTGGTGTCATAATTAAGTCAGAGCGTATTATAGAACTTGAAAAGTTATTCGATAATTGATTTCAAAAGCTTGTAGTTTTACGAGTAAAATTTTAGACAGATAAATGAAGAGATTGTTCCGTGCGCTGCTTAATTATTTTGTAAAAGGGCTGTTAATTGTGGTGCCGCTTGGCGCTGCATTTTTCCTGATGTTTTGGGTTGTATCGCGGATAGATACGGGGCTAAACCTAAGTACCGAAATATTGGTAGATGCACAGGGGAAGCCACTATATATACCTGGTTTAGGTATCTTAACGGTTATTGTTATTATACTGATCGCCGGTATATTGGTTACTAATGTAATTACCGACCCCATTAAAAAATGGGTTATGCGATGGCTTAATCGCGTCCCATTATTCAAGTTCCTTTATTCATCCATAAAAGATCTTACCGAAGCTTTTGTAGGCGAAGAAAAGAAATTTAACGAACCCGTTTTGGTAGAGGTAAATGAATTTGGACTGAAAAAAATAGGCTTCCTGGTACAAAAGGACATGAAAGCGCTTGGCTTGCCGGGCGAAGTTGCTGTTTACTTCCCCATGTCGTACTCGTTTGCAGGGCAGGTAGTAATTGTTTCCGTAGACAAAATAAAGCCGATAAACCGAAGCGCTGCCGAAGTGATGAAATTTGTGATCTCGGGCGGGGTTAGTGGGCTGGAGTAGAGGCGTTTTGCGGTAACAGTTTTGGGTCTTTCTTTTTAAAGCTGCGAATAGTTAAAATTATGGCGATAAACATCAGGATGGCACCCAATAAAAATGGAGCGCCGGGGAAATAAACCGAACCACCTTTGATGGTAAAGTGGTGAAACAGCGTGGTCATCATCAGCGGGCCAATGATGGTGGTTAGGCTTACAAGACTTGCCAACGCTCCCTGCAATTCGCCTTGTTCGTTAGGGGGGACGTTATCCGAAATAAAACCTTGCAAAGCCGTACCACCAATGCCGCCAAGGCAATAGGGGATCATATAGATATACATCAGCCAGCCTACATTATTAAACGCAATAAATACCAAACCGATACCATAAAAGGTTATCCCCGCCATTATATTTTTTCGCATCCCAAATTTAGGGATCGTCCATCTTACAAAACCGCCTTGAATAGCGGCTATCAATAAGCCTATAAAGATACCAAGGGCACTAATGCTGGGAAGCGTCCACTGGAATTTCTCTATCAAATAAAATGGCAAAACACCCTCAATAGCTTTTTGGCCGATATAAACAATTGTGTACGCGGTTATCAATGTGCTTATCGCCATAGAATATTTACGCAGGCGCAAAAGTGACCCAATGGGGTTAGCGCGTTTCCATTCAAAGCGTCGGCGGTTCCTGAGTGATAAAGATTCGGGCAGCACAAAATAGCCGTAAAGCGCGTTTAACAAAGCCAATCCGGCGGCTACGATGAACGGCAGCTTTATCCAGTAATTACCTAAAAAGCCACCAAGGCCAATGCCTAATATAAAGCCAAGCCCGGTTGCCGCGCCTATTAATCCAAAATTGGTAGCGCGTTTTTCGCCGCTGCTGATATCGGCAATGTAAGCCGTTGCGGTTGTGGTACTTGCGCCTGCTATACCCGCTATCAACCGCCCTATAAAAAGCCAGGCAATGGTAGGGGCGAAGGCCATAAACAAATAATCGATACCGAAACCGAACAATGAAAATAGCAACACAGGCCTGCGGCCAATCATATCGCTCAAATTACCCAAAACTGGTGCGAACAGAAACTGCATAGATGCGTAAGTAAACGTAAGCCACCCGCTGTACTGGCTGGCCATACTGATATCAACGTGGCCAAGTTCCTCCAGTAGCTTAGGCAAAATAGGAATTATAATACCCAGGCCAAGCACATCGATAAATATCGTTATGAAGATAAATCCTAAAGCAGCTTTGCCGTGTTGTACTACGGGTTCGTCCATAAGTTGAGTATCAGCGATTATTTGCGCCGCTGTTATAAGATGAATTATCAGTAGTTTGTTTCTCTTTTCTAAAACTTCTTACGGCAAGCATGGCCCCTGTAAGCATTAAGGCCGATGCTATAAAGTAAGGCATGCCCGGTATATAAATAGGGTAACAAATATTAAGCTCAGTGCGGCCTTTTTTGGGGGTTCGGTAAGCAAGTCCATTCCCGTAAAATAACAACTAATAATTTAAAACTCGCTATTAATTATTAGATAATATTTGGAAGTAATATAACTAAATCCTTAAATTGACTAAAAATTTAGTTATACCATGAAAACACTTAACCTTATCCTCACATTACCTTGTGCTTTGCTGATGCACAGCGCGTTCGCGCAAACAGCGGCACATTTAAAACTATCTGACGAAACCCCATCTGTTGGCCAGAAGATCAGTTTTACTTATAACCCTGCCGGCACCCCGCTTGATGGTAAGCAGGACATAAAGGCAACCGTTTACTTTTTAGATAATAAGCGCAACCCAGCTGCTGATGCAGCTTTAATAAAAAGTGGTGCAGATTTGAAAGGGGAGTTTACGGTACCTGCAGATACTAAAACCTTGTTTGTTAAACTAAGCAGCGGTGAAGCGATAGATGATAATGTTGAAAAAGGTTACGTATACCTGGTTACTGATAATAGCGAAAAGCCTGTTGCCGGCGCTTATGCTATGAAAGCCTATCTTGTAGGTAGCGGTATGGGCAATTACTTCACTAAATTAAAAACCGATGTACCAGAAGCGCTTACTCTTTATAAAAAAGAATTTGAGCTTTATCCGCAAAGCGAAAAAGACTTTGGTGTAAGCTATGTGAGCATGGTAGCGAGTTTGAAGGACGACGCCAGCCAAAAATTAGTCAAAGAGAAAATTGCTGCGTGGTCAAAAAGTGGTAATGAGAAAGATATGATGATGGCATCCGGAATTTACAGCAGATTGAGAAATAAAGCTGCTTTTGATTCATTGAACGCAATTATCATCACGAAATTCCCGAATGGAGAAGCCGCGCAGAATGCCGCAGGCATTGTCATCAATAAGGAGCAAGATGCTGCTAAGAAAGCGGAATTATATTCGGCCTATATTGCTAAATATCCCGAAAAGAATGAAAAAAATACAGTTCAGGATAATTTCAGGATGCAAATTGCAGCAGCTTACCTTAACGCCGGGAATACCGCTAAATATAACGAATGGGCAGCGAAGGTGAAAACCAAATCGCAATTAGCCAATGCGTTAAACAGTGCCGCATGGGCCTGGGCAGAAAAGGGTGAACACCTGGACGAAGCAGCTGTATTATCCAAACAATCTTTAGATATTTTAAATGATGATTTTAAAAATGCTGAGGCCGGTATGTACATGACTGCTAAACAAGTAGCTGATAATAACCGGGCAACCTACGGGGGAATTGCCGATACCTATGCATTTATCCTGTTTAAGCAAGGTAAATTCCCTGAGGCATTAAAGGTGCAGAGCGAAGTATATGATGGTATGAAATACCAGGATGCAGAAATTAATGAGCATTACGCGTTGATATTAAACGCAAATGGCCAATATGTAAAAACAAAAGAGATTGTAGAGAAATCTATTCTTGCAGGTAAAGGTTCAGAAATTTTAAAGGCTCAACTGGCAATTGCATACGCTAAAGTGAAAGGCAGCAACGCGGGGTATGAAGAATATGTCGCCGGCATGTATAAACAAAAGAACGATGCGGGCAGGGCAAAACTTGTTAAAGAAATGATAAATACACCGGCGCCTGCCTTCGCGTTAAAGGATTTTGACGGGAAGGAAGTGTCGCTGGCAAGCCTAAAAGGCAAAGTGGTTATTGTGGATTTTTGGGCTACCTGGTGCGGCCCTTGTAAAGCATCATTCCCGGGCATGCAAATGGCGGTTAATAAATTTAAAGATAACCCCAACGTAAAGTTCCTGTTTATTGATACTTGGGAAACCGGCGACAATTACCTGCCTGGAGTTAAGAAATTTATAGCCGACAACAAATATACCTTTCATGTATTAATGGATGAAAAGGATAGCAGCGGCAAACAGGCTAAAGTAGTTTCTGACTTTAAGGTTTTGGGCATCCCAACTAAGTTCGTTATTGATAAAGATGGTAATATCAGGTTTAAATATGTGGGTTATTCAGGCTCGGCAGAAGCGGTGCTTGACGAGGTAACCAACATGGTTGAACTTACCACTAACCCGGATGCAGTTGCAAACGCACCAAAAGTATCTATGCTTAAATAAACCTAAACTGTATATAGTAAAAAGGCGCTTCGGATATTCCCGTGCGCCTTTTTTAGTTATAGCCCTTATTTATTTATTTATAACGGTTGCTTTTATTTCAGTTTCATTTACAAGGCCAAAGTAGCGGGAATCAGCAGCGTTGTGCCTGTCATCACCAAGTACAAAATAATTGTTTGCAGGTATTTTTAGCGGGCCAAAATTATCTTCATTGTAACCAGTACCCGGATAAGCCTTCGAGATCATTTCGTTGACGGAGTCTTTAGATACCACATATTGTTGCAGCTTTAACTTGAAACCCTGTAACTCACTTTTAGATATCGCGATCCTGGAGATACTATCGTTAACTTCGTATAGATCGTAGCCATTGGTTTTTACATAACCTAAAATACTGGTTAACATTTTTTTATTTATAAGGTATTCATTCCATATTTTAGGTTCGTATAACTGTTTCCCGTTTCTGTATAACACGCCCAACCTAATTTCAATGATATCGTTTGGCATGCCAACGCACCTGAATACCGACAACGGAACGCCTTTTTTTTCGAAACATAAAAACTTATTAAACTCAGGTTTTGCAAAACGCGATACGTATATCTTATCACCTGGTTTTATGGCAGGCTTATTAGCATCACTTGGTATTTGATAAATAGCAAAAACAAAGGTTACCTTTAATAAATACCACAGGCAAACAAGCGAAAAAGCAACGATCGCTATAATGTTCCATGTTTTTTTCATGAAGGGAATGTAATAAAAAAATCCCCTTTCGGGGATTGGCGTTTGTTAAAAATTCGGTTTCAGTACATATTTATCATAGAAACGGAAGATATGCTCGGCAGCTTCTTCGGCAGTATCAACTACGCGGTAAAGGTTAAGGTCATCGGCGCTGATGTTATGCTCGTTGGCAAGCATCTTTTCTTCTACCCATTTAAACAGGCCTCCCCAATAATCTACCCCGACAAATACAATAGGAAAGCGGGCGATCTTACCGGTTTGTATTAGCGTAATGGCTTCAAAAGATTCGTCCATGGTGCCAAAACCACCCGGCAGGATAATGAAGCCCTGCGAGTATTTCATGAACATTACTTTACGGATAAAGAAGTAATCAAACTCCAGGATCTTATCTCTGTCTATATACTTGTTATGGAATTGCTCAAACGGCAGCTCGATATTTAAACCTACCGATTTGCCACCAGCCTCGTAAGCGCCTTTGTTGGCAGCTTCCATAATACCCGGGCCACCGCCGGATATTACACCATAGCCACGCTCGGTAAGGAGGCGTGCGGCATCTTCTGCCAATTTATAGTAAGGGTTATCATTATGGGTGCGTGCCGATCCAAAGATGGACACACACGGGCCTATTTTGGCCAGTTTCTCGAAGCCGTCGACAAACTCGGCCATAATTTTAAAGATCTGCCAGGAATCGGTTACTTTAATTTCCTGCCAGTTTTTATTTTCGAATGCTTCTCTTATTTTATCTTCACCAGTCATGTTAGTAAATTAGTCCGAAGTCCGATGAATCGGGAAGTCCGGAAGTGTAATAATATTACAATAAATTTTGTTTAAGGTTTTATAATGTGCGGTTTAAGCTACTTGCGGACTTACGGACTTCACGACTTTCGGACTCGAAGAGATCCACAACCCCACAAATGTAATTAAACCGTTTACAATGATGAGTTCGTTATCGAAAACATAGCCGCCCAGTAACACTTTTGACTCTGTGCTGAGGAAGTAGCAAACCGCGGGAGAGATCAAACAAATAAACGGCACCATTTTATCCCTCACCTGCCTTTTACTCATAAATAAACCGAAGCTATAAAGGCCAAGCAGCGGCCCATAGGTGTACGATGCAACTTTAAATATGGCAGTCACCACCGCATCGTTGTTAAGAGCGTTGAACGCGATAATAGTTAGAAACATCAAGCCCGAAAATGCGACATGTACATAGTGGCGTACGTTCACCATTTTCTTACTGTTGACGTCTCCACGTTTATTGAAGTTCAGGAAATCGACACAGAACGATGTGGTTAACGCTGTAAGTGCAGAATCTGTAGTGGCGAAGGTAGCAGCGGTTAAGCCAAGCATAAACACCATAGCTGGTATAATCCCCAGGTATTGTAAGGCGATGGTAGGGTATAAGTAATCGGTTTTTGCTACGCTGATGCCATTACGTTGCGCGTACATATAAAGCAGCGCGCCTACGCTTAAAAAGAAGATGTTTATCACCACGAAAACCGCGGTAAAACTGAACATATTTTTCTGTGCTTCTTTAATATTTTTGAGACTCAGGTTTTTCTGCATAAGGTCCTGGTCAAGGCCTGTCATACCAATGGTGATGAACATGCCTCCAAGGAATTGTTTGCTAAGGTGGAAGTGGCTGCCCAGAAAATCGTCAAAGAAAAAAATTTTGGAATAGCTGCTATTTTTGATAGCTTCTGCCGCCTGGAAGATGCTGTAGTGCAGGCTATCGCAAATGAAATAGATAGACAGGAACACCGATGATACCAGGAACAGGGTTTGCAGGCTGTCGGTTATAATGATGGTTTTTAAGCCGCCCTTGAACGTGTACGACCATATCAGCACCAAACATATCATCACCGTAACAGCAAAGGGCACCCCATAGCTATCGAAGATGAATTTTTGCAGTACGATAACCACCAGGTATAACCTGAATGACGAACCGATTGTACGGCTTAACAGGAAAATACCGGCGGCGGTTTTATAGCTCCAGGTACCCAGGGCTTGCTCAATGTAACTATAAATGGACGTGAGCTTTAAGCGGTAATAAAGCGGTAACAGCACGGTGGCGATAATTAGAAAGCCTGCCGCGTTACCCAACACAAACTGAAAGTACGCGAACTGATCACCGCTTGGTGCGCCAACCTTGCCCGGTACAGATATAAACGTAACCCCGCTAAGCGCCGTGCCTATCATCCCAAAGGCTACTAAATACCACTTGGAGTTACGGTTAGCTACGAAAAAGGTATCGTTATCTGATGATTTTTTAGAGGTGAGGTATGATATTACCAGCAACACTAAAAAGTAACCGATTATAAATGATAGTAATATTGCAGGCGACATATTCTTCAGGTTTAAATGCAAGCCTGCCAACGCAGGATAGCCCTAAAGTAGGGGTTTAAGTTATATGAAACAAGAACGTGTGTGAATGAAAACGCTCTAAAATCTGTTATTTATAGCTGAAAAGATATTTAATAAAGATATTTTTGTAACCACCTGCCGGTTAAAGTAAGCAGGTAATAAATATGGCTAACACAATCGCTTCCATGAACCGCCTCAATCAACTTTTTGCCGCTAAGAATAATAACCTGCTTTCGATATATTTTACCGCCGGTTACCCGGAGTTAAACACTACCGTTGATATTGCCGAAGCGTTGGAAAAAGCCGGTGCAGATTTCCTGGAGATAGGGTTCCCATATTCTGATCCTGTTGCAGATGGGCCAACTATTCAGCATAGTTCACAAACAGCCTTGGATAATGGCATGAACCTTAATATATTATTTGAGCAGTTAAAAGACTTGCGCAACCGGGTAAGCATCCCAGTTTTACTGATGGGTTACGTTAATCCGATAGTACAATACGGTGTTGACCGTTTTTGCAAAGCAGCTGCAGCAGTTGGAGTTGATGGCATCATAGTTCCTGACCTGCCGATGTACGAGTACGAGATGCTGTACAGCAATCACTTTGAAGACAACGGCCTAAGTAATATTTTTTTGGTTACACCACAAACATCAGAAGAACGCATCCGTAAGATAGATAGCCTGAGCAATAGTTTTATTTACCTGCTGTCATCATCATCTATAACCGGTGGTAGTTTGCAATTGACCGATAGTATAGAAGAGTATTACAAGCGTATAAAAGCAATGACGTTAAACAACCCTGCCATTATTGGTTTCGGCATTTCAGATAACAGATCCTTTAATAAAGCTTGCGAGTACGCAAACGGTGCCATTGTAGGTAGCGCGTTTGTAAAACTTTTGGGCGAGGATGGCTACATGGATAAGATCCCCGCGTTTATAAAAGGAATTAAGGGGTAGGGTTCTGCTTTATGCGGATAAGGATAGCGTAACCTATTGCCGCTGCCAATACCGAACTGATCAATATAGTAAGCTTAGCCTGGTTATGCAAAGTGGTATCAGTAAAGGATAACAGCGCCAAAAATATCGACATGGTGAAACCGATGCCCGCAAGTTGACCAATCCCCCAAACCTGCATCCACTTAACACCATCGGCCAGTTTAGATAATTTTAGTTTTACAGCCAGCCAGCTAAACAGGGTAATACCTATCGGTTTGCCCAGCATCAATCCTAATAAGATGCCTGCTGATAAGGGGCTGATCAGGTTATCACCAGCCAGGCTTTCGCTAATGTTGATGTTGGAATTAGCTAATGCGAATATAGGTATGATAAGAAAATTAACCGGATTCTCCAGTAGGTGGATAAGTTTCTTTAATGGCGAATAATCGAGCTTTACATCGTGCGGTATAGCCATTGCAGTTAATACGCCTGCTACTGTTGCATGGATGCCCGAGTGATGGATAAAATACCACATGAACACGCCGGGAATAATATAAGCCAAAAGGTAGCGCACGTTAAAACGATTAAAAAGCATCTGCAAAACAAACATGCCCAATGCCAGTAGCAAATAGGTTGTATGCAACCCCGCCGAATAGAAGATCGCTATAACCAATATCGCCCCAAGGTCATCCACTATAGCAAGCGCTTTAATAAATACCTGTAAGGATTGTGGCACGCGCGATTTAATAACACTTATGATTGCCACCACAAAAGCAATATCTGTAGCCATGGGGATGCCCCAACCTGCGCGAGTGGCGGTATTGTAATTGACCAAGGCGTAGATACCGGCCGGGACAAGCATGCCACCAAGGGCTGCGAAAACGGGTAAGGTAGCAGATTGCCTGTCGGACAACTCGCCGTTTAAAACTTCGTCCTTGATCTCTAAACCAACCAGAAGGAAAAATATAGCCATCAGCCCGTCGTTTATCCAGGTTAGCCTGCTGTAAGGGCCGATATGATTATCCAAAAAATGAGTGAAGGGTGTGTGTAAGGCTGTATTTGCAATTATCAATGAAATAATAACGCAGGTTACAAGTATGACGCCACCTGTAGCATAGGAGCGGATAAATTCTGCGAATTGTTTAAGGTTACCGGCCACGATATTGTTTGCTTAAAACGTGAAGATAGGGATTATAAATATTCTTGCAGGTCGCCTTTACCTTCACGAATCACCTCGAAATCGCCGTTTGTACAGTCTACCACGGTTGATGGTATATTTTCGCCATAACCGCCATCTACTACCAGGTCAACCAATTCCTCATACTTCTCGTGGATCAGTTCCGGGTCGGTAGAGTATTCGATGATCTCATCCTCGTCATGGATAGATGTTGATAGGATAGGGTTACCCAGGGCTTTTACAATTGCGCGGGCAATATTATTATCAGGCACACGGATACCTACCGTTTTTTTATTGCTGCTCAGTAATTTTGGTACCGCGTGGCTGGCATTAAATATAAAAGTGAACGGTCCGGGTAAAGCTTTTTTAAGCACCCGAAACGTTGAGTTATCAATAGGTTTGATGTAGTCTGATATATGGCTAAGATCGTAACAGATGAACGAAAAGTTGGCCTTGTCCGGCTTGATGTTCCTGATCTTGCAAATCCGTTCGATAGCTTTTTGGTTGGTTATATCACAACCCAAACCGTAAACCGTATCTGTAGGGTAGATGATGATGCCGCCTTTGCGCAATATATCAGCTGCCTGCTCAATAGCTTTTTCGTTCGGGTTTTCGGGGTAAATTCGTATTAGCATAATTATAAAGCAAATATACCGCTTTTATTGAAGACAATAATGCCGCCCAATTGTTGTTGATTGGTTAATTATATACCTTGCGATTGGTTATTTAACCACAAATGAAAAACATCAAATTCACCGAAAGTATCATCATTAACACATCGCAACAGGTTGCTTTTGATTTTACACAGGATTATGGCAACAGGCTAAGATGGGACACGTTTCTTAAAAAGGCCGAATTGATAAACGGAGCCACAGAAGCAGGGGTAGGCGTAAGGGCATGGTGTGTAGCCAAAAATGGCCTCGGTATGGAAACAAAATACGTGTCTTTTAATCGCTCAAAAGCTACCGCCATAAAAATGACTAAAGGGCCATATATGTTTAGCGCATTTTTTGGTTCGTGGACATTTAAGGAAATAACGCCCGCACAAACCGAAGTAATATTCCTGTACTCGTTTTCGCTTAGGTTTCCGTTTAATTTGTTTGCCGGTATCGCTACACGCAACCTTCAAAACAATGTCAAACAACGCTTACTTGACCTGAAGAAAAATATGGAGGTATAAACACGAAAAAAGCCATCCGCTTTACCAGATGGCTTCCTTTTATTTATAAAAAGCGATTAGCAACTTCCCAATAGCTGTCGGGATTCTAATCACCCTCCCGATACCTATCGGGACACCGATCAACTAATTATGCTTGCTTGGCAAACTGGATGTTAGCTATAAGTTTAATGTCTTCGCCCACTACTATGGAACCTGCTTCGGTTACGCCATCCCAGGTAAGGCCAAACTCTTTACGGTTTATTTTGCCGGTTACTTCAAAGCCTGCTTTGGTATTACCGTAAAAATCACCTGCTATACCACCGTGCTCTACAGCAAATGTTACCGGTTTGGTTACATCTTTAATAGTAAGGTTGCCTGCTAGTTTATAATCGTCGCCATCTTTAGTAAAAGATGTTGATTTGAAGCTGATCTTTGGGAAGCTTGCCGCGTCGAAAAATTCAGCGCTTTTTAAGTGTTCATCGCGTTGTGGTTGGGTAGTATCGATGCTGTTAACATCTAAAGAAAACTCAACCGAAGCGCCGCTGAAATCTTCACTTTCGGTTTCTAATGATCCTTCAAACGTTTTGAAAGATCCTGTTACCGTTGATATTACTAAGTGTTTTACTTTGAATTGAACTTCTGAGTGCATTGGGTCTAAAACCCATTTAGTTGTTGCCATGATATTTAGTTTTTTTTGTTTTGCTTTAATAATGATACAAATATAATAATAGATGTTTAAACATCTATTGTCTTTTAAAAGTATTACAATACACAGACATAGTCCCTAAGCAACTATATGGGAGGGCGATTGTTTGTTTAAATTATGATATAACAGTTTGATACAAACAAAAAAAGGGAACCAAAATGGTTCCCTTAATATGTATGCAGGTCAACTTCCCGATTGGCAATCGGGACTCGAATCACTACTAAAGTGCCAACACTTCTTTAACCCTGTCCGCAGCTTCTTTTAACAAGATAGCCGAGAATACTTTTAAACCAGAGTTATCGATCAGTTCTTTTGCTTCGGCAGCGTTTGTGCCTTGTAAACGCACAATAATGGGTACAGGAATGTTACCAATTTCATGATAAGCATCAATTACACCCTGGGCAACACGGTCACAACGAACAATGCCACCAAAAATATTAATCAGGATAGCTTTAACATTAGGATCCGAAAGGATGATGTTAAAACCGGCTTTAACTGTTGCCGCGTTAGCTGTTCCGCCAACGTCAAGGAAGTTTGCAGGCTCGCCACCGGCAATTTTGATGATATCCATGGTAGCCATAGCTAAACCGGCACCGTTAACCATACAACCAACGTTACCGTCAAGTTTTACATAGTTAAGGTTGCTTTTGCTTGCTTCAACCTCGGTAGGGTCTTCCTCATCGGTATCGCGCATCGCTGCATAATCCGGGTGGCGGTATAAAGCGTTATCATCAATGTTTACTTTAGCATCAACCGCTAAAATTTTATTGTCAGATGTTTTAAGTACCGGGTTAATTTCAAACTGAGACGAGTCGGTAGCATCATACGCTTTGTACAAAGCAGTGATAAATTTTACCATATCCTTAAAAGCATCGCCGGATAAGCCCAGGTTAAACGCGATCTTACGCGCCTGGAAACCTTGTAAACCAACCTTAGGATCAATCTCTTCTTTGTGTATCAGCTCTGGTGTAGAGTGCGCCACTTCTTCAATGTCCATACCACCTTCGGTACTGTACATGATAATGTTGCGGCCTTTAGCACGGTCAAGCAATACACTTATATAATATTCTTTTACTTCGCTTTCGCCGGGGTAGTAAACATCCTGCGCAACCAAAACTTTTTTAACAAGTTTACCTTCGGGGCCGGTTTGCGGGGTTACCAATTGCATACCTATGATATTGCCTGCAATTTCTTTAACCTGATCTGCGTTCTTGGCTACTTTTACACCACCGCCTTTACCGCGGCCACCTGCGTGTATCTGTGCTTTTATAACTGTCCAGTCCGACCCAAAGTCTTCCTTCATTTTCTGAGCAGCAGCAACAGCCTCTTCAGGTGTTTCTGCAACTATGCCTTCTTGTACTCTTACGCCAAAGCTTTTAAGTATCGCTTTGCCCTGATATTCGTGAATGTTCATGTTATTTGAAGAATTTGCGGTAAAGCTACTATTTTGTTGGTTAGTATCAAGTAACGGGTATCAAGTATCAATACGTTTTTTTAATAATATTGTCAAACTTAAAATCTTCTTAAAAAATCTTGATACTTGCTACTAACTACCTGATACTAATTTTACATTTGTAAATGCTAAAGGCACTATCTATTAATAAATCATACGGTAACCTGCACATTCTAAAAGGGGTAGACCTTGAAGTTAAACGCGGCGAAATTGTAACCATAGTGGGCGCATCCGGCGCCGGTAAAAGCTCGCTGCTTAATATCCTGGGTACTTTAGACAATGCCGATAGCGGGCAGTTATTTATAGATGATGTTGAGGTAAGCAAGCTTAATAACAAAAACCTTAGCGCGTTCCGTAACCAAAAAATCGGTTTTATTTTCCAGTTCCATCATTTACTGGTGGAGTTTAACGCGCTGGAAAATGTATGTATCCCTGCATTTATAGCGGGGATGCCGCGTGCCGATGCCGAAAAGAAAGCTACGGAGTTGTTACAAATGCTTGGCCTTGGCAATAGAGTTACCCATAAGCCTGCAGAGCTATCTGGCGGCGAACAGCAGCGTGTGGCAGTAGCCCGCGCGCTAATAAATGATCCCGCTTTGATATTTGCCGACGAACCATCGGGTAACCTCGACTCAAAGAATGCGCTGGAATTGCACGAACTTTTCATTAAACTCCGCAACGATTTTAATCAGACCTTTGTAATTGTTACCCACAACCAGCATTTATCTGACATGAGCGACCGCACGATATTAATGAAAGACGGTTTAATTGTAAATAACCTGTAATTGAAAGTACTTATCACATCTGCTACATCCGCGCAAGCGCACAAGCTTAAAACCACACTTATAAATGATGAGGTTGTTTTGGGCGATTTTCACGATTTTCCCGCGTTTATGGGGATTATTAAACTGCCCAACCCCGTGGGCGATACCTACGCGCATGAAATGCTTACACTTAGTTTGGATAATAATTTTGATACCCTCTATCTGATAAACAAGCAGGAGGCAGAGGTGCTTGTGCACTCCGAACAGCTTTTTAACGAATACAATATCAATATTATTAATGGCAGTGATTACTTATAACGATATCGACCCGCGCAAAAAAGCATTCATATTTGATCTTGACGATGTGCTTTATCCCGCAAAAGATTATTATTACCAGATCTATTATCTTTTTGCAAACCTGTTGGAGTACACCGAATTAAATAGTGCTGCCAAGACAACCGAGTTGATGATAGATACGTATAATAAGAAAGGGGCAGGAGAAGTTTATAACCAGCTTGTGGCGCAGCTTAATATAGAAGAGAAGTATCGCGATAAACTGGAGATAATGCTGTTAACATCGCGATTGCCTTTGAAATTGCTGTTGTTTAAAAATATGCTTAGCTTTATGCAGGAAGTTGTTACTGACCGTAAAAAGTTATTTATAGTTACAAATGGCAACCCGCAACAACAACTTAATAAGATAAGGCAGATAGAGTGGCACGGATTAGAACCTTATTTAATATGTTATTTCGCTGATGAAAGCTTACCAAAGCCCGAGCCGGATGTATTGCATTTATTAATGGAGGAACACAATTTAGAACGCCGCGATCTGTTAATGATAGCAGGCTCAACCACAGATGTTTTATGTGCCGAAGCTTGTGGGATTGACCTCATACATGCCGGTGAAATAATATAATTGCGATTTATATAATATTAAAATAATAATACCGTTTACTCGAATATAATTAATTAAACTATGAAGAAATTATTTTACCTAATACTATTGTCATCTGCAATAGTGATTACATCTTGTAAGAAGGATAAAAAGATTGCGCCAACCCCCAGTTCGCTTGACCTGATTAAAGATTCGGTGTTTTTATATGCTAAGCAGGTGTATTACTGGAATGAAAGCCTGCCAACGGTTGATGTATTTAAACCACGTTCTTTTTCGGGCGCAAATGATTTGGATGCGTTGCAAAGCGAAATTGATGCAATGACGCAATACAGCAAAAACCCAGAGACAGGTAAACCATACGAATACAGTCCATCTGCTGCGGGCACCGCAAAATATTCTTTTATAGATGACGGTAGTGTTTCAGACGAATTGAACGGTATTAAAGGCGATTTTGGTTTTGCCCCGGTTTGGATAGGGGATGACGATATTAGGGTTAAATATGTTTACCCTGGTTCTCCCGCAGATGTTAAAGGCATTAAACGAGGTTATCAGATTACGTCTATAAACGGCCGCACAGGTTCTGGATTAACTTACGATGGCGGAAATAATGTTAATTTCTTAATAAATGCTTATCTAAATTCGAGCAATATAAATCTTACCCTTAAAAAGCCGGACGGCAGCACAATTGATGTTAGCATTACAACAGGTACTTACACTGTAAACCCTGTTTTAACAAGTAATGTAGTTGACGCAGGTGGCGGCAAAAAAATTGGTTACATAGTATTTAACAGCTTTACGTCTGATGAGAATGCAAGGCCCAAGCTTAATGCTGCATTTGCAACCTTTTCATCGGCAGGTGTTACAGATTTAGTTGTTGACCTTCGTTATAATGGTGGTGGTTATGTATCAACTGCCGAATACCTGAGTAACTTAATTGCACCGGCTACAAAAACCAGCGGTACAATGTTTACATATAATTTTAATAAAACGATGGTTGATGGTAAGGACCTAATCTTAAAAAATCAAGTTCGTAGAGATGAAGTTTCAAATCAACTTTATAATTATTTTGACCTTTACGATTATGTTATAAAAGAAGCAAGCACTATACAATTTTCAAAAACTAATCTGCCATCGTCGCTTAACTTAAATAATGTGTTTTTTATTGTAACTGGTTCTACAGCATCTGCAAGTGAACTTACTATCAATAATTTGTTACCACTATCACAGTTAAATGTTAAATTAATTGGAACTACCAGTTATGGTAAACCTGTTGGTTTCTTCAATATAGATATCAATAAATATGAAATGTATATCCCTGAGTTCGAAACTAAGAATAGTGCGGGTAATGGTGGTTATTACGCAGGTATGACACCGGGTACAACAAATTACCCCGGTAAGTTGGCGTCTGATGATGTTACCAAAGAATTTGGAGACCCTACCGAAAAGCTATTTGCTTTGGCCATCAGTTATGTAAAAACCGGAACGTTTAGTCTTACAAACCAATCTACACAAAGCTTAGGTGGTTTAAAAACATTTTCCGTTGATAAATCGCGTGAAGTGGGTATCGAAACGGAAGGAAAAATGTTTAAAGGGATGATCTACAACAACAATCACGCTAAACGTAAATAATATTATTTAAATATGAAAAGGCCCCGGTTGTAATCAGGGCCTTTTTTTTGCGCAATATTTTCGCTTTAATCTGCTAATTCCCGCAGGTCTACAGGCACCACCCTCGAGATACCCTGCTCTACCATGGTTACACCATAGATAATATCGGTACAGGCAATGGTGCGCTTGTTGTGCGATATAATAATGAACTGCGATTCTTTAGAGAACTTACGGATGATGTTATTGAACTTATCGATATTGGTATCATCCAACGGGGCATCTACCTCGTCAAAAATACAGAATGGGGCAGGCTTTAACAGGTAAAGCGAAAACAGGATAGCCGTAGCCGTCAGCGTTTTTTCCCCACCCGATAATTGATTGATGGATAGCGGGCGTTTACCTTTTGGCCTTGCAATGATATCTATTTCAGATTCCAGCGGTTGATCGGGGTTGCTCAAGATTAGGTCGCAGGAGTCTTCCTCGTTAAACAATGATCGGAACACCTTAATAAAATTCTCTCGCACCATCGTAAACGCCGACATGAACTTTTCTTTGGCGGTATCATCTATCTCCTGTATGGTTGCCAGTAAGGACGCCTTAGCCTCCGCAAGGTCTTTCTTTTGGCCCTGGATAAAGGTATGGCGTTCGCTCATTTCATTATACGCTTCAACTGCCATGGGGTTAATGGCGCCAAAATCATCCAGTTGGCGTTTCATCTTTTCCGTTTTATCGCGTATCTCGTCTTCGGCCCCAATTTCGGTGCTGTCAATTTCCATCAGGTCGTTGATATCCACATTAAACTCTACAGAAAGGCGCTCGCGCAGGGCATTTAGCTCTATCTTAAGGTTATTACGTTCATCTTTAAGTTCGTTTTCTAACGCCTCTGTCTGATCCTTACGCTGGCGAAGTTTTGATACTTCGTTCTCGCTTTCTGTTATGTTAGCGCGCCATGCGTAATACGCCTGTTCAGCCTCGGCAGTTCCTTTTTCAAGGGATTCTTTTTGGCCGTACATTTCCAGCAGGCTTTCGTCGCTATCGCCGGTTTGCTGCAGGTTTTCTAATATGGCGGCTTTGGCTTTTTCAAGTTCGATATTATTCTGGCGGATGCGAACTTCCAAATGTTCTAACTGGGTTTCGCGGTAGTCCAGATCTTTTAATAATCCCGATACCTTATTTTGCTGTTGATGGTAGCGGATATTCTCCTGGTTATAAGTGTTTGACTGCACCGTAACCATTTCGTTCAGCTCGTTAAAGGCTTGTTGTTTATCCAATATCAATTCAGCTTGTAATTGCTTTTGCTCTTTTAGTTCTAACAATTGTGGGCCGAGAGTTATGATATCATTTTTGATACCTGCAATTTTATTGGCAATATCCTGCTTGCGGTTAAGGCTGTTCTCAATAAAAGCCTGGTATTGTTCCTGTTTGGTTTTAACGGTGATTAACTCGGTATTTACCTTGTTCAGTTCGTCCTGTTGCCGGCGTATTTCGTTGGTTTTGTTGGATGACTTCAAAGCAGCTAAACGGCTTTGAAGTTCCTCGATTTTGCTCTTGAAATTTTGAATACGGCTTTCTGCTTGCTTGATCTCCTTTAGCAGGTTATCCAGGTTTTTGGCGCGGCCAATACGCTTACCTTCAAACAACCCAACCGACCCGCCCGCCATGGTATGTTTAGATTTATTAAATTTACCGCTTTTGCCTATCAATACGACTTCATCCGGTAATTTGATGGAATTGATGTCGTTCTCGGCAGCGTCGTTTACGAGGTAAACATTCTTTAGCAGGTGATTACATAGTGGCTTGTAGCGTTCCTCCACTTCTATAACCGATAGGGCAGCGAGGGCCGCATCATCAACCAATGTTTTATTAGTAGGTGTGCTGGCCTCGTAGTTATCTAAAATGAAAAACTGCGCGCGGCCTTTTGATGAATTACTTAGTAAGTTAATAGCTGCAATGGCCTCATCATAAGTGTTTACCACGTAATGGTTCATTAGCGGCTCCAGGTAGTTTTCTATTGCTACGCGGTACTCTTCCTCACAAAATAATATATCGCTGAACAGGGTGACTGTTTTAGCCCAGTTGGTGTTCTTTTTCAGGAAACGGATACTCTCGGGGAAACCTTCTAAATTATCAACCAAACTTTTGGTGAGGTTGTACTCATTTTGTTTGGCATCCAGCTTACGGCCATCGGCGGCAATACTGTCGGTTACTGTTTTAAGTTCGGTCTCGGTTTCAGCGACTTGTTCCTGTAGTTTGTTCTCTGCCTCAACAGCCTGATCGTATTCGCTTTTCAGGGTAGCAACACGGCTAGCCAACTCGGCAACCACTTTATTGAAATGTGAAAGCTCAGTTTCTTTATTGGTAGTGTCCTCCATGTTGCGCTGGCTTTCCTGCTCAAGCGCCTGTTGTTGTATGTTGAGGATGTCTATATCTTTTTCGGCTTTGTAAACCTGGTTTTGCAGGCGACCATTTATACTGTTAAGTTCGTTCAGTTCGTTACGTGCCTCGGCCTGTTGGGCACGGAGTTCATCAACCGCCTCTTTCAACTCATCAACCCGGGTAGTAATGGTTTGCAGGTTTTCGTCTTCCTGTAGTTTTTCCTCGTTTAGTCGTTTTATATTGTATTGAACGTGTTTGAATTGGTTGTTGTCGCGTTCCAGTTCTTCTTTTAAGCGGCTTTCTTTGTCCTGCTGGTTTTTTAACTGTTCGTTCTTTACACGTTTCTCGCTCTCGTACGCGCGGATCCTGGCCGTAAATTCGTTACTGGCTTTTTGCTGCGCGGCAAGGTTTTTCTCCTTGGTAAGGCTATCCAATTTGTTTTGCTGCAGGGTAGCTTCCAGTTTATCTATCTGCGTGGCGATGCCTGATTTTTGCTCGCGCTGGATCTGTTCCTTTTCCTCTATTTCCGCTAATGATTTGCTGAAATTGGCTATCCTGAAAGATGCCAGCGAGATACTCAGCGACTTGTATTGATCGCGCAGCTTATAATAACGCTCGGTTTTCTTGGCCTGGTTCTCCAGCGTTTTTAAGTTCTTCTCTATCTCGAAAAGCAGGTCTTCCACTCGTTCCAAGTCGGCCTCGGTATCTTTTAACTTACTGAAAGTTTGTTTTTTACGGAGTTTGTATTTAGAGATACCCGATGCTTCTTCGAACAAATTACGGCGTGAACCTTCTTTATTGTTGATAATCTCGTCGATCATCTTTAGCTCAATAATAGCGTAGGAATCAGACCCGATGCCTGTGTCGAGGAATAAGTCGGTAATATCCTTTAAGCGGCATTGTACATCGTTCAACCGGTACTCGCTTTCGCCGGTACGATAAAGACGGCGCGTTAGCGTAACCTGCGAAAAATCGGTGGGAAGTACGTTTTTGGTATTATCAAAAGTCAGGGAAACCTCGGCCAGGTTGGCAGCCTTGCGGCTTTTTGTTCCGTTAAAAATGATGTTGTCCATCTTTTCGGAACGCAGGGCACGGGTGCTTTGCTCGCCCAAAACCCAACGGATAGCATCCACTACGTTGCTTTTACCACAACCATTAGGGCCAACAATAGCAGTAACACCCTCATTAAAATTAATGGTGATCTTATCGCCAAAGCTTTTAAAGCCCTTGATTTCTAATTTGGTAAGTTGCATTAATTGATAGCGTCGTCTTTAAAAACAGGAGTGGAAAATAGCGAAAAAAACTCAGCCCCCCAACCCCCTGAAGGGGGAGCTTTTTGAAAAATCTTAATTTATATTTTACACCCCCTTCAGGGGGCCGGGGGCTTCTCCTAAATGTATATTTCCCCTTTCAGATAAGTCACCGCATTACCGGCCATAATTACCCTGTCGCCTTTTAATTCGCACCAAAGTTCGCCGTGCCGGGCGCTTAACTGGTAGGCGTGCAGAGTATTCTTACCCAATTTTCCGGCCCAGTACGGAATCAGGTTACAATGTGCCGAACCGGTAACCGGGTCTTCGGGCACGCCTGCGGCGGGTGCAAAAAAGCGTGATACAAAATCAACATCTTTGCCTGGTGCCGTTACTATAACACCAAGGGTATTTATTTTAGCTAATGCTGAATGATCGGGGATAATCTCCATGATATCTTCTTCGGTTTCATAGACCAGCATGTAATCGCGGCTACGCAAAACTTCCTTAGGCTTTTTGCCGCCAAGTGCTTCAACTAGCCCCTCGGGGATATCCGCGGCAAAGGGCAGGCGCGATGGGAAATCCATGGAATATTTATCGCCGTCGCGTTTTACAGCCAACGTGCCTGCTTTAATAGTATCAAAGTAAATAGTACCGTTAACGTACCCCAATTCCGTAAATAAAATATGTGCGGACGCCAAAGTAGCGTGGCCGCAAAGGTCTATCTCCAACTCGGGGGTAAACCAACGCAACAGGTATCTGTTCTCGTTCTTTACAAAAAAAGCGGTTTCGGCAAGATTGTTCTCTAGTGCTATTTTCTGCATAGTCTCATCGGGCAGCCACTCATCCAGCGGACAAACAGCAGCAGGGTTGCCACCAAACAGTTTATTGGTAAAGGCGTCGGCCTGATAAATAGGGATAGTCATGATGTTACTTATTTATTACCGCTAAGGTAGCCGTAAGTAACCAATTCATCGTTATGGGTAATGTGTTTTGTGCAACCGTTATTTAACAGGATCACCTTATCGCTTACCTCTAAAACATTGTAATATTGATGGTCGGTAATGATGATGCCCTTGCGCTTGGCACAGGCGCGGATAATGGGTTTAAATTCGTCGGCTTGAATAGGGGAAATATGGGTAAAAGGCTCGTCCAGCAAAATAAAATCGGCCTTGCTGTGAATGATCATCAGCATTTCCAGTTGCCGTAATTCACCGCCGGAGAGCTGACCGGACGTTTTGTGTGTGTGTTGTTTATAAATGTTAAGTTCTGTAAATGCATCCCAAAGATTTTCGTCAACAAGCATTTTTGCAAGCTTGCTGATTTTAATTTTATCGGGTAAATAACTGTGCTGCGGCAAGTAGGCTATCCGGTTTTTATGATACCCTTTACGAATGAACTCGCCATCAATACTAACATATTTAAAGGATGGTGCAAGTGTGCCAAAAATGATCTTTAACAGAGATGATTTACCACTGCCATTCCTGCCAAGTAAACCAATAATCTGGCCTTGTATACATTCCAGATAAATATCCTGTAATATTTTGCGTTCATCAAATGCCAGCTGAACGCTATCAACCTTTAAAATATGTAGCGGCATATGGCAAACAGAGTTGTAAGTACTATAAAAACAAAACAATCAATTGTAAAAGCATACATATATAAGCGCCTGATAGGCAACCCTGCATTTAGATAATAAAAATAGGTTTTGGCAGATGAAAAATAATGCAAGCCCATAGCCGCGAGTAAACCGATTAATTTGGAAAAAAACAGTGTAACAGGGTTCCCGACCCCGCTAAAGCTGACCAAAAATAGGCATAGAATAGTGAAAGTTATATTATAAATGAGCAGCGTACGATAATACTGCAAGGTGAGGGTAGTTAGGCGTTTCATTTAAATTGTTTACTATACGTAAATCAATCAAATAAATTGCGTTACTGCTAAGTTTTACTCTCCCCGTTCTCTTATCCTATTTTGTTAACTAAATTGTGCCTGGATTTTAGGTTTAGGTATAGCTTCGGCGGGGAATAGATGTTCGTAGCCAGATGGTTCCATAAGTTTATTACATAAAAAAGCCCCCGCTTGTTTAAACGGAGGCTGAATGATTTTAACCAAAGATTTTTATCCCAGGTAAGACTTTAGGATCTTGCTACGCGACGTGTGGCGTAAGCGTTGTAATGCTTTATCTTTTATCTGGCGTACACGTTCGCGGGTCAAATTAAATTTTTCGCCAATTTCTTCCAGCGACAATGGATGGTTGCTGCCCAAACCAAAGAATAACACGATAATCTCGCGTTCGCGCTCGGTGAGGGTAGATAATGAGCGTTTGATCTCTTCTGACAAAGATTCGTTTATCAGGATTGAATCGGTGTTTGGTTCTGAGTTTTCCAACACATCTAACAATGTATTTTCTTCACCCTGTACAAACGGGGCATCCATAGATACATGGCGGCCACTGTTGCTTAACGTATCTGATATTTTATCTACAGTAGTTTCAAGCATATCGGCAAGTTCTTCCGGCGATGGTTCGCGTTCAAATTCCTGCTCCAATTTTGAAAATGCCTTGCTTATTTTACTTAATGAACCAACCTGGTTCAACGGTAAACGTACAATACGGCTTTGCTCTGCAATGGCCTGTAATATCGATTGACGGATCCACCAAACGGCGTATGATATAAATTTGAAACCCTTGGTCTCGTCAAAGCGTTTTGCCGCTTTTATAAGGCCTAAGTTGCCCTCATTAATTAGGTCACCAAGGGTAAGCCCCTGGTTTTGGTATTGTTTGGCTACAGATACCACAAAACGTAAATTAGTTTTCGTTAATCGCTCTAAAGCAGCCTGGTCGCCTTCTCTAATTTTCTGGGCTAAGATTACTTCTTCTTCGGCAGTTATTAGATCAACTTTACCAATTTCGTGAAGGTACTTGTCGAGGGACTGCGACTCACGGTTGGTAATGGATTGAGTTATTTTGAGTTGTCTCATTTAGTTATATAACCTCGATTCTTATAATTTAGATTGAACGTGCAAAGCTATTAATTTGTTTCTAAAAATAGTATTTTTATACATGAAACCACCCGTATTTCATTAAAAAATGAGAAAGTTTTGCACACTTTTTTTGGAATAATATTTGTGGTTATAGATTAATAACCATTGGCTCGATAAGTTTCTTTATCGTCAAAAATCAAAAATCCTCCAGTTTAAACACATCCTTTACCCTAATGCCTTTTTCGGTCTGTTGCAGGGTGCAGCATTCATTTATCGGGTCGTGCTCCAGGTAAAGGATGTACTCTTTTTCTACCGCTTCGTTCCAGTACACCTTACGCTCTTCCAAAGTTTTAAGCGGGAACATATCATAAGCCATTACATAGGGCAGGGGCAGGTGACCGATAGATGGCAGCAGATCTGCCATGTATAAAACCTGTTTTCCTTTGTAATTGATCAGTGGCAGCATCATGGCATCAGTATGTCCATACGCTAATTTTATGCTGATGTCATCTGTGAAACTCACACCGGCCTTCGCATCTAAAAATTTTAGCTGGCCGCTTTCCTGGATGGGTAATATGTTTTCTTTTAGGAACGAAGCTTTCTCGCGGTCATTTGGGTTAACCGCCCAATCCCAGTGCTGTGGATTACTCCAATAGGTAGCGTTTTTAAATGCGGGTAAAAGCTTTTCGCCATTGCGAGCAACCGCGCCGCCTACATGGTCGAAATGCAGGTGGGTTAAAAACACATCTGTTATATCATCTCGGTGGAAACCCTTTGCAGCTAACGAACTATCCATAGTGGCATCACCATGCAGATAGTAGTGACTAAAGAATTTCTCGTCCTGTTTGTTGCCAATGCCGGTATCTACCAAAATCAAACGCTTGCCGTCCTCAATAAGCAAACAACGCATTGCCCAGGTACAAAGGTTTTTATCGTCGGCAGGGTTGGTTTTTTGCCAGATGGCCTTTGGCACCACGCCAAACATTGCGCCACCATCCAATTTAAAAAGGCCGGTATTTATGGTATGCAGCTTCATAGTTGTAATTTGACGTGAAGGTAAAATACTTTACAGGGTTTTCAAATTTTATGATTTTATACCCCAGTCTAATTATTGCAATAGGCCTAATTGAAAAATTAAAATATTTCTTAAAACTATAATTCTGTAACTCGTGTTGTCTTTGTAAACTAACAAACACTAAAAATCAACAATATGAAAGCAGCAGTTTTTCACAAACCAGGCGACATTAGATACGATACAGTAGAAGACCCACGGATAGAAGACCCAAGAGATGTTATCCTAAAAGTAACTTCAACAGCTATCTGCGGTTCCGATCTGCACATCCTAAGCGGCGGTGTGCCTCAAAAAGACCCTATGGTGATGGGGCACGAGTTTATGGGGATTGTAGAAGAAGTTGGCTCAGCTATCACCAATCTAAAAAAGGGCGACCGCGTGGTTGTTCCGTTCCCGATAGCTTGTGGGCATTGTTTCTTTTGTAACCACGGGGCATCGCCAAGTTGCGAAAATTCAAACTATAAACATTACGGCCCTAACGGCGATATGATGGATCAAAAGGGTGCTGCCTTATTTGGCTACACCGATCTATACGGCGGTTATAGTGGTGGGCAAGCACAATATGTACGCGTGCCTTATGCCGATATTAGTCCTCGGATAGTGCCGGATAACATGACCGATGAACAGGTGTTATTCCTGACAGATATTTTCCCAACAGGTTGGAGTGCTATCGACTGGGCGCAGCTTAAGGGTGGCGAAGTGGTTGCGATATTTGGTTCGGGCCCTGTTGGCTTAATGGCGCAAAAAGCAGCCTGGTTAAACGGCGCAAGCCGTGTTATCGCTATTGATCCGGTTAATTACCGTTTAGAGAAAGCCCGCCAGGTTAATAAAGTAGATACATTAAACCCCGATGAAGTGGATGTGGTGGAAGCTATTCGTGAAATGACCGGTGGCCGTGGTGCAGACGTTTGTGTGGATGCCGTTGGCTTTGAGCCGGAGCGCACGATATTAGACAAAGCTAAAGCCCTGGTAAACTTTGAAGTTGGCAGTATGAAGGTGTTGGATATGATTTTTAAAGCCGTTCGCCGTAGTGGTACAGTAACTATTATGGGTGTATATGGATCAACATATGACAATTTCCCTATGCACCGCATTTTTGATAAAGGTTTAACCATAAGGCAAGGTCAGGCACCGGTGTTAAATTATATCGATCACCTGATAGATCTTGTTAAAGAAGAGAAAGTGGTGTTAGATGATATCATTAGCCATAGGTTGCCGCTTAGCGAGGTGACCAAAGGTTACGAGATCTTCGACAAAAAGGAAGACGACTGTGTTAAGGTTGTTTTAAACCCTTGGGAATAATATTATGGAAAATAAAGAAGGAATAGAAGTGCCCGAAAAGCAAGACCATCAACCCGGTGTTGAGGCTGAGATGAACCCGAGACCGCAATTTATAAAGCCTGATTATAAAGCGGCCGGTAAGCTTGCCGGCAAAGTGGCTTTAATAACAGGAGGTGATAGCGGTATAGGCCGTGCTGTTGCCGTTCATTACGCCCGAGAGGGTGCCGATGTTGCTATTGTTTACCTGGAAGAAAGCGGCGATGCGGAAGAAACGCAAGGCTTAGTGCAAGCCGAAGGCCAGCAGTGTACCCTGATACAGGGCGATGTTAAAGACCGTGAATTTTGCCGTAAGGCGGTTGAGCAAACGGTTGATGAATTAGGTAAGCTGAACATTCTAGTTAACAATGCCGGCATCCAGGTGCCTCAAAAGGAGTTTAAAGATATCACCGAACAGCAACTGGAGGAAACCTTTAAAACCAACATCTTCGCGTACTTCCACTTCGCAACCGCGGCTTTGGATCATTTGCAAGAGGGCGATTGTATCATCAATACCACGTCGGTTACGGCATATCGCTCGTCGCCAAATTTGATTGATTATTCCTCAACCAAAGGGGCTATAACCACATTTACGCGTTCGCTGGCCACTAACCTGGTTAAAAAAAATATACGTGTAAATGCGGTAGCCCCTGGCCCGGTGTGGACACCGCTAATCGTATCAACCTTCGATGAAGAAAAAATAAAAGATTTTGGCAGCGAAACGGCCATGAAGCGTGCCGGGCAACCATCAGAAATTGGGCCTGCGTATGTTTTCCTGGCGTCAGACGACGCATCTTACATTACTGGGCAGGTAATCCATATCAATGGGGGCGAGGTTGTAAACGGCTAACTATAATTTAACGCTTTAAAATAAAACTATGAGTACTACAAAATATGCCCTTATTACGGGCGCAACAAGCGGAATTGGATACGAACTGGCAAAGCTATTCGCGAAAGACCATTATACCCTGATCATCGTATCGCGCGATCAACAGGCCTTGGACAAAACTGCAAGCGAATTACAAAAGAATGGGGTGGACGTTATCCCGATAGCCAAAGACCTGTTTAACCGCGATGAGGTGTTCTCGCTTTGCGACGAAGTTAAACGCACAGGCATACAGGTTGATATATTGGTTAATGATGCAGGCCAGGGCGTGTACGGTTTATTCCAGGATAACGATATCGACAGAGAATTAAAAATAGTGGACCTTAATGTAAGCGCGCTAACTATTTTAACCAAGCATTTCTTAAAGGAAATGGTAGCCCGTAACGATGGTAAAATTCTTAACCTGGCCTCTATCGCCAGCGAAACGCCGGGGCCATGGCAGGCAGTTTACCATGCTACCAAGGCTTATGTGCTTTCGCTTACGGAAGCTATCCACGAGGAAATAAAAGACACTAATATAACCATTACCGCTTTGCAGCCGGGCGTAACCGATACTGATTTTTTCAACAAAGCAGGTATGAATAGCAGCAAGGCTGTACAAGATAAAGAATCTATGGCTAACCCCGCAGATGTTGCCAAAGACGGGTACGATGCGCTAATGGCCGGTAAGGATAAAATAGTATCGGGCTTTAAAAATAAACTGCAAACTTCTATGGGCAATGTTACACCTGCAAGCACGCTTGCACATATGGTTAACGAGCAGCAAAAACCAGTTGACCAATAGTAGCGATATTTTTTTTCATGTTGAATTAGGGTGGGCTTTTTTGGCCCACCCTTTTTTATGCAAACAATAATCGTTTTAGATCCTGCTGTATCAAATGGTGATATCAGGCATCAAAATCTCCTTAAATGCCTTATGACAAAAGATGACCTGATGAGCGATGTGCGCCTTAGGGCTAATGAAGACAATTTTGAAAACATCAAAGATATATATCGGGAAATACAGGAGAGCTAAGTGTTGTTAAGAAAAAAGATTGATGTTTTACCGTACAATGCTTTTCTTTGGATGATTAACCACGTAACCCTTTGGAAGATATTTTCGGACAGGCCTTATTTGACCATTATAAGCAGAACGGCAAGCATAAGTTATGGATCAATAATACTTACGGCCCTAAAGAGGAAATGCCGCTGGATGTTTATTTCCGTGACGCAGAGGAGATGCCCGACCTGGAACTCATCGCCATTACTAATTGCAACGGCAAGGTTTTAGATATTGGCGCAGGGGCTGGTAGTCACGCTTTGATTTTACAGGGAAAAGGCTTTAATGTTACGGCGATGGATATATCCGGCCTTGCAGTTACGATAATGCAGCAACGCGGGGTCGGCCATGCTTTTGAGGCTGATATATTTACTTATAGCCGCGAAAAATACGACACATTACTATTGATGATGAATGGCATAGGGCTGTGCGGTAGTATCCAACAATTACGCCTATTTTTACAGCATACCAAAACGCTCCTGAAAACGGGCGGCCAATTATTATTCGATTCTTCTGATATCGCTTATTTGTATGAAGATAAATTGCCTGATGGTGAAAGCTATTACGGCGAACTATCATATCAATACGAGTACAAAGGCCAAAAAACCGATTGGTTTAAATGGCTTTACATTGACAGCGAAAAACTAATGGCCGTCGCCGCCGAAGAAGGCTGGGCCACCGAAGTTTTATATGAAGATGATATGGATCAATACCTGGTAAGGCTAACGCTGGTTAATTAATAGAAGTATGAAAAACGCTTACAAATTCATCAAGGTCTTAGTTCTGCTGATATTAACGGCAGGAGCCGCATCAGCACAAAATGAAAAATTGCCTGCGTGGGCTTTGGGGCCTTTTGTTAGGCCTGCTGGGGTAAACCCGCTGATTAGTCCGGATACCTCTTCCCGTTTTTATGACCCGATGCGCAAAAGGCAGATGGACTGGGAATCAAA
The DNA here is from genome assembly GCF_040547175.1 of Mucilaginibacter sp. UYP27. Classification (NCBI taxonomy): domain Bacteria; kingdom Pseudomonadati; phylum Bacteroidota; class Sphingobacteriia; order Sphingobacteriales; family Sphingobacteriaceae; genus Mucilaginibacter; species Mucilaginibacter sp. UYP27. The sequence continues at coordinate 36,252 of NZ_JBEPPE010000010.1, forward strand.
TGACACATTTAACCCTGCTGCTACTATTAAAAACGGTAAGATCTATATCCTGTACCGCGCCGAAGATAAATCGGGCACCGGCATTGGCGGCCGCACATCGCGCTTGGGATTGGCTGAAAGCAGTAATGGTACCGCTGTAAAACGTTCACCTGCACCAGTGTTATATCCGGACAACGACAGCCAGAAAGAATTTGAATGGACAGGTGGTTGTGAAGACCCTCGCGTAGCGATGACCGCTAACGGAACCTATGTTGTTTTCTACACCCAATGGAACCATGATATGCCCCGCCTTGGCGTAGCTACTTCAAAAGATTTAAGGAAATGGGATAAACACGGGCCAATATTCCGCAAAGCGTATAATGGCAAGTTCTTTAACATTGCCAGTAAATCGGCATCTATCATCACCAAACTGGTAAATGGTAAGCAAGTTATTGCCAAAATAAATGGTAAATATTGGATGTATTGGGGCGAGCTGGGGGTGTTTGCGGCCACATCAACAGACCTGGTCAATTGGTCGCCATTAATAAATAAAGACGGCAGCCTAAAAGCATTGTTATCGCCCCGGAAAAATTACTTTGACAGCGACCTAACCGAATGTGGCCCGCCTGCCGTCATGACACCTAAAGGTATTATTCTGCTTTACAATGGCAAAAACAATAAAGACCATGGCGATAAAAATTACACCGCCAATTCTTATTGTGGCGGGCAGGTAATGTTTTCATCAACAGATCCTACAATAGCTATAAGCCGGTTAGATAAACCCTTTTTTGTACCGCAGGAGGCGTTTGAAAAAAGCGGTCAGTATCCCGCGGGGACAGTTTTTATGGAAGGACTGGTATATTTTCAAAAGAAGTGGTTTCTATACTATGGCTGCGCCGATTCCAGGGTAGGTGTAGCTATTTATAAACCAGGTAATTAAGCAGACTTGCAAATAGTTTGATATGTTTGTTTTAATTAATTTGTAATTTTTTTGTGATAATTGAATATTTACATATATTTACCAAGTAATCCTAATTAGTGCAGCTGCACACCTAACAAAACGTGAAAAGGTTTTTTGCTTTATTCTTACTAAGCATACATCTGTTTAATACAGGTGGTTACACCTTTGTCTTCCAATATTTCATCCATCAGTCCGAGCTATCTATCGTTAAAAATATTTACGAAAATAAGGTGGATGCTACACAGCTTGTACAAATTAAAATACCTGTAAACAATAAAGGCATAACGGATTGGCCTGATTACGAACGTGTATTAGGCCAGGTCCAGTTAAAAAATGGTTTTTATAATTACGTGGGTGTTAAAATGACTCGGGACACTATGTTCCTGGTGTGTGTAGCCAACAGCGTAAAAACAAAGTTGTTTAATGCCAATATCATTATGGCAAAAAACGTGAGTGATGCGCCGCTAAGTAAAAAAGGCGAGGCACCTGCAAAAAAAGCCTCTTCATCAATGTCAGATTATAATTATCCGGTTGTTACCTACAACTTCTTTAGTTTTGACGATACTGTAGAACAATTAGCAGACTCTATATCTTCCAGTTTAACAAATCCGTATATCGAATCGCCCGGCAAACCGCCAAACTACATCGGCTGATTAATATATTCCAAAAGATTTATTGTTTCTTAACTCAGGCACAAGTTAACGCGCTGCATTTGTATTAATGTGTTGTGTATTGCTATAACCTTATTTAAGACTAAAAAAAAATGAGCATCATCTATTGATTTGTGAGATTTTCAATAGCTGGTGCTTAAAAAAAAACTTGTTAAGCTGATCACTTCAAAACGTATTATGAAACAATTTTTACCTTATATAAAAAGGTATTGTTTGGCCATTGTAGTTTGTATTGCTTCCACCCAATCTGTAAGCGCCCAAACGGAAAATGATGCTTTAATGATACCTAAGAACTTCTTTTGCGCCGCCGGTGTGTACACCTACAATAGCTGGGATAAATATTGGGAAGGCACATTTAAACGCGAAAACCTAAATTTAGGAACCATTAGCAGTAACGTTTATGCTGTTGGCGGTAACTACGGGCTAAGTAACAGGGTTAACTTGTTGTTTATGATCCCATATATCAAATCAAACGCATCTGCAGGTACCTTTAGAGGCCAAAGCGGCATACAGGATATTAACCTTGCTGTAAAATGGATGGCAGTAAAGCAGGAGGTGGGAAGTGGGCTGCTAAGCTTACATGCTATTGTAACCGGTAGCCTCCCGCTAGGTAACTACCAGGCAGATTATTTGCCATTAGCAATTGGCAGCCGCAGTAAAAGTATTGGTTTACGCGCTTTGATTAACTACCAAACAGGCAGGTTCTTCGTAGCCGGTTCCGGCCAGTATTTGCGAAAAGATAATATCACCATTGATAAAGATTCGTACTATACTACCGAGATGCATTACACCAACCAGGTTGCCATCCCGAATGCCACAAACTTTTTATTCAGCACCGGTTACCGAAGCCTAAAGTTTAATGCCGAAGCTACTTTAACCAAACTGAACACCATTGGTGGTTTCGATATCACCAAAAACAACATGCCTTTCCCAAGTAATAATATGGATGCTACTTTGGCTGGCGCAATTTTTAAATACAGCTTCCAAAGCGTTGCAGGTTTAGAACTTACCGGTGGTGGCAACTACGTATTAAAGGGCCGCAATGTTGGCCAAAACAGATCGTTTTTTGCCGGTGTGTATTATGTGTTTTCTGTTAAAAAGGATAAATCTGATAAATAAGAATAGTGATGAAAAAGAATATATATAACCTATTGCCTGTATTGATGGTTGCCCTTGCGGTTTTCAACTCATCATGCAAAAAAGATATCCAGGAAAAGGACCGCAGCGTGGATTATCCCGCTTTGGCCCCAACTAATCTGGACCTTAATGCCGATACCTGGACGCCGATATTAACGGCCGCGTTTACCTTTACGATTGCTACGCCGGATGCGATCACTACCCCAAATTACCTGGCCGACCTTAACGAGATAAAAAGCTATCAGCGTAACCTAACCAGCGAACAACGAGATATAATTAAGTACTGGAGCGCGGGCTCGGTATTGCGTTGGAACGAGATACTGCGCGAACTTGTTGCCAAGCACAACCTGCCGCCATATCAAAATGATGACGGTAGTTACCCGTTCCCAAGTGCGGCTAACCCATTGGCTTATCCGTTATTCCCATTCTCTAACCCGCCTTATGCTGCACGTGCCTATGCTTATGTAAGCGCAGCACAATACGATGCGTTGGTACAGGCGTGGAAGTTTAAAAAACAGTTCAATCGTGCGGCACCTTACACAAACGATATAAATGTGCAGGCATTGGTGCCTAAATCAGCATTGCCATCATACCCAAGCGAGGATGCAGTAGTTGCAGGTGTTACCGGTAAAATGATGGAATTACTTTTTCCCGGTGATTTGGATTACATTCAAAAGAAAGTTGCCGAAGAAAAACTATACCGTATTATGGCAGGTGCCAATACCCGCTCTGATATGGACGCCGGAGAAAGCTTAGGCAAACAGGTTGCGGCTGTATTTTTAGCGCGCGCCCGTACAGATAAGGCTGGTGCTGCTATTGGTACCCCTGCAGATTGGGATGCTTTGGCTACCAATACTACAGCAGCCGGTAATACGCCATGGATCAGTTTAGAATTGCCTAAACGCCCGCCAATGTTACCATTATTTACAAAGGTTATACCGTTTCTTTTCCCAACAACTACAGTTGTTGCTTTGCGCCCTGTGCCTCCATTTAAACCGGGCACTCCCGAGTTTCAGAAGGAGAGCGACGAGGTATTATCAATGAGCCAAAACCACAGCCGCGAGCATGAGCGTATTGTCGCGTTTTGGGCGGATGGTGTAGGTACAGTAACCCCTGCCGGCCACTGGAACACAATTGCTGCAGATGAGTTTGTAAAACACAACTACAGCGAAGTACGCTGGGCACGTAACCTCGCATTATTAAATATGGCCGAAATGGATGCCGCCATAGTTTGCTGGGATGCTAAGTATTTTTACTTTAACCCGCGCCCAACACAAATGGTATTAAACATCAAAACGCTTACAGGGGTCCCTAATTTCCCTTCTTATACATCAGGTCACTCAAACTTTAGCGGCGCTGCTGCAACAGTTTTGGCCTATTTGGTTCCCGAAAAAGCAAGTGCTTTTATGGATATGGCGCATGAAGCGGCAATGTCGAGGTTATACGGTGCTATCCACTACCGAAGCGATTGCGAGGTTGGTTTGCAAACAGGTATAAAAGTTGGTGAATACGCTGTTGCACGTGGCAAGGCAGATGGGTCGAACTAACAGATGAAGAGCATGTTTAGGACAGAACAAAAGATACATTACGTTTTGCGGATAGCTGTGGCCATGTGCTTTATTGGGCATGGTGTTTTTGGCATTATCACAAAACAAATTTGGTGTAACTACTTTGCCGTTTTTGGTATTAATACCGATGCTGCCTATGCTTTAATGCCATGGGTAGGAGCGGTTGATATACTGATGGGCGTTACAATGCTGTTTTACCCCATGCGTGCCATTGCCTTATGGCTGGTATTTTGGGGAGCCACCACAGCGTTTTTACGCCCGGCATCCGGCGAGCCGTTTGCAGAATTTATTGAGCGCGCGGGCAACTTTGGTGCCCCGCTCGCTTTGTTGATCCTGTCTGGTGGTATCAAAAACTTTCGAGGTTTATTTACGCGGATAGATGCTGATGCTTTGGTAGATGATAAAACAATCAATAATGTATTTAAATGTTTAAAAATAGTAGGCTTTTTGTTACTGATGGGACACGGTTGGTTAAACATCATACAAAAGAAAGGCCTGCTTGGCCAGTATGCATCCCTTGGGCTTACAAGCCCTGCAAAGGTGGCGCAGTTTATTGGCGTTTTTGAAATAGCAGCCGCGTTAATTGTATTGATAAAACCTGTCCGTGCGGTGCTTTTAGTATTCATCATCTGGAAGATCTCAAGCGAATTATTATATCCTCACTATGAACTATTTGAGTGGATCGAACGTGGCGGAAGCTACGGCACGCTGATAGCTTTATGGTTTGCAATTAACTACGTTTCCTCAAATCTCACAATAACATCTCTACAAAAAAACTAATTATTTAAAAGGATTTTCAACCTATTTTAAATCTTTCACAGCTCATAACCCACCCTAAACAGGGTAGGCTATCCATTAAATTTATTACACAAAACACACAACATGAAATTTACATATAAATTCTTCATCGGGATTGCCATATACTTACTTTTTAATAACACAACTGTAAACGCGCAGGGTTGCGTGGCTATCCGCAGTACCGGTGGCTTATGCGCTATGGACGAACACCCGGACAGTACTACATCAGGCGGGGCATGGCTTTTTAATGCTAACAGCAGGTATTACCGCTCATACAAACACTTTGTAGGGAAACAAGAGCAAAAACAACGTATAGCTTTAGGTACTAATGTTATCAACCACTCCTTCGCGCAAGATTTCACACTTACGCGTATCTTTAATAACCGCTGGTCGTTTTCTATTGATGTACCTGTGCTTAACAACACCCGCTCATCACTATATGAGCACGGCGGTAAGGAAAGGCATGAAACCAAATCTTTTGGTATCGGCGATGTAAGCATTAAGGCTTATGCATGGTTGTTAAACCCCGCTAAAGCGCATAAAGGGAATATACAAGCAGGGATAGGTTTAAAATTACCTACAGGAAGCTATACGTACCAGGATTACTTCCAGAATACCGGCCCGGGCGGCGCAAAATTATTAGGCCCTGTTGATCAATCCATCCAGTTGGGTGATGGCGGTACAGGTATTATCACCGAATTGAACGGATATTACAACTTCTCTCACAATTTTGGCCTGTACGGTACATTCTATTACATGATGAATCCGCGGGAGCAAGACGGGGTGTCGTCTGCCCGTGGTGGTGTGGCATCTGCTAAAGCTATTGCTAATGGCAGTGATATTATGAGCGTGCCGGATCAGTTTATGATAAGGGTTGGCGCCAATTATGGTGTAGGTAAATTCAATTTCTCGGCCGGCGTGCGCGAAGAGTGCCTGCCTGCAAAGGACCTTATAGGCGGCAGCAATGGTTTCCGCAGGCCAGGTTATATTATATCAGCCGAGCCGGGGGTCACCTACAGGTTAAAAAGGTTCTCTGTTTATACTTATGTGCCTATTGCCATGGTGCGCGACCGTATACAAAGCACGCCTGACAAGATCAGTACCCAGTTAACAGGCATTTATACACAAGGCGACGCTGCATTTGCAGACTATGCCGTAAACGTGGGTGTTTCTTTTAAACTTTAATAATAATGGTTATATAAAATTAGGCCGGGGTGGTTCCCGGCCTTTTTTTGTTTATAACCGTGCTTTTTATTTTAAAATAATAGATTTACAAAATGAACTCAGCTGAACAAAACTTTAAAGATTTAGGCTTAAACCTGCCGCCTGCACCAAAGCCGCTTGGCGTTTACAAACCATGTTTAATTGATGGCAAATACCTGTACCTATCGGGCCACGGAACGGTCAAGGACGATGGCAGTTTGATCATTGGCCGCATTGGCGATACCATAAGCCAGGAAGATGGCAAGCTTGCTGCAAGGCAGGTAGGTTTAGCAATGCTGGCAACCATTAAAGCAAATTTAGGTAGCCTGGATAGGGTAAAGCGCGTTATAAAAGTATTGGGGATGGTAAACTGCACGCCCGATTTTGAGAAACACCCTTATATCATAAACGGGGCAAGCGAATTGTTTGCGACAGTTTGGGGTGAAGAGAATGGCATTGGTGTACGCAGCGCGGTTGGCATGGGCTCGTTGCCCGATAATATCCCTGTAGAGATAGAAGCCTTGTTTGAGCTGGTATAAGCATGGTAGCAGCAGATTGGTACACCATCAACAACGTTGATACACTTGATACGCCTGCATTAGTTGTCTATCCCGATAGGGTAAAATACAACATAGCGTTGGTGAAAGCCATGATAGATGATGTGGCACGCCTGAGGCCGCATGTAAAAACGCATAAAAGCAGGGTGGTGTCTGAGCTGATGATCCAGGCCGGTATAACCAAATACAAATGTGCCACCATTGCCGAGGCCGAAATGCTGGGCATGGCCGCTGCGCCAGATGTATTGCTGGCATATCAGCCCAACGGCCCCAAGCTTAAACGCTTTGTTCAGCTTATTAAAACATATCCGCAAACGGTATTTTCCTGTTTGGTAGATAACGAGAAAACTGCAAAAGAAATATCCGCGGAAGCTTTAAATAACGATATCGCTATCCCTGTTTACATCGACCTAAACGTCGGCATGAACCGTACGGGCATTATCCCTATTTATGCTTTGGCCTTATACAGGGTACTATCTCACTTACCCGCTATTAAGATACTGGGGTTGCATGCCTATGATGGCCATATCCACGATGCCGATTATAGCATTCGCGAAAGCAAGTCTGAAGAAAGTATGCTCCCGGTTTTAAAACTCGTTGATGATATTGTAGTTAAAGGATATCCAAGGCCCATCGTAATTGCTGGTGGTTCGCCTACGTTCCCTATTCTTTCTAAAAAAACAGGATTGGAGTGTAGCCCAGGCACGTTTGTTTACTGGGATAGGGGGTATCAACAGGCATTCCCCGAGCAGCCATTTCAAACGGCGGCCTTGATAATTGCACGCATAGTTTCGTTGCCACAGGATGGAAAGATCTGTATTGATGTAGGTCATAAATCGGTTTCGGCGGAGAATGAATTATCGAAACGGATCTACTTTTTAAACGCCCCCGAGCTTGTATTTACAGGTCAGTCAGAAGAACACCTGGTTGCCGAAGCGGGTGAAAGTCACCAATATAAAGTCGGTAATATTTTATACGGCTTGCCCTATCATATATGCCCAACAGTTGCTTTATATGAACGTGCCATAACTATTGAAAATAAGTTAATTACAGGAGAATGGCTAAATATTGCAAGAGATAGGAAGATAACGATATAGCATCGGTAAATTTTTAAACAGATCGGTGTAATCAAAAAATCAGTGTAATCCCAATAACAATATGTTTATCATAGACGCTCATTTAGACCTCAGCATGAACGCGCTGGAATGGAACCGCGACCTAACCCGCCCGGTTGCGGAAATTAACCAACGCGAAGAAGGTATGACTGATAAACCCGACCGCGCAAAGGCAGTGGTATCCTTGCCCGAACTGCGTAAAGGCAACATAGGTTTGGTGGTTGCTACACAGATTGGCCGCTATGTTGCCCCGGATAATAACCTGCCCGGCTGGCACTCGCCTGAGCAGGCTTGGGCACAAACGCAGGGCCAACTTGCATGGTACAAGGCTATGGAACTTGCCGGGCAAATGACCCAAGTTAACAACTTAGAAACTTTAGATAAGCATCTCACTTTTTGGTGCGATGGGAAGGATAATATTGACAAGCCTATAGGATATATACTAAGCCTTGAAGGTGCAGATTCAATTATAGATGTGGGCTTTTTAGAGAGCGCATATCAAAATGGCCTTCGTGCTATTGGCCCGGCCCATTACGGGCCCGGCAGATACGCAAACGGTACGGACGCAACAGGCAAAATGGGCGCGAATGGTTTAGAGTTGCTTAAAGAGATGGAGCGCCTGAACATTATATTAGATGCCACACACTTATGCGACGATGCTTTTTGGCAAGCGCTGGATAATTTTAACGGGCACGTTTGGGCAAGTCATAACAATTGCCGTGCGCTTGTAAATCACAACCGCCAATATAGCGATGAGATGATAAAAGCCCTTGTTGACCGTGGCGCGGTGGTAGGTGCCGCGCTCGATGCCTGGATGATGGTGCATGATTGGGTTAGGGGACAGTCAACCCCGCGTCAAATGAATTGCAACCTTGAGGTAATGGTAGATCATATTGACCATATTTGCCAGATAGCAGGTAACGCGCTGCATGTGGGTATGGGTACAGATCTGGATGGGGCTTTTGGCAAAGAGCAGTGCCCTTACGACGTGGAAACTATTGCCGATATGCAAAAAGTGCCCGCATTGTTACAAAAACGCGGTTATACTGATACCGACATCGAAAACATGATGCATGGTAATTGGTTACATTTCTTACGGAACGCTTGGAAATAAAAAATGGGTGCAGAACAGGATAGGTTAAAAGATACTGGATGGAAAAAGTGGGGACCTTACGTGAGCGATCGCCAGTGGGGCACTGTCCGCGAGGATTATAGTGCCGATGGTAACGCCTGGAATTATATTACCCATGATATTGCCCGCAGTAAAGCGTACCGCTGGGGCGAAGAAGGCATAGCCGGTATTTGCGACCACGAGCAATTGCTGTGTTTCTCCATTGCATTGTGGAACAAGAAAGATACCATCCTGAAAGAACGCTTTTTTGGTTTGAGTAATGCCGAGGGAAACCATGGCGAGGATGTAAAGGAATTATATTACTATTTGGATAATACGCCCTCGCATTTGTACATGAAAATGCTGTACAAATACCCGCAACAGCAATTTCCATATGTGCACCTTGTAGACGAAAGTAAAAAACGCGACCGTACACAGTCTGAGTACGAGTTAATGGATACAGGCATTTTTGATAATGACGAGTACTTTGACGTATTTGTGGAATATGCCAAGGAAGGAACAGACGATATACTCATTAAACTGACCATCCATAATAGGAGCAAAGAAGCCGCGAGTTTAAATATGCTGCCTACGGTATGGTTTCGTAATACATGGGATTGGGGGTATGACGATTACAAGCCGCAGCTATCTGTCGAAGGCGGTGCAATTAAAATAGACCATAAAGATTTAAGTCCGCTGAGGTTATTTGCAGAGGGCAAGCCTGTCGCGCTTTTTTGTGAAAATCAAACCAATACTAAACGCTTCAATAATATTGATGATGGCAGATCTTTTTACAAAGATGGCATTAACGACCATATTGTAAACGGTAGCAAAACCATCAATCCTGCCAACACGGGCACCAAAGCGGCTTTTAATTACGATATAACCATCCCGGCAGGAGAAAGCACCACCATAAGGTTAAGATTGTGTGAGGGCGCTGATAACGCTTTTGCCGATTTTGATAACATTTTTGCCGCGCGATTGCAGGACGCAGATGAGTTTTACAAAGCATTGCGCCCGCATGATGAAAGCGCAGATAAGGCAAATATCCAACGCCAGGCCTATGCCGGCATGCTTTGGAATAAACAGTTTTACTATTACAACATCCATCAATGGCTAAATGGCGACCCTGCAGAACCTGGCCCGCCGGTACAACGCCAGCATCAGCGCAACAGCAAATGGCAGCATTTTAACAGCCAGGATATCATTTCCATGCCCGATAAATGGGAGTACCCGTGGTTTGCCGCCTGGGACCTTGCATTCCATTGCATACCACTTGCTGCGGTGGATATAGCTTTCGCCAAAAGGCAGCTAAGCCTGCTGGTTAAAGATTGGTACATGCACCCTAACGGGCAGCTACCTGCCTACGAGTGGGATTTTAGCGATGCCAACCCGCCCGTGCACGCTATGGCAACCTGGAAAATTTACCAATTAGATAAAAATGCCAATAACGGCGAGGGCGATACCTACTTTTTAGAACGCATTTTTCATAAGCTGATGCTCAACTTTACCTGGTGGGTAAACCGCAAGGACGAGGCCGGTAACAACGTTTTTGAGGGTGGCTTTCTGGGGATGGATAACATCGGCGTGTTTGACCGTAACACCCGCTTTGCAGACGGTGCGCACCTTGAACAAGCGGACGGTACCAGCTGGATGGCCATGTACTCGTTAAACCTGCTGCGCATAGCTTCCGAACTTGCCGAAACAAACAAAGCTTATGCCGATATCGCTTCTAAGTTTTTTGAGCATTTTATTTATATATCGGCTGCTATGTCCAGCCTGGGCGAGGGTGGCACAAGCGGTTTATGGGATGAGGCAGACGACTTTTTTTACGACCAGCTGCGCATGCCCGATGGTACTGCCGAAAAAATGCGAATTCGCAGTATAGTGGGTTTAGTACCATTATTTGCTACTGAGGTATTGGATGAACAAACCATTGCCAGTAACCCCATCTTTCGAGATAGGATGGATTGGTTTGCTGCAAACAGGCCGGATCTCGCCGGTTTGGTTTCCCGTTGGGATGAGAAAAGCGCCACAGGTAAACACCTTGTGAGCCTGTTACGCGGCCATCGTATGAAAGGCATCTTGAAATATATGCTTGATGAGAATGAGTTTTTAAGCGATTATGGCATCCGCTCACTATCAAAATATCACCTCAACAATCCGTTTAGCGCCAAAATCAACGGCACACAGTTCAGCATCAAATATGTACCTGCCGAAAGCGACAGCGATATGTTTGGAGGTAACAGCAACTGGCGTGGCCCGGTATGGATCCCCATTAATTACCTCATCATTGAAAGTCTAAACGATTTTTATCAATATTACGGCGATGAGCTTACTGTTGAATGCCCAACACGTTCGGGCAATATGATGAACCTTAAGGAGGTTGCGAATGAGATCTACCGCCGCATCTCTAAATTGTTCCTGCCGGATGAGAACGGCCACCGCCCAAGTAACGGTACCGATGAAAAGACACAAACAGATCCTTATTTTAAAGATCACATCCTGTACTACGAATATTTTGACGGCGATACCGGCCGTGGCTTAGGCGCCGCGCACCAAACCGGCTGGACGGGATTGATAGCAAATTGCCTTTATCATTAAGTCTAATGCGTAGTTTTGACACAATAATTTTTTTGTTCGAATTATTTGATTTAGATTTACTTACCAAGTAAACTAAATTAACTACAGTAATGAATTTTAACAGGCGCAAGTTTTTGCAAAGCACCGGCACTTTGGTGCTTAGCAGTGCAGTGTTGTCGGGGAAAGCGGCATCATATTTAAATCTTATTAAGCACCCTATTGGTGTACAATTGTTCACGTTCTTCAACGTGATGGACGAAGATGTTAAGGGTACTTTAACCAAAGTAGCAGCGGCAGGTTACCGCGAAATAGAATCGGCCTTCAGTAAAAAAGGTGGGTATTATGGTTTAAAACCAAAAGAGTTTAAAGCTTTGGCAAACGGCCTTGGCTTAACCTGGAAATCACACCACGTATTGGGCGCGCCGTTTAAATTACCTGCCGGTGCTAAAATGCCAACCACACCTGATGGTAAACCAATGGTAATCCCTACTATGATGAACCTGCAGGATAATATGCAGCAACTGGTTGATGAAGCTGCCGAAGGTGGTGTAAAATACCTGGTATGCGCTAATACCCCAACAGACACCCCCGAGAATCTAAAAGCATCTATAGCCGTACTGAATAAAACAGGCGAGGCTGCAAGCAAAGCGGGTTTAACCTTTGCCTATCATAACCACGATATGGAATTTAAGATCCTGAGCGATGGCACTATCCCTTATGACCTGCTATTATCAGAAACTGATGCGAAGCATGTAAAAATGGAGCTTGACCTTGCCTGGGCAGTTAAGGCGGGTAAAAACCCGGTAGACCTGTTTAAAGCAAACCCGGGCCGTTTCCCGCTATGGCATGTTAAGGACCTTGACGCAAGCCGCGAGAATATCCTGCCTGTAGGCAGCGGTACTATCGACTTTAAACCGATTTTCGCTGCAGCTAAAATTGCAGGTATGCAAAGTTTTTTTGTAGAGCACGATATGCCTAAAGATCCTTTTGTGAGCATCAATAGCAGTATTAAATACATCAACAAAAATTTGAATGTGTAATTAATAGATAGAATTTGTACTGGCTATTGCAAATATGCCTGTACAAATTCATCATTATTTATGGCGCTTATTAAAGCGTTTATAGCTGGCTTTTCGGGTGCGTTTGCATCAAGTTCGGTAGCATAATCTTCCAGTTCGTCCAGGTAAGCCACAGCTTCTTCCTCATCTTCAAATAATAATATCAGGTCGCCGTTTGCTTCGGTCTTCGTTCCGTTTGGCGGGGTAGGCAAAGTTTCCTGCCCAAAAACTGTAGCAGATAAGGTGGCTGATGGTATGGCTATTTTTAACATGGCTTATTATTTGATGTTTTTTTAACATCCCATATTACACTTTGGTTTTCTTTCTTTCTGCCAAATAACCTGTAAAACGGATCTGTTGCCTGTTTTGGCTTATTACACTTAGATCGGCATTGCCATTCTTAAAAACCTGCAATAGCATTTGTGTGGCGTTACGGGTGTCATTAGTTTTTATGCGGATGATATAACTGCCGTTCTTTTGCAAACCAGTAGTAGTATAATCAAACTTGGTCGATTTAAATTTAATGCCATTATCTTCATTACTATTGTAGCCCACACCAGAATAAGCTACCCCGAAGTATGGCAGGTAGGCTTCCACAGTGTCCGGAGATACGGTCAGGTCATACGGAGAGGTTAGGTATCGCGACCCACTCCCCATTGGATACATATAGTTCGCCTGGAATACGTAATTTTTAGCATCTATAAGTTCTTTTATTTCGGCGGCTTTTTTAGCTTCTTTTACGGATTTAGCATTTTGCGCGTTTGCGGGCGATATTGCTGTAAAGGCAATAGCCACTGCAAAAAATATTTTAATTAAAGTTTTCATTGTTAAATGTTTATATAAATATAACGTAGTATTTATTAGACTTGATACACCTACACAGGTTTAATTGTAAAGGCTTTTATACTTTAAGAAAACTAAGTTAGGCGGTGCGTTACTGCTTGTTTTATAACGTTTCATCTTCGGGTTTTGATGATAAGATGCAAACTGCAGCGGGTTTCCATAAATCAATCAAAATTTATTCCACAAAAAAGCCACCCGGGTTTCGGATGGCTTTTTCCATTTAAGAAGTATTACGACTTATATCAGGCTCACGCTGCGATTAACAAATTCGGTTAATTCGGCGCCGGTTAATAGACCTTGAGATAATAGGGCAAGGTCGAACGCTTGCTTGGCCAGTTGTGCCTGTACGCCTTCGTCTTCGCCATCTAAAATGCGGCTTATTAATTTGTGGTTGCCGTTTACAGTAACCTTGTAGTTATCGGGCATATTGCCGTAGAAACCCATACCACCGCCCATGGCAGCCATATCTTTCATGCGGCGCATAAACTCATCTAACGTAACGGTTACCGGTAACTCATCAGGGCTAAGGCTTTCTAACTGCACTTTGTATGCCGGTTTGTTGATGGCCTTATCAAAGATCTCTTTAATCCTGATCGACTGCTCTTCAGTAAGTATGTGCTCAGGGGCATCGTCTTTTTTGATCAGTTTATCGGCAACATCAGCATCCACCCGTTTAAGCGAAGTTTTTTCAAGCTTCTGCTCCAATTGGCTAATGAAGTGGTTATCGATAGGAGAGTTCATCACCAAAACATCGTAACCCTTTTTACCTGCCGACTGGATAAACGCATCCTGTTTCTCGGCATCGTTGGTGTAAATGTAGATCAGCTGGCCGTCCTTATCGGTTTGCAAAGGCTCAACTTTGTCCTTGTACTCGTTAAGAGTAAAGTTTTCTTTAGCGGTGTTGGTTACCAGAACAAAGTCTTTCGCTTTGTCGTAGAATTTCTCTTCGCTCACCATACCGTATTTTACAAATAAGCCAATGTCGCCCCATTTTTCTTCAAAACCTTTACGGTCTGCTTTAAACAGTTCGGCAAGTTTATCCGCTACTTTTTTGGTGATGTAGCTGTTTATCTTTTTAACATTGCTATCGGCCTGTAAGAAACTACGTGATACGTTCAACGGGATATCCGGTGAATCGATAACACCATGCAATAACATCAAAAATTCAGGCACGATGTCCTTAACCTCGTCGGTAATAAATACCTGGCGAGAGTATAGCTTGATCTTGTTACGGGTGATCTCAAAATCGTTCTTCAGCTTAGGGAAGTACAATACACCGGTAAGGTTGAATGGATAATCAACATTAAGGTGTATCCAGAATAAAGGGTCTTCGCTGTACGGGTAAAGCTCTTTGTAAAATTTAAGGTAATCCTCGTCACTAAGTTCGTTTGGTGCTTTAGTCCAGATAGGGTTGGTATCGTTGATGATGTTATCAACCTCGACCGATTTGTATTTTGGTTTGCCTTCTTCATCAACACCATCTTCTTCCTCTTGGGTAGTAGTGCCAAATTTGATAGGCACCGGCAGGAATTTAGCATATTTGTCCAGTATTTCCTGTATGCGGCCCTGATTTAAAAACTCTTCAGATTCGGCGTTAATGTGCAGGGTGATCTCGGTACCGCGCTCTTCAAGGCTACCTTCGCTTATTTCAAACTCGGTGCTGCCATCGCATGTCCAGTGCGCAGGGGTAGCGCCGTCCTGGTAGCTAAGGGTTTCAATTTCAACCCTATCAGCAACCATAAAGGCCGAGTAGAAGCCTAAACCAAAGCGGCCGATGATCTCATTGGCATCTTTAGCTTCTTTAAATTTCTCCACAAACTCGGTAGCGCCGCTGAACGCTATCTGGTTGATGTATTTTTTTATTTCTTCGGCCGTCATACCCAAACCGTTATCAGATATGGTGACGGTCTTTTTGTCTGCATCAAAAGCAACCTCAACGCGCAGGTCGCCAAGCTCGCCAGTGTACTGGCCTAAGGATGAAAGACGTTTTATTTTCTGTGTAGCATCAACCGAGTTTGATACCAGCTCGCGCAGAAATATCTCGGTATCAGAGTATAAGAACTTTTTAATTATCGGGAAAATGTTTTCGGTGTGGATCGAAATTGTTCCTTTTTCTTGCATAGTAGTAATTTTATAAAGCTTAAATGATTTACGGATACAACTAATCAATGCCCGTTCCAAAGCTTAGGATTTGCCAAATTGGCAGAGAGGGGGAAGATGTGCAGATATGCGAATATGGAGGTGTGCAGATGAAATAAATGTCAGTCTGAGCTTGTCGAAGACTAGGCGCTTCGCAAATAGTTCAACAAGCTCACCATGACATATTTATTATTTCGACCCTACGGTAGCTGGTGAAGTTGGTGTTGCGGCTTTTGCCGGGGCTGGGGCTGAGGCGTTTTGTGCGAAGCGCTTTGCGATAACAGCTAATTGCTCATCGTTCAATTTTGAGGTTGCTTTAAGCAATTTGGTAAAGAACGCCACTTCATCTGTACTTGCGGGGCAGCCAACATTTTCTCCGTAAGTATCTAACGATGCACCTGCCGGGCGTACCTGGCTGTCACCTAAAACTTTGCCTTTGGCATCAAGCACCACCCAAAAGGGCAAACCCGATTTTTCGCCCTTAAGTTTGGTCATGATCTGTAGCGAACCCGGATTTTCCAGACTTTCTTTTCCCGGGCGCTCCATTACATCGAGTGTGGCAATAACATAGTTGTTGTCTATAAGCGGCTTAATGGTAGGGTCGGCAAGTGAGGCTTCCATTTTTTTACACCAGCCACACCACGAAGCGTGGAAGATCAGCATTACCTTTTTATTTTCTTTAGCGGCTTTGGCGTAGGCCTCTTTCAATACAACTTCGCTCGCAGGCAAGGCAGCAGTTTGTGCAAAGCCCGACTTAACAGCGAACAATACGAACAATATGAACAGCGATTTTTTCATGGCGAATGATTTTTAAGCAATTTAGTAATAAGTAGATTACTATGCCGTGGCTTTCAGTAATTTATCTGCAATATTTTTTAAAGCACCGGCGGTATCTTTATCTGTGATGTTTCCATCTGCATCCATTTTTGAACGGATATAGGAAATAAGCAAAGTGCCGCCTTCAATTATCTGGCAATCTATTGCCCCCAGCACTTTTAACAATGCCGTATGCGCATTCTCACCACCTGTTGATGCCGTTACCAGCGCGGTAGGCTTGCCAGAGAATGACGCGCTCGATACCATCCAGTCGAGCGCGTTCTTTAACTGACCAGGGATGCCATAAGCATATTCTGGTGTGCAGATAATTACCGCATCGGCTTGTGTAATGGTATTTCTTAATTCCATGACCGCCTGTGGAGGCGTATCGTTATCCAACCCCGGATCGAAGGGCGGGATTATGGCGAGTGCATCGTAAATGTTATAACGAACATCAGTGGGTAACAAGCCGCCTATTTGCTTTAGTATATTATGGTTTGATGAGCCTGCCCGCAGGCTGCCGGGTATGGCGAAGATTTGCTTTCCTTGCATAATTACTTTATTTAGAGGCAGTTGCTAATTATTAGCAAACTGCAATATAAACGATGCGCCTTTACCCTCGGTAGATTGTGCCTGGATGTTACCCTTATGCAGCAACATGATTTGCTTACAAAGGCTTAGGCCGATGCCACTGCCGGTTTTGCGGGTACTAAAGAACGGGATAAAGATCTTGTCCAACAATTCTGGTGGCATGCCAAGGCCATTATCGGTTACTTTAACCAGGATGCGGCTGCTGCTTTGCGTTTCGGCAGATAGGGTGATGCGTGGTTCTTCGCGGTCTTTAACAGCCTCAATAGCGTTTACCAGTAAGTTTATCATCACCTGGTCTAACAAGTTAATATCCGCTTCAATAGCCAGGGCCGGATCGCGCAAAATAATTTCCAGTTCGATATTCTTTTTTTCGAGCATCGGGCGCATCAGGCTGGCCAGGTTCTCGAATATGTTACGTACCAACAACTTGTTTAGGTCAAGCTTGGTGATCTTGTTAAGGCTGCGGTAGCTTTCGGTAAACTTAAGCAAGCCCTCGCTACGGCGTTTTATGGTTTCAATACCGAGCGAAATATCTTCCAGGTCGCCGCTTTCTATACTATTGGCAATCTCCGGGCTTTGCAGGCGGTTCTTTAAAGTATCGGCCAAAGAGGAGATAGGCGCAACCGAGTTCATGATCTCGTGCGTCATCACGTTCAATAATTTCGACCATGCCTTTGATTCCGTTTCGTCCAAAGCCTCGCTCACGTTTTGGAACGCGATGAGTTTGTACAGTTTATCATCGCTCCGCATAGTGCTGGCTGTAACCAACATTTTAACCTGCTGCTGGTCGCGGGTGATTGAAAGCACTTGCGCCTCTCCGGGCTTTAATTTAACCACATCCTTATACAAAATTGGTTCGCGTTTCTCGAGCGAGTGGATGGTTTTCAGATAAGGGATGCTGATGAGCGATTTAAAGGCCTCGTTTATCCAGGCTATCTCGCCGGTTTCTTCCTCATAAGAAAGGATACCGGTATCAACCAGTTCCAATATTTTTTGCAGGTAGTGGTATTGGGTTTCGCGCTCCCGGCTTATCAGTTTAAACGTTGTATTAATATCGTTAAAGCCCTTGCGCAGGGGTTTTAACTCATTAGGTGCTTTGCGTACATCAAAGTGCCTGGAGAAATCACGGTAGTGGATAGATTCTACAAACTGGTTCACCTCGTCTTGTGCTTTCTTGTTAAAACGGATCAGGTCAAGCACCGAATAGATCACCATCGGAACGGTTATAACCCCATAAAAGACCTGCCCGTTCATAACAACCAATGTGGTAGCTACCACAGCCACAAACAGCAACAGCACACGCAGCACCAGCCGCCATTCGTAACGGTTAAATATCATATTTGCTTAATCTGCGATATAGGGCGGTACGGGTTAAACCCAATTCTTTAGCGGCGCGGGTAATGTTGCCGTTGTGTTTTTCTATCACGCGTAAAATAGCATTCTTCTCCAGTGTGCTTAACTGTATGTTATCGTCATCAATAATGTTTTCTCCGGGTGATTCCAATACCGAGAATAGCAGGTCATCAGCTTTTAGCATCTGGTCGTCGGCCATAATTACGGCGCGCTCAATGGTGTATTGCAGTTCGCGCACGTTACCCGGGTAGCTATACCCGCGCAATTTGTTAAGCGCGGTATTATCAAAATCAATTACCGGTTTAAGGTATTTGTTGCTGTACATTTTGGCGAAGTGTTTTGCCAATACCACAATATCCTCGGCACGTTTGCGCAGGGGGGGCATATTTATCTCTACCGTATTTATCCTGTAAATTAAATCCTTACGGAATTTGTTCTCATTAGCCAGTTCATGCAAGGGCACGTTGGTAGCGCATATCAGGCGGATGTTAATGTCCACAGCTTTGTTGGTGCCCAAACGGGTTACCTGGCGGTTTTGTAAAATGGTAAGCAGCTTTGCTTGCTGCTGCAGACTGATGTTACCGATCTCATCTAAGAACAAAGTACCACCTTCAGCTTCTTCAAAACGGCCCATGCGGTCTTCGCGGGCATCGGTGTAAGCACCTTTTTTATGGCCGAACAGTTCGCTTTCAAACAGCGAATCCGTCAGTGCGCCTACATCTACCTTTACAAAAGGTTTATCGGAACGCAAAGATCGTTCGTGTATGGCTTTCGCCATCAGGTCTTTACCCGTGCCGTTCTCGCCCAATATTAGTATGTTGGCATCAGTAGGGGCGATCTTATTTACTTTATGGAAAATATCTTCCATCACCTCGCTATCGCCAAGGATGGATTTTTCGCCACCGGCGCCTTTAATAGATGCCTTGGCAGATTTACCACCGCCGCCTTCTTTTTTATCCAGCAGGTCCTTAATGGTATCTATCAGCTTCTCGTTATGCCATGGTTTTACCACAAAATCGTTTGCGCCTTCTTTTAACGAGCGTACGGCCAGGTCAATATCGCCATATGCCGTTATCATGATCACGCAAACGTTCGGCTTCCATTCCTTTATTTTACGCAACCAGTAAATACCCTCGTTACCGGTGTTGATGGCGCTGTTATAATTCATGTCCAGCAGCACCAGGTCAACCTCGTTTTTTTGTAAAAGCCAGTTGATGTTCTCCGGGTTCTTTTCGGTAATTATTTCTTTAGTTTCTGTTTTAAGCAATAACTTAACAGCCGTAAGCACATCGGGGTCGTCGTCAACAATTAAAACGGTTGCTTTTTTAAGTATCATTTATTGGTGGTGATTAGTGGTTGGTTCATGGATAACAGCACCAAATATAGCGGTACTATTTGCCCATGCAATTTAATATTTTGATACGAAATATCGTACCAATTGGCCTATATTAAGTATAATACTGATATTCAACTATGATTGACGAAGCATAAATAATATGCCTTAAAAACGCACTGTATCAATACCGAACACTTGCTGTAACAGAAGCGTACGGTGCAATATGGTATTTTTAATATAAGTTACTGAAATACAGTATTTTAATTTGTGGCATGTGTTTTTGTATTCAATTGTCAAATATTAATAAAACACAGTGGATAGAGTTATACAAAAACAGAAATGGAGCACTAAGCGCCTGATGACCATAGCCGGTATTGCGGGTGTAGTAGTTTTGGTTGCCGGCAGTATATTTTTCACATCGGGCAAAAGCAAATTGAACGTAGATACAGAGCGTATCACCGTAAGCGAAATTAAAAAAGGCGCCTTCCAGGAGTTTATTCCGGTTAACGGCGTGGTGTTACCACTTACTACCATATATCTTGACGCGATAGAAGGCGGACGCGTAGAAGAGAAGTATGTAGAAGATGGCGCCAGCCTTAAAAAAGGCGACCCGATCATCCGTTTATCAAATACCGACCTTGAATTGAGCCTTGCTAACCAGGAAACTGCCGTTTATGCGGCCCAAACCCAAATGCAGATCTCTCATAATAACGCCCAGCAAAACACCATCACCAAACTAAACCAGATGGCCGATGTGGATAACGCTTACAAAGAGGCCGAGCGTGTTTACACCCTCGATAAAAAACTGTTAGACCAAAAAGCAATAGGCCTGCAGGAGTATAAAGCGGCAGAAAATGCTTACATCTACCAGTTAAGGCGCAAAAAACTAACCACGCAGATTTTAAAACAAGACACTACCCTAATACACCAGGAAGACGAGCAGGCGCGCGAGCAATATGCACACAACAAAAGCACCCTGCTTTTAATGCGCAAAAAAGTTGCCGACTTAACCGTTCGTTCCCCGATAGATGGCCAGTTAACATCAATGGATGCCGAGGTTGGCCAGAATAAAAACAAAGGCGAACATTTAGGGCAGATAGATGCACAAGGCGGTTTTAAAGTACAGGTTGATGTGGAAGAACATTACCTGTCGAGGATTTATAACGGCTTAATGGGCGATTTTGCCTTTGCGGGTAAAACATATAAGCTAACCATTAAAAAGGTATTTACACAGGTAACCAGCGGCCGTTTCAAAGTTGATATGCAGTTTGTTGGCGAAGTGCCTAAAGGCATCCGTAAGGGCCAAACCTTGCAGATCCGTTTAGCGTTGAGCGACGAGACCACAGCTACATTGGTACCTAAGGGTGGTTTTTACCAGCAAACCGGTGGTAACTGGATCTTTAAAGTGAGCGAAGATGGCAAAACTGCTTATAAAACAGACATCGCCATAGGCCGTCAAAACCCTGATTATTACGAAGTGACCTCGGGCTTAAAGCCGGGCGACAAGGTAATCACCTCGAGCTACGAGAACTATGGGGATATACAGGAACTTGTACTCAAAAAGTAGCGATATGATGTAACCTTCTTAAACGGGATGCGTCTTGTATAAGAGGTATAACACAGATAAACTTAATTAAAACATAAATCACAATTAAACAAAAAGGCAGCCGGGCGAAAGCCAGCTGCTGGGGAGGCCAAATGATTAAAATTAAAAATCTTGAAAAGTTTTACCGTACCGAAGAGGTAGAAACCATTGCACTTAACAAGCTGTCGATGCATGTTGATACCGGCGAGTTTGTGGCCATTATGGGCCCGTCTGGTTGCGGTAAATCAACCTTGCTAAACATTTTGGGTATGCTTGATGACCCGGATGAAGGCAGCTATGTTTTCAACGACATTGAAGTTGCGCATTTTAATGAGCGTAAACGTGCCGACCTGCGCAAGCACAACATTGGTTTCGTTTTCCAGAGCTTTAACCTTATCGATGAACTTACTGTATTTGAAAACGTTGAATTGCCTTTGATCTATACCGGCGTACCAACTGCAGAGCGCGTTAAAAGGGTAGAAGAAGTGTTAGATAAAATGCAGATCATGCACCGCCGTAACCACTATCCGCAGCAGTTATCGGGTGGACAGCAGCAGCGTGTGGCTATTGCCCGTGCGGTTGTAAACAAACCAAAATTGATCCTTGCGGATGAGCCTACAGGTAACCTGGATAGCAGTAACGGTAACGATGTGATGGAACTGCTAACCGACCTGAACGAACAAGGTACTACCATTATAATGGTTACCCACTCCGAGCATGATGCCCGTTACAGCCACCGTATCATCCGCCTGTTGGATGGACAGACTGTGATGGAAAACATCATGGTATAATACGCCCTATTTTTAGTTTAATTAATATAGTTAAGTGTGCCTCCTGCCTTACCTCTCCGCGCCCGAAACGCGGAGGGGTTTGCTTGAGAATTGCCCAATAATTGCCTTATCGAGCGGTAAAAGTTAACCCAAAACTTCCGGTGCGAGTGGTAATAAATTACTTCAGTGTTTAACACTACCTATCATGTTTAAAAACTACATAAAAACCGCCTACCGTAGCCTTTATAAAAATAAAGGCTTTACAACTATTAATATATTGGGGCTTGCCTTAGGCTTGGCTACCTGCCTGCTTATTGTATTTTATGTTGTTGATGAGCTTAGCTATGACCGTTATAACACCAAGGCCAGCCGCATTTTTCGCGTAAACGAAGATCTTAAGCTTGGCGAAAACAATGTGCAATACGCCGTTGCCATGCCGCCCTTAGCTAAAACCTTAAAGGCCGAATATCCTTACGTGGAAGATGCCACGCGGATAAAAGCTGCCGGCACAACCCACGTTAAAAAAGGCAATATCAATATTGTAGAAAACAAGGTAGGTTTTGTAGATGCCAACATTTTCAATGTGTTTACCCTACCCATGATAGATGGCGATCCTAAAAACGCATTGGCCGATCCTAATACCGTTGTGCTTACCGAAAGTACCGCTAAAAAATATTTCAACACTGTAAATGCGGTTGGTAAGACCATTGTATTTAACGACAAACAAAACTTTAAAATAACCGGTGTTATTAAAGACCTGCCCAAACAATCGCACTTTAATTTCGACTTTTTTGTATCGCTGGAATCCTTCCCGGACAGCCGCTCTAACGAATGGCTAAGGAGTGATTATAATACTTATGTATTGTTAAAAGACGCTAAAGACTACACGAAGCTGGCCGCCAGTTTCCCCGCGTTTTTGCAAAAGTTTAGCGGCGCGCAAATGCAATCTGAACTGGGGATGAGCGTTGCCCAGTTTGAAAAGGGCGGCAGCCATTTCAGAATGAATTTGACTGCGTTGACAGATATTCACCTAAACTCGAACCTGAGCGGCGAACTCGGGCCTAACAGCACCATGCAATACGTTTATATCTTTTCGGCCATCGCCATATTTATATTGCTGATAGCCTGTGTAAACTTCATGAACCTAAGCACCGCCCGTTCATCAAATCGTGCTAAAGAGGTAGGGGTGCGCAAGGTGATGGGTTCATCGCGCAAGCACCTTATTTTCCAGTTCCTCGCCGAGTCTATTCTTATCACATTTGTAGCTACTGTTATCGCAATTGTAGCGGCAGCCATATTATTGCCCTCCTTCAACCGGTTATCCGGTAAAGAGATCGTCCTTACGGTTGATTCACTTAGGTGGTTAGTGCCATCTCTACTGGCTATTGTGTTGGTTATTGGTTCGTTAGCGGGCTCGTACCCGGCATTCTTTCTATCAGCGTTTCAACCTATAGATGTATTGAAGGGCAAGCTATCCGCAGGTTTTAAAGGTGGTGGTTTACGCAGCTTTTTGGTGGTATTCCAATTTTTTGTGTCGATACTGTTGATCATCGGTACATTGGTTATTTACAATCAATTAAACTTTATTCAAACCAAAAACCTGGGTTATAACCGGAACCAGGTGCTTGTGGTGAAAAACCTGGGTGAGCTTAACCAGCAGGCGGGCGTATTTAAACAAGGCCTTGCCGAACTACCGGGCGTAAAAGAAACCACCATGACTGGCTTTTTGCCTACCAACGGCTGGCGCAATACCCGTATTTATTTCAAAGATGCTACTTACGACCAAAAGAAATCTCTGTTCCCGCAAAGCTGGCAGGTTGATGCCGATTATATCCCAACCATGGATATGAAAATGGCAAAGGGGCGTAACTTCTCAAAAGCCATGCAGACAGATTCATCTGCCGTTATCATCAACGAAGCTGCCGCGAAGTTCCTGGGCTTTGCCGACCCGATCAATAAAACCGTTTACCAATCATTAGGTGGCGACCGTAAAGGCAGTACACCAAATGTAAAGGAATGCCACATTGTGGGCGTTGTAAAAGATTTTCATTTTAACTCGCTCCGCGAAAAAATTGAACCGATTGTACTTACCTACGGCGAAAACCCCGGCGCATTGGCCATCCGCGTAAGCACATCAAACATTACCGGCCTAATGGCACAGGTAAAAGAAAAATGGAACAGCCTATCACCGGGTGTGCAGATCGATTACTCTTTTATGGATCAGGACTTTGAAGCGTCGTACCGCTCAGAACAACGCATCGGGCAGATCTTCGCCATATTCACATCACTGGCTATCATTATTGCCTGCCTTGGTTTGTTTGGCCTGGCGGCCTATGCTGCCGAGCAACGCACCAAAGAAATAGGCATCCGCAAAGTATTAGGCGCCGATGTAAGCATTATAGTAGCCATGTTATCAAAAGATTTTATAAAGCTGGTGTGCATTGCCATTGTAACCGCGTCGCCGTTTGCGTGGTTTGTGATGAACAAGTGGCTACAGGATTTTGCCTACCGCGTAACTATCCATTGGTGGGTAATTGCCGCGGCAGGTTTGGGAGCGCTGGTCATCGCATTTGTAACTATCAGCTTTCAATCGGTTAAGGCCGCGCTGGCAAACCCGGTTAATAGTTTGAAGAATGAATAGTTTTTTGAGAACCAAGAAATAAGAGTCAAGAATCAAGACCATATAAATTGTAACGCATGTTTAAGAATTATTTAAAAGTTACCTGGCGTAACCTGTTAAAAAACAAAACGTTTACCGGGATAAATATTGCCGGCCTGGCGGTTGGTATGGCAAGCGCGGCGCTGATATTGTTTTGGGTGCAAAACGAAGTGAGTTACGATCAGTTCCACACCGGTAAAGATCGCTTGTTTCAAATGTACAACAAGTCGTTTTTTGATGGAAAAATGATTTGCTGGGGTACTACGCCAAAGCCAATGATGAAGGCCCTTAAGCAGGATTATCCGCAGGTAGAGCAGGCATCGCGCACCGACCGGGCTAATTATTTATTCTCAATCGGCGATAAACGTTTAACGCTGCAAGGCTTCCACGTCGACCCCGATTTTCTTACTATGTTCAGCTTCCCGCTGGTTAAAGGCAATAGCAAAAGTGCCCTTAACAGCATGAAAAATATTGTCATTACAGAGAAAGCCTCAAAGAAGTTATTTGGTGATGCCGATGCCATGGGTAAAACCATTAAGATAGATAGCGTAGATTATTTCACTGTGACCGGTGTGATGAAAGACCTGCCAAACAACACCCGTTTTGATTTTGAGTACCTGATGCCATGGACCTATTGGGAAAAAATAAACGGCCACGAGGACAAGAACTGGGGCAATAATTCGGTACAAACTTATGTAATGTTAAAGCCGGGTGTTACCGAAGCTTACGCGGATAATCAGGTTAAAAACATCACCCGCACCCATTCAGAAATTAAGGATATCGATGTGTTTATGCACCCAATAACCAAATGGCGGCTGTATTCGAAATTCGAGAATGGAAAGATTGTTGGCGGCCGTATAACCATTATTAGGTTGTTTAGCATTATTGCGGGTTTAATATTGCTGATAGCCTGTATCAACTTCATGAATCTGAGCACCGCCCGAAGCGAAAAACGCGCTAAAGAGGTGGGCATCCGTAAGGTTGTGGGCGCGTCAAAGGCAAGTCTTATCGCACAGTTTCTGGGCGAATCTATCATGATCTCCCTTATATCCGGCGCAGTTGCATTGGTGATACTCGAGGTTTCCCTGCCGTCTTTCAACCTCCTTACCGAAAAGCAATTATTTATCCCGTTTGCAAGCCCGGTATTCTGGCTTCTTGTATTCTCATTTATCCTATTTACGGGGATAGTGTCCGGTAGTTACCCTGCATTGTACCTGTCGTCGTTCGCGCCGGTAAAAGTATTAAAAGGGACTTTTAAAGCTGCCAAGGCTGTATTCTCTCCACGTAAGGTTTTGGTGGTGACGCAATTTTGGTTCGCTATCGTACTTATCATCTCCACCATTATAGTAAAGCAACAGTTAGATTACGCCCAAAACCGTGATACAGGTTATAAAAAAGATAACCTGGTGTACACCTTTATGTCGGGCACGGTTAGTAAAAACTACGCGCTTATCCGTAACGAACTGGTAACAAGCGGGGCTGCCACTGCAGTCACTAAAACCAGCGCGCCTATGACGGAGGGCTGGAGCGATACCTGGGATTACTCTTGGGAAGGTAAGCAGGAAGGGGCGAAGCTCGACTTCAACATGTTTAACGTTGATGCCGATTTTACCAAAACCATGAACCTTAAAATTGTGGCAGGCCGTGATATCGATATAAAAACTTACCCGTCAGATTCAACGGCAGTATTGTTGAACGAGGCCGCGGTAAAAACCATGGGCTTTAAAGACCCGATAGGGCAAATCGTAAAAAACAGCGAAACCAAACTTAAAGTAGTTGGAGTGATCAAAGATTTTATCCTGCAATCGCCGTACGAGCCGGTTAGGCCAATGGTGATCCAGGGGCCTAAATCTTGGTTTCAGGTCATCCATTACAAACTTAACCCGCAGCATACCACCGCCGAAAACCTTAAACTGGCCGAAGGCGTTTTCAAAAAATACAATTCCGAATACCCGTTCGATTACCACTTTGTTGATGATGAATACAGCAAAAAATTCGCCGACGAACAACGCATAGGCACACTGGCAACCCTGTTTGCAGGCCTTACCATATTTATATCGTGCCTTGGCTTGTTTGGCCTGGCCACCTATATGGCCCAAAACCGCATCAAAGAAATTGGCGTGCGCAAGGTGTTGGGTGCTTCCGTAATGGGCGTTACCACCATGCTGTCGAAAGATTTTTTAACACTGGTTGGTATCTCGTTCCTGTTCGCAACTCCAACAGCCTGGTACCTGATGCATATGTGGCTGCAAGGTTACTCGTACCGCGTAGAGATCAGCGTTTGGGTGTTCGCTTCAGCAGCGTTTGTAACTACGCTTATATCTGTCATAACGGTTAGTTTCCAGGCGGTAAAGGCCGCCCTTACCAACCCGGTGAAGAGTTTAAGAAGTGAGTAGCGATAAGGAACGGTCTTTAAAATTTAAAGTTTAGAATTTTCAATAAAGATATATCATGATAAGAAACTATATAAAAACCGCCTGGCGCAACATCACTCAAAACAAGTTTTACGCTACTATAAATGTAGCGGGTTTAACGGTGGGCCTTGTTGTGGGCCTGTTTATGTTGCTTTGGGTGCAGGATGAATTGAGCTTTGATAAAAACAACTCCAAAGCTAAAAATATCTTTAAAGTGGGTATTGTGGGTGGTACAGGTATCAGCAAGCAGATCTTTAGCCACATCATTGCTCCGGTTGCTACATTTGCAAAAAGCGAGATCCCTGAGGTGAAGGATGCTGTGCGCATTATGCCGCTGGGCGATGCCCCGTTTAAATACAAAGACAAAGTTTTTTATGAAACCAACTTCGCTTATACCGATCCATCGTACTTTACCGTATTTGATTTTAACCTGATAAAAGGCGACAAGCGCAATCCGTTCCCTGATAACAGCTCGATAGTGATCACCGAAAGTACCGCCAAAAAATATTTCGATAATGAAGACCCGATTGGCAAGGTAGTACTAACAGGCCAGGACGAGCAGAATAAGGTAACCGGTGTAATTGCCGATTATCCTGCAACTTCAAGTTTTCAATACCATGTTTTAATGCCCATATCAAGGTTTAACGACCTGGCTTATGTGAAAAACAAAAAGAGCTACGATAACAAAACTATTGTATCATCTATGGATGCAGACTGGAGCCAGTTTGCGTTCGAAACTTACCTTTTGCTGAAAAACGATAATGTAAACACTGTAGCTTTAGAGAAAAAGCTCCAGGCTATTCATGAGCGCCAAAACCCGGTTGATGCCCCCGTACCATACCTAACCCAGCCGTTGTTAAAAATGCACTTGTACAAAGCTGATGGTACGGATGGCGGCATGTCTACCGTGAGTACATTCGCTATAGTAGCATTAATGATATTGATCATTGCTTGTATCAATTATGTAAACCTTTCTACTGCGCGTTCTATGCTGCGTGCCAAAGAAGTGAGCATGCGTAAGATAATAGGGGCGGGTAAGTTCCAGCTATTTATGCAGTTTATGGTAGAGACCGCCTTGCTGTTCGTAATAGCCTCCGTTTTTGCTTTTGTACTGATGGTCGTATTATTACCGCAATTTAACCAGTTCTCGGGCAAACAGATAGCCTTAGATCTGTCAAATTACAACATCTGGCTTTGTATCATCTTAACCTTGGTAGGTACACTTGCCGCGTCAAGTATCTACCCGGCATTGCTGCTTTCTTCTTTCGAACCATTGAAAGCGTTGAAGGGAAAGATCTCGGTAAGTATCGGTAATGTAGCGTTCCGCAGGATCCTGGTAGTGTTGCAGTTCTCTGCATCCATTATTCTTATTATCGGCACCTTGGTAATAGGCAACCAGTTAAGGTTTATCCGCAACAAAAACTTGGGGTATGATAAAGAAAATGTGTTCTCGTTCAGCATGCGTAACGATATGCAAAAGAACTTTGATGTCGTAAAAACCGAGTTGCTTAAAAACCCAGCGGTAATTTCTGTGACCCGTGCCGGGCGTGATATTATTACCGATGGCAGTGCTACCGGCGACAACGACTGGGATGGCAAGCCGGCAAACTCAAATATGTGGTTCAACCAGGTTTTTGCCGATAAAGATCTTATCCCGTTCTTTAAAATGAAGCTGGTATCAGGCAATAATTTCACAGGTTCGGTTGCAGATTCTGCACACTTTATTGTAAATGAAACCGCTGTTAAAGAAATGGGGCTTACCAACCCTATAGGTAAACGCCTGCGCGTACAGGCGCGTAACGGCAGTATCATAGGGGTGGTGAAAGATTTCCATTTTAACACCATTCATAAAAAGATAGAGCCTGCGGTATTCCAATATCAGCCCAACTATTGCTGGAAGGTGTATGTAAAAACTACCGGCCGCGACGCGCAAAAAGCCATAGCCGCGGCACTTGCGTCGTGGAAGCAATACAATAACGAGGTACCTTTCAATTACGCTTTTTTGGATGAAACCTACAGTAAAATGTACACCATGGAGCAAAAGCAAGGCTCGTTATTTAATCTGTTCGCAACCATCGCCATTGTGATATCGTGCCTGGGCTTGTTCGGCCTGGCAACTTACTCGGCACAGGTAAAAACAAGGGAGATAGGCATCCGCAAGGTACTTGGTGCAAGCGTTGCCAAGATCATCAGCCTGCTGGCAACGGAGTTTATGGTACTTATCATCATCGCCATTGTGATAGCCATGCCGATAGCCTGGTTTGCCATGAATACCTGGCTGCAGGATTTTGCCTACAAAATTAACATCGGCTGGCTGGTGTTCCTTTTTGCCGGCGGCGGGGCATCGCTCATAGCGCTGGCAACTATCAGCATACAATCGGTTAAGGCCGCGCTGGCCAACCCGGTTAAGAGCTTGAGGAGTGAGTAAATTAATCAGTGATTGGAAGAATAAAAATTTCCTTTTAGCTTGTAAAATTTAAAATATTATGTTGAAAACCCACTTCAAAATTGCCTGGCGAAGCATTAGCCGGAACAAAGTGTACACGGGTATAAATGTACTCGGTCTTTCGCTCGGCATCTGTGCTTGTTTAATTATTTATCTGATTACCAGCTTCGAATTAAGTTACGATACCTTTCATCCGGATAAGGAGCGTATCTACAGGGTTGTAGCTTCACTACGCAATGCCAGTGGGGTAGAGGATAGCGAGGCGGGCACTATTCCCGCTTTGCCAATAACCATGCGAAATGAATTAGCTGGGTTTGAAAGCGTAACCGCCTTTTACAACTATGCATTTAAAGTTACTATACCATACGGCAAATCCCCAAAAAAATTTGAGGCTTCCCGGGAGATCTCTGATATAGTAATTACGGATCCACAATACTTTGATATTTTTAAATATAAATGGCTTGCAGGCAATGCGGCGACGGCTTTAAAAGAACCCTTTAAGGTTGTACTGTCTGAAAAAAAAGCGAAAATATACTTTGGCGATATTGACCCGCAAAGTATTATAGGTAAGGAGGTTATCTACCAAGATTCGCTGCACCTCACTGTATCGGGTATTGTAAAGGATCTGGGCAAGAACTCCGATTTCATTTTTAAGGATTTTATTTCATTTGCCACCATTCAGCAAAGCTTCTTAAAAAACCATCTCGACCTGCAGCGCTGGACCTTCTGGGATTCAAACTCGCAGGGTTATGTAAAGCTGGCAAAAGGCGTAACGCCTGCGCAGATGGTAAAAAAGTTCCCGGCTTTTGTAAAAGCCCATGTTAAAATACCGCCGGGCTTTAAAACCGAACTATTGCTCCAGCCGCTAGCCGATGTCCACTTTAATAGCGCATACCAGGATACTTATACACGCAAAGCGCATTTACCAACACTATATGGTTTAATGGGGATTGCCGCATTTATTTTAATAATCGCGGTTATCAATTTTGTAAACCTTTCTACCGCGCAATCGCTGCGCAGGGCGAAAGAGGTGGGAGTGCGCAAGGTATTGGGCAGTAGTAAATTAAGCCTCACCATTCAATTTTTAACAGAAACCTTTTTGGTTACCATAGCCGCGATATTGGTTTCGGTAATAATAGCCAACCCGGTAATTGCCGCTATGCAGAACCTGATACCACAGGGTGTTGCATTAAATTTGTTCGAACCATCGGTGCTTGTCTTTTTAATTGCGGTAACCATATTTACCGCCTTGCTGGCAGGTATTTACCCGGCAAGGGTATTATCGGCCTATTTACCGGCAATAAGCTTAAAGGGGCAGGGTGCGCAAATGCCGAACGGCAAAAAATACCTGCGCAAAACCCTTATTGTGTTTCAGTTTACGGTGTCGTTGGTGTTTATTATTGGCACGGTTGCCATTGGCCGCCAGATCCATTTTATTTTAAATAAGGACCTTGGGTTTAATAAAGATGCCATCATTACCACACATGTTGGCTGGAGCGGCGGCAACGATGAGCTTAATGTTTTTGCCGATAGGATTAAACAGCTATCGGGCGTGTTATTGGTTAGCCAGCATCGTGTAACACCGGCAGCATACGGGCACCCCGGCACCTATGTTAAATATAATGGTGCAAATGGCGTGGTTAAATTAGACCGCACATCATTTGAAACCTGCGACGAAAATTATGTGCCCCTATTTGGCTTGAAAATTATAGCCGGGCGCAATTTAATGCGCACTGATACCCTGCAGGAATTTTTAATAACCGAATCTTTTGCCAAGGCTTTAGGTTTTAGACACCCTGCAGATGCGATAGGGAAAACCATCCTGACAGGTGTAGATGTAAAGGATTCGGAAAGGCCTATAGTAGGTGTGATAAAAGATTTCCACTCCGTATCATTACATGAAGCCATCGAACCGTTTTTTATGGGCTCGGTTAAGGATACTGAAAAAACCATCAGCATAAAGCTGGCAACAAAAGGTAAAAATGCCGATGACCTGAAAAAGGCTATTGCCCAAATTGAAAAAGCATCAAAAGAGATATATCCTAATGAAAAATTTGAGTACAAGTTTTTTGATGAACAAATAGCCGGGTTTTACGACAAGGAACAAAAAACTTCCCAACTAATGAGCATTGCAATGGGCATTGCCATATTTATATCGTGCATGGGCTTATTTGGCCTGGCCACTTTTACCGCGCAGCAGCGGGTTAAAGAAATTGGTGTACGCAAAGTTTTAGGGGCAAGCGCAGCCAACATTGTAGCAATGATGAGCAAGGATTTTATAAGCCTGGTTGTCATAGCCATTGTTATTGCCTCGCCCATTGCCTGGTATGCCATTTACAATTGGTTACAGGGCTTTGCCTATCGTGTTGATATCAGTTGGTGGATATTCCTTTTATCGGGGCTGTCTGCTGTAACCATAGCATTAGTTACCATCAGTTTTCAATCGGTAAAGGCCGCCATGGCCAACCCGGTGAAAAGTTTAAGAAGCGAATAGGAGTATGATAGAATCAAGGGTCAAGATATACCGTTTAGTCTTGACTCTTGTATCTTGGCTCTTGATTCTATTCGTCCAACTGTATCGTAACCGAACACGTACTGTTACAGATGCGTACGTATTGCCACATATTTAATTATGCTAATTAATTGATAATTAGATTATTATATATGTGGCATTTTATTTAAGTTTATATCGGTCAAACAGCATTGCCATGATCAGAAACTACTTTAAAATAGCATGGAGGAACTTGCAAAAACACAAAGCATTTTCCTTCATAAACATATTTGGCCTTGCCATGGGCATTGCCGCCTTTTGGTTAATTACCCTATATGTTACTGATGAGTGGAGCTATGATCGCTACAATACCAAAGCCGAACGGGTTTTTCGCGTAGCACAGCACGGGCAATGGAACGGTGGTAAGTTTGACCTGGCAATAACCTCGGCTCCCTACGCGCCTACGCTAAAATCGGAATTCCCGCAGGTGGTTGATGCCGTGCGGATCGATGCTGAAGGTGGTGGCAAAATCACTTATGGCGATAAAACAATTACTGAAGGCAGCATGTTGCTTACCGACAATAGCATCTTTAATATATTTAGTTACCCATTTTTATATGGCGATGAAAAAAACGCACTGGCAAAATCGCAAACCATCGTATTAACCAAAACCCTGGCCGAGAACCTTTTTGGCGATGCATCGACAGCGCTCAATAAAACCATCCAGGTAGATGGGCAGCCTACAACCGTAACGGGCGTTATTGCCGATGTGCCGGTAAACTCGCATTTCACCTTTAAAGCTTTGCGTGCATTCCCCGCCGACCACATGAACGGTTACGGGGGCAACTGGGGTAACTCGAACCTATACACTTATGTGCTGCTAAAAAATCACGACGATTATAAAGCAATTGAAGCTGCAGGAGGTGCTTTTTTCAACAAACACATCAAAAATGATCTTGGCCCAATGAAGTTTACCATGCAGTTGCAACCATTGACAGATATCCACCTGCGGTCTAACCTTAGCTACGAATTGGGATCTAACGGCAATATCACGTATGTATACGTGTTCAGCATAACCGCATTGCTGATACTGATCATCGCAATCATCAACTACGTAAACCTTACTACCGCAAGGTCGTCCATCCGTGTAAAGGAAATTGGGGTGCGCAAAGTGATCGGATCTGACAGGAAGCAACTGATGGTGATGTTTTTTGCCGAATGTATCCTGCTTACCTTTATCGCTACATTGATAGCGGCAGCAATCATCCAGTTCGCGTTACCTTATTTTAACCAGCTATCGGGCAAAACACTTACCCTGCTTCAGTTTGGCGCGGTGAAAACTATCACGGCATTTGCTGGCTTTAGTTTGATAGCAGGTGTATTGAGCGGTATTTATCCGGCTTTGTTCCTGTCGGGATTTAAAACTATCTCGGCTATGAAGGGGCAGTTGGGCAACCAGCTCTCAACCATCCTGTTCAGGAAATCGTTAGTGGTGTTCCAGTTTGTGATCACCATAGTGATGATAGCCGGCTCATGCGTTATCTATCAGCAACTAAATTATTTCCAAAAACGCGACCTGGGTTTTAACAAAGCACAAACATTAACCTTCCACGTTAACAACCGCGAGGTACGCGGCAAGGTAGATGCCCTTAAACAACAGCTTTTACTAAACCCGGCCATTGAAGCGGTTGGTGTTGCCGGTAACCCGATAGGGAACAATAATATAGGCGGCGGCGATTTTAACCTTGGCCCGGATGGTAAACCCACATCCGAATCTAAGATTGTGCAAAACCTGCAAATAGATGAGGATTTTATCCCCACCCTGCAAATTAAGATGGCGGGCGGCCGAAATTTTTCTAAAAATATAACCAGCGATGTTACCGATGCCATTTTGGTGAACGAAACTTTAGTAAAAGAACTAGGCTGGAAAGATGCCGTTGGCAAACGCGTACGTACGGGTGTTAACCAGCAGGGCAAAGTGATAGAGCAAACAATTGTTGGTGTAGTGAAAGATTTTAACACCTATTCGTTACAGCACAAAATTGCACCTATGACCATGGAGTTGCCTACCGAAGCAAAGGATAAAGACAATTTATACATCCGTATTGGCAGGGGTAATGTGCAGGCGTCGTTAAATTATATTTCTAAAGTGTACAGCACATTTGATATTGAGAACAAGGCCGAGTTCCATTTCCTCGACCAAAACTTTGCCGCCCAATATCAAACTGAAAAAAAACAGGGTACTATCCTGTTGATATTTACCATCCTGGCTATCAGCATTGCCTGCCTTGGGTTATTCGGTTTGGTAACGTTTACTGCCGAGCAAAGGGTAAAAGAGATAGGCATCCGCAAGGTACTCGGCGCCAGCGTTGCCAATATTGTAAGCTTACTAAGCACCGACCTGATGAAACTGGTGATCATCGCAACAATGATTGCCTGCCCTGTAGCCTGGTTTGCCATGGATAAATGGCTGCAGGATTTTGCTTACAAAATAAACATCAACTGGTGGGTTTTCCTGCTGGCCGGCGGCGGCGCTGCCCTTGTAGCATTGGCAACGGTTAGCGTACAAGCCACAAAAGCTGCACTAAATAATCCGGTAAAGAGCCTGAAAAGCGAGTAGGTTTTTATGGTTCATGGTTGATAGTTCATGGTTAATAGTAGGAAAAGGCTTTCAAAAAAAAGTGTTAAAGACCATCTATTAAACTACTTCGTCTATGATCTATGAACCATCAACTATTAACTTTTTCTCCCCCCATGCAACCTATTCGATAAAAAAGCGGTCTTATTATAAACTCAAACATATTATGAAAAAGTATTTCCTTTTAGTACTCATGGCAGCGCCGTTTTGTATTGCATCGGCACAGGATAGCAAAACGCCTTACTATACCCGGTCGTTAGCTAACGATGGCATTAAGCAAGTATTTGTAAACACCAGTGGCGGCAGTATATCTGTAACAGGCGGCACCGAGCAGCCACATGTGGATGTATATGTAGTTGGTAATAACAACCAGCAGCTTACCAAAGAAGAAATTAAAAAACGCCTCGAAGAAGATTATATCCTTGATATCGATATCCATGGCGGCGAACTGCACGCCACAGCAAAAAGCCGCAGGAATAACATGAACTGGCGCAAATCGTTAAGTATTGGCTTTAAAGTTTATGTGAATGCTAACACAACTACAAACCTTAACACCAGCGGTGGCAGCCTGCATTTGAAAAACCTTATTGGCGATCAAAATTTTGAAACCAGCGGTGGCAGTATCTCTGCAACAGACCTAACCGGTATTATCAAAGGTGAAACCAGTGGCGGCAGCATTAACGTTGCGGGTTGTAAACCTAATATCGACCTGGAAACAAGCGGGGGCAGCGTTACAGCAAGCGATTGCAGCGGCAAGATCCGTTTAGAAACCAGCGGCGGCTCGTTAAACCTAACCGACCTTAAAGGCATTATAGATGCTAAAACCAGCGGCGGCAGCGTACGCGGCAGTAACATAGATGGCGAAATTATTACCGGCACAAGCGGCGGTAGTGTAAACCTGATGGGCATGAGCGGCAGCGTAGATGCATCAACAAGTGCGGGCAGCATGCATGTGCAAATGCTGCGTGTAGGTAAGTATGTTAAAATTGATGCTAACTCGGGCCATGTAGACTTGCAACTACCGGCAAGCCAGGGAGTGGATGTTGACCTTCGCGGCAACAACGTAAACTTTAGCATGAACGGCAAATTTGAAGGCAACAAAGAGAAAGAACGTGTTAACGGCAAACTTAATGGCGGCGGCGCACTGGTTGAAGTACGTGGTGATGGAACCGTTAATGTATCATCAAAATAAACACCCGATATGGTCATTAAAAAGCCCGGCCTTTAAACTTAAAGTTTGAGGCCGGGCTTTTTAATTTATTACAGAAAATAAATTGTATCATAACCGAACAATAGTTGTTACGATAACGAACACACGAAGCGTTTCGTACGTATATTATATTATTGATTATTAATGATTTATGAATTTGGTATTGCTTTTAGATATATCATGGTATCATGATAAAGAATTATATACTCATAGCATGGAGGAGCCTTACTAAAAACAAGGTATTCTCGTTCATAAATATGTTTGGTTTGGCTGTTGGCCTTGCCTGTTGTATGCTTATTACCGGCTACCTGTACCAGGAGCTTACTTACGATACTTATTCCAAAAATGCCAGGCAGCTTTACCGGGTAAACCTGGTTACCATTGGCAATGCCGGTAACGATAGTTACCCGATAGTAGATATTGCGGTAGGCGAGGGCATGAAAAATGCTTATCCTGAAATTGCATCGTTTACACGTTTATCAAACCTACCCCCATTGTTTGTTAAAACCGCCACACAGCAGTTTAAAGAAACCAATATTTCTATGGCAGATGCAAACTTTTTGCAGGTGTTTTCTATCCCTTTGTTAGAAGGTGATGCAAAAAACTGCCTTGCCGAACCAAATGCTATTGTACTAAATAAAGTGATGGCTAAGAAATATTTTGGTGACGCATCCGCTTTAGGCAAAATGCTGACCGTGGGCGATAAAAGTATGAAAGTTACTGGTGTGCTTGATAAAGTGCCGGATAATTCGCATTTCCATGCAGACGGTTTTACCAGCATGATCACTTATACCGCCGGAAGGCAACAAACCTGGAGCAACCTGGGGTACTACACCTACCTGTTGCTCAACAAAAATGCCGACCCTAAAAAGCTGGAAGCACAATTCCCGCAACTTGTTGCCAAATATGTGGTTCCCGAAATTCAGCGCGATATGGGTGTAAGCCTTGCTGAAGCACAGAAATCGGTCAATACATTCCTCTTCAATTTACAGCCGGTTACCGATATCCATCTGTACTCGCACACTAAATTTGAGCGCGAAGCAAACGGCGATATCAACTACATTTACATATTTGGCGTATTAGCCTTTTTTATCCTCGTCCTGGCTTGTATCAATTTTACAAACCTTTCTACAGCGGCATCTGCAAAACGCTCCAAAGAAGTAGGCATCCGTAAGGTGTTGGGTTCGTTGAAAAGTAGCCTGGTTAACCAGTTTTTAGCAGAGTCGATCATGCTCACCCTTATGGCAATGGTTTTTGCTTTGGTTATGGTTTACCTGTTGCTGCCGTACTTTAACGATGTTGCGGGTAAAAACACCACCATTCAGTTCTATTTAAATTATAAAGCTTTACTTATCGAATTGCTTATTGCCTTAATCGTTGGTGTAGCCGCGGGGATTTACCCGGCATTCTTTATCTCTTCGTTCAAGATATTGAGTGTGCTAAAGGGCAACACCAATTCGCAAAACAGCAAAAGCGTATTACGCAGCGGGCTCATCGTTTTCCAGTTTGCCATATCAACCATGTTCATCATCGGTACCATCATCGTTTACCAGCAGTTGCACTACATGCAAAACCAAAAGCTGGGTTACGATAAAGAGCAGATCCTGGTTATTAACGATACTTACACTTTAAAAAATAACCTGGAGCCGTTTAAGAACCAGCTATTACAAAATAAGCAGGTAGTTAACGCCACCATCTCCAGCGATGTACCGGTACGCACAAGCGATGGCACACAGATCTACCTAAAATCAACCACTGCCGATGCGGCACACAGCGAGATCCACGCTGCAATATATCATATTGATGATAGCTATCTGCCAACCATGGGTATGAAAATGGCGGCGGGTCGTAATTTTTCGCCCGCATCCCCCGGAGATTCATCAGCCGTAATTGTGAACGAAACAACCGTTAAGGAACTGGGCATAAAGGCCGACCCGATAGGCAAAACTATTGTAAGGTCGGGCCAGCATGAGTTTACAATAGTGGGGGTGGTTAAAGATTTCCATTACTCATCGGCCAAAGAAAAAATAGCGCCTTTAATGATGCTTTACGGCCACAGCAACGGCACTATAATGGTAAAAGTGAAAACCGCCGATGTAGCAGGTTTACTATCAGATATCAAACAACAATGGGCCGATTACCATGCCGATAGTCCCTTTAGCTACACCTTTTTGGACGACCAGTTTGCGCAACTTTACGTTAACGAGGCACGCACAGGCAAAATATTTACTTCGTTTGCCATACTTGCGGTTGTCATAGCAAGTTTAGGCTTGTTCGGCTTATCGGCATTCAGCATTCGTCAAAGGGTAAAAGAGATCGGCATCCGTAAGGTACTGGGCGCATCATCAGGCAGTATAACCGGGATGTTATCTGCACAGTTTTTAAAATTGGTTAGCTTGTCTATTATTATAGCGGTACCCATAACCTGGTACGCCATGCATAAGTGGCTACAGGAATTTGCTTACCGGGTAGAGATCCACTGGTGGGTGTTTGTAGTGG
The DNA here is from genome assembly GCF_040547175.1 of Mucilaginibacter sp. UYP27. NCBI lineage: Bacteria > Pseudomonadati > Bacteroidota > Sphingobacteriia > Sphingobacteriales > Sphingobacteriaceae > Mucilaginibacter > Mucilaginibacter sp. UYP27. The sequence continues at coordinate 74,783 of NZ_JBEPPE010000010.1, forward strand.
CAGGCGCACTTGCCCTAATGGTAGCATTTATAACGGTAAGCTTTCAATCGGTTAAGGCGGCATTGGCCAACCCGGTAAAAAGTTTGCGCAGCGAGTAATTAATTAGAGATTTATTGTCCCGATAGCTATCGGGATTACCTTATACCTTCCATATCATGTTTAGAAATTATTTAAAAACGGCCTTCAGGAGCCTGAAAAAAAACAAGGGCTTCACCATTATCAACGTTTTGGGCCTTGCAATGGGTTTATGCGTTTGCATGCTTATTGTTTTTTACGTGATAGATGAGTTGGGGTACGATAAGTTCAACACTAAAATAGACCGAATTTACCGCGTAAACAACGACATCAAATTTGGTGGCAGCGACCGTTCGTTCGCCCAAAGCCCTGCGCCATTGGCAGCTGCTTTTCTGGCCGATTTACCGGAAGTAGAAAAAACCGTGCGGTTGCGGATTCATGGCGATTACAAAATTCGTAAAGGCGACCAAAACGTACAGGAAGAAAACATTGTTTATGCCGACCCTGACTTGTTTAGTGTGTTTACCCTGCCTATGATCCAGGGCGACCCCAACACTGCCTTAAAATCGCCAAACAGCGTGGTAATTAACCAGACCATCGCCAAAAAATATTTTAACACCACCAACGCGGTTGGCAAAACCTTGGTGATGAACGATACGCTGAACTTTAAAGTAACAGGGGTTATCAAAGACATCCCAACGCAATCGCACTTCAGGTTTGGTATTTACTTGTCCATGATATCGTTGGAAGATAGTAAAACAGATAACTGGTTAAGCAATAATTACAATACATACGTATTGCTAAGACCGGGCGCAAACGCTAATACCTTAGAGGCGAAGTTCCCAAATATGGTGAGGAAGTATGTCGGCGCCCAGTTAGAGCCTGCTATCCGCATGAGTTACGATCAGTTTTTGAAAACGGGCAGTTATTTTAAAATGAACCTTACCCCATTAAATGATATCCACCTCAAATCAAACAGGATCGGCGAGTTGGGCAATAATAGCAACATTCAGTACGTGTATATCTTTTTGGCTGTAGCGATATTTATATTGCTGATAGCCTGCGTAAATTTCATGAACCTGAGCACCGCCCGTTCATCAAACCGTGCTAAGGAAGTTGGGGTACGCAAGGTGCTTGGCTCGCCACGAAAAATGCTCATCATGCAGTTTTTGTCAGAGTCTGTTATCGTAACCTTTATAGCCACGGTGATAGGCGTTGTTGCCGCGTGGGCATTGCTGCCTTATTTTAACGATACATCGGGTAAAGAATTAGCTTTTACCGCACAAACTTTCATATGGTTGGTGCCCGTTTTGCTGGGTGGTGTGTTGGTTATAGGCGGCCTTGCAGGATCATACCCGGCATTTTTCCTGTCGGCATTCCAGCCTATTGATGTGTTAAAGGGAAAACTGGCATCAGGCTTTAAAGGCGGTTTTCTGCGTAGTTTTTTGGTGGTGTTCCAGTTCTCTATCTCTATCTTTTTGATCATCGGTACCATGGTGATCTACAATCAGCTTAAGTACATCCAGAATAAAGACCTGGGCTACAATCGCGACCACGTGCTTATTATAAAAGGAACAGGTACTTTAAATGACCAAGCCAAAGTTTTAAAGGAAGAATTAAACCGTTTGCCCGGTGTTAAAAATGCTACGCTAAGCGGTTTTATACCAACCGCTAATTACCGTAACAGCACCACTTTTTTTACCAGCCAGGCACGCGATGCCAAAACCGCTTTATCTACCCAGTTTTGGGGAGTGGATAACGATTATATCCCAACTATGGGGATGAAAGTTGCTGCCGGCCGTAACTTTTCTAAAGAAATGTCTACCGATTCGGCTTCTGTAATGATCAATGAATCTGCCGCGCGGCAACTTGGCTTTGCCAACCCAATAGGTAAAGAACTTTACCTGCCGATGGATCAAAAAGCATCAATACTAAAACAGGTGCATATAGTTGGCGTGGTTAAGGATTTTAATTTCAATTCGCTGCGCGAGAATGTTACCCCGTTGGTATTTGAGCTTACAACCAATACAGACGCACTGTCCGTACAGTTAAACACCGCGGATGTTACAGGCCTTATCGCCCAAATAAAAACCAAGTGGCAGTCTGTGTCGCCAAATATGCCGTTCCAGTATTCATTTATGGACGAGGAATTTGACGCCACTTACCGCACGGAGCAGCGCATCGGGAAGATCTTCGTTTCGTTCACTACCATGGCAATAGTGATAGCCTGCCTTGGCCTATTTGGCCTGGCCGCTTACGCTGCCGAACAGCGTACCAAAGAAATAGGCATCCGTAAGGTATTGGGCGCCAACGTATCTATCATAGTAGGTATGCTCTCTAAAGATTTTATAAAACTTGTGGTAATATCTATCCTGATAGCATCGCCGCTGGCATGGTTTGCCATGCAGCATTGGCTATCGGGTTTTGCTTACCGCGATGGCATCAAATGGTGGATCATCGCATCTGCAGGGGCAGGAGCAATGGTAATCGCGTTTATTACCATCAGCTTCCAATCTATAAAAGCCGCGTTGGCTAACCCGGTAAAGAGTTTGAAGAGCGAGTAGGGAGACAAGATATCAGGAGTCTGGAATCAAGAAATAGAATCTGCTAAATCATATTTATCATTAAATCTGCTGTCGATGATCAAAAATTATTTTAAAATCGCGTTTAGGGGTTTCAGGAAACACAAGTTGTTTACCCTGATCAACATAGTAGGCTTATCTATAGGCATCAGCGCCGCGCTGGTCATCTACCTCATTGTCCATTTTGATTTTACATTCGATCAGTTCCATAAGGATAGCGACCGTATTTATCGGGTCACCACAGATTTTTCCAACTCCGGAGAAGTTGGCCATAACAGTGGTGTAACCATGGCACTATGGCCCGCTTTAACAACCGAGGCTACCGGGATAGACCAGGCTGCACCATTTTTCTTATATGGCGAAATGACGGTGACGATCCCAAACGCATCCGTTGCAGGGCATAAAATTAAAAAGCAGGAAGGTGTTATTTTTGCCGAAGAGCATTACTTTAACCTGATTGATTATAAATGGGTTATCGGATCAGCAAAAACAGCCCTTAAAGCACCAAACCAGGTGGTGCTGACAACAGAACAGGCCAGGATCTATTTCCCTAAGTTAACGTATGGTGAGATGATAGGCAGGGAGGTGATTTATGAGGACTCTATCAAAACTACCGTTAGCGGTATTGTTGAACCTTTGAAACAACGCACCGATTTTGACTACCACGATTTTATATCGTACATAACCGGTACAACCAACCATTTCCTGAAAGACTATTTCCAGGTTACCCAGTGGGGAAGTACAAGCTCGGCGTCGCAATTATTTATAAAATTATCGCCAAAGGCATCGGCAGCAAAAGTAGAAAAGCAATTGAACGCGATGCTTACAAAGCACAAGCCGCCAACGCCGGAGAGCAAGGGCAATTCACAGGGCTTTCATCTGCAACCGCTTAAAGACTTGCACTTTGACCAGGTATATGGCGGCCTTGATGGCGGACGCACAGCCAACAAAACAACCTTATATGGGCTGTTGGTTATTGCCGCTTTTTTGTTAATATTAGGCTGTATCAACTTTATAAACCTTACCACCGCCCAGGCATCGCAACGCGCCAAAGAAATTGGCATCCGTAAAACCATGGGCAGTACACGCGGCCAGTTGATCTCTCAGTTTTTAAGCGAAACTTTCATAATTACACTTTTCGCTGTTATTATATCTATAGGCCTGGCACCGGTGATATTAAAGTTATTTGCCGATTTTATACCAAAAGGAATAACCGTAAATTATCTTAATCAGCCCGACTTATTTGTTTTCCTTTTGGTGCTGGTAGTATTCGTTAGCCTACTGTCAGGCTTTTATCCGGCACTTATGTTGTCGGGCTACAAACCTGTTGATGTGTTGAAGAACCAGGTGCAGGCCGGCAGCAGCAGATCGCGCACTGCATGGCTGCGTAAATCGTTAACGGTTACACAATTTGTGATAGCGCAATTTTTTATCATGGCAACCATATTGGTAAGTAAGCAGATCTATTACGCGCTGCATAAAGATTTGGGCTTTAAAAAAGATGCCATTGTAAATATGTCTACCCCTTACAAGCAAATAAATACCGATAAACAAGAGGTATTTATGGATAAGATAAGCGCTATCCCGCAGATAGAAATGATAAGCGTGGGTGGCGCGCCGCCATCATCCGGCAATACAAATTCTACCGAAGTAACTTATAAGGATGGCAAAAAGGAGATTAAAACAGACCTCCAACTAAAATATGCCGACGAGAATTATCTTAAAGTTTACCAGATAAAACTCCTGGCCGGGCGCAACTTAAAAGCATCAGACACAACCGGTGGCGGTGGTTTTGTTATCAACAACACCTATGCTAAAATATTGGGTTTCCGTAATCCCGGTGATGCCATTGGTAAACTGATAGATTACGGAGATAAGAAAGCGGAGATAATTGGCGTGACAGCCGATTTTTATCAACGCTCGTTACACTCGCCTATAAAGCCCCTTACGCTATTGATACCCAGCCACAATAAATGGAACAGCCGCACTTTTCACCTGGCCTTAAAGCCCGAAACTGCCGGTGGCAACGAATGGAAAAAAGCAATTGCCAGTGTAGAAAGGGCCTGGAAAGAAATTTACCCCGAGGATGACTTTGAGTATAATTTTTATGACGAAGACATAGCCAAGTTTTACACAGCCGAGCAGAATACCTCGAAACTACTAACGTGGGCAACCGGCTTATCTATCTTTATTAGCTGCCTGGGCTTGTTGGGCCTGGCTATATACACCACAACCCTGCGTACCAAGGAAATTGGCGTACGCAAGGTATTAGGGGCATCTGTAACGCAGATCGTAACCCTGTTATCAACCGAATTGATCTGGCTTATCGTTTTGGCCTTTGTACTGGTAACGCCGATAGCGTATTGGGCTATGCATAAATGGATGGAAAACTTTGCCGACCGTACCACCATCAGCTGGTGGATCTTCGCGCTGAGTGGGGCGGGGATGCTTACAGCCGCCTTGTTCACCCTAAGCCTCCAAACCGTAAAAGCGGCGGTAGCCAACCCGGTAAGGAGTTTAAGAAGCGAATAGGTTAGTTAGTGTTGCATTGCACATAGTTTACTCACCATGTCGTTGCTTCGCTCGACATCCCCTCTCTGCTTCGCAAAGAAGGAATAATAGAAAATTCCTGCCCTCTTTCCGCTTGCGGAGAGAGGGTCGCGTGCGTAGCGTCACGGGGTGAGTGAATTATACTGGCAAATGTTTAACATCGCAAAATTTAATTAAAAGCGATGGGCTTACACCCGTCGCTTTTTTTATTTTTAAGGCCCCCTCCTTTGGAGAGGGTTTGGGTGTGGCTGTTAACTAATGTTAAAAATTATAATTTAACATTTAGAGTGCTGATATTGTGGTATTAAACAACCCTTACCATATGTTCAAAAATTACTTTAAAATAGCCTGGCGTAACCTGATCAAGAACAAAATATCGTCGTTTATCAATATTGGCGGGCTTGCAATTGGCATGGCTGTGAGTTTTATGCTGCTGATGTATGTTTACAATGAATACAGCGTTGATAAATTCAATGTTAATGACGACAGGCTGTACCAGGTATTTAAAAACCAGCCAACTAACGGCGAGATCCGCACAAAATGGTTTACACCGCAATTACTTGCCGGTACGCTCAAAAAAGATTATCCCGAAATAGCCAACGCTGCCCGAATAAACGAGGCAAAAGATGTTACGATATTTTATAATGATAAAGGGGTCAAATTTAATACCGTAGCGGTTGATCCGGACATACTCAATATGTTCAGCTTCGATTTTAAGCAGGGAAACAAAAGCAGTGCCTTAACAGATCCAACCTCTATTGTGCTGATGGAATCAAGCGCTAAGGCTATTTTCGGCCACACAGATCCGGTAGGCCAGGTGGTTAAATTTAATAACCAGTTCCCCATGAAGGTTAGCGCGGTTATCAAAGACAACCCCAATTCCAGTTTTACTTTTAAAGTTATTATACCGTGGGAAGCATTCCTTTCGCAGCAACCCTGGTTAAAAGGCGAAAACTGGGACAATTACGGCTATGCAACGTACGTGCTATTGAAACCGGGTGCATCGGCCACGTCTGTCAATGTAAAGATAAAGAACCTCATAGGCGAACACTTCCCGGCAGATAAACAGGTTAAATTATTTATTTACCCGTTTACCGACCTTCACCTTCGCGGCAATTTCAAAAACGGCGTAAACGTGGGTGGCAGTATAGATTATGTGCGCTTATTCTTTTTTCTGGCCATTGGCATCTTATTAATAGCATGTATAAATTTCATGAACCTGTCTACCGCCCGGTCAGAGCGGCGGGCGAGAGAAGTGGGGATCCGCAAAGCCATCGGCGCCCGCCGCATCACCCTGATACAGCAGTTTATGGGCGAATCGTTATTGATGGCATTTGTGGCGCTGGCTATTTCATTGATGTTGGTCATTATACTGATGCCGGTTTTTAAAAACGTCATTGGCATACAGCTAAACATACCTTACAGCAACTTATGGGCGTGGGTAGTTGCATTAACAGTAACCGTATTGACTGGTTTATTTGCAGGCAGCTATCCGGCGTTGTTTTTATCATCGTTTAACCCTGTTAAAGTATTAAAGGGGCATTTTGCCAATACTAACGCCACCGTTAAGCCTCGCCAGGTTTTGGTTGTTGTACAATTTACTTTTGCCACATGTTTAATTGTATCAAGTATTTTTGTGTACCGGCAAATCAATTACATTAAAGGTCTACCCATAGGCTATAACCGCAGCGGCCTTATCGAATTACCGGTAGACGGTGCCATGTACGATAAATTTGAAAGCTTTAGGCAAGATGCCATTAGCACCGGTGCAATTACTGATGCCGCCAGTATCTCAGAACCCATTACCACTTTAACCAGCGCCACATGGAAAAATAAATGGCCTGGCCAATTGCCGGGAGAAGATAAGATCCCGATAGATTGTATAGCGGTTACTTACCACATGCTAAACACTTACCAGATAAAGATTATACAAGGCCGCGATTTTGCAACAGACCGCCCATCAGATTCTGCCGCGGTTGTTTTGAACGAGGCTGCTGTACACCTGATGCGTTTAAAAGACCCGGTTGGAAAAAAAATAACCTGGATGAACGCCGAGCGCACTGTTATAGGTGTAGTTAAAAACTTTGTTTGGGGTTCGCCGTACGATGCTGTTAAACCTACCATTATTGGTTTTACAAAAGGATGGATAGGGAATATTGGCTTACGGCTTAACCCTGCAAATTCTGTATCAAAAAACCTGGGTCTCTTACAGGATATTTACCGTAAGTACAATCCCTATTACCCCTTCGACTATAAGTTTACCGACGAAAGCTTCGCTCAAAAATTCAAAAGCGAACAGCAATTGGGTACCATGGCAGTAATGTTTACTTGTTTGGCTATAGTCATATCCTGCCTTGGCCTTTTTGGATTGGCCTCATTCTCGGCCGAGCGCCGCGGAAAAGAGATCAGCATTCGTAAAATACTGGGTGCAGGTACCGCCGGGTTATGGTTAAAACTATCACAGGAGTTTGTGAAGCTGGTCCTGATATCCTTTGTGATAGGGGCGGCTATAAGTTGGTATAATATCAATCAATGGCTCAAATCATACACCTACCATACAGGGTTTAATATTTGGGTTTTTGTGGCGACCCTTTTTTTAAGCATAGCTTTATGCCTGGTTGCCGTAAGCTGGCAAGCCATCAAAGCAGCCTGGGTTAACCCGGTTAAAAACTTGCGAAGCGAATAATGCATTAAATAGTGATTCCTGTGCCGGAGACGGGATATCAGGTTAGTATTTTAAGTCTTTTTAGACCAAAGTTGGTCAAAAAATGGTGCTGTCTCGGGGTGTCCCACGCTGTACCGTTTTTTTTGACATGGAACAAGGACAAAAGTTTTATTAATAGCTGTAATATAGTTGTTTATGTAAAAATTGTAAAGTATAGCTTTAGCATAAGTTAATTTTTTATATTTTGTAATTATTTGATTTACACTAAATTGCGTTAATGTCTCGCTTTTATAATACTAAAAGTGGGACAGTAGTTAATTTGGGTGATGAGATCTATGTAGCATCACTCAAAATCATTAAATTCGCAGCATGAATTTTTCATCTAAGTTGCTGGAGGATGCTGTTTCCGAATTTGCAAAATTACCGGGCGTGGGCCAAAAAACCGCCCTGCGCTTAGTATTGCATTTGCTTAACAGGGATAAGGAAGAGGTGCATAAATTTAGTACAGCGATAAGCAAGCTGCGTAACGAGATCCAGTTTTGCCAAACCTGCCATAACATCTCGGATCAAAAGGTTTGTGAGATCTGCACATCCCACAAACGCGACCACAGTTTGATTTGCGTGGTAGAGGATACCCGCGATGTGATGGCCATTGAAAATACCAACCAGTACAACGGCCTTTACCATGTTTTGGGAGGATTGATATCCCCGATGGATGGCATTGGGCCCGCCGACCTGCAGGTAGATTCGCTTGTAGAAAAGTTAAAGGATGGTATGGTTAAAGAAGTAATATTTGCCTTAAGCGCAACTATGGAGGGAGATACCACCATCTTTTATCTGCATAAACGATTAAAACAATTTGCAATAAATATCTCAACTATAGCCCGTGGCATAGCTTTTGGAGGTGAACTAGAGTACGTGGACGAGATTACGTTAGGACGATCTATTGTAACCCGTGTGCCGTACGAAAATTCATTATCCCGATAGCTTATGAAACTTTCTATAGTTGTAGTTAATTACAATACCTGCTCTTTCTTAAAACAGGCCTTAGCTACGCTAATTAGGGCTAGTAAGCATATTGATCATGAGGTGATTGTGATTGACAATGCATCGACGGACAAGTCGGTTTCGATGGTACAAAATGAGTTTCCTGAAGTAAGCTTGATTCAAAATGAACGCACTATGGGTATGGCAAAAGCCCGGAACCAAGGCATTGAAAAAGCATCAGGAGAGTATGTTTTATTGGTCAATGCGGATACAATAAGCGGCAAAAAAACTTTGGAGCATGCTGTTGAATTTATGGATGCCCATGCAGATGCCGGTGGTGTTGGCGTACGGATGCTTAGCCCCCGCGGCAAATTCCTTCCCGAATCGCGCGTTGGCTTTTCACGTGCCTGGGGTGGTTTGTTGAAACTTACCGGCCTTGCTAAATACTTCCCAAAATCGCGACTTTACAAAACCGATGATAACTGGGTAGCGGACGAAGAATTTGCTACTACCGAGGTAGATGTTATAAACGGTGCTTTCATGCTGTTACGTAGATCTGTATTAATTAAAATAGGCATTTTGGACGAGCGTTTGGCAGCATTTGGGCATGATATAGACTTGTCGTTCCGCATCCGCCTGGCAGGATATAAAAACTATTATTTTCCTAAAACCTATATATTAAACTTTAAAAATCAGCCAAACACTAAATTTGGCTGGGCTTACATCAAAAGTTTTTATGGCGCTATGATTATATTCGCTGCGAAGTATTTACTGCATATGCCGGAAATTAAAATCCCTGGCATTCCGCAGATCTTCGCCCCGAAATATGAAATTGAAAGATAAGGTTGTAATCATCACCGGTGCTTCTTCAGGGATAGGCAAGGCGCTCGCTATCGAATTTGCCCTGCGTGGCGCAAGTCTGATTTTAGCCGCCCGCCAATACGTTACCCTATGCGGTATAGCGCAAGACCTGCAAGCCAAATACAATATCAAAGCCATAGCTGTACAATGCGATGTCACGGTTGAGGAAGATTGCGCCGCCCTCGTCAAACAAGCTAAACTAACCTTCGGGCACATCGATATCCTGATAAACAATGCGGGTATTTCCATGCGGGCCCTTTTCAAAGATGTAGACCTGCAGGTAATGAAAAACCTAATGGATGTTAACTTTTGGGGGACTGTTTACTGTACAAAATATGCCCTGCCAGAGATCGTTAAGACACGTGGCAGCATAGTAGGGGTATCATCTATTGCCGGTTATAAAGGCCTGCCGGGCCGGGCCGGATATTCGGCATCCAAATATGCCATGAACGGCTTCCTGGATGCCCTGCGGGTAGAAAACCTGCGTACGGGCGTACACATAATGGTGGCCTGCCCGGGTTTTACCTCAACCAATATCCGTAATACAGCCCTTGATAAAAACGGAAAACCACAGGGCGAAAGCACGCTTGAAGAAGATAAAATGATGCCGGCGGCAGAGGTTGCCCGCCTCATAGTCAAAGGTATAGAAAACCGCGAACGTACTTTGATCATGACCTTTCAGGGAAAGCTAACGGTATTTTTAAGCAAGTTCCTTCCTGCCTTTTTGGATAAGCAGGTATTTAAAGTTTTCGCCAGGGAAAAGGATGCACTGCTGAAATAGCGCTATCCGATCATTTCAAACTCACCAACCTTACTCATATCCAGTTCTATCCGGCCTTCTTCGTCGCGGTTAAACATCGGTATAAATTTGGCGTTCCAAACCATATCCTGCGCGGTGTACGAGGTACGTGAATGCACCGTTTGCGAAAAGGTGTCATCAAAAGCTTTTAGCAATACTGCAAAGGTTGCCTGGTAAGTTTCCAGGTCTTCAAATGAAATATCTATTAGCGGGCTGTTCGTATCAAGCGGGTGCACTACCGTCCAGTTCAGGGTAAGCAAGCTTACATATTTACGTTCCAGTTCCAGCGGGAAAAAGCGGCGGATTGTTTTACCATCTACAAATTCGTTGTAGGAGAAGATAACTTCTACATCCAGGTCTATCAATACATTTTTACGGATGTTAGCCAGGCGGAACATCAACCCACGACCGTTCTCTTTATAGGGCGATACCAATAGGTTTTCGCTGTAAACAATTTTTGCTGATGGCTTAGAAAAACGCCCATATAGCAAACCTGTTGCCAGGGCAAAGGCCAGCAAGCCTATCATCGATTCGAATGCGGCCACACTATTTGCCGCCACACCCCGCGGACTGATATGCCCGTAACCAACCGTAGATATGGTTTGTGCCGAAAAAAAGAACGCATCCAGGAAGTGGCTGCCAAAACTGATGCCCGATGCACCATCCAGGCTATCCATACCTATCAATACGTAAATAGAGGCAAAAATCAGGTTCGCTATAAGATAGCCGCTTAGTACTACCAACCAAAACTTACCCCAACTCATTTTGATAAGCGTATGGTAATTATCTGCTGTATTAAAGCGGGAGAGGCCACGTCGCTTTACATTTACAGATCCATCCTTATTAATCAGCGGCTGGTTCTTGATCACCGGTTGCGGGCCAAAGCCAAGATCATTTTCGGGATTTATCTGCTGGTTTTGTATGGCCATGGCTTAAATTAGTGATTTGGTGAATTGCTGATTGAAAATAAGGAGCTATCACTCGCTAATTCATTAAATCTACCCGTTGTGCGGTTTAAAAAAGATCAAATAAGTTGTGCATGATACTGAAATTCAGTATCTTAAGAGAGTATCTGACGCTTTCTTATATGCACAA
>NZ_JBEPPE010000011.1:0-84456 GCF_040547175.1 Mucilaginibacter sp. UYP27
GTGCATATAAGAAAGCGTCAGATACTCTCTTAAGATACTGAATTTCAGTATCATGCACAACTTATTTGATCTTTTTTAAACCGCACAACGGGTTATCGTAATTAGCACCGTATGACCGCTCGGTGCGGGTATTGGCAACATCTAAAGGCAACACATTGCGGAACTGGATCCGCTCGGCATCTTCGGTAAATACATTAGGGCCTTTGTATCCAAGGCCACCACCAAGGCGGGTAGACAAGTGCGGACTGATCTTCCATAACGCGGAGAGCTTAGGCAAAAACATAAAACCGTATTGATTATGGTAGTCACCGCGGATGCCGGTTTCAAGTGTAAAAGTTTTGCTAATATTCCAGGTGTTTTGGATGAACCCGCCAATAGTATTGTTTTGATAACTGCGCAAAGGGAAACTGCTGTTAGTGTCCTCATTAAATTTATCCGTAAGGAAATTAAGCCCAAACACCCAATCGGCCTTGGCCGTGTTGCTGATGTAATTAGCCTCGGAATAAGTGGACAACTGCTCGCCCGAGAAGCGGTAGCCCGGCAGGTTTATGGTACGGTCGTAAAAGCTAACGCTGTTTTTGAGTATGAGCTTTTGAGTGCCGTTTAGTTTGTGCACCAACTCGGCCTGGGTGCTGTAGCGGCCGGTTTTATTTTCCTCGAAGTAAGAATGCGCGGGGTCGTTGTCGCCTTGTATATAATGCAGATCGCCGCCTATCCTGTTCTCTAACGTGGCGTTAACGCCGGCGGTTAGGGTAGTTTTATTGTTGAAGTAAAAGTACAGCTTGGGGTTTAGTGTATAACGGTTAAATTTTGGAATGGCCGTCAAATCGATATCCGATGGATCATAAGCTGTACCGTGGTTATAGGCCGCGTAAACAGAAGCGCCTGTCTTATTAAACTTTTGAGCATAAAATATACTGGCATCTAACCCCAAAGCCGATGTACCGTTTAACAATAAGTTTAGCTGCCGTTCTTCAGTTGGTATTTTTGATACCAGGTTTACCAGCCCGGCAATTGCGCCGCCGCCGTACAGGGTAGACGATGAACCTTTTATCACTTCTACCTGTTTCAGATCTAACGGGGTAACCTGCAGCAAACCCAGGCCACCCGAGAAACCGGAGTACAACGGAAAACCATCGCGGATGATCTGCGTATATTTACCATCAAGCCCCTGGATGCGGATACTGGAGTTACCGCTTGTGGCCGATGTTTGCTGGGTTTGGATGCCTGTACTTTCGGCCAATACCATGCGGATATCGCCAGGTTTCATATTACTTTTTTCATCCAGTTCCTCGCCGGATATTACCTCTACCCTGGTAGGGATATTGGCAATAGTGCGACTGCTGCGCGTGGCAGATACCACCACTTCATTTAGTTCGTTTTCTTCGGCTTGCAGCAAAATCACCATAGGTTGTTGCCCGGTAAACGGGAAGTTGAGCGTATCAGTTCTGCTAACGTAACCAACGTAACGGAAATTGATTATTTGTTTTCCAGCGGGAATATTAATTAAGGTGACTATCCCCGCCGTATCGGCAGTAGCGGCAATGGTTGTACCCTGTATTTTTGAAGTGGCACCAATAAGCGGCAGATCTGTTGCCGCATCTTTTAAAACGGCATTAAATGTGTTTTGGGAATATACTGGAACAGTACAAAGCAGTGCTGTAATAAGCACAAGAAGTTTTTTCATGTTTTGTAATTAGAATTAATACTGAATGGCGACCCATATAAGGTCTTTGGTTGGTATTAACCTAATTTTGGCGGCTGCCATATAGCAAGCACCACATCCTTAACATTGGGTTGCTGATAAGCCGGGTAACTTTGCATCAGTTTAGCAGAATTTGCCGGTAAGGTAATGGTTGCGGTTTTGGCAACGGTGAAACCCGCGCAGGTACCACAAGAGAAGAATGGCGAGCAGCCCGCGCAATCTTTGGCGTTACTTGCAGCACCTTGCTCCGTTTTAACGCCCGTATCGCAATCGCTATCTGTACAGCATGGCTTTACCGATAGAAAAAAAACAACAAATGAAAATAGGATGCAAAGTAGTTTCACAACGCAAAAGTATCATTTTAAATTTACGGGGGTAATTAAGTTACATGGCAAGCGTGGTGCCTTCCTGCAACAGTTCTGTATAGGTATAAAATTTGCGGAGCGGCAAGCTGGTATTGTAGAAAATTTTTACCCGCATAGCCTTTAAGCCAAATACGCCTTGCAGGTCCTCCACCTCAAGTAGTTCTACTTCGCTATCCAGCATGTTTTTGGTTTGCAGGAAACGGATATAATTAAGGTATTCTACCTCTTCCTCGTGGTTAGAGTACACGATGGTAAGTTTGCCAACCGTTGTAAGGCGGTCGGTACTGCCTTTTATAAAGGCCTTGTCTATCCTTTTTTTAACAATCTCGAACCGGGCGTTATACGTACCATCTACATCAAATCGTTTTTCATCCATCCGGAAACGGATAGACATTGGCAGGCTGAACACCAATATTAGCGAAGTAACATCAAGCGGATAAGGCAGGGTGCTTTTCATAAAATAATGTTCAAGTTCCATCTCGCAAAGCACTTGTAATTGCCATAAGCGCAGGTTGTACAGGCTACTCATATTAAATACCTTGCCGGGGGCTATCGACGCCCCTATGTACATGTTGTGTTCTATACCATCCGTTTTAAAACGTTCAAAATAATGCGGATAAGCTTCCTGTGCCTGTACTTGCGCCCTATCCAGCAATTGGGCCATCTTCTCGTTTATAAGCGATACCGTAGTTTCGTACTTGCGGCGGTTTTGGTGAAAATCGCCCTGCTTATCTGCTTTTTCGAAGTAATTATCAATGGCGGCTTTATCCCTTACCGGCAGGTCACAAGCTTCTTTTAATAATGGGTTGATATGCGTTTCCAGGTAGTTCTGGATATGCTGCTCTGTATCGGCCCGGAGAGAATTTTGCACATCCATAACCAATTCTTGCAGGTTACGCACGTTTTGCTCCAGGTTATCATCATTTACCTGCCCTTTTAGGCGCTCTACAATAGGGATAAGCGCCGTTAGCTGATCCTGCAGATCTAATTGTACACTGTGGTTGCGGGTATCTGATGATCCTTTAATATCTATTTGACCATAAAGCGGGTACACATCATGGAAACTTACTTCCTTTAAGGCGTATTCCTTTTTAAGGGTTTTATTTTTAATAAATTTTACCGCCTCTTTTTTAAATTTCCAGTAAACGCTTGGGTGGATAGTTGTGTATTCGTCTTGTATAAGCGCCTGCACCTGGTTTTGCATATTGGTGTATTGCTTATCAATGGTATCGGTAATGTAAGGCATTACTATCTCCAATTGATTAGCGTTAATACTGTTCAGTTCGCCAATATTGGAAGATACCAGTTCTATAATACCCAGTAGGTGCCCGTTCTTAACCACGGGGGCCAATATCATACTTTGTATTCCCTGGTCAACAAAGCGCTGCGCCATGATGTTCTCCGGTTCTTCCTTTAAAAACTTGCCAATATCAGATACCGCGAAGTATGTGCGCTCTTCTACCAGTTGCACCAACCAGCGCACACATATATCGTCAAAGCACTGCTCTTCGATATCTTCCGGCAGTAAAAAGCTCCTTAGTTTTGGGTTGAATGTGGCTTTGGTGAAAGTATTATCGGCGTCATTAAACGAGGTAAAACCAACTTTCAGGTCGGCTATCTTATATATGGAACGGAAGACTTCTATAATGTTAGTTCTCAGATCTGCGCTATAATCCGCGCCAAGTAATGTGCCTTTTAATGATGATACCGCATTCTCTACCGTTGCATCAAACAGGTTTATCATGGCAAAACCCCTCAAAACCCAGCTATCTGCAGGGAAGTATTTTTTCCAAAGGCTAATGTCGGTGTAGTTATCACGAAGCAGCTCAATATCTTGCGGCGTAAGCACGGGTGCGCCCGGTGCAGGCTCCACGTCCATAAAATCGGCATTATATAGTATGCGGTAATGTTTCATTACCCCTTTTGCATCGGGGATGTCATAAAACCACGGGCGGGCGAAATTAAAATTGGTTCCGTAAAATTCGTTCAGGATAATACAGCAGCTGCTCACATAAACCTGGTGTTCGGTAAAATCCCTAATGTTAATATCAAACGCGTCGCCTGCCTCTCCCAATATCTTTTGCAAGCGATTAGTCTGGTTAAAAAGCATATCCTGGAAAGGAACGGTTATGGCTTTGATCTCATTATTGGTTAATGCCTCGGGGAAAATATCTGCAGTAAGGCGTTTAATAAGGCCGGCGTGTGCTTCAATTTGAGCAGCCTCAGTCATGCCGTAAATCAGTTCGGGGTATGGGGCTACCTCATCAAGTAACTCCTGCGCAAGTGCAGACCGCATGCCGTTATTTAAAGCGGCTTGTTCTTTCAACCGGTCTATCAGTATGTGAAATGATATCCGGATCTGGAACGGGCTGTCTGCAAATGGTTTAAGGGTCATATATTATTAAATGGCATTAAATGCCACGTCAAAAATTCGAAAGCAAATTTAGCTATTATATTAAACAGAACATTTTATTAAAAAATGTTTATGACTTAATATAACGTTACACAGGCGTTTAGCGCCTTATGCCCCGCAACAACAACGCCGTACCTACACCAATTGATGCACCAGCGGCTACATCGGTAGGGTAATGTTCGCCAAGGTACATTCGTGAATAACTCACCGAGCCTGCCCACAAAAACGCGGGGGCTATAACATACCATTTTGGATACGCATTTGATAATGCCATGGCCGTAGAGAATGTACTTGCCGCATGCCCGGACGGGAACGAGGTGCTGCTTGCCCTGTAAACAGGCACAATATTAATATTCTGCACAAAAGGCCTCGGGCGTTTTACTAAGTGTTTTAATAACAACATCACTCCGTATGATATGGCCGTACTGCTGGCCACATAAAGCGAGTTTTGGCGCATTTGCTTGTCGTTAGTTACAATACCGCCAACCAACAATGCAGCGGGCACACCAACGTCGCCATATTTATAGGTACGCGATAAGAACAGCATCACATCTGTTTGGGGCGGCGAGCGATGATCTTGCAGATCAAGCATTATTCTGTCATCAAACTGTTGAATTTGGTTCTGTGCTACCGATTTAAAAGCCCCCGGCAAAGCTGTAATAAGCTGTATAACAACAAATACAGGAAGGAAGTATTTATTACAGATGAACCCCATGAATGCGCGGCTAAAAATTTAATTTTATATTTACCAAAGTAAATAATATTTACGGCGCAAAAGGTCAGACACGGGTAATAAAAACGTGTTAGGCATAACAGCTTTTTACATCTAAACGCACATCATGAACTACCCCGAGTTACTGCACCAGATCAGGGAATACGCGTTATCGTATTACAAGGCACACGGTGATGATAAATTATACTACCACGACAAAGGCCACACCGAAGGCATGGTAGCTGCCGCTATGCAAATTGGCAACCACTACCAGCTTAACGACCGCGACTTTTTTATTGTACAGGCTACTGCGTGGTTCCATGACCTGGGCTACATGGTTGATATGGAACACCATGAAGCACAAAGCGCGGTGCTTGCAGAAAACTTTTTGCAAAAACAAAACGTGCCCGAGTCTGATATTGATGATATAAAGGGCTGTATAATGGCTACTAAAATGCCTCAAAAGCCCGTTACGCTTTTAGATAAGATCATTTGCGACGCCGACCTTTTCCACTTAGGCAGCGATGATTTTGGCAAAAACGACAAGCGCCTTTTAAAAGAGGTAAGGGCTTTACATAACCCCGAGCTAAGTAAAAAGGACTGGCGTAAAAAAACCCTTAAATTTTTAGAAGAGCACCATTACCATACCGATTATGCCCAGGTTTTGCTAAACGATGGTAAGCAGGCCAACATCCAAGCATTGAAAGATAAAATTGCATCAGACGAAGATAAAGTTTCCGAAAAAGAAGAAAAAGAAACCGGAAAACGTACCCAAACCATGTTATTAGCCGATAAATCATCCGATGACGAATCTGAAGAGAAAAAGAATAAAAAAAAGGAGGAACGCCCGGAGAAGGGCATTGAGACCATGTTCAGGATCAGCTCCAGCAACCATCAGCGTTTGAGCGACATGGCCGATAATAAAGCCCACATCATGATAACGGTTAACTCCATTATCCTATCGGCGGTTATCAGTTTGTTGCTCCGTAAACTTACCGAGTATGAATATTTGGCTATCCCAACCTTCATCCTGTTATCTATCAGTTTGCTGGCCATGACCTTCTCTATCCTGGCTACCCGCCCGTCTATCCCAACAGGTATTTTTCAACGCAGCGATGTGGACGAGAAGAAAGTAAACCTGCTTTTTTTTGGTAATTTTTATAAAATGCCTTTAGAAGATTACACCTACGGCATGGTAAAAATGATGGAAGATAAAGAGTTTTTATATGGCAGTTTAATTAAGGATGTATATTTCCAGGGTGTGGTGCTCGGTAAAAAGTACCGTTTGCTACGTGTAGCTTATAACATATTTATGTTTGGGTTGATAGCTTCTGTAGTGGCATTTATCATCGCATCTATTTTATATAACAACGGCCATAAATAAGCATGCTAAACCCAAAATACTTTAACAGGGACCTAAGCTGGCTTAGCTTTAACGGCCGTGTGCTGGATGAAGCCGGCTCTGCTGCCGTGCCATTGGTAGAGCGGATCAGGTTCCTTTCTATCTACTCGTCAAACCTTGATGAGTTTTACCGCGTGCGGATGCCTGTGTTGAGGGCGCTAAAAAATATCGGCCAAAAAGCAGACAATACTATTGATGCCAATGAGCAGGAAACCATCCTACAGCAAGCTATGGCTACCGTGCTCACTCAGCAAAAGCACTTTGGCCAGATCCTGACCACACAGCTTATACCCGAATTAAAAGCTAATAAAATAAAACTCCTTTATAACGAAGAGTTGCCCCCAAGTCTGGAGAAAGAGGTTGCAGATTATTTTCTGTCGGAGGTTTTGGCATTTTTACAACCGGTTGCGTTAAATGAGGATACCGAGTTTTTTCCGCAAAATAACAAACTGTATTTCGTAATTCAGCTGCGCGATGGTGAAGACGAAAAGTTGATGCTGCTTAACATCCCGTCGGATGAGTTGCCGCGTTTTTTCTCTACCAAATGCGATGGCGAGCAGTTTATTTGTTTCCTGGATGATATTATCCGCTTTAATCTTAACAAGCTCTTTAAAACCCAAACTGTAGAGGGTTGCTATAGCATAAAAATAACCCGCGATGCTGAGCTTGACCTGAAGGACGAATACCCCGGTGGTCTATCTGAACAGATAGAAAAACAGCTGCAAAAACGCGACAATGGGCTTGCCACTCGTTTTTTGCACCCCGCAAATATGCCGTTGCGCATTTTGCAATTGATAGTACAACATCTTGGTTTAGAAAACGCAAGTAGTGTGCAGGGCGGCAGGTACCATAACCTGAAAGATTTTTATGGTTTGCCGGTAAACAGCCCCGCCCTGCTTTACGATAAATGGCCGGCTGTAAGCCTGTTTCTGCCAAACGATGAGCCGCTGGTAAATGCCATGGCAAAGCACGACCTGCTGGTAAATGCGCCTTATCAATCGTACCATACCATATTGCGCTTTTTTAACGAGGCCGCTAACAACCCCGATGTTGAAGAAATAAACGTTACCCTTTACCGCGTAGCCAGCGATTCTAAAATTGTGAACGCGCTTATCAGCGCGGCAAAAAACGGCAAAAAGGTAAATGTGGTGGTAGAATTAAAAGCCAGGTTTGATGAGGCCAATAACCTAAAGTGGGCCAAAAAATTAAAGAACGCCGGTGCCGAAATTATTTACAGTGTAACCGCTTTAAAGGTACACGCCAAAGTAGCGTTGGTTAAAACCCGCAAGGGCGACCGCATCTCCTACTCGGGCCTGATGGCTACGGGTAACTTTAACGAGGGTACCGCCAAATTTTATACCGACCAAATCCTGCTTACCACCAACCCCGATCTGCTGCGCGAGGTGGAATTACTTTTTATTTTTTTAGCTAAACGCGAAAAACCAAAAGAGGATAACCAGATAAACTTTCAGCATTTGCTGGTTGCCGGTTTTAATCTTCAAAAAGGTTTTTTAAAGTTAATAGACCGCGAGATAGAACTGGCCACACAAGGCAAGCCCGCTTCCATAATCATTAAAATGAACAACCTGGAAGAAAGGGTGATGATAGATAAGCTCTATGAAGCATCACAGGCGGGGGTTAAGATCCAGCTTATTATCCGTGGTATTTGCTGTTTAATACCGGGCATAACAGACATGAGCGAGAACATCAGCATAAAACGTATTGTTGACCGCTATCTGGAACATGGCCGTATCGTCATCTTTAATAACAACGGCAACCCGGAAATTTTCATGGGCTCGGCAGACTGGATGAACCGTAATATTTACCACCGCGTAGAGGTTTGTTTCCCTATTTATGCCGATCATATCAAACAGCAATTAACAGCACTGGTTAATTTTCAACTAAGGGATAATGTACAGGCGGTTGAAATAGATAGTCATCTAAACCAAAACAAGCCCCAAATAACGGGCGAACGCGTGCAGTCGCAGCAGGCCATTTATCAATATTTAACCCCCGACAAATAGTATGAAAGCAGCAGCCATAATTCCCCTTTTACTTATAGGCATTATAGGAACATCTTGCAGCCAGGAAAAAAAGAAATCGAAAAAAGCCGAAGCACCTGCTGTTGCTACAAGCAGTAGCGCCGCCCCCGCACCTTACGATTTCAATAATCCTGTAAAATATAATATGGGGACAGATCTGCTCGAGATCTCGGGCATTGCGTTCAACAACGGCGACGCAAGCACAATTTATGCAGAGCAGGATGAAGAAGGTAAGATCTTTTCGTTCCGCCCCGGGGATAGCAAGGTAAATCAGGCCACCTTTGGCAAACCCGGCGATTACGAAGATGTGGCAGTGCTAAATAACTTTGCTGTTATATTACGGAGCGATGGTTCACTTTTCACATCTCCGCTTGCGGAGGTTAAGGCAGGCAAAATAAACAACGTTAAAGAATTTAAAAAGATCTTACCCGACGGCGAGTACGAAGGCCTGCACGCCGCCGATGGTAAGTTATATATATTGTGTAAGCAATGTGCCGGTACCAACCACAACAAACAAGATAACGGTTATGTCTACAACATGGCCGCGGATGGTACAGTTAACGCCGCCGGCGAGTTCACTATTGATGTAGAAAAAATTGCCGCGCAGGTTGGCAAAGGCAAAATGAAGTTCCATCCATCGGCACTGGCTAAAAACCCTGTTACGAAACAATGGTATGTGCTGTCATCGGTAAACAAACTAATAGTGGTGCTTGACGGGCAATGGAACGTTTTGCAGGCCTACCCTATTAGCGGCAAGGTGTTCTTACAACCCGAGGGCATCGCATTTGACAGCGATGGCAACTTATACATATCTAACGAGGGTGACAAAATAACACCCGGTAATATTTTGATATTCAAGCCAAAAACCTAAAACGACCCGATACTATAAATACTAAACCCTATCCCTATGCTACGAAAAATATTTATCACAATTATAGTAGTGCCTGCCGCATTATCGTATAGCAACGCGCAAAAAGCACCGCCGCCAACGGTTGTTTTCAGGGATAGCATAGTTGTAAAAGTACACCCAAAATATAACGAAGGAGGCGGCATCCACCGCTGGTTCTTTGGCAAAAATTACCGTAACGAATGGGCTGCCGCTGTAAAACTTCCTATTATCCGCATATCTGAAATTTATGGGGGCTTAACGCCCGAGAAAGAGGGCGGCGGCATGCAATCAAAATCACTGCGGCTTAAAGATAAAAGCGGTAAGGAATGGGTGATTCGCAGTGTGGAGAAAACACCGGATAAACTGGTTCCCGAAAGCCTGCGCCAGACCTTCGCGGTAGATTGGCTGGACGATGCGCTGAGCGGCCAGCACCCGTTCTCGGCATTGGTTGTTCCGCCATTGGCAAATGCTGTTAATGTACCGCATGCTAACCCTGTTATTGGTGTTGTAGTTGACGACCCTGCCCTTGGCGAATACAACAAGGTGTTTGCCAACCTGGTTTGCCTGCTGGAAGAGCGCGAGCCGATTGGAAAATCTGACAATACCCTAAAAATGCTGGAGAACCTTGTAAAGGATAACGATAACAGTTTTGATGGTGAAAGCTTTCTTCGTGCCCGCATGCTGGATATGCTGATTGGCGACTGGGACCGCCATGAGGACCAATGGCGCTGGGCCGAAACTAAAAAAGACAAAGGCAAGGGTTACGTTGGCGTCCCCCGCGACCGCGACCAGGTGTTTCACCTTGAGGAAGGTTTACTGCCGGATATTGCCGCTTTGCCTTATGTAAACCCGGTTTTAGGGGATTTTACATCCATCCCCAACTATAGGTTTGGCATATATAAAACCCGTTTCATAAACGCCTATCCTGATGCGCAAATGTCGCATGCGCAATGGATGAAAATTGCCAACGACTTTGTAGCCTCCGAAACAGATGAGGTGTTCGAAAAAGCCCTTCGGCTGCTGCCGGGCGATACCTATAAAATGGGGCATGACGTACTGCTGGCAAAATTGAAAGCCCGCCGCGCGCTTATCCCGGCTACCATGGATAAGTACTACCATTACATATCGCACATCCTGGATATCCGCCTGAGCGACAAGAACGAAAAGGTGGTTATAACAGGGATGCCGGATAGCAGCCTGCGCATCCAGGTAAACAAAATCAATAAAGATGGCGAAGTAAAAGACGTACTGATGGACATTGCCTACGAGCCAAAATACACTAAAGAAATTAGGCTTTATGCATCCGGTGGTGACGACAAAATCACCATCGATAACACCACCTCGCCTATAAATCTGCGGGTAATAGGCGGTAATGACGGAAATAAGGTTTATAACGTGGTACGATCAGCCAATAAAGTGCGCGTTTATGATATCCCCACCGCTAAATTTGAGGGTTTGGACAACAGGCTAAGCAAACATATCTCGGCCGATACCAGCAACACCCGCTTTGTGCGCACAAACCCATACAATTTATGGATGCCACTTATAAACGGTGCATTAAATGCCGATGATGGCTTATTGATTGGCGCGGGGTTCAAATACATTAAAAATGACGGCTTCCGTAAGCTGCCATACGCCAGTTCGCAAAGTTTTATGTTAACGCATGCCTTTGCTACAGATGCCTTTCGTGTTAATTATACAGGCGAATGGATAGAAGCCATTGGCAAAGCCGACCTTGTTTTAAGGGTAAACGCGCAAGCACCGGATAATACCGCCAATTTTTTTGGGTTAGGTAACGAAACAACGCTTGATAAGGTACAACCAAGGTACCGCAGGTTTTACCGCGCCCGTTTTGATACCTACGAAGTTGACCCCGCACTGCGGTGGCATACCGGTAAAAACAGCACAATAAGTGCAGGCCCTTCGTTCCAGTTTTACCATTTAAATTTAGAAGATAACGCGGGCAGGTTAATTAGTAACAGCTCGCTAATTGGCTCTTTTGATAGTGTTACCGTTGATAGAGACAAGGCGCACGTTGGCCTGTCGTTAAACTTTAACAGCAACCAGCGTGTTGGCGGTATTTTGCCAAGGGGTGGTTATTACATTAACATTAGTTTGCAAGGTTATACCGGCCTAAACAATTACTCTGCAGATTATCTGCAGATCCGCCCGGAATTTACTTTCTATCAAAAGCTTACCGGCAATGCATCGGTGGTATTATCAGACCGGATTGGTGGTGGTATCAGCGTGGGTAAACCTGCCTTTTACCAGTCAATGTTTTTGGGTGGGCAGGGCAATTTACTGGGCTATCTGCAGTACCGTTTCGCAGGCAAACACATGGTTTATAATAATCTGCAGGCAAGGGTAAAACTATTTGATATAGCCAGCTACATAGTGCCGGGTCAATTTGGCCTAAGCGGCTTTTACGATACAGGCCGTGTTTGGGTCGATGACGACAGATCTGACAAATGGCACCATGGCGTTGGCGGCGGCGTATATTTTTCGCCGGGCGGCTTAACCATTTTACAGGTTTTAGCGGGCCATTCTACCGAGGGTTGGTACCCATACGTTTCACTAAACTTTAGAATTTAATAATTAATATTTTATCATTTTACGATAAATTACGGCCAGCTAAGTGTTTAAAATACACTATTTGCGCAGCGCCCCGTTTATAGCTAAACGGGCGCTTTTGTCATACCACTATCTCAACTACTGACTTTTGTCATGCCAAAGTTAAATAGTAAATTTGGTTGACGATATTCGTCAACTTGGTTTACCTTTGTTGTGTTATTAATCACAGCAATGAAAACGTTAACCCTACCTCAGCAAAGCATCAGCAATCTTTTCAAAAGAAATACTGACCATACCGCTGTTTCACAAAACACCGTATCTACCTCAACTTTAGGCAGCAAAAACAGCATGTCTGCAAGCCAGTACATCATCAGCGCGTTGGAAGAAGGGTTTAAACAAAACTTTTTAGGTGCTGATATTGATATGGAGTTTTTAACCCTTACTGTTCGCAGCTATGCAACATCAACGGTTAAAGCTATCCGCAAAATGACGGCTAAACCTGCCAAACAACAAAACGTCAACCAAACCTCTATCTAATCTCACAATAAAATGAAAACACTTTTTACTCAAATAGTTAATAAAATTGCAGTGCTGCTTTTGGTGCTGCTTTCGTCGTTTACGGCGCTACATGCACAAACCATTGTGCGCGGTGTGGTAACAGATGCCAAAACAAAACAGCCAATGAGTTACGTAACCGTAACTTTTGCAGGCACCACACAAGGCGCAGGCACCAATGGCCAGGGCCATTACAGTATCTCCACTACCGATGCAAGCATCAACCAGATCAAGGTATCTTTTGTAGGTTACCGCACCGCTACACGTGCTGTTACCCCCGGGCAGGACCAAACCATTAACATCGCACTTACCGAAGATAACCACTCGTTAAGCGAGGTGGTTGTAAAATCGGCCAAAAAGAAAAAATACACCAATAAGAATAACCCCGCTGTCGAACTGATCCGCCAGGTAATTGCCCACAAAGCACAAAACCAGGTTGAGAATTATAACTATGCCGAGTACAAACAGTACGAACGCATGAACTTTTCGTTAAGTAACCTAAGCGATAAATTCCGCAGTAAAAAGATCTTTAAGAACTATCAGTTCCTGTTCCGCGAGCAGGATTCTACCGCTATAGGTGGCAAAACATTGCTGCCGATGTACCAGGAAGAAAAAACATCTGACAACTACTTCCGCAAGGCGCCATTCGCTAAAAAGCAGATCATCACCGCCAACAAACAAGTAAAATACGACGAGAATTTTGTAGATAACCAGGGCCTTACCGCATACTTTAACCGTATGTACCAGGATATCAACATCTATGACAACAACGTATCACTGTTAAGCAACCAGTTGTTAAGCCCTATCGCTAACGGCTCTCCCGAATTTTACAAGTTCTTTATTACTGATACACTTAAAGATGTACAGCCGAACCTTATCGAGCTAAGCTTTACACCACGCAACACCAACAACCTTTTATTCGAGGGTAAAATATATATCACGATGGATGGCAACTACGCCGTTCAAAACGCGCACTTAACCGTTAATAAAAACATCAACCTTAACTTTGTAAGGCAAATGCAGGCCGACTTGTCGTTCGAGAAGAACAACGACGGCCGTTACCACCTTAACCAAAGCGACCTGAAGATCGAGTTTGGTATCAACAAAGAAAAAGGCGGCGGTATATATGGCGAACGCCTGGTTACGGTGAGCAACTTTGTGATCAACAACGCGCGTACCAACGATACCTATAAAGGCCCTGCACAAGTTATAGCGCTAAACGCAGAGGACAAAGACGATACCTACTGGCAAATGACCCGCCCCGATACTTTAGACGCGGCATCGGCAAGTATCTATAAGAACATCGATAGCTTGCAAACCATCCCATCGTTCAAAAAAACAATGGATATTGCAACGCTGGTTTTAGCCGGTTATAAAAACTATGGCACATTTGAAGTTGGCCCTGCCAATACATTCTACAGCTTTAACCCGGTAGAAGGTTTCCGCGTTCGTTTAGGCGGCCGTACCACCCCTACCCTTAGTAAACGTGTTTACTTTGAAACGTACGGTGCTTACGGTGTACGCGACGAAAAATTCAAATACTTTTTAAGCAGTACTTACTCGCTTAACAACAAATCTATCTATTCGTTCCCGCAAAACTACGTAAGGGCAAGTTTCCAGCACGATACCAAAATACCGGGCCAGGAACTGCAGTTTGTACAGGAAAGCAACTTCCTGCTATCATTTAAACGCGGTGCAAATGATATATGGTTGTATAACGACATTTTGAGGTTTGATTATGTGCACGAGTTTACCAACCACTTATCGTACACTTTAGGTTTCAAAAAATGGAACCAGACACCTGCAGGTGCATTACAATATCAAAACCTGTTGCCAAATGGCGCTTTAAACAATGTAGACCTGATCCAGACCACCGAGTTATCGGCACAGATCCGTTGGGCACCACATGAGAAATTTTATCAGGGTAAACTTTACCGCACTCCAATACCTGACAAATATCCCGTGTTTACCTTGAACTATACACAAGGTATTAAAGGTGTATTTGGTGGCGAATACAATTACCAAAACGTAATGGGTAACATCAGCAAACGTTTTTACCTTTCGCAGTTAGGTTTTACCGATGTTACTACCGAGGGTGGTGTTGTGTTTGGCAAGGTGCCATTCCCGTTATTGGATATCCACCACGCCAACCAGACCTACGCGTTCCAGCTGCAATCATATAACTTAATGAACTTCCAGGAATTTGTGAGCGACCACTACGCCAGCATCGCTATCGACCATAACTTTAACGGCTTTTTGTTTAACCGCATCCCGTTGTTGAAAAAACTGAAACTGCGCGAGATAATAGATGTAAAAAGCCTTTGGGGCGGTGTACGTACAGAAAACAACCCTAACAGCGACCCATCGTTACTGCGTTTCCCGGGTGCATTAAATGGCGGTGCGGGCACTTATGCCTTAGGCAGCACACCCTATGTTGAGGGCAGCATAGGTGTAGGTAACATATTTAAATTGCTACGTGTAGATTTTGTAAAGAGGTTTACCTACCTGGATAACCCGGGTGCACCAAGATACGGTGTGAGGTTCTTTGTCAAATTTGACTTTTAATTATATAAATTCGTAAACCAGGTTGACATTTAATTGTTAATAGTACTATCATGGCAGAAACTTGTGTAATGACCGAAGAAACAAAAAAGGTTGCCCCAAAGCTGGTGTACTTGCTTAAGCGCCTTTTGGACGAGTGGATGAGCAAAAAGCTTTGCCGTATAGACCAGCCGGGTTTTAACAGCGCGCATTTGCCACTGTTTATGAGCATAGGCAAAACGGGGATCTCCAATAACGAGCTGGCCGCCAAAATGAACGTGAGCAAACAAGCCACCAGTAAAATGGTAAAAGAGCTGG
Organism: Mucilaginibacter sp. UYP27; assembly: GCF_040547175.1. Classification (NCBI taxonomy): domain Bacteria; kingdom Pseudomonadati; phylum Bacteroidota; class Sphingobacteriia; order Sphingobacteriales; family Sphingobacteriaceae; genus Mucilaginibacter; species Mucilaginibacter sp. UYP27. The sequence continues at coordinate 15,514 of NZ_JBEPPE010000011.1, forward strand.
AAGCCATTAATATGGTACGCAGCGAGAAAAGCATTGATGATGCCCGTGTGGTAATGTTGTATTTTACCACCGAAGGCGAGGCATTCTATTATAACTTAAAGAAACAGGTTGCCGACCTTGAAGATCAGTATAAAAAAGTTGCAGGTACCAAAAATTACGAAATCGCTATTGAAGTGATGCTGAAACTTGTAAAGTTTCATGAAGACAATAACTGCACAGGTTAATAATCATAAATTAATTAGGAATTTAATAAGCAAATGACATTAGGATGAAACGGTTTATTATTTACCGTTGTACATTTGCTTAACACTGTTAAATAATCTAATAGGGGTAAATAAAATGGCCAGCAAGGATAGGATATTACGATTGAAAGAGGAAACCAGGGTGAACATCCTGGAGGCCGCTTTGCAAATTGTTAAAGCAGAAGGATGGCAGGCCCTGAGTATGCGTAAAATAGCAGACGTTATTGAATATACCGCCCCTATTATTTACGAATACTTCGCCAACAAAGAGGCAATACTTTTAGAACTTAACCGCCAGGGTTATTTAAAATTATCAAAGCAATTACAGGAAGCTAAAGACAAACACACCTCACCGGCAAACCAGCTGGAAGAAATGTGGCTTAGCTATTGGAATTTTGCCTTTGCAAACAAAGAGCTTTATCAGGGTATGTTTGGCATCACAACCAGTTGCGCCTGTAAAATGGTGAACGAACTGCCCGAGGCAGAATTACCATGGGATATTATTTCGGCATCTATTGGCGAATTGATGAACATTCAGGATATGGATTCGGATATCATTTGTACCAAGTACTATACTTTTTGGTCGGTAGTACATGGGTTAGTTTCTATTAACCTGCTGGACCGCGGCGACTCTGATAAAATAAACAGACAAGTGTTAAGGGATGCTATCACCGGCATAATAAGGTCTATCACCCCTTAATTTTTTTCTAAACATTTAAACATCGTTAAATTATCTAACGGTGCTAAATTAACGTTAACAAATATAAAACTCACATCACATGGAAACTATAATCACCTCCACATTAAGGCACTTAACAGTGTTAAATAATCTACCAATGTTAATAACTAACTTTTGTTGCCGTTAGCTACGGTGATAATTAACCGAAAAACTCAAACATATAATATCGGATACAACAATACTTATAAGCATGTACAATACAACAAAAACAACTGACACCATATATATTAACAGCCTCCGGGCTGCACTCACTCCCATTAACTCACCATCAAAACTAATCATCATGAAAATTATCTTAGCAGCGATCATCGCCATTTCCATATTCAGTTGCGGGCCAAAGCAGCAGGCGCCACAGGCACCACCCCCACCGGCATTACCCGTAGCGGCAGTAACAACAGGTAACCAAACAACTTACCAGGAATACCCTGCATCTATAGAAGGTACCGTAAACGTTGAAGTACGCCCACAGGTAAGCGGTTCATTAGATAAAGTATTTGTTGACGAAGGCGCTTTTGTAAGCGCAGGCCAACCGATATTTAAAATAAACGAACAACCGTTCCGCGCTGCATTAAACAACGCGTTAGCTAGTTTACACGCGGCAGAAGCATCACAGGGTAACGCCCAGATAGAGGTTGATAAACTTACCCCCCTTGTTGCAAACAAAGTAATATCAGAATACCAGTTGAAAACAGCGAAAGCGACCTACCAGGTAGCAAAAGCAAATATCGAATCGGCCAAAGCCAACGTTGCAACCGCGCAGATCAATTTAGGTTATACCTTAATAAAAGCACCGGTTAGCGGTTACATTGGCCGTTTGTTAAAAAAACAAGGCAGCCTTGTTTCGCCACAGGATGTTGAAGCGTTAACCCAACTGTCTGACGTGCACGAAGTACACGTTTATTTCGCCCTTGGCGAAAAAGACTTTGTAGGCTTTAAAGACCGGTACGAAGGCAGCACCATTAAGGATAAACTTAAACACCTGCCAGCAGTAAGCTTACTATTAGCCGATGGCAGCGAATACGCCAAAGCAGGTAAAATAGATGTAATAGACGGTCAGTTTGATAAAAATACCGGCGCCATTACAGTAAGGGCAACCTTTGCAAACCCCCAAGGCTTATTACGCTCGGGAAATACAGGTAAGGTTAGGTTAAGCCTGCCGCATCCAAACACATTGATAATACCTCAATCGGCTACCATCGAAATGCAGGATAAGATCTTCGTATTTGCATTGGCAGATAGCAACAAGGTTAAAAAATTACCTATTACGATTGAAGGCACAAGCGGCGAAAACTACCTGGTTAAAGATGGCGTTAAAGCCGGTGACCAAATAGTGCTAAGCGGTATCGACAAATTGCAGGAAGGAATGGTTATAGCCCCGCAAAAATCTGCAGACAAAGCAGTTGCTGTAGCTAAAAACTAATCTGAGAATAGACACAAGAATTTAAGAATCAAGAAACAAGATATGAGGAATTGGGGTGATGCCGTAGGGTGTCTTGTCTCCTGCTTCCTCATATCCTGCCTCTCTAAATAAAAAAATCATGTTTAAGAAATTCATAGAAAGGCCGGTATTATCAACCGTTATCTCCATATTGTTGGTGATAGTAGGTATACTTGGCCTAACCAAATTGCCCTTAGAGCGTTTCCCCAATATTGCCCCGCCTGCAGTGTTGGTAACCGCTGTTTACCCGGGCGCAAATGCCGAAACGATATTACGGTCGGTAACACCTTCCCTGGAAGAAGCAATTAACGGTGTAGAAGGCATGACTTACATGACATCTACCGCCAGTAACGACGGTTCACTTGGTATCACCGTTTACTTTAAACAAGGCACTAACCCAGATCAGGCAGCCGTAAACGTGCAAAACCGCGTTTCGCAGGCTACAAGCCAATTACCTGCCGAGGTTGTTCAATATGGTATCACCACCACTAAACAGCAAAATAGCTTTATTGGTGCGATGGCCATTTATACCGATGATCCAAAAAAATACGACGCGACCTTTGTTGCCAACTACGCGCAGATCAACATAGTACCCGAAATAAAACGTATCCCCGGCGTGGGTTCGGCACAGGTATTTGGCGGTGTAAAAGATTACAGCATGCGTGTTTGGTTAAACCCGGCACAAATGGCGACTTATAAAATTACCCCTGCCGAAGTTATGGCCGCCATTCAGGATAAAAACGTTGAAGCTGCCCCGGGCCGTTTTGGCGAGCGTAGTGATAAATCATTCGAGTACGTAATTAAGTATAAAGGTAAACTCACCAAACCCGAGGAATACCAGAATATTGCCATTCGTTCTAACGCAGATGGTTCGGTATTGCATTTAAAAGATGTGGCGCGTGTTGAATTGGGTGCATACTCATACAACAGCTATAGCAACCTAAACGGCAAGGATGGTGTTATTATCGGTATCATCCAGCTATCGGGTTCTAACGCGAACGAGATCCAGATCCAAATTGATAAACTGATGGAAAAAGCCGCTAAGAGCTTCCCTATCGGCATCAAATACAACCAGTTCTATCGTACCAAAACAGATCTGGACGAATCTATAACCCAAGTAGAGCATACATTAATAGAAGCCTTTGTGCTTGTATTTATAGTAGTATTTATTTTCCTTCAGGATTTCCGTTCTACGCTTATCCCGGCTATAGCCGTCCCGGTGGCTATTATCGGTACGTTCTTCTTTATGCAATTGTTCGGGTTCTCTATTAACCTGTTAACGTTGTTCGCGCTCGTACTCGCTATTGGTATTGTGGTGGATGATGCCATTGTGGTTGTCGAGGCCGTGCACGCCAAAATGGAGCACGACCCAAGCCTCAGCCCTAAAAAGGCAACTACCGAAGCAATGCACGAAATAACCGGTGCTATTATATCCATCACCCTGGTAATGGCTGCAGTGTTCCTGCCCGTAAGTTTTATGAGCGGTTCTGCCGGTATCTTCTACAAACAGTTTGCGTTGACCATGGCTATAGCCATTATCATATCGGCTGTTAACGCCTTAACCTTAAGCCCTGCTTTGGCTGCGCTTTTCTTAAAGAACAAGCACACTGCTGATGGGCACAACGCACCAAAAAAAGGTTTCGTAGACAAGTTTTACGCGGGCTTTAACGGCGGTTTCAACTTCATCACCAACAGGTATGTTGGCGGGTTAAAATTACTTATCAAAAATAAATGGATAAGCCTGGCCGGCCTTGGGTTGGTTATTGTTGCCACCGTATTTATGGTGGGCCGCACAAAAACCGGCTTTATACCTACCGAAGATCAGGGCTTTGTGGCCATAGCGGTTTCAACCCCATCGGGTACATCGTTAAACGGTACTAACAAGATCTTCAAACAAGCCGAAGAACAGTTGAAAACACTGCCGTCTGCAAGGTTCGTTACCGCGCTATCGGGTTTCAACTTCTTAACACAGTCAAGCAGCCCGTCGGCAGGTGTTATCTTCCTGTTATTAAAACCTACGCATGAACGTGGCGATGTAAAAAATATCGACGAGATCCAAAACATTGTACGTGGCAAATTAGGTGCTGTACCGGGTGGAACATTCTTCGTGTTCAGTTTCCCAACTGTACCGGGCTTTAGCAATGTGGAAGCTTTGGATGTGATGCTGCAGGATAAAACCAACGGCAAACTGGATAAGTTTAGCGGCATTGCCAACAACTTCATCGCCAAGGTGATGCAGAAACCGGCAGTTGCCTACGCCTTTACATCATACAAAGCCGACTACCCGCAATTGCAATTAGAAATTGACGACGAAAAGGCCAACCAGCTTGGTGTAAGTGTTAAAGATATCTTATCAACCATGCAGGCCTACTTCGGTACCGCGCAAGCGTCAGACTTTAACCGCTTCGGTAAATATTACCGTGTGGTTGTGCAAGCTGATATCGCCGACCGTACCGACCCTACAACTATCGACCGTGTGTTTGTGAAAAACAAAGCAGGCGAAACCGTGCCTATCAACACCCTGGTTAAATTAACCCGTGTGTATGGTTCAGAAACCGCATCGCGTTATAACCTGTTCAACTCTATCGAGGTGAACGCTATCCCTAAACCGGGCTACAGCTCGGGTGATGCTATTGAGGCTATCAGGCAGACAGCAAAAGAAGAGTTGCCGGAGGGTTACGCTTACGAGTTCTCGGGCCAAACCCGTGAGGAGATCTCATCAGGCGGGCAGTCTACAGTGGTATTCCTGCTGTGTTTGGTGTTCGTTTACTTCCTGTTATCTGCGCAGTACGAAAGTTACATCCTGCCATTGGCTGTGATCCTTTCTATCCCTACAGGTTTGTTTGGTGTGTTTGCCGTACTTGGATTAACCGGTATAGAAAACAACATCTACGTACAGGTAGCGCTTATCATGCTTATCGGTTTGCTGGCCAAGAATGCCATCCTTATCATAGAGTTCGCGGTGCAGAAACGCAAGTCGGGTATGAGCCTGGTCAATTCAGCCATCGAAGCTGCAAGATTAAGGATCCGTCCTATTGTGATGACATCACTTGCCTTCGTATTCGGGTTATTCCCAATGAGTATAGCAACAGGGCCGTCTGCACAGGGTAACCACTCTATCAGTATCGGTGCTGCCGGCGGTATGGTATCTGGTGTAATATTAGGATTATTAATTATCCCGGTACTGTTTGTGATCTTCCAGCATTTGCAGGAAAAAGTTAGCGGCACACCGTTATCACGCCATCTGGATAAAAATTACAACCCGGATGCTAAGCCTACAGAAATAGCAGAAGCACATTAAAAGGTCTTACTCACCCCGACTACGCTTCGCTGGTCGACCCTCTCTGCTTTGCAAAGAGGGTGAAAAAGTCAAGTCCTCTTTCCGCTTACGGAGAGAGGGTGGTCAAGCGAAGCAATGACCGGGTGAGTAAATCGCAGAGTAGAAAACATTCAATAACAACCGATCCGTTATACCCCTCTCCCCTGGAGTGGGGTTGGGGAAAGGCTAAAAACATAACACAATGAAAAGATACATCAACACATTCGCCTTTATGCTGTTAATGGCATTAAGCGCATGTAAGGTTTCAAAAGATATTGAAACGCCCAAACCTGCATTGCCCGTGGCATTCAGGAATGCAGCTACTACCGATACTACCAGCATTGCAGATATACAGTGGAAAAGCTTTTTTACTGATCCTACCCTGCAAAAGTTGATAGATACTGCCATTGTAAATAATTACGATATGCAGATAGCGGTAAAAAACATTGAGTCCTCGCGATTACTATTTGCCCAGGTAAAATGGAACTATACCCCTACCGTAAACCTTAACGTTACGGCAAGCACCAGCCGCCCAAGCGACAACAGCCTGAACGGTTTAAGCCTGGGCGCATTTGGCGTAGGCACTAAACATATCGAAGATTACTCGGCCAACCTTGATTTATCGTGGGAAGCTGATATCTGGGGTAAGATCCGCAACCAAAACAAAGCCGCTTTAGTGCAATATTTGCAAACTGCCGAGGCTAAAAAAGCCATCCAGACCAACATCGTAGCCGGTGTATCGCAAGGGTACTATAACCTGCTGATGCTGGACGAGCAATTGACTATCGCCCAAAAGAATGTAAAGCTGAACGATAGCACACTGCGCATTATCCGTTTGCAGTTTGATGCAGGCCAGGTAACTTCATTAGCAGTGCAACAAGCCGACGCGCAACGCCAGGCAGCAGCCCAATTGGTACCCCAGTTTGAGCAGAATATCACTATTCAGGAAAACGCATTGCGTATTTTAACAGGTACACTGCCAGATAGGATAGAACGCAGCAATACCCTAAGCAACCTGCAAATTGCCGATAACCTGCCATCGGGCTTACCATCGGCCATTGTTAGCCGCAGGCCCGATGTAAGATCTGCCGAGTTAGCTTTGAACATCTCTAACGCAAACGTTGGCATCACAAAAGCTAATATGTACCCGGCATTAACTATCAGCGCATCCGGTGGGGTTAATAGCTTCAAAGCAAGCAACTGGTTTAACATCCCGGCTTCGTTATTTGGTTCCGTTTTGGGTGGTTTAACCCAGCCATTGTTCAACAAAAAAAGGTTGAGGACACAATACGAAGTTGCGAAAATAGATCGCGAAAAAACAGTAATACAATTCCGCCAGTCGGTATTGAACGCCGTTGGCGAGGTATCTGATGCTTTGGTATCTATCGAAAAGTTAAAAACACAGCAAACCATAGCAGCTAACAGGGTAACTACCCTGCAGCAGGCAACCGGCAATGCCAATATGTTATTCAAAAATGGTTTGGCAACTTACCTGGAGGTGATAACCGCACAGGGTAACGTACTGCAAAGCGAATTGGAACTGGCGTCCATCAAACGTGCGCAGCTCAGCGCCGTATCCAACCTGTACCGCTCTTTAGGCGGTGGCTGGAGATAAAAATACCCATTGATGAGTGATGAGTGATAAGCCGCTTTACCGGGGTTCCCCCCTGGTGAGCGGCTTTGTTATTTTGTACTGTCCCGTTTTTGTGACCAACGTGTGGGACACTTACGTAACACTATGATATACAATAAATTAAGTTTTTATAGATTCATCAAAAATAAAACAATCCCTTCATATAAAATACATATGTATCTGTATATGAATTATTTATATATTTTATATAAGATTTCTCATTAATCAAAAAATGGTACAGAATGGGACACCGTGGTACACCCCTCCGTTTTGATTATCTATCAGCAATAATTACGGCTAGGTACAGGCATAAAAAAGTAATTGCTACGCCAATAAAAGCCACCAGGATAACCCTGCCCCATCCAAATAAACCTTCGCCACCTGCGGTGTAAACTATAATTTGGCTTCCCTGAAAATGATCTGCCATGTAATAGGCGGTCCAACCGTATGCTAACGGAAAAATATAGTTAGGGATTTTAACGTCAGCGGGTATTGCAACAATACCGCCGGCAATTATAATTGTAGCTGCAATCCCGTAGATCCAGGAAGCCCTCGCCCTACCCTTGTCGCCAAAAGCTTTGTAGTTTTCGGCAAAATAGTAACCCGCCACAATTGGCCCGCCTAAAAATGTACCAAAACGGATCTGCGTTGTGCTAAACACCCTGGGTTTTATAACTGCTTCGGCTACCTGTTGTTCCTGCTGGATTTCCATTGAATTATTAGATGGTATAAATTTATATGATTTTAATGGCGATGGCATAATAAAGGTTAGCGCGTACATATTATTAAGTGCCAAAAGTCTAAACACAGTCAGCATATTATATATTAGTTCATAAACTGCAATTTATTTTTAATTAAAGATATTATTACGATATTACTATTGTTTAATATACGAGTACTTAATTGAATATATTTATAATTAACAAGTTGGTACATAATGTTACGCAACTATTCTTTTCACCGCTATGCCACGATCTTAAATATATTAAAGATCGTTTAATACTCCCTTCCAAAAAATTTTAGCGATGCAAAACGCGATAAGTACTTCACTTTACAGCCCGGCCCCTTTACCCGGAAAATTAAGATCTATAACCTTAACGGGTTTTATAAGTATCACCATAGGCTCTTTAGTATTAACCGGCTGGATATTCCACATAGCTATTTTACAAGCTGTGTTACCAAAGTTTGTTTCAATGAAGGTTAATACAGCTATCGAATTCATTTTAGTGGGGTTTGCCTTGCTGGTTACACAATTCAAAATCAGAAAAAGCCACCTGATCATCGCGCGTATCTTGTATTTAACTGTTATTGTGATCGGCTTTGCTTCGTTAATTGAGAGTATATTCCAATTTAATTTAGATATAGACGAACTATTTTTTGCTGATACAGCTGCTGTTAACCAACATTTATCTTACCCCGGGCGGATGTCTCTAATAACTGCTGTTTGTTTTATTTTGCTGGGCTGCTCGTTTTGGGGTTTTACAACTAAGTCGAATATTAACCATATCATTTCTCAATACTGCTTAAACTTTGTAACAGCCATTTCTGCTGTGGCCATAATAGGATATTTATACGGCTTATCGTCATTTTACAGCATTAGTTATGCGGGATCAATACCTATACATACCGCGTTCTTATTGTTTTTAATATCGCTTACCGCAAGCTGGCTTCAGCCCTCTATAGGGATAAATGAATTATTCGCCGGTAAGCTTGTAGGCAATGTTATGGCTAAAAGGGTTCTTATTATTGCTGTTTTTATAATCCTATTTTTTGGAATTCTAAGTTTAATAGGCAGGCATTTTAAGTTGTTCTCTTTTAAGAATGGTATGAGTTTACTCATTATTGGTTTTATATGCGCCGGATTTGTGATGGTTTGGAACATGGCCCGGTGGATGAACAAACTTGATACGGGGCGCCGTGATGCCGAAACAGAGGTAGCATTGATGAATGATCAGCTTGAACTTAGGGTGAAACAACGGTCAGACAAATTAACCATCCTGATGGCAAAATACCGCGAAACCGAAGCTAAATTTAAGGCTGCTTTTGAACATTCTGCCATAGGGACAGCTTTGGTAACCTTAAAAGGCAAGTGGTTTCAGGTAAACAGAAGTTTATGTGATATGATGGGTTACAAAGAACAAGAACTGCTTACTATGTCAATCGATAGTATTTACGGCGATAACCGGATGGTTAATCCACATCAGGAAAATGAGCTGTCAGCCATTTTTAGCAACCCTGGCAAAATTGAAAGGCGCTATAAATGTAAAGACAAATCTATCGTATGGATATCTGTAAATACCGCGGCGGTTAACAACAAAAAAGGTGGCGCAATTTACTTTGTTAGCCAATTTGAAGATATAACCAACCGCAAAAATGCAGAAATAAACCTTAAAGCTGCATACAAGGATATTGAAAACCACGTAAAAACCATACAAGGGCTTGCCTGGAAACAATCGCATATGATCCGCCGCCCGTTAGCCAACCTACAGGGCCTTACCGGCCTCTTGAAGGACGATAATTTAGATAGCGAAGTTTTGGTTCATATCGAAAAAGAGTTGATCGCTTTAGATAAGATAATTATTGAAATGGCTGAAGATGCGAGATGCAAAGGCATCAAAAAAATCGTAGCCAAAAAACGGTCCTTCAAAAAGCCGGTAAAAATTACCTAAGGTAAAAATGGCATTTATACTTGAAGCATCAATTTATCTGCTCCCAAAAAATAAATTCATCGATAACAAAATCCTCAAAAATTCCCTATATTTATACAAGGGCGCATTTTGACAGCTGCCAGGCTGCAACACCCGTGTTTTAATTGTTAAATTAAAATAACCAATTATGAATGCGATACATAAACTCGAGCATTGGGGCGATGCACATCACCCCGCTATTCTTGACCTGCTGCGGATAACTTTAGGCATTTTTTTGTTCATGAAGGGTTACGCGTTTTTTCACAACATGGCTTTTTTGCAATATACCATCGAAGATCAAAGGTTAATAGACCTATCGCCAACAGCTTTGGAAGTTTTGATGTACTATATCACTTTTGTACACCTTGCCGGCGGAGTGTTAATTGCCCTTGGTTTGCTAACGCGATTATCCTCCATCCTGCAATTACCCATCGTTATCGGGGCGATTTTTCTGATTAACATTTTTAAATCGGCCCCAAACTCCGATCTGTGGCTTTCTATTTTTGCCTGTGTGCTGCTGGGCATCTTCGCCGTTATTGGCTCCGGGCCCATATCGCTTAACAAGCTTTTATCCCCCGGCGAACAAAAAACGCATTAAAAACCCGATATTGGCCCTACATCTAACACATCATGAAAACAGACTACGGCACCCTATCGCAAACCATTAACGGCTTAAAAGAAGACGGCTATATCTTAGATTTTAATATCCACCAAGACGGCCTTTTGTGCCAAGCCAGCAACACCCAGCTATCACCAAACGATTTTGAGATAGACGGTATATTCCGTTTCGAGGGAGAATCTAACCCCGACGACGAGGCCGTACTTTACGCCATATCATCAAAAAAAGACGGCACTAAAGGCACGCTGGTAAACGGTTACGGGATTTCGGCCGAAGAAATGCCAGCTGCATTGGTTGAGAAATTGCGCACACACTAAACTGGCATTTTCGGCAAGCCTTATTTTAGCTACATTACCGGTTACGGGTTTCATCATCTGGTGGGGGTAAACGAATAAAGAAACTCAAGCCAAAAGTAAGGCGCAGGTATGTGCGCGCTACTGTGCCATCATACACATTCCCTATTGATATACAATATATTAGCCGCGATTTTTGCAATTTATTTTCGCTATAAATAAGCTAAATAATTCGGTTACTTAAACATAGTATCTAACTTGCCGACATGGATAATTTTATGGCCGCCAGGTCGCAAATGGCATTGTCCCTGGGCTTTCACATAGTATTTTCGTGCATTGGCATGGTGATGCCATTCTTTATGGCTGTGTCGCACTTTCTTTGGCTGCGCATAGGCAACCCTGTATATCAAAATGTAACCAAGGCATGGAGCAAGGGCGTAGCCATCTTCTTCGCCACCGGCGCGGTATCAGGCACGGTACTTTCTTTTGAACTTGGCCTGCTTTGGCCAACGTTTATGAAACACGCCGGGCCTATCTTCGGTATGCCATTTTCGTTAGAGGGAACAGCCTTTTTTATAGAAGCCATCGCTTTAGGGTTTTTCCTTTACGGATGGAACAGGTTTAACCGTTGGTTCCATTGGTTTACGGGGGTTGTGGTAGGCATCAGCGGCCTTTTATCGGGCATATTGGTGGTGGCAGCCAACGCCTGGATGAACAGCCCCGCCGGCTTCGACCTCATAGATGGCAAGTACACCAACATCGACCCAATAAAAGCGATGTTTAACCCGGCCTGGTTCTCGCAGGCCCTGCACATGTCGGTAGCGGCATTCGCTGCAACAGGCTTCGCGGTGGCGGGCGTACACGCGCTGATGATATTGCGTAAACAGAATATAAACTTCCACATGCGGGCTTTTAAAATCGCGGCCATATTTGGCGTGGTGGCAGCCATATTGCAACCGCTAAGCGGCGATATATCTGCTAAGATGGTAGCCAAAAGGCAACCCGCCAAGCTTGCCGCCATGGAAGCGCATTTCGAAACTAAATCATATTCGCCGTTGATCATCGGCGGCATCCCCGATGTAAAAAATAAAAAGGTTAATTACGCTATAGAGCTGCCCGGCATGCTCAGTTTTATGATATATGACGACTTTAAGACACCCGTAAAAGGCCTCGACCAAATCCCCATCAAGGATCAGCCACCTATCGCGGTAACGCATTTCGCTTTCCAGATCATGGTGGCCCTGGGTATGCTGATGATGGGCCTTGGCGTGATATACCTGATAGCCCTTTGGAAAAAGAATACCTGGTTTGATAAACGCTGGTTCCTCAAGCTATTCATTTTGGCCACCCCTATCGGTTTTATCGCCGTAGAGGCCGGGTGGACCGTTACCGAAGTTGGCCGCCAGCCCTGGATAATACAAGGCGTTATGCGCACGGCAGATGCCGTTACGCCAATGCCGGGCATCAGCTATTCGTTCTACTTGTTTACGGCGGTTTATTTTACGCTGAGTTTGGCAGTGATATTCCTCCTATACAGGCAAATTAAAATGGTGCCCGAAATTTACGATAACCCTAACCCCGCAAAAGCATGATATACGTTGTAATCGTTTTTTTATGGGTGGCGCTCCTGCTGTACCTTGTAATGGGTGGGGCCGATTTTGGGGCGGGCATCATAGAGATGTTTACGTCTAACAAAAATAAATCGCGCACGCGGAAGATCATGTATAACGCCATAGGGCCGATATGGGAGGCTAACCACATGTGGCTTATCATCGCTATTGTGATCTTGTTCGTTGGTTTCCCGGTGATCTATGCCACCATGTCTACCTATCTGCATATCCCGCTTACGGTAATGCTGATGGGGATCATCGCGCGCGGCACGGCGCTTACCTTCCGTAATTATGATGCGGTGCATGATAATATGCAGAAGGTTTATAACAAGATCTTTGTGTACTCCAGCTTTATCACTCCTTTATTTTTGGGCATTATAGCGGGCAGCGCGGTATCCGGCCGGGTAGATCCGCATGCCACCAACTTTATGGATGCCTACATCTACAGCTGGTTCAACTCGTTCTCTATCGCTATCGGCTTCTTCACTGTTGCGCTATGCGGATTTTTAGCAGCCATCTACCTCATCGGCGAAACCAGGGACGAGGCCGAACGCAAGAGTTTTATCCGTAAGGCCAAACTGATGAATGTGGCGGCTGTGGTGGCGGGCTCGGTGGTATTTATCGCATCGGTTAAGGAGAACATCCCGCTGGTTCAATGGGTGTTTGGTAACGTTATAGGTATAGCGGCAGTTAGTGCGGCAACCATTTCGCTTATCGCTTTATGGTACCTCATCGCCAAAGGCAAACACTTTATCATCCGGGTACTGGCAGGCTTCCAGGTAACCATGATCTTGCTGACCACTACTTATAAACACTACCCCAATATCATCATCCTTAAAAACGGCGGCCACCTTTCCCTCATCGAAGATCAGGGTGCCGAGAAAGCCATCCAGGCCTTAGGTGTAGCTTTATTGGTTGGCAGTTTATTTATCCTGCCCGCGCTGTTTTATTTGATCTGGAGTTTCCAGTATAAACCGGAGCAGGTTGATGAGGAAATGCATGGGCATTAAAAAGTCCGAAAGTCGGTGAAGTCCGAAAGTCCGGAAGATAAATTTCGCAGAGAATCTTTCGGACTTCCGGACTTTTCTGACTTTCGGACTTTCGGACTCAAAACTTATTTAACCTTCAACTCCTTACCGGCGATATCTTCCCAACGGTAATAATGAAATGTACGGTCATCGCTCATCACCACGAACAAGCCGTGTTTAAAGGTGTCATTTAAGGGCATATTCACCACATCAGAGCCATCGCTTTGGGTAGCCTGTACGTTGGCGACCTTCAATAACTTATGCTGAAACGGGTTTTGGTTTGTGCCTTCGCGGCTAAAGATCTGGAAACGGTTTGCCCCCTGGTCAGATACCAAAATGTAACCTGTAGTATCTGTCAGTTTGTATATCGAAATTCCCTCGTGGTCGGCTTTGAAACCAGTGGTGCCAAATATGGCCAGCTGCTGGTTACCTTTCTCGGGGTCGGCGTAGTATTGGCGCACGCCAACCTGCTCATCCGAGTAATAGATATATCCCAGTTCGTTATCCACCGCTATGGATTCTATCTCTTTTTTGCCGCTGTACTCGCCAAATTTGCGCACAAGGGTTGCTTTTACATTACCTGTGCCATCATCGCTCAATAAATACTGCCAGATGTAGCCGCCTGTTTTAGGGCCATTTTTGCGGCCAACTATAGCGTACATCTTGCCATCCTTAGCGGTGTAGACAGAAATACCCATCAAATCGCGATACTCCATGCCTATTTCGCCAACAAACATATTGATGCCGCCTTTGTCAACAGGTTTCATATCCGGTAACGAATAAATACGCAGCTTGTGGCTAATACGTTCGGTTGTAATAGCGATATCAGTTGGTTTACCGCCCAGCATCAGGCCGTAAGCAAGATCTACATTGTTTGGGCGATGCAAACCGCGCACCACTTTATCTTTAATTATCTTCCCCTGCAGATCGAACACATACAAAGCACCATCGGCATCTTTATCCGTGCCTATCACCTGGCTTTTAGCCGGGTCTGCTTTGTTTACCCAAATGGCAGGATCGTCGGTATCATACTTAACCGCCTCGGTTATCACAACCGGTTTAATGGCGTTGGTATCAACCGCCGGCTTGCACGACATTAGTGCCAATAAAGCCAACGGCGTAAATGAATATATTTTAACTCCCTTCATCCCAATTACAATTTAACACCGTAAGCGCCAATGTACACAGATGGCTCGGGAGATACATAGGTAATGCCATTTAACATCGTGATACCCGCCTTATGGTGACGCGTAAAGGTGGTAGTTCCTTTTGCCATGGCAGGTGAATTACCTTGCAGGTGAAAATCCCACGCGGTGTTAAAGTCAGGGCTCAATACCGGGTTGTTAAGCGGGAAGTTTACAAACTTAGGGTCGTTATCGCCTGCTGCGGTTCCTCTTACATCATTTGCACCACCGGTTACAACATCGTTTTTACCAACCTGGAACTGGTCTACAGTTGCCTGGTCGAAACCATAGTACCAGTTGAAATCGTTTTTAGAACGGTTATCTTCCAGTTTTTTAGGGTCGTGTTTGATACCAAAACGAGTATTGGCAAACATGTTGTTATAAAGTTCGGCACGCACAGTGGCCTCTAACCAAACCGACCCACCCTTGGCGGTAGGCCTTCTCCAACCTGTATTAACCATTGTATTATTATATGCGATGATGTATGCCTGTGGGGTACGGTCGCCGCTGTTAGATAGCTTAAGCGCGTTAGTATTACAACTGTAAACCAGGTTGTTTGCCACATCGGCCAAACAGCCCGATTTAAAGTTCATGGCCTCGCCGCCTGTTACGCCTGTCGTGTAAAATACGTTGTTCGCAAAAATGATCTTACCACCCTCGATGTAAGTACAATCTTCCTGGAAGTTACGGATGATGCTATTTTGCACGATCAGTTTACCGTTAACGTTCGAGAACCAAAGCGCAGGCAGGTTCTCGCCCGCTATCGCTTTGTATAATCCCATTTTTACTGATGTAGATGCATCTGAAGTTGTTGCACCGCCATATTCAAGAATGGTATGGTCAAGCACCAGTTCGGCACAGGTTGGGCCTGCTAATATACCACCCCAAAGTTTACCAAATTTATTTTCGGCAGTACGGTAAACATCGCTTACAGTAAATTTTACCGGGTTAGCATCAGTACCCAACGAGTACAGGTTACCTTTTACCACTATCTCGGGCTTGGCAGTAACATCCATCAAAACGGTTACACCTTCTTCAATGGTAAGCGATTGTCCTTCGGGGATAATAATATCACCCTTAATTTCGTGCACGCTGCCCTTTGCCCACACGCCCGATACTTCACCAATTGCCGAACCGTTTTGCGGCGTGGTATCAACATCTTTGTTAGCTTTTTGGCAACCGGTAAATACCAGTGTGCCTAAGGCCAGGGCCGTTAAAATCTGCTTTAATTTCATCTTAATTTTTATTTGAAATGCTGTTATACTTTTAATTAATTGAATTTATACCTAACCCCTATCAGGTAAGTTTGGCCGTACAGATCATTACGGATAAGCGTGTGGCCGTTGGTTACCAGGTTTTCCTGTAGCTTATCGTTTTCGGCGTTAACACCTTGTATGTAAAGTTTAAACGGTGTATTAAGCAGGTTACCGGCTTTCGCAAATACGCTTATGCCGCTTTTAAACCTTTTCTCGGCCGAGGCATCCATCTGGATAAAGCCCGTTTGCCAAAAATCATTGTTAACAAATTGCGATACCGTATTGATGCGCGGGCCTGTATAAGCGCCGGCTATCTGTACATCCCAGCCTTTTTTAGTGTCTTTATATAATAACGACAAGTTTGCAATGTGCTCCGACTGCCCAAAAAGCGGCCTGGTCTGGTTAACTTCAACCGTTTCGATATCGCCGGTTGTACCGTTTATCTGGCGTTTGTTTTTTGTAGTGGTAATGCGCGAATGGGTGTAAGTATAGTTTGCCTTGAAACCAATTTTGTTAAAAAATTTAACGTAATCTATCTCGGCACCGTAGTTTTTGGCTGTGCCAAAGTTGCCCGGTATGTAGTAAATATTATTGTGCGCAGAACCATCAGACTCGAAGGTAAATTCGATAGGGTCTTTTATGTTTTTATAAAACGCGCCTACAAGTAACTGCTCGGATGCACCCGGGAACAACTCGTAACGCAGGTCATAATTATCGGCAAGTGCACGTTTAAGATCAGGGTTACCTCTTTCATCGTAATCATCACCCGGCACACCGCCCGGTATCAGCTCAAAAAAGCCGGGGCGGTTAACTGCCTTATAATATGATGCATGTAATTGTGCCTTATCTGTTAAATGGTATTTGGCTATCAAACTTGGCAGCACATCGGTATATACCTGGTTGCCTGTAGGCCTTGTTTCGCCCTGCGGGAACAGCATATTATAGCCCTGGTTGGTATGCTCTACACGCGCGCCCCCTGTTAATTCAAACTTTTCGTTTCGGTAGCTAAACATACCGTAGCCTGCGCTGGTTTTTTCTGACGCATCGTAGGTAAGCGGGTTGGCTACACCACCTGTAGGATTATTAACAACCAGGTTTAGGTCGGTATATTTTTGAAAATCCACACCATAAAGCAAGCCCGCGTTAGCGGCAGATGGCGATAACGAATAGTTGTTATAAAAGCTGCTTCGTTGTTTATCGCGGTATAAACCACCAATGCTGATGTCTAAATTTTTAACACCTCTAAAGATGTTATAGGTAAGATCCAGGTAACCTGCCTTGTCCTCATCTGTATTGCGTTCCCAGCGGCTCTCTACCGGTGATGTGTTTACCAGCGAAGTGCGCGTGTCACCGTTATTCTGGCGCAGCCCATTCAATTCGATATTGGTATTTTGAGGCACCTCATTTAATGCCGATGAATACACTGCCGACCACTGCACTTTAAACTTATCGTTAAAAAATTTGTGATCGCCATGCAGGGTACTGTTGTATATCTGCTGTTCGGTCAATCGGCTGCGGGTGTTGTAAACAAGTTCGGCGTTACCATTGGCTGGGTCATATACGCCGTTATAATTGGTTATTAGCGCCTCGCGGAGCTGCTGGCTCTTAAGGTTTACGTACATGTTATACAGGCTGATCTTATTGTTCTTGTCAAACACATAATCAACCTTGCCGTGCAAGCCTAAACGGGTTTGGTGGTCAGATATCTGGCGCTCGCTTTTGTTGGTAATGGTGCTATACTCATCAGTACCGCTTACTGTAGAACCATATAATGTACTATTGCTACCGCGATAGTTGTTTTGGTAGCTGCCTGCAACAATTACACCCAGTTTGCCATCTAAAAACCGCTGACCGATAGAAATACTGCCAATAACGTTTGGCGCAGGCTTTTTTGAAGTATAATCAAGCACACCTTTAGAAAAATCGGCTTGGGTGGCGCTATAGGCACGGCCGTTTATTTCGTAAGGCGATTTATGGTTGATGCCCGATGCATCAAAGCCGGTAAAGTTACGGTCGAAAAATAACTGGCTGTAACCGGTAGCGATGTTGGCGTTGATCTGGAAATGATCGGGCGCGTTTTTCATCACCATGTTTACAGCACCACCTATCGCGTCACCCTCGAGGTTTGGCGTAAGGGTTTTGTAGATCTCCAGGCGGTCAAGCAGGTCCGACGGGAAAAGATCCAGTGGTACATAGCGGTATTTGTTATCCGGGCTCGGGATCTTTACGCCGTTAACCAGTGTATAATTATAACGTTTATCCATACCACGTATGGTAGCAAACTGGCCGTCGCCATTACTGTTACGCTCGATAGATACGCCCGATACACGCTGCATAACGTTAGCAACGGTCAAATCCGGAGATACCTCAATAGCACGGCCCGATACGATATTCATCACCTGCGTAGCATTTTGCTCGATACGGCGGGCATCGCGCTCGGTAGAACCGCTTGCTGTGGCACGCACAGTAACCTCGCCCAGGTCTTTAGCTGCACTTTCCATGTAAATTTTAACATGGTCGTTATCTTTTTCCAACACCGTTATTTGTCGGGTAATGGTTTTGTAGGTGATATAACTGATGCGAAGTGTTGCCGCGCCCGCAGCTACACCCTTTATTTCGAATGAACCATCCAGCCCGGTGCTGGTGGCTTTGCCTGTCCCATCTAAAACAATGGTGGCACCTACCAAGGCTTCGCCCGAATGTTTATCGTAAACGTGGCCTTTAATTTTAGCGGCACCGGCTATTGTTGCACAAAAGAGAAGTGGCAACAGTACTTGTAAAAGTTTATTCATTGCTGTGTGATAACGTCCATTTTTATTTGACGATGTAAAGTTGTGTTACATCCTATCACAAAAAGAATTTACAGCGTTACCGAAAGGCAACAGCGTTACAAAGCCTATATATCAAAAGGCAACAACCAAATTCAAATTATTGATTTTCAATTATATATCATAAATAGAAACCTCCGTTACCATTTCATTACCGTTACATTACCGTAATGTTAAGTCGTTAAAATAATCACAAACTGGGTTTGAATGAGCGGCCTTGTAACGCTTTACAACGTTTGTATAAACGCCGTAAGGTTATCGCCCTGCGGGATATTCAGCTTTTTGCGCAGCCTGTAACGCGATACGCGGAGGCTATCGGTAGAAATTCCTAATAAAGTGGCAATGTCGTGCGAGTCGAGGTTGATGCGGAGCAGGGCTATCAACCTCATATCTGCCGAGGTGAGATCGGTGCTGTATTTTTTAATACTGTCGAAAAACTGCTGGTGCACCTGTTCAAAGGCGGTGGTAAACTCTTTCCAATGCTGCTCGTGGTTAAAGTTTTCGTTTATCTGGAGGATAAGCTGCTGCATTTGTTTCTTTTGGTCGCGCTTATCTTCTTTTACCATAGCCTGTAAGCTGCTACGCAAATGCTCCAAAAACTGGTTGTTCTTGATCAGGTTGAGGGTGTGGGTAGACAGCTCCCGGCTTTTAATATCCAGCTGCTGTTTAAGGCTATCTTCCTCTAAATGCCGGTTCTTAAGTTCCAACTGCGTTAACTCATGCTCGGCTTCCTTTTGTTTTGCCAAAGCATGCTGATCTTTAATTTTTAAGCGTTGGCGGCTAAAGATCACCATGCCCAATATCACCAATAGTACAATCACTACAAACACGGCCACACCTATAATGCGGTTTATTTTGCGGATGTTGTTGAGGCGGGTTATCTCGTCGCTCTTTTTATTAATGTCGTATAGCACCTGTAAAAACGCGGTTTGGTTAACCCCATCTTTTGAATATACTTCTAATGAATACTTGCGGCTAAGTTCGGCGTAATGATAAGCGCTATCCATGCGGTTCATTAACTCATAAGCCTTGCCCAGGTCCTTACTACAGGATGCCAGCTGGTAAATATTACCCGTTTGCTGCGCCATAGCCATCGCCCTGCGAGATTCCACGATGCTCTCGGCATACTTACCCGTCTTACGCAAAATGTCGCCCAGGTTGTTTATTACTTCTATAGTGCCAATGTCATTATGATCCTCCTTATAAAGTTGCAGCGAGTGGTTAAAGCTGGTGTAGGCACTGTCGTATTTAGCCAGGTCTTCATAAATGCTGCCCAGGTTCTCGTATATTTTGGCGGCACCCTGTTTATAATTGGCTTGGGTATAGTTTTTTAATGCGAGGTTTTGGTAATAGAACGCGCTATCGTACCGATGGCTTTTTTCGTACAGGTGGCCGATATTACCAAAAATCTCCGCCTGGCCTTTCAGGTTATTATTCTCTTTGTAGATGCTTAACGCTTTGTTATACATAGCGCGCGATCTGTCCAGCTGTTTATTGTAGTAATACAGCACCCCCATTTCGCCGGTATTGGCGGCCAGCCTGTCGCGGTTGTTGCCTGCGCTAAAGATCTTATCGGCGTGTAAATAAAAATCGAGCGCCTGGGCATAGTGGCCCTGGTTATAACAAATCTGCCCCATTTGCTGCAGGCAGATGCCTTCTGTAAGCGGGTCGTTCTTATCTATTGCCTGCGCATGCAGTTTTTTAAGGATGATAAGTGCCGAATCGGGATGCTTCTGGCTAAGCGAGCGTGTGGAAAGCAATTCCTTGTCCTGTGCTTTAAGGTTAAAGCAGCAGACTGAAATACAGGCCGTAAAAACAAACAGGAATAAACGTTTAGCCATTTGTGCGTGTTGCGTAACAGCAACTATACAAATGAACTATTTTAATATTAAGTTAATATTAAGCCATCAACCACCAAACAGCTTCTCTACCAAAGCCTCTTTACGCGACGCGGATACCTCCACCTCGGTGCCATCGCTCATTTCCAGTGTACCACCATCACCCTTGCGGTATTTTACAATATAATCAAGGTTTACGATTACGGAGCGGTTTATGCGCAGAAAGAAAGCATCCGTAAGTACGTTCTCGTATTCTTTAAGGGTTTTTGATACCACTATCTTTTTACGATCGGCAAGGTAAAAGGTACTGTAGTTGCTCATGGCTTCTACGCGTACAATGTTGGCTTTATCTATAAGATACACCCCCTCGGCAGTTGGCAGGGCAATGCGGTTGCGCGATGGTTTATCTGATATTTTAATTTGCTGTTTATCCTGCTCAGCAAAGCGCTTTTTTAGGCGATAAATGGCTGTGTGCAGCTCCTCCTCGTCTATAGGTTTCAAAAGATAATCAACCGCGCTAAGGCGCAATGCTTCCAGGGTATAGGTGTCATAAGCCGTGGTAAATATCACCTGGAAATTGAACGCGCCAAGCTTCTCTAAAAACTGGAACCCGTTAAGGCCCGGCATCTCCACATCTAAAAAAAGCACATCCGGGTTAAGGTCAACAATTTTCGACAGAGCTTTATACGGGTCGTTAAATACGGCGGCAACCTCCAGGTCGTCCTCAAACGATTCCAGTTTGCGGTTAAGCAAGCTGCTGCCCCGCTCCTCGTCATCTAATATTACTGCTTTTAACATTGGTAGATGGTATAAATTTGATGGTAAACTAATATAGGATTATTTGGCTGATTTGAATTTTCTTATTTCGGATCAAGCGTCGCGGTGATTATCCCGTCGGCAGCCGAATAGCTTTCATAGTTAAGCTTGCCGTTCTGTACAATCAAAAACAGGCTTGATTTGCTTGGTGTGTCATAAACGTAAGCCGCTATGTTCCCACCGGGGGTGTAAGTATATTTTTGTGTATCACCGGCAAAAAACAACTGATCCGTGGCGGCTTCAAAATCTATTTCAGCAGTAAAATCAAGGTTAAAATTTGGGTAATGGATGACCCCTTTAAACTTTGTGCCCCTTAATAAACTCGCCCCGGGTTGCGGGCCTAAATTTGCCGATGTAAAGTTTAGGCCCGCGATAAGCCAGTCGGTTATCTGGCCGTCTTTCAGGTTAAAATAGCCGTTATCGTCCAATACAATCTTATCTTTTTCTACGTGGAAGTTCAAAGTACTTTCGCCGTTAAGGTTTAGCAGTTTGGCTTTGTTGCCAGCCATCAGGGTTAGTACGTAAGGGTGCTCCGCGCCTCCATCGGTAACAATGGTATTTTTCATTTTCCCCTGGATAATGTATCCCACATAATCTTTCGAATCGCCGCCTTTATTTGATGCATCTTTACGGCAGCCCGCCATGCAAAATGGTAGCACAAGCAGTATAAATAGTATTTTTTTCATGATGGTTAATGTTTAATTGCTTTTGTTAATGTTAAAGTAGCAGCATGCCTTAAGCCGTTCTTTGATAACGAGTTACCCCCGAACCGGCAATGAGCGAACAAGCCCTTTTATCGGGTAAGCCTTGCTATTGTACCCAGGTTTTAAATTTGGCGTTCATTTGCTGTGTCCAGTTGCCGCCGCAATGGGTTTCGCAGCTGTTATCGGTAACGCCACCGCTTTGGGCTTTGATGGCCGAGTTGGCCGGGATCATATCATACAATGCTTTGCCGTTAAAATCACCTTCGTTATTGCCTTTGCAATTAATGCTGAATACGGGCACTTTAAAATGCTCGGCTTTCCAGGTATCGGCACCGCCACAGGCAGCTAATACACCCTTGGTATAGGCCAGCGTATTGTTCACTGTAATATCGGTAAGCAGCATAAAGCTGGCGTAAGAAAAGCCCGCCACTGCCGATTTTGATTTAGCAACCCCATATTTTTCTGATAAGGCTGTGATACATTTATCATAGTCCTGCGCTATTTGCGCGGCGCTGTTGTTCCAATCGGCGTTGCCTGCAGTTTTACGGTATTGTACAATAGCGGTTACATAGCCATCTTTAGCAGCGGTTTGGCAAAGGTCGGTTTCGGCACCACCATCAAGGGTGCCTGGCGACGGGTCATTTTCGTTGTTACCGCTGCCCACTACCAGGATGCCTTTAAAATTAGCCGCGCCATCTTTGGTAAAAACACGGTAGGTAATGCCGTTATTGGTTTCTGTTTTTTGCGATATGCCACCCACCTGTTGCGGTGGCTGCACATTGCCGTTATCCGGGTTATTGGGATTAGATTCATTTTTTTTGCCGCATGCCGCCAATAGCAACAGTGAAGCGATAAGTAGGTAGTTTTTCATTTCTCTCTGTATTTGTTTCCTCAAAGAAGGGGTAAAAAATCGCCCGAAAAGCACGAACCTATTGAACAGGCATTTTTACCGAGTGAATGCAGGGTTCTGCTTAGCGTGTGCTACCTTTAATAAAAATGATTATGCTTTAATTTGGATATATTTATAATAATTCAACCACCCCGTAATATGACCAAGAGGATTTTTTTAATACTCGTGCTGTTTATAACCTGCTTTTCTATTAACACCTCCGCTCAAAAGCAAGGCAAGGCTGCGGTTGATTCTATGCTGATTACCCTTAAAAAATCCAAACCCGACATCAACAGGGTTAAACTGCTGGATAGCCTCGCGCTGATCACCTCGGGCTTTAGTTCAGATAGCGCAATAAAATACGCCCGGCAAGGCCTGGCACTGGCGCAGAAACTGAACTATAAACAAGGTGTGACAAATTCGGCCAGGCTGATGGGTGCTATCCAAATGGACCTGGGCAAGAATGACCTGGCACTGGCTAATTTTAAACTGTCATACGAAATAGCTGAACAGTTAAACGACACATACGGCATGATAGCCGGTTTAAATAACATAGGCGCAATTTATCAGCGTACCAGCAATTACCCTATGGCGGCTAATTACTTTTTTAAAGGCCTTAAAATTGCCGAAGGTTACAAAGATGATAAAGCAATTGCTCAAAGCGAAACCAATATTGGCACCTTATATGCGCAACAGCAAAACATTGACCAGGGCATAAAACATGCCCGGAGGGCAGAGGAACTTTATCAGCATCTTAACCAGCCATCCGAAAGGGCTAAAAACCTGGAGATATATGGCCTTTGCTATGTATTTGCTGCAAAATTTAAACAGGCCATACCCCTATTTTTAAAAGCCTTAAAACTTTACGAAAGCCAGAACGACGAACTTGGCAAAGCCATCATATACACACAACTGGTAAATTGCAGTGCCGATGACCCGGTAAAACAGGTAGAATATTTAAATAAAGCACAAGTACTATGGGAAAAATTCGCGCCCGAAAACTTAAACGCTATTGCAAATACAGCTAATTACGGGGCTACCTATTATGCTATTTTGACCAGCCCCAATGCTTATAAAATTGTACACGAAAAGCTTGGAATGACTAAAGAGCAATTGCTTGCCGGGGCCGAGACTTATCTGAAGAAAGGCATAGCGCAAAGCCGAAAAGCGGGCAACAACGACCTGCTTTTACAGGTTATAAAGTATTATGCCGACCTAAGCGAGTATAAAAAAGATTACAAAGAGGCACTAACCAGCTTAAAAAGCTATACTACGCTGCACGATTCGTTGTATTCCCAGGATAACAAGAACAAGATAGCCGCGCTGGAGGGCGAACGTGAGATAGCCATCCGTGATAAACAGATAGCTAACCGCAAACTGGAGGTTAAGCAGCTTTGGATCTACGGCATCCTGTTTATTGTACTTTTAACGGGCATTTTGCTGTCCCTTTTAAACCGTTACCGCATTAAGCAACTGAGGCTAAACCATACCTTACAACAACAGGAAGCACAACAAGAGGCCAAGGAACTGAGCTACCGAAACAAATTATCTGAAAGCGAACTGAAGGCCATCCGATCGCAAATGAACCCGCACTTTATATTTAACGTGCTTAACTCTATCGAATCATACGTGCTGGAGAACGACTCAAAAACGGCCAGCAGGCTGGTGCAAAAGTTTGCTACCCTGAGCCGTTTGATATTGGAAAACTCCACCCAAAGTATGGTAATCGCCGAGCGCGAATGGAAAGCCCTTAAGCTATACACCGAATTGGAAGCCATGCGCTTTAACAACCAGTTTAGCTATGCGTTTTATGTAGATCCGGAGCTTGACCTGGCCACCCTGATGCTACCCCCCATGCTGGTACAGCCACTTATTGAAAACTCGATACACCACGGCCTGCGCAATTCGGCAGAAGAAAAAAGCAGCTTGAACGTACGGTTGGAACAAACCGATACCGAGATCTATTTTACTGTGGATGATACCGGCATTGGAATGGAGGAATCGGAAAAGTTTAAAACTTACTCATCTATCAAAAGCAAATCGATAGGCCTGAACGCCATCCGCGAACGGATCGAGATCATCAATGAAATGGGCAAAACACATAAAGCGGGATTCGAGATCCGTAAGAAAACCGAGGAGGAAGGGCTTGGTACCATCGCTATTTTAACGCTGCCAAAGGTTATCCGCAATACCTTTATACCTTAACCAGTTCCAAGCCCTCGGGGCGTTTTATCACCAGGTTGCTTACATCATCAAAGTAAGTGTAAACCAATTGCTCCCAGCTAAGCTGGCGGCTTATTTTTAAACCTTCGGCAGATAGTTGGATGCTGAGGATCTTGTTATTCAATATCAGTTCTATCTTCTCCAGGTAGTCGGCGGCGTTGTAGGGGCTGCACTTGAAACCGTTTACACCCTGCTCAATAAAATCTTTAGAACCGCCGCCATCAGCAATTACACACGGCAGGCCCGACGCCATGGCCTCTACCACCACATTGCCGTAAGTTTCGGACACGGAAGGGAACAGGAACACATCCGCGGAAGCATACAATATGGACAAGTACTGATGCTCTATCTTCCCCGTAAAGGCTGCTTTAGGCATCCGTTCTTCGCAGGCCTGGCGCGCGGTGCCATCGCCCACAATTAAAAAATTAACAGGTACGCCCCGCTCCTGCACCAGGTCATAAATATTAAAAAGGGTTTCGAGGTTCTTTTCCCAAACCAGCCTGCTGGCAAAAATGATGGTAGGGTTTGTGTTACCCGTTAAGCGTCGGATAAGGTTGCGCCCCCGCTTGTATGGCGAAAACAGGCGCGTATCTATCCCCCGTTTCCAGATCTTCATTTTTGTTGGGAAGACACCCATATCGCAAAGCTCGGCCTTGATACTGTCCGACGGTACGTACACTTTATCGCAACGGTTATAAAAGCTTTTGTGGCCTTTAGCGATGCGCTGTTTAAGCCCTTTGATAAATATAGGCGTGTACTTAAAGTAATAATCAACGTAGGATATAAAATGCGTGTGGTAAATACTGATGACCGGCAGGCCATTCCGGTTGGCATGATCCAGCCCAAAATTACCCAAAAACGACGGTGTGGAGAGATGGACAACATCTGCACCAAAGGCCTTTAGCTTATTGTTTAGTTTTTTTTGGGCAAGTACAGGCAGGGCTACCGAATAACTGGCGTTAAGCGGCACCGATACCCTGGGTACCTTGAACCCATCAAAACCTAATATTTTATCCGGCCCGGCACCGTAAATAAACAGGTACTCGAACCGTGTGGTATCTATCCGTTTTATCAGTTGATAAATGGTGCGCACGGCGCCATCAAAGTCTTCCACCAATATATCGGCAAAAAACGCGACCTTAATTTTTCTCAAAGGTTCTCCTTTTCACAATAAACTTACCCGCCCAAACAGCAAAACTACATAGAGTGCTGGTGCTGGTTCTTTTGTTTTAGCCGCGGCCTCATCAGCCTTTTTGGCCCGTCGGTACGTTTTACCGGAACGCGCGATGCGGCCCATATTACAAATGCCGCAATAAGTAGCATTGCCAGATCAAGCGATGAATATCCCATTTCCATTTGTTTTATGTTTAACAGTATAAAGCTACGGGCTTAGTATAACAGGAATGTTAGGGGTGTGTTATTAAATAAATTAGAGTTGGGAGCCTCTCCCCAAACCCCTCTCCGAGGGAGAGGGGCTTAAAAATCTTTTTTTTCATCCGTTTTGGACAAGGCAGGGAAAGGTTAAATCGCAGGTAGGGCCTTTTCCCAAACTTCTCTTCAAGCGAGAGGGACTTAAAAACTTTCTGAACCCTCTCCTATGGCAAGGGCAGGGTGAGGCTAAATCTTATTTGAATTTAGCCTTGGGTTTTGGCTGGCGTTAACCTGGTAGGTAAAAATTTCGTCCTGCTCGTTCACTTCTACAATGCGGTAGCCACGGTAGTCGGTTCCCCAGTCGCCGCCAATGTGCGAATCGAAAAAGTGCGGGAACTTGTTGCCCGTGTAGCGCACCCCATCTAACAAATGATCGTGCCCGTGGAAGGTGGCCTTTACATTTGGGTAGCTGTGCAGCAGGTTCACCGTTTCGGGGCAGTCTAAAAAGCCCTCGTCTTTTTGCCATTTAACGGGCGGGATGTGTAGGATCACAAATACTATCTTTTTGTTGGCAAACTTATCCAGCGAGGCTTTGATGAACTCATTATCCGGGCAAACGTACTTGCCTTTAGTATCGGCAGTGTTAGCTAATACAAAGGCGATGTCGCCATGCTCTACCGTGTAGTGGTCTTCGTAATTAAAAACGCTTTTCCAAACGGCGGCGTCGGCAAAATCGTGGTTGCCGGGGATGGTTTGGTAAGGCACGTTCAGTTTATCCAGGTATTGGGTTTTTATCTCAGGGAGCAGATCGGGGCGGTTATGCACCAGGTCGCCGTTAATGATCACCAGGTCCAGGTGGTTTTTGGCATGGTCGTCGTTAAGCCATTTAACCATGTTGCCCGTGTTTTCGGCAAAGTTGGTACCCGGCTGCCCGTAATGGATATCAGACGCCAGCGCGAACCGCAGCTTTAGTTTTGCAGGCTTATTGGTATAAGCATTACCCACATTAGCGAAACTGTTGATAGCAGGCAGCAAAAACACCCCCGCCAAACCCGTGGCGCTGGTAGTGATAAACTTACGGCGGTTAAACATAGTGGCAAATGTACTTTGTATTTGCGTACAAAGGTATAAGGGGCGTAATGATTTGAGGTTAAGGGAATGTTATGGTTTGGGGGTGGGGATTGTGTGGTAAGAAAAGGTGTGATGCTTGCGGGGTGGTAGCATAAGTGAGGTATTAAATTATTAAACTGCCTGTAGGTAAAGGCAGATTAGCTAAAGGAGCAGCGATATTAGATGCTGTGACTCTGCCTCGTAACCTAATTCTTCTAATACTTTTAATCTGGAATTTTTAGATAATCATTCTGTAAGCGTCCCTACCCCTGGCCTAACTTTACCTTGCCCAAGGTACATTAGGCTTTCAGCTTACCCCATAATCGGATTTATCGACTATATTAAGACACATGCGGCCCGCCTGCCTTCATACTATTTTTGGCAGGCTATAATTGCTTCTATTATTCTTTTAGTTTCTGTAGGGTCGCGTACCTGGATACAATCGGCACCCGATGCACGGGCCGGGAAATCATTGCCCCCTTCAAAAAGCGCATCGCCCATAAAAAGCATTTGTGCAACGTTTATTTTCAGGATATCCCTCAATTTGCGCATCCCGTAAGCTTTATCAATACCGGGCTTGGTCACGTCTATAGAAGTTGCGCCACCCAGGTTTATCGCAAACTCGGGAATCATCCCTACAAGTATTTTCCTGATCTTTTGCCGTTTTTCAAAATCGGGGTCCCAAGCCTTTTTGGGTTCGAGCGGGGCATTTTGGCCCAATGCCGAAAAGGTGATCTGGCTTTGCCTGTCTTCCACCTGTTCGCCCCAGGTTTTAGCAGCCTGGAAACCCGATTGAGCAACCGCTTTTTGAAGGGATGTAATTATCTTATGCTTCTCGCCATCAGTAAAATCCTCGGCATATAGCTTTTTCCATCCGGTCTCGTCAAACGCGTAAAACTTAGTGCCGCAGGTAGGCAATATAGATAGGTTGCTCAAGTCGCTGCCTGCAGGCAGCTGGCCTATAACCTGCTTTTGGAACTGGGGCCAATCGCCGCCGGATATAATGGCTACCTTAGCTACGGTTAAAAGCTCGCTAAACAAGTTAGCCATCTCTTCATCAATGGCGGCTTTACTTTCGGCCAGGGTGCCGTCTAAATCAAATACAATTAATTTTTTCATCGTTCACTTTTAAGAAGGAGTGCCGGGAACAAAAAAATGTTCCTTTCAATTTGAACCAAAGATTTTTTCAATTGTTTTTTATGATCTGAAACACAATCCATTTTGGCTTGTAGTAATAATACCCTCTCCGTAAGTACCCATTCAATAATGTCTCGCCGGTACTTCCTCTCAGGATTTAATTAAGAAGTATTATGAAAAAAGTTAGCATTTTTTTGATCGTGGCAGGTTTGTTATTGATCATTTTGGGTAATGTCCTTTATAAAAACCATCAAAACGCTGATGATAGCGGCGGTTCTGCAAGTATTACAACTTTTAAAGGTGGATGGTCTGTAAAGATACCGGCTTATTTTGGCGGGGTGATGTTACTCTTCGGTTCTATTTTTTATTACGTCGCAAAAGATGATAAAAGACTGAATAGTCATAAAGACCGATCTTAATTGGTATCTCTAATCTTTATCTCTATCGGTCGACGTTTTTAACTTCGACCCAAATATATTATGCTTTCACCTTACCCCTCTCCTTTAAACAATTATTATTTTTAACAGTTGTATTAAAAGCACAAAAGCAGTTAAATTGCTAAGTATTAACGGCTGTATATAAACTTAAGTTTACATAACATGGAAGATCCATTAAAAAAAGATAATAAAAAAGGGCTCTTAATTATTGGAGTGGCCCTTGGGGCTTTGGTGGCAGGCGCCGCCAAATATTTTTACAGTCGCAATAAAAGCGAAATAGATACTGTTGCAGCTGAACTGACAGACCATGCGACAGACTACCTGCAAAAGAAAAGGAACAGGATAAAATCGGGCTTTAAGGGGCTGTAAGTCTACTTTAATACCAGTTGAGCGTTCAAGTTTAACCAGCAACAAATCGAATGCCCTACCATTGTAAAACATGATTAGGCTAAGTTTGCAGCGATGTAATTACCCGGCTACCAAAACAAAAAAGCCACTTCAATAAAGAAGCGGCTTTTTGCTTGTGCGCCCACCTGGGCTCGAACCTATTCCTTAAATCAACTGAAAATCAGACAGTTGTAAAGCTTTTCTCGTTTAAGGTAGTTACATAGGTAACACGCCTTAACGACTATTCAAATATACGATTTATTGGTAAATCAAAGCTGTGATATTTGTATTTTTCATTTAGTTTTGAAGCTTCCTACGATGAATTTAGAGCGTTACAACTACTTTACAAATGATTATCAGGGTTACGAATTTAATAGTGAAGGGCCAAAAGGGCGTATTAGAAAATTAGTAATTTTTACGAAAGTTCCCGATACAAAACCGCCGATTTATAACCTAACAAAGCCCCAATCGGGGCTTTGTTATTTACATTTATCTTGCTTTTTATTGACTAACCTTTTAATATCACAAATACCATAAAGCACAAGGTGATGAATAATTGCACTTTGCCGGTTCTATTTGCAATGTTCTTTTGGGTTCCCTTGTCATCTTTATCACTTAAAGATACTCGATTGCCTGCATACGCCGCTGCTAGTTGCATGACTCCTTCTGCCATCTATGGTATATTGAGAACACGACGGAACGTCTGACTAAAGAAGATGTTGAACGTGAGTTAAACATTATGCAGGAAGCAAAGCAGAAACTCAGCAAGCCATGGCTTAACAAGGAAAGGGAATGGAACTATTTACCATAAGCGAAAGCACCCTTGGCAGATGGGTATATGATGAAGAAATGCCTTGCCGAAAAAGAGGAAAATTCATTTATTGCTATAAAGATGAGATTGACCATTGGATGAAAAAGAGAAATATCAATGTCAAGTTTGATATTGATATGCTTCTGACGATGCAGCTAAAAGCGCGTAAATGGTCATTCGATTTAAAGCAATCGAATGACAAAACAGTTGACTTGTCTAGGTTTCAAAAAGCAACGATAAACGCTCTTTTAAATAGATTAAACCATGAGGATTTCATCTAACATCAAATAAACAAATACATCTGAGACATCCTATAGAAAACCTAAGTTGGGAACATGGAAACCGAATTAAATCATGACAGCTCAGAACCAATCAAAAAGTATTTACCATGCTTGGTTCAAGATTCGTCGGTTAATAAATAATTTAATTCGGCAATAATCTCAGGGGCGCTAAATAACGAGCCTAAACCGACCCCGGTTTAGGCTTTTTTCATGCCTTTTAATGGTCAGGGGCAACGATCGGCCTCGGAGGTGGGTAAAGACCCAAGCCGAAGGCGAAAATGCACCTCGCAGGAAATTTCAACATTTGAAATCACTAGCATAAAGTAAGAAGAATTTTGCTGGCTTGTCAACATAAAGTGACATAAAATTTGCCTGTTGTTTTACCTTTGGATAAAGTTTATATATGTTGCTTGTATAATATTAAAGTCCGGATAGAGCCAGAACCGAACCCATTATCACTTGCGTAAAATATTATTATATGTGCCCTCGTTTAGTGTTTTGGTTATTTGAAATGATCTTTGCGAATTTTAAAAAGTAATTGATTATTAGAATGTAATTATAAATTGTCATTAGCTTACTCATCAGATGGACTTATATCAGAAGGTGTATTTTTTAAGGATTCTAAAATATTATGTGCAGCGCTTTGTATTTCCTTCCACCTTAAATCTAATCTAAATGAGGTTGTATTCCATAGGCTCGTAGGTAGGTCATTAATCATAACTTTTAACTTTGTTATTTTTTCTACATGATCGGAACTTAAGAGATTGCTTTCAAATAATAATTTTACATTATTATAATCTAAAAAAGTGTAATAATCACCTTCAAGCTCTTCGAGATAATAATCAAGTTTACTATCACTTGTTTCACTTAGATTAGGAGTAATTATATTTAAGGTATTTATTAATAAATCATGTAGCTTAAGAATGTTGATATCTTTATTCATTAGTTAGTTTTTAAAATAGTTGATTTTTCCCCTGACGTTGCCTTATAATTTTCATCTACAACCTTTATCTTTCCTTTTCCACTGTTTATCTTATAATAAGCGGCATCTCCACCGTGACGAGTATTTCCTTCGGTATAGGAAACAAAGCCATCTTTACCGTCTTGCAAGAACTTCCAACCATTTGAGCCATCATTTAGTGCTTTTTGAGTCCACCCTTCTCCCAAAATGGCTTTAACTTCACTAGCAGATTTACCTCATATTGCTAGTGGATTAGCTTGTAGTTCTGCAAAAGATGAAAGTTCAACAACTTTAGAGGCTTCGGGTAGCTTAATAGCAAATTCACTTGCTTTTACAGCTTCCCCGGCCTTCCCAATTTGGCCAGCAAAAACTAATTGTATTACTTCTCCAGCAATAGCCCCCTCAACTTGCCTCTTAGCATATTTATCACCTGTAGCATATTTTACCACATTGTTTACAACAGCACTTATAATAGCATTTTTAATGCTCCCGTTTTTTAAACCTGTATTAAGGTTTTTGATTGTTTGCTCAGGGGGCTGACGCATCAGTGCTTTGAAATTATTATAGCCTTGTTGTAAGTTCTGCGCTACACTTCCCAAAAACATCCCTACTTCACCCCACTCAGGCCACATACCGTCAGGATCGGTAAATCTGATAGCATTATCAAACCCATAAACGTATGGTGACCAACGCCTGCCTTTTTCCGCTAATGGATCAATACTTGTCCACCTTGCTATTACCGGATCATAAAAGCGCGCGCCATAATCGTATAATCCAAGGTTTTCCTGTAACTCCTTCTTATTATAAAGATAATTATTTTTAGGGCTTGGTATTGTTCCAACTACAACATCCATCCCAAATGGATAGTAGTTATCTGTTTGTACCAGATTGGCTACTCCGCTACCTGTATCAAAATTCACTCTACTGTTACCAAGGTGATCGCTTAAGGTATATACGTAGTTGTAAGCTGTCGCTCCGTTCGGTATGGCGCGGCCTTCTTCTGTTTGAATAAAGCTGATGGTGGAAGCCGCTGCCGTACTTTCATACTGGATGCCTGTTATATAATCTGTTTTGGCTGTAGTGATTAACCTGCTTAGCTTTTGCCCGGTTGCATCATAGGTATAGATGGTGCTTTTCCCGACAATGCTTTGCGGCAAGTTTAGCAGGTTGTACACAATATTGGTGATGCTTTTGCTGTTGTCGGCTGTAAGGTTACCATTACCATCATAAGCGTAAGTGGCGGTTCCTCTTACCTGGCCTGCGTTATTTGTGGTAGCGTCCGTTACGCTTTGTAACTGGTTTGTGCCTGCTGTATAGGTGTAACTTAGCTGGTCTATCAGTGTATTGGCTGCATAACGGTTAAGGGTGGTGATGTTCCCCATCAGATCGTACCCGATATTATCCTCCCGATTACCAGCGGAAGAGGTGCTCGAGGTTAGTCGGTTCAACTGGTCGTAGGTATAACCATAATTATTGTTCAGCGTGCCTGGTGTGCCCCAATACTGGTAAACAATATTACCGTTATATGCTTTGCGGCTGCCTGTATTGTAATATAACTGCATGGCAAACAAGGGGGCGCTATTGGTTAGCAGCCAGCCCCGTTCGTTATAGGTATAGGTAACAGGTTGTTTAAAGGTGACGCCATTATCTACACTATGCAGGTACTTTTTCCATAACTGACCGATCTCATTATATTCGTTTTTGGCTAACAGTATTTTAGTATCGGCGGCCAATGCCCCGTTGGTGATCTGCTCCCAGGTATTGGTTTTACGGCCCATGTGGTCATAATCGAGATTGTTGGCTATAGTTACAGCGAGTACGGCTGCGGTACCTGCTGTGTTTTTTGTGTAATGCTTACGAGTTGTGGCCGTTAACTGATCGGTAAAATTATATTCGGTATTAATCTCGTCATAATTATAAAGACTTACTATACCGCCCAGGTAATGTTGTTTAAATGTTTTAATATTTCGACCTTCGTTATCGTAATACATCGCTGACCATAAATAATCGGGACTACTATTGGTAAGAGTATTTAACACAACAGTCTTTGTAGCGGTGAGCAAGCTTTTGGTCATTGTACTAACCCCTGCAGGGGTTGTAAAGGCCTGTGGTATACCTGGTATACCAATGTAATCATCATAATAGTTTACCGTTAGCACTTTAGTTAAAATGGGGTAGCTTGTTAAGATATAACCTGTAGGGTATGTTGCCGGGGCATTAGTATCGTCAGGGATATCCTATTGTGCACCTGCATATATATTAGTTTGCAATGTAGACTGAGACAGAGGTGTAGTTGATGCATCCGTCCACAACCCGGTAACAACGACCCTGCCTTGGTTGGTAATTTCATAATTTACTTGCTAAAAGCTTTGGTTATATATAAGTGACCGAATTAATTCGTTTTAAACTGTTTTGATTTGCAGTCATTCAAAATCAAAAAAATTATGAGCTATTCGGTTACCTAAAAATACAGACTTCAAAATAGGTAATCGAGGAATTTATTTTTCTTGGTATGAACAGGTATTTATGACCAAAAAAAAGCGCCTAAATCATTGATTTAAGCGCCTTCGATGGGTTTTGCTACCCATTAGCGAATGGACGGGACTCGAACCAAGTTTAGTACACTCCTCATTTTCAATTATTTATAATCTTCAAGCCGTGGTAATTCCCGAATTTTCCACAATTGATTTGATACAGTTTGATTCCTAATGACTTAGGTAAATTTAGTAATTTATATAGATTGCTGCAAGTTATGCTGATAAACCAATTCTTGCATTTACTATTCTGCATCTGTTTATAAAATCTAAAGTCATAATCGATGATGTCGGCACTACACTACGCTACGCTACGTTTTCGCGCCAGGTTAGGAATGCCTCTTTATCTCCAAAATTTGTTGTTGTAATTCTCTTATTTCTCTAATCAAAATAGGGATGTCCTGTTTAGCATTGGCAATAAAATCGTAGTCTGAGTTCGTTGCACCTAATAACTCTATATCTTCACCACGCCCTTCACCTTCACCGGTCATAATAAAGTCAGATCCACTTTCATGATCTCTACCTTCGATATAAGCCTTCCAAGGGCCTTTTTGAGCTCTTAAACATCGTTGTTCAACTTGATCCAATTCTTCTTTTGACATCATAATATATAAATTTATTGAAATAGGCGTTTAGTTGATAATCCTTTTATAGGTATACGGCGGGTTTTCGATCATTCTGGTCATGAGATTTTCAAAAATGCCCTCTTTCATTGTATGCCTGTTAAAGCGGTAGGTATATTCATCGAGATAGGATTGGAGGTGTTTGACTGAATGATGGACACCTCTTAACCATGCTTTAAACATCATAATGCACCGGTGTTGTTCAGCAAAGTTTTTACCTTTCTTTTCTGACTTTTCACGCACAATATCCGGAAACTCTTTTTCTAAGCCCTTATAGCGCTCCCACTGATCGGTACGCACATTGGCTTCCGCCTTGAGATGATCTTTCATAAAGCCCCTCAAGTTATCCTTGCTGGCTGTTTCAATTACGCGTGCATACATTCTGGATACACCCTTCCCCTGTTTTTCAATAGATACCACTACAATTTTCTTTCGGCCTTCGTTTCGGCCTATGACCTGATCGTCCTGTCCGCCCACATAAGTCTCGTCGACATCTACCTTGCCATTCATAGGAAAGTTACCGCTACTTTTCATCGCCCTCATTACCTTTTGTTTAAACAACCAGCAAGTTTTCTGTCTTAAAGCTAGCTTCCTGCTCAGTTCAGTACTGCTGATGCCATTTTTTGTTAGTGGAAACAGAATATACAATATAGAATGCCTTTAAAACTGAAAACTTACAGCCCTGAAACAATGTCCCCGATTTAGCGGATTCTATATACCTGCACCGGGTGCATTGCCGGTCTTCGCTACAATTACTTTTACAGTAATGATCGTGACCGCACTTGTTACAATTATAACCGTCAGACCACTTCAACTCAGCTAAATATTTTATACAGCTATCCTCATCGAGATATCTCGCCTGAAATTCAAATAATGACAAACTCTTAAATCGTTGCTACATAAAGCTATTTTACTAATTTTATCAGTATCAAACAACCGCCCATTTCAATAAATTTATTTTAATGCTTATTGGGGTTTTTAAAAACCGGGTTTAAAAGTCTGCTAGCAATTTCAGGTGGCAGATTAGTTAAAGTAGCATGAAACTTGCTCGCGCCTGTAGTTTGAATTACATCACCACCTGCTGCGCGAACTTCACCAACAGTTGTTACCCCAATTTTACCATGTGGAATGTTTTTAGATAATTCTTTAATAGAACAAGTTCCACATTCTACGGAAACACCTGTAACACCACTGGGATGTGTTTCTGTACTAATCTTTGAAAGACTTTCAGGAGTATTCATTCCTCCACGTACTACAAATGATTCGTCAGGAAGCCCAATATTACCTTCCCCGCCTTTCGCGGGTAATGAAGTTAATATCACGAATGGTGCGGCTGCATAGTCAAAGGCATTGGCTTTTGTTCCATCAATATTTTCACCGGTTATAAGTGTATTAAGAGCTCCCAATGCTGGTGTTACAAAACCTGCCAATACTTGAGTCACAGGGTCAACTTCTCTTATTCCTGGCGATACTTTACTACCATAATATTCTTTAAAATCTTTTGCCGCAGCGTCTGAAAGTGGCCTTTGAAGCTGGCCATCCCTTGCTATTGTATAGGTGCCGTCAGCCCTTGGGTAAGCTGGTTCTAAACCATCACGATCAATAGCATTAGGAACTTCGTTACCTGCAAATTGATATGATGCATACCAAGGATATTGGGTAGCCAACGGATCTACTGTAGTAAACCTTGCAATCACCGGATCATAGAACCTTGCCCCATAATCGTATTGGCTTAATTCTTCCTGTAGCTCCTTTTTATTGTAAAGGTACTTATTTCCGGCGTTTATTTGTCTGTGTACATTTAAACCAAAAGGATAATAATCGTCCTCGCCTACTTTGCCGCCCGTTTGGTCGAACGTCACCCGGTTGTTGCCTAAATGATCCGTCAGCGTGTATTCATAGTTATAAGTCGCCCCACTTTTTATAGCGCGGCCTTCTTCGGTTTGGATGAAATCAATATTGGCCCCGGTATATTGAAGGCCACTAATGTATTCGGTTATGGTAGCTTGGCTCCCTTTCCTGAGTTTATTGCCCGCTGCATCGTAAACGTAGCTTAATGATTTGCTTGTTATATTTTGCGGCAGGTTCATCATATTATAAGTAATGGCATTGCCCTGCCCGTCGCTGGTCGCGTTCCCGTTTGAATCGTAAACGTAACTGCGGAAGGCTGCGCCTCCTTTGGTTACCCTGGTTAACTGGTTCCCGCTATAGATGTAACCTAGAACGGCTGCGTTAGGCGCTGTCCGTGTCAGCGAATTGATGTTCCCCATCAGGTCATAGGTAATGCCCGTTTCGCTGAAACCGCTGCTACCGGTTCCGTCTGTAAGCCGGTTCAATTTGTCATAAGCGTAATTTACCGTCTGGATGCCGGTTGCCATTGAGTTATATACCTTATAAGTCTGTTCGGCTATATTACCGTTAAATTGTGGTGTGGCACCATATTGTACGGTATTGTAGTTTAATTGCTCGGCAAATAATCGGGTAGCCGTAGCAGCTACGGCAGGGTCATTGATTTTTGATAACCAGCCCCGTTCGTTATATGCGTAGTCAATATCCTGCTTAAAAGTAGCCCCCTGGTCTGTACTGTGCAGATGTTTGTCTTTCAACTGGCCTATTTCGTTGTAGTTGTTCCTGGATAACAATATTTCAGGGTTGCTGTCTATCGTTTCTTTGGTATTGGTTTTACGCCCCATATGGTCGTATTCGTAGCTGTTGGCAATGGTTACAGCTAATGTTGCGGTTGTCCCTGTTGTGGGTTTTGTATAATGTTTACGGTTGGTAGCAATTACCTGGTCAGTAAAGTTATAGGTGCTTGTGATCTCGTCATAATTATATGGGCTTACCACGCCGCCCAAATAATGCTGTTTAAAGGTTTTTACATTCCTGCCCAGATCATCATAATACATTACTGTCCAAAGCATATAGTATGTGCCAAGTACGTTGGTAAGGGTACCTGTTGGCGTGCCTTGGGTCATATTGCTGCCTGTAAAGGGATAAGGATTTGTACCCGAAAACCTATAGTCATCATAATAGTTGACAGATAAAAAGGTGGATATTAATCCAGGCCAGCTTTCGGCTGTATACCCATAGCTACCCGATGCGCCTGTTGGGTTTTCCCATTGCATAGTTTGATTATTGACCAGGGTTTGGATGGCTGACCGGTAATCGGTACCGGCGGTACTTGACGGGTGTGTGTAAATACCCGTTATCGCTATCCGTCCCATGACATCATATTTATTAATGGTGAACTCCTGCGGGGCTTTGCCCCTTTGTATAGCATCCTGCGTACCTACTACCTGGTCCAGCATATTATACACCATATACTCCCAGCCCTTGCCCGGCAGCTTTTTTTGGGTAAGCCTGTTCCGCTCGTCATACCTGTACTGGTAGCAAAGTGCATCTAGCGTAGTTTGCGTAGGCAGCGCATTGTCGGCATTGCTTTTGGGGGGCAGCACGTAGGCCAGGTTGCCAAGGTCGTCATACACATAGTAGGTAGATAGTACTTCTATGGTAGATGAGCCGGATGGCAGGTTAAACGTGCGTTTAAGCACTACACGCCCTTCTTTGTCCTTGTACTCCTCCGTTGTACCGGCTTTGCCGTTTGTGCTTGTCCAGTTCTCATCTTTACTCACTGTTACATATAGTTCCCCGGCGTTGTATGCATTTGTTGTTCCGTTACCTAGGGCAAGCGTACGTTTCTGGTCCGTAGCGCTGATCGCGCTGATCGTATACAGCGCCGCATAATAGCTGGTTGAGGGGGTGGATAATGCGGTGGTGTTATTAGTAGTATAATTTATCTTTACGGTGTGGCCGCTGCTTACCCCGCTTGGGTTAACCGTTCCGGTTAACTGCCAGGCATCACCGGCGGCACCTTGCTCCAACACCCTGTTTAACGGGGACGCCTCAAAACCGGTTTGGGCATAAGGTGTAAGGATATGGGCTATTCCTCCTGCCAACTGTGTTGTGGTATAGGCTGTACCTAAAGGGTGGTAAAAGTTGAGCTGGTCAGAAACAGCTGTCGCTTTATAACTGCCGCCATTACCCGAAGAGGCATATGGCAGGTATTTTACCGCTTCCCTGCCAAACTGGTCATAAACTACCGGCAGTACAATGTCCTTTCCTAATGGCGAGCCTTGTACCTGAACCGTTTGTAACGGGCGGCCCAGCCCGTCAAAATATTGTACCGTCCGCATCATGTCGCAGGTGGATAATCCTGTAGCTAATGGATTGATCCCCGGTTGCCTCGGCACAGAGGTCATGATATAGTTTTGGTTTGCGCTTGCAGTGGTAACCAGCGGCTGACAATCGGCATTGGCAATGTATGCGCGGAAGCTTTGTCCGGCCCCTGCCGTAAAACTAAATCCCGGGCTTAGCACTATTCCCGTATAACTGAAATAGTCCCCCGCAGCAGGTGTTGTCGTCATCGGTGACGTTACCTGCGTTTGGGCGCGTAGGCTAATTGTGGCAAATATTAAAAACAAAGCTACAAACAGCCTTATTATGCGAATGTTATAAATATACATGTGTAAGGTTTGTGGTTATAGTTTTATTGGCCTTGGTAATGGTAATCTGTGTGCTTGATAATATTTCTGTCTTTATCCTTAATATTTATCAAACGTTGAAAACCGTCATACTCAAAATACATCGTAAGTCCTTTGGAGTCCGTCATGCTTGTCATACCTACTAATGGATCGTATGTATAAGTTGTCATTTGGGCATCCACCGGGCAAAAACGCACATCATCAACCTGTCCACCGGGGATACCTATTGTACAAGTTCCGCCTGTTACACTTACTGGTGAAGATGTTTGTAAAACCCAGCTATTGCCACTTTTCATCCAATAACTCAGGATATAGCTCCTTGATGATAAATTACTTAAAATAACGTTATATCCTCCTGTATGACTTAAATGCCCAGTCCTACAATCGTTATTGGCGCTGTTTCCCCCGCTCTCTTCAAAACCGTCATAGTAAAAGTCCTTATTACCTGAGATGATAGGTACCAAGCTTGAATAAGACCCAGATAAGTTAACGGGAACGATCAGGTTCTGAGCGTCAAAAATACTCGCTGACAGCGTGTAGTTTCCGGGAGCTAAGCCGGTCAAAACCCTGCTTGACGAATAATTTCCACAAGTAGCTGTACCAGCAGCCAGACAGAGCGAAAAAGAACCCGAGTTATAATTGTTTGGTCCTGTAAGACTTATAGAAACTTCCGCACGAACAGTACCGTTTCCTTCGTCACCACCAAAATCGATTGATAAGCTGGCAGTACCATTGGCCCCTACGGTAAACTGTTGGCTACTGACGGCCCTGCTTGTGGCCGGGAATTGAATGGAAAAGCTGTTTCCTACAGAGTTCGTTGTTGTTTTTAAGGTGTTCGCCGCATTTTTGATTTGTACAATGGGATATTGTTGCTGATATCCCCATTGATAGCTGGTTATCGGCCCTGCAGTTTTTCCCGTACTAACCACATTACCTTCCTCATCATAGCCGAGGTAATTATAGACTCTTTGCACCGGATTGTTGCTTTTTTGTAAGTCTATCGTTGCCGGCGCAATGATGTTATTTCCCCAATCGGAATAATTCGTTTTTTGGAAGGATAGCAGGTTGCTTATTGTGTTTTTATAATTAAAAACCTGGATCGTTGGCGAAAGTATGTTATTTGCTATCATTACATCATATGGAGGTATTCCACGAAAATCTAGCGGATATTTATATTGGGTTATATACTTTGTACCGTCACTGTTAGTTTCATCTTTTTGTGTAGGGAACAGATGGTCAGGACTATTATAAGCCAGGTTGGTTACCTTATCTGTGGTTGGGTTTCCGTTATCATCATAATCGATTTCTTCTGTGCTGGTTACTTTTTTTACGCCGGCTTCTTCATAAACATCGAAATAGCTAAAATCATAATAGCGCGGAGCGGGAGCTGTGCCGGCTGGATAACCAAAGGGAGGTGGGTAATGGGAGAATGCAACACCATCCTGATATCCAACATCGGGAACCTGTCTTTGACTATGTAGCGTCTGTATATAACAATTTAAACCGGTATTTATCGTGCTAACCTGTTTGGGGTCATAAAGATTGGTGATGCTTTTGTTGATCACATAGTTCCCGCTGACGAATTTATAATACGCGGTATTCAA
This sequence comes from Mucilaginibacter sp. UYP27, assembly GCF_040547175.1. Lineage (NCBI taxonomy): Bacteria > Pseudomonadati > Bacteroidota > Sphingobacteriia > Sphingobacteriales > Sphingobacteriaceae > Mucilaginibacter > Mucilaginibacter sp. UYP27. The sequence goes on from NZ_JBEPPE010000011.1 coordinate 56,657, forward strand.
AAGATTTCCCCTGGCCCAGGACTTATCCGAATAAGCCGAGTTGCCATATTTGCCAGTTTCAGGAACAGAATAAGACCGGTCGCTTTCGGTATCATAAGTATACACCGTTTTTTGCTTCTGATTCAAGCCGTCGTCCATTAATTCTGTAACCTGCCCGTAAATTACAGGGCTTCCGTGATGAGAGCCCGATGGAACGACCGGCTCTGAAAAATAAACGGCTTTAGCAGGACATTCGTAAGAGCCCCAATTTTCTGCCAACCCGTTATCAAACTTTTGAAGAAATGAAAAATAGATAGGTTCGCCATTTGGCGTTATAGATATTGCATTGCCGTATTGATATTGTTTGACTACAGCCGGAGCCATACTATTTGCTGTTGAAGTTATCGTTTTCACCCTTAGGCCTCCCGTTAAAGATAAGCCCAGACGGTTGGCCGCAAATTCAAATACCGTTTTTCCACCGGTTGGGAAATCAATCTCTTCAAGGCTCTCAGCTTTCATATAAGTTTCATCACTGTTACGGTTAGCCGGACTTCCGCCCTCCGCCGGTATATCAGGCATGAGGTGCCTATTTTCCAAATGACCATTATAATAGCCCCAATAATCCTGCGCAAATGCAGGGCTGCTTAAAGCTGGCCCTGAAGGATGATTCGGATCAATCATCGCCGGCAGTATCATTTGATTGTAATGGAAATGATAACTATTGATATATTGATTATTTTTATCGAATCTTTTAATTTCATCCAGGCGTAACCTTGTAGCAAATTGGGGGTTTGCTGCATTCACATCCCCAAAATAGGTATGTGCTAATTGATAGCTATTTAATGGAACCTCCGCACCGGCGTTATTGATGGTGTTGATTGTTACAGCGCTCAATCTGTTATTCATGAAATCCTTGCGTCCGCCTTCATAAGTAAATGTAACTGACCCGTTCTTAAATTTTATCCGCTTTATCAGTACCGAGTTGTCTAAGGTAACAATATTACGATGCCATTCCATCCTAAGTTGACTTAAAGGATCGCCTACAATTGGGTTATTATTGTTAAAGGTTTGGGATTCGGTAAAGTAGGCATTGCCAGGAAAAATATTGTATTCAAAATCAATCTCATCCTTGCCATCACTGGATATTATTTTGCTAACATACCAGGAGCTTGGACAAGAGCTTCTGGCCGTATGAACAAGCTCTTTATCATTAAATATGTAATGCGTTCCGTCTTCGCCGATAATCTCAAAAGTGTTTTGAGTCGCGCCAGTCCACTTAATGACATTATTGTTAAAGGATCGCTGGCGAAGGGTTTTTGTGATGTCGTATACAAATTGTCCCGATAACCCATTTCCTACGTTATAAAAATAATCATCTGACCTACCATCACCACTATTACTCCCAAACGCAATAGCAGCAACATACTGATAAACATTCATATAATCTCCTCCGGGAGGTAGTGTATAGTTATCTATATAAGATGCCGAATAATGATCATATTGCAAAAAACCGCTTTCATCTTCAATGCCATTGATTACACGGGATACCGCACCTCCGGCATTCAATGACCAACCCAACCCGCTACTGCTCGCTAACTCATTGATTTTAACTCCGCTAGCATGGTAAGACAAACTAATGGGCAAGGATAGTTTACCTGATTTTATTTCGTAAATAGGTATATCCACTTTGGGAACGCCGGTACTATAATCAACCGGATAGATACCATATTTCATAAAAGCCTGCGCTTCCGGAGATGGGGGAATAGGATTTTGATCAAAAGTAGGATTGCCTTGTGAATAACCCTCATAGTGCACGAGTAGTAATATAATTATACAGAACAATAAATATTTATTATTCTTTTTTAAGACCGTTATTTTTTTCATGATTCTAAATTTCTTCTTTTACTAGATTGTAAAATTCATTTTGTCTAATTTTTTTTAAACCCTGGTTAATTATTTTGAATTTTCTTTTTTGATCAGCAAATCAAGCTTCACCTGAACCTCATCAAAACGACTTGTTTGGAGGGTTGACTTTTTTTCTAGTTCCTTTTTCGCTTTATCCTTTTCTATTAAATAGAGCGTCAATTCTTCCACTTTCTTTGTAAGTAGTTTATTTATCTCACCCAAGTCCAGGCCGTCCATTTTAACTTGGACCGCCGATGGCATATCCGGTAAATGACCGTTCTCATCTATTAATTTTTAACCTCCGTAAGCGATGGTAATTTATACGGTTTTGAACACATATTCCGGCCAGGCCGAATTCAATTTTACTATCATAGTGGTGGCAATCGCGCTACCATTTACCGCGAACTTGCATCCATTAGGATCGATGGTGCCAATACTGACATTGCCATTGCCTGAGATCCTTAAATATTCGGTGCTTGTATTACGAATTACATACCCCGGGTTGCCACTTGATCCAACCAGTGCAATCCCTGTTAATGCGTTGGTATTATCAGCAAACATATTGCTGCGATAGTTATTCGTACCATCGTTAACACCCACCCCAATCATAGCAGCGCCACTTGTTTGCAGATTGACTATCTGAGCAGAAGATGCTGTTCCTGCTCCATTTTAAAAAGTTACAGTTGAACCTGGTCCGACATGTAATGCGCTACTTGGATTTGTATTTCCGATGCCAACATTACCGGCAAAATAGCCCTGACCATCCGCACGAATGCTGAAGTTCACCAAGCCATTTATTAAACCATCGTAGTAATAGTTGCCCGACCCTGCCGGATTATCAGTTATGGCCCGGAAGATACCTGAATTGGGGAAATAATATCCGGAACCAATCTGGTGACCCGTAAAAAATGTTTGCGCGGCTGAGGATTGGGCTACTATTTTTGAATTTGCATTCAATATATCATAAGCATCAACGGTAACTGTTTTTGTTTGACCGGCAACTCTGTTTAAAATAACGAGTGAGAAGATGAAAGTAAATACATGGATTTTTTTCATTTGATTAGCGTAGCAAGTTTTTTATTTTGTTTTTTTAATTTTGTAATCTCAGAGTCCATCCTGATAACATATAGGGTAAGTTCTTCGATTTTTTGCAATAACACGGTTTGGTTATCTCCAAGGTCCAATCCTGCCGTTTGCATTTGCGCTGCTGTTGCTATTCCAGGCAAATGATGCTCCTTTTTAACATAGCTTTTTATAGTTGCAAGTGTGGGCAACCGGTATTCGGGCGCAAACACGAAATCAGCGCCGCTGGTATTGACTACTACCTGATTAGCCCTTATCCCCCCAACTACATCCAGCTTGTAGGACGTATTTGACTGAGAGGTTTTACCGATAAGGACATTTCCCAGAAAAAAACTTGAGTAACCTACTGCGCCGCCCAAAGCGATGTTTGGATTTACCGTATTCCACTGGGAAAGATAAAAGGTGTCATTGGTCAGCGATATGCGGTCTGCACTTCCACTTGACCACCACATCATACTGGCATCATGACGTGTGCCCTTGTCACTTCCGATCACAACGTCGGCCGCATAGGGGTTGGCTGAGTTGATGGTATTATTACCAGTGGTCATCACCTGCACCTGAGTTTGCCCATAGACAGCGTAAAAAACGGGCAATAATAAAACTGTCAAAAATATCTTTTTCATTTCGTTTTTTAATTTATTAGAGAAATAAGAGTCATTTTATTGAAATAATACCGACTGAATTATCGCAGCTCCATACGGCACAACACATTTCCTGGAAAGCGTAAACTCACGCTATGTGTAGTATTCTTATACGTACTAAGACTGAAACAATATTGATGTTCTCTGGCAGCCTCAAAAGACCACAATCGACTTAGCAAGGCAATTATGTTAATGATATTACTGGAGAGAGGGGTTCGGATGTTTTTTATGAAAAAAGCATCTAGAGAATGAGATATTATACATATGAACTTTTAGATAAGTGAAATAGGTAATTATTTATTTAACAAATATATATATACATATTGCCATAAAGCGATCGATATACAAACATAATATCAGTTTAATATTTAATTAACATAGTCGACAAAATTCAGTTTGCTACTTTTCAAGGCTCTTAGTTAAATTTGAGAATCAATCAACGATGATTAATGAGTAAAGAATCGGTTTTCAGGATTTCCGGCGTAGACATCGTCTTTTTGCATTGTTTGAGATTGCGTTCCAACTATTCCAGTGCTTTCGGATCATCTTTAAGCTCGCCGAACGCTTCTTCCATTGTTTTATCTTTAGCCATCAGATCATCCAAAACGTTCAGTATGCGGTGATTTATAACTACTAGTTAAATAATAGAAATAATGCTTTTTTAAATTAAACAGCTTTTTCCTTACTGAAAAAAAATCAAAGTTCAACCACGTTAATTTAGCCTGGATTAGGATAATATTGGTCGAAAAAATATCCTCAGAATCAAACTTTTTCCTGAAAATTTTGCTTTTATTTTGATTTGAATTGTACTGATTTAATCCTTATATTTGAGTAACAAACGTTCTGAAACAACAGCAAATTGATACAAAGAATTCGGTATACTTCGCGGTATACGTTTTAAATTCGATTACTTAAAATATTGATAATAAGTGCTTTATTGCATTGGTTCGAATCCCAGCGGGATCACAGATTCCAGAATAAAATCCGTTTAAAAGCTTGCAAATCAAATGATTGCAGGCTTTTTTGTTTTTAAACTACCCCCTAATATGCACCGTTTCTCATAAAAGATGAGCGTAATCCGGTGAGTAATTTAAAGATTCATACTACGATACCTGGCCTTGCTTTAAACCAGGAAACTCAATGCGTACAGCTGTAACGCATGGAAATTTAGCAATTTGATCTTGGGTAATGATAAGAAATTGTGGCTTACAACCAATTAAAACCGCGACCAAAAGAATATAACTTAGCTTCTTAAACATTATTCCTTAAACCTTATCCAAGCAAACAGCAATTTACAACATTCAATTGATATCTGTAGTTTACTATCATTAAACACCTTAAAGAATGCTAATCGTTTTTTTTGATAAATTCACCAGTATCTTGCATCTTTTGTACAAGGATCTTCATTTAATATAAGGACAATTTGATCTTCCAGTTAGGATAACATTTCTTTATACCATAACAATCAATATGGAACCAACATGATATTTAAACGCCAATTGCCATTAACACAAGGTAAGTTACGAAAATAACATACATTATATATTTAGACAAATTTATAAGGCTAATGACCGGTTTAGCCTTTGCTATAATACTCATGTCTGTCGTTTGGTCAAGAAGCTGTTTAAGCTCTTTTATATTTGTTCCTCCTGACCAATTAGCTGAAACCATTGCCATCCCTTTTAATTCCTTCAATTTTTTTGAAGTCATGTAAAGAGCAAATACATAAAAAAGAGCAAAAAGTATAGTAAACGCCAAGTAAATTTTCATTACAAGGGGGGGGCTAATTGGAGCTTTTACAGCTAGGATTTTCTTTAATTAGTTTAACATTGTATCTTAATTTAATTGTTTGAAATGACTTTGATTGCTGATCAAAAGCCGCTTCCTGTAGATAAAAGGCTTTTTCATTACATAATAAATTAACAGATTTATAGATGGCAAACTCAAAATTAAGCTGATAATTCGATTTAAATAGATCAAATGTGTATGGTTTGAACGGGATCGATTTTGAATACTTGTTTAAGCTTTTAACATTGTAATCTTCCGAAACATTATCAATTTCCTTACTGTGGCTGAATAAAGTGTCATAAGGAAGTTCAATATCTATCTTTGTTAATGGTGGGAATTTAATAAAATTATAAACCACTTGGTTTTGACTTACAATCGCATTATCGTTGATTACATTGTCGGAATATTTTACGTAAAGTCGTGGCACTAAGGGTAGAAAAGAAATTTTGTAAATCTTATGCTTACGATCAATCCGATGAATGTATTTGGAACTAATAAATTGATGCTGCAAATAACTACTAAAGAGGTACAAAGTATCGACAGTAGGATTGTAAAAGGAAATTTTAAGGTTACTTTCTTTTTTCCTGATTTTAGCATAAAATCCTTTATCAGGATTGTTCTTTACAAGAATTTTAGACGATGCCACTCTACAATGACAATAATCAGGACCCTCATTTTGAGCGAATGCCTCGAATGTTATAAACAAACAGCAAGTAATTATATAGAATATAAGGCTTTTCATTATTGATTTGTTTTCTTTTCTAATGGACTTCCCTGCCCATTAATAACGGTGCGATTATGGGTTTCATCATAATTTCGTTTAGGCAATGGACTTGGTGTATATGTACCATCAGGGTTTTGTGTTTTGTTCAAAGCCCTTGCCGCATTATCAAAGTTTATTACACCACCTTGTGCCTTTCCTGCATTGATAACATGGCCTATGCCGTGTAATGTAGCGTTCGCTGGATTAACAACTACTCCTGCGTTAGCTTTAAAATTGGGGGGATCTGTAAGATTAGGTGGTGTACCTGAAGCTCTGGTTTTATAATAATTATCTGTTACTTCATAAACCGTCATTGGAAAAGTCCCTTTCGGATCAATTACAATATAATTTTGGGTGAGATTGGCGTTTTCTTTTGCAAGTAGCGTACCCTCACCGCCCGACTTTGTAGGATCAATAGTTAGGTTAGCTCCATTTTTATCTTTGAAGGAAAAGCTACTTTCATAAGCAACATTAGTTTGGGTGGTTTCGCTCATAACTCCGTTTAACTGGCCAAATAATGATGCCTCACCTTTTGAGAACGATTTTTGATCTCCATTATAAACTAAGTTACCTGATTTATTAAAAGAAAAGTCCTTTGCGTTTTTTCCAAAGACGCTGGCCAATGCTTTATTAAATTGTTCCCTATATTTTTCAGCAACATTGATACTGTCTCCATTCATGTCAATAAAGAAGATTGGATTATTTGCTCCGTAGCTGTATGATGAGTTGGAATAATATTTCTCCAGGTATCTATCTTGGACTAAAAAACGTGCAATTTTTGGATCATAAAAACGAGATCCAAAATCGTATTGGCCTAATTCTTCCTGAAGCTCTTTCTTATTGTAGAGGTAAGTGTTTTTGGAACCAAATGTATAGCGGTTATAGTTTAGGCCAAAAGGAAAATAATCATCTTTTTGTATAACTCTGGCCACATGGCTGCTATCATCAAAATCCACTCTACTATTACCAAGATGATCCTCTAACGAATACTCGTAGGAATAAGCACCTGATGTTTGATTCCTACGGGCTTTGCCCTCTGCCGTTAATATATAGTTAACAGCTCCATTATGATATTGTATTCCCTTAATGTAATCATCGGTACCTATAGTAGCATTGATACTAACCCTTCTTAATTTGTTTCCTGCAGCGTCGTAGGTGTAAGTAATCGATTTACTGCCGCTTATTGTTTGCGGCAGGTTTAATGTATTGTAGGCAATATTTACATTATTAAGCGCGTCAAATTTGGCGTTCCCATTTCCATCATATTGATAAGTACCTGTAACCGGGGTGCCGGTCAATGTACTTAACTGGTTCCCATCATAGCCATAAACCAAATTGGAAGTAGTTGATGTTCTTGGGTCTAAACGGGTTAATGACTGTATATTTCCTACTTTATCATACCCAATATTTTGTTCTGTAAAACCTTCACTGGAAATGCCTGTTAGCAAACGGTTTACTTTGTCGTAACTATAGGAATACCCTTTATTTAAGTTACTTCCTGTACCCCAGTACTGATTTGCAATGTTGCCATTAAATTGTGGTGCTGTTCCATCATTATATTTAAGCTGCATTACAAATAACCCTGAACTATCTTTAGTCATCCAACCTCTTTCATTATACTGGTATGCAATATTTTGAAGAAAACTTGTCCCACTATTTACGCTATGCAAATGTTTGATTTTTAGCTGCCCAATTTCATTGAAATCATTTTTTACCATTAATACCTGAGCATTATTATTGATTTGTTGCCATTGTTGGATTTTTCTTCCAACATGATCGTAAACCAAGCTATCAGCAATAGCTAAAACGGGGTTCATGGCCGAATAATGATTTCTATGAGTTGCTACAATGTTATTTGTGAAATTATAATTTGTATTTGTTTCATCATAATTTGCCACATTCAGGCTACCCCCTAAGTAATGTTGTTCGATTGTTTTTGTTAACCTGCCGTTATCATCATAATATTGAACTGTCCAAAGCATGTCATTGGAATTTAAAACATTGGTAAGACTTGCCGTGAGTAAGCTTCTTGTCATTTGACTATATGCTGCATGTTTATCATAAGTAGCGGGAAGATTTGGAATAACGTAATCATCATAATAATCAACAGTGTGGTATTTGATGATATTTGAAGTTGGGAAGGACGATGATGTATAGTAATCATTACCACTATTAGAATTATCCCTTCTCTCCCATTGCACTCCTTGGCCATCAACTTGTGCCTGGAGGGTTAGTCGGTTGATTCTCGTACCTCCATTATTCCATAAACCGGTTATTACCGGACATGATAAAGCATCATATTTAGTAAATGCCCAGGTATTATTTAATCTTTGTATAGAATCTTGGGTTGCAACCACCTGATCGATTTTATTGTAAACCAAATATTCAACACCTTTCCCAGGTAATTTCTTTTCAACAATTCTTTGTCTTCCATCGAAACGATATTGGTAACATAACTTATCTAAGACAGTTTGTGTTAAACCTCCATTATCAGGCAAGGAATTGGGAGCCAATACATAACTTGTATTGTTTAGATCATCAAATACAAAATAGGTTGATAAGGCCTCGCCACCCGTATTATAAATTCGTTTGAGTATTGTACGTCCCTGTTTGTCTCGATATTCTTCTGTAGTCCCTGCTTTACCGTCACTTAAAACCCAATTCTCATCTTTTGATACAGTAACATAGAGTTGATTTATACCGTAGGCACCCCGATCTAAAAGAGAGGGCTTTCCATTGAGATCGAGAGCTACGCTATATTGTTTAGCCCAATAGCCAGTTCCGTTAGTAAGTGATGAGGCATCATTAGAAGCGTAGTTAATTTTATTTGTATGACCTGGGCTATTAGCACCAGGCTTAGCCGCTAATTGCCAGTTTTCCCCCATAGCACCTTGTTCAACAATTCTATTCAAGGGTGATGGTTCAAAACCTGTTTCGGCAAATGGAAATGGTGTTTTAACCACGCCTGGTGCATTCCAGGTACTAATATTCCCCGGGTTGGCGTAGAATGAATTTTGATTCGCAATAGCGTTACCTTTAAAACTTCCATCACTTGAAGCAGTTGGTAAAATAACGTATGGATTATATTTAACCGCTTCGCGACCAAATTGATCATACGCCGTAGGCTGAACAATGTCTCTTAATGTTGGACTTCCCTTTACCTGTACTGCCTGGATAGGCCTGCCTAATCCATCAAAATACTGTACAGTGGCCATAACTTGACAACTGGTGTTATTGGGGTCAGCAGGATTAGTTATACCTGCAACCCGAGGGGTATAGGTGACGATATAATTTTGATTATTACTTAACGCAGTAGCCAATGGCGTACATCCGGCAGTTATAGTCGCAGAAAAAGTTTGTCCGGGAGCAGTTGAGAATCCGGGGCTTAAGGTAATGCTTGTAGGCGCGGTATAAGCCCCCGAGGTATTCGGAGAACTTAATACCAACTGGCAATATGCATGGAAATGAAATCCGGCAATGGCAAAAAGAAAAGCAATTAAGGTTTTCGAATGCGCCAAAGTATTTATTTTCATAGGTTTAAGGTTAAGGAAATAATTAAGCGTAAGATAAGTGGTTTTCTTTAATACCTATTCTGTTATTATTTAATTATTGATATGTTATTTTATCGACATCTTTGTATAAACATTAAACGGCCTACAGCAGGGCAAAGATGATTTTTACAGTTACGCTTCAGTTGTTGACCACCTTATGGGCTGCTGAAGGGTAAAAACACTAACTCCCGGCCCCGCATCCATTCGCAAATTGTCCTTTATTACTGACACTGGAGCCCGAATTGATTTCCGCGGTGTAAGTGTTGTTTACGACTGTAGGCGTACCATAATTGCTGCGCATAATTGTACTGATAGTTTTTCAGGATGTTCTTATTTTGATCCCTAATATTTAATAATCGCTGAAAGGCATCATATTCATAATAGGTCGTATAACCTTTCGGGACGATAGCGCTGGTCATCCCAATTAACGGATCATAAGTGTATGTAGTCAACTGCGCATTTGCGGGATAAATACGGACATCATCGTAGCCGCCACCGCCGGTAGATTCACGTAGAAGGAACGTTATTCCTTTTCATCTGGCGGGGTTAGCTGTCTTTTTTTTTAAGCTCCAATGCCTTTACACGAACCACAAGTTTCCTTACCGCCGCACGTTCAGCCTTTAACGCTTTATCAGCTGCTATCATATACAACGTCAGTTCCTCAATCTTCTGAAGCAGCAACTTATTCATCTCCCCTACGTTAAGTCCATTATTGATCATTTCCTTTTCCGACGGAATTTCAGGTAAATGGTGGTACTTGTCAACAAATTGTTCAATCTCCTTGAGATCTGTCAGTTTGTAATCTTTCTTAAAAACATGATCTGCCCAGTTGTTTAAATCAACATTGACCTGTTTTGCATGAAGGTTACCGTTCACAGCAAGCCGGTACCCGTTGGGATTAAGGGTACCAATACCTACGTTACCATTAGTGATGCCGATCGGATATACGCCCTGGTATGACGGGTTTGAAGGTAACACACCACCCCAGTTAGGAGGGAATGCTCCGGTACCTGAAAAGCTAGCAATTATCTCGTTCCCTGCATTCCTGTTCGCTACATTACACAAAAGATATACTATGGTCATATCTGAACTAAACGCCAGTCTAAAACTAGACATCACAATTGAATTATTAAAAGAAACGTCACTTAGTACTGATAAAGAACTGGCAGCGTCGTACTGCGTAGCATTTACCAATAAGTTAACCGTCTGAATCCGGTTAGGGGCTTCAAACGAAACGGTGTATGTACCTTTAATCCGGCTGCCGCTAGCAATAACAACCGCACCGTCAGTACTTACCGGAAAAGACTTTATTTCACTGACGATCCTGCCATTCAAGGCCAGAGAACCGTTAACATCCAATTTTCCCACAGGATTTGCGGTCCCAATGCCCACAGTATTCGTTGTTGAAGTCGTAGAGCCGGACGTTGTCCACTGGGCATTGGCTATGAATGATAAACAAACAATTAGGATGGAAAGTATTATTTTCATGTGAGGTTGATTAGGTGGTTTTATATTTATTAAATGCTTGGGCTCCTGGCATACAGACTAAACTTAGAAAGCATAATGCAGAGCACTGTTTTAGCAGTTCAATATTAAGAAAAAATGTTGAGTATGTTTGATTTATTGGCTGGACTTTCACAGATAAACATTACTTTAGTGCTGCATGAAAAATGTCAGCCAACGCCTTATATTCACAATGTTTTGTTTTTCTTTTTTAGGGCTCAGTTCCTGTAAAGATTTCATTGAGCCGTCTTTAAATAAGCGTGTTATCCGGCCACGCTCGCCAGCTTCGAACTATCAAAGTCCTAAATACACGCTTAACTTTTGGTGGGACGAAGTGGAGGATGCTGGTTTTTATCAATTACAGGTGGTGACCCCCGACTTTGACGCGCCGGGCAGTTTGATCCTCGATACGGTTATTGCAAAAAATTCATTTTCTATCAACCTTGATCCTGGAGATTACCAATGGCGGGTCCGAGGATTAAACGGCAGTTCGCAAACGGAATTCAGTGCGCCGATTACCTTTGGCGTTTTGCAGTCGTCCATTAAACAACAGGCCGTACAGCTGGTTTCGCCGGCCAATAACACGGTTACCAACATCTCTGCTGCAACCTTTATATGGGGCAGCCTTTTTGGGGCAACAAAATATCATTTTCAGTTAGACACCAATAATTTTGTAAATGAAGGTGCCATTCTTTACGACGTTAGTTTACCAGGGCAACAGATCGTTTATACTTTTTCAAAAGACCAAACTTTTCAATGGCGGGTCCGTGCAGAAAACGATACTGCACAAGCCAGGTGGTCCCAGGTCAACCAGGTTGTTTACGATCATACGCCACCTGAAACGGTGACTCTGTCGGCACCCCTTAGCGGAAGTACAGTAAGCAGACCGGTAACAATGCAGTGGACGGCTGTGAAGGGTGCGGTTAAATATAAAGTTTATGCACTGAAATCTGACTCCGCATCCAACTACGATGAGAACTTCCCGCTCACGTTAACCAATACTTTAAGTTACAGCTTTAAGTCAGGAACAGCTAATGAAAAAGTATACTGGCAGGTCGCCGCAATCGACGCCGCAGGGAACGAGGGCCTGAAAAGCTTAGTCAGGCACTTCATTATCCAGCAGTGATGAGTAAGAAAGCCATTATCAATATTGTCTTGGGAATTGCCGTAGTCGGCATATGGGCAAATAGTATAAAAGGAATCATCAGCGGACTAAATGAAGATGAGCCGAATCTTCCACAAGTCAAGGTGACGGGCAAAAATCCACCATTCAATGATTATGCGGTAATGAAGGACACCGCACATCTTGCGTTAAATTACCGGGATCCATTTCATGTTGGGTCGTTGAAACCATTAAAGGACACCTCCAGAAAACCTGTAAGATCATTAATGCCTGAGACAAGGAATTTACTTAAGGTGACCGAGGATCTGAGCAATATTAAATATTCGGGATTTATCAACAACCCTTCATCGAAAAAAACGATTTCGGTGTTGAGCATCAATGGCAAAAGCACCATGGTGGCAGACGGTGAGCGTGCAGAAGGCATCAAAATGGTACGCAACATGGGGGATTCCGTTAAAATTATTTACAAAAACAAGGTCCATTTTATCAAGCGGAGCTAGTCATCAAATGAGAAGAACTTTAATTTTAGCTTTTATGTTCAGCTACACTTTAGCAGCGGCACAGCATATTCCTGATTACGGGATTAACCGGGTGCGCCTGAATGAGGAAGATCGAACGCTGCTGTTTGAAACGATCCCTTTCGGCAGTTTACCTAATGCGGTACCGGGCAGGATCTACTTTTGGTACAGCGCTGGAAAAATCCTGCATACGCAGGGTGGCTACAGCGGAAAATTGCTGAATGGTTTGTACAGGTCCTATTATTCGAACAAAAATTTGATGGAAGAAGGGGCATTCAGCAAAGGCCTGCAAGATGGGAATTGGAAAAAATGGAATTTATCCGGCTTGCTGACCGAGGTTACTATCTGGCAGAAGGGGATCCAAAACGGACCATTTCAAACTTTTGACAGCACTGGTCTAATCTTAACTTCAGGCAGCTATTCTAAAGGCTTATTGGACGGGCAATTTAAACGTCATGTCACCGGGGATTCCGTCGTAACCAGTTATTATAAAAATGGGATAATCACGCAACCAGTGTCTTTGTGGAAAAAACTTAACGTGTTCCGCAGGAAGAAAAAGGCTGATTCAAAAGCGCTATGATCCCCGGGTTATTTTTTCAAAAAAAGATGGCGGCGTCAGCGTTATATATTGTGGTAATCATGGCACTGGTGATTGCTATTTTTTGTGTGACTATGATCACGGCAGCCTATTTTTTCCGTATGCAGGCACAGATAAAAACCAGGAGCCAGCGTTTGGAAAACAATCTGAATTCCGGTATTAATCTTTTGCTTAACGGGGGGGACAGCGTTTACACCGTACGAAGAATGGACCTTTTTGGACTTGGCAACGATTCTGTCCTGCTGGAGAAAAAGACCTGGGGCGTTTTTACCGTTGGCATAGCTAAAGCCATCATCCAGAAAGACACGCTTTATAAAGTCTTGATGATTGCCAACAAGCTGGATTCTACTAAATGGTCGTCGGTTCACCTGGCAGATGAGGACCGCCCGCTTTCTGTGAGCGGTCAAACTGAAATTAACGGCAATGCTTTTTTGCCTAAATCCGGTATCCGGGCAGCCTTTGTAGATAATAGGGCCTATACGGGTGACCGTAAGTTTGTCAAAGGCCATATTTACAACAGCGGAAAGAAGTTACCGGCACTAAAGATCATCCTACTTGACCACTTGCATACACAATTGGAAGCAGAGGCCGGGACTCTTAATGTATTTGTTAAAAAGAATATCTTTAGGTCATATCTACAAAAAACGCTGGTCATCAACCTAGGCAAAAAAGCTTTTACATTGTCCAACCTCAATCTTACGGGCAACGTCCGTGTACACTCGGATACTACCTTGGTCATTGACAGCTCTTTTCACTGTAAAAACATCATAATTGATGCTCCGGCGATGATCTTTCGCCCTGGCTTTTCAGGGAACGGGCAATTTTTTGCAAGGGACTCGATTTCGACAGGCATGAACTGCCACTTTTTGTACCCATCCGTTTTGGGCCTCGTTCGGTTTCAGCAATCCAAGGAAAACAGTCATGCGTTGATCCGGATTGGCTCCGGTTCTGAAATGAACGGATTGGTGTTTGTTTTTGAGCAGCAGGATAGCGAACTTAAGCCGATGATTGCCCTTAATAAACATGTTTTGTTGCGCGGGGAGGTTTACTCTCCGGGAAATTTGCTGTTACAGGACAGTGTCCAAGTAAAAGGCAGTCTTAGCACTAAAAGATTTCTTTATCAAAGTGCGTATAGCACTTATGAAAATTACCTGATTAACCTGAGTGTCCGTTCCACGGATTTATCGAAAGATTACTTAACCAGCCCGGTGCTACCAGCAAGCGGACCAGAACAAAAAGTATTGCAATGGCTGGAAAACAATTAAATTTGAACACTAAACTGATGGCCTCGAGCATCTTGGAGACCGTAGTGGCCATGGTGATTATAGTGGTGGTCTTTAGTACGGCCATGGTCATATTGGCCAATGTGCTAAAAAGTTCCGTGTCGGTTACCCAAATTCGTGCAGCAGCTTTATTGAAAGAGCAGATGGAAAAGACAGTAGCCTCCACAACGCGTGATGATTTAACTTTCAATTCAGGGGATATAGAGGTCAGACAGGCAATTCTTCCCTTAGCCGGTCATACCGGTTTAGTTCAGGTAAACCTGATTGCGGTTGACCATAAAGGAAGAAACCTGGCAGAATTACATCAGATTATCAAGGATCATGCGGAGTAACGTTAAATTCGCCGCGTTTACCATCTTGGAGATGGTGATCACTATGATGGTATCAGCCCTGCTTATCGGTCTTGCTTTTACCGCTTATGTGATCGTGTACCGATCTTACCTGGCTTTCGAAAAAAAAAACGGAGAGACAAGCATTATCATGCAACTGGGCAGAACGCTGCAACGGGACTTTGCGCGCAGTCGCCGTGTTTGCACAAGACCCGACGGCTTGGTGATATACGGGCAGGATTCTATCGTCTATGAATTCCAGGATAACTACATGCTACGCAGAAGCGCCCGTTTGGACACTTTCCATGTGGAAATCCGGAATTTGCAAATGACGTTCGAGAATAAACTTTTGACGACCTCTTCCGCGGACAGCTTGGTTGACCGGCTTTCTTTTCAATTGTTACTCCGTAAAGACACCATACCATTTAGTTATCGTAAATTTTACAGTTCGGAAGAACTTTTTAATAATTAATATGCCATCAATAGACCTCAGCAGATACGAGAAAAAGAAGCCGGCCAGATCAAATGAGCAGGACATGGGCAACCGGATCAGTGCTTTTTTCAATAGGGAAATCACATTGGGAGGAAATGGTCTGCCGGACCAGAAAAAAGAATTTCTTTACCTGGAGCTTGGTTCGTTATTGATGGCAGGCATCGACTTTAGCAGCGCGATTGAACTGGTCACCGCGGATCAACGTAAGGAAAAGGATAAGTTGTTATTTGAGACGGTCCGGAGCGCTGTACTAGAGGGTGCGGCATTTTCGGATGCTTTAAATAAGACCGGAAAATTTTCGCTTTACGAAATTTACAGTTTACAGATCGGCGAGGAAACAGGCAAATTAACCGAGGTACTTCTTGATCTGGCGGCTTTTTTTAAGAACAAAATCAAACAGCGGCGTACAATCATTTCTTCCCTAACTTACCCGGTCATCGTATTAAGTGCATCGATGGGGTTGCTGCTGTTTATGATCCATTTTGTGGTGCCGATGTTCGGAGATATTTTTAAACGCTTCGGCGGGGAACTGCCTTGGATCACCCAAAGGATTATTGCATTTTCTGAAGCTGTTCAAACCGGCTTCTTACCTTTCCTGATAATTCTGGCTATCCTACTCACCATGTATTATAGAGTTAAAAACACCCTGACTTTTCGTAAATTATCTTCAAGAATGCTGCTAAAACTGCCGCTGGTGGGCAATCTGGTTCAAAAGGTTTACCTCGCACGCTTTGCGAATTCGATGCGGCTGCTGATCAATGCAAAACTACCCCTGTTACGCGCGATAGCACTTTGCCGGCAGATGATCGGATATTACCCTATCCAGGTTTCGTTAGAGCAGGTAGAAGAAAGCGTTTTACAGGGCGCATCCCTTCATGAAAGCCTAAAAGGTTTTCGGATCTATCCGCCTAAAATGATTCAGTTAATCAAAGTCGGCGAAGAAACCAATAAACTTGACCACTTTTTTGGCTGGGTAGCCGACCAGTATATCACGGAAGTAGAGTACAAAACCTCCACGTTAAGTAACGCCATGCAACCTTTGATTATCATTTTTCTTGGGGCGATCGTTGCGGTAATCCTGATCGCTTTGTATTTACCGTTGTTCCAGATGAGCAATAATTTGCAGTAGATGAAAAGGTTGTACAGCAAATAAAAATTGAAAAAATCCTTATGTAATCAAATTGGTAGTGCGTCGGTTTCATGTTTAGACTGTGCATCCATTTGCGATAATGACAACTAACCCTTGTTTTTCAGCTCCTTAAATTTGGCAGGGTATCCGCCCAAGCCAGGATATAAGAGTGTGCTTTATCGGTAAACGTTGCTCGCTAACGGTCTTATTCAAAAAGTTGTGAGTGGCATCCCGGCCAATAGCGTTTCACTTGAATAAGTGGACAATGACTGAAAACATAGTTTTTCTCCTCCAATTTTTATACCGTTTTGTGACTGTCACCAATAAATATATATTATTTATACAAATGGTTGCATTTCAGTAAGGTTCCTACTATCTCTTTTTGCAACCGCTTATAAGAGTTGAGCAGTATTTTCCGGAGATTTAAAAATTGCGCTTTATTGTCAATGGCTTAAACGCTTTAAAAAACTCACTTATAAATAGTTCAATTTTTAATTTCTAAACTTATTTGTAAATAACGTTTAACTTTATTTGATCAGGAAGTGTTAGCTTTGATCAAAAAACAACCAAACCCATCATGAAAAATCTCTCTTTGACAATTATATCAATTATCGCGTGTATTCAATTGTCTTATGGGCAATGGGTGGCCAATGGAACGAATATTTACAATAGTAATTCCGGTAATGTTGGAATAGGTACTTCAACACCAAATCGTAAATTTACAGTAGGCGGAATGATTTCATCTAACAACAGTGGTCAGTCCGGGTTTCATTTATATAATAATGGTTCTAATAGTGAATGGTATATTCAACAAAAATCGCAGACGGATCCCAGTTTTTATATCACCCGGTTTGCAGCCACCAATTCATCGGATTACTTTACAATAACATCATTTGGAAATGTCGGCATCGGTACCGCAAATCCTACAAGTAAATTAACAATAGCCGGTGCCGGTAACGCTAATCCAAATACCGGGAGTGAAACTGATTACATAGGCTTAAATCTGACTTTTAAAGGAGAAAGTCAGTCCCAGTCTTTCAATTTAGGATCCCTTAAAATGGTTCAGCCGACTGGCGCCTATGTTGATAATGCTGATATGGTATTCTCTACAACTTTGCAAAATTTGTCTGAAAAAATGAGAATTACCGCAGGAGGAAATGTCGGTATCGGGACGTCAATCCCGGACGCGAAATTGTCGGTAAATGGCACAGTTCATGCTAAAGAAGTTAAAGTGAATTTAAATGGGTGGCCAGATTATGTATTTCATGAAAGCTATAAACTGACGTCACTTACAGACGTGAAAGAATATATAGAAAAAAACCATCGTTTGTCTGATTTACCATCTGCGGAACAGGTTGAAAAGGAAGGCTTGAATTTAGGTGAAATTAATAAGATACTTACTAAAAAGGTGGAAGAGTTGACTTTGTACCTTTTAGAACAGGCAAAATTGAACCAAGAACAAAGTAAAAGGATTCAAAAATTAGAAAGTCGATTTAACAGGTAGGTCGTTATCATATCTTTAACATCAAATAATCAATCGAAATTGGTGTCTAACTGATAATCATTTTTAAGTTATAGTCTCCGTTTTTGACCATTCTTTCGGTAAGATTTTCATGGACTGTTTAAGCTCTGCTGTCCCGCGCGTAAAATTAAGTCGCCGCCTGTATTAAGGTCGCTTATGTATATCGTCATTTAGCCTGATGCTTTACAACGCAGTTCATATAGTATTTAACTGATTTTAGTCTACCGGGTTGTTTCTACATAAACGGTCATATGTAAGACCTGCTGCTTGGTGAGACGATCACGGTCAGGCATCTGCAGTGCAACGGAACGTATAAAGCCGATCTCGGCCGTCGAACGCATTTGGTCCAGAGTGTGCAGCAACGCATCATACTCTCCCTCCAATACTAGTTTTTGTATCAGGTAGCTGCCTGTGGAGGACAGCGGGTCCGGAACCGGAATATCAGTTAACCTGACATTTTGTTTTTGAGCGATGAGCCCAATTTTGTTAATTACCTGGTTACGGAAAACGGCAGTGTCTATCCGAAACCGGGCGATCAGGGTATCCAGATTTCTTTTTTTGCGTACCTGATAAAGCGGTTTGGTAGTTTCTGTATTAGATTGCGCCGCGTTGGCTGTCAGTACCCGGTTATTGCTCCAGGCTTCGATTGTCGGCTTGAAAGCGAGCTGGTAGCAAATCAGTAGAAATGCGACAAGTCCCGCCCACAATATGTATTTTCTTTCCTGTATGATCGTACCCATATTAAAATTGTATGGTTAGGGTAAATTGACCTGTTTGTTTTTCCGGGTCTATGGTAAAACTTTGTACGGTACAATTCTTCACCCAAGACATGACTTTTAGCCGGGCTACCCATTCATTAACCGATAAGATGCCGGATGACGTACCGATTACCTGGATGTTTCGGTCACGGAATTGCAGCCTTTTCAGCTTTCGGCTTTCGACCGGATCTACCGGGTTGACGGACACCTCATCCAGTGTAACGTCGGACGGCAGCACGGACGCCAACCGGTCAATCATAAGCGCTTTATTGAGATCCTGGTCCCAGCCAAACTGTTTCAGCAGAACCTCTTTTTTTTTGATTTGACCTTCCATATCATTCAGGTCAGCAGTGTTTTGTTGCGAACTGAGCGTCGTGGCTTCCAGCTCGTTGTTTTCACGGAACAATTTCGAAAAAACCCAGGCATTCAGAGAAAGTACTATAAAGAAAAAACCGAGCAGAATCAACCCGTACAATTTCCATTTATTTTTTTCAGTCAGCTGCACCAGGGCCGCATCAACGACGGATACTTGTGCTTTGACAGGTAAAAGGCGGTTTTCCAGCACAACCTGGAAGGCAGCGGCATAGGGCACCAGCAGGGATTCGTCTAATGCTTCGAGGTCAGCCTTTAAAGGATAAGGCGACCGAGAGTCTTCGCGGTAGGAATAGCCGGTCCAGTCATCCGCCTCGTCACGAACGATTTCGTGACCGTCGAACAGGAAATCGCCACCGTATACATTAAGCTGTTTCATGATTGAATAAACTGGAAATGGCCCAAGGCTCAGCATGATAATTTCCATTCCAATGCTTTTGAATTCAGCTAACCACTTATCCGCATCAGATTTCCTTATCATGGATATATAAGCATAAGCCCCGGATGTAAAATGCTGCATATAAAAATCAGCCGGCTCGCTATTGGGAAGTAAGCCCCGGAAGATTTCCGGGGTTAGCTTTTCGAATTTTTCAGTTCGTTTATGTAACACCCCTTTTCCATTCAGGTTTAGGGATACGATGCTTTTTGCCGGCAAAAATTCCGGTAACTGTTTGATCGAATAAAGCCCCGTCACCTTTTTATGGATCTCCAGTTGGTTTTTTTTTCGGCTCACAGCACAGGCAGTGACGCGAAGGTCATTATTCCGGCTGATCTGCAGGGACACCCCTGTGCAATGATCCGTTTGGTAATATTCCTCCAGCATTTCGTTACCGTAAAATGGTGGACTTAATGAATAATACCGTCGTCACCTTGGCGGTTGACTTCGACCTGCTGCTGAACACCCATTTAAGGATCGGTATGCGCGACAGGATGGGCCAGCCGGAACCACTTTCGCTACTTTCGGAACGTTCGATCCCACCTAATACGATCGTGTCTTCGTTATGAACGCGCAGGCTGGTCTCAAATTTACTGATAGCCTGGGGCGGCGGCGAACCATCCGTCGGTATAGAAGTAAAATCAGACAAGTTCACTTTTATTTTCAGGGTAACCTGGTCATCGCCTGATACGATGGCGTTGACGGCTATTGCCAGATCAGCATTCACTTCCTGGTACACATTGGTAAAGATGGATGATGGATTATTTAAAGACGGAATCACATTCTGGGTCGTATTTCTATAATACGCCTTTTTACCTATACTGAGTAAGGCCGGGTGCCCGTTCATCGACGCCAGTTTTGGCACGGAACGGATATTGATATTATCGCTGGCTTCCAGTGCTCTGAGGCGGACATAAAAATTTGGCACGACCCGACCCAGGTTCAAACTTGTCGAACCGCTGATCCGACTTAGAAAGTCATTAATAGATCTGGAGCCGAATGTGTAATCCAGTCCCGGCAAAACGGAACCACCCGTTTTCACGCTGTCAGAAACCCCGGCACTTATACCGGTAGATAGCGTGCGGCTTTTTCGGATGTCGATCATAGTAACTTCAACCAGTACAACCGGTACCAAAACGTCCATTTTATGTATTAACGCCTCAATCTCATCGATTTGTGCACCCGATCCCGATAATAGGATAGAATTCTGGTCACGAAACTCTTTTATTTCTACGCCTCTTTTCCAGTCGTTGGGAATCATACTGGCAACCGTATCGATCGACCGATGCTCCAAGTGTATCATTTTAAATGTCCGCAGACCTTCCAGTTTGCGGTCTCCTATCAGGTAGATTCCGTTTTCAGGATGAAATGTATAATCCGTACTTTTCAGTAGCAGGGATAAAAAGCTATCGTAAGATACATCAGATACATGCAAAGTGATGCTGCCTTTCAGTTCAGAATAGATAGAATAGTTTTTATTGGCTTCCTGGGAAGCTTGT
Source organism: Mucilaginibacter sp. UYP27 (assembly GCF_040547175.1). NCBI lineage: Bacteria > Pseudomonadati > Bacteroidota > Sphingobacteriia > Sphingobacteriales > Sphingobacteriaceae > Mucilaginibacter > Mucilaginibacter sp. UYP27. The sequence continues at coordinate 77,930 of NZ_JBEPPE010000011.1, forward strand.
TTAACCAAGTCGGCAATGGAAGCATTCACGGCATCGGCTGACAAAAGTTTTTGTCCGTTCACCAACCGGCTATATAACCCAGAACGACTGCCACTTCCCCCTTGCTGATTAGCACTTTTGAAATTTTTTCGCGTTGAGGTTCCTTTATCCCCGTTAACGTATACCTCCTCGTTTTCTTCCAGCGGCTGGAACAAGTAAAAACCGTCGTTGGTCTTGACAACTTTAATGTTATTTGTAAAAGCAAGTTTTTCGATAGCAGCATCAAAAGGGGCGGATGATATAAAGGCGGTCACGATAATTTGTTGCATTCCCGCGGTTACTACCACATTCTTACCGGAAAGGAGCGTGATCTTCTTGGCGACAGCCTGCAGGCTGTCGTTGTTCAATTCCAGCGAAAGCGTATTATCAAAGCGGGTGTAATTAATTCGCAACTCTTTGACCGGCGGGCCGGCCAGTAATGCCGGATCATGGTAAGGGGTCACATAAAGGATCGTGCCGATCACAGTAATGTCCAGGTTATATTTCCGTGCCAGGAAGGTGAGCACCTCTTTAGCGGTTACACCGTTAAATGTATCATTAACAGGGAAATTCAGCTGGGGATCACAACTGATACTCAGGTTTGCTGCCCGGGAAAGCGCGGAAAGGTATTGGGGCAGGGATATGCCGCTCAGCGTAAGCTGCATTTTCTGGTTCAGGCCAGGTACGGTTGCAAGTAGTTGCTGGAGACTGCTTTCAACGGACCGGACATGGTCCTGCTGCCCTGCCGCATTAAGGCTGATCAGCAAAAACATAAAGGCCGCAAATAATCGGGTAAACAATTTGTTCATACACATTAGTAGTTAAATAACAGGGGATAGATTTCTTCCAGAGAGGTCATGCCGGCTTTAAATATCCCAAAGGCATTCTCAGCGAGGGTCCGTACCCCCCTATCTTTTAGTAAATCATTAATATACATATTACCTTCCTTAATTTCAAAGGCCAGTTCCCGGTCGATCGGGATGACTTCGTAGACCGCCTTGCGACCTTTGTAACCGGTGAAATAACATTGCTCGCAGCCCACAGCCACATAATGATGGCTGACCGGCGTAAAAGGTGTGAATTGCTTGGGATATAAGCCGGTGTCAAATGCGGCCTCTTTTTTACAATTCGGGCAAAGCAGGCGCACCAGCCTTTGGGCGACCGTGGTATTCAGGGTACTGGCGATTAGGAAAGGGGGGATCCCCATATCTATTAGGCGGGAAACAGTCCCCCAGGCGGAATTGGTGTGAATGGTGGATAAGACCAAGTGCCCGGTTAAAGCGGCGCGGATGGCCATATTGGCGGTTTCTGTATCACGGATCTCGCCGACCATGATCACGTCCGGATCCTGGCGCAAAAAAGTGCGCAATGTAGATGCGAAGGTCAGACCGATAGACTCCTTGACCTGCGCTTGGTTCACACCCTCCAGTGTATATTCAATGGGATCCTCGATGGTCATGACATTGCGGGTTTCCTCGTTCAGCATCTTCAGGGTGGCGTAAAGCGTGGTCGTCTTGCCGGAACCCGTGGGCCCGCTGATCAGCAGGATACCGGCGGTGCGTTTAGCCCCTTCCAGATAATTAGATAAGTCCTGTTCAGAAAACCCGAGTGTGGTTAATGCAATGCCGGTAGCGTCATTATTCAATAAGCGCAATACGACTTTTTCCCCGTGCAGCGTAGGCAAGATAGATACACGAATGTCAAACTGATAACCCTGCTGTTTATAGTTGATTCGCCCGTCCTGCGGCAGGCGCTTTTCGGCTATATCTAAGTTAGCATTGATCTTAATCTTGTTGATCAGGGCGGGGTATTCCTCTCGCTTCAATAGGTAACGTTCCACCATCATACCGTCTACGCGGATGCGAACGCGGCATTTCTGCTCATAGATTTCGATATGAATATCACTGCTTTTTAGACTTTTGGCTTCCGCGATCAGGTCGGAAAAGAAACTCTCGGCATCGCCACGGCTTGTAGATTGGGTAGTATCACGGGCGGATGACTTCTCTATATAATATTTAGACAAAAGTTTACTGATTTCGTTCTCCGGGATCTGCTCAAGTTCAACTGTATTGCCCAATACCATTTCCAGTTCATCCTGAAGCGTATGCTTTTCTTGATGTTCGGCACAGTAAAGTACAAATCCACCATCCTTTCTCGATTTTGGCAGCACGCGGTAATGCCAAGCCTGATCTTTACTCAGCCAGTGGATATTTTCGGTTAACAATACAATTTCACTCATCAGGCCAGTTTCAATAAACGGATAGTCAACCAACTGTCGCTGCTCAGGTCTATTACCCGGTCAAAGCGGTCCCAGACGATTAATATGGCCATCAGCAACGCCTGGGTACCGGCCAGGGGGATACTCTTGCTTGAGCTTTTGGTTAAGCCTAGCCACAAAAGCCAGCACACAAGGGCCAGCATTAAGCTTATGACATAAAAAAAGATAAAATTTAACACGGAAAGATAAAAAGCGGCACACAGCAGGAAAAAGATATCCCCCCATCCTATTAAGGTACCGGTGAGCTTAACGATCTGTTTGTTTTTAATATAGAAATAGAGTGATACCAACAGGAACTGAAATAACAGGAAGCTGATATTGATCAGGCCGGCGACAACGGCCAGCGTCACGTCTCGTCGTTGAAAAAACCAGGCAACAATAAATAAGATCAGTAACAAAGGGAAAACCCACAGGTAAACTGCCCGCCATAGCATGTCCTGCACCATGATCCCCAGCAATACCCCCACCATCAGTAAAGTCAATAGCAGCATTAGTCTGGAATCACTTCTTTGATATTACGGTCCTGGTCGACCTCCCATATGTTAAATTTTCCGTTCCCGTTGAAATCAGTTACGGAAACCGCACGGGCTGTAAAAGAGGTATTGTCCGCCCTGACGATCTCAATGCGATAGTTAGCCCTGCCGTCTTTACCATCACTCACCAGCTTACCCTGTTCATAACCTAGTTCTATCAAGTCATTGCTATACCGTGAATGTTCGAAATAATAGCTTTGCTCTAAGGTCTGCAGGTACGCCAGTTGAGTCTTGGCCTCTACATTTTTAGCTTTGGTTATGAATTTGAGCATACTGGGTGTAAGCAACGTCACTAAGATACCGATGATAGCTAAAACAACAAGCAATTCGGTTAGAGTAAAGGCATCAACCTTTTTTTTGAAGAGATTATGTTTAGGTTTCATTTTTAATTAAGCCCGGAAACAGCCGGAAATTATTTACTAATATAAGGAAATTCCCGATTAAAAATTATTAATTCACTCTCAACTTAAAAAAAGTTTTGATGTGCCACTCTCCGCTCCTTATCAGAACACCTTATACAATGTTTAAAAAGATATATAGGATGTTTCCTCGCACATTGATCAGTAATGCCCCTTTAAAATGGTTTGTTTTGCTGCTATAACATGAGCTACAAAAGATGGCGCAGCTATTTAATATTACTACTGACCAGGTAATTAACCATGATGGCAAAGTGCCTAAAGAGGTGATTATTGAAGATAAAACAGCCGTAGAAAAAATGCGCTTAATACAGCAGCTTGACGAGGACGACAAGCAAACTATTTTTAAGCTGATCGACAAGATGCTGGAACTAAGGGAATATGCTACTTTTAAATAATAGCCCTCCTGAAAAATGTGTACTTACTACACATTTTTATTAAACCATAAAATCGTAAAGAAAATTCTATAACTTTAAGGTAAGTTGAGGTAAGTAGCGTATGGATTTTTAACGCTGATAGGTTTTAAGATGCGCTGCACGTTTTTGATCTGCTCCCGCACTTTTCTTTCCTCATACTGGTCGATCAGCCCGGCGCTTAGTTTCCTTTGGTAATCCATGATCTTTTTGTCCTGCTCCGGGCTGTTATCCATGTACAGCAATATGCAGCGGTTCGCATTGTCTTCATAGAGCTGCTCCCTGGTCGTCCGGCCTGATATGCAAACCGGGCCTTCTACATTCAGTGTTACCGTTTTCAAGTTGCCTTTGCTGTCTTTCAGCGTTACCGTCTTGGATATTTTACGCTTGCTTTGCAGTCCCCGTAATGGGTACTGTACCGCTTCTGCGCCGTCCATATCTTCAATGAGCAGCAATTTATGTTTCAGATCTTCTTTGCCTAAGTAGTTAAAAGCGTTCATGCTTAGCGTACTGATCTCTATTTTATCTTCTTCCGGCATCAGTTCGCTTACTTTTTCCTGTAGCCAGGTCTTGCCCGTACCGCTTGCACCCAGGCACATCAGGTGCAGCGGCGTATGCCGTTTCCTCGATGTATAGGTGAGGTAGGCGATCAGGCTGTTCGTTTCTTCGCCCACCAGCCCACTTTGGGCGATGGCCGGTTTTGTCCTTTCTAACAAGTCTTCGGATTTAAGGTATTGGATGGCTGCTTTGCGCTCGGGTTCGGTTAGCTGCTTTTTTTCAACTTGTTTGGGCTTCGTCGCTTCCAGGCGTTCCGCCCGGTAATTTTCTAAGGCAGTCGTTAGCTGGCTTATGGCCGTGCTGATCTCTGCGGTGCTTACGTCCAGCGTTTCGGCTGATTTTTCGATTAGCTGCTCTGCTTGAATGCTGTTGTACAGGTCAAGGTTATGGCGAAAGGCATTATTTTTATAGTCCGTCCTGATTAGCTTTAACGTTACTTTCATGCGATCTAAGCCGGTTAACTTAATACCACCAAGTATGGCAATATGCAGTTTGCCGTCCAGGTAGATCAATAGTTCCGCATTTTCCGTTATCAGTTTCGCCATGTTGAAAAAAAGTTTGATGAGAACTATTCTGCACAAAAGTAAACAAGGATTTGTTTTTAACAAGAGTACGATAATTTTATTTATTAACTTTTGTTCTCTACATTTGATATAATCAATAGCGTTAAGTACGCTTTTGTGCATTATCATGAACATTGGCGACAAGATCACTATATTACGTAAGGCTAAAAAGATTTCACAAGCCGACCTGGCTAAGGAAGCGGGCGTATCCCGTGAGATTATCGGGCGCTATGAACGTAACGAGGTTTCGCCCTCTGTAGACGTGGCTAAAAAGATTGCAGACGCACTGGAAGTGTCTTTAGATTATTTGGCTGGTGGCAGCGACAAGGCTGCTTTTGACAAGCAGACTTTAAAGCTCATCAATGAGATTGAGGAACTGGAACCCTCTGTCAAGGATAAACTCATATTCCTGGCCAATGCCATTATCAGGGATGCCAAAACCGGTAAAGCGTACGCTCATTAAACAATAAAGTCCCGGTTAAGGGGCTTTTGTTTTAAGATTTATCTTATAAGGGCTAGTTTAATACATAAAACACAACTCGTTGGAAACTAACTGATTATTGCAATATTCAATTTTAGCCTCGGTGGGTATGTTGTTGTAGTTAAAGAATAATTGAATCTTATATCTATGTCTTTTAATTAAAGCTGGTGATATATCATTTAATCTAATTAAAAGCGTTGATTTGTATAAACCATTACTGTTAAGTAAAACACTATTTTTATCAGTAAATGCTATTGTTTTGAGATCAATTAAGCCCTTACAGGGAAAATAGAGTTTCTCCACTTTTGATTTAAGATCAATTATTTTGAGAGCTGCCAACCCTTCGCAAAAAGCTATTTTTGATATTTTATAGAATACTTTAGCGGTATCTCCATTATCAATTCGATACCGAATGCTAAGTCCTGACTTAGTCATAATTGGCTTCATAATTAACAGTTTGGCTGTTTGTCCAAATGCCATATGAATGGATAAAAGCAAAATAATGGAGATAATGACTTTCTTCATGGTTGTATTACTAATTTAGGAGGAGTGGCAGTAAGTGTTGGATTAGCTATCTTTTGAGCTGGAGCTTTATCAATATCTTCTCCATATGCAGCCTTTTCAAACTCTTTACCCTCCTCGTTTTTTGTTTTATAAGAACCCCTTGACTGAGTATGTCGTTTTCCTGTTCCTACATGCACACCCTCATGAAATATTGTTGATTCAAGGTATAATTCCCCTGCATTCTTATCTCCCGTTGTTGTTGCGTTTTCATATGAATCAACAACTCCATTGTCTAATTTAATCAATCCTCGTCCTCCACCTTTTACGTATTTACCATTCTCATCAGAATTTACTAAACCATTACCCTCTTTATATAATTCTGTTTCACCATTTGCTGTTCCATTTGCGAGATTTTTCTCGACAGTTACTCGAGGCCCTTTACCATATGTGACAAAATCTTTTATTTCATTGTCCGTCATCCTGCTATATTGCTTAAAAGTATTCCTGAATGCTTGAGGTTTGTTGGCGTAAGTTGAAGAAAGGTTTTTAGCGTAAGAAACAAGACCCGGATATTGTTTCGCAACCTTAGGATCAATCTCAATATTCCCATCACTATCAAAAAATCTCATTGGATTATCAAATCCATAACGATATGGAGTCCATGCCTGCATCTTTTCCGCCAACGGATCCACACTCGTCCACCTCGCAATGACCGGATCATAAAACCGCGCGCCATAATCGTATTGGCTACCACACTTTTTTT
>NZ_JBEPPE010000012.1:0-83233 GCF_040547175.1 Mucilaginibacter sp. UYP27
GAGTTTCCAACATCCCCACAGTTACAACAACAATAATTATATTTTTGAATTAAATAAGTCTATAAAATACCAGTCCGAACTAAGGGAGGGTTACACCAGTATCACATGGAGTATAAAGTACTATGCCAAACCCTACATTGGAATATTCTTCTATCTTCTCAATAATTGTTTTCCCTGAACTACTTTGTTCATGGAGTATTATAGGTTTAAATCCAATTTGTTCAATAAATCGTGCAGCTTTTGTTTCAGCTGTAATATCGTGCCCATGAACAATAAAAATATTATCATTCTGTTGCTGACTTATTTCAACTTTGATTGTATTAGATTCATTAACTAATGATCCTATCAAGGGCAATTTATTAACGAGTCTTTCTAAGTTGTTAATCTTAGTAGCAATATCCTTTTTTAAACTATCCAGTTCTTCTTGCCTACTATTCAATCTTGTATAAAAAAAAATTTCTGTACAAGACGCATAACTTCCTAAATATTCGCTTTTCGCAGGACGGAAAGATGTTTTGATTAATTCTGCATTGTAGTCATTCCAGTCATAATATTCTTTATTCAATAAATCCAATACGCTTGTGGTATCAACGCTTTTGTTAAATAAATCGCTGCCAAGTTTTATTCTTTCTAATAACTCTTCTTTAAATGACGCTTTATCTTTTATTAGTTTGGAAACATCATCACTATTAGAACCTGGTACCCTTTGATTAGCCATATTAAAATTAAACTGGTTGTTAACTTACCAATATTAAGAATTATTAATTTATTAAAAAACACTTTGAATAATTCTTACATCCTCACCTACAGGCGCGGCCGCCTTACTCATAATTACATCAGCCCTACCCACCATAAACCCGATAGCAGCGTATAGCAGATAGCGGGACTACCGCAACCAAAACGCTACTGCACTTGCTTTCAGATCTTTATTTTACTACAGCGAGCGAAACGCTACCGGCAATTGCTAATGGTATTGCCCAGTATTTCATTTCTATCCACATAAAAGCATTTTTCCTCTTATTGGTACTATGGCCATATTGAATGAGGTGGTGCCCGTCGTCAACAAACCAAACAATTGCGGCAGATATAAAGAAACATGCAGGGCGCAGATATGGGGTATCTACACCTAAAGCATCAGATAATGTAAACAACACTACTCCACAAATAAGCGGAACGCCTAATACCCAGCCTCCCTGCCCTTATGTTGTATAAAATGCACTATCATGCTTTAAATATATAACTAAAAGCTTTAATATTTAATCGTTAACACACTTCGCTAACTCTTCTTCAGAGGGAATTTGATTTTTCACTTTGTCAGTCTGAGCTTGTCGAAGACTTTAAACGCGGCTAATGGTTCGACAGGCCCACCATGACAACTTACTTATCACTTTACTAACACACCCCTTACCCCTCTCAAGAGGGGAACTCAAAATCACTTGCACATCTGCACATCCCCGCATCTTCACATTTGCATATCCGCACATTTGCACATCATCCTTTAATCGCTATATTTAGGCTTTAATACTGACCCACTTTGAAAAGAAAAGACTTCCTCTACCTTACAGGCATGGGCATAAGTGCCGGCATGCTTAGCCAGTTTACGGCCGCCGGTTCGCCAATTGTGCCGGGCACGCGCATGCGCGATGTTGATATGGCCATTAAAAAACGCATGAGCGATGTAGCCCTTAACGCTGCACGCGCCAAAGGCGCTACCTATACCGATGTGCGCCTTGGCCGCTACCTCAACGAGTATGTGGTTACCCGCGATAAAAACATTGAAAATATTGTTGATACCGAAAGCTATGGCATGGGCATCCGTGTTATTGCCAACGGCTGCTGGGGCTTTGCAGCTACAGATAAACTGGATAACGATAGCATTGCCCGCGCGGCAGAAACTGCTGTGGCCATTGCCAAAGAAAACTCGCGCCTGCAAAGCGAGCCGGTGCAGCTGGCCCCGCAAAAAGGGTATGGCGAGGTTACCTGGAAAACCCCTATCGAGCGCAACGCCTTTGATGTGCCGATGAAGGAAAAAACCGACCTGCTGCTTTCTGTTAACGATGCCGCCTTTAAAAACGGCGCCAACTACGTTAACTCGATCCTGTTTATGGTGAACGAGCAAAAATATTTTGCATCTACAGACGGCTCCTACATCGACCAGGATATCCACCGCATTTGGCCGGTATTTGGGGTTACCAAAATTGACGAGAAGAGTGGCAAGTTTGAAACCCGGAGTTCGCTTAGCGCACCGCGCGGCATGGGTTACGAGTACCTGCAACCACGCGAAAGCGACAAAATAAAAAGCCAGACCACCCTATACCGCGACCGCTACGACATGCTGGAAGACGCAGGCGCGGCGGCACTACAAGCTGCCGAAAAGCTGAAAGCGAAAACAGTAGAGCCGGGCAAATATGATTTGGTGCTTGATCCAAGTCACCTGTGGTTGACCATTCACGAATCTGTAGGCCACCCTTCGGAGCTTGACCGTGTGCTGGGTTACGAGGCCAACTTTGCCGGTACCAGCTTCCTGACACTGGACAAATGGAAATCGGGCAAGTTCAATTTCGGCAGTAAAAACGTAAATATTGTGGCCGATAAGCTGCAGCCGGGTTCGCTTGGTGCGGTTGGTTACGATGACGAGGGCGTGGGCACCAAAAAATGGGATATCATAAAGGATGGTGTGTTGGTAAACTACCAGGCCATCCGCGACCAGGCGCACATCATCGGGCTAAAGGAGTCGCAAGGCTGCTGCTACTCGCAAAGCTGGCGCGACGTACAGTTCCAGCGCATGCCAAACATATCACTGCAACCGGGTAAAGAGAAAATGGCCCCTGCGGATATGATAAAAAACGTGGAAAAAGGCATCTACATTATCGGTGATAGTTCGTTCTCTATAGATCAGCAACGTTACAACTTTCAGTTTAGCGGGCAGCTTTATTACGAGATCAAGAATGGTAAAATAGTGGGCATGCTAAACGATGTTGCGTACCAGGCCAACACGCAGGAATTTTGGAACTCGTGTACCGCAGTATGCGATAAGGACGATTACCGTTTAGGCGGCTCGTTCTTTGATGGTAAGGGGCAGCCAATGCAGGCCAGCGCTGTATCTCATGGTTCATCAACAGCCCGTTTTAACGGGGTTAACGTAATTAACACAGCAAGAAAAATATAACATGGCAATATTAACTGAAAACGAATGCCGCACCCTGTTAAAAAAGGTGCTGAGCTATTCAAAAGCTGATGAATGCCAGGTTAGCATTTACAGTTCAGATTCGGCAAACGTACGTTTTGCCCGCAACAACGTATCAACCAGCGGCGCTATCAGCAGCAGCAGCATGTCAATCTCATCAGCCTTCGGCAAAAAACTGGGCGTTATCACCTTAAATGATTACAGCGACGAATCGATTCAAAAGGCGGTAAAACGCTCGGAAGAGCTTGCACAATTTGCACCCGAAAACCCGGAGTACATGCCGATGCTTGGCCCGCAAACCTACCCTGCCCACGGCGAAACCTTTGTGGCTGCTACAGCCGCGATAACGCCCGCACAGCGTAGCAAAATGGTGGAGGACAGCCTAAATATATCTAAGCAAAACAAACTTATAGCAGCCGGCTTTTTGCAGGATAGCTCGGCCAGCAGCGCCATGATGAATTCTAAAGGCCTGTTTGTATTTAACCGTGGCACCAACGTCAATTTCTCGGCAACCATGCGTACGGCAGATGGACAAGGGTCCGGCTATGTTACTAAGGATTATAATGATATAGGCAAGCTGGATGTTAAGGCCTTCTCGGCCATCGCCGCTAAAAAAGCCGCCGGATCTGTTGCTGCAAAAGCCATTGAGCCGGGTAAATACACGGTGATATTAGAGCCTGCCGCAGGTATAGTTTTGCTTGAGCAGCTATATGGCAGCCTTGACGCGCGTAGTGCCGATGAAGGCCGTAGCTTTTTGAGTAAACCGGGCGGCAAAACCCGCCTTGGCGAAAAACTGGTTGACGAGCGCGTAAACATTTACGCCGACCCTACCAACCCCGAGCTGCCTGCCACCACTTACGACGGCGAGGGCATGCCATTAGATAAGATGAGCCTGATAGAAAAAGGGGTGATCAAAAATTTAAGTTACTCGCGCTACTGGGCGCAAAAGAAAGGTGTAAAACCGGTGCCCGGCGCTGCAAACATTATTATGGAAGGTGGCACCCAAAGCTTGGAAGACCTGATAAAAGGCACCGAAAAAGGCATATTGGTTACCCGCCTGTGGTACATACGCCCGGTTGACCCGCAAACCTTGCTTTATACCGGCCTTACCCGCGATGGTACTTTTTACATAGAGAACGGACAGATAAAGTTCCCGATAAAAAACATGCGCTTTAACGAAAGCCCTGTTATTATGCTGAACAACCTGGATGCCCTTGGCAAAACAGAGCGCACCGTAAGTGGCGAAAGCAGCCAAAGCGCCCTGATACCCCCAATGCGTATCCGCGACTTTACGTTTAGCTCACTGTCTGACGCGGTGTAGGCCAGTTGGCAGTTTTTAGTTTTGCAGTTCGCAAGCTTTAATAGCGATGGGTATAAAACCCATCGCTATTTTTGTTCTCTCTCTGCGCGGCGTAGAAAACGTAAACGTTTTATTTTACTTCGGATCTTTCATTTGCACATCTGCATATCCGCACATTTGCACGTCCGCATTATCTGCATATCTGCACATCCGCCTTACCCGTCCAGCCTATCCTTTATCACCACTGTATCAGCCATTATATCGTGCAGGCATTGTTGTTTTGCAGTGAAAAAGCATATAATATAGCCTATAAAAAGCGTTGCTACAGACAGGTACTTACCCATATTGCGGCCAATGGCCTGGCCTTGGGTTATCTGCTCGCCATAATTATCACATACACGGATGTTCATCAGTTGTTTGCCAAATGTGCCGCGTTTGGGGCCGCTTTCCATCCGTACGTTGTAGATGATCTTCGCGATGGGGGTTAATGCAACTATGCCTATGGTGATACCCATACGTAGTGTTTGATTATCCGGCCCGGGGAGGGCCAATAACATTGCCAGCATCACTATAAAAGCCGCCAATACAAACACGCTAAGTACAATTAACCAGTCTATCACCATGGCAATGGCGCGCTGGTCAAAACTACCGAAGTACTGCATGGGCAGCGGGCGCCTTGCAAAGCCAAATAGCTGCCTTAACGCAGCTATTTCGTGTGCTTCTTTATAATCGTCCATCGCGGGGGTTTTTATAAAGTCGCTGGGCTTGATTTTTCGCTCTTTTAATTGCGCTATGGTAAATGGGCCATCGGGTTTCCCGTTGATGACGAGGGTATATTCATCATTGGTTGCGGGCTGTAAATTAGTATTGCCGGATGGTTGCATAGCGTTCAAATTTAAACATTAGGGGCAACCATCCGGCAATAAAACTATTAATATTTAACTACCTTAACATCAGACAGGCCGCCTTTTACGTGGATAATGATCTTATTTTTAGCGGTAGCAAACCCTGCAGATTCGTAAGTGTTATCACTTTTTTTATCGAAGCCGTTAAACTCGTTTGATGATAAGCCGGTATCTGCCGTGATACGGGTAGCCGCGTTTGCCGGCACGCTGATCTCTACTTCGGATACCCCGGTATTAACGTCTACATTAGTTTCGGCTAATGGCTGGCCCATTTTTATGTGGAACGATGCCGCGCCGCCGTTGATCTCAAAGCGTTTAATTTTATAGGGCGACAGGTCAAAATCCAGTTCGGTAGCGCCGGCTTTTACGTTGATATCCCATTCTGGCCGGGTATTTAATTTTATAGTGGCCGAGTTACCTTTATCGCTATCCCAATTGATATGGCCCTTTTTTTCTTTCATACGCAACCCTATAACAGGTGTTGTGCCATCCATTGTATGGGTGTAGATGTACCTGTTGTAACGCTCGCGGGTAGTTGCGGTGAACAACTGGTTGGTTGTATCTTTCAATGTATATACAGTACCGCCACCGCTTATCTCTAACCTTGCAGATGTAGCGGTTGCCACAAAAGGCTCGGTGTAGGTGCTGCTACCCTCTACTTTAACAATGCCGGTGCTATCGCTGCCGTTGTCGTCGTCATCATCGTCGTTGTTGTCATTGTCGTCACCATCTTTATACCATCCCTTGTCGTTAAAGTTCCAGTGGCCGGGCCTAAACCAGCGGTTATCAAAATGGCCAAATACCAACAGGGCAAAGCCTAATACCACCACGCCTATTTTAAGCGCGGTTGCCCATGGGGCTTTATTGTTGGCAAACACCAGGTTTACACCACCCATGATCAGGAATATTGGCCACAAGTGCCAGATGTTTCCCCAATGGAAATCTATTACATGATAATTATCTAACAGGAACACGGTTCCTAACAGTACCAGGATAAGGCCTGGTATTAATTTTTCGCTTTTCATAACTATACAGTTGGATTGTTATCGGTTTGGTTGTCTTCTGTCGCTTCGGTTTTAGGTTGAGTGGTAAACTCCGCTTCCTTTTTGTCGGCAACCCAGCCTTCTTTTTCCCATGGTTGTTTTTTGCCGCCAAAAATCATAGCTACACCCGCTACTACTAATATTGCAGGCCAAAGTTTTTCGAAGTCCCAATCAGGAATGATGTCTAACTGATCTACCAAAAATATGGCTCCAAGTGCTATTAGTATCACACCGAATATCACACCTACGTTTGAAGTTTTCTTAATAGGTTGATATGGGGGGAACGGCTGGCCGGGAAATGGTGGCTTAGGCACCGTGTAATCTACCTTTATATCGCCATATGTTTGTTGGTAGTTGGGGTTGTAGCCCGGTGTTACACCCGGTTTAAATGGCTCATTAAACCCAAACGGGCGTTTTGGCAATACTATCCATAAAACGATGTACGGCAATAAGCCCACACCTTTTAAACACATTGATACTACAAATAGTACGCGTACTATTGATACGTCCACGCCAAAGTAGTCGGCTAAGCCTGCGCATACACCGCTTATAACCTTGCGGTGCTCGTCTCTGTAAAGTTTCTTTTCCATTATCTTTTAGTTTAAATGTTAGCCCCCTCTAAATCTCCCCCGATAGGGGAGACTTTCTGTTTTTAAAGCCCCTCTCCCTCGGAGAGGGGTTTGGGGAGAGGCTTATATCTGGCCCGGCGCAGGTTTTATAACCACTTCATCAACACTTGCCCCGGCGCTCATATTTAATATGTTTACTATTGCCGATGCTACATCCTCGGGGAGTACCATTGTGTTTTTATCAACCTCAACGCCTTTCCACGAATCTGTTAATGTTGACCCCGGGATCACTGCTGTTACCTTAACACCATGTCCCTGCGTTTCGAGCCTCATTACCTTATTAAGACCTAAAAGTGCATATTTAGTTACACTATACATACCGGCCTCTGCTATGGGGTTTATAGCTGCTACCGAGCATATATTGAAGATATGCCCTTTACCGACAGAAACCATGCGTTTACCGAAGAAACGGTACAGTTCATAGGTCGGAAGCAGGTTGGTATCTATCTGTTTTTGGAAAGAATCTTCGCTGTCGTTAAGTATGGATACATGCTTATACATACCCACATTATTCACAATAATGTCGACGAAACCCAGCTTTTTCTCGGTGAATACGGCAAAATTTATCAGTTCATCGCGCTTACTGCAATCTGTAACCATGGTTATTACCGTAATTTGGGGATTGATGCTTTGCAACTCCTGTTTAAAATTTGATAAATCTTCCTCATTTCGAGAACAAATCGACAGGTTTATTCCTTGTTTAGCAAAAGCGATTGAAACAGCGCGTCCAATGCCTTTTGTTGCTGCGGTGATAAGGGCGTTTTTCATACTTAAATATCAATTAATATTGATTGAATTTGAAGCGGCAATATAGCTTAATATTAAAAAATGTATTTTTAACCGAATTATTTACGACCAACGAATGTTTCAAAGCTTAGGAAAATATATCCTCTTACTGGGTTTGAGTTTTAAAAAACCAGAGAAATTTAAAGTTTACTGGGCCGAGGTAATGCGCGAGATGGTTTCTGTGGGCATTGGCTCGTTAGGTATCATCAGCATTATATCCGTATTTATTGGCGCGGCAACAACCATCCAGGTGGCCTTCCAGTTATCCAGCCCGTTGGTGCCCCGCAGTATTGCCGGCAGCATCTCCCGCGACTCCAACATTCTGGAGTTTAGCCCAACTATATCATCATTGGTATTGGCCGGGCGTGTAGGGTCAAACTTCGCGTCGAACATTGGCACCATGCGCGTAACCGAACAGATAGACGCGCTGGAGATTATGGGCGTAAACGCACCGGGTTATTTAATAGCCCCTAAAATATTGGCGTCTATCACCATGGTACCGCTATTGGTTATCATATCAATTGCATTAGGCATCACCGGTGGTTATATCGCTTGTTTAGTTACCGGCAGCATTACCCCTGCAGATTACCTGATGGGTGTTAACGATGGTTTTGATGGTTTAACCATCCGCGTAGCGTTAGTGAAAGCATTTGTATTTGGCTTCCTTATCGCATCCATATGTTCTTACCAGGGGTTTTACACATCGGGCGGCGCGCTTGAGGTTGGCCAGTCGGCTACACAGGGCGTGGTATTTAGTTGTGTGTGGATCTTATTTGCCGACCTTATGATCACCAGTTTAATGTTATGATCGAGATCAAAGATATTTATAAAACCTTTGGCGATAATGATGTACTTAAAGGCATCAGTGCTACTTTCCAAACCGGAAAAAACAACCTTATTATAGGCGGCTCTGGCTCGGGCAAAACTACTTTGCTTAAATGTATCGTAGGCTTACATGAACCTACCAAAGGCCAGGTTTTTTTTGAGGAAGATAATTTTACCGAAATGGACTTTACCGCCCGCGTGCCCATCCGTACGCAAATTGGGATGCTTTTCCAAAACTCGGCCTTGTTTGACAGCATGACGGTGGAAGAGAACATCATGTTCCCGCTTAACCTGTTCACCGAGCAATCGGCTGCCGAAAAACAGGAGCGAGCCAATTTTTGCCTGGAGCGTGTAAACCTTAAAGATAAAAACAAACTTTACCCCGCCGAACTATCGGGGGGTATGAAGAAACGTGTGGGTATTGCCCGCGCCATATCCATGCAACCCAAGTTTTTATTTGTGGATGAGCCAAACTCCGGCCTCGACCCAAAAACTTCTATCCTGATAGATGACCTGATCAACGACCTTACCACAGAGTACAACATGACAACGGTTATTGTGACCCACGATATGAACTCGGTAATGGGGATTGGCGATCATATCATTTTTTTACACGAGGGCCAAAAATGGTGGGAAGGTTCTAATAAAGAAATTGCTAAAACCGACAATCAAGAACTTAACGATTTTGTATTCGCCAGTAAATTTATGCAGGCGGCTAAGGATAAATTATAGTTCTGTTAGTATTGTCAAGTAATTAGTATCAAGTATCAAGACCCAACTTTAGCAATTTTCCTACCTTTGCCGTTGGCAAGAAGATCTAACTACTTGATATTTGCTACTTGATACTCAAAAAAAAATGATCCAACTCCTTACACCAACCCACTGGAAAGATTACGAGCTGATTGATTGCGGCGACTTTGAAAAACTGGAAAGGTTTGGTAATACCATACTGATACGCCCCGAGCCACAAGCCGTTTGGAGCAAAACCCTTAGCCCTGCCGACTGGCAGCGCCTGCACCACATAAAGTTTAAAGGCCGTAGCGCAACCGCCGGCGACTGGGTAAAGAAAGACCCTAAAACTGCCGACCGCTGGCACGTGGAATACAAAAATAACGACGTAGCTATCAAGTTACGCCTGGGGTTAACCTCTTTTAAGCACCTGGGCATTTTCCCGGAGCAGGCCGTTAACTGGGATTATATATCAGACAATATCAAAAAATTTAAAACGCCAACGCCAAAGGTGCTTAATCTGTTCGCCTATACCGGGGGTGCATCATTAATTGCCCGCGCGGCAGGTGCCGATACCACGCACGTAGATTCGATAAAACAAGTGGTTACCTGGGCAAACGAGAACCAGGAACTATCGGGATTAAAAGATATCCGCTGGATGGTGGAGGATGCACTTAAATTTGTTAAGCGCGAAGTAAAGCGCGGCAAAACCTACAATGGTATCATCCTTGACCCGCCTGCTTACGGTAACGGCCCTAACGGCGAAAAATGGAAACTGGAAGATAACATTAACGAAATGATGAGCGATGTGATGCAATTGCTTGATCCCGAAGAACACTTCCTGATCCTGAATACTTACTCGCTTGGCTTTTCATCTGTCATTATCGAAAACCTTATTAAAAGCGCATACCCCAAAGTGGACAATTTAGAGATAGGCGAGCTGTATTTACAAGCTACAGCAGGCCCTAAATTACCATTAGGCGTGTTCGGTAAATTTTATAAAAATAAAAGCTAAGCGGCTTGTAAATTATATCTTTACAAGCATTATATTTAACCACACACATACTCAATACCCCATCTATCTATGAAATTAAAAAGCGTAATTTTTTCAGCACTTTTCGTGTTAGGCTCGGTAGCATTATTGCCGGCTTGTAATAGCAACAGCGGCACCAAAACAGCCGATAAAAAAGCAGGCGATACCACCGCGAAAGCACCGGGCGAAGAGGCCGATACTTTAGGCACAGTAAAATCGACCTACCCGCCAATTGATAAAGCTAAATACGATTCGTTATTGAAATTTAACGCACATACCGATACCAGCGGCAGGTGGCCGGTTAAAAACCAGCCTTACCCCCTGGGTGGTGCCATACTACCCTTTAAACGTATAGTATCTTTTTACGGTAACCTATACTCTAAAAAAATGGGTATCCTCGGCGAATTGCCGCCAAATGAAATGCTTGCCAAACTAAAAGGCGAAGTAAAAGCCTGGGAAAAAGCCGATCCTAAAACACCTGTACAACCTGCCCTGCACTACATTGCTGTAGTAGCACAAGGCGATGGCGGTAAAGATGGTAAATACCGTTACCGCATGCCATTTAAGCAAATTGATAGTATACTGGTATTAGCCAAAAAAGCGCATGCCATTGTTTTCTTAGATGTGCAGGTGGCATTAAGCAACATACAGGCCGAGTTACCTTTATTTGAAAAATACTTAAAAATGCCACAGGTACATTTTGGTATGGACCCTGAGTTTTCTATGAAAGACGGCAGCAAGCCCGGCAAAAAAATTGGCACATACGATGCTGCCGATATTAACTATGTAACCGGTTACTTAGCCAGCATTGTTAAAAAGAATGGCCTGCCTCCAAAAATATTGGTTGTACACCGCTTTACTAAAAAGATGGTTACCAACTACAAAAACATCAAATTACGCCCCGAAGTACAGGTAGTAATGGATATGGACGGATGGGGCGAACCTGACTTAAAAACAGGCACCTACCGCTACTTTATTAACCAGGAGCCGGTTCAATTCACGGGCTTTAAACTGTTCTACAAAAACGATATCAAGAAAGCACCTAACCATATGTTATCACCTGCAGAGGTAATATCAAGGTACAGCCCGTACCCTTTGTATATACAGTATCAATAGGTATTAGTGACCGAGGAGAGATAAATAGAGATTGGTTACCGCCATAACACATAGCCTTAAGTTGTTCTCAGCTTAAGGCTTTTTTATTTTTGACTTTTAACTTTTAAATTAATATGACCAAATGGGGTATTATCGGTTGCGGGCGCATCGCACACAGGTTTATACAGGGCTTACACGCCTTGCCCGATAACGTGCTTGCAGCCTCTTACTCGCGCCGGCCGGAAACGGTGGCCGACTTTGTGGCACAATATGGCGGCGTGGCTTGCAGCAACGCGGAAGAGCTTTTATCAAGTGATGTGGATGCCGTTTACATTGCCACCCTGCCAGATACCCACGCGGACTATAGTATTAAAGCTTTAAAAGCCGGCAAACATGTACTTTGTGAAAAACCGGCAACGCTAAACTTAATTCAGTTAAAAGAAGTGCTGGCCGTTGCCAAAGCAAGCGGGCTTTTATTTATGGAAGGGATGAAACCTCCCTTTTACCCCCTTTACCAAAAGCTAAAAGACTATGTACTTGAAGACCCCATTGGCCCGGTGGGTTATGTTCGGGCGGGTTCTTCGGTAGCGGATATCAGTCGGGACCATCCAAATTTTAGTCGTCTTTTGGCAGGTGGCGCATTAATGCAAATTGGTATTTACGAAGCCTTTTTGGCGATAGACTGGCTTGGTAATACCCAAGAAGTACAAGCTATGGGCCGCTTCAGCGGGATGGAGATAGATATGTTCAGCGTGTTTCAAACTAAACATGAGCATGGTTACGCGCAGCTTTATGGCGGTTTCGATCTGCATGGCAAAGGCGATGCGCTCATCTGCGGTACGCTCGGCAACATCACCATCCACAAAAACTGGTGGAACCCTGCAAAGGCCACTATCAATTACCTTGATGGCCGCACCGTTGAAATTGACGAGCCTTTTACCGCAGGCGGTCTAAATTACGAGATTCGACACTTTGTTGACTTGATGCGAGCCGGCAAAGTGGAAAGCCCCATCATTAGCTATGATATGTCGCGGCAAATGATAGCGATGATAGATGAGGCGAGAAAACAGGTTGGGTTAAAGTATGAGGGGGAATAAGTAGTTGCTTTACATCAGTTATTGCGAGCAGTTAAGCAATTCCCTCCTTGGGAAGGGTAGTGTTACTCTTTAACCACACGTCATTGCTATTCGATAAAGCCCGTTCTTTTGAACAGGGCTTTATCGAATATCATACAGGGCTTAGTGGATGCCCATGAACAACCGGCTCCAGCGGATCTTGCTGAAGAACGAGGCGTTATCATCCCAGCTCATCCATACAAACAGGGCTTTACCTACAATGTGATCTTCGGGTACAAAACCCCAATAGCGCGAGTCTAACGAGTCGTGGCGGTTATCGCCCATCATCCAGTAATAATTCATTTTAAAGGTATAGGTAGTTGCCTCTTTACCGTTTATCAGGATCTTACCGTTACCGTGTTCGATCTCTAATTTATTACCTTCATATACTTCTATAGCGCGGCCATATACCGGCAGGGTTAAGCTATCTAATTTAACTGTCCAGCCTTTTTTAGGGATAATGATAGGGCCATAATTATCTACGTTCCAGTCAGGATCTTTATTAAGCGGGCTCAGCTTATATTTTGGATACGCCGCCGGGAACACCGGATTAAACGGATCTGACATACCGGGCTGTTTGTAGTTTGGCGTAATAGATTTTACGTTTGAGTATGTCTTTAACTTCGTCGCCGCATCCTTTGTCATGGTAGGGATCGGCTGATTTGAATCGTAGTAAGACACATTCAGGTCGGCCAGTACCTGCGGGTTTAAATCCATACCGTTGGTTACAACATTGTAATCAGTTTGCTCGCCCGGTGGGTTTGGCGCTGCTTTACCATTTATATAAACCTGTGCATTTATCAGGCTTAACGTATCGCCGGGCGCACCCTGGCAACGTTTAATGTAGTTTTCGCGTTTATCCACCGGCCTAAAGTATGGCGAATCGGCTTCCATCGGGAAGTTAAATACCACTACATCACCTTTTTTAACTTCGCTTAAACCAGGCAGGCGATAGTATGGCAATTTGATGCCATCCCAGTATGCTTTGGTACCTAATATTGGCATAGTGTGATGCGCAAACGGGAACGCGATAGGCGTCATCGGCGTGCGGGCACCGTAGTTAACTTTGCTTACAAACAAAAAATCGCCTACTAAAAGCGAGCGCTCCATTGATGGTGTAGGTATGGTATATGCTTCTATAAACAGCGTACGGATCAGCGTAGCGGCAATCACCGCGAAAATTATAGCGTCTGCCCACTCGCGGCCGGCGCTCTTTTTTTTCTTCTCTTTTGATTTATTTTTATTCCAGAATTTCCAGTTCATTACTTAAATATTGGGCAGTAAATTAGTTATTAAAATCAAACATATCCTCAACAGAATAAAAACCTTTTTTATCCTGCACCCATTCGGCAGCCAGCACGGCACCTAATGCAAAGCCATTACGGTTATGGGCGGTATGTTTAAACTCTATGGTATCTATTTCAGAATCGTATATAACGGTGTGGGTACCGGGCACATTCTCTATCCTTAACGATTCTATCAGCAGTTCGTTGGCGGCAACAACCTCTTCATCGGGTTTATCATCGCTTATCAATACATTTTTCCAGTCTTTTTTTGCATCGAGGTTTTCCAGTATGCCTTCGGCAATGGTAATGGCTGTGCCGCTTGGTGAATCCAGCTTTTGGGTATGATGGATCTCTTCTACCTGCACATCATAGTACGGGTAATTATTCATCAGTTTAGCCAGGATCTTGTTTACGTGGAAAAACACATTCACCCCAACACTAAAGTTGGTGGCGTAAATAAACGACGCTTTGTGGTATTCGCATTGTTCTTTTATTTGCGCCATTTCGTGGTGCCAGCCGGTGGTGCCCACAACAATGGGTACACCTGCCTTAAAACAGCTTTCTATATTACCCAGCACAGTTGCGGGAGTGCTAAACTCGATGGCTACGTCGGCCTTTTGGAGGTTTTCGGTAGTTAGGTCATCAAGGTTATTGTTATCTATTTTAAGTACAATTTCGTGTTTGCGGTCATGGGCAATCTTCTCGATTATCTTCCCCATTTTACCGTAACCTAACAATGCGATCTTCATCCGTAAATTATTAAACTGTATGCTTCGTTCTATTTAAAGCGTTAGGGTTAATTTTAATCCCGGCATAAATGTACTGTTAAAATTTGATGCTGCATAAACAGGCTGCCCCATTAAGGTTGGGGTAACTTTAAAAGAGAGATTATTATCTACTGTATAGGCATTAATGAACTTCCCGGTAATGTAAGCCTCTACGGCTTGTATGCCCCAAACGGCTATTACACCTAATATACTAATCTGAAAGTTACGCTGATACCCGTTTGCCGCGCTCTCCAAATCGGTGCTTGACGCGCCGTAATTTACCACATATAAATCGTATTCACGTTTGTATTTCACGTAAGAATCATACATCCTGTCGCCCGGTACGGGTACGCTACCTGTACGGGTTATTTTGGCAAGAGCCACAAAAACCTTATAATTTTTCTGATTCACAATAATGGCATTACCCAGTAAGCCCAGGCCCGCATAAATTGCCGGCACCTTTATATACCATAGTTCGCGGTTATAGTATTGGCCCCATCCGGGGATGATGAGCGAGCGTTTCACAGCCAAACTTGGGCTGTGTGTACTATCCGGGTGGTATTCTTTTTCTTTTTTTATTGGTGGTGCAAAAGAATTTCTTTTTATGGGGTCTGCTTTTTTAACAACGGTATCAGCCTTGGCTTTTGCCGCCACGGTATCGGGGGTTTGGCCCATCGCGAAAAAGGCAAACCCTAAAAATAGTACAGTAGTTAAAAGTGTTTTCAGCATGTGTTTTACCAATCCAGCATTTCAAGTATCCGGCCCAGATCGTCTTCGGATAAGAACGGGATTTCGATACTTCCATTGCCTTGAGCGTTAACTTTAAGTTTTACCCTGGTGCTAAACTTCGAGGCAAGGTCATCCTGTACCTTTTGTAGCTGATAGGTAAGCGTTTCGGGCTGTTTGCCTTCCTTTTTTTGCGGGGCTTTCTGGATCTCGCGAACCATCTCCTCTACCTTACGTACCGACAGCTCGTTTTTAATGATCTGCTGGAAAATGTAGAGCTGAACAGCGGGGTCATCAACAGCTAATAAAGCCTTGGCATGGCCCATGCTGATGCCGCCATCGCGGATAGACGCCTGGATGGTTGGCGGCAATTTTAAAAGCCTTAAGTAATTGGTAACCGTAGAGCGGTTTTTGCTCACGCGATCGCCAAGTTCTTCCTGTTTAAGGCTGCACTCGTCTATCATCCGCTGAAAGCTCAGGGCTACCTCAATAGCATTCAGGTTTTCGCGCTGGATGTTCTCTATCAAGGCCATCTCCAGCATCTGCTGGTCGTTAGCGGTGCGTACGTATGCCGGGATCTGGGTGAGGCCCGCCATTTTTGACGCGCGTAACCTGCGCTCGCCCGATATTAACTGGTAAGCGTGCGCGCTTACCTTACGTACGGTGATGGGCTGTATCAACCCTTGCAATTTTATTGAGGCGGATAGGTCGGCAAGGGCTTGCTCATCAAAGCCGGTGCGAGGCTGAAAAGGGTTAACCTCTATCTCGCTTATCCTGATCTCATTCACCGACCCCAGGCTATCGGTTTCCGATACCGGGTTAGACGGATTAGAATAACTGTTCTTATTTTGATTTACACTTGGGGAATCGTTTAGCAAGGCGCTTAAACCTTTTCCCAAAGCGTTTCTTTTTTCTGTACTCATTGTTGTTGTTAAGCTGTTACGGTAGTTGCCAGTTCCTCGTTACTCACCAAACCATTCTTGCGGATGATCTCGCGGGCAAGGTTAAGGTAGTTAACGGCACCTTTACAGTTTGCATCGTGCATAATTACGGATATACCAAAGCTTGGCGCCTCGCTTAAGCGGGTGTTACGCTGTATAATGGTATCAAACACCATATCCTCAAAGTGGGTGCGCACTTCATCTACCACTTGGTTAGAAAGGCGCAGGCGCACATCGTACATTGTCAATAAAATACCCTCTATAGCTAAGGTAGTGTTCAGGCGCGATTGTACAATTTTGATGGTGTTCAATAACTTGCCCAAACCCTCTAACGCGAAGTACTCGCACTGCACCGGGATAATAACCGAATCGGCAGCGGTAAGGGCGTTTATGGTAATTAAACCTAACGACGGAGAGCAGTCGATGATGATAAAATCGTAATCATCGCGGATGCTTTCTAAAACCGCTTTCATTTTATACTCGCGGTTTGGCAGGTTTATCATTTCTATCTCGGCACCAACCAGGTCTATATGCGCTGGCAAAAGGTCAAGGTTTGGTGTTTCGGTTTTTTGGATGGCTTCGCGAGGGTCCACTTCGTTAATGATGCACTCGTAAATACTGTTCTTTATATTGCGCGGGTCGAAACCAATGCCCGATGTTGAATTTGCCTGCGGGTCGGCATCTAACAGTAAGGTCCTGTATTCCAGCACGGCTAAGCTTGCGGCAAGGTTTATGGATGATGTAGTTTTACCAACGCCACCTTTCTGGTTAGCTAAAGCAATAATTTTACCCATTATATATCTCTAAAAAAATTAAGTCTGTGGTGTATTACGAACGAAAAACAGGCACATAAATTTCTATGTTTGTACTGTTTTTTTATCCGCCGCTAAAGATACGGATTTAAACAATTGAGAAATTAACAGTTTTGCCAACTTACAAACATTGTTGGGGCTAATTAGTGAGTTATTGATTTAGTGAAGTAGTGAAGTTTTCTTGCATACCGTCAAGCAATTAACCTTTATCTACCATTAAAGCCAATCACTAATTCGCCAACTCACTAATTCAATAATTAACATGGTCACCATCATAGCATCTACAAACCGCGCCGGCAGCTCAACCTTAAAGCTTGCCCAATACTATCAAAAGCAACTGGCTGCAAAGGGTATGGAAACAACGCTGCTATCATTGGCACAACTGCCGCCAAACCTGATAGAGACAGACCTTTACGGCAAACGCAGCGAGGCCTTTGGCAAGATCCAGGACATCATCACCGCAACAGAAAAATTCCTGTTCGTGATCCCCGAATACAACGGCAGCTACCCCGGCATTTTAAAGGTTTTTGTGGATGCCTGCAGCTTCCCCGAAAGTTTTTATGATAAAAAGGCGGCACTGGTTGGCCTGTCATCCGGTAAGTATGGTAACATCCGCGGGGTAGATCATTTTACGGGCGTATGCCACTACCTCAACCTGCATGTAATGCCGCTAAAGATCCACATCGCATCCATTCGTAACGAGATGGATGAACAGGGCAACATCACGCCCGAAGACACTTTGAAATTCACCAACGAGCAGATGGATAAGTTCATCAAATTTTAAATAACTAAATTTTAGTGCTACTGATGGAGAATTTCGATATATTCATCCCACCAATTATCACTAATTAATGAAACTTATTTATAAGCTGCTGTTAGCGGCCCTAATATTCCCGGCACTTTCTTACGGCCAGGGCAATTTTAAGCCTGGTTATGTAATTACCCTAAAAGGCGATACTCTAAAAGGCCTCATTAGCGAACACGAATGGGATTCTAACCCGAAGGCGGTTTCTTTTAAACCAGATACAATCCACACCACCCAAAGATTTACGGTTGCCGATATTAAACAATTTACCATTGCCGATGCGCTAACGTATAAACGTTATGTGTGCAGCATAAGCCTTGGTACTGTTGATGAAAACCATTTAAACGCCAGGGATACAACTTCAAAAGTAGATACAGTATTCCTGGAGCAATTGCAAAAGGGCGAAAACATCTCCCTGTATTCCTACTCCGACAATACAAAAACGCGCTTTTACACAACCGAAAAGGATAATGATACGCCGCGGGAACTCGTTTATCGGTTGTATATGTTGTCGGACCCAATAGTGAGCAAAACCGAAAACCAGTACAGGCAACAATTAGCCAGCCTTGCCTTAAAGTATGGCGCCCTTACCGATAAACTTCAACGGACCTTAGATGATCTTGAATTTCGCGAACATACCCTCGTAAAAGTTGCAGCACAAATAAATGGGATAGATAAACCCTTACTGGTTAAAAAGAAGAAAAATTATACCAAACTAACGCTTGCTGTAATCCTGTTTGGCGTAATAGCATACCTTGTACTTTTTAAAAGCTAAATAACCTAACACCATCGTTTCATGAAATATTTATGCTCCCTGGCAGCTATGATGCTGCTCGCTATTGCTGCAAATGCACAAAGCAATTACAAAGCCGGCTATTTTATTTCGCCCGGTGGCGATACTACAAAAGGTTATATTAACTACCGCGAATGGAGCGAGAACCCCGATGTAATTGATTTTAAGCCCACCCTTAATGATAACCAACGCCGGCAATTAACCCCGCAAAACGCCAGGTTAGTAAACATAATCGGGATGGATGTTTACGAAAGTTATACCGGCCCTATAAGTACAGATGTGGAAGGCAGCACTGAAAGGGACACCTCTGTGGAGCAACGTACCAGTTTCCTGAAATTGCTTACCCATGGTGATATAGCAGCAATATATGATTACCGCGACCGGCTAAAAATGAGGTATTTTATAAAACCGGGCCAAGCAGCCCCTGTCGAACTTATCTTTCGTACCTACAAGCAAAATGATTTGAATGTAGATGAGCGTACCTATCGTAAGCAATTAAGCATTATTGCATCACAAAACCAAAAACTGGATGATGGTCTAAACAAACTGATACAGCAGACTAATTATAACGAGCAAGACCTGGTGAAAGTGGTTAAAAGCATAAACAACATTACCGATAACCAGGCCATGGCGGCATCAGCACAAAAAGCAAAAACCCTTGTTTTTTATGCCGGCGTTGGTGCTAACCTAAGCTTTTACAAAACAGATGGCGGTTTAAAGTTTGCTGGCGCGCCAAATGCTTCGTCTGTTTTACCAAAAATAGTTGCCGGCTTTAATGTTTATGCAAACCCGCGCGTACAGCAACTGGTTTTAAGGGTAGAAGCAGGGGCCGCATTGGGCCGCTATTCAACAACATATACCAGTACGGTGTCTCCTTATAATGATGCCATATTTAAGTTCAATCAGCTAAATATATCTGTTAGCCCGCAAATACTTTACAACTTTTATAATAAGCCCGACTTTAAATTTTTTATGGGCGCAGGTTTGCAGGCCTCGCTCATCAGCTACAGCGGTAAAGAATTTCGCAATGCCGATGGGTCCCCAAGCCAGCTTGCAACACAACCGTTTAATTCATTTCTTAAATCTGCAAATTCAATAATTGTTAAAGCTGGTGTAGTCATTAACAGGCAAATTGAAATAAATGCCGGCTACCAAAGCGTTGCCGATGTTTCACACGACCCTTATTTCCGCATCACCACAACCGGTGCCCATTTAGGCGTTAATTATTTTTTGAAATAATTTATCTTATCAGCAACACCCAGCCCGACAGGTTTGGTGTGTTATTTTTAAGGTCGATGATGTAATAGTAGGTATCGGCGGGCAATACGCGCCCATTATAGGTACCGTCCCAAGGTTTACTGTAGCCTTTACTTGTAAATACCTGCTTGCCGTTGCGGGTGTAAATGGTAATAACGCCCTGCGCATAGGTATCAAGTGCTTCTATATTCCATAAATCGTTAATGCCATCACTATTTGGCGTAAAGCTGGTTGGGATAACTAACTTGTTATAAACCCTTACAAAAATACTGCTTTCATTGGTGCCGCAATTGGCCGATGTTACCGTTAATGTGTAAGTAATATCGTTTAGCGGCGTAGCCGTTGGTGTGGGCGATGCAGGATTATCCAGGTAGGTGGTAGGCGACCAACTGTAGGTTACATTATCACCTGTTCCGCTGCCTTTCAGCGTTACAGATTGGCCTTCAAATATCTTTTTATCATCACCAGCATTAGCTACCGGCAGGGGTAACACATCAACCTGCACCGTATTGGTGCTAAAGCAATTTTTAGCATTGGTAACCGTAACCGCGTACAGCGTGGATACCGTAGGGCTGGCAACGGGATTAGCCGAGTTAACATCTGAAAGGCCCGCCGCCGGCGACCACCTGTAGGTAACCCCATCTACAGCGAACGCGGTAATTGGCACACCACTACCCGCACAGGTACTTTGCGGCGGGCTTACTGTAATAACAGGCTTGGTATTAACAGTAACTTCAACACTTTTTGGCGTTACACAACCCGCGGCAGATTTGACATCTACATGGTAAGTGCCCCTATGGGCAACGCTTGATACCGGTATTATTAAAGGGTTTTGCGTACTGGTTGTCAAATCAGGCAAGGTCCATTGGTAGGTTGCCCCACCTGTTGCCGTAAGCATGATTGGATCGCCCTCGCAAACCACTTGCGGCGGTATATTGGCGACTACCGGGAACGCTGTAACGTTTATTGTGACCGTGTTTGAGTATACCCTGCAATTTGGCGAGTTTATATTGCCACCCTCGGCAGCCAGTAAACGGTATTGGTACGAACCAAGCTGCGCACTTGGGAATACAACATTTAAGGATGTATTTACTTCGCCATCAATATTAACCCATCCGCTTCCGGTATTTTTTTGCCACTGGTAGGCTGGGTTGTTATACCCTGCCCCGGTTGTAGTAGTAATAGTATAATTAGCGGTCTGCCCTTCGCACACGTTGTTTTGGGTTACATTTATTTCGTCTGCAAAACCGGCTTGTAAAACGGGCCCGTAGGCCCTAAAAGTTATATCATCCAGCAAAAAATCGTTGCCGGCACCACCCGGTGCATTGTTTACCATGCGTACAACTACAGTGGTGACACCAGGCGGTGTGGTAAAAGTTAAACCATATTTTTCCCAACCGTCGGGGTTACTGGTTGGGGGGATATCCACGGTGTACAAACCAATATTATCGCCCGTTAAAGTTTCTACCTTGAAACTGATATTTGGCTCTATAAACCCAGGCAGCCCTGCTTTTATTAGATTTAATACGTAAGCAGAAAACTCATACGTAGTATTTTCGCACAATGCCCCGGCATTTGTACCGTCTACAGTTGTTTCTTTGCTAAAAAACTCTTTACCTGCCACGGCATCCGCGTTTACCACCATCATAAAACCATCGTTACCGGTATGGTCTTTTAGCACTACATGCCACGTATCGGGGTGGCAACCTTGTTCAGTTTTTGAAAGGGCATATTTACCATCTTCGGGGCACGAGCCGCCAACAAATGTATAACCTGTAGTCGGGAATTTTGGAGCATCGCCCGATCCAAAATCGAAAGTAAATACAGGGTCGCCCAAACTACCGTTACCTACCTGCGCAAATGCCCGCACATTGATCAATAAAAAAACCAGGAAGACTAAAAACTTTAACTTATTAATTGGCATAGCGTACTGGTGTACAAATAGGTAGCGTCAAAAATATAGCTTTTTAGCAAAGTTGCGCCAATTGGTCAAATTTAATTAATTAAGCTTGTGGAGGTCTATTTTAACAACAATACCCACCCCGATCTTTTAGGCAAATTATTTTTCAGGTCGATAACATAATAGTAGGTGCCGGGTGGCAGTGCCTGGCCGTTAAATATTCCGTTCCATTGCCTGGCATCGCCCACTGTCCTGAAAACTTCGGCGCCCTCGCGGGTGTAAACGGAAAGCACACTTTCGGGGTAGGTGTACAACTTGTCAATATGCCAGGTGTCGTTTATACCGTCGGCATTGGGGCTAAATGAAGATGGGATAATTAGCTTTTTAAATACGCGCACATTCATTTCGTCGGTAAAACTCCCGCAGTCTGCAGATTCTACGTGCAAAGTATAAGTTTTATTATCGGGTGGGTTTACCTTGGGGGTGAGGGATGTGGGGTCGTCCATATAATCGGGAGGTGTCCAGTAATGAGTGATATTAGCGCCTTCTGCCTTCCCCTCTAACGATATAGTTTCCCCTTCAGTCATCCCCCTATCTGTACCGGCATTGGCACCGGCTAATTCTAACACGGTAACCAGTACCGTACGTTGCTGTGTGCACCCCTCGTTACTTACAAATACGCTATAATAGGTGCTGCTGGCAGGGTTGGCTATTGGGTTGGCTACATTAGGGTTATCTAAGCCTGTGGTTGGTTCCCACCTATAACTAAGGCCGCCGGTAGCCGTTAACTGCACGCCCTGGCCTGCGCATACTTTGGGGTCTACCGTCTCGATCTTTGCATCTAAAGCAGATACAACCCTTACCTCTGTTTTTGATTCTAACGAACACCCTGCCGAAGTAATAACAACCGTGTAGATCCCCTCAAAGCTTTCGTCTACACTACCTGTTACATCTAAAAAATGACTGTCTGAAGTGTGGCCGTCCGGATAGGTCCAAAGGTAATCCGTCCCGCCATCGGCATGTATGGAAAGGGCATCCCCTTTGCAGACGTATGTTATAGCCGGCAACTTAAATTCAGGATTTTTTACCACATTAATAACTACCGGCAGCGAAAACGTTTGGCAATTTAGTGAAGCGCCCGGCGCGCTTATCACACCAACCCGGTACTCATACTTACCTGCTGCCGGGGCTAAAAATTCTAAACGCAGGTCAATGTCTGCATTGGTTTCGCCGGCCACATTTACCCAGCCCTTTTTATTATAATTTAGTTGCCATTGATACTGTGGCGTAGCGTAGGCGGGTATTTCAGCTTTGAGGATATACCTAACGGAGTGGTTATCCAAACACTGTGTAGCTGATGCAGGCCCCGTTGGCGATCCAATCCCGGCATTTATTACCGGGCCGTAGGGCTTAACCGTAATATCATCTATGGCAAAATCATTGCCTATTGTGCCCGTTAAAGCCGCATTGCTGAGTGATACAGTAACATCAGAGCCATCGTTTGGCACAACAAAATCGGCATGGTATTCTTTAAAACCTTCCTCTGTAAAAGCACCGGTGGGTGTGCTTGTCAATATTGTACCATCGGCCGCTTTAACCGTAAAAAGTATATTGGCATCTGCATAACCTGCGGGGCGGGGCATTTGCGTATTGATGTTTTTTAGAAAAACCGCGAACCTGTACTTTTGCCCGGGGCAAAACTTGCTGCCGCTTATTACATTGGTGTAGTAAGTTACAGGTTTGTCGTCCCCATTAACCATCATTAAATAACCATAAGGGCTGGTGCCGCTATGGTCAAAATTGATGGTGGAGAAGGTATCGCCATAGCAGTTTGCCGAAGTGTTTAAAACCAGGTAGCGCCCCGGGCCGGGGCACCTGCCATCTCCCCCGCTTTTCATTGTTGTATTTGCATCGGGTAGTGGCGGGCCAACAGGAGAGTACGGGCCGCCAAAGCCAAAGTCTTCAGAAAGCACAGGGTCGCCAAGGCTGTATTGCACCTGCCCATGTGCCTTTACGGCAAACAAAACGGCTATCGCCAAAAGTAACAATCTGCGTTTATAGGTTAGCATTAGTGCTGATATACAGGCTTATCCAAAAATATAACTTTTAGGCAGATAATCGCCTTAAATGTTTGTAATAAGGCTTTTACATAACAGGGCAAACCAAACAAAAGCAAACGCGCCGGGGTTAGTTAACTACAAACACTAACTATGAAAACTTATATCGCCCATATAGCGGCCATTACTTTACTGGCCGCAAGCTGTAAACAAAAAAAGGTGGATGCCACAAAAGCAGCCGACGTGAACACTCCCACCCAGCAAGAGGTGAATTTACCCGCGCCGTACCAAACTAAAGCCGTGAGCAATTACTGTAAAGTTATTGCCTGGCCGGCAGGTAAAATGCCAGTTGCCCCCGCCGGGTTCGCGGTAAACCTTTTTGCCGATACGCTTAAAAATCCCCGCAATATTTACGTTGCCCCTAACGGGGATATTTTTGTAAGCGAAGCCAATACTGAAGTGAAGGGCATCAAAAAAATTGGCGCTAAAGTAATTGGTGCGGCCGCATCCCAAAACTTGGGTAAAAGTGCTAACCAGGTAACTATACTGCGCGATACAAATGGCGACGGTATCCCCGATACCCGCGAGGTGTTTTTGAGCCACCTAAACCAGCCTTACGGGATGCTGATATTAGGTAACTCCTTCTACGTTGCCAATACCGACGGACTTTGGAAATACGATTACAAACCCGGCCAAACCAAGATAACCACCCCGGGCAAAATGATCCTGGCTTTACCTGCCGGGGGGTACAACAACCATTGGACACGTAACATTAAAGCCAACGCCGCGGGGACAAAAATTTATGTGGCGGTAGGCTCGGGCACAAACATCGCCGAGCATGGTATGGACGTTGAAAAACGACGTGCCGATGTGTTAGAGATAAACCCCGATGGCAGCGGCGAACGCATCTATGCCAGCGGCTTGCGCAACCCTGCCGGAATAGATTTCCAACCGGGAACAGGTGTGCTTTATGCCGCCGTTAATGAACGCGATAACCTGGGCGATGATTTGGTGCCCGATTACTTTACCAGCGTTAAAGAAGGTGGCTTTTACGGTTGGCCATGGGCATACTTCGGCAAGCATGAAGACCCAAGGCCCGAAGTTAAACGCCCTGATATGGTTGCTAAAACCATTACGCCCGACTTATCGTTAGGCCCGCACACGGCATCGTTAGGATTGGTGTTTTATACCGGCAAAAAATTCCCGGCAAAGTATGATAACGGCGCGTTCATTGGGCAACATGGCTCGTGGAACAAGTCGGTATTATCCGGTTACAAGGTTGGTTTTGTACCATTTATAAACGGCAAGCCTGCCCCAAAAATGGAAGATTTTTTAACGGGCTTTATTGCCGATTTGGATAAAAAAGAAGTGTATGGCCGCCCGGTTAGTGTGGCTATTGCCAAAGATGGCTCGCTATTAGTTGCCGATGATGTGAGCAACCGCATCTGGCGTGTAAGCGCTAAATAAACTATTTGTAATATTATTTATAAGGATAGCCCAATACAATGTAAAGGGCTATTTTTGTTTACTTCACTCCCATTTATGATAAAATATTACCTGAGCTTATTTGCCATTTGTATACTCCCGGTTGCGGCTATGGCACAAACCAAGCCTGCAACTAAAGCAGATAGTTTAAAGCAGCTGAAACCTGTAACCATTAAAGCTTACCTATCCGAGCAACCTGTGTTGAGCGTACCTGCTTCTGTTAGCGTACTGGGTTCGGCGCAGCTAAAGTTGCAGCCCGATAATTCTTTCGTGACAGCCCTTAATACTGTACCCGGGGTACGTGCCGAAGAACGGTCGCCGGGGAGTTACCGCTTATCTATCCGTGGCAGTTTGCTGCGGTCGCCGTTTGGGGTGCGGGATGTGAAGGTTTACTTTGACGAGATCCCGCTTACCGATGCGGGTGGCAATACGTATTTAAACGCTATCGATATCAGCAACATTCGCCATATCGAGATCCTGAAGGGGCCGGATGGGAGCCTTTTTGGGGCGAATTCGGGCGGGGTGGTTTTGCTAAGCCCCGTTAACCGTACGGACAGTAATTATTTATCCGCAGGGATCAATGGCGGCTCCTATGGCTTGTTTCATGAGAAAGTTTCACTGCAAAACACGGGCGCTAAAAACCGTTTCAACTTTAATCATTCATATCAAACTTATGATGGCTACAGGCAGAACAGCCGCATGCACCGCACTTATTTACAGGCGGGGGACGCTTACCGATACGCCCCACAAAGTGAGTTAAGGGCAACCATCCTCTACTCCGACCTCGATTACCAGACACCCGGCGGCCTTAACCTTGCGCAAATGCAAGCAGACCCGCGTAGTACGAGGTTACCAACGGCTACCCTGCCGGGCGCTATCCAGCAAAAGATTCGCATCAATACCAAAATGCTTTTGGGTGGATTGGTTAATGATGCCCAACTTACCGACCGCATCCGCAATGTGCTGGCCGTATTTAGTAACCATGTAGACTTTGCCAACCCCTTCATCACCAATTACGAGCAACGTAACGAAAATACATATGGCGCGCGCACCTACTTTGAGCTGGCCGCCATCCCTCAGGAAAACTTTGACTGGAAACTGAATGTAGGTGCCGAGTGGCAACAAACTAACTCGCAAATAAGCAACTATGATAACAACGCCGGCGAAAAGGGCAAAGTGCAAAAGATAGATAAGATTAACACCGGGCAACACTTCTTCTTCGCGCGCTACGCGGCCGATTTTTTTAAACGCCTGCATGTAGAGGCCGCCGCCAGTTTAAACTATTACGGCTACAAGTTCCGCAACATCGCCCCATTGAACGAGGCCGATTTCACTACCCGCAGTTTTGATGCCGTGGTAATGCCAAGGCTGGCCCTATCCTACCAGGTTACTAATGATTTTATCTGGCGGGCGTCTGTTAGTCGCGGGTATTCTACACCTACCACTGCCGAGGTTAGGCCTACCGACAACGTCATCAACACCAATCTGCAGGCACAATCCGGCTGGAACTATGAAACGGGTTTCCGCTTGCGTAACAAAGATGAAAGCTTGCTGCTTGATGCATCGGTTTTTTATTACAGGTTGGATAAATCTATCGTGCGCCAGCTCAATCCAAACGAAACGGAGTATTACATTAACTCGGGTGGCACCAACCAACCCGGTTTTGAACTGGCCTTTACAGATTGGCTTATCAAACGGAACAGCAGCGGCATTATCCGCGGGTTACAATTTAACACCTCGCTTACGGTAAGCCGTTTCAAATTCAGGGATTATAATGTAGCTGGCGCAAATTACTCGGGCAACCGCCTAACAGGTGTACCGCGCGAGGTTATCGTATCATCATTACAAACCCTGTTCCCGCAAAGTTTTGCCTTGTTTGTGCAGCATAATTACACGTCAAACATCCCGCTGAATGATGGCAACACCGTTTATGCAGCCAAGTATCACCTGCTGCAGGCCAAGGCATCTTGGCAGCATAACATCGCGCATAAAACCCGCCTGGAACTTTATGCTGGTGCGGATAACCTACTCAATCAAAAGTATAGTTTAGGGAATGATCTGAATGCGGTGGGCAGCCGGTATTATAACCCCGCGCCATTGAGAAATTACTTTTTTGGGGTGAATTTGAATATGTAATTTAGGTGCTACAATCCCCGCGTCCTTGCAAAGCACGAAGCAATGTCTTTAAGCAAATCCATTAACTAAGGTGTACAATTGTCCTAAAGAGATTGCTTCGTACCTCGCAATCACGGAGCGTTTTTTTAATAATAAAGGCTACCCGTCAGGCAGCCTTTATTATTATAGCAGATCGGGGCCTGCCGAGCGACTAATAAAGCGCGCCCTAATTTTTCAAACTCATTTCCTTATTCTGCATCATTTTGCGCAGGTTGTTAAGCGCGTAACGCATACGGCCAAGGGCGGTATTGATGCTTACATCGGTAACATCTGCAATTTCCTTAAAGCTCATATCACCAAAGTGGCGCATGATCAATACTTCCTTTTGCTCGGATGGTAAAAGCTGTATCAGCGATTTAAGGTCCTTATGCGTTTGCTCGCGCACCAGGCGGTCCTCGGCGCTTTCGTCATAATTACCAAGCACTTCAAAAATATCAAAGTCGTCGCCGTTACTCACCATCGGCGCGCGTTTTTCGCGGCGGAAATGGTCAATCACCAGGTTGTGCCCAATACGGGTTACCCACGGTAAAAACTTACCCTCTTCGTTATACTTACCGGCTTTTAGCGTATTAATAACCTTTATAAACGTATCCTGAAAGATATCTTCGGCAAGGGCTTCGTCCTTAACAAGCAAATAGATAGAAGTGTAAATTTTTGATTGGTACCGCCTGATGAGTTCAACAAGTCCAGCCTCGTCTCCGGCGATATATAGATGGATTAGATCCTGATCACTTTTCAATTGAAAATCCATAGAAAGCTACTAATAAACTAAATTAATGTTTTTGTCGTTATTAAAAGTAGAGTTCTATCTATAGCGTTTCTTTTTAGGGTTAAGAAAAATTTTACCCTCAAATATAATGATCTTAAAAATAAAAACAAATATTTTTAACAGGGTATTTTGCGTTCTTCTCAAAAGCCAGTGTGTCACTAAAATGCAAACTCTTTTATTAATAACCAATTAACCCTTACAATTACCAAAACCTATTTGGATTAAGCTAAAAATTTTAGGATTTTTGCACATCCAAAAAAGTTCAAAGGCAATAGATCATAACATCATTGCAAACTATTGGTTAGACCACAGGTTTCCTTTAAGGTTTAATTGATAATGCAAATTTCTGCCATGATCTGTGAACCATCAACCACGCGCTAAAAACATGATCAAGGAAGCAGAAAAAGATCCGAAGAAACATATTATTATAAAGGGGGCAAGGGTACACAACCTTAAAAACATGGATGTTGCCATCCCCAAAAACAAGCTGGTGGTTATCACGGGCATGTCGGGCTCGGGTAAATCATCCCTGGCGTTTGATACTTTGTATGCCGAGGGCCAACGCCGCTATGTGGAGAGCCTGTCATCATACGCGCGCCAGTTTTTGGGCCGTATGAACAAGCCCGATGTAGACTATATCAAAGGTATAGCCCCCGCCATCGCTATCGAGCAAAAAGTTATTACAAGTAACCCGCGATCTACCGTTGGTACCTCTACCGAGATCTACGATTATCTAAAGCTGCTTTTCTCGCGCATTGGTAAAACCATATCGCCTGTATCCGGTGGGTTGGTTAAGAGAGATTCGGTGACCGATGTGATCAATTTTATTACGGCCTTGCCGGATGAATCACAGGTGACCATACTTTGCCCCCTGCATCCGCATAACAACCGCAGCATTAAAGAGGAACTTGCCGTTTTGATGCAAAAAGGTTTTGTAAGGGTGGAATTTAACGGACAGGTATCGCGTATAGAAAGCCTGCTGGAAGACGAAACCATAGACGGGGCATCAATGGTGATGGACGAAGAAGCCACACCTGCAAAGGCCAAGAAAAGCAAAGCGAAAAAGGGAGAAGAGGTGGTTGAATCATCATTACCCGCGATATCGGTTGTGCGCATCGTTATAGATCGTATCACCAAGAATGAGGAAGACGAAACGATCAGCCGTTTAGCAGATAGTATCCAAACGGCATTTTTTGAGGGTAAGGGCGATTGCTATGTGCAGTATGATACGTCGTCTGCACTCTCCTTCGGGGAGGGTTTGGGTGGGGCCGCCGAGCGCTTCTTCTGTGATCGTTTCGAACTGGATAATATCCGTTTTGAGGAGCCTACACCAAACTTTTTTAGCTTTAACAACCCTTACGGTGCCTGTAAAAAATGCGAGGGCTACGGTAAGGTTATTGGGATTGATGCCGACCTGGTTATTCCCGATAAAAGCAAAAGTATTTACGAGGGTGCAATTGCCCCGTGGCGTGGTGAAAAAATGCGAGAGTGGAACGATGTGCTGGTAAAAAGCTCGCTAAAGTTCGATTTCCCTATCCATCGCCAGTACAACCAGCTTACCGAAAAGGAACAGCAATTGTTGTGGACGGGTAACCAATATTTCCGTGGGCTTAATGCTTTCTTTAAGGAGATGGAGGAGCAGACCTACAAGATCCAATACCGTGTATTATTATCGCGCTACCGGGGTAAAACTACCTGCCCCGAATGTAAGGGCAGCCGTTTGCGCAAGGATGCAACCTATGTTAAAATAGACGGCAGATCAATCACCGATGTTGTGCTGATGCCTTTAGATACCGCGCTGGAGTTTTTTAGCACCCTTAAACTGAACGAAACGGATGCCAAAATTGGCAAACGATTATTGTTGGAGATAGTGAACCGCCTGGTGTTTTTGAACGACGTAGGTTTGGCATATTTAACGCTTAACCGTTTATCAAACACACTATCGGGCGGCGAATCGCAACGGATCAACCTCGCTACATCTTTAGGGAGTAGTTTAGTGGGGTCGATATATGTGTTGGATGAGCCGAGCATTGGCCTGCACCCGCGCGATACGCAGCGGTTGATTACGGTACTTAAATCGCTTCGCGATGTGGGTAACACAGTTTTGGTGGTAGAGCACGAGGAAGAAATTATGAAAGCAGCCGACCATGTTATTGATATTGGCCCCGAAGCCGGTACGCATGGTGGTAACCTGATATTTACCGGTACGTACGACCAGATAATTGTAGATGACAACAGCCTTACAGGTAAATACCTGAGCGGCCGCGAGCAAATTGCCATACCAACAAGTCGCCGTAAATGGAGCGACTTTATAGAGATAAAGGGCGCACGAGAAAATAATCTTAAAAATGCCGACGCTAAGTTCCCGCTGGGGATCCTTACGGTGGTAACAGGCGTGTCCGGCTCGGGTAAAACCAGTCTGGTGAAACGCATCTTCGCGCCTGCCCTGCAAAAAACGCTTGGCAGTTATAATGGCGACCAAAGCGGATCGTTCGATAGCATCGAAGGCGATTACAATAAAATTGAGCAGGTAGAGATCGTAGATCAAAACCCGATAGGCCGTTCATCACGCTCCAACCCGGTTACTTATGTTAAGGCCTGGGACGAGATCCGTAACCTATATGCCGCATTGCCTGTATCTAAGGCCGCGGGCTTAAAACCATCGGCATTTTCTTTTAACGTTGAGGGTGGCCGCTGCGATGTTTGCCAGGGCGAAGGCGAAGTAAAGATAGAAATGCAGTTTATGGCCGATATCTTCCTTACCTGCGAGGCCTGTAACGGTAAACGTTTTAAACAGCACATACTGGACGTTACTTACAACGAAAAGAACGTATCTGAAGTGTTGGAAATGACTATCGACGAAGGCCTTGAGTTCTTCGCGAAAGAGCCAAAGATCTTGGCCAAGATAAAACCTTTGGTTGATGTTGGTTTGGGTTATGTGCAGTTAGGTCAATCGTCTAACACGCTATCAGGCGGAGAGGCACAACGTATCAAGCTGGCATCGTTCCTGGTGAAGGGTAACAATACCAATAAAACGCTTTTTATATTTGACGAGCCTACAACAGGCCTGCACTTCGCAGATATTAAAAAGCTACTAAAATCTTTTGATGCACTTTTAGAGCATGGCAACACTATTATTGTAATTGAACACAATATGGACGTGATAAAATGCGCCGACTGGGTTATCGACATCGGCCCCGAAGGTGGCGACCGTGGCGGCAAAGTAGTATTTGAAGGCCTGCCCGAAGATCTGATAAAAGTTAAGGACAGCTACACCGGGGAGTTTTTAAAGGAGAGGTTTTAGGGCCGGAGAATAGTGAGTGGTGATTAGAGATTGGTCCTCGAAAACAAAAGGCGATGAGGTTTACTCATCGCCTTTTTGCTTTCGAAACAATTGCGCTCGTTCATAATGAGTGCTTAACTTGATTTGATGATTTTATTGCCACGATGCATTGTAAATGCCATACATACTTAAGCACCTATAATAAACTGGCGCATGGAAGACTTGTTGGTGACAACACCAACAAGGGCTGAGGCGTTTCATCAAGTTGGTTAATTATTTAATCCAAGCTTCAATTTTATGAACTAAATCTTTTTTTAATTTGCCAGGAGTGTCATATATTATATGTTGTAAAGGTCTTATATCGAAATGTGCTTTTGCGAACTCTTCCGCTTGGCATGTATAGATAACTTTTTTTCCTTGTCCTAAAGCAAAGCCACTTTCAAAGTAAACACCATTACTATGATAGCTGAAGTCTGCAATGCAAAATTTACACCGTTTTAGGCTTGCAATAATCTCATCGTTAATAGTTCTGTCACTGTTTATGTTCTGTTCATCAATTAATATTGGTTGAAATCCAGTTTCTTTCAATGCTTCTTTGATTGCTATTCTTATAGTTTTGGTCTCGTCTTTGAAAGCCATAGCAATAAAGCACAAGTTTGATTTATCTCCTTCTGTCTGTAACAGAATGCCATAGTTAAGACCTTTTACTGTTATATTAAATTGTTCTATAAGTTTTGATCCATCGCTGACAGAGCGAATCTTTGCATCTATTAGACCTTGTTGTTGAAGATACTCTGTGTAGTAAATCATTTCGGCGTTTGATTTCAAATATAGCCGCTTCCAAGGGATACTATTGCATATTTGGACTAATTGACCGTCCTCACGTTGTAATTTTAAATACTCTTGAAAAACTGAATCTGACTTATCTTTAGGCGTAGTGGGAAAAGTGTGTAAGGTTAATAGCTCTTTTAGCTTTTCAATAGTTATAAGCTGTTGCTGATTATCAAACCATTTATTGTTATAAAGCAATCCTTCAAAAAGATATTTATTTTCCTTGAAAAACAGATTGTTTATCGCCCAATTTTTGGCCTCGAAGGGCAACCTTATCAAGATTCTATATATTTCAAAAGATACAAGATATTCGTAAGCGTCTCTAAAATCGTCGCCTTCAATATTTTGAACATCTAATCCAGTAAAAAAACATTTATCAGTTCTGTGTAATCCCATGTTTAAAAATACAATATATTCAAACAAAAAAAAGCCTCCCCATACAGGAAGGCTTTGAATAATATAACTCCGATCCCGATAGCTATCGGGACTCAATTCTAAAATTAAGAGATCATTTGCCTGCGGATGATGTTCAGTGCGCCGCCTGCTTTAAACCACTCTATTTGCTGTGCATTGTAGGTGTGGTTTACCGGGAAGCTTTCTGTTGTGCCATTTGCATGGTGTAACACTACGGTTAACTGTTTGCCGGGGGCAAAGGTGGTTAAGCCGGTAATGTCAATAACATCGTCCTCTTGTATTTTTTCGTAGTCGTTGGTATCAGCGAATGTGATACCTAACATACCTTGTTTCTTAAGGTTGGTTTCGTGGATACGGGCAAATGATTTTACCAGTATGGCACGTACGCCTAAGTGGCGTGGCTCCATCGCCGCGTGCTCGCGGGATGAACCTTCACCGTAGTTCTCGTCACCAACAACTATAGATCCAATTCCGTTTGCCTTGTAATCGCGTTGTGTAGCCGGAACCGGACCGTATTCGCCTGTCAGTTCGTTTTTAACGCTATCTGCCGTGTTGTTGAAATAGTTGATAGCACCGATCAGCATATTGTTAGATATGTTATCCAAGTGGCCACGGAACTTCAACCAAGGGCCTGCCATAGAGATATGATCGGTAGTACATTTACCGCGGGCTTTTATTAACAGTCTTAAACCTGTAATGTCGGTACCTTCCCAAGCGGTAAACGGCTCTAATAATTGTAAACGCGCTGATGTTGGGCTCACAATTACATCAACACCGCTGCCATCTTCGGCCGGCGCCTGGTAGCCTGCATCTTCAACAGCGTAACCTCTTATTGGCATTTCAATGCCTTGTGGCTCGTCAAATTTAACCTGCTCGCCATTTTTGTTTATTAACGTATCGGTAAGTGGGTTAAAAGTAAGGTCACCCGCAATAACAAACGCGGTAACAATCTCCGGAGAGGCCACAAAAGCGTGCGTATTAGGGTTACCATCCTGGCGTTTAGCAAAGTTACGGTTAAACGATGTGATGATAGAGTTTTTACGGGTAGGGTCGTCTGTGTGGCGTGCCCACTGGCCAATACAAGGGCCGCAAGCGTTAGCCAATACAACACCGCCCATGTTCTCAAAAGTACCTAGGTAACCATCGCGCTCAACCGTGTAGCGCACCAATTCCGAACCCGGAGTAATGGTGAACTCTGCTTTGGTAACTAAGTTTTTATCGATAGCCTGTTTTGCGATTGATGCAGAACGGGTAATGTCTTCGTAAGATGAGTTGGTACAAGAACCTATCAAACCAACCTCTAACTTCTCGGGCCAGTTGTTCTCACGAACCGCTTGCGCGAATTTAGAAATAGGCCATGCCAGATCCGGTGTGAACGGGCCGTTAACGTGTGGCTCAAGTTCTGACAGGTTGATCTCTATAACCTGGTCAAAGTAAGCTGCAGGGTTCGCGTAAACTTCGTCATCACCGGTTAGGTGAGCGGCAACAGCATCGGCAAGGTCGGCAACTTCGGCACGTTGGGTACCGCGCAGGTAAGTGGCAATCTTTTCGTCGTAACCAAAGATAGAAGTGGTTGCACCTATTTCGGCACCCATATTACAAATGGTACCTTTACCCGTAGCAGAAAGTGAACGTGCACCTTCACCAAAATATTCAACAATAGCACCGGTACCACCTTTTACGGTTAAGATACCTGCTACTTTCAAAATAACGTCTTTAGCTGATGTCCAGCCGGACAGTTTACCGGTTAATTTTACACCGATAAGCTTGGGGAATTTTAGCTCCCATGGCAAACCTGCCATAACATCACAGGCATCGGCACCGCCAACACCAATAGCAACCATACCTAAACCACCTGCATTAGGTGTGTGCGAGTCGGTACCTATCATCATACCACCGGGGAACGCATAGTTCTCTAAAACAACCTGGTGGATGATACCTGCACCGGCTTTCCAGAAACCGATACCGTATTTATCAGATACAGATGAAAGGAAGTCGTAAACTTCGCGGTTAATATCAACCGCGGTATTTAAATCGGCAACTGCGCCAACTTTTGCTTGTATCAAGTGATCGCAATGTACGGTTGATGGTACTGCAACCTGCGGGCGGCCTGCCTGCATAAACTGCAATAGCGCCATTTGCGCTGTAGCATCCTGCATAGCAACACGGTCTGGTGCAAAATCAACGTAGTCGGTACCGCGTTCAAAAGCTTTTTTAGCATCGCCTTCAGAAAGGTGAGCGTATAATATTTTTTCGGTTAGTGTTAAATGTTTACCGGTCGCTGTACGGGCAGCATCCACACGGGTGCTGTAGCGATCATAAACCTTTTTGATCATATCTAAATCAAAAGCCATAATGTTTGATTTTTTATAGGTAATAGAATATAAGACTGCCTAATAGCCGACTTGCGGCGAATTTACAAAATATAAACTTTATTCACAGTCAGCCCTTTGTACAATTGTTATTTGGATAAGTTCTAAATAACGCCGCGTGAGTTTGCAGTTGCAAGTTTGCAGTTGAATCCTGACCTTTGCCACTGCAAACTTGTAACTGCAAACTACTTCCCACTCACCTCTATCAACTTATCACTTCCGCCATTGCTCGTAATAATATACACCTTACCATCGGGCGATACGGCAACATCGCGCATGCGGCCATACTTGCCTTTGTAAAACGTGTTAACGGTTTCCACGCCTGTGCCTGCGGCGTTGAGTTTGAGTTGTAACAGTTCGCTGTCTTTTAATACGGCCAAAAGTAACGAGCCTTTCCATTGCGGGATGGCGTTATTGTTATAGTAATCGATGCCGGATGGGGCGATGGTGGGCGTCCAGTTTCGGATGGGTTCTGCTACGTTATTTGCGGTGCAAAAGGCTTTCTCTGCATCGGTATTGCAATATCCTTCCACATTGGGCCAACCAAAATTGCGGCCTTTTTGAATAATGTTCACCTCGTCATCGGTATTGTTGCCGTGTTCCGAGCTGTATAACTTGTCGCCAACAAACACCAGGCCTTGGGGGTTGCGGTGACCGAAGCTCCAAACGGGACTGCCGGCAGTCGGGTTATCTGCGGGGATGCTGCCATCCAGGTTTATGCGTTGAATTTTGCCTGCCGGGTTGTTCTTATCCTGGGCCCGTGATGATGTTGCCGCGTCGCCGCTGGTGATGAATAGTTTTTTATCTGGCGAGATAGCCAGCCGGGTACCATTATGATTAGTCGCCGCAGGGATATCGTCCAGTAATACAACCGGGTTAATGAGCGTGCCGCCACTGTAAGTAAATTTTACCACTTTTTTGGTGTAGGTGCCGCCCTTGTTATAATTGTAGGCCACAAAAACCTCGGGCACAGTTGCAAAATCCGGATGCAGCACCATCCCTAAAAGCCCGCCTTCTCCCTGCGAAACCACATCTGTTAAGTTTTTAATGAGGGTGATAGCGCCGCTGGAAGGGTCAATACTGCTGATCTTGCCGCCGCGTTCGGTTATCCATAGTTTGTTATCGGGCCCCCACAAAACCTCCCAGGGAAAGGTGAGCTTATCGGTTAAAACTTTATCGGTAAGTTCTGCGGTACTGCCCGGTGTTTCTGGTGTATTGCCGTTGGTAGTTTTATCAGGCGAATTTTTCTTACAGGTGCTTAATACTAGAAGGCCTGCCAGCGCTGCCACAGTTATCCATG
Source organism: Mucilaginibacter sp. UYP27 (assembly GCF_040547175.1). Classification (NCBI taxonomy): domain Bacteria; kingdom Pseudomonadati; phylum Bacteroidota; class Sphingobacteriia; order Sphingobacteriales; family Sphingobacteriaceae; genus Mucilaginibacter; species Mucilaginibacter sp. UYP27. Next base: position 36,621 of record NZ_JBEPPE010000012.1, read on the forward strand.
CTCTCATAATCCTTAAGTTTAATGTGCTGATAATTAAACAACAGGGATAGAAGGGATTTGTTATGAGCCAAGTTTACTCACCCCGACTACGCTACGCTGGTCGACCCTCTCTGCTGCGCAAAGATGGTGGAATCTTTTTTTATTTCTTCTCCCCTCTTTGCGTAGCAGAGGGTGAGTAAACCAGTTATCCGCCCCATACATTGTGAATTAACAAGACTTTGGAATCAGGTTAGCCCTGCAAAAGTGTACCCCTCTTTACTCCAGTGATCCATCGCCAGAGGCAAAACATACTCCAGTTTATGAAAGGCTTTTACACTATCATGAAACAACACTATAGAACCGTCTTTCACATTGTGAAGCACGTTTTTCAATGCGTCTTCTTTTTTTAGCGCCATGTCAAAATCGCCGCAAAGCACATCCCACATAATTATCTTAAGGTCCGGGCGGGCTGCTTTTAGCAATTTTATTTGATGGCGTTTAATGCGGCCGTATGGGGGGCGAAAAAGCGGCGTGTCTAAAACCTCGTTAGCTTTTTTGAAGTTTTCCAGATAGATTTGGCTGTCTGTTGCCCACCCCTTAAGGTGGTTGTAGGTATGGTTGCCTATGGTGTGGCCTGCCTTTTTAACTTCGGCAAATACATCGGGGTGCTTGCGTACGTTATCGCCAATACAAAAGAATGTGGCCTTTGCATCATGTTTTTTTAAAATATTTAATACGAATGGTGTAACAATGGGTATGGGGCCGTCGTCAAAAGTCAAATAAATGCAACGGGCACCTGGTTTAGTATCCCAAATTAATTGAGGATACAGCTTTTTAAGCCACCAGGGAGTTTTTACCAAATACATTCGTAAAACGTTTAAGTATTTTATTAATTAATCAACCATATCCGAGCTTGCAAAGTAAATAGCTTTACTTACAATTGTATATAATTTATTATGAAACTAAACTTACCAATCACAAAAGTAACTATTGCTTGCCTCATATTACTTTCTACAGCGAACTTTACCGTTAAGGCGCAGGAAGTTATTACTTTACAAAAAGCGATAGACCTTACACTTGAGCGCAATTTAACCATAAAACAAGCGCAGTTTAGCGAAGCGATCTCCGAAGAAAACCTTAAGCAATCTAAATACAACCAACTACCAAATTTAACCGCGGGCCCACAGGCTTCATTAAACTTCGGCCGTAATATCGACCCGTCTACCAACCAATTTACCAACCAGCGTATCTTTGCATTAAATGGTACGCTTAGCTCGCAGGTAACGCTTTTCCAGGGTGGGCAGTTGCGCAACCAGATTATAGAAAACAAGTTGCTGCTTGGGGCCGACCGCAGCTACACCGCTAAAATAAAGAACGATCTTATTTTAAATGTAGTTACCCAGTACCTGTTAATATTAACTAATCAGGATCTGGTGACAGCTGCAAATCAACAAATAGATATTGCTAAGATAACTTTAGACAGGTCACAAAAAAACTTTGATGCAGGTAACCAAACACAGGCCGATCTATCACAAGCAAAGGCATCACAATCTACTGCAGACCTGAACTACACCAATGCCGAAAACCAATTAGAGGCATCGGTACTTACACTGAAACAATATATGGAGATGCCATCGGCAACCCCTATAGCATTTGAAAAGCCCGACATTAGCAAGTTTAAAAATGTAAATATTGCATACAATCCCGAGGATGTTTTAAAAACTGCTTTAGCCGTTAACCCGGATGTAACTTTAGCCGAAGCAAAACAGAAAGCTGCTGAACAGGATATAAAGGTTGCAAGGGGTAATTACTACCCAAGTGTTGTGCTATTTGGCCAGGTAGGTACAAACTATTCTGATGCACGGCGTTTACAAGGCACACCATTTGCAACCGGAAGGGTAGATACGGTAGGGTTTGTTCAAAACACCACTAACGCGGTTACAGTGCCAAATTACTCTTTCCCTATACTGCACTACCCCATTGGGAGGCAGTTAAGTGATAACTTTAACCAGGCCGTTGGTGTAACCTTACAGATCCCTATATTTAACAGGTTTAGCGCGCGTACATCTGTACGTAAGGCAAAGATCACTAACGAGAATGCCATTATAACGGCTCAGCTTGCTAAAAATACGTTAAGCAAAATTATTTACCAGGCGGTTTGGGATGTGCAGGCGGCAAACAAAAAGTACATATCTACCCAGCAAACGTATAATGCTAATAAGGATGCTTTTAACGTGATACAACAACGTTATAACGTAGGTTTGGTGAACTCGCTTGATTACAATACGTCATTAACAAATTTAAACAGATCGCAGTTTGACCTGATCCAGGCACAATATGAAGTGGTATTCCGGAGCAAAGTGATCGATTACTACTTGGGTAACCCTATAACACTATAATTAAACACACAAACACAATCCTAAAATTATCATGGGAAAAACTACTAAATATATACTGATAGGCCTTGGCGTACTGGTTGTTCTATTGATCGTTGGCAAAGCTACCGGTATTATTGGCAAACCGCAGGTAACGCAGGTTGCTGTCGAAAAAGCTAATAGCCGCGATATTAACGAAACCGTATCTGCCAGTGGTAAAATAAAACCGCACATCGAGGTAAAAATAAGCCCCGAGGTATCCGGTGAGGTGGTTGAGCTGCCCATTAAAGAAGGCGATGTGGTTAAAAAAGGCCAGTTGCTATGCCGTATCCGCCCGGATATCTTAAAATCGGGTTATGACAGGGCTGTGGCATCATACAACACCCAAAAAGCAAGCGTTGGCAACTCGGCACAAATGCTGAAACAATCACAAGCTACTTTTGCCAACCAGGAGTCTATCTACAAACGTAGCAAAGAGCTTTTCGACAAAAAGGTGTTAACCGTTGCCGAATTTGAGCAGGCTAAGGCCAACTACGAAGGCGCACGTGCAACTTTAGAGGCATCTAAACAAAACGTAATAGGTTCTACCTATGGTTTGGCACAATCGCAGGCATCTGTTAAAGAAGCACAGGATAACCTTGCCAAAACAACTATTTACGCGCCGGTTGATGGTGTGGTGTCAAAACTTTCTATTGAGCAGGGCGAGCGTGTTTTGGGTACCCAGCAGTTTGCCGGTACCGAGATCATGACCATATCTGACCTGAGCAAAATGGACGTGAATGTAGATGTGAACGAGAATGATATTAACCGTATTGCCGTTGGCAACCAATCTCAAATTGAAATAGACGCTTTTTTAGGTAAGAAATTTACAGGTGAGGTTATCGAAATAGGTAGTTCTGCAAACGTGGTAGGTACCAATGCTGATCAGGTAACCAACTTTACAGTTAAAGTACACATCACTGCACAATCATACATCGATCTGTTGAGGAAGAATGCCGAGAACCACTCGCCGTTCCGCCCGGGGTTAACCGCTACGGTTGATATCCAAACCAACCATGTAAAAGCATTGTCGGTGCCTATCCAATCGGTAACCACCCGCGACGAGAAGAAAGCCGATGCTAAACCAGCCGATAGCCAAAAAGATGATACTAAGAAAACGACCGGTGCACCTGCAAAAGAATATGTTTACGTTTTACAAGGCAACAAGGTGAAACAAGTGCCGGTAACAACAGGCATACAGGATGATACCTATATACAAATATTAAGCGGCCTTAAAGGCGGCGAGGAGGTGGTATCTGCACCATTCGCGGCCATCTCAAAAACACTAAATGATGGTATGATCGTAGAAAAAGTAGATAAATCTAAACTATTTACCGGCGAACCCAAAAAATAGGTTCTTGAGGTTAAAGGTAAAAGGCGAAAGGTTTGAGGACTTTTCGCCTTTTTTGTTAAGTAGCTAATTATCAAATACTTGCTAAATTTTTAGAAGCGTCTAAAATTAAGTAATTGATAATGAGGGCGTTGTAAAGCATTCGCGTGTGTTCATGGCTGTGAACGTGAACATTTACGACCTGTTTTGGTAATGGAAGTTACTAAACATCTACTTTAACCTTTTACCTCAAATATTCCCCGTCCCAATAATATTTCATTAATTTGCATAACGGGAAAACCAATTGCCCGTTTGGTACATTACTGACTTAATGCTTAAGCAAAAAAACAAGATTGCTGTTGTGGGCGGCGGAAGCTGGGCCACCGCGAATATTAAAATGCTTACCGATAACACTACCGAAAAGGAAATTTTTTGGTGGATGCGCAACGGTGAAGCTGTAGAACACATCCGTAAATTTGGACATAACCTGCACTACCTAAGTTCGGTAGAAATAAAGGTACCTGCCGCAAACATCTCTACCGACCTTAAATCGCTGATACAGGATGTTGACTATATCCTGCTGAATGTACCGGCTGCTTTTCTTAAACAGGCACTTGAGGGTATTACCCCGGCGGATCTGAAGGGTAAAAAGATAGTATCCGCCATAAAAGGTATCGTGCCCGATGAAAATAAGATCATTGGCGAGTTTTTGAACGAGAACTACGAAGTGCAGTTTGACCATATCCTGGTGATAAGCGGCCCATGCCACGCCGAGGAGGTTGCGCTGGAAAAGCTTTCGTACTTAACCATCGCCTCTAAAGATGAGGAACTGGCTGCCGAATTTGCAGGCATGTTAAGCACCCGATACATCAAAACCATCGTGTCCGACGATATATATGGCACCGAGTACGGCGCTGTACTGAAGAACGTTTACGCCATTGCCAGTGGTATTTGCCACGGTGTAGGGTATGGCGATAACTTTCAGGCGGTATTGATATCTAATGCCATTCGTGAACTGGAAAGGTTTGTGAATAAAGTGCACCCGATAGACCGCGATATAAAAGAATCGGCCTACTTAGGCGATCTGCTCGTTACTGCTTACTCGCAGTTTAGCCGTAACCGTACTTTCGGTAATATGATAGGAAAAGGTTACACTGTAAAATCGGCCCAGCTGGAGATGAACATGGTTGCCGAGGGCTATTATGCAGTAAATTGCCTACACCAGGTGAATAAGCAATACAACGTTGATATGCCTATCTGTAATGCTGTATACGCTATTTTATACAAGAAAAGCACCCCTGTGGTAGAAATGAGGAAACTGGCAGAGAAATTGAGCTAGTAACAGCAGTTACTAAACAAAAATTCCAAATGAAAAATCTATTCAAATCGGCCTTGTTCGCTGCTTCGTTATTCGCGGCATCATCGGCCTTCGCACAAACACATAAAGACACTACACTTGGCCAAAAAATTGGTACAACAGCAAAAAAAGGCTGGCATGCTACTAAAAAAGCTGGTAGCGCTGTAGGTAATAAAACCGCAGAGGTTGCATCAAAAGGTGCATCGGCAGTGGCTGATAAAAAATTCGATGAAAAAGTAGCACCTGGTGGCCAAACTATTTACATCGATAAAAACTCGTACTATTACTACGTAAACAAAAAAGGCCATCACATTTACGTGCCAAAAGCAAAACTGGTTGATAAACCTGTAAAATAATATTTGTTAAAGCACCGGTTTACCAACCGGTGCTTTTTTATTACCTTATTCGCGCTATGAAAATAAAAGCTTTACTAATTGTTACTGTATTTGGTGCTGCCACCCTGCTAACCGCCTGCGAAAAGCACGAGTCCAACAAAAAAGTACTTGGCGACTGGAAATCTAAAGACGCCAACGTTACACTTAAAATAACCGACAAAAAGTTTATTATGGATGGTGATGTACAAAACGCCGAGGATTATTTTACAAAAGGCGATACCATATTCACCTCGTTTGAAGGTAACCAACCCTACACTAAATTCGTGATCAAAAAGCTTGACGGTCAGCACATGGATCTGCTATACCCGGATTCGGTGGTAGTGGCGTTTAGCCGTTAAAACAAAAACCTCCCGGATGATAAACAAACGAGAGGCTTTGTAAACAAAACTAAACTAAAACTATGCTTCCGGGTAACTAATCCGAAAGCTCTTATGAAACTAACTAATATTAAAACCTTCTGCGGCGTTCAGGGCGCTCTTCGCGGGGTTTGCCAGAGAAATCACGGAAACCACCACCGCCGTTGCCGCCGCCACTGTTCCTGTCCCTGGTACCACCTTCGCGGCGTCCGCCACCACCAGCACTATTCCTATCACGATTGTAACCGCCACCGCCTTCGCGTCTTTGGTAACCACCTTCACGTTTTTCGCCGCCGCCGCTTCTTGGGCTGCTGGTACCTTCGCCAGATATTTCGATCCTAACTTCGCGGCCCTTAAATTCAACGCCTTTAAAGTTGTTTACTACCTGGTCAACATCGCCGTTGCTTACTTCAAAGAATGAGTAAACACCTTTAACATCAATTTTACCAACGGTGCGCCCGCTTATTTTAGAGTTGTTGCAAATGTAACCCAGCAAATCGCCGCGGTTAAACTCATCAACACTACCTAAATTGATAAACAAACGTGTGTATTCTGATTTGCCACCGGCGTCGCGCATACCGCGCTCGCCTCTTTCACCATCTCTGCTGCGATCATCGGCAGGGGCGTTAAGGTCTGGTGCATTTTGATAATAATCTAAAAAGCGGTTAAACTCTAACGATGCAAAACGTTTGATAACATCCTCTTTGCTTAACTCAGCAAACTCATCCATAATACGCGGGATGTATTGCTCAATTTGCTCTTCGTTTATGGTTACGTTATGTACTTTGTGTACAAGTGCAAATAACTGTTTTTCGCAAACATCAAAACCTGTAGGTATTTCGGCTTTTACAAACTTTTTACCAATTACACGTTCTATCTGGCGAATTTTACCAAGCTCTTTACTGTTGATGATAGCAATAGATACACCCATTTTACCTGCACGGGCTGTACGGCCGCTACGGTGGGTATAGTTCTCGATCTCATCCGGTAAGCTGTAGTTAATAACGTGTGTAACATCATTAACATCAATACCACGTGCTGCAACATCAGTAGCAATTAATAATTGCAGGCTGCGTTCGCGGTAGCGTTTCATTACCTTATCGCGTTGTTGTTGTGATAGGTCACCATGTAAAGCATCGGCGTTGTAACCGTCTTTAATTAGTGATTCAGCAATTTCCTGAGTTTCAATTTTGGTACGGCAAAATACGATACCAAAGATCTGTGGGTTATTGTCAACAATACGTTTAAAGGCAGCGTATTTATCACGGGCACGTACTACATAGTACTCATGCTCGATATTTACATTACCTGTATTTTTTTCGCCCATGGTTAACTCAAAAGGGTTATCCATGTATTTTTTAGCGATCCTCCTAACCTCAGAAGGCATAGTGGCTGAGAACAACCAAGTTTTTTTCTCGTCCGGAGTGGTAGATAAAATACTGTCAATGTCTTCCTGGAAGCCCATGTTGAGCATCTCATCAGCCTCATCCAATACTACAAACTTAACCTGCGAAAAATTGATCGCCTTACGGTTAATGATGTCAAGCATACGGCCTGGTGTGGCAACAACGATCTGTACACCACGTTTAATTTGGCGTAACTGATCCTGAATGCTGGCACCGCCATAAACTGCAACCACATGTACGTTGTTCATTTTTTTGGCGTAGTTATTAATGTCGTTCGTGATCTGTAAACAAAGTTCACGTGTTGGGCATAAAATAAGCGCCTGCGGATGATTTTCTTCGAAATTAAGCAGTTCTAATAACGGCAGTCCAAAAGCAGCTGTTTTACCGGTCCCTGTTTGGGCTAATCCGACAAAATCGTTGCTGCCTGTTAACAATACCGGAATTGACTGTTCCTGGATTGGTGTAGGATTTTCAAACCCTAACTCAGAGATGGCATTAACAATATCATGACGGATTCCCAGATTGATAAATGGGTTCATGAATTAAAATAACGTATTTGGCTACATCGCCAAATCGGGTGCAAAAGTACAATTAATATTTGATATTGCAAATACTGATTTTTAAATTTATGATACTGGTAAAATTACAGGTTAAATTGAGGTTAACAGGCTTAAAATCAACATGCTTTTTATGTTAATGATTTTGACATTAGTGTAGGCTGTACATACTACCGGTTTTTAGCGTCTTTTAAAAGTGTTAAACAATGTTAGATGCTATTATGAAAACTACTGAAAATCAGCTATAATACCTATCTTTAAACACATTAATGCCTAAGTATCATGAAATGCCTTGCCAAATCGCTGTTATCACCCATGTTTTATCGGAGCGTAAGTTGGTATAATTAATTATTTAAAATCCAGGACAATATCTTTGCAATGTTACCGGCGTCATCTATACCACGGTGGTGAGTGCCTTCCAGCGGCAAACCGAGCATATCCAATGCTTCTGCCATGCCGACTTCTTTTACAAGTTTGTTTTTAAGAGCGAAAAGCGTTTTTACGTTGATATGTAACGGGCTGAACGGGTAACTCGCGCCTGTTTCCAGGCATTGCTTGCGAAACTGCTTTTCATCGTAAGCGCCGTAACTGGCCCATGGCCTGTCCTTTGAACGGTAGTCTTTTACCAATTGCTTACACGCTGCACTAAAATTGATACCTTGTTCGGCAACAAACTCGGCGGTAATAGTTGTCAGCTCTGTGCAAAAAGTGCTTACCACCGATCTTTCGGGCTTTACAATAATTCCCCGTTTTGCAGTAACGTTATGATCTTGGCTATCTAACAGACATATGCCAATCTCTATAATGTCACTTGTCATATTATCGGGTGGATTTCCTTCCCAGCAGGTCGCTTCAATGTCAACAACCAGTATTTGATCTAATATTCTCATAATTTAAGGCAACATTGGTTCAAAAGTGTGATAGTAAGTGTCTGGTCCCAAGGGAAATTCGACATCATGCTATCCCGAGATGTGAATTCTGTTATATCATAATCGCAATCGATTTCATAAATAGCCGGGTCTGTTGTTTACCTCAACCTATCCGCCGATTTTACCAGCTTCTCATCCCTTTGGATTGCTTTAATAGCGAAGATGATAAGCACAATACTTAGCGAGGTTAGGAACAAGCCGATGCCCATATTTTTATACTCCAGCGTAATAGGGCCAACTACGTTTTTAACGGTTTGGGCCATCCAAAAACTATAGCCTATCAATACCAATATTGCCACGTAGCTTATAGTGATCTGCTGCTTGCGGTTCTTATATAAAAAGATCAAAAATAGTGGGATAATAGCTGCCAGTACTGTAGCAATGGTAAGCGGAAGAAAGGGGTGGGTCTGCTTGTCTTGTCCGTTCACTATTTCATAAACGCCGGTTACGGTTACATTAACCAGTTTGCCATCCACAAAAATGTTGTGGGCAAGCGGGAATACGAACAGCGCGAAGATCACTAACGAAGCGAAAAGTAGGTATATTGATTGGATTCTTTGTAGCATTATATTGATTATAAGTTGTAAGCAAATATAGAATGGTATTTGGTAAATCTAAAATCGTAAATGATGTTAACTTTGCGCCGTGGCAAACACCCAACGATACTTTATTGAACTGGCCTACGATGGTACAAATTACCACGGCTGGCAGGTACAGCCCAATGCCGTAACCGTGCAGGAAGTGTTGGACAAAGCCCTTACCACTTTGTTACGCCAACCCATAGAAACCATCGGCTGCGGAAGGACGGATACGGGCGTGCATGCAACAGAATACTTTGCGCATATAGATGTTCAGTCTATAAACGATAAATCATTGGTGATTGATAAACGCAGTTTAAACGCCCTGCTTCCGCACGATATCGCCATAAAAAATATTGTCCCCGTTCATCCCGAAGCGCATGCCAGGTTTGATGCCAAGCTGCGGTCTTACGAGTACCATATCCATTTTGAAAAGAACCCATTTTTAAACGGTTACTCGTGGCTCATTCGCGATAAACCTGATCTGGAGCTTATGAACCGGGCGGCGGCAATAGTCATGGAATACACAGATTTTAGCTGTTTTAGTAAAAGTAATACGCAGGTTAAAACCAATAATTGTAAAATTGCAAAAGCGGAGTGGGCGGAGACCAAAAACGGGATCGTTTTCCATATCTCTGCCGATAGGTTTCTGCGCAACATGGTGCGTGCTATTGTGGGCACGTTGCTGCAGGTTGGCCGTGGTGAGATGCAGCCCGAAGAGATCCGCAAGGTTATCGATAGTAAAAACCGAAGCAAGGCAGGCACAAGTGTACCGGCATGCGGGTTATATTTAACGGAAATAAAATACCCTTATTCGTTAGCCCCCTAACCCCCTAAAGGGGAAACCGAATTTGAGATGTAAATTTATGAGTAAAGAAGAAAATAAAAAAGATACTTCAAAAGCTCCCCCTTCAGGGGGCGGGGGGGCGAGCGTTACAGGCAAAGCGCTCGACTGGAAGCTGCTGGGCCGGGTTATGCATTATGTGAAGCCGTACAACCGCACTTTTGTAATAGCTACTTTCCTTACTATATTTTTGGCCGCTATTGCCTTGGTGCAGCCCATATTGATACAACGGACACTTGATGTAAATATATTGGGTAACGATTACAACGGGCTGGTTTTTATGGTCGGGCTGATGATAGCGCAGTTGCTTGTGCAAACCGTAGCCCAGTATTATCAAACCTATCTAACTAACGGGCTCGGCCAATCCGTAATTCGCGACTTGCGGAAGGATGTTTTTAACCACATCACCAGCCTGCGTCTAAAATATTTCGACCGTACACCAATCGGGATGCTTATCACCCGTACGGTATCTGATCTGGAGACTATCGCAGATATATTTTCTGAGGGGTTGATCTCCATTATGGGCGATATGCTGCTGTTAATAGCCGTTATAGGTTACATGATGTGGCAAGACTGGAAACTGGCGTTGATCACCCTGATACCGATGCCTTTACTTTTTGCATCCACATATGTGTTTAAAGAAGCCATCAAATCATCTTTTCAGGAAGTGCGTACGCAGGTGGCGCAGCTGAATACCTTTTTGGCAGAGCACATCAGCGGCATCAGCATCATCCAATACTTTGCCCGCGAGGAGCAGGAGATGCGCAAATTCCGCTCGGTGAACGAGAAGTACCGCGATGCTAACATCCGGTCTAACTGGTACTATTCTATCTTTTTTCCTGTAGTAGAGATCTTGTTTGCGATATGTATTGCCCTGCTGGTTTGGTACGGCTGTAAACGCATCCTGAACGATCAGCAAATGCACGCGCTGTCAGCTTCGCCAAATGGGATCACTCCGGGTGTAATTACCGGATTTATTGTGTTGCTAAACATGCTGTTTCGCCCCATACGCCAGCTGGCCGATAAATTTAACACCCTGCAAATGGGAATGGTAGGTGCCGACAGGATCTTTAAAGTGTTAGATACCGACGAGGTTGCTACCGATGATGGAAAACTTGCCCCGGCCATTTTGCATGGCGAGATAGAATTTGATAACGTTTGGTTTGCCTATAACGATGAGAATTGGGTGTTGAAAGACATTAACTTCCACATAAAGCCCGGCGAAACGCTGGCTTTAGTGGGTGCTACCGGCGCGGGTAAATCATCTACCATTAACATCCTTAATCGCTTTTACGATATAGGCAAAGGCGAGGTAAAGGTAGATGGGCACGACATCCGCGAATATAAAGTTGATTATCTGCTATCAAAAATCGCCACGGTTATACAGGATGTATTTTTATTTACAGATACGATCGGCAACAATATCAGCCTGAATAATCCCAACATTACAAGAGAAGAGATCATCGCGGCGGCAAAAGATGTTGGCGCGCACGATTTTATTGAGCGCCTGCCCGGCGGCTACGATTATAATGTGATGGAACGTGGTGCCACGCTATCCGCAGGGCAGGCACAACTGATTTCGTTCATCCGTGCGCTGGTTTATAACCCGGCTATTTTGGTGCTGGATGAGGCCACCTCATCCGTAGATACCGAAACGGAATTGCTGATACAAAGTGCCATTAATAAGCTGATGCAGGGCCGTACGGCTATCGTTATAGCCCACCGTTTATCAACCATCCAAAATGCCGACAAGATCATCGTGCTTGACCATGGCGAGATCAAAGAGATGGGTACCCACCAGGAATTACTACGGATAGACAACGGTTATTACCGCAAACTATACGACCTGCAATTTAATTCGGCAGGTATAGCCAAACCACAGAAATAGTTTATTTAGATTCTAAACGGCGGTTATCATCATCAGATGCATCGGGCTGGTTTTCTTTGGGAGGACTTTTTACCGGGTTAACGGGCTGCTCTTCCTTCTCATATTTTTTAGCCACATTTTCTTGCGCGGGTTCATCGGCATTGTACTGCTTGTCCTCGTTTTTTACAACGCTTTTGTGCCCGTTATCGGCAGGCCTTTCAGTCGGGGTGTCAGATGGTGACGGTTTATCGTGGTCGTTTGCTGGAGTTGTCATGGGTTGATAACAGGTGAAAGTTAGATTTGTTGACCGCTGATTTAATTGTTTGGTATAATTGCGGCGATTTTTACCTGTAATTCATTGCCATCGGCTTTAGCCGAGGGGTCCTTCAAATGAAAGTCAGGCTTTAGCCAAAAAAATCACGTAAGTTTTGGCTAAAGCCAAGCCCTGATTATTTACGATCCGCCCCATAAATGGGACAGTAATGAAAAAAGAATCAGCGCAATCATATAATCAATAGGACCTGCCTTCCGTTAATTATTGTTAATTATCCGCTATAAACTTTTACCTTTAGGGCAGGTTTGTTAATTTCGCAAATTATCTACAACAACGCATGGAAGAATTTGAAGCAAGCGCATCGGCAAAAAAAACAAAAACGATATACATATCTACCGTTTTTGGGATTGCCATGGTTTTATTGATGATAGGGTTGCTGGGGTTAATATTGGTACACGCCAATAACCTGTCGCGCTACGTTAAGGAGAACATTGTGCTGAATATATTTATGGATGATTCGGCCCACGAAACAGATGTGCTGCAACTGCAAAAACAACTGGACGGCAACCCCATGGTAAAGCAAACCGCGTACGTAAGTAAAGAACTTGCCGCGCGTAACCTGCAAAAGGACCTTGGCGAAGATTTTGTAAAATTTCTTGGTTACAACCCCCTGTCGCAATCGCTTGATATTTACCTGAAGGCCGATTACGCCAATAACGCCGGCATAGAAAAATTTAAAGCCGAGCTGCTTAAAAACAAACTGGTTAAAGAGGTGAAATACCAGCAATCACTGGTAGACCAGATGAACGCTAACTTAACATCGATCAGCTTAATTATACTGGCGTTCGCGGGCATCTTCATTATCCTTTCGGTAGCATTGATAAACAACACCATCAGGCTGGCGATCTATTCGCAACGTTTTCTGATCAAATCTATGCAGTTGGTAGGGGCTACAAAAGGGTTTATTCGAAAGCCGTTTTTGCTTTACGGTGTTTGGCATGGTTTGCTTGGCGCGTTAATATCTATTGTGATATTGATAGGGACTTTATTTGTAGCCAACAAGCAGATCCCCGATCTGGTTATCCTGCAAAGCCCTACCGAGTTTGGTATGGTGTTTTTAGGTATCGTGATACTCGGCATATTTATATCGGCCTTTAGTACGTTCCTGGCGGTTAATAAATTTTTACGCTTAAAAATATACGACCTGTACAGGTAGTTTATAATATAGATCGATCAAATCCTGATAGCTATCAGGACACTAATTCAACATTCATCAATTAAAAATATGGCACTGCAACAAACAAAAACAGCTGCAAGCAAAACACAGGCCCCGGTAACGGAAGTTACGCCTGCTCAATTTATATTTAGCAAAGACAACTACATGTGGCTCATCATCAGCGTAGCTGTGGTAGCCTTTGGTTTTGTGTTAATGAGCGGCACTACGGATATTTACAGCACCACCAAAATTGTAATTGCACCCATTGTAGTGCTGGCAGGTTTTGGCCTTGGTTTTTACGCTATCCTTAAAAAGCCAAGCATTAAGTAATGAATATCATCCACGTAATTGTCCTTGCCATTATTGAGGGCATCACCGAGTTTTTACCTATCTCATCTACCGGGCATATGATCATTGCCTCATCGGTAATGGGAATCCAAAGCGACGATTTTGTTAAGTTGTTTACAGTTGCTATCCAGTTAGGAGCTATCCTTTCGGTAGTGGTGTTGTACTTTAAACGGTTCTTTCAATCGCTCAATTTTTACTATAAGCTTTTTGTAGCATTTATACCTGCTGCTGTCTTTGGTTTACTGTTCAGTAAAAAGATTGACGCTTTGATGGAAAGCGCTTTAACAGTTGGTATAACCCTATTTATCGGTGGCGTTATTTTGCTTTTTGTAGATAAGTGGTTTAACAAGCCAACTATTACGGAAGAAAAAGAGATCAGCTATTTAACCGCGTTGAAGATCGGTTTCTTCCAGTGTTTATCGATGATACCGGGCACGTCGCGCTCTGCTGCTACCATTGTTGGTGGTATGAGCCAAAAGCTAAGCCGCAAGGCCGCTGCCGAGTTCTCTTTCTTTTTAGCAGTGCCAACGATGTTTGCCGCAACGGCGAAAAAGCTGTACGATTTTTACAAAGACGGCCACGTATTTACCGGCGAAGAAATTAAGCTTTTGGCTGTAGGTAACGTCATCGCATTTATAGTAGCCCTGTTGGCTATCAAAACATTCATCACATTTTTAGAGCGCCGCGGCTTCCAGCTATTTGGATGGTACCGTATTTTGGTAGGCGGGGTAATAATTATCCTATACCTAAGCGGGCATAATTTACAGGTGATATAACCTTTAGGTATTGAGTACTTCCTTCCAATCCATACAAGACTTTGCCGACGGGCAACTCCTCCTCATCAATAAACCCTTAGAATGGACAAGCTTTGATGTGGTGGGCAAATTGCGCAACTCTTTTAAGCCCTTAAAACTTAAGGTAGGCCACGCCGGCACACTTGACCCTTTGGCTACCGGGTTGCTTATCATCTGCACCGGTAAAATGACCAAGCAGATAGACACCTTCCAGGCCGAGGAGAAAGAATACACAGGTACCATGGTGCTTGGTGCAACCACCCCAACGTATGACCTGGAGAGCGAACCTGAAGCGAAATTTGAAACCAGTCACCTTACCGATAATCAGATAAAAGCCGCTTGCGCTCAATTCACCGGCGATATCCAGCAATATCCACCGGCCCACTCTGCCATAAAGATCGATGGCGAACGTCTGTACGAAAAGGCCCGCCGCGGCGAAGAGGTGGAATTGCGACTTCGTAACGTCACCATCTCCGAATTTGAAATAACCCGCATCGAACTACCCGAGGTTGATTTCCGTGTGGTATGCAGCAAAGGTACCTACATCCGCTCGTTGGTGAACGATTTTGGTAAGGCGCTTGATAATGGCGCATACATGTCGGCATTAAGGCGTACACGCAGCGGGAACTATAAGGTTGAAGATGCACATGAGATATTGGAGTTGGTAGATACTATCAGGGAGTTGAAAGCGTCTGAACAAGGAAACCCCGCTTTGTAAATTTTACACTTCAACAAGCAAAAAGCTGCTTAGTCCTTTTACCTTTGTGCAGCTACACGATGAAGATATATAATCATATTGATGAATTTACGCCTGTTAAAAATGCCGTGGTTACCATTGGTACTTTTGATGGTGTGCACATTGGGCACCGTAAAATTATATCGCGCATAAAAGAACTGGCTGCCGTTACCGGTGGCGAAACGGTTATCCTGACGTTCTTCCCGCACCCCAGGATGATCCTGCACCCCGAGGACGAAAGCATCAAACTTATCAATACGATAAACGAAAAGGCCGAACTGCTGGAACAATTAGGCGTCGATCATTTAATTATTACCCCATTCTCCAGAGATTTTTCTAACCAAACTGCCGAAGGCTACATCCGTGATGTGCTGGTGAACAAAATAGGTACTAAAACTATCGTGATAGGGTACGACCACCGATTTGGAAAGGACAGGCAGGGCGGCTTGCAGGACCTGCTTACCCTTGCCCCGCAATACGATTTTGAGGTGGTAGAGATTCCCGAGCAGGATATAAACGATGTTGCCATCAGTTCTACCCGTATCCGTAAGGCCTTGCTGGATAACGATATAAATATTGCTAACGAGTGCCTTGGTTACCCGTTTTTTATCACAGGCAAGGTTATCCGTGGCGACCAGTTAGGCCGCGAGTTGGGTTACCCTACAGCCAACTTGCTTATCGAAGAGAGTTATAAACTGATCCCTGCCGATGGCATTTTTGCCGTGAAAGTTAAGGTGGCAGGTAAAGAATATACGGGTATGGCCTATATCGGGCACCGCCCAACCGTTAACGGGATGACGAGGAATATTGAAGTAAATATTTTCGATTTTAAAGAAGAGATCTACAACCAGCGGATCAGGATGGAGTTTTTACACTTTTTGCGCGGCGATGTAAAGTTCGAATCACTGGATCAATTGGTTGTGCAGTTGGGCAAGGATAAAGAAGATGTACAAGCCCTTTTAATTATCGACGGTCCGCAGTTTAATACATAGCCAATTGTTAGTTCATTGCCGTCCCATTTATGGGGCGGGTTTTAAATGATTATTTCCCGGCTTTAGCCAAATCATACCGGTATTTCTTGGTGCGATATACAATTTTACTAAATCTTCATATTAATTAATGTAATTAGCCTAAATTAGTATCTGTAAACCTATGGCTAAACTAAATATCGACCGGCAGGAAAGTGAGTTTTTGAACGATACCATCACGCATTGGCAAAAACACAACTTAGTAGACGCCACCCAGGCCGAAAAACTCCGCACCTCTTACGAGGTAAAAGGGTTCGACTGGATGCGTTTGGCTAAGTACAGCATTTGGGTTGCCCTGTTCTGTGGTGCCATAGCCATCGGGTCATTAATTGTGGATGATGCCGTTCTCGTCTGGATCAAAACCTTATACGATACCCCCGATATTGTCATCAGTGTTTTATCCGGAGTAGCAGCCGCAGGCTTGTTTTTGATAGGCCGTAAACGCGAAAAACAATACCCCGAAAAAGTTTTCAGTAACGAGGCCACGATATTTTTAGGCGTATTTTTCACGGCCAGCTGCATAGCCTACCTCGGTAAAACGTTTGATAACGGCTCTGGGCATTATTCCATTTTATTCCTGGTATCAGTGTTTATATATGGCGTTTTGGCCTCCCGGATGCGCTCGAGGCTCATCTGGCTATTCGCGTTGGTATCTCTGGGCAGCTGGTTTGGTACAGAAACGGGGTATCAAACCAATTGGGCATTGTATTTTTTGGGAATGAACTACCCGCTGCGTTTTGTGTTATTCGGGTTACTGGCGGTAGGCGCATGCCACCTGCTTAAAGGCAAAAAATGGTTTGCTTACTTCTGGGAACTCACCTATGTAGTGGGCATGCTGTACCTGTTTATGTCTCTTTGGTTGCTGAGTATCTTTGGCAATTACGGCAGTATGGAGGTTTGGTGGCAGATAAAACAGATCAGCCTTTTCTACTGGGGCATCATTTCGGCTGTAGTAGCGGGGGCATTCCTGCTTTACGGGTTAAAATACAAAGACGAGATAGCCCGCGAGTTTGGCATCACCTTCCTCATCATATTCCTGTACACCAAATACTTCGAATACTTTTGGGATGGTACGAACAAAACGCTGTTCTTCTCCATCTTGGCGTTGTCGTTTTGGCTCATCGGCCGCAAGGCAGAAAAGATCTGGAATATCAACACCGCCAAACCGCAGGTAGCCGAAGAATAGCCGCCCAAATAAACAAGGTGTCCCATTTTTTATTACACACAGTAATTTAAAAATGAAACTCTTTGATAATCAACAGGTAACAAATTATCCATTTTCATCTTACCTCAATCATTTCTTTAAATAAAATAAAGAATATTCTGTAAATTAATACCTTAAACGATTTTGCGCTGCTATCCCATTCACCAAAAAACGGTACAGAGTGGGACACCATGAGACAACCCTAATAATTGCAAATTTTTCATAATAAAAACCCCGGAAAACGACCTGCGATAGGTTCGGTTTGATTATTTAAGCATACTTCGGGGCCATTAAAAGTTTTAACGGTGTTTAAAATAAACCAGGTAGATCTGCTTAAAAATATGGTACGCCGCAAACGAAAAAAACAAAATCGAGATAGCGATATCCACGGCTTTAGTGCTCAGCTCAAACTTTTTCTGTAAAAATTTAGCAAACCTGGCATATAGGTACAGCGCGATAAATGCCCCCGCTGCCGATCCGATACTAAAAATAACCAACGCGATGGGGCCATCTTCTATCCACTGGTGTGTGATCAGGTACGTGCCCGTCACCATCCAAAAGGGGATCTGCATGGGGTTCAGGAAACCCAACAAAATGCCATATTTGATGCTGGCGTGGTTACTGTAAGTAGTCTTTGGTGGCTTGTTACGGTTAAGCCAGGTAATGGTGCCCAGCGTACCGAAAAGCACCACCATTACCCAGTCAATAATGGTATCCAGCTTAACCTCTTCAGATAACCATTTAGCCCCCTGCATCACCGCGTAGGTAAAAAAGAACTCAATACAACTAAAGGCTATAATAAACTGCAGCGCCTGTTTCATGCCGCGGTTTATGGTGATCTGCATTAAAGTAAGGTTGATGTTACCGGGGGGTATGTAGCCAATAAAGTTGGCTATTATCCCGATAAAGAAGGTTAGGAATATCATTGCGGTAAAGATAATATTTAAGAGGATAATTGCAGCAGGCAGTCGACGACGCTTTTAGATAAAATTGCGGGTTAATTCTTCATTAGGAATGGCGGTTTCAAATCACCAGGTCTGTGATTGTTCATTTCTTTTCTGTCGCAAAAAAGAAACGGAACCAAAGAAAAAACACGCGGCTGTACCTCGTCGCTATTAAAGGGTGTAGTAAGGCAGAGCCTGTGCTACCCGCAACGCGCTAAGGCCGCATTAGGAGATCTTACGTTCAGTTCGTCAGGCTCAGATGAACCGGGACTAAACATCGATCTATTCGATTGGTGGGATTTCTTTTTTTCTTTCCCCTGTCAGACAAAATAGCTTTGTCCGAAATTGGGCAGAACGATTGTTGGTAACAGGCTACACCAGAAATCCATTTTCTATCCGTTTCTATAATTTGCATATTTGCACCATAAAGCTGTGTGTTTATGCAAACTGCAAACCACACACTGCAAACTGAAAATTATGTCTGCTCATAAAATAGTTTCGTTATTACCCGCCGCTACCGAGATAATTTGCGCATTAGGATTAGAAAGCAGCCTGGTGGGCCGCTCGCATGAGTGCGATTACCCGGAGAGTGTAAAAAGCCTGCCTGTATGCTCTGAAGCAAACTTTCCCGATGGTTTAAGCAGTGCCGATATTGATGTAAAGGTGAAAGAGATCTTAGCTGATGCATTATCGGTTTATACCGTTAAGCGCGAGGTGATCAAGCAACTATCGCCTGATGTAGTAATCACCCAGGCGCAGTGCGAAGTTTGCGCGGTATCGTTGCCCGAAGTAGAGCAGGCGTTGGAAAACTATTTAGATAAACAGGCGCGGATCATTTCCCTGCAACCCAACAGCCTGGATGATATTTTTGCAGATATTAAAACAGTAGCCGATGCCCTTAATGTAACAGAAGCCGGCGAACGGTTATTGGAAGACCTTACCGAGCGTGTCGACATCATCCGCCATAAGCTGAAGTTTATGGAAAACAAGCCAACCGTTGCCTGTGTGGAATGGCTGGAACCCATGATGGTATCCGGTAACTGGATCCCCGAATTAGTGCAAATTGCGGGGGGCACACCCATATTGGCGCAAGCCGGCAAGCATTCGCCCTATGTAAGTTGGGGTGACATACGTGAAAGCGACCCCGAAATTATCGTGCTGATGCCTTGCGGCTTTTCTATCGAGCGCACCATGCGCGAGATCAATATCCTGTTAGAGCAACCCGGCTTCGCCGACTTGAAAGCGGTGAAAAATAACCGAGTTTATATTGCTGATGGCAACCAGTACTTTAACCGGCCCGGCCCACGGGTGGTAGACTCAGTAGAGATCCTGGCCGAGATCATCCATCCCAAACAATTCGCGTTTGGATACGAAGGTGAAGGTTGGATCAAATTCGCACTTTAAAAAATATTTTAAAAAGTATTTATACATCTTAAAATCATTATATTTACGGTTACAAACCTAAATATAAACTGATGCGCCGTTTCCTGACCCTATTGTTGTTTGTTGCAGTAAGCACTGTGAACGTAATGGCCAGTGCGCCAATATTTGATATAAAAGCCCTGCACCTAAGCTGGGAAGTTGTAGATAACAATTATAAGAACAAACCCGAGGCGCTTACGTCGTTAGTTATCACCAACAAGGGGAAACAAACCCTGCCTGCGGGTGGCTGGAAGATCTATTTTAACTCGTCGCGTAATTTTATTGCGGATGCGTTGAGCGGTAACGCCAAAATAGTACAGGCCAATGGCGACTTATACAGCATCACCCCAAACGAAAAATTTAAGGAAGTAAGGCCCGGTGAAAGTATCCGGATAGATTATATCTGCGAGGCCGTGGTGGTAAACTTTACCGATGCCATTGAAGGCCCGTACTTTGTTTGGGATGGCGAACCAACCAAAGGCTATCTGCCCGGCGAATTTACCGTTAAACCATTTGACCCGACTTACCCGGGATTAATTACACCGGAGATATTGTACAACCAAAACAAGATCGTAAAGGATGTACCGGCATCGCAACTGCAAAAAATTATTCCCACGCCGGTGAGTTATACCGAGAATACAGGCAGCTTTATCATCACCAATGGCGTCGCTATAGTTAGCGACCCGCTCTTTGCCAAAGAGAAGGGCAATTTTATTGCCGATATCGAAAAGCTTTTAGGCAGTAAATTAAAAGGGACATCAAAAGATAAAAAGATCATCTTTAAAAAGGACGCAAGCTTAGGTGCCGAGGCGTACACGCTTAGCGTTACGCCCAATGACATAACTATCTCGGCATCAACCACGGCAGGTTTATTCTACGGTATTCAGTCGCTTAAAACCGCTATATCTGCCTCGCCATGGATGAAAGCGCAGGCCAGCATTCCTGTGCCTTGTGTGAATGTTAAGGACGAACCGCGTTTCCCGTACCGAGCCGTAATGCTGGATGTAGCGCGTAATTTTCAAAGCAAACAACAGGTGCTAAAACTCATTAGCCTGATGGGCGTGTACAAGCTGAACACCCTGCACATGCACCTAACCGATGATGAGGGCTGGAGGATAGAGATCCCATCGTTACCGGAGCTGACAGCCGTTGGTTCTAAACGCGGCCATACGTTAGATAGTAAAGGCTTCCTGCCCGCCTCGCATGGTTCAGGCCCCGATTTTACAAATACTTCCGGCAGTGGGTTTTATACCAAAGCCGACTATATCGAAATTTTAAAATATGCTACCGACCGCCACATTACCGTATTGCCAGAGATAGAGACCCCCGGCCACGCACGTGCCTCTATCAAAGCGATGGATGCCCGCTACGACCGCCTGATGGCTGCCGGCGATAAGGCAGGTGCCGAACGCAATTTGCTGCGCGATGTAAATGATAAATCCGAATACCGCTCGGTACAATACTGGAACGATAATGTGATAGATGTATCGATGCCATCAACCTATAACTACATCGAAACCGTAGTTGGCGACCTGGTGAATATGTACAAAGAAGCCGGTGCAGCATTGCCTGCCATCCACTTTGGTGGCGACGAAGTGCCGCCGCATGTATGGGAAAAATCGCCGTCGTATTTAGCATTAAAGGCAAGCAACCCCGACATCCAAAATACCGGCGACCTGTGGTATTACTTTTACGGCAGGGTGAACGAGATCCTGAAGAAACGCAACATCCGCCTGGCGGGATGGGAAGAAATGGCCCTGCGCAAAACGCTGGTAGACGGGCAAAACACCTATGTGCCTAACCCGCAATTTGCGGGCGAGAAGATGCAGGTTGATGTTTGGAACAATGTACTTGGCGACGGGCAGGAAGACCTGGCCTATAAACTGGCAAATGGTGGTTATAAAACGGTGCTTACCTGTGTAACTAACCTATACTTTGATATGGCCAACTACAAATCATTTGATGAGCCCGGCTATTACTGGGGCGCGTTTTTGGGCATCGATAAGTTCTTCTCGTTTATCCCTTACGATTACTTTAAAAATGCCGACGTAGATAAGAATGGCCTGCCCATAAACCGCAATATTTTTATAGGCAAACAAC
This sequence comes from Mucilaginibacter sp. UYP27, assembly GCF_040547175.1. Classification (NCBI taxonomy): domain Bacteria; kingdom Pseudomonadati; phylum Bacteroidota; class Sphingobacteriia; order Sphingobacteriales; family Sphingobacteriaceae; genus Mucilaginibacter; species Mucilaginibacter sp. UYP27. Next base: position 58,699 of record NZ_JBEPPE010000012.1, read on the forward strand.
GCTTAACCGATTATGGTAAAACAAACATTATAGGCCTGCAAGGCGCGCTTTGGGCCGAAACGGTGAAATCGCCGGAGCGGATGGATTACATGATCTTCCCTAAGCTAATAGGTTTGGCAGAACGCGCCTGGGCTAAAGACCCGGCATGGGCTACCGAGCGCGATACCACTAAAGCCCGCGAAATGTACAACGCCGATTGGAGCAAATTCCTGAACATATTGGGTAAACGCGAATTACCACGCTTAGCATACTACAACGGCGGCTACAATTTCCGCATCCCAAAACCGGGAGTAATTGTAGAGGATGGCAAATTCAAAAGCAATATCCAGTTCCCCGGTATGGTTATCCGTTACACCACCAACGGTAAAGAGCCGGATGCCAACAGCCCCCTTTACGAAAACCCTATCCCTGCAAATGGCATCATCAAGTTCCGCGCGTTTGATGCCAAAGGCCGCGGCGGCAACGTAGCCGAAGCGCAGAATAAACAAGCACCGGTGATGTAATTAGTCCATAGACAAAATATAATAATATTGTTACAAAAGCCGCCCTGTATGGGGTGGCTTTTTTTGTTAGGTTCACAACAATATACAACAACCTCCTATCGTTTAAAAGTCGAATTTCTTGTGAAATTTTAGTTGAATAAGTTAATATTCTTAATTGTACCTTATGGCTTCAGTTAAATATTAACCCTCGAAAGAAATTTCATTTAATTTTCATCTTTATAAAATATTAATAAATAATTCTCGTTACTTTTATAATTAAACAATCAACAGCTTATGGGTGAAACCTTTACTTCAATTTTTAATGCGGTCACTAACAAAGCGCAGGTGAAACAGTCAGAGGTAGTAAATGAAAATCTGGAAGCGGACGATATGATATTTTATCATTCACTCCGTGCTGATTTGGACCTTCTTAAAAAGAAGCCAAAACTGCAGACGATCCACTACATCCTCGATTATTCAAAAAGCCATCGCTAAGTAGTACTACGCCAACGCACTGGTTCATAGATCATTCCAGCTGGGTATAACACCCATTGGTTTGATTTATGAACCTTTCTATTTTTTACGAACGTTCATTTGTTCACTGGTTGATTAGTTTATTGGTGGATAGTTTAATAATTTTGTCTTAATTGGTGATGCGTTTTAGGCAAGTACCAATGAACAATTGATCAAGTGAACTAAACATGCTTAAAGCCGACCGCTACCACCATTTTGTAGAATACTTTTCCAAAAATCAGCCTGAAGCCGAAACTGAACTGCATTATAATAGCCCATACGAGTTGTTAGTAGCCGTGATCCTATCGGCACAATGCACCGATAAGCGCATTAATCAAATTACCCCTGCCCTTTTCAAACGTTTCCCCAATGCCGAAGCACTGGCAGCGTCTGATGCAGACGAGATCTTCACCTACATCCGCAGCGTTAGTTATCCAAACAATAAGGCCAAACACCTGGCAGGTATGGGTAAAATGCTGGTTGGGAAGTTTAATGGGATAGTACCATCCGGCTTAGATGAGTTGCAGCAAATGCCGGGGGTTGGGCGCAAAACCGCCAATGTAATCGCATCGGTGGTGTTTGATGCGCCGGCTATAGCGGTAGATACGCACGTATTTAGGGTATCAAACCGCATCGGCTTAACCACACGGGCTACCACCCCGCTGGCGGTAGAAAAGCAGCTGGTACAATACCTGCCACAAAACACACTGGCAATTGCCCACCACTGGCTAATATTGCATGGCCGTTATATATGCGTGGCACGTTCGCCCAAATGCGAGATCTGCCCACTTACCTGGTTCTGCAAATATTACGAACAGCAAAACACAGAGACCGCCTTATTAAAAGCCGAAGCTGCAAATATCCGTAAAACCAAAGAAGCCAAAAAGAGAAAGACCTTAAACGCTATAAGTAAAGAACTTGCCAAACGCAGTGTTGATAAAGATATTTGATTGGTACGGCAGCGATAGGTAAGTTTACGTCAGGCGAAATGGCACGTAATCCGGAATTTTCAGAAGGATTTTAAGCTATTTTAAGTTCAAGATCAATAAATAAAAAATAATTACTAAAAATATTAGTAATTATAAAAAATGTATTATATTTGTTTCACAATAATTTAAGATGAGCAACGCAGATAAATTAAAGGCATTACAGCTAACGTTAGATAAGCTGGAAAAATCATACGGTAAAGGTACCATCATGAAGTTGGGCGACTCCGTTATTGAACCTACAGAAACTATATCAACCGGTTCTTTGGGCCTTGATATCGCTTTAGGTGTAGGCGGTTTACCAAAAGGCAGGGTTATAGAGATCTATGGCCCGGAATCGTCAGGTAAAACAACATTAGCGATACATGCCATAGCCGAATCCCAAAAGAAAGGTGGCATAGCAGCATTTATTGATGCTGAGCACGCTTTCGACCGTTTTTACGCCAAAAAGCTTGGTGTAGATGTAGAGAACCTTTTAATATCACAACCGGATAACGGCGAGCAGGCTTTGGAAATTGCCGATAACCTTATCCGCTCAGGTGCTATTGATATATTAGTTATCGACTCTGTTGCGGCATTGGTGCCCAAGGCGGAGATCGAAGGTGAAATGGGCGATTCTAAAATGGGTTTACACGCCCGTTTAATGTCTCAGGCTTTGCGTAAACTAACAGGTACCATCAGCAAAACCGGATGCTGCTGTATCTTCATTAACCAGTTGCGCGATAAAATCGGTGTAATGTTCGGTAACCCCGAAACTACTACGGGTGGTAACGCGTTGAAATTCTACGCATCGGTACGTTTGGATGTGCGCCGTATCTCTCAAATTAAAGATACCGACGAGGTATCGGGTAACCGTGTTAAGGTGAAGATCGTTAAAAATAAAGTCGCACCGCCTTTCCGTATTGCCGAGTTCGACATTATGTTTGGAGAGGGTATTTCTAAAGCAGGCGAGATCATCGATTTGGGTGTAGAGTACAATATCATTAAAAAAGCAGGTTCGTGGTTTAGCTATGGCGAAACCCGTTTAGGCCAGGGCCGCGATGCAGTTAAACAATTGATACTGGACAACCCTGAACTGATGGAAGAACTGGAAGCAAAAATCAAAGCAACCGTTACCGGCGAAAGTTTAGCAGAAGTTTAAGATTAAGCTTTTCACAGAATATATTAAAGCCTCCCAATGGGAGGCTTTTTTGTTGCTTGTGTTTTTTACGCAGTTTAATATACCACATATGCGGTATATGGCTAACCATTTAATTGGCAGACATTTAAGGACACTTAATCTCCTGCCCGATCATGAAAGCACAATTACAAAAAATACTAAAAAGAACATCTGTAATGATGTTCCTGTTACTTACAATAGTAAGCTCTTGTAAAAAAGAGACAACCATTAAACCCACGCCAATTACCCCGGTAAACGTTACCCCAAAAGCAGAGGGTAAAATTGATGGGAAAGATTTCGCCATTAAAGAGAATGGCATTAAGTCGACCCTGTACACAACCAGCGGCGACGGCGTTAAGTCTCTGGAAACATCTGCAACGCTGGATGCCGACGGCAATAAACTCACCTTCTTCTTAGATGACCTAAAGAACGGTTCCATCGCCCTAACAAAAAAAGCAGGCACATCATTAAATCCGGGCACTAAAACTATTAAATTAAATGCCGGTACAAGCCAAACGTATGTGCAGTATTATAATAGTGGCAATTCTTATTATGCGTTATCAGGCTCAATCACTATAACCATTACTGATACCTACATCACCGTTAAATGGGATATCAAATTTAAAACGGCGGATGGCCGTGAATTTAGTTCGGCAGGTGAGTTTACAATCACTTTTGCATCGGTGATAACCAAACCAAAATCGGAAGTAAAAGACCCAACCCCGGTAGCCGATAAACCTACCATAGAAAACATTGCCCCTGCTAAAGGCCGCGTTGGCGACACCATTTCCATCACCGGTGTAAATTACAGCACTACACCCGCTGATGATATTGTTCAGTTTAATGGCACCAAAGCCGAAGTTATATCTGCAACCGCAACCAAGTTAACGGTTAAAGCGCCCGTTGCAGGTACCACTGGTGCCGTAACCGTAAAAGTAAAAAACAGCGAAGTTGCTAACGGCCCTACATTTACCTACATACAAGCTGCAACACTGGCAAGCTTTAGCCCTACCTCGGGTAAAGTTGGCGATACCGTTACGATCACGGGAACAAATTATAGCACAGCCCTAACAGATAATGTAGTAAAATTTAGCGGCCCTGCAGGCTTACTGGTTGGTGCTAATGTAATAGCAGCTACGGCAACACAAATAAAAGCTGTTGTGCCACAAAGCGCGGCAACGGGCAAATTAAATCTTACGGTAAATAAAGGGACGGCATTAACAAGTACAGGTACGTTTACGGTAACTGTACCACAAGTACCTACCAATAACTGGACGCAGGTAGATTTTACAGTTACCCAACAAACCGGTATGATATCGGCAGCCACCGGAAGCAAGGTATTATTTAGTAGCGGCAAAACAGGCCGGTATTTATATTACAGCAACAACAAGGGGCTAAGCTTCACCAATATATTTGCAAGCCTCCCTTTGGTGCAGGACACCTTAAAGGTTAACTCGCTGGTAGCAGACGGCATCCACTTTTACATTGCCACAAACCTGGGTATTATAAAAACGGATGGCACAGCTTTTACCAAGTTAACTGTAAACCCAAATTTGCCAAACGTAGGCTTTTCAAACATAGTTGCAAGCGACAACAAAATATATCTCTTATCGGGAACAAGCTACTACACATCGGTAAATGGCGGCGCAAACTGGCAAAAAAAGATAGCGACATTGGGAGGAGCAGCGATGCTTAGCAATATGACGAGCGATAGCAATGGCAAATACTTTTACGCCATAGACCCAACTTCTTCAAAGTTCTACAGATCTACCAGCCAGGGCGAAACTTGGCTGGTTACCCCTGCCAGCACCGGTACCTACTTTTTACTCGAGGGCTTTAAAAACATACTGCTATCGCCAGCCTACACCTATGCGATATTTAGTACCAGCGCGCAAATTACTGACAACCATCTATATCAATCACGCGGCCAGGGCGATGTGTTTACAAAAGTTAGCGACGAGCAGGTGAATGTAATAAGATCATGGGGAGATAATGTAGCTTATGCAGGCACAAGTTTCAATTTGTCGAATAATGTAGGGCAATCATTCACCAAATACGCGGTACCACAAGGTTACACCGTAACCGGGATAGAACGGGTAGAGAACACCTATTTCATATTTGCTAACCAGGGCAACAATACTGGTACAAAAATATTCAAAAGGGATTTCTGATGTTATAAAAACCAGTTAGAATTTTTTAAGTGTTTTTCTCGATAGCCCCACTGCAATGTTGGGGCTATCATTTTAGCCAGAGTTTACTTACCGCCTGTTTTCCAGTACATATAAGCGATACAGCCCACAACCATAATGGCCAATACGATAAGGCCGGTAATGCCTTTACGCTTATCCTGGCGCATCAGCCAAACTAAAAAAGCAACAAGCGGCAGCACAAAAACCGCCCAAAATATAAGTGAAGGAATGTTCATAGTAAATAGTTCATGGTTAATAGTTATGGAGAATAGTTAACAAAATGGTGCAGCTATAACTATGAACCATCAACTATAATCCAACCTACATCGGCATCCTTGCCAGCGGGGCTATCTCTTGCCCGGCAAATTCGCCTTTTAAATATTTATGGTAACCGGCAATAGCAATCATGGCCGCGTTATCGGTACAGTATTCAAATTTTGGTATAAAAACGTTCCACCCCTTTTCAGCACCCATTTTGGTGAGGCTTTCACGTAAGCCCGTATTGGCAGATACCCCACCCGCTAACGCTATGTCTTTAATATTATAGTCAGCGGCGGCGCGCTTTAATTTATTCAGCAGGATAGTAGCAATACGTTTTTCTACCGATGCGCAAATATCATTAAGGTTCTCTTGTATAAAGTTTGGGTTAGCAGCTACGTTATCCCTAATGAAATATAGGATAGCAGTTTTAACTCCGCTAAAGCTAAAATCAAAGCCGGGGATCTGCGGCTCGGGGAATTTGTAGGCATCCGGGTTACCGGTACGGGCATGCTTATCTATCAACGGGCCACCGGGATATGGCAGGCCAAGTATCTTGCTTGTTTTATCCATCGCCTCGCCGGCTGCGTCATCCAGTGTCTGGCCAATTACCTCCATATCAAAATAGTCTTTCACCAAAACTATTTGGGTATGCCCGCCCGATACGGTGAGGCAAAGGAACGGGAATGAAGGCTTTTTATCGGCAATAAAATGCGCGAGGATATGGGCCTGCATGTGGTTAATATCAATCAGCGGCAGGTTTTTAGCAAGCGCAAATGCCTTAGCAAATGAAACACCTACTAAAAGTGACCCTAAAAGGCCCGGTCCGCGTGTAAAAGCTACTGCATCAATATCATTTTTGCTTACTTTTGCGTTTAATAATGCTTGTTGAACGGCAGGAACAATATTTTGCTGATGAACCCTTGAGGCAAGCTCAGGGACAACACCTCCGTAAAGTTCATGAATGGTTTGATTAGCAATAACATTGCTCAGGATCTGCCCATCCACACAAACAGATGCAGAGGTTTCATCACAAGAAGATTCGATAGCTAATATTACAGGCACGTTATATAATTATGGATTTACCGAATTTGTGAATTAGTGATTGATTTTAGGCAAACTATCCTTGATTACAATTGTATAGGGATGGTGGAGAATTCGCTAAATCAATAATTCACTAAATCACAAATTAATTAAAGGGCAAAGTTATTAAAAAAGTACTCAAAATAGCGTTAAGCATTGTATTGATAATTTTGTTACTGATAAGCATTACGTTATTGCTATTTCAGTACAAGCCGGTACAAACATGGGCCGCAAAAAAGGCTACTGCTTACCTGTCTAAAGAACTCAACACCAAAGTTGATATAAAAAGCCTTTACATTAAACCATTCTCGTCGGTTGTTTTAGAAGGTTTATACATACTGGATAAACAACAGGACACGCTTTTAAGCACACCAAAATTAGCGGTGGAGTTAAGTGGTTTCTCCTTATTGAACAGCATCAAACAAAAAAAGATCAATTTCGCCTCCATCCAATTGGACAGCGGGGCGTTCTATCTAAAAAAATTAAAAGACAGCACCACCAACCTTAAGTTTGTGCTGGATTACTTTAACTCGGGCGATACCACAAAAACCAAAAGTAAACCGTGGACGCTCACCTTCGATAAGATCGCCGTTAATAACTTCCATTTTAAATATAAGAACAGCCTGCGAAACGAACTGGTTAAAGGGGTAAACTTTAATGATATTGATGTGCGTAATTTTAGCACTATTATCCGCAATATGGACCTGCGAAACCATCTTTTTAAGGCACGTGTCGGCGGTTTAACGCTAAAAGAAAAGAGCGGCTTTTTTGTTAGAAATTTCAACTCGAATGCCACGATAGATACCAACCAGGTATTGCTGCAAAATTTAAACATCCAAACGGCAAACTCAAACGTGCGCAATTTCTTCAGGATGAAGTTTAAATCGTTTAGCGATTTTGACGATTTTGAGAATAAGGTAAATTTAGATGCCGATTTTAAAACTTCGCACCTCTCATCAAAAGATATCGCCTATTTTACCAGTACGCTGGATAAAACCACTTTTGAACTGGGCATTGACGGCCGCGTACGTGGTTTGGTTAATAACCTTAAAACCAAAGGCGTAACTATAACTGCCGCCCAGGCAACATTTATTAAAGGCGATTTTAACCTCACAGGATTGCCGGACTGGAACAACACCTTCCTGCAATTAAAATTTGACCAGATCGCCACTAATAAAAAAGACCTGGATTATTTATACCAGCATTTTACCGGCAAACCAAACGCCAAAGTACCCGCCATTGTTGGCAAGTTTGGCAACGTAAATTTTACGGGCAGGTTTACCGGTGTGCAAAACGATTTTGTGGCTTTTGGAACTTTTAAGACAAAATTGGGCCGTTTTGACCCTGATATTAACCTAAAAATTAACAAAGCGGGCGTACCAAGCTATAGTGGGAAGGTAACCACCAGCAACTTCGACCTGGGTACTTTATTAGATAACAAGACCATTGGCCGCACCACACTATCGGCAAACGTAACCGGCCGTGGCGACGAGCTTAAAAACCTGGCTGCACGCGGCGATGCAAAAGTTGCCTCGTTCCAATTTAAGGGCTACACCTATAACAATATTGTAACCAGTGGCACATTCAATCACAAAACGGCAGCAGGTAAGCTATCCATAAAAGATAAAAACCTGCAGCTTGCCCTTGTCGGCAGTGTTAACCTTAACCCCAAACTGCCTATATTTGACTTTAAAGGAAACGTAACTAACGCGAAACTGCGCCAGCTAAAACTTCTGAAAGATACCATTACACTCAGCACCGATTTGAATACAAACTTCTCGGGCAATAACCTGGATAACCTGGATGGCAGCATCCTGCTAACCAAGATCAGGATAGTAAACCCACGTAATAATTACGTGGTAGATACCGTGGCGCTAACCGCAAATGGCAAAGGTGATGCAAGGGTTATATCCCTAAAATCCGACCTTGCCGATGGTAGTATTAAAGGCAGTTACGATTTGGCTACACTACCCTCTTATTTTAAAACCATCGCCAAAAAATATATCCCGTCGCTTAAAACGGAGATAACGCCCCCTAAGCCGCAAAACTTTGATTTTAACCTGACGATTAAGAACATTGATCCTTTCACAGCCATATTTATGCCCGAGCTTAAAATACCGGAGCAAGGCAGTTTTGTAGGTAAGTTTAATTCGGTGAATAAAACCGCTACGCTAAACGGATACATCAAAACCATTAAACTGGGTAAAATCGTATTCCACGATTTCATTATTGATGAAAGCACAACCGACGATTTCCTGGGGCTGAACGTTTCCCTAAACCGGGTGGACCTATCGGATAGCTTGTACATCAAAAATATTAACATTACCAACTTCCTGAAGCATGATAGCTTGAATTTTAACGTTAAGTTATCTGATAAGGATGCGGCCAACCAATTAGACCTTTACGGTTTGGTGGAGTTTGGGCGCGACACTACCGCCAAGTTGAAGATCCTGCCATCTGATGTGGTGCTGGAGCGTGAGAACTGGAAGATCCAGGACCAGGTACGCATCCGTTTACTGGATGGCAAAACCCAGGTATCGGGCTTCGAACTGTCTAACGGGGTGCAAAAGGTGAGGATAAATGGTTTCATATCTGACAACCCCGCGGATAAGCTGAAAGTACAATTCGAAAAGTTTAGCATGGCAACGCTTAATCAGCTTACCAAAACATCGGGCATAGTGCTTAAAGGTTCATTAAATGGTGATGTAACGCTTACATCTATCATTAAAAAGCCGGGCGTTGATGCCAACCTGGGGATAGACTCCTTAATGATGAACAAGACATTGGTAGGTGACGTTAAGATCGTTTCAAACCTTGATAACGACCGCGGGCTGGCCAATGTTAAGCTTAATATTACAAACAAAGGCTTGGAAACCATGAACATTGCCGGCGTATATACGCTTGGCAAGGAAACCGACGACAAGCTGGACTTTGATATAAAGATGGACCATACCGAGGCTATTATATTCGAGCCATTTATAAGAGACCTTGTATCTAACGTTAAAGGAGCCGTATCGGCCAACCTCAAACTTACGGGTCCGCCGTCTAAGCCGGCACTTAACGGAACAGTGTCATTAGATAATACGGGCATCACGGTAAATTACCTGAAAACGGCCTACACGGTAAATGATAAGCTAACGGTAGCCAACAGTATTGTCAAAATAGATAAGATGATATTGAAGGATATTCGCGGTGGCACAGGCGAAGCTAACGGGACTGTGGACCTGAACAATATCTCGAACCCTACGCTGGACATATCGCTGGAAGCCAAAAACTTAATGGCGCTAAATACAACTTTTAAGGATAATCACCTTTATTACGGTGTGGCCTATGGCAGTGGTACATTTAGTTTTACCGGCCCTATCGATAACATGAAGATCGATATAAAGGCAAGTACCGAAGCCGGTACCGTATTCAATATTCCGCTTAATACATCATCTACCGCGGCCGATTATGATTTTATCCGCTGGGTTGACCATAGCGACACTACCAAAAAAGTTATTGATAAAATTAAGGCTTTTAACGGAGTTACACTGAATTTCGATTTAACGATTGACGAACAAACTACCGTTAGGATAAGTACCGATTATGGCGTTTTAGAAGGTACCGGAACAGCTAAGAATTTACGCTTGAACATAAACAGCCTTGGCGATTTTGAGATGTTTGGCGACTTCGGAATCACATCGGGGAAGTTTGAATTTACCGCTAAGGATTTCATCAGTAAAAACTTTGTGGTTAACCAGGGCGGTACCATCCGCTGGACGGGCAACCCGTCAAACGCGGAAATTAATCTTAAAGCAGTGTATGAGGTGCGTACCAATATCGCACCACTTTATACAGCTGCCGGCCTGCAAGCACCCCAACCTAAACAGGTATTGGTACAAGCTGAGCTGATATTGACAAAGTCGCTCCTGCAACCAAATATCGATTTCAATTTTAACTTCCCGGTAGATCCATCTATTAAGGATGATTTGAACACCTATCTTGCCGATAATAATAACCGCAGCCAGCAGGCTCTAAGCATTATTGTAAGGCGAAGCTTTGCATCTGGCACGGGTAGTAACTTAACTAACCAGGTATTGGGTACGGCCGGCGAGGCTGTAAGCGAGTTTGCCTTTAATAAACTGAATAGCTTTATCTCTCAGTCCAACATCAAATATTTCGATTTAAATATACGTTCATTTAATGACGCGAGCGCATCTTTAAAATTCCTGAACGACAGGCTGATCATCAACGGCAGTTTGTACTCAAACAGCGGCACCAGCGATCTTTTTAACAACCGCCAGAGTTTGTTGAATACTGACTTTAGAACGCTGACAAAAGATTTTGAGATTCAGTACCTGATCCGTAAGGACGGTAACTTGAGGGGCCGTTACTCGTACCGTGCGCTGAACAGCACTACGCTGAACAGTATTAACGACCAGCTTGGCGTACAATATGTAAATGGAATCGGTTTGGTTTACCAACGCGATTTTGACACCTTTGGCGAATTTTTGAGGAACATTTTCAGGCAAAGCCGCCGCGATAGAGCGCCTGTAAGCCCCGCGCCCGTACCGGCAACTAATATATCAACACCAACACCTTCTAAATCATCAGACGATAGAAACAACGAGGATACAGAAGGCGACAATTAGTAATTAATGCTCGCGCATAATAGCGTGATCCATTTTATCGCGTTTGGTACGCAGGTAGGCTTCGTTATGTGGGTTTGATGCAATCTCTATCGGCAGGTTCTCAACCACTTCTAAACCGTAACCAATAAGGCCGGCACGTTTTTTAGGATTATTGGTAAGTAAACGCATTTTTGAGATACCCAGGCTACGCAAAATTTGCGCGCCGATACCGTAATCGCGCTGATCCATCTGGAAACCCAATTTGATGTTAGCCTCAACGGTGTCGAGCCCATTTTCCTGCAAATGGTATGCTTTTAGTTTATTTACCAGCCCAATGCCGCGGCCTTCCTGGTTCATGTAAACAATAACACCTTTACCCTCTTTGCTGATGATCTCCATAGCTTTGTGTAGCTGTGGCCCACAATCGCAACGGCACGACCCGAATATGTCACCGGTAACACAAGAGCTGTGTACGCGCACTAAAACAGGTTCGTTAGGCTCCCATTCCCCTTTAACAAGGGCAAGGTGATTTTCGCCGGTATCCAGTTGCGTGTAGGCTATCATATCAAAATCGCCCCACTCGGTAGGCATCTTTACAGATACCTCCTTGCGTACCATCGATTCGGTATTTAAGCGGTAAGCGATGAGGTCTTTTATAGAAACTATCTTAAGGTCTAATTCTTTGGCCATCACCAATAATTCGGGCAAACGGGCCATGTCGCCATCTTCCTTCATTATTTCGCAGATGACACCTGCAGGTTCGAACCCTGCTAAAACAGAAAGATCAATAGCGGCTTCGGTATGGCCCGAACGGCGCAGTACGCCACCGTCTTTAGCTATTAACGGAAATATATGCCCCGGTCTGCCTAAGTCGGCAGGTTTGGTGGCGGGGTCTATCAGCGCCAAAGTAGTTTTTGAACGGTCGGTAGCTGAAATACCTGTGGTACAACCATGGCCCAACAGATCAACCGATACGGTAAAATTAGTTTCGTGCGATGTTGTGTTACGGCTTACCATTGGCTCAAGCTCAAGCTGGTGCGCACGTTCTTTGGTTATAGGGGTACAAACCAAACCACGGCCATATTTAACCATAAAGTTGATGGTTTCGGGCGTTGCGTTGCGGGCTGCAGTTAAAAAGTCGCCCTCGTTTTCGCGGTCTTCATCATCAACCACAATAATGGTTTTGCCTGCTTTTATAGCTTCGATAGCTTCCGGTATAGTATTTAGCATTTTTAATTTTCTTTTGTAGGGGTCAGCTATGATAAAGCTGATGTTGTACAAATTTATACGATAATAAGTGGAATAAGGTCGGTATTTTGTAAAACTATACGGGCTTGGTTTTACGCAGCTTAAAGCGCTTAAAGAAACGCTTGTACAGGTCCATATCAAATATTGCCGAATCTGTTGCTGCTTTATAGCTTAAGAAAAGGCCTATGGGGAACAATACAATAATAGATACCCATGCGCCAACCAACGGCGACAGATCGCCCTCTTTGGCAGATTTTTCGCCAATAGTGCCGATGATGTAGTATATAAGGAAGAAGATAACAGATACCACCACGGGCAGCCCAAGGCCCCCTTTACGGATTATAGCCCCCAGTGGCGCCCCTATTAAAAACAAAACTATACATGCTGCGCCAAGGGTAAATTTCTTCTGATACTCCAGCACGTAACGGCGAATACCCCTGTTAGTATCTTTATGCATCTCGGCACGGTTCCTTAAAACATCCTGTATCTGGTGTACTTCACTTAAAGCGTTATTGAAGGCGCTAATTTTTTCGCTCTGTCCATTCATCTTAATGCTATCGGCCGGGAAAGCTTTCACTTTTGATTTTGCCGGCACCGTTGTATATTTCATATATGCTGATAACAGCGCATAATTTACTTTAACGTTGCTATCAAGAAGTGTTTTAGATGAGTCGACGTAATGCTGCAATTGCCTAAGGTTCATCATTTGCGATGCATTTCTGAACTCGCTTTGGTCGGTGCGGGTCATTTTGAAATCGGAAAGATCAAACTTGTATTCCGTTTCTCCAAACCTGAAACGCCTTAAACGCTGCCTTGGCATACTATTACCCTGGTCGCCCGGCTCCTCCTGGTACATTATACCATCTCTTAATTTTAATATCAGGAACAGGTCATCCTTAGAACGGTACATTAAACCCGATTTTGCGAAGGTAACGTCCAGGTTTGTTTCCAGCGTTCCTTTATGATATATCATGATATCGTGCAGCGTTTGTCCATCGGGATCTTTATGTTTTACCCGAATAGTGTATCCCGGGAAACGGTTACTAAAAATATTCTCGGGAAGCAGATCGGCAGATTTTTGTTTGCGGGCATCATATAGTAACGAGAAATATTTAAGATTAGCTATCGGCAACATGTAGTCCGAAAAAGCAAAAGCAGCGATACTAATCACCAAAACAACCACCATCATAGGGTACATGGCGCGGCGTAACGAGATACCTGCCGATTTGATAGCCACCAACTCGTAGTTTTCACCAAGGCTACCGTACGTCATGATGGATGAGAGAAGAACAGACAACGGTAATGCCATTGCCAGATTAGTGGCCGAGTTGTACATCATCAGTTCCAGGATGATATACCATTGGAAACCTTTACCAATAAGGTCATCGATGTACTTAAACAAAAATAACATCAGCAGTACAAACATCACTATTAATAAGGTTACTATAAAAGGCCTTATAAATGATTTAAGCAGTAACAGATGTATTTTTTTCATCAGGGCGTTTGTATACAGGGACAGAAACGTTTATGCGTGCAAATAATTGCATGCGGGTCAGTTTCGCTGATACAAAAATAGGGAAATAAAAGTGCTTAAGCGCCCAGGGTGCTTATGAGGTAATCGATCTGGTTATCCCATATCAGTTTACGTTCGGCAATGGTTTCTTCGGTGGCAAAATCAGTAATGCTTAGGGCAACATCATTCGTCAGTTCGTCCTGTATGATCTCCATTTCAAAATAGCATTGGGGTTCGTCGTCGAGCCATTTAAAACGTACCAGTTTATTCTCTTTGAGGGATACTAATTTGGCGTTTTGCTTCTCATCGTCCCATGTAAAGGTATAGATCTGGTCACGAACGCTCACATCATCTGCAAACCATTGGGTAAGGCCGTTTGCTTCGTTCAGGAAAGTGTATAGTATTCTGGGTGACGATTTTATCTCGTACTCAATATTAAATTTCTTCTTCTCGGACATAGGGGTCAATAGTTACAAAAATCAATCAGGGGGTAAAAGTTAACATTTTTTCTAAAGGAAGCGAATTTCTGCTATATTTGCAAACCTTTTTCGGAAGTATCATTGATATGACTACAAAAGGGCGCTAAAGTAAATTTAGCTAACCATATTTTTTTCGGCGGGGTAGCTCAGATGGTTAGAGCGCAGGATTCATAACCCTGAGGTCGGCAGTTCGATCCTGCTCCCCGCTACCAAACAGGCGAAAGCGGCAAAATCCAGATTTAATTCTGGTATGCCGCTTTTTTTATTACTCATAAGTTGCTGAAAATAAGTAATATACAAAAACAAAAAATTAATTCGCGGGGTTCGAACTTCTTCTTTTTTCTTACTAAAAGTAATGCCGTCTGGAAACACTAATGACTGAATCTTTTGCTTAACCACATAGTCGCTTAAAACCCACTTTTCAGCCATTTTTGAAGCTATTTCCAACGAAATATCGATGCAATCTCCAAGGTTCGAACTTTTTTTGGAGGCTTTTAAAATCTTACCTTCCAATTCGTCTTTTTCCAAAAGATATTTCTCAGAAAACTTGTTGTATAATTCACTATTAATTTCTTCTTCGATATAACGTTCTTCCAGGCGATTTATCTTTTTCTTTAGCTCTTTATATTGATTGGCTAAAGAAACGTAAGCTTCTTCTTCACCTTTAAATAGTTGATTGAAAGTTGCTATAGCTTGTTGACGGATAAGCTGTAGAAAATCGTGATCTAAACTTAATGTAAAGTTATTTAGCAAATTATAAAAAGTCTCATTCAGAGATTTGGCATTCTTGTTGGTATTACAGCCGCGCGTTTTACACTTATAATAATGGATATTTTTTTTGCGCATAAGGTAGCCAGTAAGCGGCTTGCCGCATTCCGCACATTTTGTAAAACGCTTTAAAGGAATGGCTTCATTCTCTTCTTTTAAAGAATATCCATGAGCATTCTGATCTAAAATTCCGTTGACTTTCAAAAAGGTGGCTTTGGAAATCAATTTTTCCTGATTGCCCTCAACGATACGGCCTTCCAGCATATTATGGGCCATTAATCCGCAATAGAATGGATTTCTAAAAATTTCTGATATCCTTTGATGGTTTAATTTTAAACCTTTCTCCAGTAGCTTTCCGCGAATGGCTTCATTTGATAAGTTGTATTGTGATTTCCACTCGTAGGCCTGCCTCAAAAGTTTCCCCTTTTCGTTAACGACTATCTTACGAATACCATTACTGCGCACGATATCAAACCCAAGTGGTGGAGCAGTTGGCCAATCCCCCCTCAGCAGCATTTCTTTTATACCCGCTGTACATTTTTGTTTCCTGAGTTGATTATCAAACTCCCCAAATAAGAAAAGCATTTTTTGTTGCATCTGTCCCGATGCGCTAGAGGTATCAATAGGCTGGGTAACTGAAACTATTTCTATTCCTAACTTTCTGAGTTCGCCGCTTAACCAGATGGAGTTATCATTTCTGGAAAAACGCTCCAAACTGTAAACTAATATGTAAGATACTTTTTCCTTGGCCTTTTTTACAAATGCCAGCATCGCGATGAATTCCTTTCGCTCATCATTTTCGGCACTTTCATATGTTCCGCCAAATTGGGCTAATACTTTATATTTTAGTCTTTCGGCATATTGATTACATCCTTTCAGTTGTGTGCCCAAACTTAAATTATCAGCTTGCTCCCTGCTGCTTACTCTCGTATAAATTACACAGTTTGTACCACGTACTTTACTTGATGTTATTGTCCCTTTCGCAAATGTGTCAAATGGAGTTATTTCAATCATAAGTATGCGCGTTAAAAGATTAGAAAGAAGTTCAATTTACACATGTTCACCCGCTTCTCCAAGATTTTTACTCGAAATATTATTGCAATTGAAGGCAATTTCTGTAATCTTTTTGATGGTGATTATGATGTCCAAAATTTGGTTTTCAGAAAGTTTGGCGAATGCGGAATGGCGCTTAACTTCCTCCACGGTAAGATCTGTCTTACGTAAGACATCTAAGTCCTGAAATTTATTCACCTGTCTTTTAATTATTTTATATGGAGGTGTTGAGACTGTTGTCTTACACTATAATAGGAAGAGGCCCAAATAGACCGGGCATTCTTAAATTCATTAGCAAGTACCTGAAACGGCCTGCAAATTCACATCCCCTTGCCTTAAAGGATTATCGCATCAAGCGACTTCATTAAAACAAAACTGGACTACTTTATTTTCGCCCAACAGCAAAAACCCCATTAAAAACGCCTTTGATGCGATTTCAATGGGGACATCGGAATAATGGAGGGTTTTCCATTTTCCAGTATTGGTGCTGATGTTATTTCGAACCATCAACAAAATTTCTTTCCAAGCGAGAAATAAAGTTCGTGTGGATAAATTCTTGTTTAGCAAACAAGTGTTTTTCATAACAAAAATAATTTGTAAATGGGGACTTATATATAAAAGCACATATATCCTAAAAAAGACGCTTATCGGGTTTACCTGCCTCTCCTGCGGCCTTGATTTTTATCCTGGTTAGAATCAATGTGAGGATTAGTGGTATTGTTCCTGATGTTATTATAAATAAATTCAGGCTGGCTGGTTCTGACATGTCGGTTCCAGCAAGATCAATATGCGGAACCACGCCTGATAATCGCTTTTCCGCCATTCGGCAGCCATTTATTGTTGAACGGGATCTTCCAAACGGACACGTATTTTTTTAAGTCGATTATTTTCCCACTCATTTATCAGGGTTTTAAGGAAAAGGGCAGCAATGTATTCATCCTTAATTTTATAGATCATTGTCTGAGTCCGGTAGTCCTGACCTAAAAGGTTGCCCATTTCTACAACCGACCGCTCATCCCAGGTTTGGAACTCGACTCTCGCAGCATCAAAATTTTTGTGTTCGGCTAATCGTATTATTACTTCGCCGGACAACAATGAGCCATAAAGTGCAATTAAATTCTCTTTTATGATATTGCCCGTTGAATTAAACAAGATCTCTTTTGAAATATCCATAACAGATTGATTGAGGCTGTTATTAGCCGAATAAAGGGAGATAAGTGTAAAAATAAAAGTCCCCAACACTCGCTGCCGGGGACTTTCAACCTAAACCTTATCACAAAAGCGGTAAAGAATATCCGCTCAGATGTTGCAAAATAGGAATAAATAATTTAAACCTGATTAATACGGTAAAATTTGGTGGCTCCCTTCTTGTTAGACTTATGGTAACGTAAATTTGCAATAACTATATGGGTAAATTGCTTATTTATGCCTACCCCAACCTGCATCGGTCGTATGATCACAACCTTCGGAGCTAACAAACAGGGATTGAATCAAATAGCGATCAACGTCCAATGTGATGGAATAATAGTTTAAGCTGCCATCCATACGGCTTTGCAGCGAATGTAAATAATCCATGCGGCTATCGATTACGTAAAAACTTCCACACAAGGCATCACAGTAAGGGCAAGCGGCTGCAAAATAGCTTCTTCTGACCGTGTTACTAAATTTATAACCTACCGTCGTTATATTAGCATCATCCTGTCGAAGGGTGACAACGAATTTTTCTATCAAATCTGCGCTTTTTCCTTTGACATGATCTAATGAAATCAGACTATGATAATATTGCCAGGTAGGGTTGTTCCAATTTTTTAGTTGGCGATTGGGAAAAACGATACCAGTCACTGTTTTGATTTTCCGCTGACACTTCCAACAGGTATCGCTCATGATCTCCAGATTAACTGGTTGAGATCCTATTTTAGGACCAACATAAGTAACCTTAGCATTCCAAATATTTGAAAGCCCAACATGGAGGTTTTCAAAATGAATACCATCGAAGGTTATTTTATATTTTTTATCTCGGCAACAAGTTACCCAAATAAAATTGGGGCAGTGGATCAGCAATTTTTCCGAAATAAAAACACCTGTGTTGCCTAAACGCATTTCTTCAATTTCCTCGTTGATCACTATGAACAGTGTGCCTTCAGCAATGATATCATCCCTTAATATTAATAGTTTCTTTTCCAATCCTGCATTTAGTTCTAAAGAAAGGGGCCACACAAATAAGTTAACCTGCCTCGCCTTACTGTCTCTGAGCGCTAAAAAGGCAGGACTGTTACCACATAATTCATATCCGTTTGGTTTTTCTTCCTGTACCATTTGCCAGCTGTCAGGCAGGCTTTTTTGCAGTTCAACTGCTACGAAATCATAAAAATTATCCTTCATTAGTAAAAATTCTTTAGCAAAATGCAAATTCAAATTGTGGAAAAATGTATTGCAAATTCCTTTTATGGGTTTATTTATAATAAGAAAGTCCCAAGGTTTGCAGCCTCGGAACTTTCAATAATATATATACTAAATATCTTAAATTTAATATTGGCGATGAAACGCAGAATTACGCATATACTCATTAAACCTGCGCTGGTATTCCCGTTCGGCGTTTAATCTCCGATTGAGCACGGAACAGCGCCAGGCACACAATCCACAAGCTAAGAATGCTACAGACAAACAGGTAAGTGCTTCCTTCCTAGCTTCAACCTTTTCGGCTGCCGTCATTTTATCCCTGGAATGTTTCCTTCCAACGGCTCCAAAAAAGGCAAATGTCGAGATCAAACAGGCAAGCAATATGTTTCTTATAATGGCTTTCATAACTCAAATTGTCAATATAAAATTACTAATTAAATTACTAATTTCCAAGTACTTACTTAATTTAATTCGTAAATATTATTGCTTTTTCGCGCTTCTAATACCCTATCCCGAATAGTATCCGTAATGTGTGATTCGGGTATTCCCTGCAATTGTATGACCGGATTTTCAGGGTCAGTGCTTTTTAAGGTCAGGTACATCAGCTTGAATAGCTGTAGCATAAAAGATTGGGTGATGATGTAATCCTTCACTCTGAACATTTCCAGTTGATCAATACGTTTAAAGAAGATACCGCTCGTCATCCTGATATATTCATGGGTGATCAGATATTGAAAACTACGGATATATAATAACCTGTACCAGGCGAAACCGCATACCACCAGGCTGAATAAAATAAAATACGGGGACAGCCACCAGGCCAGCAAAAGAAAGGTGATGGCCAGCGTAATTAGCGGCAAGGCTTTTAGGAATGCGAAAAGCATTGCCGGCCTTAATAGAATTTCATCGTTCTGCGTCATGTTTTAATTGATCTAAAAAAGTTAATGAATGAACCGGTTTACCGGTTCGAAACCGTGGGCGAATGCTAAAGACTTCCTGAAAAGCGTGGAGCGAGATCTGTTCATTGTGAAAAACATGCAACAAGTTATCCCGATAGACCATCACCTCATTTCCAGAATGAAATATCCTAATGGCGATATTTTTTATACCGGCCGTTAATTTAATATCGGTGATATGCCCAATGAGGTCTTTACTGAATACCAGGGTAAACCTCCTTCCTTGAAAATTCTGCCTGATCCAGTCCGCTTGCTCTATATAGAACCTGTTGCCAATAGCGATAAAAGATAGTTGTTCCAGCCTGGGATACCGGTGCCTGTTTAGTGTAATAAAGGCCATCGCCTCCATTGCCGAATAAGTAATGATAACATGGCTTGCCTGCTGACTTCCAGCCACCCAAAGGTCTTGTGTGGAAGGAACCGTATGAAAACCTTCGCCGTAATGTTCTTGCTGGTCACCATAGTTAAAGGAAAGGCCGGCAGGGGGATTGAAAAAGGCTTGGATCTCCGGAGAAATGCCAAGCTTTGTTAATATGTCCATCAGTGTTACCTGCCTTTGCGGGTTTGAGATTGTTCAAACTGATTCGGCTTAAATCCATGCTGATTTTCGATGTCTTTTATCGCCTGGTGATAACCGGGGCTTAATTTCTCAGCTGATTTTTGTTCCCGCTTCTGATTGAACATGGCATTTAAACCCTTATACACCATATAGGAAAGACCGCCATCGATCAAAATAGAGGCCACAAGCGCCAGTTTATTGGAACGGATGCCGTGATGATCTGTACCGGAATAACTGAGTTTGGTACCATCAGCAATTTGCACCTCCTTACCTTTGCGGTAATTTTCTTTTTGTGCAGGCGTCAGGAATTCATTATTCACCATATCCGGAACCAGGATCTTTTCGGTATCCGAAACGATATATTCTTTTGTTTCCGGATCATATTCGACCAGCATCTCTTTTTTGGCTCCGTGATTATCAAGAGTGATCTTTAATAAACTGGCTACCTCACCTTTTCGCAGTTGCTGCGCCTCCGTCTCACTTAAGAAATCCGGGGTTGGCGCTTTGCGGTATATCGGGTGAATAAGCAGGTCCAGTTTACCGTATTCATTTGGTTTCAGCGATACCTTCGCGTTGATAGATCTGATCTTGATGTTATCTGTTTCCAGATCGCGCAATTCCAGCAATGAAGTCCGGCGACCTGAAAGCAAAGCTTTCAGGTCATCGACATTAAACAAGAGCTGACCGCCTGCGGCCAGCCCGATGGTTTCCAGATCCTTGATCGGGAGATCATCTTCATGAAAGTTAACCAGGTTCATTTATCGTCCGATTTTTTGTTGTTGACCCTGTTCCTCTGACCGGCCCTGTTCTTCCTCCAAAACCATCTCAGGTTCACGTGGGTTGGCTTTCGCCTCCAAAAGGGATTTGTAGAGGCCAAATTCCGGTTTTATAACCTTTCGGCTTCCATCGCCAGCTTCCACCTTGATACTTTTGTCTTTACGCGTTTCCAAAACCTTGTAGGTAGTGTCCAAATAAGCGATCTCGTCACCTTTTTTGAAGCTTACCGCTTCCGGGGCCTGTTTTTGCTCCCGCTTCTGTGAAACGCCCAATAATAAGTTGGCAATTTTTTGCGCATCCCTTGTCGCTTTGGCGATCTCAAACGGTTCATCCTTCAAGATCTTTGCAAAGCTGCTCATATAGGTATCCTTTTGACCGAAATTATGGCCGATCTTCAATTCACCACCGATCAGGATTCCGGCAATGGCGGCACGCATTTCCTCACGGGCGTAATCCAGCGAACCAAATTTTCCTTCCATCGGGCGGTTCAACCGGCTTTCATGCCCTGACCAGTGTGCCAACTGATGAACGGCGGCCTGCAGATATTTGGTTTCATTTTCAAAATGCTCTGGCTCCGGCATGAAAATGGCATCACGTTGTTTATCGTAGTAAGCCTCCTGGCCGCCGTGAATGATCACTGCTTTGCTGTCTTCGATCAGTTTTGCCGCACGTTCGCCAGGTGACATCGTTTGCCCTTCGTCTTGTTTGGCCAAAAACTCTTCTAGTGGCTGTATATCCTTTAATTGGCTGCCATTGAAAAGGAATGCCTGGCTACGCTGAGGTTTCTCAAATTCTACCGTTTTGGTTTGTGTAACCCCTGCATCATCTTTGATAACCTTACCTTCTGCGGTTCGGATAGCCTGGATGTCGCTTGTCTTTGGAAATTCGATCATCGTCCCCTTTTCCTCCTTTTTGACCCAATTGCCGGCATAACGCGCAGCGTCTGCCGACATCCAGCGCGGATCGTCATGCCGCTGCATACCCAGGATCAGCGCATTCATGGCACTGTAGCCTTTACCTGTAGTTGGATTGATCGGTTTAACAAAGGCGGGCAGGCCGTTTTCTTTAACCGGTTTTTGAAACAGGGAATGTCCCTCTTTGATCTCCGCGATCAGCTTATTCGAAAGCTGAATGGGAAGTGCTTTGAAATTTTTGTCGTTCATTTTCTTGTTTTTTTAGCAGTTCATATAAAAATTTAATTGGATTGATGTATTGATGCCGGTAGCAGATGCTGAAGTGCAAGTGCTCGCCGGTAACTCTTCCAGATGAACCGGAGATGGCGATAGCTTCACCGGCTGCCACATGGTCTTGAGGCCTAACCAATAGCGCGCTGAGGTGACCATAAGCTGATTCCAGTTCACCTCCATGATACAGGCGAATGTTAATACCAAGCTTACGATCATAGCCGACAGATCTTACTTCGCCATCAAGGATGGCAAATACGGTATCATGGCGAGCTTTAAAGTCAACACCGGCATGCATGGCATATTTGCCCGTAATGGGATGAATGCGGTAACCGAAATCAGAATTTATTACCAGGTGTTTAAGGGGGAGGCAGACCAGGCAAAAGCTGATCAGTATTTTCATCGGCCATAGGATTTGGCTAATTCCTGTTTAGGCGTTTGACTGATAGCATCCAATACCCGTTCCTGTACACCAGGATGGTCATTGGCAATGGCCAAAGCTGAATATAAGGCTTGCGACGTTCCCCTTTCCTGTAATAACATGATCTTGTACATGGCCTTAAAATCATCGAGGGGCATAGCAGAGCCGTTATTGGTCAGGTCATCGAAAACCTTTTGCTTGTCTTTAAGCATCATCACCTGTCCTGCGGGGTAAAAGGCTTCCCCGCCTTCGGGAAACCTGACATAGTTTTCCGTTTCAGAACGGGCGTAAGTCAGCACACCGATCTGCCCTTTTTTTTGTCCGGTATCGTTTTCAAGATCCGGCTGCACCAGAACGAGTGTTCCGGCCAAAGTTTGATTTTCCATAATATTTAAGTTTTAAGATTTTATCTTCCTATTTTTCGCTTGTGATCGGGATCGATAACCTCATTCAACCGAATGGTAGCCAGCCGATGGAGTTCGGGGTCGTCCTGCAAAAAGGTAAAGGCGCTTTTCAGGCCGCTGTCTGATCCCGATGCTCGAAGCAAGGCAAGGGATCGCAGATTTTTAATGACGTGGTCCCAAAAAACAGCCTGATGAGTATCAGCCAATTCATTAATTTCCTCCGCATTTTTAAGCACAAATAAGGTTTTGGAACTAAAAGAGTCTACTTCCTCATCCTCGAATCTTACCCAAATGTTGTCGTTTGGAAGGTCTGTAAATTCGATGATGCCGATTTTACCGGCATAGTCAGATATCCACAGTACCGGGCTAATCATGACCGTTAAGCCTATAGTATCTTCGTCTTTCATGATGATCCTTTAAAATTGTTTACCTTCCCCGTTTATAGCTCTGGTCGAGGCCGAGGGTTTCCTCCAGTGATACCATCGCCGATGCGATCACATCCGGGTTCCTTTGCGCGATCTCCATCGCCGTCCGTTGTTGCTTTGTCGTGCCGTAATCCAATAAGAGGGCGATGTTTTTCAGGTCCTTGAATGTCGACGGGGCCAGTTTCATGACATCCTGCTTCAGGTTTTGATAGATCTGATCGGAGGGATTGAACA
This sequence comes from Mucilaginibacter sp. UYP27, assembly GCF_040547175.1. NCBI lineage: Bacteria > Pseudomonadati > Bacteroidota > Sphingobacteriia > Sphingobacteriales > Sphingobacteriaceae > Mucilaginibacter > Mucilaginibacter sp. UYP27. The sequence goes on from NZ_JBEPPE010000012.1 coordinate 82,403, forward strand.
GCAATAAGGCATCGGCAGCATATAAGCCAACCTCCTTGTCATCAAAGCCAACATAAAATTCATCGCTATTAAGGATAGCGGCGGTAATCACACCGATCTGCCCCTGTTTGGCCACAGGATCATCTTTCAATTGCGGATGCACCAGGACAAAGTCCGGCAGTTGCACCTGGCTATTATTTTCGCTCATTTCTTCATTGTTGCTTTAACGGGTATGTTTGGCGAAGCTGGCCTGAAGGCCAACACCATTTCTTGTATCTCCTGGCTGATATGGTCAAAGTTCTGGCGGAGTTTTTCGTCCAGTTTCCCGCCGAAATCATAAAAGGCGGGTAAAGGTTTATAACCCTTTTCTTCGCGCCTGATGGCTTCCATATCCAGATTGATCCGGCAGTTAACTGCGGATGTTTCAAACTGTCCCGTAAATTTCTCCTGAGCGTCCGCGGCGATCACCCCAACCATTTCGCCCGAATTGAGCGAAGCTATTTTACCTGCGGGAATGAGTGCTTCCAGCTTTTCGTTCAGCGATGTGGATGTTTTGTTGCGGTCGATCGATAAGCTTTCGCCCATCTGTTTGGATTTACCAAAAAGCCTTTCCAGCCATTCCAACGTATCCTTATTCCTGACAGAGCCGGAAATCACCGTGCCGACAACCGCCGTGATGGTTGCTGCGGTATCTTTCCCGTACTGTTGGTTAAATTGCGGCAATTCCTGCAATCCCATCAATACTGCCACCTTGTTATGTAACCCCTCCTAAAAACCGGACTGCTTAAAGGACGAAAAGTCTTAACTTTAACCAGTCAAACGATGAAGAACTCTATCATTACCGAAACGCAG
>NZ_JBEPPE010000013.1:0-74466 GCF_040547175.1 Mucilaginibacter sp. UYP27
CTGCGTTTCGGTAATGATAGAGTTCTTCATCGTTTGACTGGTTAAAGTTAAGACTTTTCGTCCTTTAAGCAGTCCGGTTTTTAGGAGGGGTTACACATTGACGAACAATTACTAGGTTACCTTTCGGAAAAAAAACATTATATCACTGAAATGCTCCAACTCCGTCGTGTGATTCTCCAGGATGATCTGCTTGCAAAATCCATGACCCGTCTAAAGATCAATATGCCGGTAGCACAATTCGGTTTATTTATCCGTGTACAGATCGAAAAGGGTTTACTGTTAAAGGAAAATATCGGCGAACTTTTCAACTTTTTTGCCGCCCATTTCTACACTCCGCAAACCATGTTCATTTCAGCAGAAAGTTTGCGTAAGAAATCAACCGACGTAGAGTTTAGCACAGCCCAAAAACTTAAAGCGCATCTGATCGCCATGCTGAACTGGCTGAATGAAAATTATAACTTGTCAAATTATAAAGGATCATAGTTGACGCTGCTGAAATTCATCGAGTAAGCCGTGTGTTTTTAATAAAGCAAGCAGGTCCGCATACCAGGTGTAGGTAAAATCCTTTTTTTTGCTTAAACTTTCCAGCGATGAATCCAGAATATCATTTAAAGTGGCTAATCCTAAACGGCGGCATTGTTCGACAAAAAGCGCGTCGATATTCAGCTCGGCCAGCGGTATATTTATTGATGTCATAAATTAATTAGGATTTCCAATTGAAAGTAAAAATAAATTTTGATTACCCGGTAAATTTAGGCAATCAATCTTTAAATATGAAGTATACTTCATAATATCCTGACAATATCTGTTGCAATTTCGTTGGGTGAAGAATGTCCGCAATGAAATTATTATAAAAGCGCTTGGCGACCGTGTAAGGGAACTTAGAAATAACAAAAAGCTTTCCATGGAAAAACTGGCTGAACTATCTGGCATAGATTATCGCCAGTTGTCTTATATCGAGCTGGGTCAGACCGACCCCAGCCTGAGCACTTTATATGCCCTGTGCAGCGGGCTTGAAATGCCTTTAACTGAACTTATGGATACTGAAACCTTGAGATAACGGAAAATTATTTCGATTTAAAAACCCTACATATTTCTATTATAACCCCATTTTGCGACAGGGGGTGACCATCAAAAGCCACCCCCTGTCCCTGTTTTTGCCCCTCTCTATTTTCGTGCTTTGACCCAGGAAATGATAGTTAAACCAACATTTTAAGGAAAGAAAATGAAGCTGAAAGATCTGGTACACCTGTTAAAAACCGCTGCCGAGCAAGGCGCCTCGAAGGCACTTGCCGAAAGCGGACAGTTACAGTACCAGCTCTCCAAAGCAGAAGCCTACCGACTTTACGGCCGGGGCAATGTGGACCGCTGGATAAGCGAGGGCTTAATACGTCCCATCACACGCAATGGCGAAATTTCCCGAAAGTGCCTGGACCGGAAAAAACTGGAAGCTGTTGCAGCATCCAGTAACCGGATCACCTACCTGCCTGTGGCAGAAAGGTGAATATCATTTCCGTCAGGTCTTTGACGTATGGGGATGAGGCATTATCCTGCGAATAGCAGGAAATTTTGCGAAGGTGAGGTTAGTACCGCGCCGGGTCAAGGCTGGTATGCAGCCCTGTGCCGGGCCTGTCAAGCACCAACAACTGAAAGCGCACTGGCAGGCGAAAGCCCGTATCGTAGGATACGACGCAGGTAGTCCCGAATTTATAAACCGGCAAAAGTGGATTGCACCGGGTTCGTTACCCGTTGCCGGTTCTCAAAGAATATTTTTTTCCACCTCTAAGTATTTTCCCATGAACATATTACTGACCAGCCATCAGCTCGGCCTGCTCTTACGCGACGCCGCGGAAATGGGGGCCAATTTGGCGCTTTCCAAAACAGGCAGAATCAAACCTTACCTGAACAAATCGGAAGCGTTCCGCCTCTACGGCCGGAAAAATATTGAGCGCTGGATTGAACAAGGGCTCATTACATCCCGCAAGGACGGTGACCGCTCGGCCACATGGCGCATTGACCGCACCGAAGCGGAAGCGATCCGCAAGTCACTGGACGCTATGCTCCATTTCTAAAACCGATACTAAATAAATACAACTATGATAACAACATTCTTAAATACCGGTTCCACACGGGAACAGGTATCCCTAAGCATGCTTTTTTCCAGGCTGGGTTACCAGCCTACCAAAAGCTCAGGCGATGAAAAGCTATACCTGAATGTTTTAAGGGATACAGAAACCAGCCCCACGTTTGCCATCAATACGCAGCTGGACATGTGGTTCGACCGCTTTACCAAAAAAAGCGGTGACATCATTGATTTTGGTATGGCTTACTGGTCAGGTCTAAATTCGGACCAGGTTATGGAAAAGATCAGCCTGCTTTGTGCCAGTCGGCAGGAAACCATTATAAGCGATGACCGGGCCGGAAGAAGAAAAAGACGGGCGGTTAAAATTCCTTATTATCATATCGCCGAAACTCGGCCAATTGGCTGCAACCCAGAGATCACCGCCTATCTGCAATCTCAGAGGATCTGGGAGATTGCCCTCGGACAACTTAAAGAGGTCTATTATTACGTCGTTGATGAAAAGTACCGGCGCAAGGATTTTTTTGCTGCCGGTTGGCAAAATGAGAATGGTGGCTGGGAAGTAATGGGTCGGAACTTCGCAGGCTGCCTAGGCAGAAAAGGCATGACCTTTATAGCTGGCGATACAGACAGGTTGATCCTGTTTGAGGACTATATCAGTTACCTCAGCTGGAAATATGCCAACAGGACGGCAGGTCACAGCATCCTGGTCATGAACGCCCCCGAATTTTTACCTGCCGCAAAGAGCAGGGCTACAAAATTCCGGGATGTAGCTTTTTTCTTCGGAAAAGAACACCTGAACGTACAACTGCTATCTGCTATTGAAAAAGCCGATACCTAACTAATTTTTACTGCCATGCCTGAATATGTAGATGTTTCCACGTTGGCAGATATTTCTATCGTGGATTTTTTGGCCCGCTTGGGCCATCATCCGGTCAGAAAGACCGGAAAAGAACACTTTTACCATAGTATGCTGCGCGAGACCAAGAAAGATACACCCTCTTTTACAGTGTGGGATGCCGGAAACTGCTGGAAAGACTGGGGCGGGCCAGGTGCGACAGGAATTTATAAGGGCGGTATCGTACAGCTGGGCATGGCTTACTGGCCGAACCATTCCTTTGTGGAGGTGCTGAACAAGATACAGGAGGTTTGCAATCTTGATACCGCAAAGATCCCTGAATACGTCCCGCCCAAAATGTACGCTCCAGATCCCGAAAAAGGAACCTTTGAATGGAAGTTGACAGACGTCCGGGAACTCGGCAGTAATTTCGTGCTTAACCAATACCTGCTTTCAAGAGGGCTTTTTGACATCGCAAAAGCCCAGCAGGTAAAGGAAGTTTATTACAAGCGTACAAATAACCCTGAAAATACTTCTGTGTATTATGCGGTCGGCTGGCAAAACGAACACGGTTCCTGGGAATTCTCCAATGCAAAGGGTTTTAAGAGCTGCATTGGCCCCAAAGGTATTTCATTGATCCCAGGCGATGCACATCATGTTGCCGTATTTGAGGGTTACACGGATTACCTGAGTTGGCAGAAACTGCACCCGGATTCAAGGCCAACGGTTATTGTTTTGAATGCCATTACGATGCTAGGTTATGCCATGGAAAGGATCGGTAACTTTCAAACGGTAGATGTGTATTTTGACAATGACGGCCCTGGCCGTAAATGTTTGCAGGAACTAAAAAAAGAAATACCCGTTGCGGTTGATCGGTCTTATGAGTACCAGGGATATAACGATTATAACGATAAATTGAAAGCCAGCCTGCACGACCCAAACCGCTCGGCATATAAACCATCCGCAGAAATACTAAGTCATCAAACCAGCCGGAAACGGTAACCCAGTTCAGCTATTTGTATAAACGGCTATTCAGCTTAATGGTTAGCTGTTTATCTGGCTATCTATTTATTTCTATATATAATAATATGGATATTCATCTATGTCTACAGGCAAATATATACACGCCTATATTTCCCTCTATTTGGATAGCTGTCTGCATAGCTAAATGGCTATGCATTTATCTGCCTATATGGATTTACAGCTATCCGTTTATCAGTATGGCTGTTTATTTCCATATCTGTATATACGCTTAGCTTTTATACGGATATACCGCTATTTGAATAGCTGTTTATTCAAGGGGATAAATATTCCTATAATCGTATATCGGGTTGTTCTTAAAGGCGACTAAACCTATATACGATGGTACAGCGCACTACCTAGTTGACTTCTGCGTGTTGCACGAAAAACACGGTCAAAGCTGGGGCGATGTCCCCTTTTTCACCTAAACGGCATAACCGCCTTTTTTGTTTTGTATTGGGCAAGTTGTGTTTTTGTCCGTACAGCCCGCCTACGGCTGGGCTGACCAACAAAAACGAACTTGCCTCGCCTTGCCTAACCCCGCTGGGGAAAGGCAAGACTGAGGGAGAAAAAAGGTCGCAACTCCCTTTTTTTCCGACAACGCGGTCATACCACCGCCATAGGGCAACCGCCCCGTTCCAGTTCTTAACCCTTAATTTTTAAAGTATGTTATTCAGCAATCCTTTGACGGGAAAACTCGTCAGGGCTTTCCCATGCCCGTTTTTTTCAACCCTTAATTTATTTAAAAGCGCCGCCAATGCTTAGCCACGGCAGTCTATTTAGCGGTATCGGCGGTTTTGACATCGCCGCTACCTGGATGGGATGGACAAATATTTTCTCCTGCGAAAGGAACCCTTTTTGTCAAACCATACTAAAACATTACTGGCCTAACACCCATCATTATGACGACATCTTTCAATTCAGCGCAGCTCAGTTTCGAGGACGTGTTGACATCATCAGCGGGGGATTTCCCTGCCAGCCTTTCAGTCACGCCGGAAAGCGAAAGGGCAAAGCGGATGACCGCTACCTCTTCCCGGAGGCTTGCCGAATTATTACAGAAGCAAGACCCCAGTGGATCGTTCTTGAAAACGTTGCTGGCCTGTTCAGCATTCTCGAACCAGACAGTTTATCTGAAATGGAAATTAAAGCGGTTGAGCTTTTTTGTCAGGACGGTGACCACGAGGCGGACAGCACCATTGTCCGACTCCAGCGAAGGGTTATCGGAAGCATCATTTCAGAGATCAGTGCAGCAGGATATGTATTACCACAGCTTAAAGACGGCACGCCAGTCGTTCTGTGTATTCCGGCTGCTGCCCTTAACGCCCCGCACCAAAGGGACCGGGTCTGGTTTGTTGCCCACGCCAACCGCGACAGAGATCGCCAATACCGGGACAACGGTAGCGCAGGTACAGGAAGGCCGGGAACTGGCCGACCGGAAGAACGACAAGGGAACGGGCGGGCAGGTCTCTTTGACGGATTTTCTGATCTACTACACACTTCAGGCGCAATCAACCACATACAAACTGGCACCGAACAATACGCCAGTGTCGATATTGGACCGCCTGATCCGCATATTGCCCGGCGCGGAACAGACTGGCAAAACCACATTCCCGGCTGGCAAGTATGGCCAGCTGAACCCCCGTTTTGTGGCGGAAATGATGGGCTTCCCGCCGAACTGGACGGAATTGCCTTTTCTGCCTGGCGAGCCGAAAGCGTAAAGGCTTACGGCAATGCTATCGTTCCGCAGGTCGCGCTGGAAATATTTAAATCGATCCAGTCTTATAAGGTGCGGGTTTAATAACGTGGCCAAATGAAAAACACATTTCCCAAGAAAACACGACGCTTTGAACTCCGTCTGACTGAAGAAGAATTATTGCAATTCCTGGAACTGGAAAAATCTCTGGGGATCAGCCGCGCCGACATAGTACGTATCAGAGTATTGAGGAACTCCGGCAAAATGCTGCTCAACGGCCGGGAGCTGCTAAACCATCTTGACCATATCGGCGCAGAGCTGGGCCGGGCGGGTAATAACATCAATCAGCTTGCCCGGCACGCAAACGTACTTGGCAAGCAGGGACAGTTAAGCCAGGACATAACAGCCACTTTCAATGAACTATTTGTCCGGTACATCAGCGATCAGCGGGAACTTGAAAAGGCTTTGAGGCAGATCATCCGCTTACTAAAGTGACACACAATGATCGTGAAAATTCTCCGGCCATCTGCCGCTAAGTCCCAGAGCTTTAACGGCATCAGTTACAATCTCGGGAAGGTAGAAATGGACAAAGGAGAACTGCTAAAAACGGCGAACTTCGGTGCTTTGCAGGGTTTAGATCATCTGCGCCCCAAAGATTATTTTAATTATCTGGCCGCATGGTCCGCAAGAAGCGCACGTATAAAATTGCCTCAATTCCATGCGGTCATTTCCTGCAAAGGCCGTTCCCATTCAAAGGAACAGCTAACAGAGATCGCCGACAGATGGCTTCGCGGCATGGGCTACGGCGATCAGCCTTACCTGTTGGTATTTCATAAGGATACCGATAACAATCATATTCACATGGTTTCGACCCGCATTAACAAGGAGGGCCGAAAGATCAAGGATAGTTTTGAGCAATTGCAGGCATACGAGGTTTTGAACCAGGTTATGGGGGAAGATGAAAAGTACAAGGCCGAAACTGACCTCACCAAAGCATTTAGCTATCATTTTACCACTCGCGCCCAATTTATGATGACCCTGGAAATGCAGGGCTATTCGCTGAAACTAGTAGGTACAGGATATCAGGTTTCTAAATTCGGCAAGCAGCTGGCCAGCGTTGAACTGGCCGAAGTAGATGCCCGGATCAAATTGTATGATAAGAATATAGACAGGCTAGCCCAGCTCCGGGCCATCTTCTATGATTATCGCAAAATCCACGATCCGGCCATTATTCCTGTTATGGCACCATTGCCCGGAGGACGGTCTGCAAAGCCTACCGCCTATACCTCTGAAATGGCCCAATTATTAGCTGGAAAATTTGGTGTCGAGGTACTTTTTCATGGAACAACCGACAAGCCGCCCTATGGCTATACCCTTATTGACCATGCGAAAAAAACCGCCTACAAAGGGAACGACCTGATGCCGATTGCAGAATTTATCAAACCTTCCCTGCAAGCGGACGCTATACAGGAACTAGCGAATACCAGAACCAAAAGAGCCAACCAAGGCGCAGACCGGCTGGATGGCGAAACAGAAATGCTAGAACCTAAGGGTTTTGAAAATGAAGGCGACACAGTTGAAGACAGCAAGACTTTGCCTGAAACAACTTCACACACAACCTGGATGCCAGAACTCAATATTGACATTTCAGATGACATCGACGATGAGGCTATACTCGGACGTAACCGGCAGCGAAAGCGCAAGGCGCGGACGAACACCCGGTAGTAAATCCGCCACCAATATAGAACGCTTAATATTTCATACTATTTAAAATCTACAATCATGGTCATATTAATTGGAAATCAGAAAGGGGGCGCCGGAAAAAGTACGCTGACCCTACTTTTTGCAAACTACCTTACACAGGTACAAAACCGAACGGTGACCGTCCTGGATATGGACTATCAGCAATCGTTGTACTCCAAAGCTGAAAAGGCCAAAGTGCTGGAAAATCAGCCGCTTTACGAAGTGGTACCGGCAGACCTTAAACATTTTCCCGCATTGTACAGATCACTCAACAAGGTTTCCCGTGAGATTGTGCTGATCGATCTTCCCGGAAAGATGGATGATGACGGGCTGTTGCCGGTATTTGGTGCGGCAGATGTAGTGCTGTGCCCTTTTTCCTATGATGAGTTTTCAGTCGATTCTACCTTGCTGTTTGCAATGGTTCTGCGCAAGATCAACGATAAGGCGCCCTTTATTTTTATACCCAACCGGATCAAGAATACGGTCAAGTACGAAACCAGGGCAGAGATCGAAAGGGTAATGGAGCGTTTCGGGGTCATTGCGCCGGGACTTGCGGACCGGGTAGATTTCCAGCGGATCAGCACTTTTCAGACGCCCCTTATCCTGATGCCTGTGGTGCTACCGCTGCTTGACCTGATCTATGACCAATACCTCGGCTGGGAGGATCAGGCATGACCGGCATAAGGTCCCTTGCCGATGAACTAAGGGAGACCATTAAAAATAGCGATGAAGTCGGCACGGACAAAAGTTCACCTGTTCCTAAAAAGACAACAACGGTTCAAAGAAAAACAAAGGGGTTAGGTGATGATCTTGAAAAGCTGCTGGAAAGTATCCTGTCCCATCAACTTGCCGGAAATGAAAAACTGCTGATCCGCCTGGACGACCGTACTATTTTCCTGCTTAAACAACTGAAGATCGCCAAGGGCATCGACATGAACAAACTGATCGCTTTCAGCCTGCAAAATTTCTTTTCCAGGCATCCTGAACTTATCCAATATATAAAAGACAATATTAAAACCATCGAATTATGAACTGGACACAATTCTTAATCAGCATTGCTGCTGCCTACTTATTTTATTATGTACTCAATGTACTTTACGACCTGTTCCGGGCTGGGGGCAACGGGCAAACGGAGACAGATCAGGACGAACTTGTCTTTTCCGAAGAAAATACCGCCCAACCAGTTGGAGAAGAAACCGCTGATCCGGCAGAAGCCGCACCAACCCGGCAGGTCATATCTTCCGGCCCCCTGCAATCTACCGGTGCGGTAAGCCTTAAACAGCTCTTTTCACTGGCGCAGTCAGACCTGATCGAATGCACCAAAGCCATTCCTTACTAGCATCGCAATGAAACGCTACAGCATCCTTTTGAAGACAGCCCCGGCTGTCTTTTTTTTTGCACTGCCATTTCAAGCCGTAGCCCAACCGGGCATTTCAGAGTTCTATGATGTCAGCGGTGAAATGCACCGCTGGTATTTCAGCCTTTCCGATATGGTGCTCGTACTCGGAGCTATCAGCGGGATACTGGGCGGTCTGCGGGTCTATGCCAACTGGCAATCCGGCAAGCACCACATCGACGCCCAGGTCATGGGATGGTTCTTTTCCTGCCTTTTCCTGTCGGTGATCGGCGGTGTGCTAAAAGCCCTTTTCGGGGTACACTAAAAGCTTTTCAATTTTCAATTCACCCTTTAATTTTTTAATCCATGACAGTAAAAACTAAAAAACTGTTTGCATTCGCTGCGCTTTCCATGCTGGCAGCTCAATCTTCAATGGCCCAGGGCGGCGGTTCGACCGGTATCAACGCGGCTACATCCTCGCTTACCAGCTATGTTGACCCGGTATCCACCCTTATCCTCGCCATCGGCGCGGTCGTCGGACTGATCGGTGGCGTCCGCGTGTACATCAAGTGGAACTCGGGAGATCAGGACATCAACAAGGAATTAATGAGCTGGGGCGGTTCCTGCTTATTTCTTGTACTGGTTTCTGTGGTCATCAAGGCGTTTTTCGGCGTTTAATGACCGCTAAGTATGCAATTTATAAGGGGCTCCAGAAGCCCCTTATTTACCGCGGATTCAAGGGCAAATTTATTTATTGGGGCATCGGCTCCCTGGCAGGGGGCCTGATCCTGGGCGGTCTGATCGGCGCACTGACCAGTATGTACCTGGGCGGTTTTGTCACCATTGCCCTGATCTCCGCCGGGCTCGGCTTAACTTTCTTCCGCCAGAAAGACGGCCTGCATTCCAAAACCCGGAACACCGGCATCATTGTCCATCCCGTCAATTTAAAAATCAGTTATGTCCAGAGAAAGAAAAACAGCATTTAGCCTTCCTTATGCAGGTGTGGATTCCTATAGGGACCTTTCCATTCTCTACGGGGAAAAAGGAGATTTTTCTGTCATCCTGCACCTGTCCAATCCCGTACTGCAATACGGCGCCGATCCGGACGCCTATTCCGCCTATCAAAACCTGCTGCTTAACATTATCAAGATATTGGGTGAAGGCCATATCATCCAAAAACAGGATGTTTTTATACGCAGGAAATATAAAGGGGAAAACGCCGGCGAGTTCCTGCAACAAAAATACCATGCCCATTTTGACGGCAGGGAATATACGGACATCAAAACCTATCTCATCATTACCCGTCAGGTTAAGCGGGGCACTTTTTACACCTATGATAAAAAGGTGCTCGCCGATTTCGCCCAGAACATGGGCAAATTATACGACCTGCTGGCCAGTTCTGGCATGGCGCCAAAATTCCTGAGCGAAGCAGAGATCAACCGATATGTCACCCGAATCCTGAGCATGGAGTTTGCCATGCCGCACATTGCTTTGAATAATCTGCGGTGCGGTGACCAGCAGCTGCACATGGGTGACAAAGCGATTCGCTGCATCAGTATGGTCAATACGGATTCCATTGATCTGCCGGAAAAGGTCGGCCCCTATACCGTAAAACAGGACAGTAAGGGCATGAGGGATTTTCCCGTAGACAACCTTTCGTTTCTCCATCATGTGCCGGGCTACCAGGTCATCATCTATAACCAATTGCTGGAAATACCCGCGCAGCAAATGACGCTGAACAAGCTCGAATTGAAGAGAAAACGGCATTCTGGCGTGCCTGATCCGGCGAACCTGATCTGTGTTGAAGATATAGATCAGCTGCTTGTCGATGTGGCAAGGGACAACCAGTTGCTGGTCAATGCTCATTATTCCATGATTATCAGTGCGGAAAGCGACCGTCTCGGAAAAGCGGTTAACCATATTGAAGCCGCACTTTTTCAGCAAGGCATCATTCCGTCCCGCAATGCCTATAACCAGCTGGAATTATTCCGCTGCGCTTTGCCGGGAAACGGCGTCGAGCTTAAAAAATACGACTGGTTCCTTACGACTGCCGACGCTGCGCTCTGCTTCTTTTTTAAGGACGCGCTGTTAAAAGACGAGCAATCGGATTTCCTGATCCGATTTACCGACAGGCAGGGCATTCCGGTTGGCATTGACCCGGCCGATTTGCCAATGCGGACCAACAGGATCAATAACCGCAACAAGTTCGTGCTCGGCCCATCGGGATCGGGGAAAAGTTTTTTCATGAATGCACTGATCGAGCAGTACATGCTTTATAATATGGATGTGGTGATCGTTGATACCGGGCATTCGTATTCTGGTATGTGCGACTATTTTAAGGGCAAGTACATCACCTGGTCGGATAGCAAGCCGATCACAATGAACCCCTTTGCCATCGGTGAAGATGAATACAATATTGAGAAGAAGGATTTCCTGGTAACCTTAGTTAGTCTGTTATGGAAAGGTGCCGAGGGAACTGTAAGTGCTGTAGAGCGTGATGTGATCTCTAATGTGATATCCGCTTATTACAGCCGATATTTTAATCCAGATTACCCCGGCCTGTCCCATAAGGAACTTATCAGCATACGCAGGCGAGTTGTTGAAGCAATGAAGGAAGATCCCCTTTCCGATTTTGAACCTGAGTGTTTTGATGATGATATACTTATCCGCGAAATAAGCAATTCGGATGAGGCTTTGCTCACAGACAACCCTGAGGTTTCTCCGTTTCAGGCTGCATTCAATCAAAAATATCTTACTGCCATAATGGAAGAAAGAAAATTGGGCAGATCAAGGTACGAACGAACTGGTATTAGGTCACTTGACTTTAATACCTTTTACGATTTCGCAATCTGGAAAATACCACAGATAAAAAGTGAAGAAAGTATATCTTTTGACCTGGATGAGTTCCGCTATGTGCTGAAAAAATTCTACCGGGGCGGAGAGTTCGACAGCATCCTGAACGAGGCCGCCGATTCTTCGCTGTTCTCTGAGCGCTTTATTGTGTTTGAAATTGATGCGGTAAAGGAAAATCGCATACTGTTCCCCATTGTGACGCTGATAATTATGGATGTATTCATACAGAAAATGCGGCATCGAAAAGATCAGCGAAAGGCCCTAATTGTGGAAGAAGCCTGGAAGGCCATCGCTTCCCCGTTAATGGCAGGGTACATTTTATACCTCTACAAGACCGTTAGAAAGTTTTGGGGCGAAGCTATCGTAGTCACCCAGGAATTGGGTGACATATTGGGCAACGCCGTTGTTAAGGACAGTATCCTGAACAACTCGGATACCATCTGCCTGCTCGACCAGAGCAAGTTCAAGGAGAACTACAAAGAGATTGCAAAACTGCTGGCCATTACCGATACCGAACAGAAAAAGATATTTACCATCAATAAACTGGACAATACCGATAACCGTGGCCGCTTTAAAGAGGTATATATCCGGCGCGGATCTACCGGCGAGGTATACGGCGTAGAGGTGAGCATTTTTCAATACCTGGCCTACACAACTGAAAAGCCTGAAAAAAGCGCGGTGGAAACCTATACCAAAACCTACGGAAATTATCAGGCAGGTCTGGAAGCCTTTGTTTCTGACCTGGAAAAGAGCGGCCTGACGCTTGAAAATTTTGTCCGAAGGATCAACAAGGACGGGTTGCCCACGCCCGGTACACTCGAATACTTTAAACCTGAATTTGTATGAAAAAATTAATATTGCTTACTGCGCTGTTCCTTTCGGGCCGCGCAGGATTTTCCCAGATATATGTTGACCCGGCAACCGCCGCAGCAATGGCCGTACATTCTGGCACGATAAACGGCCAACTTAATAAAACCAACGATAACTTGACGCTGATACAGCGTGGCCAGCTGGCAGTTACAGGCCAGTTGGTGATCGTGAATAATTTGCAGCAGCAGATCTATAAGGGATTGAGTGAGGTATCAGGCGCGGTCCGTTCGCTACTGGCGGTCCAGGATATTGCCGAGATCAGTGTAGATATTGTTGGTGATGTTAACAAGGCCGTGGCGCTGGCACAGAGCAATCCTGCCTTATTATTGTTCGCCGAATCCGGTGCCCGCGAGTTCAAGCGCCGCGGAACTGCGTTGGCTACCGAGGTGAGTTCCTTTGTTATGCAGGGCGGTATAAATAACCTGATGGATTCCGGAGAAAGGGCCAAGTTGCTGAACCGTATCAGGACCGAGCTCATGATCCTACGGGGTGTAGCCTATGGCATGCAGCGCACCATGTTCTGGGCAAAACAAAGGGGTATTTACTGAAAGACAGCAATGACCGCGATAATTAAAAATAGGATGAAAAAGTTGATCACTATAATATTCCTCGCCCAATTGGGAACAGTTTCCTTTGGTCAGGATACGGCTTATATCAGCCGTGATAAGGTAACCGCTTTGTTTTTTAAGTCGGACGTGAGTATTGTCGGGAATATTCCTCCGGATTTTCAGGCAAAACAGTTAGAAAGCGGATTGATTACTTTGAAGGCGAAAAATGCCGATTTTAAACTTTCAAAACTGGATGTTAAGGATAGGAATACAAATCAGGTGTTTCATATTCCGGTACAGTATTCCTATGGCAGAGCTGGCCGCAGGATGGACATTGCACCGTCGAGACCGGTTATTACGGTTAGCCGCACTTTGTTCAATGCTGATGCGCAGATTGGAAAGCAGCTGGCAGCGGGTAAACGCTCGGATGTTGTGGACCGGAAGAAAACTGGCGGGGTAAAAGCCTGGGTCAATAAACTTTCCCTTGCGGACAACCATATTTTTTTCAGGATGGATATTCGTAACAAATCCCACTTACCCTATGATGTGGATTTCATTCGCTTTTATATCAGGGATCTGAAAACTGTTGCCCGCATGGCTACCCATGAACAGGAGATCGTTCCTGTTTATTCTTCATTGAAAAAGCACACGACGATTTTGACAAAACAACAAATTGCTAAAGTATTCGCCTTTCGCCGTTTTTCCCTATCCGAGGACCAGGCACTGAATGTGGAAGTCTATGAGCGCAACGGGAACCGCCACTTATATCTACAGATCAAACAAAAGGATCTCGACGACCTCCATACCATTAACCCGGTACCGCAGCAACCGGACAATACTTATGCTGCGATAAAAATTAATTAACCATTTATTTCATTTTAAATCATTACGTTATGAATACGCAAAATGCTGAATTCTTAAAGAAAAGCTTGCTAAACCTGGGGTTTGGTGACAAACTGAATGCCGAACTGGATAAGGAAATGGCGGCTAAAACGCCCGAATTTAAGTTGGGATTGCAACACGAGTTTAATCAGAAGACCATCGATTACACCCTGCATTTCAAGGCCGGTGATAACCAGGACATGTATTTTTTTAATAAATACGATGCCACCGTCAACCACAAGGATGACCTTTCAAAAAATATTGATCAGACCTTTTTCATCAACAAAGGCAGCGGCATAACCGCTAAAGAAGCTTTTAATTTGATGGAGGGACGTGCCGTTCACAAACAACTCTACAATTTAGAAGGTCAAAAATACCAGGCTTGGTTAACCCTGGATGATAAGAACCTGACCGACAATGGCAACAAAAAGATCAAGCATTACCATGAAAATTATGGCTTTGACCTGGATAAAGTGCTTGCCGGTAAAGGGATCAAAGAACTGGAAGATCCGAAGGCCAAAGAGGAACTGATGTATTCGCTGAAAAAAGGTAATGCGCAGCAAATTACCGTTGGTGGTGCCGATGGCGATAAAAAGTATTTTATCGCTGCTAACCCGCAATTCAAAACGGTTGATCTGTACGACCACCAGATGAAGAAGATCAAACGGGAAGAATTATTGCAGGTCGAACAAAAACCGACCAGGAACTTAAAACAACGTGAGCAGCAAAAGGAGGATGCTCCTGTAAAAAAGCAGTCGCGTAAAGCAAAGGTTCACGTTTAATTTTAATTTTCAGAAACAGGTCTTCTATAGGCCTGTTTCTAATTGACCACTAACCAGTATTGATATGGAAAACACCATTCATCCCCATAGTAATCTTCTAAAAATAGCCGACCAGCAATGGATTGATCTGGTTGAATTGCTAACGGAAAATGTTTTAGCCCTAAACAGACGGCTATTAACGACTGTAGAAATAATGTATCGAATAGATGGTCATTTCCCTGTTTTTCTTTTCCGTTTAACATCTATCTTAGAATACCCGGAGGATGGTGATTTAATGTCTGAAATTTCAGGATTTTCTTTTGGCTATGATACGGATATTGACAACGAGGTTTATATCCAGCCGTTAAGTTCAGACGGTTATTGGGAAAAATTTCTTAAAGAAATTGGTATCACTCACTTTTTTAGCCCCAACAATGTCGGGATGAAGAAACTTTATAAATTTCTTTCCAAAAATCTCAAAATCTGGGATAATGAATTGCCCGCACAAATAATTGTTCTTAAACCGAATAAGTGGCGAACTTTGCTATCCGTTCCTGCTGCCTGAAGACTTGTATCTTTTAGTTAGTATTAGAGGTCATATTAAATTCTTGTCACAGAATTAGGGTAAATTTTCGTAATAGTTGGCACAGAATTAGGGTAGATGTATTTATCGGCCATTTTTAATTTCATAATTACCGTAACTGTATACCTTTAATTCGTGACGCAGTGAGTCCAGAATTGAAGATTTAATAAAACGATCCCATTGAACAAAGTATGCCATATTCAACGCTCAAAAAATATCATAATAGTCAGCTTTGAATAACCTTTATTTTTATCTCTGCGGCGTGTTCTCAATATCAGCTATTATTGGCTAATTAATCTTCTTTTTGAACTACCCGAATTTTTCTAATGATGAGTAAAGGAAGCCGCTAAATGCTACTAAGCGTAAAATTTTGTCATCATTCGATAGGTTTATTGAAATGAGGTGATATTTTTGAACAATGAAACTTTTAATCGCTAATATACCGCCTCGCCTAAAAGATGATGAGTTCAAGCAAATGCTTACACAGTTTGGTCAGGTGGGCACTATCAAGCTGCTAACTGATCCGGAAACAGGGAAACGGACAGGGTTTGGTTCGGTAGAAATGCCCGTTAGATCGCAGGCTTTTACCGCCATCTCGGCCTTGCATGACAAAATGATCGACGGATACAAATTATCATTGTCAGAATCGTTGAGCAATAGTACAGATCGTGCTGGCGCACCTGATAAAACATTCGACCACACTGAGCAGTACAAAAACAAGACCGACTCAAACAATGGGTAGCCAAAGGATTTCTAAATACATTGTTGCTTTTGCTCAGTTAGGAGCCTTGAATAAAGTGTTTCATACCCGGCCATTTGGACGTCATGCTTTAGTAAATGACAGTGTGAACGTTTATAAGGTATCGCATTTTTCAGATATGGTGGCAGATTATCGCGGTTACTTTAAGGTAGATTACAACGAGATCTATCTCCAGTTTCCTGCGGAACTGTGGTCTGCCTTTTTAACGGAAAAGATTCAACTCGTGCCCGATGACCTGATCATCGAATTGTATAAAGGCTGGAAAACTTATTGGAAAGTCCAGGACTTGAAGACTAAAGATCAGGCGTTGTCACTTGAGGAATTTCATATAATGAGCGCTGCTATTCAGCGGGGTAACCCTGTTTTGGAGGCGGCGAAAGTTAATGAAGAAGTTTTCTTCCCTGTCATCGCGCTGACGATTAAGCGCCTTTATGCAAACGCAGGCATATTTTATGCTGATTGTGTACGGATGATGACCGGACGTTTTTCGGATCACATCGGGGACGGTCTGCTATTTGTGAAGGTTGGTCCGAACGACTACCCGGATGATGAAACCTATTTCGTCTATACAGTTGATGAAGATTTTTAAATGATCATTTTTTAAGGATGAAAAGTTCATAGCACTTCTCTGAGTGCTTCACTTCATTTACTATTACCAACTAGGATGCAGACAAGTTTAAATACCTGAATTATTTTTTCATTTGTTGTCATTACAGCGAGGCATGACACATTAATACGTCACAAATGTTTTCGCTATCGCTTTTTGCAATTCAGAAGGTACACGACATTCACCGGCATAAGTAGGCCAGGACTTTATGGTGGCTGCTATCTGGCTGATCATATCATCAGCTTTTTTAATATTCATTTGTTTGGCGACATCCAACAGATCTTTACGGTCTATGCCTTGTCTTTTTCCATTTACACTTAAAGATTGCTGGCTGACCCAGGGACTGTCAGGACGATAGGCATGGCAAACGTCATAAGCCGGGGCTAATGCCCATTGTCCGCTTTTATCCATTGTAAAGGCAAAATTTTTGGTGTGGTCATCACAGTTTCTCGCCAAAACATTAAATACCATTCGGCGGTACATTTGCTCAGCCTGCGGATAATCCAACCGTAAGGTGCGCATGGTTTGGAAAAGCTGCTCATAGCTGTAAGTGCCTACATTATTGAAATCAAAATGCTGCATGGCGCAAAAAGTTTGAACGTGTAGCTTCCCCTGGTCTGGAATTCGGTCAAACCGCCTGGTCATAAAGTGTGCCCGTCCATGCTCTTCCAGTAAACGGCACTCGGTCATTTCTATACCGCAAGCCACCGCCATTAAATGGTACGCCATTTCAACACGCCCATAATCCCTCGAAGTGCCAAATTGCGCATCATGTACGCCATCAAATTTGATGAGCCATTGGGTAAACCCCTTGGGAGCTTCGGCTTGTCCGCTTCGGACTTCACCTGTTTTTGGATTGTAAGCGATAACGGCTTTAGCCCGGGCACCACCTGCAGAGGTTCCGATCTTTAAAATATCCAGTAATCCTTTTTCTTCGTCTTTGGATAGGTCGGTTTGAAAGTCCTTTCTGCCGGATAGGATAGCTTCGGATATTTCAACCAGGCTATCTACTTCTAACTTAGTGGAAGTATTCTTACCTTTTGGTTCAACAGGTTCAAATTCAAGTGCGCCCATACCACGCTTCCCGATAAAACAGAGCATTTCTACGGGATTCATGCTATCCGCAGGACGACCAACTCGTGCCAGCCACGCGTTAATTATGGTGTTTCCATAGCGGTCCGGCAAAACATCAGCCAAGAGTCCGGGTAAACCCTTAAAGGTTTGGCTGTCTCTCAATTCCGGGAATGAAAAGATCCTGCCGTTAGCTGTGCCAACAGGCATCTTGAGCGGTGCAATATCCAGGCCCTTTCGTAAAAAAGCAGGTTCAAATTCAAAATTGGCTACTCCCTTATCAGCATCCCACGCTATTGCACCAACTCGCTCATTCCAAAGATTAATAAATGCGCTATTGATCATTACCAGTTAACTTTTGTGTTGAGGCTATCGTTGTCATTATTCCTCGCCCTTTGTCTTTTCTGTTGTTCCAGCTTAGCCAAGGCTAAAGGACTT
This sequence comes from Mucilaginibacter sp. UYP27, assembly GCF_040547175.1. Classification (NCBI taxonomy): domain Bacteria; kingdom Pseudomonadati; phylum Bacteroidota; class Sphingobacteriia; order Sphingobacteriales; family Sphingobacteriaceae; genus Mucilaginibacter; species Mucilaginibacter sp. UYP27. The sequence continues at coordinate 18,084 of NZ_JBEPPE010000013.1, forward strand.
ACTTTTTGTTCTGCTTCAAAAGCTTGCAGTATAGGTAGCTGCTCCAATACCCTTAAGACCTGAAGTAAAGAAAGTAACGTACCTCCATTACCTTTTTCGATCTGGCCCACGGTAGAACGGTTGATTCCTGCGGAATCTGCCACTTGCTGCTGTGTTTTATTTTGTTGTAACCTGCTTTGTTGTATGAATTGACCAATAAGTACTAAAATACCCTTATCGCTCATGGCATACCAATCTGTGCTCGTTTTTTCCATCACTAAATACCTTTAAAGACATTAATGCTTATTTTTATCAACAAAAATACAACTATTTTTTATAACTAATATCATGGTTGATAATGTTTGTTTTTTCAATCTTTAATATGTATAATGAGTTTTAATGATGGAATTTACCATCTTTTTATAAGATTTTCGACAGTCTGAGTAAGGTAGGGAGCTGTTGTAGATTGGACACTTAATATTTACGGGAAAGGATACCGCCGCTGTTCTTTCCCGGTGAATACAAACGATGGGTTTAATCCATTATTTACAAAATATGTTTTCCTCTTAAGCCCTATGAATTCGGCAGGATAAATGAAAAGGTTGTTTTTTCAGTGTCCGAAGTAACCTTTGATTTCCCGCCGTGGGCTTTGGCTATTTTAGAGGCGATAAATAATCCCAACCCTAATCCTTCTTTCATCCCATTGGAGGTATCGCGGGAAAAAGGTTCAAAAACAGTTCTTATTATTTTTGTGGGGATAGGTTCACCGGAATTTGATACACTAAACCTGAATCCATTTAAATCAAGCTTATAAAACTTAACTTTTTATAATAAATTTGCAGCGTGAATTTTCTATGCTTGATATTATCTTTTTATGTAGTAATGCTTTCTTTAAAGCCGTGCTGTGCAGATAATGATTGTATGAGTAAGGCTCTGATTCATCAAAAGGAACAGGGACGTAAACTGCCTGCTAAGGATAAAGAATGCCAGGGCTGCTCGCCGTTTTTTACCTGTGGGACTTGTGCCGGATTCGTTATTGTAAAAAAGCTAACTTTTGATCTATCTATAATTACAGAAAGCCAGGAGTTGACTTATTTTGATTACCAGCAACCTTTCGTTAAGGAGATTTCACTTTCTATCTGGCAGCCGCCCAAGTTGAGTTGATACACAAAGCACCCTTTGGGGCAATATTCTTGTATTTACTTAATCAATATTTTTCATGAAAAAACTAACTGTGCTTTTGATAGCACTGCTTTACACGGGTATGTGTTATGCCCAAAATACGTTCCTGGCTATAATTAGAGATGCCAAGACCAAGGAAACATTAATCGGCGTCTCTGTATCAGTACAATGGACAAAGATTGGCTCCATTTCCGACACGAGTGGTTTGGTCAGGCTTTCAAATGTGCCTGATGGCCAGCAAGTGCTCAAGTTTACCTACGTCGGTTATCAACCACGAACAGATACACTGTCTTTCCCATTGACTCAGACAGAACCTCAGGCAATCATACTACAGCCTACAGGTAAGGGGGACGGCGAGGAACTTGACGAAGTGGTTATTGGGGCTACCCGCAGTAGCCGGACAATCGCCAATATTCCTACGCGGGTAGAGGTGATATCCGGTGAGGAACTGGACGAAAAAGGCAATATGAAGCCCGGCGATATTCGCATGATGCTTAATGAAAGTACAGGAATCCAAACGCAGCAAACTTCGGCGACCAGCGGTAATTCCAGCATCAGGATTCAGGGGCTGGACGGTAAATACACGCAGATCATCCGGGATGGTTTCCCGCTATATTCCGGCTTTTCCGGCGGATTGGGTCTGTTACAGATAGCGCCACTTGATCTGAAGCAGGTAGAAGTGATCAAAGGCTCCTCTTCGACACTGTATGGCGGCGGCGCTATTGCCGGTTTGGTCAACCTGGTATCCAAAACACCTACGGATGAACGGCACCTTGATTTTATATTAAACGGCACGTCCGCATTGGGCCTGGATGCGAGCGGATTTTATTCGCAGAAGTTTTCAAAAGTTGGCGTTACTATTTATGCGGCCTATAATCATGGCACTGCCTACGACCCGTCTGATATCGGTCTTTCTGCTATTCCCCGATTTAATCGCTACACCCTTAATCCCAAACTGTTTTTTTACCTGAGTGATCGGACGACCTTAATTACAGGTATCAATTCAACAGTAGAAAATCGTATTGGTGGTGATATGCAATATCTACGCGGCGACGGTGATGCGCAGCATTCTTATTTTGAACTAAACAAAACAGGCCGTTACAGTACTCAGGCAGAGCTTGATCATAAGTTAAACGACAAAGAAAAGCTAACTTTCAAGAATAGCATCAGCTATTTTGACCGGAGTATCAGTTTACCCAATTACCGCTTTTCCGGTGTACAGGTATCATCTTATAGTGAGGCTAACTACGCGTATAACAGTGAAAAGACAGATTGGGTAGCAGGGTTAAACTATTTGACAGATAACTTCAACGAAGACAAAAACAGTAGTTTCCCGCTTCGCAGCTATAATTACAATACGCTTGGCGCATTCATACAAAACACCTGGAATGCTACCGACAAGTTCATTTTGGAATCAGGAATAAGAGGCGATTACCACAATGATTACGGATTCTTTTTCTTGCCGAGAGTTTCCGGGCTGTATAAGATCAATTCGCACTTTTCTACACGGTTAGGTGGCGGTTTGGGTTATAAAGCACCCAACGTATTTACCGAGGACGCGGAACGTATCGAGTTCAGGAATGTGTTACCTATAGATGTGACTAATACCAAGGCGGAAAGATCCTATGGCGCAAACTTCGATGTTACCTACAAAACAGGTTTGTTTAATGACCAGGTAAGCTTCAGCATTAACCAGTTATTCTTTTACACCCGTATTAACAACCCGATCATTTTGACTCCTATAGCCAATGGAGATTTTCAATACCTGCAACCGCAGGGTGATCTGAATACTAAAGGCATGGAAACAAACGTCAAACTAACTTACAATGCCTTTCAGTTATATATCGGTTATACGCTGGCAGATGTAATGCAACATACCAATAACACGGTAAGTGTTTATCCATTGGTCTCTAAGAACAGACTGAATAATGTGTTGATGTACGAAATTGAGCATAAACTAAAGATCGGGCTGGAAGGCTATTATTACAGTCCTCAAAAACTCAATGACGGAACGACTGGCCGTGGTTATTGGACTGCCGGGCTAATGGCCGAAAAGATATGGGATCGGTTTTCGCTATTCATCAATTTCGAGAACCTGACGGATACCAGGCAAACAAAGTTTGGCCCAATCTATTCAGGCAGTATAACCAGCCCGGTATTTCAGGATATCTACGCACCTTTAGATGGGTTTGTAGTCAATGGCGGAATTAAGTTTAAACTGTAATAGATCTCAACTATGGAAAAATCATCACAACGACTATACAGGCTGGCACTAGCAACATTCATCCGACCTCATACCCACATTATTCTGATAGGATGCGATAGAGTTCCAGGTTAAGATAATAATGAGCTCCTTCAATGGTGCGACGCGATAAAATACCCAATTCGGCTAATTGATTTAAATAGTTGCGAGCCGTTTTTTCCGCATACATACCCGCGTCTTGCAGGTGTTTGACTTTTGTAAAAGGTTGGGTGAAGATCGCGTTGACGATCTGATCAGGCCGGGCAATATTCGTATCAGCGATTATCGCTTCTAAAATAGCGTCTTTTGCCGCAATAATATCGTTGATCTTATTATAAGTCAGATTGGCTGTTACTTCTACCGCTTTGAGCATATATAAAAGCCAGCTTTTCCAACTACCTCTTTGTGTGATACCGGCCAGACCCGAATAATAATCTTCCTTATTTTCCATGATATAACGGCTCAGGAAAAGTATAGGATAATCCAGCAGGCCTTTTTGAGTCAGATAATGAATATTAAACACCCTCCCGGTCCGCCCATTACCATCACGGAAAGGATGGATCGCTTCGAACTGAAAATGCCCGATGGCCATTTTTAGCAAAGGGTCGATAGGGTATTTTTGATCATCATTCAGAAATTCGATCAGGTTGGTCATTTTAGCTTCCAAAATGCCTTTTCCTCTTGGCGGCGTATAAAATGCTTTTCCGGCATTAGGCCCTGTACCACCTTCTTTGATGTAGATCTGCGCTGTAGGTGTCCTGATACCGTCAGGATATTGACTGATCACCCGGTACATCCGGATGAAGTACTGTTCATCAAATTTGGGTTGTTGGTTAAGATGGTGATAACCTTCCCATAAGGCTTCCCTGTAATTCAGTATTTCTTTTGCGGGGCCGTGTAAGCGCTGGCCTTGCTGCTCACTGTAGGCTTTGTAAAGTTCGTCATCTGTGGTGAATATATTCTCAATGGCACTTGAAGCTTTCGCCTCCTGCAAACTGATTGAATTGATCAGCAGACCTTGGTTTGGGATAACAATGCTCCGCCCTTGCAAACGCCCCAATGCGGCCTTTGCATTTCCCAACTGTAAAAGAATCTCGATATCCTCGTAAATTTCTTTTGAAGGCGGCAAATCCGGAAGATCGTTCCAAGGTTTTGTACGGTCCGGATTGATTTTATAATTGACAGGCATGATCAAATATAAGGATAGCAAACGGTAAAATCGAATATTTATACAGTTTACTATTGCTTCTGACAATAAAACAGAATGAATTTCACCAGTAAACGGTATAATATTGTTTTTTTACCGTTTTGTATGATTTTTGACGGTAAAATTCAAAGTATTTGAATAGCAAACGGTAAAATGTATTTTTTTTACCGTCAAATTCTCTTGTCGAGATGAAGTATTAGTCTATCAATTTCTTCCGGAGTAGTTCTACAACTGCAAAGGTTACAAGCTATATCTTTCTATGCATGATGCTACTTCTACCCTTGCCAGTAATGGATAAAAGGTCGATTGCTCAAAATCCCGCTTCTGCATTTTTGCTTCGCTGCAAAAGCATGCGCTTTATCTATAATTTCTAAAAGTCCGGCCAAGAGCATTATTCAGGACTTCACTTGTTTACCCACTTATTGCATTGCGCCGGGAAAAGCTTCGCTTGCCTTCATGCTGCACTTGACCTACTGCTAAAATATCAGATTGCTTTCAGTAGCTATTTTCCAATCGAAACGGAGAAAAAGGCAGCTAAGGTTTTGCCCGCATTTCTTAAAAATTCTTAAAAATCCGCAAAAGACTACGGCATAATGAACCGCCCTCGTTCCTCGGCCTGTTCACCCTGTGGGACTTATTCCGAAAAACTGGACTTGTGCGGTGAAAGGCATTTCACAATTTTCAATAACACACCAACTACCGTATCTTGAGTTTAGGTGTTAACCGCCTCGTTGAAGACCTGGTTGATCTAGGCTTCAACGAGGTTAGTGTTATCAAGGATAACGCTAACATTAGCTACGTGGTAATTTCTAATTTTGAAATTCCGGCAGGAAGCTTTCGCGGCAAAAATATAGACTTGGCCATACCTGCTCCTGATCAATATCCGCAGTTATTCGGGGCGTCAATCCATTTGCGGAGCGATCCGCATTTAGTGCCATTCGGCCAAGTAGCGAATGTAAGAAATGTCATAGCGAGTGGCTTAGGTTCTACCTGGCAGTACTGGAGCTATCGTTTTAACGTTTTGCCGGATAATCCATCCGCACAATTAATCAGTCAAATCAATGAAATATTCAGAAAAAACTAAATATGAAGAGTTAAGTGTCGCTGTATCAGCGGCGCTTAACTTAATTTTAAATCAACATTTGCTACGAAAGGACGAGCAGGAAGATGTGGTATTTGCGCTTTATAAACCATCCTACGGGCAATTGCGCTTTACAGCGATAATACATCAGGTGATTTTGCCTGTAGATGGTGATCGTGATGTTCACGGTAATGTAGAGATTCACAGCCAGTATTTTAAGAGAATTTGCAAACTTGCAGCCGAAAAAAAATCAGGTATTGTTTTATTACATAGCCACCTGGGTCCGGGTTGGCAAGGAATGAGCATTGACGATTTTGCAACGGAGCGATCCTATGCTGCTAATGCAGAATCGCTCACGGATTTACCCTTTGTTGGGCTTACTTTGGGGACGGATGGTGCCTGGAGTGCCCGCTTTTGGGAAGAACAAAATGGTTGGTACGAAAAGCGCTGGGCTGCGAGTGTAAGAGTCGTCGGTAAAGAATTAAAAGTTACTTATCATGACGGACTGCGGCCAAAACCCGCCTTCAGAGAAATCTATAAAAGAACATTTACTGTTTGGGGGCCTGAAAATCACGCGCAATTAGCCCGTTTACGTATTGGGATAATTGGCCTGGGAAGTGTGGGTAGCATTGTTGCCGAAACTTTGGCCCGCATCGGGCTTGAACGGTTTGTATTAATTGATTTTGACGAAGTGCAACTCCATAATCTTGATCGATTACTGGGCGCTTATCAACCGGATGTAGGTATGGCGAAAGTATTGGTTGCCCAGCGGCAGATCCAAAAATCAGCTACAGCGGAAAAAGTTCAGATACATACGGTTAATGGCGGGATTACGGAAGAATCTGGTTACAGGAATGCACTGGATTGTGATGTGCTGTTTAGTTGCGTTGACCGTCCATGGCCGAGGCAAATACAAAATCATATCGCTTATAGCCATCTGATTCCGGTAATAGATGGGGGGATTCAGGTTCGGATCGATCCGGAAACCGAGGCGTTCATTGGTGCTGACTGGCAACTTCAAACAATAGGACCAAATCGTCCCTGTTTACAATGCCTGGAGGCATTTTCACCTGCGGATGTTGCTACCGAGCAAGCCGGTTTATTAGAAGACCCGTCCTATTTGGCAGGGTTGCCGGTTGATCATGCTTTTAAACGTAATGAGAATATTTTTCCCTTTAGTGCCAATCTAGCTTCGCTGGAGGTTTTTCAGCTCATTGAAATGGTGACTGGGATAGCCGGCGTAAACTATTTCGGCACGCAAAGGTATTCTTATAATCAAGGGTATATCAGGCTGAACGACGAACGTCACTGTCATGCCAATTGTTACTATCAAGGCAATCTGTCATTAGCGGATACGGTAATCCCACCGTCCATTGGATTAGATCATTCCGCTGATAAGGCACGGAAACGTCAAAATTAGTTTAACTGGCGCAGATATATGTCCGCGCCAGTTAATTACATTGGTTCCATTGAGACCGTTTTGCCTGCAAGAGGGTGAGTGCAGTCGTCAAGGTAAGCTATCATTCCTTCCGTTACAAAGGAGTGGCACCGGTGAATGCCAAGTTTCTTATTACCTGCCACCATTACAGAAGCTCTGATCGTAGGCCTAGCCAAAGTTCCTGTAAGCGTGTGATAGGTACCTGCTTTCGGCGCTATACTGACTAAATGATTGGCTTCGCATCCAGGGCAGTAGAAAATATAATTCCCCTTACTATTTAAAATCGGCTGAAGCACGTTGACTTTCAATGTTTTGTCAGGTCTCCACTTTTTAAATATTAAAGCAGTGAGCCTATTTATATAGTGAATTATCCGATGAAAAATTTGCATTAAGTATGTATTTTTAAAAATTTAAGAAATTGTAAAAATAATATATATACATTAGACGTCTAAACCTAGTGTATATCTCTGATATATGCGATGATATCATGGCTGAAAATCAATTAGAATTTATAATCTTCAAAGACGCTGCACATAGGAATGTAGCTCTTGATGCCATGTCCGTAAATGCCGCACAAGCATTTTCCGTTTTGCTTACCGCAACAATAAACATTATTAAGCTTAATGAAAATTCTGAAGGGATCAACATCCAGATTAAGTCCGGATCAGCGGTTATCATTGCAGACGGCAACGACGAGCAAATCGCAGAGATCGAACAGAATTTCAATGACGTCATTCGGTACCGCTCAAGCAATAAGGAGTTGGTTAACAGTTGGCGCGATGTGCAAAAATTATTTCACGCTAACGGTTTAGAATATAGTGCGAACATTATCCGTGGAAGTAAACGAACTTCTATTCTGAACACATTGAAAACCAGCAGGACTTTACGCGCTAAGCCTGCGAGTTACCAAATTAGTAGTTCTATTCGGTTTTTGCATGGTAAGCTATTGGCAGTAGGTGGTACCAATCCTAATATTCATTTGGAACAAGTGGGTAAGAAACCACTCATCATTAAATGTACCGAAGCCAATGCTAAAAAGGCGCGAGGATTTCTTTATGAGCAAATAAATATTAGTTGCTGGGTTAAAAGCGGCAAAGAAGACGATGAGTACGAGTTGTGCGATACTTATTGGGATACTAAATACTTTAAGGATTTTGACACTTTCCTAGTTGATTTTTCAAACACTTCAAATGAAGTAGAGCAGTTAAAGAAACTACACTACAAAAGCCGATCTTATCTTGATGTTAAAGACTATGGTTCATTCCGTAAGTTCATGCGGCTTTTTATTCATGAAAGTATTGATGTCAATATTCTAAAAACATTACTAATCATTACACAGTCATTCAAGGATCATGAAAAGTTAGCAGAAATGCGGAAAAAAATAAGCGTACTTTTTGAAAAGCAGCTTAAAGTTCAACGTAGACGTAAAGAAAAGAACAAGTGATTAATTATAAATATATAGAAGATAACATCATTAGCTGCGAAGCCGATGACTTGCCGGAAAATATGGTTGGCGCAGCAATTGTGAATAATCCGGACGGTACTCAGCATGCTGCTATTTTTATTAGGTATAACAGTGAATCAAAACTTTTCCATTTTACCGGAAAAAGCGTGATGATACAGGATTTTTTCAATCCGGACGAAATTTACTTTCATAAAATTTTTGATATAATTGATCCAATACTGCTACCTGCTTTTCTTGCACAATGTGAGTTGATTTTGGAAAAGGCCCAGCCCAGGTTCGGTTATTTTTATGAAGGAGCATTATACGATCAAGCTGGAGATTTTATAAGCCCAACAACTTCGCCTGAGTATATGACATGCGTAGGATTCTGTTTGAATGTAATTAAAGGTTTTTTAAGCGATCAGGATTATTTTAGTTATATAGACTGGGATAGCAGCACACTTGATGAAACTTACGTAGAACAGTTTCTTGAACGCGTAAAACAAGAGAATCCAGATATCGAAATCAATGATTTCAAAGCCAATTTACGCCGTATATTACCATTAGAGTATCTTTCTGGCGCGTTCAGTTCTGAAATCCCTGTAACGAAGACATTCATCGACGGCATCAAAACTGATGTGATTAATGCTTACAATAGTAAACAGGTAGCTTAGATTCTAACTTGCTTTCAAATGAGCAAAAGTATTTAGTGATAGGTGATGATTTCAATATTTTTAATCGTAATTAAACAAAACACTTTCCAATTGCAATATTGCGAATAATGGGTTTCTTTCTCGAGTGCATCCGTTTTCTGCGATAAGGTGCAAGTCTTTTTTCCCCTGAACAAATCACGTAGAACAGTTTTTTTGCGGCGCTGATTTGATCGGCGTCATTTCGGTTCGGGACATATCCCTGTAATATACAGAGATTGAACATATTCCATATTGCTGGTTTATGGATATCGTTTTAAATTCCATTAAATTGTTTAATATATTAAACAATTTAATGGAATTTAGTATTTTTGTTTATTATATTCAACAATCATGTTAAACGTGGTAAATATTAAGGATGTCAAACTCAAGGCTGGCGAGTTGACAAAAACATTGAGAAAACGTGAAAATCTCTCTCAGGAACAACTGGCTGAAAAGCTCGGTCTTTCCAGGTACACGATCACTAATTTAGAATCTGGTCAGAATGCTACCTTAGACACGCTATTTAAGATTTTGCAATATTTCGATATGCTTGAAGCGTTCAATGGATTTATTGACAACGAGATCAATAACAGGAATCAAGAATCATTGTATTGATCATGGCAAAGAACAATCACATATCGGTATACATATTTGATAAGGAGATCGGCAAGATCGGATATGACGAAAACCGAAATGCTTCTTTTTTTCAGTATCATTCCGCTTTTTTAAACGATGATGCTTTTCTTAACTTGTTTCCGTTAATTATTCGGAAGCAGCCGCAAACACAGGTTTTTGATCGGTATAATAATTCGACTTTTCGTGGCCTTCCGCCCATGATAGCAGATTCTCTGCCTGACGTGTTTGGTAACCTGGTATTTAAGACTTGGCTGGAACAACAAAATAAGACATTTCAAGAGATATCCGTTTTAGAACAACTTGCTTATGTCGGCGAACGTGGAATGGGTGCGCTGGAGTACAAGCCCAATAAAGATCTGCCTACTAATACAACGATCAACATCGATGATATGGCAGAAGTGGCCCGACTTGTATTGGAAAATAAGCAGGAAACTGCTGGCGATGCATTGGACCATACTTCTCTACTCAATATTTTTAAGATCGGTACTTCCGCAGGTGGTGTCGGCCCTAAGATCCTGATCTCCGAAAACAAAGCCACAGGGAAGATCATACCCGGTGATTTGGGGTATTCGGATGATTATGATCATTACTTAGTAAAGCTTGGTATCAATGAAGGCTTAAGCTACAGCAAGGAGTTGATCGAGTATTCGTATTACCTAACTGCCAGGGCACTGGGCATCGAGATGATGGATTCAAAATTGGTTGGTGATAAACATTTCGCTACGTTGCGGTACGATCGCCAGAACGGACAAAAGATACACGTACTCACTGCTTGTGGGATAGCTGGCTGGGATTTTAAAGATCCCAAGGTATCAAGTTATGAAAATCTTTTTGATCTGGCCCTATTCTTAAAACTGCCTCATCAAGATATTGAGGCGATCTTCAGGCGCATGGTCTTCAACCTGACCTTCGCTAACAAGGACGACCATTTAAAGAACCATAGCTTTTGTTTTGATCCGATGACCAACAAATGGCGCTTATCGCCGGCGTATGTTCTGACTTATTCGCTAAACCCTTTACTGAACTTTACACGGGCGCAACATGTTCTATCGGTTAATGGCAAACGGATCGATATCCGGTTAGGTGATGTGCTTACCATCGCTGACAAGTACACGGTTAAAAATCCTATAGGTGTAATACGAGAGATAAAAGAGGGCATTGATACTTGGCGTGAATATGCGAAGGGACTTGAAATACCGCAACAGATCATTACGGCGATAGAAAGATCATTCGTTAAATTAACCTAACCCAAGCCGGATAGCGATGTGCATTATTTTACTTAAACTTTATTGAATAAAGAGAAAACTGTATATTTGAGTAGTCATTTTGCTTGCACATAACTGAGCACTTGAAGATTGAAATATTCTATAAGTTATTGATAAATAGTTATTTACAAAGATAGGTTCGAGCCCAGGTGGGCGCACAAAGTAGACATCGTCTACACCTCAAAACCCCTTAAATCGCTGATTTAAGGGGTTTTTTCATTAATAATCCCCTTACTAACCCTTTGTAAAGCCAAGGTTCTCGTTACCTATCCGACTACCTGTTTTTTGTTTTTAACTTAGGTAACACAAACCGCTTCAATGAATTGAAAAACAGTTTATTACAGCGTTAAAAGTTGAATTTTATGACCAATTTTCAAAGGGTTTGTGTTACCTGTTGTGTTACCTAAAAACAGGACGAAGTATTGAATTATTTAAACTTAAAAATGAATTTTATGCAAACATCACAGTCGTTCGGTATTCATTTTACCACCCGTCCGGACAAAGCGAAAGACGGAAAAGAACCTATTTACGCCTGCGTGACAGTAAACCGTCAACGCGCTTACATCGCTTTAAAGCAAAATGTTGATCCCAAAAATTGGGATGGCGGCAAAGGTGCCGCTAAAGGAAATAAGGAGGAAGTTAAATCCATTAACAATTACCTGGAGGAAGTAAGGCTTGCCATTGGCAATAGCTACAAGGAACTTCAGATCAAAAGGAAAATGTTATCGGCTAAAGCAGTTAAAGACCTTTATCTCGGAGAGGAAGCCCAGGTTTATTCCCTGAGCCGCCTTATAACGTACCATAACGAAACTTCTACCGAAGATTTAAAGTGGAGTACCCTTAAACATTATTATGTCACTCAGCGGTATTTAGTGAAGTTTCTGGAAACTCAATTTAACGCAACAGATATTTACTTACATCAGTTAGATTATAAGTTTGTAAAAGACTTCGAGGTATTTCTACGCACCCATAAACCTAAAGATCACCAGCAGCCACTAAATAATAACGGTGTAATGAAGCATATCATCAGGTTAAAAAAAATGACCAATCTGGCTTTGAACCTACAATGGATTAACAACGATCCTTTTGCCACATACAAATTGAAGATTCTAAAAGTTAACCGCGAACAATTATCTGAAAAGGAATTGGCGGACATGGAAAAGAAAAAGCTGTCAATTAGCAGGTTGGATATGGTTCGGGATATGTTTGTCTTTTGTTGCTATACGGGTTTGTCCTATGTGGATATGATTAATTTAACTCCGGCGCACATCATTGCCGGTAGTGACGGCGAACGATGGATTAGGACTTGCCGTGAAAAGACACTAATACCGGTTAATGTACCGCTACTTCCACCAGCATTAAAGATTATGGATAAATACGAGGATAATATAAGGTCACTTTCAGATGGCCGGGTGTTTCCGACAGTATCTAATCAAAAGGTAAATAGTTATTTGAAAGAGATAGCTGATCTATGCGGCATCACAAAAAAAGTTACATTCCATATTGCCCGGCATACGTTTGCGACAACAGTAACGTTATCTAACGGCGTACCTATCGAAACAGTTAGCAAGATATTAGGCCATACAAAGATTACAACCACACAGATTTATGCCAAAGTGGTTGAAAGTAAATTGAAGGAGGATATGCAAAATTTAAAATCTCGCCTTAATATGGATTGATGCATTCCAAGTCTGCATTCAAATAATCTTCAATTTAAATGCAGGCTTGCATATATTACTGAATAGAATTGAAGGTAAAGTTAACGAATTCGCTTAGTTGCTTTTGACTTGGAGTGATTCACTTCAAAGCGCCCAAGCATAAGTTTTTGGAAGATTACTTGACTATCGTGCCTGACCTGTCATTGTTCGAGCAGCAGCGTGTATTCGAACAAATACAACCCATGGCGACGATCGCCAGGAACAATGGTTTTGAATTATTAACCTAACCTGATCAATGATGGATGAATTAGTCGAACAATTTGGTCAGTATGACCCAAAGCTAGATTTGTCGAACTATCATTACCCGACGCTGGAACTGTTAGCAGTTCCGGCAAGTCAACTTGGTTTGACGGCGGAGATATTGGAAGCGAATAAGCACAAAATCGTGGAGACGCTGGCCTACAATGATATTGAGGTCGAGCAGATCAGGGCCACAATCGGACCTACTTTAACCCTTTATGAGTTCACACCGGCAGCAGGTAGCCGAGTAGCGAAGATCAAGGCCTTGCAAGGCGATCTGGGATTGTACTTAGCCGCGCAGGTGAAAGTGGTCGGCCCGATCCCGGGCAAGGGCACCATGGGTGTCGAGATCCCGCATGAGAAAGCGGACGTGGTGGCGATGCGATCTGTCTTGGCCACAGAGAAATTTCAGGCTGCCAAAATGGAATTGCCGGTAGTTATCGGCAAAACGATGGATAACGCGGTCTATTTGACTGATCTGACCGCGCTGCCACATCTGCTTATTGCGGGGTCAACGGGTCAGGGAAAATCGGTTTTCCTAAATGCACTGATCAGTTCGTTACTATATAAGAAACATCCCTCAGAACTGAAGTTGGTGCTAATCGATATCAACCGCCTTGAGTTTAATTCGTTCCGAAAAATAGCCAGGCACTTCCTAGCGGCATTACCTGAACAAGCCGATCCGGTCATTGCAAATGTGACCCAAGCGATGGATACCCTGAATGGCTTGTGCCTTGAAACTGACCAGCGCTATGAATTACTGAGGGCTGCCGGCGCACGGAATATCAAAGAATACAATCAAAAATTCATCCATCGACAACTAGATTATAATGATGGACATCGCTTCTTGCCCTATATAGTGACGGTAATCGATGAATTCGCGGAGCTAATGGCCGCAGAAGCGCCCATCAACCGGCTGGCACAATTGGGCAGACCGGCCGGCATCCATTTGGTCATCGCCACCCAGCGACCGTCGGTAAAAGTCATTACGGGCAGTATTAAAGCCAATTTCAGCTCACGCTTAGCTTTTCGGGTGGCTTCCAATATCGATTCCCGCACCATCCTGGACGCCAGTGGTGCGGAATTGCTCAATGGTCAGGGTGATATGCTTTTCGGGACAGGGACGGAAATTATGCACCTCCAAGGGGCTTTCATTGAAACTGCCGAAGTAGAACGCATTTGCGAATTTATCGGCGCACAACGTGGCTACCCGAGTCCGCTATACTTACCCGAATACAACAGCGGACCTGATAGCCGGCCGTTAGCTTTTGATCCAGCTGACCGCGACCCATTATTTGAAGACTGCGCCCGGCTCATTGTACTGCATCAGCAAGGCTCTACCTCACTCATCCAACGTAAACTCAAATTAGGTTACAACCGTGCAGGTCGCATCATCGACCAGCTTGAAGCCGCCGGTGTGGTCGGGCCGCTCGAAGGCAGTAAAGCGCGCGAGGTCTTATTTGCTGATGAATATTCACTTGAACGATTTTTAGACGACCTGGCCCCGGAAGTTGAACCGATATTACCAGCCCCCGTTAGCGAATTACCGGTAACTATTTTCCCACCGATTATTATTCCTGAACCGGAATCCAGACCCAAAGGATTTTGGTCAAAGCTATTTAACAGATATTAGTGCGCAGATAGGCTGCGCATCAAAGAATTTACTTTACGGCATGAATGATTTTGGTAAAAATTTAAGTAAAGTTTCAGCGGTAATGCAGGAAGTGGAAGCCTCGTTCCGCTTCATCGAACCCGGCTTGATCAACTTGAGATCGGCAAAATTTGTCGGCGCGAATAACCATGTGACCCTGCAATTACTTGCCGCCGGCTTCGAGCGCCTGTTAAAGATCCTGTTATTGCTCAAACACAAACATCTTGAGGGCGAATTCCCATTACTATCTTCGGATCACCAAACTTACCATCCCCAGCAGATTTACGAAGTGCCTTATAAATATCGCGCTTCACATTCGTGACACATCCATCAAAACATCATTGAAATCCGCCGGAAAACTCATCCACTCATGCCCACTCGCCATATTCTTCAAATTATGTTCGCTAAAACTTCGATAACGATATAAAACTGAAGAACATGATCCGCTTTCAAAGCAAAAGCTTGCGCGGTCTCGCCGTTAAGCAACAGTCTTAAAAAAAAGACTTTCCAGTTCATAGGCGTGGCAGGCAAATACCTTGACGGTAAAAACATTCAAATTGTTTAATAGGGTCTTTTAGCAGGGTCAAGCGTTCAAGGTCAGGTTCCGCTGCCGCATCAGGATAAATAATCAGACAAGGCAGGACAATTTTGGCCCATTCTGTTTCGGGCATGTTTAACTGCGCCAGCAGACCGCGATCACGGGCGTAGGCGCTTAACTGGCGGACATCATCTATCTCGTAACGTTTTTCACCATATAGGTACCGGTATTTGGCATCGATGATCATTTCCTCTCCCTGACTGATGCGGAGGAAATCCAGGTAGCCGAACTTTCCGTCCGCCTGGAAAATAACTTCTTGTGCGCCGATAGCTTCCTGTAACTTGCCTAGTACGTAAAGTTCAAACAGTTTCGACATATCTATCCAAAAGGGCGGCATATCCGTGTGGATTTCCGACTGTACCGAATTGAGCTGATAGCCAAACCGCTTTAATAAGAGCCGGGCCAAGGCGATGGCCTCGCTATATTCAGCATAAAATGGATTGGAGCGGTAATGTTCTATCTCATTTAACGCTACTTCCGTGCCTACGTGCGCAAAGGCAGGTTGCAAAAACCGGAGTTTGGCACCCACCGGCAGGACGGTTGCGGGTAGCAACTGGGCATAGCGCTGAACAAATTGAAGGGTTTTGTTCAGAATGCGGTTCGGCGAGGTATCGAGGCCGAACTCCTGGAACTTACACCAGGTTTGCAAATAATTATTGCGGTGATGATTACGTTTGATCGTTTCTGCTACCAATACACGGCCTTTAACCTTAGCGGTCATATTTTCGATTCGGCTGTAATAGCCTTTTTGTAAGCCTTTACGTACGACCCGCTCGGTAGCACGTAAGAACTGGACGATCAGCAAGGGGGTCAGCAAATCATCTTGCTGTAAAATACGGATAGGTTGCTTTTCAAAACTGATGTCAAACAGATCTTTACTGTGCAAATTAATCGAAGGATGCTGCAAGCAAACGGACAGCATTTTTAAATAATCAAGCCGTTTGCCAGCCTCTCGTTTAGGTCCTACATATATGGATTTATCCAACGGGAATAATCTATCTAACCCTATAAAATACCCGGTATTCAACGTTTCATTTTTAAAATCGATCCGGTCGATGAGTTTGGAATTACCTTGCTTTTCAAGCAGCAATAATTCGTCGGTACTTAATAGTACCGTACTGTGTTCCGCCGTGTAGATCAACCCCTCAGACATGCAAATTTTCGATCAGGGGCTTGGCGGGTTCCAATAGAATGCCGTCCCGGACATATTCCAGCAGGATCGGCCTAATTTCATATTTTAGACGCATGGCTAATCCACTTTCTTCGCCAAGGAAATAGCTATGCCCGATGCGTACATCTGCGTGATCAAATTCTTGGGAAGTATGATTATCAAATAAGGCTTGCACCTCATCATAAAGTTTACGACCAACCGCGCTAATTATCGCAGCTCCATCCGGAGGAACCGGTACGAAGGCGAAGCGTCGCCTGATGGCGTAATCGATATGGCCTATACTCCGGTCGGCCGTATTCATAGTGCCAATGATATAAAGATTATCAGGTAAGTTCAAACCTGCATCCTCTTTATAAGCGTACAAAGTTTGCACAGTTCTACCGCGGTATTCAAGCGCATAGATCAGTTCCCCAAGAACACTGGATAAATTGGCACGATTGATCTCATCGACGATCAATACATAAGCTTTATCGCCATTTTCCGGTTCAGATGCTTCCATTGCCATTCTAGCCAGTGTCCTGTTCTCTACGCGATAAATTAGCTTTTCCCCCTCGGTTACCGTCACAATGCCGCGTACAAAATCCTCATAGGTATAAGAGGGATGGAACTGAATCAACTCAGCTTCCGGTATCTGTTCAATACTCGGATCAGTATTAGGAATAAGCCCGTCATTGATGGAGATTCTGATGAATGTGACCACTCCATTCCGGCGCAAGCTGACCACCCATTCCGGGCGAAACTGACCAGGGTATTCCGGGGGAAATTGACCACCCCAAACGCGTAGCAAATGCTGTAGAAGTAACCATCTTTTTGAGGGCAAAGACACCTTCGTAAAGCATGGCCAACTTAACAATCAGCATGAGTAAGATTAGAAAGATACTAAAGATGTACAGCCAGCAGCGGGCGATAATGACCATAGCTGCCCAGGCCGATGCATCGAGAAACACCGTAAAGAAGTACATAGCAGCTTTTAATGACAGCGGCTTTACCTTTGAAGAGGTTAATGCACTGAACGACAAAGAGCTGGAAGATTTGTTCGGTAAAAGCAAAGAACACCTGCCTAACGCACGTATGCAGTCCATGCTGCGCTGCTTTCCCCACGTCGACAAAGAACTCAAACGAACTGGCGTTAACCGGCAGATGCTATGGGAAGCCTACTATAAAGAGTTTCCTGACGGCTACCAATACAGCCAGTTTTGTTTTTATTATAACCAATGGAAGGCCAGGGTAAACCCGACCATGCACATGGATCACAAGGTCGGTGACAAGCTGTACGTTGACTTTGCCGGTGAAAAGATGAGCTATACGGACAAGGAAACCGGGGAGATCATGCCTGTAGAGGTTTTTGTAGCTATTCTGGGTGCCAGCCAGTTAACCTATGTAGAGGCCGTTATGAGCCAGCAAAAGGAAGACTTTATAGCGGCCTGCGAAAATACCCTGCACTTTATCGGCGGCGTTCCTGCCGCCATTGTACCGGATAACCTGAAAGCTGCAGTAACCAAAAGCAGCCGCTATGAACCTACCCTGAACGAAACGTTTGAAGACTTCGCCGACCATTATGGCACAACCATATTACCAGCGCGGGCGTACCGCCCGCGCGATAAGGCATTGGTAGAAGGTGCCGTTAAGATCATTTATACCAAGATCTACGCCCCTTTAAACAAACATGTCTACCATTCTTTAACAGAACTCAATACAGCGATCTGGCAGACCCTGGAAGGCCATAACAGCCAGTTGCTTAAAGGTCGCAATTACAGCCGGAAGCTACAGTTTGAAGAGATAGAGCGCCAAACCCTTGCTCCGCTGCCTGTTCTGCGCTACCAGTTCAAAAAACAGTTCCAGGCCAGGGTGATCAAGAACGGCCACGTTAACCTCGGCCCGGACAAGCACTATTACAGCGTTCCTTACCGCTATATCGGCAAACGGGTCAAGCTGTTATACTCGCGCACCATTGTAGAGATCTACTCCAACTATGAGCGTATCGCATTGCACCCTCGCAATAAAAACCCTTATGGCTATACCACTGACAAAGAGCATATGGCCAGTACCCACCGCTTTAAAAGTGACTGGACACCAGATATGTTTTTGGATTGGGCAGCCTCCATTCATGAGGATGTCAGGCTGTATATCCTTCAGATACTGGAACGTAAACAACACCCGGAACAGGCTTACAAGTCCTGCCTGGGGGTACTTGGCTTTGCAAAAAAAGCAGGGAACGAACGGTTAACAGTGGCTTGCCAGCGGGCATTGAGTTACGGCGTCTATAACTATAAAACGATACAAACCATACTGGAAAACAAGATGGATAACTATGAGGAAAGCTTATTTGCCGATGAGCTGCCTATGCCTGATCATGGTAATATCCGGGGAGAAGACTATTACAAATAACCATTTAAAACAACAATAACATGAACACAAGCACCTTAGACAAACTGCGGAAGATGAAGTTCTTCGGCATGTTCCATGCCTTTAAAAGCAGCATGGAAACCGGTAAAACAAATGAGTATACAGCGGATGAACTGCTGGCCCACCTGGTGGAAGCTGAATGGGATGACCGGCAAAACAGGCGTATTGAACGCACCATCCTTTATGCCAAGTTCCGCTATAAAGCTGCTATAGAGGACGTTCATTACCATGCTGACAGAAGTATCGATCGCAACCAGATCATGCGCCTGGCGGACTGTACGTTTATTGACCGCTTCGAGAACCTGCTGATCACCGGAAGCACCGGTATCGGTAAAAGCTATGTGGCTTCTGCTATAGGCTACCAGGCCTGCATATTGGGCTACCGGGTATTATACACCAGTACGCCCAAGCTATTCGCTAAACTGAAGATGGCAAAGGCAGACGGCTCCTATATCAAGGAGATCGCCAAGCTTGAACGGCAGCAACTGCTGATACTGGATGACTTCGGCATTCAACCTTTTGACGCACAAAGCAGGGCTGCCCTGATGGAGATCATTGAGGACCGGCATGGAAAGACCTCGCTGATCATTACCTCACAACTGCCGGTTAGTAAATGGTTTGAAGTAATTGGTGAAAAAACGATTGCTGATGCTATCCTGGACCGGATCGTTCATGATGCACACCGCATCGAACTGAAGGGGGAATCTATGAGAAGAAAACGTAGTGTTGAACCGGAAAACAGCCACTAATGAAATTACCTTTTAAATAACTATTTTTGTACATGCTTTTATAGCATTTGCTGCAACCCAAAAGTCAGCTAACCCAGTGGTCAATTTGGCCCGGAACAGGGTGGTCAACATCTCCATAATATACAGTCATTGATCGCCTGCAATAAACTGACCGTTTTATCGGCATCGCTGGTCAGCCACTGAGCGATCTGAAGTGCTTTACGCGTTTTGCCGGTGCCCGGCGGGCCGCTCAAGATAATATTCTTTTGTTTGTTAAGACGATGATTCATGATCTTTCTTTGTTTTTGACGAATCTGATCGATAATTTGAAAAGTTTCCGGGTAGACATCTCGAAAGCATCCTAAAGTTTTAGCTGTGGCCTCAACAAAGCCATCCCACTGGCCTAGTCGGGTGTCGCTGATCTTTCGATCTTGTTTAATCAGCCATAGAATCTGTATATTTTTATCCTCGTCCCAGCCACTGGTCAGATAACCATTGTGCAACACTATACCTATACCGCCGAGCCAAACGGTGCCCCGGCGAACGAGCAGGATATCTCCGCGGTAAAACTCGTCCAGCGGATAAACGCGGTGCCCGTTTTTACTAGCCGGCCCGCCGGTCCATACCGCATTTTCGGCAACAAAATCATTGAACTGATCGCTGCTTTCCTGCCCATCAGCGTAGCTGCTAATCACCGCATAGTTTTTCTCGACTATCAATTTGGCGGGGTCATTCGTATTGATCAACCAATTCAGCAGGTTGATTTCATAAAGCCGACACCCTGGAAACCAGCGTCGTAGTTCATCGATGGCTGCCAAATAAGCAGGCAAACCCGTTTCTGAAATTCTCGCCACAGTAAGCGCCAAATTAGCCAGATCAGATACCGGCAGTGAATTCATCTGGTTATCAAATGGGATATAATTTTCGGGATCAATCAGGAACATGACTTGGGTAAGTTTGACCACCCCAACATTTTTCAAGCTCAATACACGCTGGAAAGCCTCTGTATCGGCTGGTTCATGACGCTGTAAGGCCAGGAACAATTCCCAGATTGGTTCACTGCCGATCAAGGTCCCATTGTTATCATGATACTTCCCCGCATCATAAAATAAACTGAGTGCATTCGGCTGTGGTGTTGGAAATATCAGATCAGTCGGAATAGGAACTGTGACACCGAAAGCAATGCGTGCCCGCTCAAAATATAAATCAGACTGATTGGTTGTGTTCCGCTGTGCTAACGCATACAAGTAAGAAAAAGGATCAGTAAAGTCAAAACGCAGAATCGGGTTCCCCGCATCAAATGTCAGCCTAGCCTTTTCAATTAGTAATTCATCTCGATTTTTCGCTCCAGCTAAAGCCGCAATGCCCTCGCTCAATGCCCGAAAGAAAGGAACCAGTCATAATAATTAATGTGATCGTCCATGCTGTGAAATGTCATGCTTATTTTCAAACATACTTATAAAATACTTTATCTACCAGGCGAACTGCTTTTTGAACACCCACTTTTCCTGCTCTAGCACAGGTTACAGTTCATATTGCGTTCTAATTGGCGTCTCGTAAACTATATCAAGTGTTTCTTTAAAAATCGCCGAACTTGGTAAAACAGTATCGGCTTGATTAGATATTCTGCCCAAATCCAAAAGTGGCATTTGTATATAACACTCAAATTTAATACGCTCCAAGGAAATGTATGACCTTCTAATTATATTATGAAAAGGGAAAGTAATCTCAGTTGCCTGATGATCAAAAGCAAATTCTTCAAATTTAAATTGATTTGCAGCCTGGGTCAGCTCCAAAACGACCAAGTCTGGTTCTTCATCAGGATCAAGAATCTGATTAAGACTGCTGGCTAAAACACCGTCATCATTGCTGCGGCTAACAAAAACTCGACCTTCACCGTCGCCGATCAAATTTGCTGCGATATGCCATTTTCCCCATTTTTGCTTCTCGTGATATCTTTGTAGTTGTATTTTTTCAGGAGATTCCAATCGATATGTTTAAGTCAGGTTTATATACACATTTCCAAATTCATATGCTCATCTAACGCGCAATGTACAAAGACTTTCAAGAACTTTAAAAACGTGTATCTGATCAATTCAATGGCAATAATTCAGCATGGATAGTGCAGATAATAATATCTTTAATTAAAACCGACGTGCCTGACAATTACGATATTGCCATTCTCTCCAGCAATTTACCGATTTGTTCCAAAAATCCCATGAAAGCATCCATCGCGCCTAGTCTGGACGTTGTAAGGACTTCGTAGATCCCCGAATCCGATGTCATGGTGTACTCAGAGTAAACGCAGACCGGAATCTGGCGGTTGTTATTAAACCTACGGTCCGGCCCTCCATGTTTGTTGACGTAGCGCCAGGTTTGATCAACAATGTTAGCATCGCGTGGTACGCTTTCATCTTCTATAAAACGTGTAGTAACACCATGAATTCGGAGGTTTTTGTAAAATACTGCGGCGAACGTTTTGCCACGTTTCACCAATAAGCGTTCGGGCAAGAAGTAGAACTCGAGGTTACTGAGCTTTAAGCAAGGTATAGCTACGTTTGTGGAAAAATAAGAAAGGGGAGGTTGATTTGTGGAAATACTCCTCACAGCTACCCTTTTGATCAGTTTACCAGCACCACCCGTACGTTTGTAATCATTGGTCTGTCGAGCATTTACATACTGCCAGATCCTTGCTGAACCGGCAAAGCTCAAGAAATGCGAACTGAATTGTTCATATACTTGTTTGAATTGTTCATCCATCTCATAATGCAATTCCATCTCAAACCGGCTTTTGTCAACTCTTTTAAGTTTTCGAATCAGAACTATGAAGAAAAGAATACCACCTGCCAACTCATAAGGCGCATAAGGGTTGGATAGGTTAAGTTCCTCGCTATCGATTTGTTCTTGGTGGACATGGTTTATCGTGGCGAATCGACGGGCAATAAATCCTACGGAATCGTTAAAGCCGACTTTTAACCATTTGCTGTTTGCTGAATCAAGTAAGGGTATACTTTCGTCCGTGACCGCGGTTTTTAAAATTGGCGATTTTGCAGTTGCCGCCTTTCGAATGTTAACGCCGGGATAGAAAGTGATCTTTGCGAAGATACTATCGGTAGCAGGCTGAATAATTAATTTGCGGGTGTTGAAGGTTGTAAACCCCAGAATCAGCAGAAATGCGATCAGCGGAAATATGCCAAACCAACTTACATAAGAAGCTTTACCCGCTTTTTCCGTCAATTCATTCACGAATGCCTTCGAACCTGTATCCGTCAGCTGCGCAATGTCGGCTGAAGCAATGTTATGCACATGGTCGTAGGAGATGGCGGGCAACATTTGCGGCTCGGCAGGGCGCTGTGAGGGCGCTACGCCCGAGATCTTTTGACGATAACTAATGCCGTGAGAACTTAAGTTAACATAAGTGCCCCGGGGGCCGAAATTAACTCTTGCGCCCTTTACCCCAACCGAGTAGCTGATGCCACCTTTGGATAGATTGATTCGAAACGGCCCGGAGCCGAATGATTTACGATATGACCAGCCCATAGTTGTTATAAGGTTTAGGTGAATACATTATTGATCTGTCTTTTTTTCGACATTCAGGAAATCAAGGATGATCTTTTCGGCCTCATTTTTAGAATTCGCCATTGGCCTTAGTTCAAATCGTCGAACTTTGGATTCTTTTAGCCAATTTGACCAGAATAGTTTGATAATCTCCAGGTCTGTAGGATGCACGGTAGCTGCGCCAACTTTTGACATTGAGCGGTCGTACAATTCAAGCACAAGGATCTCCAGATTTTTGAGGTTGTCATTATGAACCGGTTTTATTCGATATTGCTTATTTTTCTTGAAAAAGTTAGCGATGTCGTTGTCTCCAGAAGCAAGATAGGCATCTCTAAAACGGTCTACGGTCTTTTTACTTAGATCAAAGCCTTTATCGTAAATGCCTGCTTCAATGTAACCGTCCGTCGTCAGTATTAGGACATTTCGGTAACTGTTTGTATAAGTGTTATTTTCATCAGCGATCGGTTTCTCATCAGGCAGAACGGCAGCGTTATCCATTCCTTCATTTAAGTAAGTCCATATATCAGCGCCAAAGTTTTGGTGTTCTGCTGCCTTGTTTACCCTTTGGAATTCCGAGACAAGACTCGTAAGATCTTTTCGCAATGTTTGCTTAACATTATTCCTCTCTTTAATGTAATCGATTCTCGCGTTTTGATTCGGGAAACGGCCAAAATCAATAGTTAGTTTATCTGTGTTAACATTGTACTGGTTAATCAGCCCTTTGTTTATAAAATCGATGCGCAATTTGTCTTTTTGATTTTCGCTACGATGGCTTCGCAAGACCGATGGATATAGGTTTGATGTTAATAAGCCAAGTATTTGAGCGTCATCCATTGGGCGTCGATATAAACTCGTATTTACCCTATTTGACAGGTCGGCTGCAAACGTTATATTATAATGCGTTATGACGTATTTTTTTGAGCTAAAAGGCAGCAGGACAAGTAGCCCCGCGATCAATAATTTATTCACCGGTATTGAATTTTACACGTTTGTCGACCCTGTCAGTATGCAATTTTTCTTTCTGCCATGCTAGCGCTATTTCAGTGGCCTGCGCTGTTTTTGAAGTCGCTTTTGGAATCGAATATTCTTGATAAAGAAAGTCATTCCAGCCTTCCAGAAAGACGTTAATCCGGTCTTTCAAAGCATCAACAGAAATAGGCAGATTGTCTGACTGAATATGCAGTACATAGATTGAGGCAATATTGTCGATCATTTCCAGGTCGATGATCAATTTGCTTTGTTTCCTTTGTAGCTCATCAGCCAATCTTAAAGGTAGATTAGCCAATTCCTGAATAAGTAGTTTAATATCCGCTTTTAAACGAATCACCTGTTTGTCCAACATGCTGATTTCTTCTTTAAGCGTCATAATTTTCGCAAGTTTTACTTCCAGATCAGCCCTTAATTGTTTAACGAGCATTTGATTCTTTTGAGTAAGAATATCAGGATCCCGGTCTTCAAAAAGCTGCATCAGTTTTTTTAACGAAAACTTATACATGAGTAGGCCCAATGCACCAAAAACAAAAACGAGGTAAAAGTTGGTGTCAGAAAATGCGATGTTCCAGATCCAGGGCGTATTGACATTACCCCGGGCATAATTCACTTCATAAATCGATTGAGTGACCTTATAAGCCACCGCGCCATCCAGGAAAATTATTCCAGTCCAAAAAATTAGATAATTAACCCACTTTGTTTTAATGAACCTATCTGCCATTGCAAATGACAGGGGGATGAAAACGAACAAGCAAATGAATACAAAAGCCACCCAACCCTTTTCTAATGCCTTACTGATTGCATGCGCATTGAATATTTGCGGCACAGCTATAGGAATATTCTGTGCTTCAGCTTCTTTTGCATCGCCTACGCTAAAAAGTAGTATGTAAGCGGCTGAGGAATAGAAAACGAACAGATAACTAAGAAGTGCGATATTGAAAATTGCTGTAGGGATGAATTCATACCATTTTATCTTCGGTGTAAAGAACTCTAATTCCGATTTTTTAATTTCGGTGTTCAGCTCCTCGTTCTGACGTTCAATAAATGGGATCTTATCTTTATGGATCTGTTCGCTATTTCGTTCCAAAACCTCGATTTCCGATTCTGCACCACTTTTTTCATTTTCTAAGTTTGTTTTACTTATAGCGTTGTTTTTTGAACAATGATCAATTTCGAATTGGCTTGTTTTGGTCAATGCGTCACGCGTTTTTATGCGGTGCTCATCGATTTTCGTTTGAAGACGCTTTTTTTTATCATCAATTACATCGATATCATTGATGAAAACCGAATACACGGTATCGAAAGCCTTACTGAGTACCTGGTGATCTCCACTGTTTAATTTCGAGCGTTCAAAGCCCTGTTCACGTAAGAGCTTCCGATCAAAGCTTCCGACCTCAGCTGCAATCATCGAATCTAATATTTTTTCGAATTCCTCACCTGCCTTTAGCGGCAATGCTATTGGGATTGCCATTGGCTTTTCTGGTAATTTCCGCCTAACCTCATTGGGATCTATGCCACTTTCAATATCGACGATTCGTTGTTTTATAGTGTTAAAGTTGTTAATCAGCGATTGGACCGTCTGTTCGTGGTTGGTTTTGATTATACTTTCGTGATTATTCTTTTTGGCATTGACCGTCCAATTGTAGGAACCGTGTAATGCAAGACGTTTATCAATCACACAAAATTTTTGGTTCATGATGCCATAACCAATATTTTTAATTTTATTGACGATTGCGCCTTTGGCTACTAACAGGTTAAAATCAAGTTTTTCGTTTTCCTGGTTGTCCGCAACGATTACCTCTACATGGACTCCCTGGGAAATTTTGTCGAGGACTACCGCGAATAATTCATCATCAGTGAACCAAGCCGTAGCGATAAGGATTTCAAATTCTGCATGCTGCAGTGCCGCCAGTATCGTCGCGAAAATCTGTTTATTGTCGTCGATTACCTCTTGGTCGATTGTATCTAGCATATGATAAGGTTTAGGCCAATTTTAAAGTTCAAGAATTATTGTCCGCTCCAACTGAAATCCACGGCCAGTTGTGCACAAAAAATCCGATCAAGACCACCATTGTGTTTGTTGATTATACCGACAACCTGGTCCATTATTGATTCGGTCCCAACCGCATTATATTTTAATAAAGTTGTGTTTGGTAATTGCTGAACGGCTGCTGTCGTCGTGCCGCGGCTGACACCGGTAATAGTGTCTGTATAGCCAAGAGATTTTAATTCGGTTTTGATCTCTGTATGGTTCCGTTTGATGTCGTAAGTGATAATGATGTCCATTGCTTTTTTCTAATAAGTTTATAGTCCAAATTTACCTATTTGAAAGCACCTTTATTTACGGGAAACCGTAATTGGAAAGGGTATTTCATAACTTAAAAATCGTTGAAATAAACGTGACAAACAGGGACGACCGAATGGAATGTAAAACAGCGGTAAGCGTGTCTTGTGAGTTCAAGGTGCGCCTACCGCTAAAATTTTACCGGGTGTGACAGCTTGGAGAACAGATGGCACAGCCATCTGCAGATGAATCCGATTTTTTGGCTTCTGTTACTGCATCCTGGCAATTTGAAAATTCACCTAACGATTTGCGGTTGTGTTCAAGTGGCAAATAGTTGCAGGTTTCTTTGTGGACTTCATGATCGCCGTTACTTTGGGCGTTTTTGTTAGCGTAGTACTTCATGTTTTTAGTTTTTTGTTAAACAACAAAACAAAAGTATGTGTAGTGGAAAGACATATTTTACGGGAAGCCGTAAGTGAATTAACGGTGGAGAATTATATAATCTTAAGGTCTTTGCAATAAGCTATCAGTTGTTCATTTTTTTTAAACCCCAATTCCTCTTTGATTTGAGCGAGCCTTTTTTCGATACTACTAAGGCTGGTTGGTTTCATATTTTGCTGTTTGAGATAGTCCGGGATCTCGTTCTGATTTGCGCCTCCCGCGATTTGTTCTATGATAGCAACGTCATAGTTGCTAAATTTGAAAGCGTTCTTTTGCCGTATGCTAACTCTGAAAGCTTCGGGAACGAACTTTTTGCCTTTGTAGATAACTTCTAATGCAGCTTTCAAGTCAATTGTGTCTGTCCTGCCTTTATGAACATACCCATCAATGGCCAATTTATCGAAAAGCGCATTAACGACCCTTGGGTTAGGTTCGGAAGAAAATACGAGTACTTTGATCGCCGGTTGGTATTGCCTTACTGCTTTAATAAGATCTGCTCCATTGTTAATCGATTGCGTTCTTCCATCATCAACGAAGGATAGATCGGTGATCAACAGGTCGAATGGCGCGCCATCTTTTAAACTGTTTTTTATTCTTGTTAAAGCATCGTCGCAATAACAGGCATAATAGGCGTCTTTAATATTTAGTTCTTTCAGCGTTTGCAGCATCCAAAAATTCATGCTTTGTTGATCTTCCGCAACAAGTACTCTTTCAAACATATTTTCTGTTTTAAGCGATAGGGATTTTGATTTGTATCTCGAGGCCTGAGCCCGGTATACTCGCAAAGGTAATCTCGCTATTTATCGCTTTTATACGGTTTTCCGTATTTTGCAATCCGTTATTAGGGGAATAGTTCGGCGGAAATCCAACGCCGTCGTCGTTATAATTAATCAGGTAATGTTCGGGTGTAACCCTAAATTTTACGACTACATTGCAAGCCTTGCTGTGCTTTTGCATATTGACCATAAATTCCTGAAGCACGTATTTAAGTTCGGATTTGACTGTAACTGGGAACTTTTGCCAAAACTCTTTTTCATTGCCGATTAAAATAATCTTTACATCATCCGTTTCAAATCCCATAAGTAAATCATCAATTTTTTCCGCATAAAACTCGTCGGGATCCGTTATGATTTCGTAAGAAAGATCCCTGGCGCGTTGATAAACTTCATCGATATTATCTTCCAACCAGCTGCGGTCTAAGATGGGTTCTTGTTGAACTCTTTTCATTATCCGGTAGATATCATTAGCCAGTGTGTCGTGAACCTTTTTGGAGGCTTTTTGATTTGTTTCCACTATGGCGTTTTGTTTGTCGAGTGCTTGCCGTTGTTGCCTTTTCCTGTACCACAACACTGCGATAGTCGCTATAATAATAAATGCCAAAAGGATACCGTATAAGCGAATATTTTGCTGGATCAACTGAAGCTTTTTATTAGCATTATCCTTCTGCAACTTAAGGTTTTCGGATTTCGCTTTTTCAACATTGTAACGTATTAGGGCGAATTGGTTTTTAGCCGCGTTTCTCGCAGTTTGCAGGCTGTCGTTTAATTTTTCAAATTGCCGGAAATATTCCCTCGTTTTAGTCGGCGGGCTAAGTTTTATTAATTTCTCTAACGCTTCGAGTTCATCGTCGGGACTTTCTAGTTGCCTTGAGATGCCATGCATCTTAAGGGCATAATAGAATGCGGAATCAGGACGCGTAGAGCTATAGTAGTCTGATAAATGTGCATAGCTGGAATTTTGTCCCCAAAGATCTTTTGCCTGCATTCTAATGGCAAGTGCTTTAAGTAAATCAGGCGCTGCCGCGTAGGCATGATTATTTAACCATTTTGTAATTGCAATATTAGTTAATGTTCGGGCATATTCCTTGTCATCGACTTTGAAGCCCCTTAAGACACGCTTGTACAGCGTGAGCGCTTTGGCGTAAACCTTTTTATTTCGGTAAGCATTCGCCTTATTGTTGGTAAAAATAAGGCTGTAATCTTTGGAGTCGGAAAATTTTAAGGCCAAATCAAAATAATGGATAGCGTCGTCGAAATTTTTTAAATTCGAGTTCGTCATACCCAGTTCGTTGTAATCGGATGCCAGGCAATAACGATGGATTGGCTTGTTTTCATCCAGATACCTTAAGGATGTAACCAAACTCTCGTGAGCGCCAAAATAGTCCCCTTCATTGGCTTGTATGGAACCCATATAATTATAAGACATAGCTATCTGCAGGCTGTCTTTGGTAGAAGTCGCCGCTTTATCAAAGTAATAAAAAGCAGAATCAGTTTTTTGTTGATTAAATAAAGCTTCACCCTTTTTGAAGTCAGCTGTTTCAGTGGTAGCAAGAGGTTCAGCATGTTTCTTACACGATAAGAGGCAAATAAGGTAAAGTAGAAGAAATAATAATTTTTTCAACGCTAGTTTTTACGTTAAAGATACTAATTTAAGCCAGCGCATAAGATAAAAAGTAAGGCAGAATAGAACCTGCCTTACTTCAATGTTCACTATGGTTTTGGTGGCTTTGGCGGAACATGTCCGTCGTCGCCACCTGTGTCAGGCGGAGGTACATCTTGAGTGGTTACCGTATCGCTGTGTTGACAATTGTTGCTATGGTTATGCGCAGGGCATGACAGTGCCATGAAAATGGCGAAAAAAATTTGAAACATCTTTCTAAAAATTAATGGTTAAATGATCCTGCTGTTCCTGCGGGACTATCCCGCGGAGTGCAGATTAATTTTTGGGAAGTGAGCGTCTGAAAACGGAAGCTTTTATCTGCCTCCCAAGCCGGATATCGCTTCCGCTTTCTTCGCGCTGTTTTAATCAATTTCGTGCACTGTCCCGACCGGCCGTCCGGGGGTTGTTTTGATTATGATACAAATGTAGAGTGGTTGAAATCCGTGGCATGAGTGTTTCCGAAGATTCCTTTAATTCCCGCCTTGTTCCAAAAGTTCCTGAAAGTTTCCGGAAATAGTTTATTTTTAGGGTGATGTATTCCGATAAATTCAAAATTTATAAAGAAGAAGTGGTCGCAGCTTTTCTTAAAAAGAGTGAACAAGCTAACGAATCGTGGCTTGTTGATTTGAATAGAAGAAAAATTAGAGAATATTGCATCGAACGCATAGAAAGCGGAGTTGAACCAAATGATCGGCGCGCCCTTAGCGATTTTCTAAAGATGAAGGCCGATGATCACGATTATTTAACTGCTATTAATGCCACGGATGCGGATTATTTTCAAGGTCTACTTCAATTTTTGAAAAAACCGTCCAGGGACCCAGCATCAACCACTTTGGAGTTACTAAGCTGGCTAATTCATTTTCCTGCCAGACCTTACTCCACTTACCTTGAATATGGAGGCAATCAGCCAATTACCGTAGAGGAGGAACTTATACTGTATAATGAGCAAAAAGATCAAAGGGATATTTCAGATTCAGACGTTGAGCAGCCTGAAATACCCGCTCCACAAATTGTGATAGGCGAGGCTGAGAGAGATCCTCCAGTCCAGCCTATTATTCAAGACACAGATCCAAACGGTACAGGCAGTAAGATAATAGGCAAACCTTGGTTGATTGGAGTAAGTGTTATTTTATTAGGAGTATTGATATGGCGGTTCACGGCGAAGGATAATGAATGTATGTATTGGAATGATGACCATTATGTGGCGACGTCATGTAGTGTACCGAGATTGGATACGCTGTTGATCAAGTTTGATGAAAAGAAATTGCGGGGCTTTCGGCGTATCAAGAAAGTGGATACCTTAACTGCTTATTCGGTCAATAAATTATGGTGGGTTAGAGTAGGTGACAGCATAGAGTTATATACTGCGGGCGGCAAGCATCCCTTGTATGGAGACAAAAAGCTCAAACTAGTTACCGATTATGTCGTGAATGTTTGCCGTAATCGTGGGAATAGGTATAAATAAAGTGAGATTACGGGAAACCGTAAGGATTCATGTGTGCGTCGTTTATTTTTGTCATGAACTTGCTGATTTCAGAAAGATTATGATATTTAACGGAACTATTGATTCTAACCTTACATGAAAACCTTCTTGCTTTTGTTCGTGCTTTTGATGCACAAACACCCTCCAACCAAAACTGTTGTGTATGTATGTGACAGCAGTAACCCTAAAAAGTACCACCTTAAAAACGATTGTCGGGGTCTTAGCCGGTGTACGCACCACATCATCGAAATTACTTTGGACGTTGCTAAAAAAAGGAAGTTGGAGCTTTGCAAAATTGAGCAATAGCTACAAATCCTTTCCACAATGTGGGCAACATTGATTGGCCGCTGCTTCTTTCCGCTTAAATTCTTCTGAGAAGCCGGAGGCCAGTATTCCCGCTGGTAAAGCAAACATGCCAATACCCAGAATAGAAATACAAGCCGTTAAGGTCTTTCCTATGCCGGTGATGGGATAGACGTCACCGTAACCGACGGTTGTCAGCGTAGCCACGCTCCACCACATGGTTTCGGGAATGCTGGAGAATTTATCAGGTTGCGCATCGTGTTCTACAAAATACATTACACTTGCCGCGACCAGTATCAGCGTAAAAACCAATAGCATGCTGATCATTAGTTCTTCTTTTTTGGAGCTAAATACCCGCCGGATAACCCTTGAAGCGTTTAAGAAACGACCGAGCTTAAAGAAGCGCGTAAAGCGAATCATCCTTAAAGAACGAAGTGAGCGAAGGTCCAAGCCTGATAATGGCAAATAAAATGGCAATATCGCTGCCAGATCGACCAATGCGCCGGGTGAAGTGATATATCTCAACCGTCCCTTAATCGGATGGCGATATTTTTTGATACTGGTACAAGACCAAACTCTTAAGAGATATTCAACAGTAAAAATTATGATCGAGAATAGCTCGAAATTATTGAACCAGGATCGGTAAACATGGTACAAGCTTTCCACGGTTTCCAAGCAAACCGCTATTAAATTCAAGAGTATTAAGGAAACGATAATGCCGTTCACCACCCGATCCCAAAAGGTGCCGCCATCGGTAGGGTCAAGTAATAAATGAACTTTTCTTTTCAACGACTTGTAGGCGCGTTTTAGGTTATTTTGATTTAGCGAAACGGTATTTGAAAGCATGATGAAAGGATTTTTAAGTATAAATCAGGATCGTACTCGGAAACTTAATTAAAAATAAGCTTGGGGTCAAAACCGAGATTAGCTACCAGGTCATTGTAACGAACAATCCGTTTTGAAAGCATGTTTCTTTTCTCGCCAGGCTCATTGGGCATCCAGTAACAAAGGATGATATCGCCGCCAACGTTATGGTCTCGATATTGGATAATTTTATAGTAATAAGTCGGTACTATAGCGGTGATTGAGTTCTGTGTATAGGTTTGTTTTGCTCCAAAAGTTCCGCACCAAATTTTGACGCTATCGGTACTGGCTTCGCTACGGTAACCGGTTAACTTTCGGCAAAATTCTTCGGTCGCTAGTTCTGTACCGATATTTTGTCCTTGATATTCCATTCCAGCATTAAACGTATACGTATCCGACAGGATAGCCGCATCCGCACACCAAGCCAACAGTATCCAAGCCTGGCAATGGCCCTTGGCAATCATATCAATCGAATTTTTATTCGCGTACTGGTAAAGTTTTGTTTCGTCCGGCTGTCCGTTTGCCGCGTGCCATGATGCATAGATACCTTTTCTTGGTAGGTCCAAAGCCTCTTGCTCCAGGCGGTGGGCTTTGGTATATACGTAATAGGTGAGCAGCGGCGTATGTTTGGCCGTGTCTGCAATTGATTTATAGTAGGGATTAACCCACAATTTGCAGCTGGCACAGAAATCTGATTTTTGGGTTGGATACCTTTTGTACAGTGACTTGACATACGCCGCATTGATTTCCTGTGCAGTGGTGTTTTGTGTAGAAGTGCTAAAGATAAATAATATAAAAATTAAAAATTTAGGCATAGTCAAATATAATTATCGGCGCGCAAAGAAGTCTTACGGTTTCCCGTAAATGAATGCGATACTTTATTTTTTCCTTTAGGAAAATTCTTAAGCATTATGACAAATATGATTGAAGCCATCAAACCCGGGCCGAAACGGGAAAATGAAAACGGAACGCCGGATCGAAGGCAACGCGTGGATCCACCTACTGCGCCCAAGCACCCTGCGTTAAAACCGCATGTGCATAAATCTGGCGAGAAAAAACGCTAATTTAAGCGGCATAAGTCAAAATACCTATGCCGTTTAATCAAAAACTACTTCTACAACGCTACCAGTAACCGAAGTTAGACGTCATAATTAAACTCTGGATGCTCCTTTAGGCTAATGTATCGCAAAAGCAATGATTCCATAGTTTGAGAATGAAGAATGTGCGCATGCCCGCCCTAACAAAAATAAAGATCTAATCAACTCTAATCATTTAAGATCTGTTTTGATTCTACTTCTGTTTTCAGAAATAAGGAATTGATGGCGTCCTGCAGTTTTATATGAATATTCAAATTGGGCACCGGGCAGAATTTCAATAGAGGATAACTGAACATTATCAATTTGCGAGCTCTTGAGTATTCCCTTTTCTAATAAAAAAAACACCTACCTCGTACATGAGGTGTGAAAAAAATATTTTGCCCTTCCTCACATTTGCTGTGTAAATTTTAAGCTATGGCAAATTACAACGAAACTCAGAATGACTTTCCGAAAGTTCACCGCGATCAACTGATCACAGTACAGGACTTGATTGATTTTAAGCAACAATTGATTGTTGACATTAAAAAGCTTTTGAAGGAACAGACCGGGCATCCGGGACACCAATGGCTCAAAGCCTTCGAGATTAAAAAGATGCTGCGCCTTTCTGAAAGCAAGCTTCAATACCTCCGTGATAAAGGCCTGATACCTTTCAAAAAGTTAGGTGGTATAACTTATTACAACCTGGAAGATATCGAGGCACTTATGTCTTCTGGTAAGTTGAACGATCAAATGAAAATGGCATGAAGCGAAAGGCAAAACGGATCGTTCCGAATTTGGATAGACAGTCAAGAAACAGGATTGCAATTGTTGTTCGTGACGATGATGGCTTAGGTACGTCCATGCCGCCATCGCTTACCAGTATTGAAATTTATTTTGATCAGAAAGGCCTGCTGGAAATTGCAGGTGATTTTTATACCGCACATGAATTACGGGAATGGAAAAGTGCTACCGGCCAACCGATAATTAACTGGAAAGTTTGCGCCGCCGATTGGATTTATGATTACCGGCAGGCAATGAAAATGCGGTTAAGGAAGTCTCCGTTTTACGGCGAATCGTCTTGAACTGCAAATAGAAATTTGATGACAATTTGACGGGCTCGGTTAAATTCAAAATTTGTTCATCGAATTAAGAAATTGTTTGCTGTGATATTAAAAATTGTCATTAAAGCTGGTGTCAAAATCACAGGACCTGTGGATGTTTACCAACCGACTGAATTTTAAGTGCCATAAAAAAACAAAATTAGTGGACCGTCGGGAAGCATCATCTAATGTCCTTCCTGATGCATAATTATAGGTTTTTGTATTTACAGCAACGTGTAATTATAGAGTTATGCAGATACAGAAAACTGCAATTGTTGAAATACAAACTTACAGCGATATGCAATTACAGTAATCTGCATTTAAAGAATTATGTATTTGGGATTTACAGCATTATGCAATTACAGCATTATGTATTTATAACAATTTAGAATTACAGAAAATGGGAAAGATCATCACAGTAGCCCACCAAAAAGGGGGCGTAGGAAAAAGTACACTGGCAATGAATTTAGCAGTTTGTTTTCAAGATCAACTAAACGTTGCTTTGGTTGATACGGATTTGCAAGGCAGCTTGTATCATATTAAGGACGAGTTACCTGGTCTTGCCGTAATGGGCAACGATCAGCTACAGGAAATTAAAAATTTGGACTATGACCTCATCATTGTAGATACGCCACCTTACCTATCGAACAAACTATAGGAACTTTTCAGTCTTTCGGATTTCATATTAATTCCCACCAAAGCAGGCTTCTTTGATGTAATGGCCATCCGTTCGACTATCGCATTGGTCAACGATGCGCTGGGAAAAAACCCCGAAATAAAAGCCGGCATTGTAATGAATATGATAAAGCCGCGATCGGGAATTACTAAAGAAGTCAGCGGCCTCTTGGATGACATGGCAGCCCCTGTTTTAAAAACACTGATATACGACCGCGTAAGCATTGCAAGGTCTTCAATCACAGCAGGAGTTCTAAAGGGAAGCGATGCAAAAGCAAAGTCAGAAATAACATCCTTAGCGGAGGAGACTGTTAACCGCATCAGTGCATAATTACATAAATACATATTTATGTAATTGCTTAAATCTTTTATGCAATGGGGAATTTAAAGAAAGGTTAGAATGACAGATTATAAAGACAAGCTGAGTGGTTTAGCAGATAAGCTAAAGAAGGAAACACCAAAAACCCCGATACAGGAGGTTCATCCTGTCAGGCAGAATGTTACTTCCAAGGAAGACGAAGCGCAACTAAATGTGTGGATTCCAAAGGGGCTTTTAAAGCGCTTGAAGTCCTATGGAGTGGAATATGATCATTCTCTTAAAGACATCAGTATAGATGCCTTTAAATTCTTCTTAGATGCCAAATTGAAGAAGTCATAACGGTGGCAGTCATTAAAGAATGGATGAAGGTTGAAGACGTCCTAAAGGATGAGATTGCCTCTTAATAGCAATCAGCAAGATAAACGTTTGTATTACAAACGAAATCTTGCCCTTCCTTCCGAAGTCAGTGCGGGGCTATTGAAAAATTCTCCGGGGTCGAATTTTTAAGGATAAGAATTATGGAAAATCAGGATAATAACAGATCAAAAACATTGCTTACAAGACTAAAGCCAACTGAATATCAATTGATTTATAACGCGTTTAAAAAGACAAGATTTAACAAGCTTAGTGAATATGCCCGTAGCATTCTATTAGGCAAACCGGTGGTTATAAACTACCGTGATAAATCAATGGATGATATGCTTGAAGAGCTGGCCTTGCTGCGGAAAGAATTAAATGCAATCGGGAATAATCTTAATCAGGCAGTCCGTCAAATAAGTAGTGCCCACGGAAATGCCGATAACAGGTTATGGTCTAATCTCCTTTTTATCATTGGTAGCAAGGTTGATCCGTCAATAGGGCAAATCAAAGAACGTATGCAAAGTTTCTCTGAATTATGGTCGCAAAAATTAAAACCGGAAGAAGTATCATCGGTGCAATAAATTATAATGAGCACAAGGTGCGGCTGGGTAAAGCGGAATTGATTTTAGCACAGGGCTATCTCAAAGATCCGGTCGATTTATCGTTCAATGATAAGTTGCAAAGATTAGCCGATTTGACAAAGCGCAATGAGCGTACCCTTGTCAATACATTGCATGTTTCCTTGAACTTTGCCGTAAGTGAAAATTTAGATAAGGACATTCTTCAGCAGATCGCAGATGATTATATGGATGGTTTAGGGTTTGGAAAACAACCCTATTTAGTATATCAACATTACGATGCCGGGCATCCCCATTTACATATAGTAACTACTAATATTGAACGGGATGGTAAGCGGATCAGCTTTCATCTACTCGCCAATAGGGCATCCGAAGGTGCACGTAAACAAGTCGAATTAACTTACAACCTTGTTAAGGCGGAGGATCAAGGTAAGCAACAAAACGTTATTGCGAAACCCCTCGAACAAGTGAATTATGGTAAGTCGGAAATAAAAAGATCCATTACTAATGTCGTAACGGAGGTGGTTAGAGCATACAAATTTACCAGCATCCCAGAACTTAACGCAGTACTGAATCAGTATAATATTTCCGCAGACCGAGGGTCTAAAGATTCAAGAATGTACGAAAAAAATGGGTTGGTTTATTGGGTTTTGGATGGAAAAGGCAACAAACTTGGAGTACCTATCAAGGCAAGCAGCATATACGGCAAGCCAACTATGAAAGCTTTGGATGACAGATTCCGGTTAAATAAAATGCTTAGGAAGCCATTAAAAAACCAATTAAAAACAACAATTGACAAGGCATTATCGAAACCAATGTCGCAAACCGCTTTTCAGAAACAATTAAAAAATGAGGGCATCGAGGTAATACTCCGGCAAAATGAAGAAGGCCGTTTATATGGAATAACGTTCGTAGATCATAAATCAAAAGCAGTATTTAACGGCAGCGATTTAGGTAAAATTTATAGTGCCTCTTCACTTTCAGGATGGTTCAAAAATGCTAATACAACCTTTACAAAGGAAACGGATAAGGTAAATACGTCTTGCAATTTTACTGACAATATTTCAGGTTCCACTTCTGGACGTAGTAGTGGAGAATCTTTAATAGATATGCTATTTAAAGAGGAGCATCAGGATATGGCCGCCATTGGACGGCTTACCCAAAATAAGCGGAAGAAGAAACGCAAAGGTCATTCACTTTAATTTATGTTTTATGCAAACCGGAGAAAATGAACAAGCCCTTAGAAAGATAATTGACTTTACAAGATTATTGAGTTTAGCGGTATTGATGGTGCATTTTTACTTATCATGCTACCCGGCTTTTGTAGCCTGGGGCCTGACTAAGCCAATTATAAACCAGGTGTTATTGCCTCTAACTAAAATGGCAATATTTAGAACGGTTTTATTTGCAAAACTATCTGCCCTTATTTTATTATTGGTTTCATTAGTTGGAAGCAAGGGCAAAAAAGATGAAACGATCAGAATTAGAACCATAGTCACTTACTGCTTTGCAGGATTGATAATTTACTTTATCAGCAACCTGGTATTAGGTTTAAAATATCCTTTTAATACTGTGGCGCTATTGTACATCAGCTTGTCCACTTTAGGGTATTTCTTCATCATGTCAGGGGGCAGCCTATTATTCAGAATGATTAAATTAAACCTTGGCAAAGATATTTTTAACAAAGAAAATGAATCATTCCCCCAGGAAGAACGCTTACTCGAAAATGAATACTCAATCAATTTGCCGGCTGTATATAATCTTAAAGGGAAAACCCGCAAAAGTTGGATCAATATTATCAATCCCTTCAGAGGAACATTAATTGGAGGAAGCCCCGGTTCTGGTAAATCTTATTTTGTAATACGTCACATCATTCAGCAACATATTCAAAAGGGATTTACGATGTTGGTTTATGATTTTAAGTATGATGATCTGACTAAAATTGTCTATAACACGCTCTTAAAATACGGACACTTATATAAAGTCAAGCCAGTTCAGTATGTCATCAACCTTGAACAAATCATGCACCGCGCTAATCCATTAGAACCGCACACCATGTTTGACATTACAGATGCCATTGATTCCAGCCGTACAATAATGTTGGGCCTTAACCGTGAATGGATAAAAAAACAAGGCGACTTTTTTGTTGAATCTCCGATAAATTTCATAACCGCAATCATGTGGTTTTTAAAGAAGTACGAGAATGGGCGCTACTGTACCCTTCCCCATGTAATTGAACTGGCACAGGTAGAGTATAAGGATTTGTTTGAAGTATTGCTTCAGGAACCAGAAATAGAAGTTTTAATCAATCCTTTTGTATCAGCCTGGCAAAATGAAGCATTTGAACAGTTAGAAGGACAAATTGCAAGTGCGAAGATCAGCCTTGCACGGCTATCCTCCCCTCAACTATATTACGTTTTAAGTGGTAATGATTTTTCATTAGATATCAATAATCCCGAAGAGCCGAAAATTGTCTGTTTAGCAAATAATCCGCAAAAGTCGCAGATATATGGTGCTGTATTATCATTATATATCAATCGCATAAACAAATTGGTCAATCGAAAAAATCAGCAAAAATGCAGTATGATATTTGATGAGTTTCCAACTATTTACTTTAATGGCATAGATAATTTGATTGCTACAGCGAGATCAAATAAGGTAGCGGTTACATTGGCCGTGCAGGACTACAGCCAATTGAAAAAGGATTATGGGCGTGAACAGGCAGAAGTTATATTAAATATTGTCGGCAATGTAGTGTTCGGCCAGGTAACAGGCGACACCGCCAAACAGCTCTCGGAACGTTTTGGAAAAATCAACCAGGTAAAGGAAAGCGTTACCATAAATAGTCAGGACACTTCCATAAGTAAATCAGTGCAATTGGATTATGCGATACCCGCATCAAAAATTTCAGGTCTTTCATCCGGCGAGTTCGTGGGAATGGTAGCCGATGATCCTAATAACAAAATTGACCTCAAAACTTTTCATAATGCTATTCAAAATGATCACGAGTCTATAAGAATTCAGGAAGCTGTGTATCAATCAATACCATTGGTACGCAATGTTGACAAGGAAGAAATCCTTGATAATTATCAGCAAATCAAAGAAGATATAAAGGGAATTGTGGCGAATGTAATCGCTCAGTCAAAATAATATTGCAATGGTTAATTATATGCCTGATAATTAATAACTTAAAAATTTATTAATTTTTGGTTAAAATATGTTGGAACATCTTATTCCGTCTTTGCGTATTATGCAATACCTAGTTTCCAACATCCAGCTATGAGAACAATCACAGAGCGCTTCTACGGCGCTTTAGAAAACCAATTAAACGAGGTTTCTATAAACGGCGAATCATTGTCCGATCAATATAAGACATCCATTATACTTTGTAAAAAAGCAATGGCAAAATTGAAGAACTATATAGCCAGCTACAATTTTGAAAGTGTCGAAGATGAAACGCATTTCTTTAAAATTGTCAAACCTCAATTCTATAGTAAATACATATACTTTATCAATGTGTATAATTTTATGATGCAGAAGCCATTGGGTGGTGAGGATATTCTAAAGGATTAC
This sequence comes from Mucilaginibacter sp. UYP27, assembly GCF_040547175.1. Taxonomy (NCBI): domain Bacteria; kingdom Pseudomonadati; phylum Bacteroidota; class Sphingobacteriia; order Sphingobacteriales; family Sphingobacteriaceae; genus Mucilaginibacter; species Mucilaginibacter sp. UYP27. The sequence goes on from NZ_JBEPPE010000013.1 coordinate 57,805, forward strand.
ATTAATTATGAATTGGCCGATATAAAACGTTTTTTTGATCATAATCAGGCATTTTATCAATATTACCGGTCTGGATCAACCCAAATGGATGAGATCTATTTTACGCGAGGTAGCTTTGACGTTCATGTTGAACTCGAAGATTTCGAGGAAGACGAATTATACTCTACCAGTCATGACTACAAGTTATCTAAGATCATCGCTAATGAGAAGTACCAGGATTATCTTAACCTTGAATTACAGAAAATTCTTAACCACGAAGATGAATCACAGGAAATAGGTATAGAACTGCCATTAACATGGACGTTCAATAAAACAGATCTTGTTGAACTTATTTATGCTCTAGTAGCATTGGGGGTATTTAACAATGGGAATAGTGAAATAAAATCAGTGGTAAGCTTTTTCCAAACGGTATTCCATGTTGATCTTGGTGCTTACTATCATAAATACACCGATATCACCCGACGAAAAAAAGAACGAACAGCATTTTTAGACAAATTGAAGCTGGCTTTACTGCGAAGAATCGATGAAAAATTAAATGATGACGGTTCACTTCAGCAACGCATGAAATTTGATTGATTTTTAACTTTCTGAAAATAAGCTCTTTGTAACTACTTAAATAAAAAAAACACCTACCTCATGTATAAGGTGTGAAGTTTTTTTTTGAACAACTCCAACCTTTGCTTTCAGAATCGCCGCATGGAGTGGCGAGGATTAAAGTAAAGCAATATGTTGTCTTCAATATCCTGGGAGCGCTATCTGGCAGCTATCGTTATCCTATCCGTTTCGTATTACGGTTATGTGATACTCCGCTATTACCAACAAGAAATCTCAAACCTGTTTAACCGCAAACAGAACAATGCTAATTTATTTCCAAATGCTTCAGTAGCATCGGCAAATGTAATGGGCGCGGCGAAATTGGATGTTGGCGTTTCTTTAACAAAATCCGAAGAATTGCATTTTACAGATTCATCGCCAGATGAAGTTGAGCCTAATGCCACAACCAATGTAACCCCAATTTCAAACACAGAGTTAAGCTATTCTCCTTCCGTCGAATTAGAAACCGAAGCGGGAAATCTCATAAAGGCTTTTGAGGAAATTAACAATAAGCCTGAATTTATTACGCTGCTTAGAATTTTAATAAATTCTTACAAAAGGTTTCAGGATGAAATTGATTTACCGGCAACGTTAAACAGGATAGTCGAAATTTCCAAAGAACGACTCATGTTCCCTTTGTCCTTAACAGACCTGCAAGAAACCTGGGCGTAACATATTTTCTAACACTTAATTTATTCATTATGAAAGTTCAAAAATCAAAAATCCGTGTAAGCGCGGTAAGTCTTGTCAGGCATGTACTGGCGACAATAACGCTAATTTTAATTAGTCTGTCGCTATATGCCCAAGATGGCAATGCGGGAATAACACAATCTACAACACAGGTTAAAAGCTATTTCTCAACGGGCACAAGCTTAATGTATGCTATCGGGGCAATAATGGGCCTTGTAGGAGCAATTAAAGTTTTCAAAAAATGGAACGATGGCGAACATGATACTGGTAAGGTAGCATCCAGTTGGTTTGGGAGCTGTATTTTCCTTGTTGTTGTTGCAACTGTCTTGAAATCATTTTTCGGGGTTTAAAATTTAAGGTTATGGCATTATATCAAATTAATAAAGGCATTAACAAGCCAATTGAGTTTAAAGGTTTAAAAGCTCAATACATAGGCTATTTAGCAGGAGGCCTTGTCACTTTGTTAATAGGCTTCGCCATTATTTATTTGCTTGGCGTTCCTGTTCACTATTGTATCATGATCATTGCCGCTTTAGGAAGTGCCTTGTTTTATCAGGTATTCAAATTAAGCCATAAATACGGCGAACATGGTCTGATGAAAAAGGCTGCTAAACGCTACATCCCGAATCATCTAAAATTCACGACCCGAAAGGTCTTTTTAAACTTAAAAAAATAGACATGGTATCATATAGCAAAGCAGAACAGGTATTTCCTGTTTACAAGGTAGAGCATCAATGTATGATCTCAGCGCAAGGTGATTTGACCATTGGCTTCAAAGTTAACTTGCCTGAAATATTCACTTTGTCCAATGACGAGTACCTGGCTTTCCATGGGGTTTTAATTAAATCACTGCGCTTATTACCCAAGAATAGCGTATTTCATAAACAGGATTGGTTTATAAACGAGCAGTACGAGGCTGTGTTTGCTAAAAATAATCAGGGCAGCGTTAAAACTTTTCTATCACATTCAAGTGAAAGGTATTTTAATGAGCGTGCTTATATGCACCACCATTGCCATATCTATTTAACCAAGAAGCCTGACAAATTCAAACAATATTCCAGTGCAACCAGCCTGTTAATGCGTAAAAGGATCGTGCCTGTGCAAACCACTTGTGACGAATTATTTCGTGATTTTTTGGATAGTGCTGGGCAGTTTGTTAGAGTATTGGAGGATAGCGGTTTAATTTCCCTGAAAAGATTAACCGACGACGAACTAACTGGCACCCTGCAAAATCCGGGTATTTTAGAACAGTATTGTTTCCTTTTAAATAAAGATCAATCCCCTGTGCTAAAAGATATTCATATCGAGGATGAGATCAGGATCGGTGACAGCCACTGCCAGCTTTATACCCTTAGCGATGCGGAAGACCTTCCGGCACTTTGCGGGCCACGCATTACTTATGATAAGTATAGCACAGATAAAACAAAATTCAGTACAGGCTTTGCCACGCCAATAGGTACGCTGCTAAAATGTAATCATTTATATAACCAGTACATTTTTATTGGGGACAGTAAACAGACTTTGAAGAAACTGGAAGCGAAGAAACTAAGGCTACAATCCCTTTCAGCTTATTCCCGAGAAAATGCAATTGGCAGGGATGCTACACACGATTTTTTGAATGAAGCCATCAGTCAGCAACGGCTACCCGTTAAAGCGCATTTTAATATTTTGGCATGGACGGACGATACTGCTAATTTAAAAGATCTTAAAAACAAGGTCAGCTCATCTTTGGCCCAGATGGATGCACAACCGAAACAGGAAACCGACGGCGCAGCGCAAATATGGTGGTCTGGATTACCCGGCAACGAGGCCAGTTTTCCGATGAACGATACGTTTGATACTTTCGTTGAGCAGGCCACCTGCTTTTTAAATCTCGAAACGAATTATCAGTCAAGCATAAGTCCTTGTGGTATTCGCCTGGGTGACCGTTTATCCGGAAAGCCGGTGCATGTTGATATCAGCGACGACCCCATGAAGAAAGGAATTACGACCAACCGGAACAAATTTATATTAGGTCCATCCGGCAGCGGTAAATCATTCTTTACCAATCATATGCTGCGTAGCTACTTTGAACAGGGTTCCCATGTAGTAATTGTTGATGTCGGACACAGTTATCAGGGCTTATGTGAATTTGTAGGCGGTTATTACTTTACTTATAAAGAAGACAAACCGATCAGCTTTAATCCTTTTTATGTTTCTGAAGGTGAACACCTTGACACGGAAAAGCGTGAGAGCATAAAGGCTATGATACTTGCCTTATGGAAGAAGGAGGATGAGGGTGTGCAACGTTCTGAATATGTCGCGATCTCTGATGCTTTATATCATTATTACGAGAAATTAAAGATCCAAACCGAGATATTTCCTTGCTTCGATAGTTTTTATGAATTTCTATCGACAGAATTTTATGAAACGATGAAGCAATCAAAAGTGAAGGATATTCGTTTTGATATTGATAACATGCTATTTGTATTGAAACCATACTACAAAGGCGGTGAATATTCCTACCTGCTGAATGCAAAAGAAAATCTTGACTTATTGCAGAAGCGCTTTATTGTCTTTGAGTTGGACAATATCAAAGATCACCCCATATTATTTCCGGTCGTGACCTTAATTATCATGGAAACATTTGTTTCCAAAATGCGCAAACTAAGTATGGAGACCCGTAAAATGATCCTGATAGAAGAAGCATGGAAAGCTATAGCGCGGGAAGGGATGGCAGAATATATTAAATATCTGTTCAAAACAGTCCGTAAATATTTCGGTGAAGCTTTGGTTGTTACCCAGGATATTGAAGATATAATCAGTTCGCCTGTGGTTAAGCAGGCTATCATCAATAATAGTGATTGCAAGATATTACTTGACCAGCGTAAATATCAAAATGACTTTCCAAAAATTCAAGCTTTATTAGGGATTACAGATAAAGAAACAGCCTTGATAATGAGCATGAACAGGAACAATGATGAGGACTTTAAGTACAAAGAGGTTTTTATCAGCCTTAATGGTCAGCTATCTAAGGTTTATCGTACCGAAGTTAGCCGGGAAGAGTATTGGACTTATACAACTGAATCATCGGAGAAAGCCAAAGTACATGCCTATGCGAAAAAGTACGGCAGTATGCAGTTGGGCATAGCCGCAATTGTCAGGGAAGAATTAGAACAAGCAGCATAACTTAAATACAACTATTATGAAAGTATCCACCATTTTAATCGCTTTAACTATAACCGTGTTATTCGGTTGCAGCCCTGCCAGTAATAAAAGTGATATCTCAGGCACCTATGTAACTCAATTTAAAAATGAATACAGTATCACATCTGATACATTAGTTATAGCATTAAAAGGAAATTCGCAAACCTACAACGTCGAGAGAAAAAGTGGCTTTAATAAAGTTAGAGATGGTAAAACACTTCCCAAAGAATTTAAAGTTGCGAAATGGGTATCATCATACGACACGGATAAGCATTTATTGCAAGAAACCGAATTGGGTAAACAAATTTCCGTATTACCCGAAAAGCAAAGTTTAAAATTCGGTGATACTGAATATCAAAAAGTAAAATAACAATCCTGATTTCTTGATATAATTTAACTGATCAATTTGACCAGAATGGGAGGCTTTATGAAAAAAATTAAGCAATTATTGGTATTACTTACCTTAACTACAGCTCTTTTGACACCTGCAAAATCGGCTAATGCCCAGTTTGTAATTGGCGAAGTTATCAAGCTGACCGTAACCAAGGTAATAAAGGCAATTGACCTGAAAGTTCAGCGTATGCAGAACAAAACGATTTGGCTTCAAAACGCTCAAAAGGTGATTGAAAACCAAATGTCAAAAACAAAATTGACCGAAATTTCAGGTTGGACAGAACAGCAAAAACAGCTCTATAGTAACTACTACTCTGAATTGGGGAAGATAAAATCAGTGATTGGGAACTACCAGCGGATCAAAGATATTACCACGAAACAAGCTGCTTTAGTTAGTGAATATAAACAAGTCTGGAGTTTGTTCCGGCAAGATCGCCATTTCAACCCGCAGGAATTAAGTTATATGCAACAGGTCTATTCAGGGATTTTAGATGCAAGTGTTAAAAATTTAGATGAGATCATGCTTGTTATTAGTCCCACCAAAACACAAATGACGGACGAGCAGCGGCTGGAATTAATAAACAAAGCCAGTGATCACCTTGATGAAAATTATAATGATCTGCACCAGTTCAATAGTCAGGGGATACAATTGAGCCTGCAACGTAGTAAGGAGTTAAATGATACGCAATCAATTAAAAAACTTTATGGAATCAATTGACCGCTTAAAAATTCAGGCGGATGAGATCCGTCGGAAAAGTAAAAAATTACTGGCATTTGCTTTAATGACCTTAACAGCGTCAGCATTTGCTACAAAGGTAAAAGCGCAAACTTTTGCTGAATGGTTCAATCAGAAGAACACGCAGAAAAAGTATCTGTTACAGCAAATTGCCGCTCTGCAGGTCTATGCAACCTATTATAAACAAGCAAATAATATCGCGCACAACGGTTTGAGTTCTATTGGTGGCTCATTGACTTCAGAAAACGGTTTACATATTACATACTACAATAACTTAAAATATGTCAGTCCAGTATTGAAGAACAATAAACAGGTTAGCGATATCATCCAATGGCAAAAAAATATTCTAATCCGAATGGGCAGCCTGGACAAAACCGCGAATCTGAACGAAAGTGAAAAAAAATATATCGTACAGGTGAAATCAGCATTGTTTAAAGATTGCAACGAGCAAATAACCGAATTACAAAATGTAGTTACCGATAATATACTGCAAATGAGTGATGAAGAAAGACTAAAACACATTGGCGTAATACACAAGGCAATGCAGGATAATTACCGCTTTGCTTCATCGTTTGGCGATCATGTCAAGGTTTATGCTGTCCAAAGGGTGCAGGAAAACAATAATGTTATGGCGACAAAGAAAATTTACGGTATTCAATAATAGCGTTATGAAAAAGAATTTCAAATATATCATGACTATGCTGGTGATTTTCGGCTGTCTTGGAATTTCAAAAAAGAGCAAGGCCCAGGCCCAGGAAATGCAGCAATTAATTTTAGATATTGAAAAGCTGACCCAATTGAAGGGAATCCTGACCGATATGAAAACCGGTTATCAGATATATATCCAGGGATATGGCACCATATCACAGTTATCAAAAGGAAACTTTGACCTGCATAGCGTTTATCTAAATGGTTTATTAGCAATCAGCCCAACGGTAAGGAACTACGGGCGAATTGCCGAAATAGTAACACAACAGGCCAGCTTGATCAGCGAGTATAAAAGTTCCTACAAGCAGTTCAGGCAAAGCGGCACTTTCAGTGTAAGTGAAATAACCTATATGAGTAGGGTCTATACACAGTTAGTAACCCAAAGCCTGCAAAATCTCGACGAATTAACAAACGTGCTTACGGCGGGTAAACTGAGGATGTCTGATGATGAGCGCATGAGAGCGATAGACCGTATTTATGTAAGCATTTCCGATAAGCTTCAATTTCTCCGGCATTTCAACCGGCAAGGGGTAATTCTCAGCCTTCAGCGAACCAAAGAAAAAGGCGACACCCAAACCCTGAAACAGCTTTATGGTATAAATAACTAATCAGAATTTTATGAAAAAGAAGATTTATTTAACTGCAATTCTTGCGGTAACGGGGATAGCTTTTCCTTTATTTTCCAGGGCAGATGGCCTTGCAACTGATATTCAGGGCTTACAGGGTACGTTGAACGGAGTTTACAATGATATGCTTCCGATGTGCAGCCAGTTGATTGGTGTAGGTCGGGCGATTGCCGGATTTGGTGCGCTTTTCTATATCGGCAGCCGGGTTTGGAGACAAATAGCCAGCGCAGAACCGATAGACTTTTATCCCTTAATGCGCCCTTTTGCTTTGGGTTTAGCCATTCTTTTATTCCCTACGGTAATTGCAATAATTAACGGGATTATGTCACCTACAGTTAGTGCAACGGGTGGAATGGTGCAAAACTCGGATGCGGCTATTGCAACCTTATTAAGAGCGAAGGAAGCAGCAGTAGAGAAAACCGACACCTGGCAAATGTATGTTGGTGCTGATGGGGATGGCGACCGGGATAAGTGGTATAAATACACCCATCCTGAAGACAAAGACGGTAGCGGTGAAGGGATGCTTGCCAGCGTGGGTAACGATATGAGATTCGCTATGTCTAAGGCATCTTATAATTTCCGTAACTCGATCAAGGAATGGATGTCGGAAGTGTTGCAGGTGCTTTATGAATCAGCGGCATTATGTATTAATACCATTCGTACATTCTATCTAATCATCCTTGCCATCCTGGGGCCGATAGTTTTTGGGTTAGCCGTGTTCGATGGATTTCAGCATACGCTCACGGTCTGGCTGGCGAAATATATCAATGTGTTTCTGTGGTTACCAGTCGCAAATATATTTGGTGCCATCATTGGCAAGGTTCAGGAAAATATGCTAAAACTGGATATAACACAGGTTCAAAGCGCGGGCGATACGTTTTTCAGTTCCACCGATACGGCTTACCTCATATTCTTAATTATTGGAATTATCGGCTATTTCACCGTACCAAGCGTAGCCAATTACATCGTTAACGCAGGTGGTGGCAATGGTTTGTTGCAAAAGGTAAATAGCATAGTTAGCAGTACAAGTCAGTCTGTAGCCGGAGTGGCGAGTTCAGGGGGCAGCATGGCTGCTGATGCTTTTGGTAACCAGCGATCAAATACCAGCCAAAGTGTGGCAGCAAATTCAGTATCCAATCCTTATTTCCAGGATAAAGGCCAAAGTGCTAACAGCCAGCAGGCCTCCAAGATCAGTCCCCAAAAAGTTTAATCATTCACCTTTAAAATTTGATATATGTTTTCACAACTCAAAAATATCGACACAGCTTTTAAGCATATTAAGCTGTTTAGCTACCTGCTCATAGCAGTATGTACGTTAATTTCCTGCTTCGCTCTGTTTAAAAGTTACCAGGCGGCGAATATTGCCGGTAACCATGTTTATATCCTTGCCAATGGTAAGGCATTGGAAGCATTTGCTGCAGACCGTAAAGATAATATCCCGGTTGAGGCAAGGGATCATATCAGAATGTTCCATCACTATTTCTTTACGCTTGATCCTGATGAAAAAGTGATCGATGCCAATATCGGCAAAGCACTTTACCTCGCTGATGAAAGTGCTAAAAACCAGTATAACGACCTCAAAGAAAAGAGTTATTACAATAACCTGATCTCCGGTAATATCAGTCAACAGATCACGGTTGACAGCGTACAACTGGACATCAACCAATATCCCTATTATTTTAAATGTTTTGCAACACAAAAGCTGATCCGCTCAACATCAACGGCAAACCGAAGCCTGATTACGCAGGGTTATTTACGCAATGTTGCCAGGTCAGATAATAACCCACACGGATTTTTGATTCTTCATTGGGAAACATTGGCGAACAGGGACACCACAATTCAACGCTAAAATTATGAAAGCACGAAAAGAAAATTCACAGTCGGGGACTAATAGTTTGGTTTCAGATAAGATCGCGGCAATGATTGCAGGAAAAATTATCGGTGTTCAATTGCAGGTATCAGGGTCATTAAACAGGTGGTTTAACAGGTTTTCTACCCGCGGAAAAAAGAGCCTGTTACTAATTATTGGTATTTTATCGGCTATTCTGTTGATTACAAGCGCATTTTCTTCTTTATAAACCATACCTAAACTTTCACAGAACTACACTTCGGCACATATCGGGATGCCTTCAGAATTACCTGGGCCAAAACTTAATAAACATCAATTAACAGATTCATTAACCATAAAAAAGTAAATCATGGAAGCTACATTAACAAGCGGTAAAATGCCGCAGCAAACTCCTGAATTTCTAAAGGAGCGCAAATTCTTAATGGTCATACCCTTACTCATTCTGCCATTTATAACAATGGGCTTTTGGGCATTGGGCGGTGGTAAACAAAGTGGTGCCGTTTACGATACGGCAGCTACTAAAGGACTAAATACTACGTTACCACAGGCGCAGTTTAAAGATCAAAAGTCGCAGGACAAAATGGATGTTTACCAAAATGCCAAAACGGATTCAGTTAGCTCGTCGGGAAGCGGCGTAAGCGAAAGTTTCGTTCGGTCAATGGGCCTGAATACTACTAAAGCTAATCAGGCTGATTCTATTACTAAAAGATCTACAGCAAATTTAACAGGCGCGCCAACTACTGCGGATATGAATGAAGCCAAAATACAGGCGAAGCTTGCCGCGATTAATCAGCAGATCAATCAACCCCAAACACTGGATTATAATACGGGTTCATCGGGACAATCAAATGCTGATGTCAAGAGGCTTCAATTGATGGCCAAAGCCATGAACAATAATGAAGGCGGGAATGATCCTGAAATGAAGCAGCTTACACAAATGTTGCAACAGATCAATGATATACAAAACCCGGGCAATGCAAGTAGCCGCTCACGAAGCCAATCATTGAAGAACCATCAACGGGTTTATCCCGTATTGGCAGCCAAAGATGACGACGATGATAATAATTCCAATAGTCAAATGACTGTCCAATATGCGGCTTATGATGATGGCGGCGGCAAAGGGAAAAAGCATCGTTCTCCCGCAAATGAACAAACGGCTGGTAATACCATCCAGGCCATTGTACACGAGGATCAAACTTTGGTTACTGGGGCGGTAATCAAACTAAGATTAGAAGACGGCATATATGTAAACGGCAGGATGATTCCAAAAGGCAGTTTCGTTTATGGTACTTGTGCCCTCAATAATGAACGCCTGGAAATTAAAATTGCAAGTATCCGCTATCTGAATAATATCCTGCCGGTTTCACTTTCTGTCTATGATCTGGACGGTATGGAAGGTTTATATGTTCCGGGTTCAATTGGCAGGGATGCTGCAAAAAACGGGGTCGGAGATGCAGTTCAATCTATGCAGTTAATGTCAATGAACCAATCAGTTGGAACACAAGCAGCCAGTGCAGGAGTTGAAGCTGCAAAAGGGCTTTTCAATCATAAGGTAAAACAAATTAAAGTTAAGGTCAAAGCAGGTTATGAAGTGCTGCTTAAAGACAGTAACGATAGAGACAATTAAATAAATAGCCATGAAAAAATCATTCATTATTTTCATTCTTTGTGCATGGGGGACAGTTTCTTATGCACAGGACACCGCTTATGTAAGCCGTGATAAAACGACAGCGTTATTCTTTAAATCTGCTGTTAAAATTATAAGTAAATCAACATCCGATTTTGATGTTACACAAAAAGAAGATGCACTGATTACCATTAAGGCACTCGACACTGATTTTTCGCCTGCAAAAATTAATATACAGGAGATTAGTACTGCAAAAATTTACCGCATTCCGGTTGAATATTCGTATGGCCGTGCAGGAAGACGAATTGAAGTTGGAGGCGAAACGCCAATGACCGTCAAGGTCATTAAAACTTCGGACTTTAATTATGGCGCAGTCGTTACGCAATTAGCAGCAGGTAAGCGTAAAGATGTCGTAGATCACGAAAAAACTGGTGGAGTAAAAGCTTGGGTAGACAAACTTTCACTTGCCGGTAACAGGGTTTTCTTTAGGCTTGACATTCGTAACAAATCCAACTTGCCCTACGAAATTGATTTTGTTCGGTTTTATATAAGGGATTTGAAAACTTTTGCAAGAATGGCAACTCATGAACAGGAAATAGTACCGCTAACCACCACACTGCATAAAAAAACGGCTATTGCTCATAAACAGGAGATCGCAAAAGTGTTCGGCTTTCATCGTTTTTCACTTTCGGAAGACCAGGCGCTGAATATTGAATTATATGAGAAAAACGGTAACCGTCACCTTTATCTGCAAATCAAGCAAAAGGATCTGGACGATATAAAAACGATAACCCCGGCACCGCAGCAGCCGGTAAACACAATTGCTGCTAATACAATTAATTAACCATTTATTTCATTTTTTAAACAAGTACGTTATGAATACTCAAAATGCAGAGTTTTTAAAAAAGAGCCTTTTAAATTTAGGCTTTGGAGACACATTGAACAGCCAACTTGACAAACAAATGGCTGCTAAAACGCCTGACTTTAAATTAGGCTTAAGCCACGAGTTTAACCAGAAATCTGTCGATTATACCCTTCATTTTAAAGCAGGTGATAATCAGGATATGTATTTTTTTAATAAATACGATGCCACAGTAAATCACAAGGACGATCCGGCCAAAAACGTGCATCAATCCTTTTTTATTAATAAAGGCAGCGGCATAACCGCCAAAGAAGCCTTTAATTTAATGGAAGGCCGTGCAGTGCATAAACAACTTTACAATCTGGAAGGACAAAAGTATAATGCATGGTTAACGTTGGATCCTCACAACCTTACCGATAACGGCAATAAAAGGATCCAACACTACCACGAAAATTATGGTTATGATCTGGACAAGGTTATTGCCGGAAATGGTATTAAAGAACTGGAAGACCCTAAAGCTAAAGAGGAATTAATGTATTCCTTAAAGAAAGGGAATGCACAGCAGATAACCGTAGGCGGCGAGGACGGCGATAAAAAATATTTTATAGCTGCTAACCCGCAATATAAAACCATTGACCTTTACGATCATCAGATGAAAAAAATTAAAAGGGAAGAATTGCTACAGACCGAACAAAAGCCGGTTAAAAACTTAAAAAAACGCGAGCAGCTAAAGGAGGATGCTCCGGCAAAAAAGCAGTCGCGTAAAAGCAAAATGTCAGTTTGATTGAGTTTAGCAGACGAATAACCTTTGTCTGGCATAGAAGATAGGCATGCTCGATATTCGATAAATACATCAAGACGCTGATCAGCTATATTAGTATTAATAATGTACCAAGTTTACTATATAGTCAGCGTCTTTTAATCGCCTCGTTTTTATATCGAGTTAAGGTTTAATTAAAGCCCCCCAAGCAGGATGTGAAGGGGGCATTATTGTTCTACGCAGTTGAGTAATTCTTCATAACACTCCTTTAGCAATAGCATTCTTAGGATTTATCTTTCGATAGATTCTATCAGCAGCAGCGTAAAGTTTCGTTACATTTGGAAATCCCTTTACAGGTTTAAAAGGGTACTTTGAATAACAGTCTTTGTATGCCTACTCGCTTTTAGGCTATCAGCCATTTCAAGGCGCCATCGGTTGATAACATGGTAAACAACTATTGGATTATGCTTTGCGGTGTCAGCAATACTGATGTGATATGGGTTCACCCATAAAACACAGTCAGGGAATAGGTTAGATTTGATTATGTCCTGGGCGTTGCCTAACAACGCAAAAGTAAAGAAGAACACTATGGTGATTAAGCGTTTAAAGTGTATATAAGTATACGCACTTTCTAAAAGCTAAATTCTTTCGTCAGTTGTGATTTAACAATCATCATATCATCACACATCTTCTGGTAGACATGCTCGTAATGATTACACATCTCAACTACAGCTTTGTTATGTAACTCATACAAATCATTCTTCTCTTCTTTAAGCGCATGCTTGATGCCGTCGGTAAGGTCTAACACCAATAGGTAAAGTTCTTTCGATTTCGCATTAGAGGCAATAACAGCCTCATTAGTTAACGATACATTGAAGTAGAGGCCGATAAGATTGTATTTCCAGTTCTCTGCATCAAGCTTGTCGATATAGGCGTTAAGCTTCTTTATTTCCTGGCCGAGAAAGTCCAGGCTCGCTTCGCTTCTTGAATTGTTATAATTCTTCCAGTAGCTAATGTTCTTTTTGACTATCGACATCTTTTCACCGGTAACAAAGTAAAAGTTCTCTGCTATATCAATCTGCTTGTTCCGAAAGGTGCTTTTAAGCTCTGTGTTGGCTTTACGTTTATCACCTACATACGAGAATAGGCCCGTTAGACCTTGCGTTAATAGCGCACCTATCAGCCCTGAAAAGGCACTTACTTGAATTAATAAACTGTTGCTTTCAATTGATGCCATATTCTTGGTTATTAGTATCTCCGTTTGGCTTAATATGGTAATCATCTACTATACCTTTAAGCTTAAAATAATAACCCTTATCGAACATCGCTAACATCCGCTTATTATCGTCCAGCAATTCCATAGCATTTGCTAAAAGCCGCTCCAGTTGATCAATTCGTCCCTTGTAATCCATGTCTGTCACCATGTTTCAAAAATAACAAATTTGACTTGTAATTGCTAATATTTTTAGCACAGCTTTGTAGCTAATTGAATGTTACAGCAACTATAGGGTAAACGTGAGTAAGGAACCAACGATAATTGCAGCGCGGGGTTTGAAATGCGTACTCATCACCCAATGGTTCATACAGGTATTACGTTATTGTCGAATTTATCCTACGCTTAAATTTATCAGGCCTTAATAAAAATTGGTCAGGCGAGTTATTATTTATAACCTGACTAATTACCTTATAAATTTCGTTTCATTCACATTTGAACTAACCACATCCGCATATGTCTTAAGCTAGCTTGAAGGTCGTCATGATTTGATCATACACCTTCTCTATAGAAATACCTTTAATTCCCATTTCTTTAAAAATTGATTTATCAGGAAGATCGCCTGCCGCTTTTGACATGAAAGTTTTAAAATGAGATTTAATTAATTCAGGTAGATCATATCTTTCTTCGGCTGTCATAAGGACAGCAAGCCTGAATACATCTCCTTTATGTTTTCTTAAGTGTTTTTTTTCTTCAATTCCTCCCTCGGCTATACGTTGCTCAATTTCCAGGTAGGCTTTGGCTTTTAAACACATGAGTGCTTCTGTGTTAGCAAACCTAACTTCACCTTGTACAGTGCTATGTTCAACCATATAGCCATAATAAATATCATCCAATAATATGGCAGAAAGGCTGGATAGATCATCATCTACAGGTATTGGTGTAAGGTGCATACCCTCATCTAAATCAATTGTATCGGGTGTCCTTGAAAAAAGCTCAATCTGTTTTGGAAAAGTTTCATCTTCCGGTTTAATAAATCTATAGTAATTGCGTTCGTCTTCGCTTTTTTCTTGGCGCTCGTATTTTCCATCTTTAATAAATTGCCAGAATTGTTTAACAAAATCAGGTGTCAATGCTTCGACTATCAAGATCACGTCAATGTCCTTTGTTGCCCTTGCATTAAATCCTGCTTCTTCAATAATTATATCACATGCTGTGCCGCCAATGATTACGTAGTTATCTGCATACTCCCGAAAGTGCTTTTTAAAATTGTTTAATCCTCTTACCATATATACTGTTTTAACATATCTTCTAATTCCATTTCTATGCGCTCGTCTTTGTTATCCATAAATGTCAGATAAAGCGATAACGGATCTACTGACCAAACACCAATATCAAAATTGTGAAATAATAGCCGTGGGTCGTACTTCCATATCTCTATGCAAAATTCTGCTTCCGGATCTTCTATTTCTTTAATTTCATCTTGTTTGACTAATTCATAATATTTATTTTTATCAAGTGCATAAAACTGTTGTCGTGACTCATTGATCTCGGTATACCTGGTTAGGGCAGTCAGGTTTGCCCTCAATTTAGCATCCTTTGGTCTTGCATTTGTGAACACCTGTTTTAATACAGGATTTATAAATAAATTCTGTTCTAAACTGAAATGCCATAACTTTCCCCTGGTTAGCTTGAAACGAATGCACTTCTCTTTTTCGCCAATAATGCTGATCAAATCCAAGTCTTTCAGATTTTCTATCGCCTTGGTTATTGTCGTTGCGCTATAGTTGAACTTGAAAGCAATTTCTTTAAAAGACTTATTTTCTATCTCAAAGTCTATACTATGATTAGAAACATGATAAAGAACAATGACCTGCGCAGATGGTAACAGTTGATGCTGCTTTTTCTTCATAATGACAGGATAGTTTTCCCGTAAATCCATCAGTAAATCAGGTAAGAATAATTGCTTTGCGGGCACCACAAAGTTTACACCTGCCTGGACTAGCCTGTTTCTATTGTAGGCTGCAACCCCTTTAAGCAGCAGGATCGCCATGCCAAACTCTTTCGGGAGTTTTTGCAGTTGTTTCTTAGTTTGGAGTATTTTAAAATCTTCCTGATTTTTCGGCTCAACAAATACCACCGGCCTGTTTAATAAATTGGCATATGTATATCGGTAGCCCGTACGCATATATAGAGGTAGCTGGTTTTTAAGTTTGTCTTCTAACGGCTTAATTTCTATTTCCTGGTTAAAAATTTCGTTCAGGTAATCTGCTAAAATTTCTTCTGTTCTCATTTTGCACAATAAACCTTATTGATTTATTGTGCAAATATCATAATATATAATTGAAATACAATATAATAAAGTAAAAAATGCACAGTAAAGTATATATGGTTTATTGTGCATTTCTTAGTTTACTGAAAAAGCAACCTCATCTAAATCAGCCCCTGATAGGTATGATGCTATAGTAGTTGTTATGGTTCATTTTATGCGACTTTGCATAAAGGCAACGGTCAGCTATTATTAACAGTTTAGCCGCGCGGCTTGGCATCAATTATAGTTTTTAGTTTAGCCACTGTAGCAATATTGTTTATAAAAACGTAATCATTATATAATCCACAAAATGAAAAACATCATATTGATTCTATTGTCCATCGTCTTACTTTCCTGTAAAAAAGACGACAATTTCCCGCGTACAGAAATTATTTCCAGCGGAAGTAAATGGAATATCCAGATCGGATCTTCGGCCTCCGACGTATATAAACAGATTCAACAATTGGGCACCGAAAAGCATTTTAGCTACCTTGCCATTGTTGGGCAGGGGCCGTTCAGCAAACCGGAAGATTTGCAAAGCCGGCTTCCATTTTATGATGCAATTACTTTGAGTACTTCAACCGGCGTCATACAACGTGCGGTAATTGCCTTCAAGGCCGATCAGGTAAGCTCGATAGAGGTTGGTGGGGCGCTGCCAGTTGAGACGGATAAGTGGCCTCAGGATGCACCTGGAAATACCGCAATTCAAAAAGGTGATGCCTTAACCGTTTTATATTCGAAGTTGTTAACTATTCATCAATTGCCTTCCTTTGCGGATTATCAACTGGTTTTACCTGATAAAACACTTTCTAAAGCTTTAGATCCTAATATGCTAAACTATACGCAATGGGCTTTTACCTTCGCTTTAAACGTGAGGCCTGGTAGAAGCGGTACATCCGCTGTTGTTTTGTATTTTAAAGATGGCAAGCTGGAAAAGATCCGCCATGATTACAATGAGTCCGATGTGTACAACTAATTTAATTTAGAAGTGAGGAAAACATAATATAAGAAGACCCGTTGTGCGGTTTAAAAAAGATCAAATAAGTTGTGCATGATACTGAAATTCAGTATCTTAAGAGAGTATCTGACGCTTTCTTATATGCACAA
>NZ_JBEPPE010000014.1:0-70791 GCF_040547175.1 Mucilaginibacter sp. UYP27
AGTATTGCTGCTCTCCAATATCTAAATTTCTTAAATAATAAACCCCTTAACCTGATCAAACATGCTCTTGCAGTTTAAACCGCACAACGGGTTAATAAAATAGTCTTCAAATTCCAAAAATGAAGATGCTAAAGTGGTTCTAATTTTTTCTGAAAATGGAAACAATTTTCTACGCCTTTTATTAAATTGGCTTCTCTCAACTAGATTAGAAATGGTAGTGTTACCTAACTGTTTAAATAGATCATTTTCACTATCAATAGACATATACTCAGCAGTTAAACTTAATGCAACCACTTCAATGTCAGACATTTTAGGCTTTCGACCGACTTTAGATACATCATTAAAAACAATATTCAAAGAACTTAAAACTTCTAAAACTCTAAAATAATTTTTTGCTATATTTGACATGGATATTGTTTGTTTTGCGACTTCAAGATACTGAATTTCAGTATCTTGAGCAATATCTAAATCATTTTTTTTTACCTTAATCAATTTCACCCAACGGGTTATATTTATCTGATTTTTTTAAATTTGCAATAGCAAACCGAATATGAAAAAAACCACTCTTCTCCTTACCTTCTGCGCTTTCTGTCTACTATTTTGTTCGAAAACTGTCATTGCGCAGCAAACCTGCGACTGCATCGCAAATCTGGATACCACGATCAAAAAAACAGAATTGAACTATGTTGGCTATCCTGACTTGATCAAAAAGAAGTTAATACCAAAATATCAGAAGCTGGTCAAAAAATTGAGAACAGAGGCTGCAAAGCAAACTGATCCGCAAAGGTGCTTTCCCTTATTGAATGCCTATGTTGGTTTCTTCAATGACAAGCATTTTGACATAGAATACAGCATCACCGACACCAATAGGTTTGTGTACACCCCTATCCGGGAAGATGCTTTTAAAAATGATTTTTCCGCCAAAAAGAGAGACTCGATCGAGGGCATCTGGGTCAATCCAGACACTACACTGAGATTGGCTATCCAGAAGATTAGCCCTATGCGGTACCAGGCTGTGATTTTGGAGAGTAAGGACACCAAACTTAAGCCTGGTTTGGTATATTATACTTTTACTAAAAATAAAAACGGTTTTATATTTGACCGGTATGATTGGATGACTCCGGATTTCCCGGTCAGGCAGCACGGAGGTCTTTTATTTGTCTGGAATTTTGAAGTCTGGGGAAGAGTCTATCCATTGGCTATGACTACTCATGAAAGGTCTGAATTTTTGACCTGGCGCAACTACAATTATGGGCTGGATTTCAAAAAGCTGGATGAAGATAATGTCATTCTTTCTATCGGGTCATTTAACCGCGATGATAAAATCAAGCAAATCATACAGAAAAATGACTCCCTGATCAGGTCAGCAAAACACCTGATTGTGGATCTGAGAGGTAATGGCGGCGGAAATTCCGGCTGGACGCATCTACTTCCATATTTTTATACCCAGCCAATAGTGCAGGGTGATACCTACTTAAGATTGACTCCGCAAAACATCAATGCCAACCTGCCGGGTATCAAATCGATGTATGAGAAGCCCAATCCAGATCCAAGATGGTCCCGCTCGAATACTCCTGAGGTACTTGCCAGGTTTAAAAAGGCTTATGAAGAAATACCCCTGTCGAAAGCGCAGTTCTATGCTATGCCATCTACCCGTATATATACCGACTCCATCCTCAAAAAACCTGAAAAGGTCGCCCTAATTTTTGATGACCTGGGCGGAAGCTCGACCGAATATTTCTTTTACATCTCCATGCAGAGCAGTAAAACCAGAAGGTATGGCGAGCGCACGCTGGGCATGATGGACTACATGGGAGTATCTCAACAAACAAAATTGCCCTTTGCAGACTATTATCTTTTGATTCCTGATCGCAAGGCTACCTGGACGGATAAGGATCCTAAAAATGTCTCGGGTTTCGTACCGGAGCATGACCTAAGGCACCTGCCGAGACACCAATGGATCGAATACATAAAGACTGATTTAGGCAAAAACTGATGCGCTATTTAAAAAACTATCGCAGGCAGAGCTTCTGAAAAGCCTCCCGAACCATTGGCTACGTGTCCCGTCCTGAAATTACTTGTCGTTTTTGGGTGATAATACTGGAATTAATTTACATCTTCTTTCTGGTAATCCTATTTTTTCTTTACACCCCGTTTCTGTTAATCCTGTTTTTACTTTACCTACGTCCCATTTGCATTGTTGGATTACCTAGCAACAGTACACGGGGTTGTCAGAAAGACTTTATTTCAAATGTGTACGGGTTCTTCCTCCTTTCTTTTTTTTCGATAAGGGTAATGCTTCCAACGTTTGCTAATTTCGCCTGACATGTCATGGGCCTGATCTGGCGTGAAATAATCTAGACTTGCATGAGGTCGTTTTTCATTGTAATGCCGAACGGTCACAGCGATGCTTTTCTTTGCCTCTTTGTGATTTTGGTAAATCCTTTTTGGAAAGAACTCATTTTTGATGATCCCATTTATACGTTCAGCCAGTGCATTTTCATATGGACTTCCGCTTTGAGTCATACTGATCGCAATTCCGTCGTCGTTTAACATTGCCGTATAATTCTGGGAGCAATATTGTATTCCACGGTCCGAATGATGGATAAGAATAAATGGTGACTTTCTCTTTCTACTCTCAATGGCCATCTCCAAAGCTGCTATACATCCGATAGCCTCCAGACTCGGATGAAGGGCGTAACCGACGATCTTTCTGGAGTAGGCATCGGTAATTAAGCTTAGATAACTGAAGCCTTCCAATGTTCTTATATAAGTAACCCTTTGTGCGGTTTAAAAAAGATCAAATAAGTTGTGCATGATACTGAAATTCAGTATCTTAAGAGAGTATCTGACGCTTTCTTATATGCACAACTTAAAGACTAATTTCGACAAGTTTTTGTTTATTACCAAATCGGTACTTGCAGATCATCTGCGCCCGGATGGCAATTTCGGACCTTACAGACATCCACCAAAGTTCTCTGATATTGAGATTGTTAGCTTATCTTTAACCGCCGAAGCCTTAGGCATAGACTCCGAAAACCTGCTGTTTTATAAGTTAAAAAAAGAATACATGGCTGAGTTTCCCGCACTCACACACCGGTGCAATTATAACCGCAGAAGAAAGCGGCTCAACGGATATATCAGTCTGGTTTCTGATAAAATAGCAAAGAAAATAAACCCTCAGGAACAACAGTATATCATCGATTCCATACCATTGCCTGTTTGTCAAAATGCTCGCACCTATAGAACGACGATTTGCAGGGATGACCCGAAAGTGCTGCCGGCCAAAGGTTACCACGCTTCACATAAACTGCATTATTTTGGATTTAAGATGCAGCTCATCATCACCAGACAAGGCATTCCTATTTCAGCCGGTTTAACCGCTGCCAATGTGCACGATGTTCATTATCTGGGTATGTTAGGTGATGTACAACTGCATGGTTGCGAGCTAATTGCCGATAAAGGATACTTGTCCCTACCTTATCAGACCTCTTTATTTGAAACTGATAAAATCAGATTGATCACACCGTTACGGGTCAATATGAAAAACAGGGTCAACCAATGGACACCGGGGTACCGCCATATGAGAAAACGGTAGAGACCATCTTCTCACAATTATGTGACCAGTTTATGTTCAAGAGGAATTATGCTAAATCTCTGAATGGCCTGCTTACAAGAGCCTGTTCTAAAATTAGCAGCATTGCCGTGCTTCAATATCTTAACTTTACAAACAACAAACCGCTTAATCTGATCAAACATGCCCTTGCTTTTTAAACCGCACAACGGGTTTTTTTAATTCCATTGTTTATATATTAACGATTGTTGAAAGATGTTAGCTAATTGTACGTGGTCGAAAGATTTCGATTTTATTTCTGCCCGATCAATTAATAGTTTAGTGTCAATTACGTATGATGGTAAAAAAATAATCTATTCATATTAGTCTTATAAATAATCACCAACAGTATGGTCAAGTTACCATTCCATCTTATCTTTTCACAAGCGGCTTCAATGATTAAAAACTAATGGCAGCGTGAAGTAAAAAGTGGAACCGCTATTTCCCCCACTTTCCACCCAAATACGGCCATTATGTTCGTCGATGATTTGTTTACATAGATATAAACCAATGCCGTACCCAGGTATAGCGTTCTCCAGCACATTTTCAATTCGATAATATTTGTCAAAAACTTTAGTGAGTTCGCCATCTCGTAATCCTATGCCATTATCTTTCACAGAAATCTGTACTTGATCTTCTATGTTTTTGCAGGTTATTATGATTCGATCTTTTTTTGCCGAGTATTTGATCGCGTTGGTTAGCAAATTTTCTATTACCTGTCCGATCCGGTCCCTATCTGCATATAAAAGAATTTCTGAAGCATGTCGAAACACCAGTTGATAATCTGGATGGATGAACTGAACTTCCTGGATTACCTCGGATAACAGATCAATGAAGTTAAATTTACAAACAGTTATTTTTAACCTGCCTGTATCTAAAATTACACCTTTAATAAAATAATCCAACATTTTAATAGCCAGTTTATCGAAGCTAATAACATGCAGGGCATTCTGGAGAGTGCCGGTTACAAGGTGACAGGCATCGCCAGGTCTGTCCCTATTGCTTTAAAAGCGATAGAAAAGGAAAAACCTGACATGGTAATGCTGGATATCCAATTATATGGGAATTTAACAGGTATTGATTTAGCAGGAAAGCTAAGCGAAATGAATATAGCTTTTGTATACCTGTCGGCTAACTCAAACAAACCGATATTGGAGGCTGCAAAGGCCACAAAGCCCTATGGCTTCCTGGTAAAGCCTTTTCGGGCGAAAGATGTGCTTGTAATGCTGGATGTAGCTTGGTACCTGCATCAGCATTCTCAGGACGAAGCCAAGATCAAAAGTAGAGCTATTAAAAACGGTGCTCTTCCTTCGGGAGAATTAAATAAGATCGTAGTGCGAACAAAGCTATGATCGATATTTTAAATAACGTGAGGAACGTTAGTCAGTTTGACACATCGGTATTGATTTTAGGTGAAAGCGGGACAGGAAAGGAATTGATAGCACAGGCAATACATCAGTTGTCTGATAGGAAATCCAAACCTTTAGTGGTTGTTAATTGCGGTGCCCTGCCGGCTAACCTAATAGAATCTGAACTTTTTGGGCACGAAAAAGGTGCCTTTACCGGCGCACTTAACAGCAGGATCGGAAAGTTTGAACAAGCCGACGGAGGAACAATCTTTTTGGATGAAATTGGCGAATTACCGCTTGATCTTCAGGTTAAATTTTTGCGTGTTCTTCAGGAAAAAGAAATTGAACGTATTGGCGGAAAATCTAAAAAGGTTGATGTCAGGGTGATTGCAGCTACTAACCGCAACCTGGAGGACGAAATAGCGGGTGGCCGCTTCCGGCTCGATCTGTATTACAGACTTAATATCTTTCCTATTCTTTTACCTCCGTTGCGCGAACGACGTTCAGACATTGTATTGCTCGCCGAATACTTCCTCAAGAAATACGCGGACAAACAGGGGAAAACCATTACCGGATTTTCAGATGAGGTCATTCAAATTATGCTCCGGTATAGCTGGCTCGGAAACGTAAGAGAGTTGGAAAATATGATGGAAAGAAGCGTGCTTTTGTCGATGGGAGGGCTGATTATTTCCTTAATGCTTCCGAAGGATAAAGGTAAACCGATCATAGATGATGAAGAGACTAAAGTTAAAACCATGGAAGAAAATGAACGTGATCATATTTTGTGCATTCTGGAGAAGTGCGAATGGAAAGTTTATGGCGAAGGCGGAGCCGCAAGCCTTTTGAATATTAATGTATCCACACTAAATTCCAGGATGAAAAAACTGGGTATAGATAAAAAGCACTATTTATAACCGAAAATTAACTGCAAATGCCAATGGTGAGTGTCCACTCACTTCAATTATGAGTTCTGTGTTTACCAGCCAGTAAAAAATTAAGGCCCTTCCTAAGGCAAAACAGAGGGTTTTTGACTTAAAATATAGCTCGTGCGGATGTCTGATTCTTGTGTGGTCTCGTTTACAACAAGATCTTTTCCTTCATAGAGTGCATAAGAGATCTTACCGTTTTTTTTATCGCCAGTTACCATTTCAACCGTTTGAAGTTCGCCGGGGATATTATTGCCAAACCAATAAGGGTTACCCTGTTCTTTCCAGATTACCAGTGCTAATACCTGGCCATCGGGAAACTGTTGCTTTCCGGCTTTAGCTAATATTACAGCCTGATCGTTCCCGTAAAGGATTGACATGGTATGTTTTCGCTTATTGATACTGAAATTTATAACTTTCAAGCCCTGGCTGGAAAAATGGAAATCCGGGGGAAGAGAAGCCTTAGAATTTGTAGCGGCCACACTAATAGGCGATTCCGAGCAGCCAACTGAAAATAACGCTGCAGCAGCGACAATCCAATATGTTCTAATTTTCATAGGTTTAATATTTTACGGGTATGGTAAAGACAAAATCGTTTTCTTTCATAGGGCGGTGACAGTTGATGCATTCAGATGCGAACAGCGAAGTTTTACCATAAGGAATCAATTTTAATGTTTTAAACCTGGCAAAGCCCCACCCTTCAGTCGACTTATATTGTCTGCTGTTTTTTATCATCATATCGAGCTGAACGAAGGCGCCAGTACGCGTATTCCCATTATCGTCGGAGATCTGCGTCCATAAAGCCTTTGCGATCCGGGTTCCGTCCGGCCACGGCCGCATATGGTTTTCTTTCATAGCCTGCACAGCCACTGCATTTCCAAAGATTACACGCATAGTCCCGTTTTCAAAACGCTCACTGCTACTCAGTGGCTGCCAGTTTTTATAATCAGGGTCATAACGTATGCCATTAAGCGATACGGGTACAATTAGTTCTTTTTGGTCACTTGACAACCATGCTTTATATTGCACATCTTCCGCGTTGATTTTAGCAGTATCTGCCGGTTTGTAATCTATAATGGTACTTAAGTAATTTTTTAGGGTTAGCAGATCGGCATCTGAAATTTTTGCCGATGGGTGTATAAATTTATAGTCCGGTCGGGGCATAGCACCGAGTGCAACATGGTTAACTGATTCCCATAATTTGGTCTTTTGCTCAGCCGGCGTTAATTTATTCCATTCTGAAAAGTTAAGACGGGCGCGGCCCTCATTTATATGTCGCGCTACCTGCCAATAAACAGGCACTATCTGATCTGCCCATCCCAATTTCGATTCATTCGAGTGGCAGTCGTAGCAGGCCCTTCTTAATATAGCCTTTACATTATCAGGCGCCTTAATGTCCCCAGTCACCGCTTGCTTTCTTATTTCAGGACGTAAAAACTGAAGAGCTACGAAAAGAATTAATAAGATGAATCCGACTTTTTTTAGCCCTTGCCGGTTGATGATATTGAAAAATTTGCTCATGGAATTATTTATTATTGCTCACTAATTTTAAGTTAAACGGCTTAACGCCTTTTTTTCCGGCTAAAGCTTCTGTTGTATAATGATCCTCGCCACCGGATTGGAATTTCCCTCATACCTGTAAATACACGTGAATTAGCTTATTACCTGGGCAATTCCTCAACTGAATCGAATATGGTTTCCCACTTTTTAGTTTGTTTTGCTGATTAGGGTATCTACAGGCTATTTAGCAGCAAGATTCTTTTCATTCTCTAACATTAAATACAATGCCATAAGTTAAGTGATTGTAAATCAGGAATTAAAATTAAGGTAGTTGAATTGTTAAAGGCGGTAATACGTTAATATTTTTAAGGTAGTGAAATATCAATAATGTCGGCCATTCAAAGCATAATTGTAAAGCTTAGTGAGACCACTCAAAAAGTTCAGGATGATTACATAATCTCGTCGATTTTAAGATCATGTTTTACGATGTTTATAGATGGTCATTGATTATCTATACAAGGTATAGAGCAATTCAAGAAAATACAGATAAATGGAGAATAACCTGGGTATACCGCTGAAATTGACCTATCGTTAATGTATTTGATCAAGTTTTTAAACCAAAAATTAGAACTCGCGGAAAGGTGTTGCGTCCTGGCAACAGCCTAACTTTTTTTATCACAGTTATTTACCTGGTCTTCGCAGGATAGTCCAATTACTTTTGTTTCACGTGTGCCTTCTATAATTAATACGTTTTACCTGTAACCTTATTCGGGTTTTACCATTCATATCGCGTGCCTATTGTATAGGAGCCTGTAAAAAAAATACTTATAAACATTTCTTCTATTTGAACCTCATGGTATTCCATTGATTAACGAGGTTACAATGAACTTGTTTTTTTGAGCAGTAAGTCGTATTTCGATTGTTCATCATGAACTTTAATGGGAACAGGTGTATAAGTTGTTAAAATGCCGCATCGACAACAGGCATTTGTTATTGACATTTCGATAGTGTGATTTACTATTAGCGATGCAAAGCCAGATAAATCATTTAAGAAAAACATAAATATCTCATTAACAATTAAATATATATTGGCATGTTTTTTTATTAGTACTCAAGGTTAGCGCTGCTGTGGTTTCCGAATCACTAATTATGACAAATAAAGCTTATAAGATGAAAAACTCAAAAACCAGGGCAGACGTGATTATCGGTTTGCAGAAAAGGGGGTATGATTTTGATTTTGCCCTTAACAGCGAATTTCTCCGCTGCGTTCAGGATGACGAACTAATCAGTCCTGACGATTTTGAAGTTGCCGAGACGTATTTATTTGAAAGTAAAGAAAAACCAGGGATGCCTTTTGTAACTTATGCAATTGATTCAATGCAAAACGGGATCAAGGGCATATTGATGACCTCATATAGTGCTTTCACGCGGGGGCTTTCTATCCATCTGTGGTCAAAACTGGCGAAAAAAACTAAGGTATGCATAATCTGATTCCAATACAATGAAGAAATAAAGCATATTAGTCGGCTCTATTTAAGATAGCTGTGCAGGGACCTGAAACTTATAGGATTTATAATACTAAGCAAAATATCAAAAAGCATTTAGGCCAGCAACGGTTTGCCTCGCAGGGAAACAATATGAAGTCACAGATAAAGCTGGTAAAGCCAATATTTTCCTTTACCCCGAACAATAATTATTAACTTATAATCACTATTATGGAAATTAGAAAACCAGTACCGCCGTTTACACTGGAAACGGCAATTGAAAAGGTTCAGCTTGCAGAAAATGCCTGGAACAGCAAAGATCCGGAGAAGGTGTCATTGGGTTACACCATAGATACTGAATGGAGGAATCGCTCAGAATTCATAAACGGGCGTGAAAATGTGATAAAATTTTTAGCCGGAAAATGGCAGCGAGAACTTGATTACAAGTTAAAAAAAGAGCTTTGGGCTTTTACAGGTAACAAGATAGCAGTGCGTTTTGAGTATGAGTTCCACGATGTTCAAGGAAATTGGTTTCGTGCATATGGAAATGAGAACTGGGAATTTAATGATGTAGGTTTGATGCAAAGAAGGTTTGCTTGTATCAATGACCTAGCAATAAAAGAAGAAGACCGCCATATATTTTAAATAAAAAGTGAGAAACACTGCTTGACGCTCTTTAAGGGTTTCGTCCGTAAGTTTTAAGATGTGCGGTTTAAAGATTCAGTTGATAGCAAAAGCAAACCGATGAATATGATCTAGTTAATGCAGCATTATCATGTCTTGAAATTCTAATAATCTACTGTTGATTTCGATATCTTAATAATGTCGAGCACCCATGGGAACAATTGACAAATATCAAGGATTTTCATATCATTTATCAACGTAAAGTTTGTGCCCATGATCTAATTTTGAATAATTAAAAAATAACAACAATGTCAAAAACAATTTTTATTACAGGAACAAGCACGGGGTTTGGCAAATTAACTGCTATCACCCTAGCAAATGCAGGCCATACTGTTATTGCAGGAATGCGAGGAACAAATGGCAAAAATCAAGCTATAGCTCAGGAATTGTCTGCCCTGCCTAACATAGAAGTGGTGGAGGTGGATATTACAGATGACGAATCAGTACAAACGGCATTTAAATATGCTTTTACCAAATATAGTCATATCGACGTACTGGTAAATAATGCCGCTGTTGCGGGATATGGTGTCTTAGAAGCTTATTCGATCAATCAGATTAAGCAAATGTTTGAAGTCAATTTTTTCGGAACTCTGCGTACCATTTTTGCAGTATTACCAGGAATGCGTACCGCTAAGAACGGATTGATCATTAATATAACATCAGGAGCCAGTGGTCATACCTTGCCCTTTATGATTCCGTACCTGGCTTCAAAATTTGGGGTAGAAAGTATTACCGAAGGCTTACAAGATGAACTTGCACAATACAATATTGAAAATGTAAGTATCCAGCCAGGTGTGTATCCTACTGAAATGAACACCGGCGCTAAAACAGGTGTAAATGCAGATAGAACAGATGTTATAGCTGAGTATGGCGAAATCGCGGTTCAAAAGTTCGAAGCTATGGGTTCATCACTATTCAGCAAAATGGCGGAATTTAAAATGGATCCGCAAACTATTGCGGATGGTATTTTGAAACTTATCGAAATGGAGAAAGGAAGCCGCCCGCTTCGTTACCCGCTTGACGCTGTTGCACAAGGCACCGATCAGGAATTTATAGATGCCCGTGCAGCTATCAAAACAAAATGGCTGAATAAATATAGCGCCTAATTCAGAGGTGAAATATGACTTGTATGAAGCAAATATTCCTTTAAAAAAAGGGATATTTTCTTCGTTATGTTTGAGGAATTTCAACGATATATTAGCGAAAAGGCAAACCTTACTGCTGCCGATTACGAAAAAATCAAGTCGGTTGCCATCATTAAAAAGGTTCGTAAAAGACAGTACCTGCTGCAAGAGGGGGATGTCTGGAAATAGAACGCTTTTGTAATTAAAGGGCTCGTGCGTTTTTATAGTCTTGACGAAAACGGCCGGGAAAGTATTATAAGTTTTGCAAAAGAGAACTGGTGGACCGGTGATCGCGCCAGCCTGCTGACAGGCGAACCATCCAAAAATAACATTGATGCTATTGAAGACTCTGAATTACTGCTGATCAGCAAAACTAATTTCGACAGGCTATGCCGAGAAATCCCAGTATTCAACGATATGGTAAATGCCATTCTCAACAAAAGTTTCATTACCAGCCAAAACAGGATCCACACAGCAATCGCGTTCACTGCCGAACAAAAATACCTGGATTTTGTAAATCTATACCCTGATTTGTCTGTACGGATACCCCAAAGTATGATAGCTTCTTATTTGGGTATTACGCCCGAAACGCTTAGTCGTGTGCGAAAAGAAACCGTAAAGAAATACTAAAGTATGAGAGAGTATGTAATATTGAAAAGTACCAATTTATAACCTGCCTTTTGTAGCTAAATTGGTAGTTGATGAGGAGCCTTTTAAAATTTCCTAAATAATTTTTATTTTTTGGCTATAGTAATTAATCACTTGATCCTTTAGTTCATATCTGCCGATTTTTATGCTAAATGCCTGTTCAATAGCCGGATACCTCTCTACTTTAACTCCTTTCGGTAATGCCTGTCGGATTAGCTTTGCTCAGCTTAATTTACGCGTGTAATGGCCAAATGGCCTCCCGTATTATTCCTAATTAGACATCAGGTGACTACCTAAATACAAAGCATTACAATCCTACTTATCTTAATAACATAACCATCAACCAGTGCTAATTGTGCTAAGCACGGTTCCAATTTGCTACTGGTTTTACAAAGTGCCAATTTGCCTGCATTTTATTTTTCACCCGATATTTTCTATAACTATCTTTCCAATATTTTGGCCGGTTTCTATGAGTGTATGTGCTCGTTTAATTGTTTCAACAGAAAGACCAGAGAGCCTTGTCTTTACTATCGTTTTTATCCTCCCCAAATCTATTAATTTACTTAATTGTGATAGAAATTTAGATTGCATTTCTGGGTAATATTCTTCTAAGATTCTGGTAAATATCATTTGCCAATGAATTGAGATCGCCTTCGTTGACGGATTTATTTGGCACAATGCCTCAGGGCTTTCAATCATTGACAAGTGGCCATGTGGTCTTAAAACATTTAGTATCCAAGTCATATGACCTGTAGTATGACTAGTGGAAAAAATTTGGTCGATACTGGTGAGACCGATTTCACTCAATTGGTGCTGTACATCTCCAAAGTGATCAACTACATAATCTGCTCCCAATTCTTTCACCCAAGCGATAGATTTTTCATCAGACGCAGTTGCGATTATAGTGAAGTCGGTCATAGCTTTTAGATATTGAATGGCCATTGAACCGGTTCCTCCAGCTCCCCCTATGATAAGGATATTCTTAACATTACTATATGGTTCAAAATTTGTATCTAAAATCGCCCCTAATGCGGTTAGCGCTGTAAGCGGAATAGCAGCAGCCTCATAAAATGTCAAGGATATGGGCTTATGGGCTACAACTCTATAGTCAACTGCAACGAATTCCGCGTAATTTCCATCTCTTAACACATCTCCAACGCCGTAAACTTCGTCTCCTATTTCAAAGCCTTCCGTTTGACTACCTACTTTTGAAACTACACCCGAGAATTCCCAGCCTAAAATAATATGTCCTCCTTCGAAAGTGCTTTTTGAACTCCTTATCTTTGTATCACCGGGATTCACGGAAAATGCCATTACTTTGACTAAAAGATCTTTATTTCTCATCGTAGGATTGGGAACTTCTGTAAGTTTTATTGCGAACTCGGCTAATGAATTAGCTTGTTGATATGTCAGGGCTTTCATTTGATTTTTTTTAATGTTATTAACACACGTTATTCAATTTAAATTAAACAGTTGGCTGCCCGCTTGCAATTTGGGAAACTTGCTTAATTATCTCCGGACAATTGGGGCACTATTATTCGCTTTCCTTAAATCAGTTAGTTAGATATTATGGGAGCCTGTCGGAGTTAATATTAAAAAGTGCTAAGAATTCGATTTTTATAGTCAAAATTTTTTAAATTTCAACCATTGAATTGCAGACGGCTGTAAGTTATCTATATATCCCATTCTGCCGTATTTTCTCTTTTTTTAATTTAGGTCCTACAGGCTCTAACAATTACACACCTTTATAAACCAGTCGGGTAAAGAAATTACCATCGATAACAAATCCGCCGAATTTGGCATCGTAAGCGGCCGTTGGTTTTGCAGCTATAACTTCGGCAAGGGATTTACCTTGTTTCTTTAATGCACCAATCTTCGAATGTATGGTATATAGCATTTCATGGAATTCGATCAATTGCTGCTTATTCCCGATTGGTCCATGCCCAGGGATCACTATAGTTTCATTAGTTACTCTGTCTATGTTCATCTGTGCTGCCTTTATCATACCCGTGATGTTGCCTCCCGTGGAGTAATCAATAAACGGGTAATATCCATTCCAAAAGGTATCTGCTACATGCAAAATATTGGCATTTGGAAAAAAGATGCTACTATCGCCATCAGTATGTGCATGAGGATAAGTCTTGATATGGATCTTTTCCCCATTAAAATGGTGGGTATGTTCCGTTTTGAAAAGCACTGTTGGAAGCCCTTCTTTTGGCATCGGCTCGAAGGTATAACCCCAATCTTCCACCCTGGTAGTCACAGACATATGTTTACGCGTAACATCCTGCGCTATAATGGTAGCCCCTGCCCCCTGAAGCCACGTATTACCACTTACATGGTCAAAATGCCAGTGGCTATTGATAAGATATTTTATTGG
This sequence comes from Mucilaginibacter sp. UYP27, assembly GCF_040547175.1. Lineage (NCBI taxonomy): Bacteria > Pseudomonadati > Bacteroidota > Sphingobacteriia > Sphingobacteriales > Sphingobacteriaceae > Mucilaginibacter > Mucilaginibacter sp. UYP27. The sequence goes on from NZ_JBEPPE010000014.1 coordinate 13,709, forward strand.
ATCGGCACTAATTGAATTTAATGCTGCCAGTACATTTGGTTTAGAAACACCTATTCCCGCATCAACTAATAGTTTTCCCTCCTTACCGTGAAGAACTGCTATATTTCCGCCTGAACCATCTAGAACGCTTATATTCCCCCGAAGTTTAGTGATATTGATTTTTGCCGTTTTCGCGGCATTGACAATTGTAATAACCGGACTTTGTGCCTGTGCAAATATCAATTTTGGAAACACGAATAGCCCGGCTGTCAATAGCCCAGCCGAACCGATAAAACTACGGCGGCTGATTTCATTTAATTGTTGATTGTTCATGATGTTCTTTTTTATGTTGTGACAAATTATCGTTTGATGATTTCTTATAGGAGAAGAACATGCCAAGCGTTAATATGCTGTATATCAACAAGTAAAAATTTATAATTGAATTTGAGCCTAGCGGGATTTAGTTGAATGATGAACCGGCAATGAAATACCGATAAAAATGAGTTATGGCTGGAAAGTAACGAAATACTGCAATAAACTGTCGGAATTATAGAACGCCAGTCCAGACAAAAAACTACCTAACTAACTTTAACGATATTTAATTAATGCCTGTGCTATTACCGATATAACGCTAATTACAAATATATGAAATTTTAATAAATGCTTAATTATCAGTAAAATAACTAATTGGCATTAGCATTGAATAAACAGGGAGACCGCAACAAGGATGGGGTTGAATGGGGCGATTCTACAATAATCAAAATACAGATATTGCAATCCAATTTGAACTTCAAACTTTGCAGGTGAAATATTTTAAATAATACTGCCTGCTCCGGCTTGATCCCTTACTACTTCAGTTGCCCGGGCAGCAGTTTGCAAACGCTCATTATTGATTAAGTTTCAGATTAAAAATATAGCGATGTCAAAATTTCAGTTTATTACAAGATACGTGCTATCCACGCTTTTAGGATTGCTTTGTTTGACGTGTTCAGCGCAGCTTACCCTAAGTGGTCAAATCAGGACACGAGGAGAGTTGAGAGATGGCTATGGAACACTTGCCAAAAAGGGTAGCGACGGTGCAGCCTTAATTTCACAAAGAACCCGGTTGATCTTCGACTTTAAAAGTAATCAATTGGTTTTCCATACCAGCGTACAGGATGTAAGGATATGGGGCCAGGATGCGTCAACGATAAGCAGCTCCGACGGGAGCAAGTTGGCTGTGCACGAGGCATGGGCGGAAATCATCTTAGCAAACACGCGGGACACCTCATTTAAAAAGTCTTTATTTGATTATTTTGCGATCAAGGTCGGAAGACAAGAATTGGTTTACGACGATGAACGCCTTTTGGGTAGCTTGGATTGGACGCAATTAGCCCGCAGACATGATGCTATTGTATTAAAGGCCGTTGAAAAAGGGTGGCAATTCGATATCGGCGCTGCATTCAACCAAAATACCGACGCCATTAACTACAATGGAACCTATTACACACCGGCAAATGTTCCCGCGACTGTAAAGGACAGCAAAGGATATTTGACCAATACGCCATCCGGATTTATCCCATTGATAAATAAATCAGGTAATAGTGATAAAAACGGAAGCCCAGCCTTTACAAATCCACCGGGAACTAACGCATTGAACCAGGAGTATAAAGCGCTGCAATATTTACACATATCCGGAAAAATTGGTCAAACAAAAATATCCGGGCTCGTTCTAATAGATCAGTTTGGTAAGTATGTATTGGACTCTATTAGGGATATTTCCGGAAAAGATACAGGCTTTGTGTATGGCAAACACTTTAACCAACCCGGCATAAATGTCCGTTACACTACCGGATTTCAGGTTACCCAAGTATTCGGGCAAAATAATGATTGGTCGGCAAACGGCTCATATTATTACCAGGGAGGCCGTGATCGCGACGGGAATAGTTTGATCGGCTACATGTTAAGTGTAAAGCTGACTTACAATCCAAACGAATTAAGTTACTTAATCGGGTGGGATTACAGCTCTGGTAACAATGCTTTTTCCAATTCAAAAACTGATCACAGGTTTGATCCGCTTTACGGCACTCCTCATAAATTCCACGGCTATATGGATTATTTTTATTCCGTTAGCGGTTCTCCTGCCGGGGGTCTTAGTAATCCCTATTTAAATATCAAATACACCTCGCCTAATCACAAGTTCACCACCGAATTTGCTAACCATTACTTTTTCCTGGCCAATGATCAAAAGAATATTAATAACCGACCCATATCAAAATATTTAGGCACCGAATTTGACCTCTCAACGGGATACAAGCTTAATAAAGTTACCAACGTTGACATCGGATTTTCCTATATGGCAGCTACAGGGAGTATGGAATATGCCAAAAATATAAACCCGGGAACATCGCGGCTAAATTCAATCTGGGCGTATCTCCAACTCAATATCAGGCCTACTTTTTGATAGTGGCCAAGTTTGTAAAACTATTACACTTATTGGACGATGACAAGATAACAGGTAAAGAACCGGCCATCAACAACGAGGGCCCCTATGTCGCCGTTTTGATTGAAGACGGCAAACATTAAGGATATGTGCGCTAATAAATTTCCAAATAGTGAACTAACGCTGCCTGAATTCTTAACTTCTTAACGCAATTAACTGGCTAAAAGTTATTTACAACGTGGCACTTTAATTGAATCGTCGTTCATCAAAGTGCAAGCAGCAGCAATAGGTGATGAGATTTCTTGAAAAATTGTGCGAAAGCGCTAAAAAACCTTATCCTTGGAAAGTAAGAGTTTGGAGTATTCAGGCGCTATGGAATAGTGATTTTGTTTTGCAAACTGCTGATCTGATATTGCTCTCAAAGCTGCCTATACTTCTTTTGCGTAAGCCTTTACAGGCAGGTTAATACCGTCAAATTTATTTCAGCTTCTCCAATTTCCTGTTTGAAAGCATACCCGGATGTCGCGATGGTCCTGCGTTCTTATTTTTCTTCCGTTTCAGTTATTAATTGGAACAAAACCGCAATCCGGGTTCGGATATTTAGATAAAGGTGAATTGCCGAAGTTTAAGAGCAAACTCATCTTCGTTTCTGATAAAAAATCCTTTAAGATTACACTCCATCGATAGTATTGTTTAATCGTCGAGCTGATATTGCTTTTATTAATTATGCACAAACCCCACAATCAATGCAAGGGGATCGCTAAAATAATGGTAGGTCGGTATCCCTGTGCTCGATTAGTAGCCTCAGTCTCGAAAAAGACCTTTCCTTCAATCGACAATCCCGAACTATTCGAAAAATTAATTCCCGGTCCAAGCGCAGCTAATTTTTCTTTGGTATTGGTAACATTATATTTTTCCAAATAATAGCGCCTGTTTCCATTAAAAGCATCCTGATTCAACTGGGTTAGATAATATCCGGTAATTTCGGCGCGTAGGAGTTTTGAAATCGGATACGATATCGCATAGTTGCCGTTATAAAAAGCACCGGGCTTGATCTCACTTCCTAAAATACAGGAATTATAATTAAATTGGTTATGTACACTTACTGTCAGCCATCTACTTACACTGTAAGTAAAGGTGTGATACAATGAATATACGTATAAATGAGAAGATGAATTAATGTTGTACTGTTTACCAAACGAACCTGTAGGTAAAGTCAAATCGAATTCGAGGCGATGCGAAAATGGCTTGCCGAGGAACAGCTTGTTTTTCCATAATAAAGCGGGGCCAACTGTTAAATCCCCAAATGGACCAGAGTTAATCGATGGTGAAGGGCCATCCCTGTTAATCGCGGATATTTTGACTATTGGAAGAATCAAGGTGAAAGCTAAATTCCCGCCGATAATTCTGGTATTTGACTGGAGTATTATCTGGTGCAACGACAGCAGAACATTTATTTTCATATTAGTACGTTGGGCGTTGCCAAATTCATTATTTACTTGCCACAATTGGTATATTTGAGTGTAGTTTACATAAACTAAGCCAGGCGGTCCCGCAACGCCGTCCAAAACACCGGTAAACCCTAAATTTGTAGCAGGCAACGCCGGATCCTGACCAAGACACTTAGTAATTGTTAAAACATTCAAAATTATCACTAACATCAATATCTTTTCCAATAAAGTCGTAGCGCAGCAATAGTTTTCGCTTGACGAAACAGAATTCAAGGGAGAAGGTGATTTTTTAAAAGTCATTAGGATGGTTGTATGTAACTTGTTAGTATATGCAAATAGAAAGGCTAAACTTATATTTTACGGCAGCATAAAAAGCTTGATAGTCATATTATAATACCATGGGAAACGTTTTTCATTTGGCCCTTTTTTGGCACTAATCAGTTCAAACTAGAGATTAAAACCCAGGCATTTGATGCATTTTAGAGGCGATTAGCGCAATATCTTTTTTATCTACTGTTATTTTCCTGCGTTATAATGAACCTTTACAAATAACTTCCATTGTTTGAGAAGAAGCTGTGATAACCCATAAAATAAAATCAGGTTTTCGCGATCGCGTTTAGATAATACACATCATATGCTTCACCTCATTTTTTATCGCGTTATACGTCATGACATCTAGCTGGTCCGTAAGTTGCAGCTTTGCCTGTGGTTTTTAATTTAATTTGATTTTAAGCTAAGAAATGAAAATAGAGAAAATGTAATTAAACTGATTCCAAGTATTTTTTTGACGATTTAATTTACTTGTGTTTAGAATATTAAAATGCTATTTGATAGGGCGCCATAAAGCAAATGCTATCGACTCCACAAATAGCACTAAACCCCATTTTTGCAATTTAACATCAGCTTAGAATATTGAGCGATTGATTTTTATCCAATCATTGAATTTATTGGGTTTTGAGGTGGCAATGATATAAATAATGCTCATTGAGCAGAACGCCATGATAAAATGTGTTGACAAATATAACGCTTCCATGTTTTTTAGTTTAGCAGAGTTGAATAAGTGTAATTAACCTTATAATTTCTTCAGACAATTTCACTAAACCAATGCCAGTTATTAATTAGCTTATTATTATGAGAAGATTATGATTTACAGAAAGAAATTTAATTGCGTTATTTCGTCAGTTTGGATACACAAAAACATACCATGTCCACTCTGTATGGAAATGATTCTGCGATCATATTAGCTAAAACAGGAAAGCAGAGTATGCCCTCCGATCAGATATTAGCTTTAGTTACCTGGAAGCAACAGGCTAATCCTTATTGGTTCGGAAATAATATTCCCGGTGAACTTCAAATGGTAGAAATGGTAACCGGGGATAAAAAAAGTGGCAAAATCAACTACTCACTTTTTGAAGGTAAAGATCTTGTTTTAAATAAAAATACGCAGGGATCAGCCTGGATATTCCGCTCCATAGTATACCAGTGATTCCGACGCAAAAGGGACAAGTGATTCCGCTGCAAAGGGGACAAGTCAATAGATAAAAGGTTGCTAAAAGATGAACCGGAAAGGATATTTTCCCCATCGTCCAGCGTGTAAAGTTGGGAAACATTAACTTTGTTATAAGTAGCGCTTTTTATCTATACCCAGTTTTTTCATTCTGGAATTAAGTGTTGATACATTGATATTCAAAACTTCAGCGGCACCGCCTTCGCCATAAACTTTCCATTCGCATTTTTCCAATATGGACAAAATATGGTCACGTTCATTTTCTTCCATCGTTTTGACTTTATCTTCTTCGATATCAATAATAGGCTTTCCTTTATCCTTAGGCAACACCAAAGTATTAATTATCGCGCCCATAGACAACAACACACTTCTCTCCATCATATTCTCCAGCTCTCTTACGTTACCGGGCCAGCTGTACTGGCGCATAATTTGAATTACTTCGTCAGAAAAACCAGTGATAGATCTTTCCTGTTTGTCCGCATATTTTTTTAGGAAGTAATCGGCGAGCAGTAAAATGTCAGAACGTCTTTCCCGTAATGGCGGTAAGAGTATCGGAAAAATATTGAGCCTGTAATAGAGATCGAGCCGGAAACGGCCCGCTGCAATTTCGTCATCGAGGTTGCGGTTAGTAGCTGCAATAACCCTGACGTCAACCTTTTTTGATTTCCCCCCGATTCTCTCAATTTCTTTTTCCTGTAGAACACGTAAAAACTTAACCTGAAGATCTAAGGGTAGTTCACCAATCTCATCCAAAAAAATGGTACCGCCATCCGCTTGTTCAAACTTACCTATTCTGCTGTTGAGGGCCCCGGTAAAAGAACCCTTTTCGTGACCGAACAGTTCAGATTCTATTAAGTTAGCAGGTAAAGCGCCGCAATTAACAACTACTAAAGGCTTAAATTTTCGGTTAGATAATTGATGTATCCCCTGTGCTATCAGTTCCTTACCTGTTCCGCTTTCACCTAATATCAACACCGAGGTATCGTACTGGCTTACGCACCTCACGTTATTTAAAATATCAATCATAGCTTTGCTATCACCAACGATCTTTTTTAAGTCCCCAGAAGCGTTTCCACCGCTTTTATTAGCTGTGTTGGTGATTTTGGTTTCATCTTGTGAATGCTGATGCAGATACCAAGCCACATCAAGCATCACCAGCACATCTTTTGCCCTAAAAGGCTTTACAAGAAAACCATATGGTTTTGTGGCCTTAGCTGCTTCCAATATCGGTTTGTTTGAATTAGCTGACAAATAAACAAATGCGATATTCATTTCGCTTAGTTTTCCAGCCAGATCGATTCCCGTTAAATTTCCGTATAATTGGATATCCAGCATCACTAGGTCAGGTTTTTCCTTTTCTATCGCTTTTAAAGCAATTGGGACAGATCTGGCGATTCCTGTTACCTTATAACCGGCACGTTCCAGAATTCCCTGCATATTGTTAGCTTCGATAAACTGGTCTTCTACTATAAGTATTTTGGTTCTCACAATCGGTTATTACAAGTGGTTTAATTATTTATTGGCCGGAAATGAATATCAATAAATTTAGCGTTTTTTACTTTGGTTTAGTGTTTCTTTCCTTTAAATATCGCCCGAAATGGCCTGTAATTCCTGCTCTGCATTCAGCGGGTCAAAGTTAAATATGATAGTTATCTTTGTACCCTTAATATTTTCAAATTTGATATGAGCGTTAATATCTTCACTGAGCCCATTCATTAACTTCAGTCCCAACGATTCCAAAGGCATATTCGCGATAGCCGGATCTATTCCTCTGCCATTATCTGCTATGATTAACGTGATTTCCTGGTTGGTTTGAAACATGGATATCGATATTACCCCTGTAAAACCGGGCGCAAATGCATATTTTATGGAATTGGTAACGGCTTCGTTTACAATCAAAGCCAAAGGAATTGCCTGTGATACGCCGAGTAAAATCGGTTCAACCTGCAAGTGAAAATGGACATTTCGTTGAGTGCCAAAACTATCATTCAGGTATTGGATGAATTCCGGCAGATACAGCGACATATCAATGGTTTTGATATCGTCCGATTGATAAAGTTTTTGATGTATCAGTGACATGGCATATATACGGTGTTGGCTATTTTCTATCGCTTTCAGTGCATCATTTTCGAGGTAAGCTGCTTGTGACTCCAGTAAACAAATTACGGTATGTAAATTGTTTTTGACGCGGTGATGTACTTCTTTCAATAACCATTCCTTTTCAGTTAATAGATGGTCTTTATGAGTTATTGCCTTTTCAAGTCCCGCATTGATCATTTTGATCTCTTCTTGCTTTTGCTGTAATAGCCTGTTACTCCGTTGTTTTAAACGATATCTATTATAAATTACAGCTAATAGCAAAAGAAGCATTCCGGAACCGGCAATGATATAGTTTTTGGTATTTTCAATTTGCAATAATTTAACTTCTTGTAATTTCTGCTTACCTTCAAGTATCTTAATGTCACGTTTTTTACGTTCTGTTTCGTATGATATGTCCAGTTCTTCAATTTGCCTGCTTTTTATAGCTGTGAACGTAGAATCTTTAAATTTTTGAGTTTTTTGCAGTTGCTTCATTGCGGCGAAGTAATTCCTGGATGCTGAATCAAGTTTAAATCTTATTTCGTATTCAAATAATAATTTGCCAACTTCTTGATTTGCTGGCCAAGATTTAAGTGATTTAGTTAAATATTTTTCACCAGTATGGAATTGTCCGTTTGTAAGATAGAAGCGGCAAGTTTGTACATCGGTGGGATTATCAGTTGGAATTTCGCCGTTTGCTATCTGAATTTCAGAAAATTTGATCATTTTTAATATATATCCCTTAGCGACATCGTTTCGGCCCAAGGCAATATAGCATTTAGCTAATGCTGATGCAAGATTCTTCTTTTCACCGGAAATTTCCGTAGGATGTCTCCTTTCTATATCTAAAACATAGTTCAGCGCACCCGTAGGATTTTTTTCTCTAATGAAGCAATCAACTATTAACGGGGTGGTCTTAAACATCAAATCCCATTTTTTAAACGATATAGAGACATCCATCACCTTTTCTAACCATTGCCGTGCTTTGTCGTTTCTGTTTAATCTTATATAAATAAGGGAAAGGTTATTATAGAACATATAGACATTTCCTGGTTCTTTTGTTAAAATATCAGTAATTCCTAATAAAGAATTTTGAATTGCTTTCTCATAATTTCCTTGAAAATAAAAAGCGTTGCTTAGAAGATAGTTAAGATACCATGTCCTTGGGAATTTATTTTTTCTGTACTCAGGTAACAAATTATTTAATTCTATTATTGCCAATCCATAGTTTTCCTGTTTTATATGAAGCGAAACTATGGCCGTTTGTACCGTTAACAATGCAACAGGGTCCGACATTTTCGAGGCCATAAATTGCATCTTTTGAAGTATATTGCTTTTCCATTCTAAATCATTTATGCTGGTAAATGAGACGTTATATTTCAATTCGTCGAGTCCGAATAGTTTTTGTTCAGGATCTTCAACCTGCCGTAAATGTCTCTCTGCACTATTGATCAGCGCCTTTTTCTGAATTAACGTTGTATCTAAATTGGGGCTAAAAGATTTCGAAAGCTCAAGTTCTGCCAGCAACAGATGGAAATTATCTTTAGTGAATTTCAGATTATTTATGGCTTCCTTAAAATGCACGTATGGGTTTACACCTATCTCTTTATTGAAAAAGCCAGCTAACAATTGTAAATATCCGTTAACCTGCAATGATTTTATTGTAGCATTTAATTTGGACGCTTCGTGCATATACATAGTTGCGCTATCTAAATCAGATTTAAAGTCTCCCGGTTTGAAAATATTAAATTCCGCAAGTCGCAAGAGTTGATTTGCGTATGCCTCACTTGTTTGAGTTACTTTAACAGATTTTATTAAAGAATCTGCCTCACGCCTTGATATTATTTGGCCATGGACACAAGAAATCCCACAAAGCAGAATTAGCATTGAAGTTAATATTTTCATAAATCTTCGTTTTTTATTGATCATGATATATTATCCAAATAGATATTTTTATGCATTGTTACTGAAAGATTATCTCCGTCATTTAACCGATCCACATTAAATGTAATGGTAATCCGTGTGCCCTTTTCATTTTCAAATTTAATATGCGCATTAATATCTTCGCTAAGACCGTTCATTAATTTTAATCCTAATGATTCCAAGGGCATATTAACAATTGCGGGATTTATTCCCATGCCATTATCTGATATAATAAGAGTGATTTCCTGATCTATTTGTTCCATCGCGATTGTAATCACGCCGATAAAATCAGGTTTAAAAGCATACTTGATAGAATTGGTAACAGCTTCATTAACTATTAACGCCAGAGGAATTGCCTGTGATACCCCAAGTTGTATTTCCCCGATCTCTAAATGAAAGCGAACCTGATGCTGGGTGCCAAAACTTTCGTTCAGATACTGGATGAATTCAGGTAAATACAAAGACATATCAATGGTTTTGATATCGTCCGACTGGTAAAGTTTCTGATGGATAAGTGACATGGCGTATATGCGGTGCTGGCTGCTCTCTATGGCTTTCAAAGCATCATTTTCCAGGTAGACTGCCTGCGACTCCAGTAAACAAATGACTGTATGGAGGTTGTTTTTTACTCGGTGGTGCACTTCCTTTAAAAACCATTCTTTTTCATTAAGCAGGTGATGAAGCAATTCATTTTTTTTATTAATTTCCATATTACTTTGCTTGATAATGAGATTGCTTTTATGTTTCTGCCGGAATTGGCGGTAGAGTAGGCAAATTGTAATCAGCAAAAAGAAAACGCCACCAAAAGTGATATCCTTGATTAAATTGGCATTTTGCAAATCACTTTTCTGAATATCCTCCTTTTGATTGAGCAGGCGAATCGCCTGATCTTTAACTTTTAGCTGAGATTCTCTTTTTTCAGATTGGTATTGAGCCTCGATTTGCTTTATCTGCTTACTCTTTTTTTCATTAAACAAAGAATCGCTGATCTTTCTGTACTTTAACAAATTATTCATTGCCCCTTTATAATTACCTTCAGCTGAGTCCAATTTAAACGAAATCTGAAAATGCTCTTTGGCCACGTGAGGTTCCCGCATGTTGGTTACCAGCTTATAATTTAATTTTTCATATTTATGGGCGAGATTAAATTGTCTGGTATGGATGTAATAAAGTATGAAATCATGATAGATGTTATTCAAGGAATTCGCATCCAGCAAGTTAAATTTATCCTGCTGTTTCAAAATATAGTTAACATAAATACCGGCGTACGTGGCTCGACCGCTATTCGCATAAATGTGAATATAGGATAGCGGGACAGCAAAGATTTGACTCCCATCAATTGGTTTAGGAATTCTCTGCTCGACATAATGTACTAATTGTAACGCTTTTTCATATTCATTGAAGTGGACATAACAATCAACCGTGTTCATCAGGAGCAGCAGTACGGTGTTTAAGTCGCCGTTACGCCTGGCAATCTCCATAGCCTTCAAATAGTACGGAAAACTCTTTCGTCCCTCGCTGAGAACATTATAGATTAGACCTATAGAATTGTTGATCTGGCAAAACTGCATTGTGGTATCTTTTGTATTTTCTGCCACCTTTAAAGCGTGCAACATATTTTCTAATGAAAGTTGATAATTACCACGCGTGTAATTAATCTCTCCAAATAATGTATATACGCCCTGCAGCTTCTGGTAGTGAATGGATTGATACCTACTTAATGAGAGCTTAATAGTTTGCATTGCCTTTTCGTCATCATTTATGTTAAGATAGAGTTCAGCTAAATTCTTTAGTATAAATGCTCTGAAGTCAATATGGGGTGAGTTTTTAGCTGCATTTTGTGCTAATTCAAGTAAATGAATTTTTGACTTTGCCTGCTCGGTTGTCTGTATAGGACAGTATTGCGCAAGCTCAAAATACGCCATTGCGGTATGGTACCGATCATTAGTGCCCTTTAAAGCGGAAATAGCTTTCTCAGCAGCTTTTTTTCCCGCTACCACTTTTCCTACTTCCCGGTCAAGATTTGAGGTCACCAGATTAAGATAACCAACAAAAGCAAATGACTTTAATTTGGCTATGATCGGTCCGGCGATATGAATAAAATATCTTGCACTGTCCATATCCGCTTTTGAGTTTCGCGGTTTTAAAATATAGAACAACGCCAACCTTAAGGCAATATCCGCTTTGGCTGAATCATTGCCCGAGTTAGCTATCGATTCTTTCCACTGGTTTGCCTGCCTTTGTGAAATATTTTTAGTGACATCTTGCGCGTATATAAAAAAATGGCAAAAAACAATCACAGTTGTTGTACATACTATTTTTTTCATATTTCAAGGTTTTTTTATAGCCAAAGTGAACTTCAAATTTTAATATTTTCAGGGGTTCTATCCGCCATACTCAGATCGCTAATAAATGAGACGGAGACCTTAGTACCATTGTTATTTTCTATCTGAGTAAATGCATCCAAATCTTCGCTAAGCCCATTGATCAGAACTAAACCTAATGACCCTGATCGAGAACGAGTTACTGCAACATCTATACCCACGCCGTTATCACTTATAACAAGGGTAACCTTATCCCCTGATCGATTAATCGTTACTTTAATAGCCGACCCGGACTCTTTTTGCCTGAAAGCATGCTGCATAGAATTTGTAAGCACTTCATTGATGATCAGCGCAAGTGGGATAGCTTGCATGACACCTACCCTAATTGGATCAATATCTATATGAAACTGTATCGACAGATGTACACCATAACTATCTTTTAGATACCTAATAAGTTCCGGGACGAATCCGGAGATATCAACGGTTTTTAAGTTCTCATCGCTGTAGATTTTTTGATGGATCAATGACATGGCATAGATACGATGCTGGCTTTTTTCTATAGCTCTGAGCGCATCGTTTTTAAGGAAAAAAGCCTGTGATTCTAACAACGAAACAACAGTATGCAGGTTGTTTTTTACCCGGTGGTGAATTTCAGTAAGCAGCCATTCTTTCTGTGTTAAGAGATTATCATTTTCAGCAAGGAGGCCTGATTTCTCGACAGCGAGGGTTTGATTGGCCAGCCTGGTTTCACTATAATGCTTCTTCAAAATCCTGTTCATTCTCTGCTTAACGCGATAGCGATCAATCAGAATTATTAATAAGAAAAAGAGCACAATAGCAAAACCCAATGCCCATTTTCTCGAATAGACCTCATGTTTCAATTGGGTTTCGCGCAGGGTTCCCTGCGCTTGCAACAGTTTGATTGCATTTTCCCTTTGTGTCGTTTCATAGAAGCTGGTAATCTTTTTTAAATCCCTTTGCTGACTTTCCATCAACAAAGAGTCCGCGAGTTTGTTGTGAAGTAATAAGTGCTTTACGCCTATTTTATAATTTTGCTCCAGAGTATCCAACTTAAACCAAACCTTATAATTAAAGTCTTTTGCTGCTGGATTTTTTAAAAGGGTCAAAACAGATTCATTCCTTTTTAAATAAAACGATGCACTTGCATATTGCTTTGAAGCGATGGAATACTTTATGAGAGCCGAATAAATGTAACTTTTATAGGTGTTATTGGTCTGTGGAAGATTTACAACATTAATTAAGAGTTTAAGAAATTTATCGGTTTGTGAAAAATCTTTTAAACCGCTGTAAATGTTTAAATACATCAACGCAACGGCAAAATCAGCAGACGGATCTTTGATCTGAAGGTAGCCTTTCGGAATAGTTTTAACATAGGCTAAAGCTTCCTTTGTTTCACCCAGGCTTAGGTAGCTTTCAGCTACATTAAAAACCAAACTAATGATAGTAGACCTGTCATTAGTTCTTTCAGCTAACAGTATAGCATTTTTAAAGTACCTGATGGCTTTCCGATAATCTTTAAGACGCATATAAGTCATCCCAAGACCATTGTTAATCTGGCACAAGATTGCCGTATCTTGTTCAGCCAATGCTGTTTTTAATGCCCGCAAATGATAGTTAACGGCTTGTAAAAAATCGGACTGTTGAAAATATATACCACCGATCAACTCAAAAACACCCTGTAATCGACTGTAATCGATAGCTTGATATGTGGCCAAGGACAATTTCGCTTCAATCAGGGCTTTGTCGCTTTCCCCATTAATGTTATGTAAATCCGCCAGCATTTTTAAAGCAAATGCTTTTAACTCTAAATTCCTTGAACTGCTGAAAAGGTTAACTGATAATCCTATATAATGTAACTTAAATTTCATTTCTGCTGGTACAGAATAATTGTAATATTGGGCGATTTCATAATAGGCTAATCCGAGATTATGTTCATCCTTGATACCTGATAAAGTCAGTATGGCATTTTCAATTGTCTGTTTTCCTGCTTTCCTCTGATTTTTTTCTCTTAATAAATAGCCCTGTGTTAGCAGAATCCGCCCAGTGCAAGTCTTGTATGGATTTGCCGAATTTAAACGAAAGGCGAGATCTATATACGTTTTCGCACTGTCGAGGTCGGCTGTATCTTCGCCTGTTTTTAAAATATTATATTCTGCCAACCTGATCAGTGTGTTAATTTTCAACGAGTCCGGTTGTTTTTTTTCTAACTGTCTTATCAAGTATGTGGCATCCTTTTTACTTAAATTATGAGTAATGTCCTGCGCATGGCATGTGCACATTATAAAAAATAATATGATTGTGTAGTAATTCTTCATTGCAACTAATTGCGAATAGATAAGGTCATCGTTTCGTTTCAAGCTATTGATTATACCAGGTGTTCTTTTTTAATTCCCAGTCTTTTGATCTTGGAATTCAAGGTGCTCGCCGGAATACCAAGAATTTCAGCAGCTCCAAACCGACCCGAAATCCTGCCCTGGCAATGTTTCAGGATCTTCAGGATATGATCACATTCATTTTCATCAATAGTTTTCAACGGAAACTGTCCGTCACCTGTTGTAGTTGTGAGGTTTTGCTTGTTGTTTGGTAGATGGATTTGTTTGAGTGCATCTCCAGTGGTCAATAAAATGCTACGTTCAATTAAATGTTCAAGTTCCCTGATATTTCCAGGCCAATTATATAGCATCATCTCTTTGAGCGCCTTGTTGCCCAGGGTTGTGATTTGCCGTCCAACTTTTTTGGAATATCGATGTATGAAATGAGTTGCCAATATTGGAATATCCTCTTTACGCTCTCTAAGTGCTGACGAGTATATTGGGAAAATGTTCAAACGGTAGAAGAGATCCGTTCTAAAACGCCCTTGGTCAATTTCTTTTTCAAGGTCCCGATTAGTGGCTGCAATAATCCTGACATCCACTTTTATCGTATTCCTTCCGCCCACACGCTCAATTTCTTTTTCCTGTAATGCCCTTAAAAGTTTAACCTGCAGTTCAAGCGGCATTTCACCGATTTCGTCTAAAAATAAAGTGCCGTTATGGGCGAGTTCAAACTTGCCAATCCGCCGCTCAGTGGCACCGGTAAAGCTCCCCCTTTCATGTCCAAATAATTCACTTTCAATGAGATTAGCTGGTAAGGCGGCACAATTCACCTTTACCATCAATTTATTTTTTCGTGGTGAATTATTGTGGATAGCCCTTGCGATGAGTTCCTTTCCTGTTCCCGTCTCACCTAATATCAATACGGTGGAATCCGTAGGCGCAACTTGCGTAATTAGCCGATAAGTTTTTTGAACAGCGAGGCTTTCGCCTACTATCTCCGCATAGTTCTGCGTAATTTCCATTTCCTCTTTTAAGTAGATGGTTTCTTCTTCCAATTGTCTCTTATATCTTTCTATCTCAATCAATTGTTCGCTAACCCGGTCATTTGCCAAGATATTGGCAACAGCGATCGCAATTTGGGAGCAAATGCTCTTTAAAAGTATTTCCTGAGCTTTGATTTTAGTAAAATCCTGATGTTTAAAGCTCATCACGGCGATATTTTCAGAACCCAACTTAATTGAAATGCCGATGAATGCTTTATTTGTTTCTTCCTTTTCGGGAATCAGGTATGCGGGTATTAGTAATGAATCTGTTCTTTCATGCATTTTAAAAAGGATCGGCCCGTCTTCACCCAGCACTTTATCCAGAAAACCCTCATCAATAAAAGTCCACGTATCAAGAAATGTTAAAAACGCCTGGTTGCTAATGAATAGTCCTTCGGGATCGAATAAAACAGGTTTATGCTTGATTTTTTCCGGGTCAAGCGCGTGTATTATATAATTGTCTATACCGAAAAGCTCCTGAAGTTGAGCTTTCAAGATTTGGGAAAGAACTACGCTATCTCTAACTGATGCGATAGCATTACTAAACTCTAACAATCTGCCTTTTTCCTCTTCCCGGTTTTTGATCTCCTGATTCGCGATGATGTTTGCAACTGCTATGCAAAGTTGGTTAGAAAGGCTTTGTATAAGCTTAAGTTTTTGTGAAGGGATGATTTCCTTATCCTCAAAATATAGGAGCCAAAAACCGAAAACTTCTTCACCTTTAGTAAAACGGGTCATGACAAGCAGTTTTTGACCGCTTTCATAATTAATCTTGGCGTATATGGGTAAATCCTGAGACGTAGCCATCGCCTCCAAATCTATTACAAGCGGTAAATCTGTTATCAGGGCCTGACCCAATATCGGATCATTTAAGGAATATTTTCCATTCTTCGCGTTTTGATAGCCAGGATGGTTTATTGATCTGGCATCTTCATCCAACATAAAAGCGCTTACAGTTTCGGTGTTCTCGCTTCGCACAGCAATAAGGGTATGACTGCAGCCCAGAAGTTGCTTGAGTTCCTGCTTGATCACGTTTGCAAGTTCATCTGTAAATCTTACAGAAGCAATCGCCGTATTTACTGACAATAGTAGTTCTGATTCATTTTTTCTCTGTACAATTTCTTCGATGAGCATTATATTTGAGAAAGCAACGGACAATTGCGCACAAACGGCTCTTAATAGTTTTATTCTTAAAGATTCAAATAATTGTCGGTCAAGGTAAAAGAAGAGATATCCCAAAACATCTCCGTTGGCTTTTAACTCAATTCCTGAAAAATTTTCAACGCCAAAAGCACTCCAAAGCTTAAAAAAAGTGATGATAGGATACTGCTTAATAGTTTCCGTTAGATCAAAAATTTGCGGAAATCCTGAGGAACCCATTTTCTCAAACAAAGCCACAGGTAGTTCATTTGGTGCAATAAAAGTGCCTTCCACATTACACCCGTTATTTTGGTCCGATAAAGGGGAAGAAACAAAGGTGTTAAAGGCTCCTATACCATCTCCGTTTAAAGCGATAGCAAAGCCTGATACGTCGAATAAACTTTTTAGTTTTATACGCAATAAAATAAAGAGTTCTTCTTTATTTCTAGCAGCAGCTATCTCGTTGCTCAGATCTAACAATATTCCCTTTTCTTCCTCGTCGGACTGGATATTTTCTGAAGCCAGGTGATCCTCAACGGATGTACGAAATTGTTTCACAAGTTCCTCGATGCTCATGAGATTATCGACCACTACTCCTGAAAGCATTCTGCTTTTCCCGGACATTAAATGAATAGCTTTGTCAGTGTTGGGCATATAAGGCATTTAAGTTGTAAAATCAATCAAAAGGTATATGATTTGCTAATCTTTTGTCAAACCACCTTATTATTTGATTGCAATGTAAATGCCATTATATATATGACTGATTATAAGATATTTATGATAAGAATACTATGTGTAATTGTTGAAATATCGCTAAAATAACAAGTCATTATTGATATGTAAACAATTCTTGATTAATCTGCAGGATTGGTAAGTAAGTTCTTGTTTTTCAAAAGAATAGGTGAGGTGACAAAAGGTGAATTTTACAGGTTTCTTATTGGTAATATGGGTTTGCTAATTGTGGTCTAACGCAACTTTTATTAGGGGTTCCATTTTAATGAGGAGGCCAGTACCATAGATAAGTGATAGTGTTCTACTAAACACTCTGTTTCACTAAACGCCACCCATACCTTACGGTAATTGCCTTCCCAAATACGGATTTTGAGTGGAAGGTTAAGTGCTTTCAAAGGATTCGCAGATATTAATTTGGCCCCGATAACAGGTTTGCCGGATTATCACAACTTTGACCTTTGTCATACTTGTTCTCATTAAAGTCAAATAAAAAAATAACCCTGGTGTAGATATATTTTTTAAAAATCTTCTTCGGGTTACAACATAGTTTTTGTCCCTCATTTTTATCAAAGCTCAAGATCTTTGATTTTCTATCTAAATAGATTGTTGCAGATTCACTCATGTTAATAATAGCGCTACCCAGGATTACAATATCCTTTGATACCGATCATCCACGTGCTGATGAACAGGGGAATCCCCAATCATGATAGCTCAGGAGGGGTACCCAGGCTTCTGGTGTAGTTATCAGAAAGACAGAGTTCTTGCCGTCAATAATCACCATAAGCAAGCTGGCGATTATACTGGAATGGGCAGTAACTTATAGCACGCAACCAAAATTGCCATCTATATTAAAAACACACCTAATGCATCAGAAAACAGATAAGTATTGTTATACTCCTGCACGAGTGGTTTGTCTTTATCGATTCTCCTTCCTTATTAATATGCTTTTTAGAATCGGTCTGGCTTCTTAAAAAAACGACATGAAAGGGGTATTGGCCAGAAATGGCACGATGCAGTTAGCTTCGTAAGTAAAAAACTTCAAGTCTCCAATCCATAAAAATACGATAACAATACCAAACCGGAGGGCTTTTTGCCAATCTAATCGAGACCGGCAATAAATTTTAAAACTGGATATTTCATTGTCTTGTATTAATTGATTTATTGGATCTGTTGCTTATTCGGAATCTGTGTATCAGCGCTTAATTCAGGCTGATATCTTAAACCCGGCGTAAGCCAGTAAAGAAGAATGATCCTTGAATACCTGAAATTGAATGGTGAAAGAACTATAGTTAGTGTCAAAATAACGACGACGTATAGCCATGGGTTTTGACTGCCGGTGAGAATGTTAATCGCAACGGCACATGTGACCATTTCCGCAACATTCATAGCGTAACTTATCAGCATGGATACATAAAAATAACCCGGTTCAATTTCATAGGTCAAATTACAATGGGAACATTTTTTAAGCATCACCTGTCCGTGAAAACTATACATTGTATTGGCAAACATATCACCTCTCCGGCACCTTGGGCATTTGGCATTTGCTAAAGCCAGCCATACCGGCCATATTTTCACTTTCTCCATATCAATGCGTTCTTAAATTTTAGCTGAAACATTTCCTTTCTGACACTTATTTTCTCGAACAGGATTATTGCATCCTATTCGAGAATTCATCAGCGATAAATGGTTAGATTCCTTTAAAGACCAGCTTGGTAAAAAAATCGCCTTTGATCACAAAACCACCCCATTTTTGATCGTAGGCAGCTGTTGGTTTGGCGGCTATAACGTCACTTAATGTTCTTCCATCTTTTTTTAATTTTGCGACCTTATCCCGGACATTCACAAGCATTTCGTGGAAAGCTATTAATTTCGTTCGATTGCCAATTTCTCCATGGCCGGGAATAATTATGGTATGATTTGTCGTTTTTGCTACGTTGAGTGCTGCCGCGGCAATCATGCCATCAATACTGCCACCGGTTGAGTAATCGATCATTGGATAGTAGCTGTTCCAAAAGGTATCTGCCACATGCAAAATATCCGCATTTGGAAAATAGATCGATGAATCACAGTCGGTGTGGGCTGGCTTGTAGGTTTTAACAAATATTTTCTCGCCGTTAAACTGGTGAGTATGCTCCGTTTTAAAAAGCAAAGTCGGTAACGCCTCACGCGGTAAAGGTTTAAAGGTATATTTCCAGTCCTCCTGATGAATGCTTTTTGTTAGGTGGTCACGGGTAATATCCTGTGCAATGATTTTAGCACCATCCTGATGCATCCATTCGTTGCCACTGGTATGGTCAAAATGCCAGTGGCTATTAATCAGAACTTTAATTGGCTGATGGCTGATCGAATTAAGCGCAGCGACCACGTGCGGTTTAGAAACACTGAAGCCTGCGTCTACCAACAGTTTGCCTTCGGGGCCGTTCAACACGGCGATATTTCCCCCGGAGCCTTCCAACATAAAGATATTGCCCCTAAGCTTAGTCACATTAATCTTAGCCGTAGCTGCAGCTTTGATAATCGTTTCCACAGGACCGGTTCCTGCGCTTTGACTGAATAATATTTTCGGCGCAATAATAGCGCCGGCGGTAAAAATTCCTGCCGTCTTTAGAAATCTGCGGCGGGTATATGCGTTTTGATTTATATTCATAATTTGGATTTTTAAACACAATGTAAAAAAGTATGAGTGGAAGCTTATCAGTTAGCCCATTCAGCGAAATAAGAATGCATTCCCGGGACATCTGAAAAGAAAGTGTTGATCTCCGAAATTTTTCCGTCCCGTATGGTATTGACTGTGGCAATCTGCTCATCAGCGTTTTTATCTCCGGTAGCGGCATGGGTAAAGATCGCCAAGGCAACGCAGTTCAGGCTTTGCCTGATATGATCAAATTCAAAACTAAGTTTTGTTACAAATTGCCTTGCTTTGCTGATCACTTCGTCATGGCCCGTCAATTTATCGGCAAGGTCGTTTTCACCGCTTATTGACCACGTACAGTCTTCTGTAATAATCGATTTTAGCAGATCCCAGTTTTGATCTCTAAAAGCAAGTATGAATTGGTTGCCCAGTTTTTGCTTATCCTCGTCACTAGTGATGGTCGAATAAGTGTTTTCTTTAATTACGCTCATATTAATACTGATAAAAATAAATTTAGGATACAGCATCCCTTAAAAACTGCGATGAATTTTACACGGCGATGCTGTTCCCTTAATCAATTACTTGGAGTTTTGTATCAATCCTGGTCCAATGCAACAGCCTCCGGGAAATCCAGGGGTATAGCGGTGAGGGCATATACATAATTAGTAAATACCTTCGCGGTTATTAATCCGATGAGTTCTATGAGGGCTGCTTCATTATAGCCTGCAGTATAAAAATCTTCGAGTAACTGTAGGTCAGCCTCTCCTTTATTTTCGGTAATGCTTTTTGCAAGCTGAACAGCGGTATTTAATTTATAATCAGTAGTGTGGCCTTTTCTAATATCGATGGTTTCTTCCTGGGTAAACCCTTTTCCTTTAGCAAGCATGGTATGTGCAGCAAGGCAGTATTTGCAATTATTCACTTCGGAAACAACCAGATTTATGGCCTCCTTGTCCTTTGCTGAAAATACGCCCCCGGCCATCGCTGCTTCAAATTGGAGGTAACCTTTAAGGGTTCCTGGTGAATAACCCATGGTCGCATATAAGTTGGGCAGTATTCCTAATTGTTTGCTAATCTGATCAAACAACGTTTGCGAGTCCGGGCTTACTTCATCCCGAGTGGGCACTTTAATCGTTTTCATATTGTAATTTATTTTGTGAATTTATAATATACTGTATGAAGTTAAATTCATGCCACTATTTAAATAATTGATAATCAATATATTGAAATAATTTGAGATCCTTTTTATATGCGATATTTCGCAATTTTAAATTGAAAATTGAAATATCAACTCTTAGAATTGGTTTTGGAACAGGAAATTCTGATGTTCTAGGCTATATTTGGGATTCAATTAGTTAACCACTTAATAGCGAATTAGACTTTAGCGTAATTGTAATTCACGCTTTTAAAAGGTAAGACGCGTAAAAAAAATCTTGATGTTATTTCATTTAGTGGTGGGAAATTCATGATATCTCGCCATCGCCTGATGGTATATCCTAATACAAAAAGCTGAATATCAATATTCTAACAAGTGGCATATTTTTTACTTCACAGTAGATATCATATTACATCAAATATGTAGACCCATGGACATTCAGGCATTACAGAAAACAATTAATCATTGGCTTTCAGGCGATAAGGGGATACTAGCTATGGATGAAAGCACGGCCTCCTGCAATAAAAGGTTTGAAGCGTTGGGCATACCTCAGACGACGGAAATGCGGCGGCGATACCGCGAACTCATCGTAACAGCTGCTGGTTTGGGTGAATACATCAGTGGAGCAATCCTATTCGATGAAACGATTCATCAGCAGGCTAACGACGGTATTTTATTCACCGAACATTTAAAGAATAACGGAATTATTCCCGGCATTAAGGTTGACCTCGGCACGATGGCCTTAGCTGGCTTTCCTGAAGAGAAAATAACTGAAGGACTGGATGGTCTCAGTGGCAGATTATCATCTTATTATGATAAAGGTGCCCGCTTTGCCAAATGGCGGGCTGTATTCGCCATTGAGGGCAACCTGCCCTCTGGCGGCTATCTTTATGCAAACTGTCATTTACTTGCCCGTTATGCAGCTGTATGCCAGGAAGTCGGCTTAGTGCCTATAGTTGAGCCGGAAGTGTTGGTTTCAGGTACGCATAGCCTTGATATTTGTGAAAACATAACTAAGCGGACTTTAGATTTTCTTTTCGGGGAAATGTTGAAACAAAGGGTGAAATTGGATGCCATACTTTTAAAACCCAACATGATCACAGCCGGAATAGACCACCAGAACCAACCTGGAATATTAGCGGTGGCTGAGGCAACCGTACTTTGTCTGTTGGAAACAATTCCAGCTTACGTACCAGGAATAGCATTTTTATCGGGTGGACAATCGGCTCAACTAGCTTCAGCGCGGCTTAACGAGATGCATATCCGATTCAAAAATTCAATGCCTTGGAAATTAACCTATTCATTTTCGAGGGCCCTGCAGCAACCTGCTTTAGGTTGTTGGAGAGGTGCTGATGAAAATATACAGCAGGCACAAAAAAAACTGGTTAAAAGAGCAGCTTTGAATTCTGCTGCCAACCGAGGCGTTTACCACGTCAGCATGGAAAATGATGATTAGCACAGATTAGCGGTTTAAAGCAAATTTCACCTTTATCCAAATTTTAAAATCAGATGAATTCAGTTACACAAAATTTAAGTATTCCGGACAGTTTCAAAGTTATTGAGGAAAAAACCCTCAGGAATAATCGCGCGTATTACGGAATTGATAAGGGGGTTACTCTCACTCAAAGAGCAGCAAAAACGGAAAATGCACTTGAATCCGCAGGTATTGGTACCTGGAGTTTTGATCTTATAAATAATGTGTTAAAAATCTGCGAGCGCTGTAAAAAAGTTATAGGCATTCAGACTAAAAATATTGTGTCTAGAAACTCCTTGTTTAGTCTGATATCAAAAGAACAACTCCCTATACTATTGAACGCTTTCAAGAGTGTTAAGGAAAAAGGAATTCCGGTTGATATGCAATTACCGATAAATTTTATATTAAGTAAAACTAAACAGCAAAAATGGGTACGTATCACAGCCATCATCGCTAAGGCACCTTGCGGTAGCCTGACGATAATTTATGGCACTATTTCGGAGATTAGGACCAGCAGTAATATTGGTGTAAATTGGGAAGACCTTATGGCCATCGTAAGCCATGAGATGAAGTCACCGTTATCATCGATCAAACTATATGTTCAGCTAAGCAGGGCAAATGCCGTAAAGGAACATAATCAAGATATGGTGAAGTTTTTGACCAGTGCAGATCAAATGGTGGATAAAGCCACCAATATGCTGAATTATTTTATCACCGGGCCAATTTTGGATACAGGGAGATTGAAACTAACTGTATTTGAATTTAACGTTACTGACCTGATATCAGAAGTTGTTAAAGAAGTTCAGTTTATTCATCCTGCACACCGGCTTGTCTTCCAATCTGATCCTGAAATTCTGTTACACGCAGACCGCGACCGGATTGGTCAAGTGGTAGAGAATCTGCTGACTAACGCTATTAAATACTCACCTAATAAACGTCCAATTATCATAGAATGTATAAAAACAGAAAATCAGCTAACCATTTCAGTTAAAGATCAAGGAATAGGTCTTCCCGCTGGTGAATTTACCAATGTTTTTGATAAATATTATCGCGTTGAAAATGCGCTTGAGAAGAAAGTAACAGGGTCAGGCATCGGCTTATATCTGTGTAAACAAATTATCGATGAACATCATGGCAACATTTGGGTAAGAAGTGAGGAAAATAATGGCTCAACTTTTTACTTCAACTTACCATTATTTGCTGATCATTGAGTAGCAACGTTACAAACATTAAAGAAGCGAAAGCATTTGGCACACAAGTGATATACGAAACTTATAGTAAACGACAACCACCATTAGATCTTTCAGACAGGGCAAACGCATCTAAAATATGTTGGTAAGTTGAGAAAAAGATTTAAGTAAAGGAACAGGAAAAGCTTTTTTCGCAAGAAAAACGCCATGAGCAGTCCGATAAGTCATTTTTCAAGCTTGACCGATCCTCGGGTGGACCGGACGAGGGAGCACCTTTTAGAAGATATTATCTTCATTACCATAGCAGCCGTTATCTGCGGTTGTGAGAACTGGAACGATATTGAATCTTACGGGCATTCGAAACAGGCGTGGTTGTCCGGTTTTTTATCGCTTCCGGCTGGTATCCCATCGCATGACACCTTCAACCGGGTATTTGCCGCCTTAGACCCTTTGGAGTTTGAAACCTGTTTTTTGGAGTGGGTAAAAAGTGTAGCTAAACTTACTGATGGGGAAATCATCAGCATAGATGGCAAAACTATTCGTGGTTCACGGGGCAAAGGCCCAAAATCAGCCATCCACATGGTAAGCGCCTGGGCGGGAACAAATACCATGGTGTTAGGACAAGTCAAAACAGCAGAGAAATCCAACGAGATCACCGCCATTCCTAAACTACTGAATGTATTGGAGTTAAAGGAGTGCATAGTAACTATTGATGCAATGGGTTGCCAAACAGCTATAATCAAACAAATTAAAGAGGCAGGGGCGGACTACGTTATTGCCGTTAAAGGCAATCAGGGGCAACTGGAACAGGATGTAGCAGACACCCTGCGCTTTTGCAGCCCGGTATCACAGTACAAAGATGTAGATTCCGGGCATGGCCGCATAGAAACCCGCATCTGTTCGGTATATACAGATCTCTCCCATGTTCAGCAGCCTGAACGCTGGCCCGGAGTAAAAGCTATCGTCTGTGTGGAAGCCACCCGTTACCTCAAAGCCTCACAAAAAGAACAAAAAGAAAAGCGGTATTATATCACAAGTATGGGGGCCGGTGCGGAAAAGATCGCCGGGGCGGTGCGCTCCCATTGGGGAATTGAAAACTCCCTGCATTGGATACTTGATGTAGCTTTCAATGAAGATAGTAGCAGAAAACGAACCGGAAATGTAGCCGAAAACTTCTCCATCATCTGTAGAATTGCACTCAATCTGATTAAAAATGATACCACTAAAAAGAGAAGCGTCAAAGGAAAACGACTTATCGCCGGATGGGATAATGACTATCTACTTAATATCCTCGAAAATTAGATGCGTTTGGTTCTGGACGTGGCAAAATGAACGGTTAACTTTTATTATACAGTCACAAAGCAGGGGGCATAAAACCATTGCCGAAACATTTCCTGATAGTTTACCCGGTGCGGTACTGGTTCATGACGCCTGGGCTGCACATTTTCGATGTCCTGCTTTAGGCCACCAGATCTGCCTGGTACATTTGTTCAGGGACTTAAATTATATTGAGCAGGTGCACGGGAGCAGCTGGGCAGGGCCTTTAAAAACGGTGCTTAAAGACGCCATAATATTAAGCAAACAGGCGGATTATGATGGCTTATCTGACAGTCCGGAAAGAAACGTGTTAGAACAATCACTTTTAAATTTGCTCGCGCAACTGTTGCCTGATAAAGATAAACTGGCAATCAGGCTCCAAAAAAAACTCAATAAAATCCCTCAGGATGCACTTCGCTTTTTACACTATAATCATGTTCCTGCTGATAATAACGGTTCAGAAAGAGCCATCAGGACCATTAAAGTCAAACAAAAAGTATCCGGAGGTTTTAGGTCTATCGATGGTGCTGATGCTTTTGCTGCTATCCGATCTGTTATTGATACTACTATTAAATCTGCTCAAAAAGTCTTTCAGGCAATCACTTTAATCGCTAACTTTAGTCCTGAATAGTTACGATTTAAGAGCCTGTCGTTATTTGAATTTCAAACGAGGTTTCCCTATAAGGGTAGTTGTGTCAAGTATTTAGCTGAGGTGAAATGGGGCAATGAATATATTTGTAAGAAGTGTGGCCATATGCATTATTATAAGGGCAACAGCGTAGAAGATAGACAATGTACGCGTTGCAGATATGTAGAATCAGCTTCGGCAGGGACTCTTTTCACGGATGTAAGTTCTCCGTTTTAAAGGCATTTTATATTGTTTATTATGTATCAACCACCAAAAATGGGATCAGTAGTACCGAACTTAGCAGAAAGCTAGGCCTAAGGCAAAAGACCTGTTGGTTATTTAAACAGAAAGTCATGAAGGCGATGACAAGTAGCGGGGATTTTCCCATGGAAGGAAAAGTAGATGTGGATGAGACGTATGTAGGCGGCCAGGATGACCAGATTATGGGCCGTAAAAAAGGCAGCAAGAAAATTGTAGTGGTTTCAATAGAAAAGAAAGGCAAAGGGGTATCCAGAATGTATGCCAAAGTAGTTGCCGCTGCCAGTAAAGAAAACCTGAAAGGGTTTATGAAAGGTCATATCAAACCGGAAGCATCTGTGCGTACAGACCAATGGGCGGGCTATAAGGGACTGGAGGACGAGTTTCCCAACATTGTCCGGGAGAAGTCAGAAAAGAAAGGGAAAAACTTCAAGGACCTACATCGATGCATAATGATGTTCAAAGCTTGGTTGAGAGATGTCCATCATTCAGTGAGACATCTCCAATCATATTTGGACGAATACACCTACCGCTTCAACAGACATCAGATGAAAGTGGGCATTTTTGAAAATCTTATCGAAAGAATGGTCAAAAACGAACCCCATACCTATAAAATGATTATCAGTTAAACGCCTATTTCAATTCGATTATTTGCTCTAAGTATTTTACTGGATTCTAATACATACTCAAGAGATTCTGTGATATATAGAGAAATAGTCATCGTTTCTAAAGACTTTCGTTTCCAGTTTTTATGTCGGTCACCGAACCAATTTTCAATAACTGAAGATTTATATCCTTTATTTGAAATGCGGATACCGCCTCGTCTTTATTGATTTCAATAAATTTGAAAGTATCGTAGTGGACCCCGATAACTTTCTTTACGTTGATCATACTTGCAGCCTCTGCTGCGTCCTCGAAACCCATAGTAAGATCATCGCCAATCGGAAGTATCGCGAAATCAAGTTCTGCCCATTTTGGGATTAGCTGCATATCCAGGGTCAGCGCCGTATCACCGCTGTAGTAAAAATTGCCTTGAGCGCTTCTAAAAATAAAACCACTGGCTACGCCGCCGTTTTCGCCGGTCGTAAAGCTACTGGAGTGAACGGCAGTCACGCATTTTACTGTACCGAAATCGAATTGCCACTTGCCACCCGGATTCAATGGTTGCGTATTGTTCACCCCGTTTTTAATACACCAGCTGACGATCTCGAAATTGGAAACTACTAAGGCTTTAGTTCTTGTTGCGATATTTAATAGATCATCTATATGATCGAAATGGGCGTGAGATATAAAAATATAATCGGCCGGTATTTCATCAATTTTAATGTTGCCGGCCAATGGATTGCCCTTTATAAACGGATCAAAAAGAATGTGTTTACCATTAATTTCAGCTGAAAAACAAGAATGACCGTAGTAAGTGATTTTCATAAAAATGAGTAATTTAATATATGTTAATACAGACTTATCTCCACTCAATTCAGATGCCAATTTATAACGTGTTGACTATGAGGTTTATGTAATAGAATCTTGATATTTAGGCTATTGAAATATCACTAATTATTGAAATTTCAGGTATAGATACCCGTATAAACTGTCTGGCTCAAAATCATTAAGAGGGTTTTTGTCGAAATTTCAGCAGCATAATACCGCCGATGACCTGAAAGCGTTCGCCAAACGGCATTCCTTATCAGAATGTTCGATTATTATTCCCGGAGTGTACCTGATACGGGATTGATTTTGTTTGAAAGCACAGCAATAAACCGATCATCCTCAAAGCATTTTAGGGATATCCGATTTTTACGGAAAAGGATTAAATGGCTGGAAATGTGTTATTAACGCGGTTCACAAAAAAAGGAGTTATGGGATCACAGCTATGGCATGTTGGAATAGCCAAACCTGACCCTTTATGATGGCTGCCTCCCGATTATTTTGAGGGACTTAATACAATGAACCCTCGGTAGTATACAAGCCGTTATTGCAGCTTTCGCGGATGCTGCATTGCATGCTAAAAATATCGGTATTGATTTTGTGGAGATACATGGAGGACATGGATACCTCATTGATCAATTATTTGGGAACGCACCAACTGTAGAAGAGTTGAATATCGTGGTGAAACTCTAAAGGAAAGAACCATGTTTGCGGTAGAAGTGATAAAAGTTATTCGGAAATTAGTAGGAGAAAATTTTGTCACCCTCATAAGATTGTCCCACGTGGAAATTAGAGGATTATGAGGCCAGGCTTGTATAAACGCCCATAGATATGGAATCGTGATTACTTCATTTATCGGAAGCCGGCGACGATATTTTCGACTGTTCGCTGAGGAGATATTGGGAGCCGGAGTTTAAAGGTTCGTATTTGAGCTTAGCCGGCTGGGCAAAAAAAATAACAGGTAAACCAACTATTACCGTAGGTTCGGTAGGATTATCCGGCGTTTTTTTACAATAGTTTATGAATGATGCCGGATCAAAATAAGATGATCTAAATGATTTAATAAGGAGATTTGAAAGGGGTGAATTTGACCTCGTGGCTGTTGGTCGTTCATTACTCCAAGTTCCCGATTGGATAAGAAAAAGTTAAAAAAGGAAAATTCTACGAATTACAGAATTTTGAAAAAATAGTCTTAAAGTATTATCTTGAAAAGTTTTACACTTGTAGGAGGATATTATTAGGCCCTTTAACGGTCAGATTGTGACGATAAATTAGTAAGGTTCTAAGTGCAGTGTTTAAAGCAGGGAGCAGTAGATGCACCAAATTAACAATAAAGGTCTTATGTATGCTCTGGGAATATAAACATCGGAAATCTTTTTAAAAGCGGGCGCATAATTAATTGCGTGCGCTTTCATAATGGAAACCACCCCTTTGCCAAATATTCATGTAATTTTCTAAATACTTCATCCCTCTAACTCAGAAAAAACATTGAAGTGGCTCGCTCAAAAACAGATTCTTCAGAGCCATTTTTGAAAGCTCTAAAGGATCTGTTAAGGACTTCAAAAGAAAAAATTTAATAGGACGTTTTAAAATAACTCCGCTGTTGAAAAAAAAAGGAATATTTTTATAACTTGAACAAAGAGTTGTTATTTTAAATATTTATTGAGTTCCGCGGCTGCCTGAACAAACAAGGATTTTGTTTGAGGAATGTTAGCCAGCCCGTTAAGTAATCCGAAATCATGAATAACCCCATTATAACGTACCGTCGTTACTTTAACTCCTGCCTGCTCTAGTTTACGGCCATACGCCTCCCCTTCATCTCGCAATATGTCATTTTCTGCTACTTGTATAAGCGCAGGTGGTAAACCTGTTAATTGTTCGACAGTAGCCTGCAAAGGTGATGCGTGGATGTCAATCCTTTTCTCTGTATCAGGGATGTACATATCATACATCCATTTCATTGTGGGGGTTGTCAGGAAGCGCTGGTCTCCATACATTTTATAGGATTCCGTCTCAAAATTGGCATCAACAATAGGCCAGAACATTATTTGTAATTTGATTTTTGGTCCGTTCTGTTCCTTCGCCAATATCGTGGTAACGGCGGTCATGTTTCCACCAACACTATTTCCTACTATGGCGAGATTTTCACCATTTACGTTAATTTCTTTACCATGCTCAGCAACCCATTTAACCGCCGAATATACCTCATTGATTTGAGTTGGATATTTTGCCTCGGGCGTCCTAGTGTAGTTGACAAATACACCAACACATCCTGATAAAACCACTAAATCTCTAACCATGCGCTCGTGGGTAGGGAAATCACCTAAAACCCAGCCGCCGCCATGAATAAATACAAAAACCGGCAGCAGGCCCTTTTTTCCTTTTGGTCTCACAATATTAAGTTTAGTAGTATGCCCGTCGCTGTTAATGGTCTTTTCAGAAACCTCTATCCCAGATAAATCAACCGGAAAAGCTTTTTGTCCGTTTACAAGAACTTTTCGTGCATCTTCAGCTGTCATGGTCTCCAGTCCGGGGCCTCCATTATTTAATAGCTTCAGGAATGATCGTACGGCAGGGCTTAAATGAGGATCTGTTGAATAATCTGCCACTTGGCCATGAACAGGATCGGTGAAAGCCATAGTAAGAATAATGGCACCTGATACCATTAATGATTTTTTGGAATTGTTGTTTTTAATATTTGTTTTCATTTCATTTGAATTTTGATTCCAACCTTCTTGATTGATGGTACATTCTATTCAAACGTAATGCCAATGACTTAATATGTTAGTAATTAAATGTTTATGACATTTATGCTTTTTTCTTAATTGATGATATATGGCAATAATAAAAGAATTAATTAAATATCACCAAAACTGAAGAGGCTTAACTTTTCAGATGCGCTTAATTATGAAGTTTTAATATGCATCTCTTCCAAATTATAACCAAGATATTTAAAAAAGCATGTATTACCAAAAACAACAACTAACCTTATCTAGTACAGCTTTCGATAAATTTACTTTACCCTCCAAAATGATTGGACATAGTGCGCTTAGAAACTCATGATATATCATTAATTTAAAGTCTTATGGGGTTATATCACAATTACAAAATAAGTGACGTATGACTTAAATATTTAATAATCAATTATTTAATTTATGGTTTAATTTTGTAAGATTTACTCACAAAAGGCAATTATAGCCAGCAACTTCAGCTCAAAAAAAATAGAAAAAGCACAACAATAAAAAGCGCATTTGCATGTTAGGTTAGGCTAGTAGATCGACGCTGAATTTTTGCTGTAAGTCTAAGGGGAGGCGCGTTTTATGATGATCAGCAACGATTTGACTAAAATGGAATGGATTGCCAAAATAATTTTTATGAATAAACAACCCAAAACAATAAGTAAAAACCACTAAAAAAGTAGAAAATGGAACCACTCGTATTATTAATCAAGTTTACCGCTAACGCCGGTAACAAAAAAGAATTTAAAAGGCTTCTGATGGAACTGTTTGAAGCCATCAGTAAAGAACCGACATTTGTAAATGCGATTTTGCATGAAGGGGTGCAGCAACCTGATGAGATACTTGTCTATGAGACGTGGAATGAAACCTTGGAAAACTTCCTAAAGGTTCAAATGGTAAAGCCATATCGAGCCCTATATGAAAAAGCACTGACAGCATTAAATGTCACAAGAGAATTATCTGTATATACCCCTTTCGCAAGCTGGGTTGCTGAGGTACCTAATAGGAAATTATTGTAAAATAGTTTTCAATAATTTAGTATAAGAATCATATGGTTGTAACTTAGCTCCTCACCATGATAATTTATCACCACTTCAGTATTGTTGCATACCTTTGTCTGCATTCGCAATTTTGCTGGCAGACAAAGGCTTAGTGCCATTTCTAATCACTTCGATATAATAATATATTGAAACAAACCCTCCTACTCCTCGTATGGCACCGATAACGCGATGGCCATCCGCCGCCAGCATAATTGCACTTAATTTACCAAAACCTGTACTGGTGCCTGTTATTAAAATTGCTTTTGACATCAATTTTAAATTTGATGAATAGAACGAAATTTCAAAGCATGTGCCAAATTATTATATTATTGAAATCAATTAATTGAATTAAATATTAGGAATGTTTGTAAAGCGAGATATAGCTATTCTTAAAAATATATTGCCGATAGGGTAATAACAAATTTAACGATGTCACTATTGTTTTACATGTCAGTTGTTTTGTATTAGGTTTTTATATACGTCCAATACCGTTCCAAAATTATTTTCAAAATCACTGCTTCTAATAAATACGCTACCCTACCATTTACTCTCAACGGCATAATTTTTTTTTCTATCTGTTGATAAGCCAATTCGTTTTTAAGTCAATTAGCCAATCCAATTTCTTTACGTAAAGAGATTGGATTGCGTCATTTATTACCAAGTCGTTTCATGTAATTCTTGATATTTAGACAGCCCGTCGCTAATCAACAGCTGGAAAATATATTTAAATAAGCTAAAGATATATAACTAACTGTTGATCAATTGATTGGCTACTGGCATCATTTTAAATCACTTTAACTACACACTATTCCATACGGGTTGGGATTCGTTTAGTCTATTAATTTGAAATCTTATGAAAGAATTTAGTAATCAAATCAATGAAGTTAAAGCCGATTATCAAAAGAAAACATTAGAATATGACTATGTCATAGTTGGTGCAGGATCTGCTGGCTGCGTAATTGCGAAACGGCTTGCGGAAAGCACGGACGCAAGTATTCTTCTGCTGGAAGCAGGAGAAGATGATAACGGATCAGACCGGATTCAAAATCCGCTTCGCTGGCTTGAAAACATTGGATCCAAGCAGGACTACCTATATCATTATCAGCCGGCACCAGCGATTAATAACATGGTTATTTATGTACCCAGGGGGGAATTCTTGGTGGATCTGGGAGCATAAATGCCATGGTTTGGGCACGGGGAAATAAAACTGATTATGACGACGGGATGCTTGTTCAACATATTTCCATCCGGTAGGCACTTGTGCGATGGGGATTGGACCGCAATCTGTCGTCGATAATCGACTTATGGTTCGAGGGGTAAAGGGCCTTATGATAGCCGAAGCCTCTATTATACCGCAAATACCTACTAAAGTTGGTAAGTTCCATACGCTGTTTAAGATAGCCGAAGCCTCTATTATACCGCAAATACCTACGGCAAATACGAATGCAACTACAATAATGATCGCCGAGTTCGCCTCAGAAATACTTCTTGGTTTGCGATAGATTATTAATGGGCAAACGTCAGACGACATATCACATTGCCATACATAAGTACGCTGTAAGGACAATAATCCTGGCAGCAAACTGGTCAGCCAATAGCTTTATAGAATTTTCGTTTTTGGAAATTGTTGAATTTAAATATTAATTTCATCATGAAAGTAGCATATTTCTTTATTTCTCCTCAAGCCGGATTATTACGGCTTGTAGAGATTATATTACCGGAACTTGAGAATGACCAACATCCAATCGAAGTCGTTGCCATGTGTTTTTTTGACGAGAATGAGATCGCCCTCGACCTTGGTAATGACATTGGAAAGCGATTGAACGTTCTCGCCAAAAATCAAGGAATTCTGCTATTGAAAAGCGTGAAGACGATAATGAATCACCTACAGATCGCAAGTGTTCATAAGACAGTCACAAGGCGAAATCCGAGCGAATGCGTAGTTGTTACTTTACAAGACGGCAATGAGACCGGATGTTTCCCGGATTTTTACACCGCGGCTTACAAGAACCTTCCAGATAGAATTATTTCGCTCTAAATAATTCGATAGCAATGCCTGCCGTTAAAGACATTGTCAGAATCAATGCCGCTATACAGAATTTACAAGATTTTTTGTGACTTTATGGCCACCTGATGAATGTTGAACATTGTTTATTTTTGTACCTTGAATGAACACCGAATCGCAAATAAAACAAGTCTCTTTTGTACAGATAGTGACAATCACCAGTTTGGCTTTTGTGGTGGCACAATTGGATGTATCTATTGTTAATCTGGCCTTACCTCAAATATCCCAGAGCTACCATTCCGGGATAAGTACACTTCAGTGGGTGGTAGATGCCTACACACTTGCATTTGCTGTAATGATGTTGTCTGCAGGTAATTTGACCGACAGGCTCGGCGCATTACCAATTTTTCGATCAGGCCTGTTAATTTTTGGTATTGCATCTGCCGGATGCGGCTTAGCAACGAGTAGTTTAGCCTTGATCATATTCCGAATCGTGCAAGGTATCGGTGCTGCAACAATGATTCCCAGTTCATTATCAATATTGAATCAGGCATTTTCCCATGAACAGGAATCCAGAACGCGTGCTGTAGGCTTATGGACAGCAGCCGGCAGCGCCGCGTTGGCAGCAGGACCGCTCATAGGAGGCTTGCTCATCCATTTCAGTAATTGGCGCTATATATTTTTTGTTAATGTACCCATTTGCCTCGTTGGTTTGCTGCTAAGTTTTCGTCTCTCAACCTATCAAGTGGTTAAGACTCGAAAAAAATTCGACGCTTTTGGCCAGGTCACCTGGATGATTTCGGTTACCTTATTCATCGCATCCATAATTGAGTGGCATAATTATGGATTTAAGAATATTAAGATATATGGCGCTTTGATATTAAGCGCTATCTTGTTTAGCTTCTTTCTGCGTATCGAAAACAGATCGTTAAATCCGATGCTGCCCTTGGGCTTGTTCAAGTCGTCCCGTTTTAATACCCTCCTTATTGTTGGGGCTGTATTGAATGGTACGTATTACGGCAGCGTTTTCGTACTTGGTCTATACTTACAAACCGTTTTGCAATACCCCTCAATAATGGCAGGATTGGCGTTTCTTCCCTTAACTTTTGGTTTCGTAATCTCTAACCTGATCAGTGGTAAGATCATTAATCGATTTGGAGTAAGGAACTCAATTCTGGTTGGCCTCACTATTTTTGCCCTTGGTTTCGCAGGACTTTTCGCTGCGGGGGCTAATACTTCTTATCAAGTTTTATTCCTGCCTTTCCTGATAATGCCCATTGGAATGGGGCTGGCTGTTCCGGCAATGACCAATGGCATTTTAAATAGTGTGGACAAATCCCTATCCGGTACGGCCTCAGCTGTTTTAAACACCGTCAGGCAAACAGGAGGGGCAATTGGAGTTGCTACTTTTGGCGCTTTCGCTGCCGGCGGTAAATTTTCTATACTTAGCGCGATCCCGCTCAGCGCGGCAATAGCTATCGCTTTAATTATTATGGCAACCGGATTGACCATTAAATACGTTATCACACACAAATAGACTGCACCGATGGTTTCTTAGAGAATCATATAAATTAAATTATTCTCTTTAATCTGAAATTAATTTTAAATTAGTTCGTGCAATCGCTCGACGATACCAATCGTACAAACTGTCTTTTTTTATTTCTGATTTTCCTAACAGATGAAATAATGCTAAAAAAAATCCTTTCGCTGTTCTGTATGATCGTATTTTTTTTCAGTTCAGCCACTGTGCAAGGCCAGACAGAAAAATTAAATCCAGAACAAAATCAGCTGCTACTTCAATTGAGTTTAAACTATTACACCGTCGTAAAGGAGGGAAGGATAGATCAGGATAGTAGCTTGCTTATAGTGTGCCGCAAGAATAGATTGAGCCGCTGGCCTGTCATTACTGAGAATTTCGGTAAATATACGTCTCTAGCTAAAGATAAATGGATTGATAAACAACAACCAGGGGGCATTACGAACAAATTAGGTTCCCTGATGGGAATGAGCTATTTAAAACAATTGGTTTTGGTAGGTGCTTACTATGCCTTTCAGCCCGGTTACCATCAAAAAGACCGGGATAATGCAACATATTATCTTTCTAAAGCAAAACAGGAAAGTGAAACCAATCATTCGATGTTTTGGCTCAATCAAACTCTTTGTCTGTTAGGAAAAAATCACTTTAAAGCAAATCGGATTAAAGAGGGAATTGACTGTTTTCAGACCGTTATTCGTAATTGTCAAAAAGCGGGTGATAAAGAAATGGAGGCAAAATCTTGGGATTACCAGGGTACCTATTGTCCACCGACAGCTGCTACTATCATGTTGAAGATCAATAGTATAAACAAAGCTAATGATCTTTATCAGCAGATAAATCAGCCTGCCAAGCAAATCAATGCACTGATGAACTTGGCTTACCTGAACTTCCTGATGAACGATATTAAAGGATCAGAGGCTAAAGCAAGTAAAGCCCTTCGATTGCAGAATGAACTAAATTTTCCCTATCTGCATTACACCTATGATCTGCTTTCACTGATTTCCTCACAAAAAACTAAAGTCGAAAGGGGACTGGATTTTGAATTAAAAGCTGTGAAATCGGCTTTGGCAACTAAAGACAGTTTAGGTTTGGTTTACTTTTATGCCAGGATCGGTCACACAATTTATGGAAGTGATAAAACCTATTTTTCTTTCTCCGATTATTGGTTAAAAAAAGCGGCGATATTGTTCCTTGATAACCGTGACCCGGACATCTATCTGACAATTTATAACCTGACTGCTAATCAACTTGAATCCGGGAAACCTAATGGATCATCAGCGCTTTTGGAAAATGCGCTCAAAAACATTCCTGCTGTTGAACTCATCGAGAAGCAATTTGCTTTTTTAGCCAAGGCAACTAACTATGAAAGCTTAAAGAACTATCGGGAGGCGGAAAAATATTATTTGTTGGTATACAAGATGATGAATGAGGGGCAGTTGGTCACCAAAGATTTGCGCGCTTCCTATTATAAATATATTATAGGAAGGTTTTATTTCAAAGCCTCCCGATACGATAAATCAAAGCGATTCTTAGAGGAGTATTTAGCAAGTGCAGGGCCTAAAACGGATAATCTGATTGTAGCGGCTGACGTTCAAACCTATCTTTATAAAATCGATTCATTGCAGGGGCATTTTGAATCTGCTGCAAACCATCTGCAGCAATATATAACCTTCGACAAGCAATTAACAGATTCAAATGATAACAAAAATATTGCGGGTATGAAAATTCAGCTGGAGATTACTCAAAAAGAAAGAGATCTTCAAGTATTGAAAGCGAAAAATACCCTTCAAAGCCAGCAAGCCAACGCAACACGAAATTTTATTTACGTGGGTATAGCAGTTGCACTTTTGATCATTGGAATGTTATATGGCCGTTATTTCGTAAATAAAAAGCAAAAGCAGGAGATGGATAAAAAAAATTGTCTTTTGCAAAGTGTTATCAGCGAAAAAGACGAATTGTTGGTTTCAAAAGAGTGGCTGTTAAAAGAGGTTCATCACCGGGTAAAAAACAATCTTCACACCGTCATTTGCTTGCTGGAGTCCCAGGCACAATATCTTCAAAATGATGCATTGATGGCAATCGAAAACAGCCAACATCGTATATACTCGATGTCTTTAATTCATCAGAAGCTTTATCAGTCTGAAGATATTAAGACCGTTGATATGTCACTGTACCTTCCCGAGTTTGTGAGTTATTTGACTGAAAGCTTTGGGACTGGTAACCGAATTCGTTTTGATTTGGATATTCAGCCTATTAAGTTAGGTGTATCTTACGCCGTTCCATTATCGCTGATCGTCAACGAGGCTGTAACCAATTCAATCAAATATGCATTTCCCGGAAACAGAAACGGACAAATAAAGATCCAAATTCACGAGGTTGAAAATGAAATTATGCTGATGATTGCTGATAATGGCATCGGGATTAATATGCATGAAATAAATGCCTCCCCAGCATCCCTTGGCCTAAAATTATTACGGGGGTTGTCTGAAGATATTAAAGCTGACTTCAGTCTTGTAAACGATAATGGAACTGTTATTAATATTAAGTTTAAAGTGGAACAAATGATGTACGATCATATAACCTAAACGCGAAATTTTTATTAGGTTTCCGCGATCTGCGATTGGACGGTAAGGATTTTAGCCGACAGAAAGATAATTCCTAAAAGGTAACTTTGAATAAACACCGCCGTCAACGATTGATCTAAATCAATTTCCTTTTTATTATAAATCAATTTTATTGAATAGAATAACTGAGATATTTGTATTAATAAAATATCACAAATATGAAATCCCTATTATTTAAAGCCGCCAAACGCGGTATTTTAGGAAATGATAAATTCAGGATACAGTCCGTTTTTAGCAACAGGCGACAAGGTACGGGAAGGCCGGACGGGTTTGGGCCACTTATTGTTTTCAATGATGATATCGTAAGCCCGGAAGGTTTCCTGGGCATGCATCGTCATGAGAACATAGAGGTCATCACCATATTATTAGAGGGAGGTGAATTTCAGGAAGACAATCAAGGTACTAAAACGACTTTGCTGGCAGACAATGTACAACTGATCAGTAGTGGAAGCGGAGTTATGCATTCCAGCGGTAACCCATCTAAATCGTCGAATGCAAGGAACCTGCAGATCTGGTTCGAGCCAAAGGTTATTGATTCAAATCCGGAAGTGCAGTTAAAGACAAATGGTATTTCCGAAAAAACCGGCGTTTGGGAACTTCAAATATCACCGGACGGAAGACAGGATTCGCTTATAATCAAGCAGGATGCCTGGCTATCAAAGGGGCGTTTTTTATCGGGAACGGCCCCGTTTTATCAATTGTATGCGCCCGGCAATGGTGTGATGATTTATGTTGTTGATGGAAAAATTAAAATTGGACGAGATGAATTGGACAGTAATGACACCTTATTTCTTTACCAGCCTGAGAATTTCAAAATTGATGTCATTGAAAACGCACACATCCAGGTTATCGAGACTTTCGCGCAGGTGCCAAATCAACCATATTAATCTTTTCCGGAAATTGATTAATATTGAATGACTTTAAACAAGTTTGGATTTTCCCATATTTAAATTAGTTATTCAAAGAGGCTGTTAAAAATGGACAGCCTCTTTTTCACGGAATTTAAATCAAAGTTAAATCTGCATTTCTATTCAAACAGATCCCTAAAAATAGCCACTTATCTTGATGTAGGCTGATGATGGATATAGGCAGTATTGAGATACTTCTCCTCCAATTTTTAAAATCTACCGGCTGATGTTCAACGGTAATAGGTAAATTGAAAAGTAAAAAATCCGCCAGATCCTATTTTCCTAACGAATTGCTAATTGGAAAGATGATTTCAGTTTACTTAATATCAATCCAGATGCAATTTTCTCCCTGCACGGCCCTGTCAACTGAATTCGTTAGTTTAAAACTCCAAATGGCATATTAAACTTTATCTAAAGGGAATGTCATATCCATGTTTTTAAGGTAATTTACTGATCATCCACGTAACCCCACCCCGGGATTTAGCATCGAAATGAGATAAACTTAATGCCAATTTGAATTTAGCAATTAGGTTTGGCAACTATCATCCAGCTTTTATTAAAGGGCTACTGGAGCAGTCATTGTCATTTGTGGCAGTGATACTTCTTGGGTAATATAAAAATAACCAGCAAGGTTGTAAAGCCTTTTTGTTTCAACTGCTCTATTTGTCAAGCTTTTAAATTCCTTGGCTGTATTGCTGTTGATATTCCGATAATCGATTTTTTTTTGCGATATAAAGCTAGTTGGGATTAAGATTAATATTCATTAAAATTCAGAAAATGAACATGTTATAAGTTGGTATAAACTTAGTATGCTGAATAGCAGTGCGAAAAAATTACCGGGAACGATGTAGCTATCAGGTGATATTTCATTAAAAGTTGCCTGAAACCATACAACGCCCGTCATATTTAATTAAAAAATATTAAAAGGAAAGTAAATGAATTCACTTAACACGCTGAAAATTTTTATCCGGGTCTTGATACTCATCATCCCGTCAGCCACCTGTATTTTTCCTTTGGATGCTTTAGCGCAGCACACAATTGCCGTAAAAGGGATAGTGACTGATGCCAAAACACATCAGGCCATGCCTGCCGTAACTGTACGTTTTATAGGTGCAACAGGAGCTACAAGTACGGATAACAACGGCAGATTTTCCCTGACGAGTGACGGCTCATCAAAACAACTAAGTTTTTCATTCATAGGTTATCGCACGGCGACCATCATCGTTACAAAAGATACGTTGAAATTTCAGAATGTGTCTTTGGTGGAAGATAATCTACTACTGAACGAGGTGAAAGTCATAGCCGCAAAAAAAGTCCGTTATAGAAATAAGAACAATCTCGCAGTGGATCTTATTCGACAGGTTATTGCGCACAAAAATCTCAACAGGATCGAAAATTACCGTTATGCGGAATACCATCAGTATGAAAAGATGATCTTCGCTTTGAGTAACCTATCCGAACGATTTAAAAATAAATCATTATTCAGGAAATATCAGTTTCTGTTTCAGACCCAAGACTCTACGGAAATTGGCGGAAAGAATCTTTTGCCTGTATATATGGAAGAGAAAATATCACACAATTTCTTCCGCAGTAAACCTTTTGCCAGGAAACAATTCATTGAAGCGAATAAGCAGGTTAAATATGATGAGAATTTTATAGATAACCAGGGGCTCAGCAGTTGGTTCAACCGCATGTACCAGGACATCAATATCTATGACAATAATGTTTCTATGCTGGGTAATCAATTACTCAGCCCGATAGCAGATAGTGCACCAACATTCTACAAGTTTTTTATTACAGATACTTTAAAAGATGTCAGGCCAAACTTGATAGAATTAAGTTTCACTCCGCGGACAACAACGGATCTACTATTTGAAGGCCGAATTTATATAACCTTAGATGGTAATTATGCTGTTGAAAAAGCTTTTTTAACGGTCAATAAAAATATCAATCTAAACTTCGTCAGGAAAATGCAGGCCACGCTTACCTTCGAGAAAGCAGCGGACAATAAATATCACCTGAACCAAAGTGACTTGAAAATGGAGTTCGCCCTCAACAAAAACAAAGGGGGAGGGATATTAGGCGAACGGTTAGTCATATTACGGGATTTTATCATCAACACACCGCGGCCTCCTGTGACTTATCAGGGTGCTTCCGAGATTACCATAGCAGATGCCACCCAAAAAAATGATGAGTATTGGAATTCAAATCGTCCGGATAGTCTGAAGGCATCTGAAGCAAATATTTACAAGAATATCGACAGCTTACAAACCATACCATCTTTTCGCAGAACAATGGATATTGCTACGCTTATCCTGGCCGGGTATAAGAGTTTCGGCCCCTTTGAGGTCGGTCCGGTAAACACTT
Source organism: Mucilaginibacter sp. UYP27 (assembly GCF_040547175.1). Classification (NCBI taxonomy): domain Bacteria; kingdom Pseudomonadati; phylum Bacteroidota; class Sphingobacteriia; order Sphingobacteriales; family Sphingobacteriaceae; genus Mucilaginibacter; species Mucilaginibacter sp. UYP27. Next base: position 53,947 of record NZ_JBEPPE010000014.1, read on the forward strand.
TTTATAATTTCAACCCCATAGAAGGTTTTCGCCTCAGGCTTGGAGGAAGGACAACCACCGCCTTAAGCAAGCGGTGGTATGGCGAGACCTACGGCGCTTATGGTTTTCGCGATCATAAATTCAAATACTTTTTTAGTGGAACTTATTCTCTAAACAATAAATCAGTTTACGCTTACCCGCAGAGCTATGTCAGGGCTAGTTTCCAGCATGATACTAAAATTCCAGGGCAGGAATTGCAGTTCGTTCAGGAAGATAATTTTTTTCTTTCCTTTAAAAGGGGATTTAATGATATTCTTACTTACAATAATGTATTCCGGCTGGAATATGTCCAGGAGTTTCTGAATCACTTTTCCTACAAACTTGGTATCAAGAGATGGCATCAGCACGCAGCAGGCCCGGAAGTCGGTGGCGCACTTTACTTTACCAATAGTGCTACCGGAACCACTAATATTATAAGCGCTGTCAAAGATCTTGAAGCTTCAGTGGAGGTCCGATATGCTCCCCATGAAAAATTCTATCAGGGTAAATTATACCGTACGCCAATACCGGATAGATTCCCGGTTTACACGCTGAGATTCCAGCAGGGCATTAAAGGCGCCTTGGGAGGACATTACAGGTATGAATCCTTTACAGGTAATGTTACTAAACGTTTTTATTTATCTCAATTAGGCTACGCCGACGTAAGCACTGAAGGCGGCCTAATTGCAGGCAAAATTCCCTTTCCGCTTTTAGATATCCATCATGCAAATCAAAGTTACGCTTTGCAACTGCAGTCCTATAACCTGATGAATTTTCAGGAATTTGTGAGCGATCACTACGCAGCCATTAACATCGACCAAAACTTTAATGGTTTTATTTTTAATAAAGTTCCGTTTCTGAAAAAATTGAAATTAAGAGAATCGATCTCCTATAAAGTTTTGTGGGGTGGAATAAGGAGGCAGAATGACCCCGCCAGCGATCCGCAATTATTGCGCTTTCCTGAAAGAAATGGGGTTCCATTCACTTATGCGCTTGCATCAGGACCTTACCAGGAGGGGAGTATAGGTGTAGGTAATATCTTTAAAATTTTACGGCTGGATTATGTAAGGCGTTTTTCTTATCTGGACCATCCGAATATTGCAAGGAGCGGCATTAGAGCTTTGGTCTTACTTCAGTTTTGAAATCTTTACGGGCGCTTTGAGGATCAACCGCAAGTAAAAAACCCGAGTAATTGATCAGTGAAGCAAATATTTTTGGATAACAGCGCCTCTGTCTTCTGTACTAATTTTTAAAATCATAAACATAAGATATGAAAGGATTTATCAATTTAACCGTGCATAGCGTTGCGGATTATGGGCTGAACCTGGTAACAGCGGCAGCACCTTGGTTATTTGACTTTAGTGATTCCGGGAGTGCCACTCTATTTATACCGTTGTTTATTGGCGTTGAACAATTGAACATGGTCATTTTTACCAATTATAAATTCGGCTTGTGGAAGGTTTTTCCGGTTCAATTACATCTTATATTCGACTTCATCTGTGGCTTCATATTGTTTAGTGCAGCTTACTTATTCGATTCAAAGGAGAAACCTATTGGACAACGATTATCCTGGGTTTTGCAAATATGTTTTTAGCTATATTTACTGTCAACTCACCATTTTTGGACTATAAGATCGATATTTTGGAAACTGGATCTAAGCCGTATTTCTAATAAAATTGCTAATTAGATGTTAATTATAATATTCTGCTGTTGTAAAAATTAACTAGTGTTTAAAGGAGTTTAAATTTTGATGCCACATTAACTATTCGTGTGGTAGGAAGGTTTCAAGCATGGCATTGTCGCTGTATGATACAGATGTGCGGATCTTAAATACAGCATAGTATTGTCTTTAAAGGCATATAATGGGGAACAATACATCAACAATGAATTATAGAGTAATTTGGGCGATTTCTTATATGAGCTCGAACGCTGCATTTTTAATTTATACAAAGACCATTAAGTAAATGATAATCAGTAAAACAGCTTTTAATAATAAAGTTAAGACATGGCTAACCGCGCAGATTAAAAAAAGCGTAGTCAAAGAAGTAACAGAATGCTATGACCTGGTCGGTGATGAACAACAAGGCAAATGGAATATTTTCCGAATTTGTAAGAAACAATTAAACGCCGTGCGGTCTAAAATCGTTCTTAGTTATGTAAAAGTTTTAGAATTAGTGATGATTATCTATAAATAATAGCAAAATGCGTCGGCAATCGTGAGGCCTGGTCATTATCCGCACATCAGTTAAAAACTTATTTTTTATTTTTTGTAAACCTCGGAATGTATGTACTTAGAAAGTGCAACTAATAGTTTGGAAAGCTATGGGCACTCACCTTGGCGTTTATGCCATTAGAAACGAACTACGGGGAAGCATTGGCAATTTCAAATCATTAAAAAGATAAAGCCACAACCCTGCTGTAGCTTTATCTCAAACAAACAATCAACTTAAACCTCGGGTTTTAAAAAACGAGTGAAACCTTTTTGTACTGTTTTATAGCGTGCTGGCAATTCGTTCGACAAATAAATTTAAAAACCTTGCAGAATCATTGGTTTTGCGCGCACGCAGTTTAAAAGATCTACCAGGCATTTAACACCTAAGGCTTAGGCAGTACGTTCATTTTTCTTCTTACTTAGGTATAACCTCGCCGATTCGCTCATGGTGATAATTGCTCCACCCAAAATGACAATATCTTTTATCACCAGACGACCGCGGCCGGAAAGATAAGGAAAACCCCACTGGGCATCATTTAAGTGCGGTACCCAACTTTCCGGTGTTGTTATTAAGAAGGAGAGCGTCCCTATAGTCAGAATTAAGATCAATATGCTGCTTATCATGCTTGCAAACGGTGCCAGGCGATATATAGCCACCAGCAGACCCAATACGATTAATAACAATCCCAAACCCCTGGAAAAAATATAGGTATTGTTATTAACGTGCCATTCATGATTTGCCTTAACAAATTCACCTTCTTTATTAATATGCTTTTTATATTCAGCGGGATGTTGATAAAAAAAAGACATGAACGGACTGTTTGCCACAAAGGGGACGATTCCATCTGCTTCATAGCTAAAGAATTTCAGGCCGCCGATCCAAAGAAATACGATCACAATACCAAAACGAATCGCTTTTTTACCCAATTTATCAAAACTGGCAATCACGGTTATTATTGAATTTTTCATGCTGTTTTTTTAGGTAAATGTACAGCAATCCATGGCCTGCGAACATGGACATAAACGGTTAAGGCTTGGACAAATCAGCTATGATGGAGATCCCGGTTTTGTCCCTAAAAGACTGGGGGGATACCTTTGTGACCTTTTTGAAAAATCTGCTAAAATAGAATTCATCCTTAAATTTCAAATGATACGCGATTTCTTTTATGCTTTTTCTAGTTAAATGGAGTTCTTTCTTTGCTTCAAGGACCAGACGCTCCTGAATGAGTTGCGATGGAGTTTTACTAAAATAGTGAACACTACGCCTCCTGAAATTATCTGTTGACATTGCCAGCAGACCGGCATAGTCCGATGGCTTATGCAAATCAAGATAATGCTGGTCCAACAATCGTGTAAAACGCTGCATTTGCTCGTCAATTTGAATTTTATCATCTAAATTATCGATCGCTTTCAATTTGATATTACTAGACTTAGCCAAAAAGAGCTGTAAGTAGGAGCGTAGGACAATTTCTGAAGGTGACTGCTGGTTGGCCTCGGCGGTAAGGTCTGCTAACAATGATTGGAAACCGTCCGCTTCTTTTGCCGTCAAGTGTACGACCGGGTCAATATAAATATTATTAAATAAGAGGCCGTTACAAGACACTTCCTTTCTATGGTATTCAATGCAATAGAAATCACCATGAAATTTCAAAATATTATACTTCAATTGGTTGCAATTTTCAAGGTAAATAAGCTGTATTGGAGTAGCAAACAAAAGCACCGGTGCTGTAAATGGAAACGACCCAAAATCGGCATGAAACACACCACTGCCCTTTAATACGATTACTACCGTATATTCAGTAAATTGGGAAGCTGTGCAAAGGGAACTTCCTCCTGTCTGCTCTAAACTCAACAGGTAGGTTCCGGACGATGAATAGATAATTGAAGGATCGGACATCATAAAGCATTTTCCAAATGAGTAACCAAAAATAAACTATTTAAAATAAATGAACAGCAAGGATTTGTTAAAGGCAATAGGTTATCCGTCTTGTATTTGAATGATATAGCAACAATAAGGTTCCATTTAATGAGATATCAATAGCTGACTTATAATGTTAAAATTATAAGATTTTGATAAACAGGCGTTTATTTGATTGGTATGATATTTTCACACCTTTTTTCAATTAAAGAAAACAGATAAATGATAAAGATTTGCTTATGAATACTTTGAATAGATCTCCTTTATACGGCGTGGGTGTGAATTGCAACATAGCAGCCAAAATAGTTGAACTACATCAGAACGGATTTAAATTTGATTTCGAAGTTTTAGCCGGATACCAGGTGTTTTGTGTCCAGCAAAATTCTTTTATTTCCTTAAAGGATATATCTATCCGCGTGATTGATCAGTGTTTTGACCAGTTGAGCTATTGCGACAAATATGTTGGTGTAGTAGAGTCTGGATACGGGGAATGAGCAGTCTTATCGGCTGATCAAATAAAAATAAGCCTTCGTGAAACTGAACCATAATGTACGCGAAGTATAACATCAGGGAATTGCCATTCATTACTTTGGTACGATCTAAATCCGCACGGGCTCGATAGACCGCTTTTTTCAAATTCCAGCGATAATAAAACTCTTTTAGCTATCCTCGTTTTTTCCAACATTTCAAATCTTAAATATTTATCTGGTTTTTTTTCAGCAGTTCTCAGTACCTAATCCCTGCTGGTATTGTCTTGCAGCCTCAGAAACAAAAACTGCATGTCACCGCCTTGCTTCATTACCTTAAGTCCACCCTGTATTTGTGATAAGCGGATTATTGGCAATTTTACCAGCCGTGCCCATTCCTTGCGATAATTACTTCCGAACATCCAGCGGTGAAATTTACCGACCCGGTCGTATTCCGGATGTGCTGCGCCGGGCAATTTCTTTAATTCATTCCGGCGATGTTTGGATAACTGAGCTTTCACCTACATGACAGGCATCAGGAAAGGCAGAGAACAGAGTAATTTTATCAAAAAACTAAAACTTTCTTTTAAAATATGTGTGGTTCCTGACGTCATAGACAACATTTGCAAGCGGGCATGCCACCATTTAATAAACAGAAAATCAGTAAATTATGATCTTGGCCATAATAATTTTCAGTGAATATCGCTGATCCGCATTCTGTTATTGAATATAAATCACCTGCTGGCTGGAAATGGAGATTGATAGAACTTTAGTGGATTGAATGAACGGGAACCCTGGTTGGGTCTTTATCGAAATACCGTTAGATTATTTGCTAAAAGATGACTTTTCGCTATTCGTCAATTTTTTCTTTGTTATAAATTTCTAATAATCAATTTTTTAAACAAAGGCACGTGGGTTGTAAATATAATTTCGCCTTGTTCCGGGATAGCCTGGCGGGGTCGTGAAGAAAATGAATTTCTGTTAAAAATAAAGTCATGCAAAAGTATCCGAATTACAGCCAGCCAATTTTGTTGAAATTAGCAATACTAATGATTTACGGAGTCCTGAATATGACATTCTGCGCTTCGTCCGCCTTTGCCCAGGATCCCTCGCTACCACCGACAAATTATGGACTGTCAAATATGCAGGATGGAAACCCGCCTCCCGGTCCGGGCTTAACATTGCAACAATTTATACAGTCCTACCAGATGCACAGGTAGAAGGATGCCCGCGGTGATGTATTTGATCAGCCAAAGATTACTTCCCTGTTGTCGATGACACAAATTATTTATACCACTAAGCAAGTGGTTACCGATGGATTGCTTGGATTTACCTTCCTGGTAACAAACGTTAAGATTTCAGCTTCAGGAACTACCGGATCCCTTCCTGCCGTTAATCCCGGATTATTAGGTGACATAATTGTCGGGTCTTCAGTTCAATGGTCAGATCGGCATATTTTTAATATGAACTATTCTTCACGTTTTGAAACGGACCTTACGTTGCCCACAGGTGCTTTTGACAGAAAGTATCAGATTAATTCAGGTTCGCATTTGGTTACCATAACATCATATTATGCATTCACATTGTCCCCATCTGCTAGATTTGCGATCAGCATGCGGCATATGGTCAGCTATAATTTCAAGGACATTGATACAGACACCAGACGAGGTGCGTCTTATAATGCAAATTATGCCTTTGAATTTGAATTGGCAAAAAATTTAAGATTGGAGCTGGCCGGGTATTACATATTTCAATTATTCCAGGATTCGAAAAATGGGGACAGCCATTATTATCAGGATAGGTATGGTATTTTAACCACAAAAGAGCGGGCTTTTGCTTACGGGCCCGGATTTAGCTATGTTACTCCCAAGGGCCTGCTGATAGAGTTGAAAAGCATGTGGGAGACTGCAAGCCGTAATAGACCGGAAGGTGTCCGGAGCGCTTTGTTAATGGCTTATAAACTTTACAAATAGACTATCTGAAGCCGAAAACCATTTTCAACCAATATATCATTATGGGTCAGCTACCGTTAATAAAAGGCAGTCCGATCAGTAATAAACCGCAGGATATACAGCTTTATTTTGACTACATTCCAACTTTCTGTTGGTGTGCGGATAAAATCTTTGTTCTGCATACTACTATTCCCTACCATATCAGCGCTTCAGTATTTCACGAGTCGGTATCAGATTTTCCTTCTATGGTTAAGAACAAGCCCATGACAGAATTAAATTATAGAAGATTTAGACCAGGGCCTTCTCTTTCAAGGCTGATCGCAGATTTGCATGGACAGGGATACAAAGAAGATTACATAAAACTCGACTGCTATAATTGTAGGTGTATAATTAACGGGCGGGTCTACGCAATGGATATAATGTTGCTTCAGGTTATATCACAGATAAAATTGACCTTCTGCTGTGCCCAATGCTTGTTTCGTTAAAAGGCCCGGAACGGAGGTTTATGACATGCACTCCGCTAAAAATTAAAACAAGGAAGTAAATATGCTAAGTAAGCAATAGCATTGCAGACCAGAGGAAGCTTCCATCTTTACTGAGTTCTTCGAGATCAATAAGGGAACTGAGCAATCAAATACTGTGTAAGAAATTTGCAAGAAAAGCGCTTGATTATATAATCAAACATCCCAGGACTTCATTATCGGTAGAAGCTTATTTGAAGCTGCCAAATATTGCAATATAGAAACGGATACCTTAGTACGTCTTGAAATATTCTATTACAGCTCTGGATTGAAAATCTGAATTGAGCAATCCAAAAAGGAGTAATAGCTGAAGTATAAAATTTATGGGCGGCCTCACCAAGGTGATCATGAGGATACTTAGTCACTTGATTATCTACCGCGTACTTTAATTCCCTATCAGAAAGCAAGAATTAACAAACTTCAATATATTTATACCTTTTGGGCCCGGTTTAAATACAAACAGAGAAATTTAAAGATAGTATTCGATATAACCTGCTTGCTGCGCGCGCTGTTGGACAAACCGTTCACAACAGCATGACAACTGACCAAATTTATAATAATCACTGAATTACCGATGATAATCGGAAAGGGTACGACATTTACAAGAGATCCATCATCGTTTAAAGAATAACCTACATATTTGTCATTAGATTACTGAACTCAAAACTTCACAATACCAAAGATTTGGTTGCTAAGGAATTGACCCACAAAAGCCAGCAATGGATTCATGCAATCCCTAATCCATCTAAAACTTTACCAGATTGACAATCTTTTAGCGATAAAATTCATTTATATCTATGACCTTATCGATTATTTGAAGGAAACCTTGGGTCACAGTATTATGCCAAAACTTTGTACGACTGTAATTGTACTATACAGCATGAACAATTTACAAAATATTACCAAATCAGCGATATTGATTTTTGCCATGGCCTTTGCAGCATGCTCAGGCAGCGGAAACAAAAGTGCCGATACAACTATGACCGCGAGTAGCGAGGATACCTCTAACGCTGCAAAGCTAAACACCCCGTCGCAAAACATGGAGTATTGTTTTACACGTACCGATGGCACAAGCGCGCAGGATACCACCGCAATTCACCTGGTGATAAACGGGAATAAGGTTAGCGGCGATATGAGATGGATTCCGAAAGAAAAAGACAGCCGTAAAGGCACTTTATTGGGAACTATAAAAGGCAATACGATAAATGCTGTTTGGAGCTTTATGCAAGAAGGTATGCAAGATACCATAGCTGTTGAATTTAAGTTAGCGGCTCAACAGCTCTCCCAAAAACCTCTTAAATTAAATACCAGTACCGGCCGCGAGCAATTGGATAAAAATGCTGATTACACTATAAATTACAAGTTGGATAATTGCGAAAAATTTAAATCTTCGCCAAAGCCCACTTTATAACCGTACTTAATGAATTATCCTAATGCCCCGGTGTACAATATCGGGGCATTTTTTATGCCAGTTGCCTATCAATCAGCCGTTGCTATATCAAATTTTGGCCTTATTGCAGCATCTTTAATAACAAAATTTGTGCTCTCTGCTTTTATTTTGGCCTATTCAGTTTTATTTTCACTTAGGGTTAACGAAAATGCGGTTACCCCTGATATTAATACTAATGCTGCTGCTATATTAATTTGTTCCATCAGCTTTTCATAGGCACCTTTTTGAGTTAGCTCTGTTCTGAACCTGCTCAATACGTAATGATCTGGGACATCGTATTCAAGGGTCAAGCCCACGAATTTCATAAAGCTTAACGAGTCGTTGACCTTCTCTTCAACTTCGTAATCGCTCAAACCATACCACGTTTGTAACAGGCCCATCTTAAATAATAGCAAACCGCTATACGAGGAGCGGCCAGCTACACTAAACCCTTTGTTATAATGTTTCCGGATCTCTATATCTATAGCCGCCCAATCTAACAATAGATTCATCTGGTCGAAAAATTCGCTCTTTAGTTTTCGTTTGGATATAAACAGTGCCGAAAAACTCAGTTGTTGAGTATTCTTTTGCATGACTAAATATACAAAAAAATATATAATTACCTATATAACAATATTTTATATGTTTTTTCTCTGCAACGGTCTCAGTATAGTAATACAGTTGATATTACTATGGATCTCGCAGAATTGGACGTGTAACAGACCCGTCTATTGCGCCCGATCTCAAAGAAGGCTTTAACCAACGCCATTAAATATGCTTTAAGCAGCAGAACGGCGGATGACCACATTTAATCAGTTTTAAATACAGGAATGAAAAACATTATTAATCAGCATCGCTAATAACAATTGTAGATTGCCGCAAATCTATAAACCACAAGTAACCCATCATTGGATATGAGGCTGATAACAAGACTCATTAAAAAAACTTAAAGAACAATAGAGTTCATTAGCGACCATGGACTGATTTTAGAAATTACCGTGTCGATAACGACCGTTTTTTAAATAAACCTATAAAAGAGTTTGTTTTCGATAGTATCGTAAGTAAAGTAAGTTTTTATAGTCGGTAAATCCGGCCCTAATGTTATCATAGGAAAGAAACAAACTGTCAGATTAATCAAGGATTATGGATAGTAAAAGTTGCCTATCCATAATCCTTGATAATATTATTGCATTGCTACGCTCAGGTTTGCGAGAACACCGAGTTGACCCAGCAATACAGTTGCGGCCGTGTAACAGTGGAAGGATTTTACTTTGCCATTTTCCAGATGGAAAACATCACAGCAAGGCGCGTCAATCTTGTTATTTGTTGCCGCAATCGTTCCCGCAGGCAATTGCAAAGGGCCTTTGTTGGTACCTTGCAGTGCCAATTCTACAATGACCACATTTTCTTCATTTCGAAGGTAAATTTCATGTAGCTCGCGATGCATATCCGGGAACGCTTTTGCATAAATGTCTACTGTGTTACGAATCTCATCGCCGTAGTATTTCACACCGGCTGATACATCCCAAAAATAGCCGTCCTCGGTAAATAATTCGGCAAAGCCTTTACTGTCCTGAACTTCCGCGCGGCGATATAGTTCACGAATTACTTTTTCATTTTCTGAATCTGTTTGTGTTTTCATATTTTTTGTTATTTATTACAAATATTCATAAACGTTCCCCAGCCCGTGTTGACCTAAGACATAAAAAAACCTTGATATATGTCAATGAGAATTAATCTCTACGGGGGCAATTGCCACCAGCAAAACGATCATTAATAATGGATGGCGACCAATCTGCATTGAAATCTCAATAAATGATCCGAGTTACCTGCCGCAACTTTAACAACTTGCGCTGATGAATTAATAATTAACGGAAGGAATAACAAATACAAATAAGGTAAGCTTATTTCCTTTTAAGCATTGGAATTGCTTTAATCCGATCAACTTGATGGAGCGTCTCGATTGCGCGTGGGTAAGGCCTGCATTTTTCATTTGAACGGTCAAAATTTAACGCCGTTCAAAGCCTCGCTATGGCGCAGTAATTATTTTGCCACCTGTTCAGGGCCGCCGACAACCAGCACACCCTTAGGCGCGATAAGTGTTTTGAATTTTACCCTCGTTACTGCAGGCCAACCGCCGTTCCCGGCCAAGCTTTGTTTACAGCTCTGCATAGCCAGAATAATAGTCTGACACCGATTACTCGTTGATTGCGGCCGTATAGCCCGGTGAATGCAGGCCTACTGTTAATTGAGCCGGTGAAAATCCTGTTCTTTGGCCTGCTTAAATACAGTAAATGTGAAACCCTTATGAATTTAGGCGAATCATACGATTCGTGAGAATTTCATGCCCCATCCTAAGCTTTTTGTTAACCCCAATTTAAATACTGGACAGCGCCGTGTATTTATCTCGCCGTCAGCCGGAGCCGTGACCTGCTTTACATCTGAGTACCAGAATTGGATGCAACGCATGAACTAACGATTGGGTCTATACAAATTAATCGGCTATGAGCACTGAACTGGTTTATTACCTAAGATTTACATTTTGTTGTTGTGGTTGACGAGGGCGTTGAAAATTTTCAACAACCGTTAACGTGGCAACTTTTCAACACATGATGAACATCTGCCACAAATTGAGATAGAAGCTATGAGTGGCTAGGATTCTAAGACTGTACTCAAATCATATTGTTTACAATTAAAACCCTCTTTCAACTTCTTTATTTTTTTTAATTATACAGGTATGGGATTCTCTCCGTTTTTTTATATTTATATTCTTTTTGAGTGCATTTGATGTATCGCGACTATTTAAATTATAGCAAACGATGAGCATTCAGCGTTATTAAAGAAGTGTTCTATGGATTACACGATTTATTGATGAAATTCATGAATCCGTGATCCTACATAACGGCATTGCTCATTACATTATAGCTCTGGTCCTTATTTTTTTTCATTACAAATGTCAGAGATAGCTTTTACTTTTTTTCTGTATTCAATAAAAGCAAAAGCTCCGCTTATATTAAATATGAGCATTACTGTTCGGCATTGTAAAGTATAGCCCCGACCAAAAAAGATTTTATAGCAAGCCCTCTGGGCCGGGCTATGCGCTATATCTGCTTCGCAAGATGCCGCTGCTATCCCTCTTGCGGAACAGGGAATGGTATTGCTTCAGTCATGATGTTAGCCATCGTTGGATATTCAATTATTACGATCCTTGAGGTTATTGGGGAACTTTATCGCCTGCGGCTCCAATGGCATTTTTTATGATATCAATCATTTTTTCAGGCGAAACGGGTAAAAAGCACAGCTAAAATCAAGCCCGGAAATGTTGTTGGGTTTGCAAAAGACTACGGCATAATTCACTCGTTCGTTCCTCTCTCCCTCAGCCTTCGGCACTTATTCCGAGAAACTGGAAGCCTTGATCCCGGCAGGGAAAATAGCCTCACTCAATTCGGGCGAAATGGTTGGCGTGATCGCCGCCGATGCACAGGAAAAGTTTACCGGGCAATTTGAAACTTCTGCCATTAACTGTCGGATCAACCTCGATATGGAAGCCATTAAGCGGGAGGAACAAAATTATAAACCCCTGCCATCCTTTTATGATTTCGGCGGGAAACTGGACGAAAAACTCCGGCAGAATTTTAACCACATCAGCCAGGAAATACAGGAAATGGTTTTGGCATTCAAGCCGCCACCGCCCGCTACACCCATTAAAGCCACAATGAAGAAATGAAAGAGCCTGATGAAGTACAGTTACCCCATTTGCTATTGGTACACCCTGATCTGAAAGATGACCCGGTCCAGAAACAGGGTGAGATCGGTTTTATAACCGCAGCGATACTGAACACGGATGAATTTTATGTAGGTTTTGATGACCACCAGGTCGGCTTTTATGGTGCCGACGCCCTGCTAACCTTCAAAGAGCCGGGTGACATCTATGATTTTATGCACCAACATGCGCTGAGCTTATCCGTGGATGATTTTAAGGACCTGAAGAACATTGCCCTATTACTGGATCATGGAACACAAAAACATATCCGTACCGCGATGGAACTGGTTAAAAAGAACGGTAGCATTCACGATGCGGTAACCATAGGATTAGACCAGTTTCTTGGAATTGATCAAGCAAGGGGCATGAAAAGGTAAACTCTTACCAGTTTACCGGGCACCTACAAAATCTAACAAATATTTAAAGCAATGAACATGAAACAGGAAGAAACAATGGGCCTCATGGTCATGGTCAGTCCGGTGCTCTGGACTTCTGACCACGCCGGTAAGATCGGCATCATAGAACTGACGGACTTTGCAGATGATAAAATATGGGTGGGATTTGAGGACGAGGAAGTAGATCCCTTTAGCGCAAAAACACTATTTGTCCTGAAAGCTACGCAAGAATTGAAGGAACTGGCGCAAAAATACAAATCCGTGCAGTGGCCGCCCGTGGCTCAAAATCTGCAAACATTGGCTTTGCTGCAAGAATCGGGATCACCCGAACAGCTGAAAAAGGCCTATATACTTATACAGGACGACCCGGAACTCCATCGCGAGGCAACGATCCGGTTGAATGAGGCCATCGACCTCGACCAAAGCCGAAAAATCGGCAGGTAATATCTTAAACAATTCAATATTATGGAAAATCAAAATTTAGCCGGCACACTCGTTTTGGTAAAGCCGGATCTGGAAAATGACCCTGATGCAAAACGAGGGCAGATCGGCGTGTTAACCTATGCCAGGTCTGAAACGGAGAATTACGTAAGGTTCCCCGAGGGCGGGGAAGCTTTTTACCCTTCCGCGCAGGTCATGATGCTTAAGGATAAGCAGGAGATCTTCAATGACCTGACCAATAATGGCTCATCTATGCCGCTCGATGATTTTAAGGCCATGTATAAGATCATGCTTTTGCAGGACAGGGGCACCTCGCAGGCTCTGTTCTCTGCTTTAGCTATTGCCATCGATCATCCCACCTTACAGGACAAAGTGTTGGATTCAATAAGCCCTGCTCAAAAACAGGAATTGGAGAAATCTTATAGCCGATGAAAATACTGATCAGCTTCTGCCTGGTCTGCCTGCCCCTCAAACACCTTAAAATAAATTCTGAATACGGTTACCGTGTCCACCCGCTGACCGGCAAATACGCCATGCATGCGGGTGTTGACCTTAAAGCCCGCCACGATACCGTTTATGCGATCCTGAATGGTTTTGTCAAATACACCGGCTATGATCATAGCCTGGGCATCAACATCCGGCTGGCTCATGGAGCGGTTGAATCCATATACGGCCACCTCAGCCAAGTTTTTGTACTAACCACCGATAGCGTAACTGCTGGTGAGCCTATCGGCATCACCGGAGCTACCGGGCACGTGACCGGCGAGCACCTGCATTTCAGCATCTGCTACAGGCATCAATACATCAATCCAATTAAATTTTTATACGAACTGCTAAAAAAACAAGAAAATGAGCAAAACTTTCAAAGCACTGCCGATCCAGCTTTCAGACAAGCTGATCGCTGAAATCAAAGAGGGTAATTCCCTGTTTCAAAAACCGGTTAAAGAAAACGGCATGCCTGCCTTTGTTAAACCAATCAATCCAACTACCGGCAAAGGCTACAGCGCCATGAATTCGCTGATCCTCGGTATGCAACGCCATGACGATCCACGCTGGATGTCTGCTGATGCGGCGCGTTATGCAGGCAATTGGGTGAAAAAGGACGAAAAAGGTACCATGATCGAGTTTCCAAAGACCAGCGACATCCAGGCCATCCGTACCGCTGAAGGTAAGGTGATCAAAAATGATGCAGGAGTTACCCAAACCAAAACTGTAGAATTCGAAAAACCTCAGCGCAGCCAGGCATTCCTGTTCAATGGCAGCCAATTAAAGGACATACAGCCATTGGAAGAGTTTTTGGCCAAACAAGAAGAGGGGCAAACGCTGTCCCCAAACGAGCGGGCTGCAAAACTCATCGACGACAGTAAGGCGGTGATCATTCACGGCGGCCAGGAGGCCTACTATGATAAGGTCCGGGACGCTATTATCATGCCCGAGCCGGAGCATTTTGAGAACGAGACTAAATACCTTCAGGCCGCCGTTCATCAGCTAGCACACTGGTCAGGCCATGAAAGCCGCCTCAACCGCCCGATGGAAGGTAAATTTGGATCGCTGGATTACGCCCGGGAGGAAATGCGTGCCGCGATCGCGGGGATTCTGATCGGCGGTGAACTGAAGATCGGCCATAATTTCGGTCAGCAGGCTGCCTATATGAGCAACTTTGCAAAGATCTTAAAGGATGAACCCTTTGAAATTGCCAAAGCGACCAGGGATGCGCAAAAAATTGCCAACCTTTTATTAGGTACCAGTCAAAAGCGGGAGCAAAAGCAGGCACCGGAAGCGGTAGGTTTTAAAAAGGGCGATGAAATCGCTTACATGGACACGACCTACAAGGTACTCGAAACCTACAAAACGAAAAGTATCAAAGTGGAAGATGCCGAAGGTACCCGCAAGGTATTAAAACCCGACTACGGCCTTTATAAATCCCTGTTAGAAGCTAAAACCAACCCGCGTGAACCGGAAATGGTACTGGAGGAAGAACAGGGCCAGTCTGAGGAACAGGGTCAGCAACATAAAATAGGCCGTTAACATGGACCCGATAAAGTTTCACGAAAATGATCTCCCGGTCAAGGACCTGGAGACTATAGGGCTGGCCACAGGCGGTCAGCTCCTGTTAAATGTCGATGACCTGAAAGCCTTGCTTTCAGGTCGCCGCACAGGTTTAATGGAATTGCATGACCTGGAAGCCGAAAATATCAAGATCAAATCTATCAATGCCAAGATATCCTTAAAACCAAATGAAAAGGGCCAGCTTGACCTTTTAATCCATCCAATTTACCGGGATGCAGAAATCCCCGATCTGCTGACCAATAATGAAGCACGGCAACTGCAAAAAGGTGAAGTGGGCAGCGTGCTGCGGATTGCCCTCGATAACCATGGCACTAAAAAGGAAATGCTGGTTGAGTACGATCCGGAAACAAAGGAGTTTATCGTTTCGGATACGGAGAAGATCCTTGCCCCCGATATGGTCAATAATGAATTCCTGACCCAGGCTCAAAAAGAGAATTACCGCAAGGGCAAGGAAGTGCAAATACCCGACGGCACCCGCTTCAGCTATTCGGCCACAGACAAGCATGGCATCCGCTCCAACAAACTGGCGCTGGTGGCATCCATCCTGATGGATGGCGGCTTATCCTATATGATATTTAAAGGGCTGAATGCTTTATTCAACCAGAAACGTGACCAAAAGGCTGCTGAAAAATTGAGCCCCGGTTATTATCAGGCGATCAAGGATATTGAGAACCAACATGGGTTTAAACCGCACGAGTTTGAACGGTCCCAACCCAGAAAGGGAAGGTAGTACCGATGAACCGCATATTAACAGGCCTTGGAATTCCGATGGAAGTCCAGGCCTTTTTTAACATATATGCTGACGATCTGACCTTTGATTATGGCGATCAGTGTGAACATTATGATGCTGGTTTCCATATTGTTCCCTCGACCCAAAACCTTTGGTTTGCAGGGCTGAAAAATGCCGCAAATTTGATCATTACTTATTCAGTTATGGAAGCGATGGCGTTTATCACGCTTAACCGCCATCGTTTTCCACGGCTGGAGCACCTGGCATTTGTGGCTATCGGCAACAGGCTGCACTTAGAACAAGGGGATTGGCTCAGGCGCAATTTTCCTGGTCGGAAAGTTACGCTCGTATTCGGAAAAGACCTGATCGGGCATATTACCGATATCAAATTAACAGCAGCTATTAAAAACATCCCGATCCACATACTTTATAACGATACGGAAATTCACATTTATAGCCGTGACTGCCTGAAAGTTTTCGGCCAGGAGCAGGTGTCCTTGCATACTTTCCAGGAGGCCTTCTCTATTCGCCCCCGTTTCCGGACCGGCAAACCGGTTCATTCATTAACCTTTTTAGATCAACTAAAACATGACGCAGAACGCTGAAATTCTATTAAGGCCGGCAATGCTGTTCGCATTCCTGAAAGCCTTTCCGCTCCTTACGCTGGCCATTATATTTCTTTTACTAGCCTGGTGGCTGTCCCCTTATTTTATTGTGTTCAGCCTGGTGGTTTGCGGTTTTGCCTGGTATCGTTTGTTATACATCCGGAGTTTTAAGTATCAGGTAACCGCTGATTATATCCTTTTAACCCAGGGTATTTTCTTTAAGCGGATCGATCAGGTGGAATTGTTCAGGGTTAAAGGTGCGCACGTAGCGGCAGCATAGTAAATATACCCATGGCAGGGTATTAGGCCAGTGTTCAAAAGGCC
>NZ_JBEPPE010000015.1:0-58503 GCF_040547175.1 Mucilaginibacter sp. UYP27
GTTTCCAACATCCCCACAGTTACAACAACAATAATTATATTTTTGAATTAAATAAGTCTATAAAATACCAGTCCGAACTAAGGGAGGGTTACAGAATGTTTAGTAATATCCTAAAATAATGCGCCTTAAAACGCTAAGTGGTGGGTTATGCTTATTATTTAATATTATTTTAATTTTAAGGCAATATTTTGACATAACCCACCACTTCGGAAATAAATAGCCTGTTTTTTTGCACGTGAACGAAAAAGAATTACCCGATTGTTTGAAATCTGATGCCGCTATGCGGAATCGATGAATCGTCGAGTAGTGCTATTCCAAAACGAGTCTTTTATGAGTTTTCAATTATTCGTCGATTATTTATCTACGGTGGCCGCCTTGTCCCTGGAATTTACAAATGAGCTTAAGGACAACACTGAAACGGAACACTATCGTGCCCACCAGGTTTTCCATGCAGCCGGGCAGTTGGAGCAACGTTCATGGTTCCTTGTAAGCGGTTTTGCGAGGAGTTATTATTTCGACCAGACCGGCAAGGAACATACACTTAACTTTTACAATGAAAACGACATCATCTTTTCATACAAAGGCTACTGGAAAGAAACGACGGATTACTATTTGGAAGCGGTACAGGAAAGCGAACTGCTTGCTATCCCGTACGAAAAAATAAATCCGTGGCTGGAGCAGTTTCCCGAAATGAAAACTTTAACCCAGGTAATTACCCGCCAGCGGTACCATGAGGAACTTTTCCATTACCGCCTGATGACCTGGAACGCCGAGGAACGATATCACCAGTTCCGCAAAACCCATCCTTACATCTTTAAAAAGGCTTCCGTCAAACTAATCTCCACTTACCTCAACATGACCCGCGAGAACCTCAGCAGGCTAATGGGTAAGTAAAAACGTGATCAAACGCTTTGGTTTGCTTACAAAAACTGGTGATCTATTTCCGCGAAACTGGTAATCCAGATCACGCATAAAAAGTAATCACCCAACTACCTTAGCCTAAGTTTATATCACAAATAAAGAAAGGAGCACGGTGACAAAGAGTATTCAAAAAAAATGCAGGTTACGTACCTGCAGGTGACTGAAGTCACCATCATAAAAAAGATGGCACACACATTAAAGTCTATGGAAAGTTTAATTTTAAAGAGAGAAAGGGTTCGGTTATCGGAGCTTGCTAAAGAAAGAATAATTATCGGCATACGTTTTATATGTCTATTTTTATTCCTGTACACCGCTTACGCCAAAATAGTTGATCACGCCCGTTTTTATAAGGGTTTGACAAGAGTACACCTCATCAGCGCATTTGCCGGGTTTATTTCTTACGCAGTACCCGTAATTGAAATCATTGTATCGATTCTCTTACTCATTCCGCAAACGGCAAAAGCCGGATTATATGCCTTTACTGGTATAATGTCAGCATTTACGCTCTATATTATCAGCGCTATGCTTTGGGAACAAAACCTCCCATGCCACTGTGGTGCTGCCATCGAAAAGTTAAGTTGGGGACAGCATATATGGTTTAATCTCGCATTTATATTCATCGCCATCATTGCCCTCCGGCTCGTTCATTCAAAATATATCTTCAAAAAACAATAAAATGAAAAACTTCAAACAAATCGCCTTTGGCCTATTAGTAGGTGCAATGGCAATCGGCTTCAGTGCATTTACAACCGCCAAATCAGCAAAATTTGCAGGGGCATATTATTATAATCAAGCAGCTCAACAACCTTGGGGTGTTACCGTTGCTGATCAAACTTCCAGTCATTATACAATGATCAGCGGACAAACTTACAGTTGTGAACAGAGTTCCAACATATGTAGCTATGACTTAGTAGGAGGAAAATTTGTTCAAAATTCCAAAGGCGACAATAGCCTTGTTCCTTAATTAATAAAAGGGGAAGGACAATCTATTTCCTTTCCCTTTTATTTTACCATTTACATATGTAGAGTTAAGTAACTGATTAAGTTTTCAGGATGATGATCAGGCCTAGGCGGATCTGTTGATAAAATATCCCCATCCACCCCAACTATTAATAATTGAGGAAATGAGTTCTTAGGGACATATTTCCGTATGAAATCATTTTTTGATCCAGTTCCTCCGGTGAACAATGTTATTGTGCCTTCTGCCGGACGGTATTTTCCTGCCCATGGATTGAGTTTGGAACGTTGCTGTTTTCCGATACTTAACTTCCACATTTTCGAATCTTTATCAACGCATAAGCTGACAAAAACTATTTTTTCTTTTTTTAATTGTTCGTGAACAATTTTCAACCCGTTATTACATTCTATACATGCTCCGCAGCCGGAATACCAAATATCAACCACAACTAACTTCCCAATAAAATCTGATAGACGAACATCTTTATTAAGGTGGTTTTTAAAGACGAAATCTGTTAAATTGGCCGTATCCCTTTTATTGAATGAATCGATTGTGGGGCCCGTTGAGTTTTGTCCGTTTGTATTTGAAAAAGAAAAGCCGAATATATTAATGGCTATAAGGCCTGTTAAAAGAATATTTTTCATGTTAATTACGTTTTAAAATGATGTATTACCTATTGTTTTGTTGTATGCCTGACAATGCAATTACATCAGGAGGAATGGGTAAAACGAAACGGGGATCGTTTGGAGGCAATACATAAACTTTTCCATTTAGGGTTCGCGTCAGCGTGATATTAAAACCTTCTTTATTTAAACGCCGGATGTCGTTCCAACGAAGTCCTCGCATAACAAGTTCCTTTCTTCGTTCCGTAAAGATGGTATTTAATAACGTAGGGCCGGATAGGTTTACAAATGGGATATAAGTTCCCGTTTTATAGCGATTAGACAAAAGTGCATTCAAATCAGTCAGGGCCTTGTCGTTTTTTGCCGCTCTTGCATAACATTCGGCTCTGTTTAAATATAATTCGTCCGTTGCGATTTCATTAGAGACATTTCTACCACCTGAATAGCCGCCTTTTTGATTGATCGTAGTGCCGTTGATAGAAAAGTAAACAGCCTTCCGTAAATCATTTGTAGAATAGGAACGGTATAGCAAAGTATCAATGGAATATCCAACTGATCTAAATATTGAAATGGTCGGCGTACTGCCTACCAAATAGTTATTGTAAAGTAACTCATCATTGATCAATGGAAATGGAGATTTCGACGTTTTGCTTATTTGATTGTAATCAATTAATGTACTGTGCAATAATAACGCGCTATCAGCGTATAATCCCGCTTGTTCATAGTTCCTCATATTCAAATATATACGGGATAAAAATCCATAGGCCGCAGCCTTAGTAGGGCGATTAAAGTAATTTTTCACGTAGCCGACGGTTAACAAAGATTTGGCCTTTAAAACGTCGGATATGATCTGATCGTAGGTGGCCTGCAAAGTTGCTCTTGTTGAAGGGACATTGATATCTGCCGTTAAGCGTATTGGAATGCCTAAATCTGCACCGGCCGTAGTTTTGTCATACGGAAGAGCAAATACCTGGGCTAAATCAAAGAATATAAATGCTCTCATAAAAAGCGCGCTACCTTTAATGTTATCGTAATCCGCACCATTCGTTGAATTTCTGTCGATCCTACTTAGTTGTTCGAGCGCAACATTGGCCGTCAGAACTTCAGCATACGGAGCATCCCAATCTGAAACTTGGCCGTTTCCAGCAAAAATATCTTTCGCCCAGATGTAGGAATTTGCCTGATATGGCGCTATTAAACTGCCCCATGCAGTTGAAGACAGGTAGTAATCATCAGCGGCTAGTTCGCCTAATACCGGGCTTCGGTTAATGTCCTGCGTATTATCTAAAAGCAATTGCAAATCACTTAAAGAGCTGGGTACGTTTAGATTTGTTGCCGGTTTTTCATCCAGAAAGGACTTTTTACAACTCAATATAAATGAGATTGAACACATTAAAAGTCCGAAAAATATATAAGTAAGTTTTTTCATCTTTTTGATATTAATTATTTAAAAACTGGCTTTTAATCCTAAAGCAAAAGTTCTTGGATTAGGGTATATAGCATTACCATTTGGTACATAGTCCGGGTCTATCCCATCCTTATTTGCCCGCCAAAGAATGCCAATGTTGTTGATGTAAGCATATATCCGGACATTCGAAAACGGCATTTTGGTGAATTGCTGTTTATTAATGTCATAACTCAGGCTAATGTCTTGTAGCCGGATATGATCACCTTTGTCTATCAAAATGCTGGAGAAGTAATAAACTTGATCTCTTAAACTATTAGCAGGGTAGGTCATTGATGGAATATTTGTTTTTGCTTCATCCCCCGCCTTTTGCCATCGGTTATTAAAATCACCGTCCGGGAAATTTGCATTACCCGCGAAAAGCCTGCTGTAGTTTATAGAAGGCCGTCTAAAATAATATCCTAACTTATAAGTAATGTTAACGGATAGTGTAAGACTTTTCCAGGCAAAATCATTTCTTACACTCCCGAATGTAGTAGGGTTCGCAGTACCCTGATATTTAAGGTTGGATAAATTCATGGAGTTATATATACCAGAATAGTCTTTACTTAATTTGCCATCCAAATAAATCTGAGGATCACCGGTTGCATCAAGTCCGCCCCATTCAAATCCATATAATGAATATAAAGGATTGCCTACAATTGGATTTATACTTGAACTGAGCGCATTGTCGACATTCGAAGGTTTCAGAAGGTATTTGGTTACTTTATCTGTAGAATGACTTAACAAAAATGAAGTATTCCACTTGAAAACTCCATTAACGTTTACTGTGTTTAAAATAACGTCTATGCCTCTACCAGTCATATCTGCTGAATTGCCGGTAAAAGTGGTTACACCCGTTGTCGGATCGACCAAACTGGTCCCGATCAAATCGGTTCCCCTTTTAATGTAGTATTCTAAACTACCACTTAGAACATGACTAAATGCGAAATCTGCGCCGAAATTAGTAATATTCACCTTTTCCCACCTGAGTTGCGGGTTTGGCGGATTTGATAATGTGGAGTAAGGTTGCTGGTAATTATTAATAGTTTGAGGATCAATAGTTGCTGTCACCAAAGAAGATAAGGAGTTATCGACATTGCCCTGATAGCCGTTAGTTACTCTTAGTCGTAGATATGGAAGCCAATTTAAGCGATAAAATTTTTCTTTACTAAAATCCCAGCTCGCCCCTAATGACCACAGAGGGATTCCTTTTTGATTAGTATTTACACCAAATATGTTAGCTTCATCCTTTCTTGCACTTCCGGAAAATACATACCGGCTATTTAAAGTATACGCGATATTGGTAAAATAGGAAACGAACCGGTTGGTCGTACCCAAATGGGAGAGGTTGGAACTTATATTGCTGACCGAATAGGTTGGCATTAACAAATAAGTAGTTTTATAATCGATTGCTGCGCTTGAACCTAAATCGTCATAACCATATATCCTATTACTGGTATAATTTGTGGTGATATCCCGGACTTCGATTCCAGCTAAAACCGATAAGCTATTCCCATTATTCCATTCATGATCATAATTAGTTTGGGCACGTATGTTTTGGGAAATAGAAGATTGATATGCCTGGTCTAATATATTCCCCGTAGGAACTGGTCTGGTGTAAGTATTGGAAGTCGGATCATATTGTGTGAACTGATTAATATAATTCCTGGTGTAATAGCTTTGCGCATCATATAGTGTTTTTTGATCCGAATTTCCCTGGTCATACTGGTATTGGACAGATGCGTTAAGTCCTTTAAAAAAATTGTACCGTACCGCCGCATTGATTCTATACTCGGTTAAGGATGTAGAATTGTCATTTAGAGCAAGTTCATCAAGTGGGCGATAATTCCAATTTAATAGGTTGCCATTTCCTGCAGTATCAATATAGCCTTGTCTGTATTGATAAGGCACGTTAGCTGCGTTTCCATTCTGGTTTTTAAGTTTGACATATGGATAGGAAAATCCTAATGAATTCAAACCGTTATTGTCGGTTTTGTTTTTAGTAAAATATACGTTAGTAGTTATTTCAAGTTTTTTATTTAAAAGTGTATAAGTATTAGATCCGTTTAAACTTATACGATCAAAGTCATTACGGTTGAGGCTGTTTAAGTTTTTATCGAAGCCAGAACTGAAATAATATAGATTGTTATTTCCGCCACCTGAGATATTAATGTTGTATTGCTGATTAACGGCCTTTCTATAAAGGTATTTTGCCACATCATCGCGCGTATCCTGTCCTTTATACTGATTAATAGCTTTTGCAGAATCCGCTGACGATATTAATCCGTTTCTTCTTTTATCGAGCAGGTCAACAACTGGAGATACAATCGGAAAGGATGTGCTTGTTAGCGCGTTATCGTAAAAACCCTGTTTAAATAAATATTGTTCAACATTGATATAATTTGATGAAGAAAATTGTGGTGCATATCGTAAATCAGGCTTATTTCCTATAGTTATACTACTGTTGATTTCGACTTTGGGTGCTTGGTTAAATTTGCCTTTTTTTGTGGTAATGACGATTACACCGTTACCTGAAAATGCGCCCCATATTGACGCGGCGGCGGCATCCTTTAATACGGTAATAGATTGTACGTCATTAGGATTTATTGAAGATAGGTCCCCACTATATGGAAAGTTATCTATGACTATCAATGGATTGGGGTTTGCGAAAATCGTACTTCTGCCCCGAATTGTGATTGCTGAAGAATTATCGGTAACACCATTAGTATTCTTGTTAAAAATCAATCCGCTAGTTACTCCATCCAGCCTGTCTATAATATTAGTTCCTACACTACGATTTAATAGTTTATTATCAACATAGACGAAGCTTCCTGTGGCTCGTTCTTTTGCAACTGTTTGATATCCGGTTGAAACAACGCTTACTTCTTTAAGAATGCTCTGACCTGGGTGAAGTAAAATATTAAAAGGCCCAACATTATCGTCGATAAAGTTTATTTTGGCGGTTTCATAGCCAACAAAGCTGATTATTAATATCCCACGTTTATCGCTTGTCGCAAATGAAAAATTGCCATTTTCATCTGTAACAGTTGAAAGCAGTGAACCCTGTAATTTAATCGTTGCGCCCTTTAAGGGATGATTTGTTGTAGAGTCGGTTACCCGCCCTTTTAAAGCAAAATTTTCCTGTGCCGAAAGCTTAAAAAATGGACAAAGCATAGCCAGGACTATATAAAGTATAGTTTTTTTCATAAAAAATTTGAGGGTGTTAAACCGCAAATCATTTATGATATTAATTTTTCATACCTGATTTGCAGGCTGTTTTTTATAACTAAGAAAGAGAGCCCATTGGGCTGATAGGAAAAGCAGCCGAAGAAAAAGATTTAACTATTAACTGATCCTTTGGCTGCTTTAAAAATAATTATATAGGAGCTTTGGGCTTAAGAGGAAATAAAATCTGTTGGGGGCTTATGCCAGATGGAATGGCAACTATCTTAAGACTATAAAATGGGTCAACCTTTCCAATTACTTGAAAAACTTCAGCTTCTTCAATATGCTTAAAATTTGTATTAGTTTTCATTACTCGTTTAAATACGAGTCCCGTTGATATTAAAGCACTATGGCACCATGGGCTCTAAACACCGTACTACCAGGCTTCTGACGGCCTTGCCAACGGATTTACAATAGAGCCCATGACGCCATAGTGTACACAAAAGTACAACAATATAGTCATGGGCATAATCTATTGTCTCGTTGGCTGTAATTGTCAGAATTTAGTAGCCGAGACTCTTAATTAATACCCTGTCTAAAAGGGGGAAAATTTTAACATCAATTTCAGTTCATTGAACTTCTTATCAAATTCAAATATAATACTAAACAATCATTTATTTAAATTTATTTTTAAATAAATGATTGTTTTTGTTACGCACTCGTCATTTAGAGACCGCTTCAATACTTTTAATAAAAAAGCAATTTTGAAATTAGAAGCGCCAGATAATTTTTTAGGTCCTTATTTGACAAAAAAGGGAAAAGACAGTGTTGAAATATCTGAAATAACCGGCATACCTATTAACAGTGTAAGGAAAATGCGGAGTGGAGAAACAAAGGCAATCCCAGCAATTGAACTTTATAAGATTTCTTTATTCACAAAAGACTTAATTAACCAGTTATTGAAAGAAGTATATCCAAATTTAAAATTAGATTCAATAGATAAGGTCGTCTCATCAAAAATAAGAGCAGATTCTACAGAACTCGGCAAAATAATTTTTTCTCTGGAAGATTATGATCTTAGCAACTTAGCCTATAAAACAGGAATTGAAAGAGATCGTTTACTCCGTCTTACAAAATTAGATTCGTCAAAGATTCAGTCACATGAACTTTATCTAATAGAATTGGCATCTGATAAGGAACCGGGGGAGCTTTTTGCTAATCTTTTTAAAGACGTCACACTTTAATTCTTACTCTTGTAGATTGTTTAATTCTAAAACTTTTTGCGATGGCTACTAAAGATCAAATCAAAAAGGAATTCTTTCTGTCCTTATTAAAAGTACTTATGAACTTGCAGTAAACTATGAAATTGTTGAAGGTATTGTCAACAAAGACTTATACGAAAAATATTAATGTTACTTAACGACCAATGAATTTAATTTAATACGCCTCGGCATATCACACCATATTGCGATAATTGCTACTGAATACCTGGCAGATACGGTCGAAAGATTTTATTGCTGTTGGCCTAAAAGAAGTAACGATATCAATCGTTATAAAGCCTGATTTCATAAATTTGCAACAATTCACGAATCAATCTCATTCATGGCTGAACTTAACTTATCGATCAATTTTACGCAGCCATTCATACATCGTGAACTTATCCGGATACTTTCACCGGTCTATCACCTATCCCCCGGCGACAAAGTACATCTAACCATCGCCTTGTCCAATAATATGGTGCATTCTGATAGCCTGCTGATCGCGGCGTCAGCGGTCAATTACCTGCGTGAGAACGGTATCGACGTACAAATCACTATAAATGGTCAAAGTACCTACGCCAGCCGAATTAACTTCTATGCCCTTATTGGCGTTCCCTTCCAGGAAGGCTTTATCCGCCGCAACAGCACCGGCAGGTTTATTGAATTAAAGTCTTTTGACCGGGATACGCTTTACCCATTGCAGGATGAGCTCAATATGATCCTGTATCAAAACGGGGGCATTAATAAAGAGGTCTTGCAATTACTGTTCTATTGCCTTGGGGAGATCATGGATAATATCATCGTCCATTCCGGCTTAAATGGCGGCTGGGTATCTGCCCAGTATTATCCCAACAAACAGGAGATAAGGCTAACGATCTGCGATAATGGAAATGGCATCCACCACTCGCTAACCACCCATCCCAATAGCAAATACCAACAGGTATCAGAAGCTGCAGCACTGGACCTTTGCATACAACGCGGTGTTACTAATAGTGAAGGGCTGGGCTTTGGATTATTTGCGACCTCCCAATTTATTTTAAAGAACGACGGCGATCTGCTGATCTACTCCGGCGATCATTACCTGCTGGCCACACATGGAAATTATGAGGTACAGGAAGGCGACTTTTATAAAGGAACCCTGGTCTCCCTGCGGATCAACACGGATGTTCCGGTCGATTATAAAGACATTATGCCTGCTCATCATACGTTACCTGACGATTATGACTTTTTCATTGATAAGTATTTTGGTGAGGATAACGAACTTTGGTAATGATTTTTAGTATTTTTGTATAAATTAAAATGATGCGCATCGAGTTTTCACATATCGGCAAACAGCTTTCCACCCGTGTGGCCGGCGCAGCTATGCGTAAACAGATCATTGAGGGGATCGAAAAAAACGAAAGGATCGTTTTTGATTTTTCCGGTGTAGAGATCGTGTCCAATTCCTTTGCCGACGAATGCTTCGCCAAATTAATGATCCATTTCGACCTGCCGGTGGTAAAGGAGCATACTACCTTTCAAAATGCCTCCCCTTTTATAAAAGCGGTGATCGCCAATTCCTTTAAAGAGCGGTTACAGGCGATACATGCCCATTAACCAACCCAGGAAACTGTATACCGGCTATTAATTGTCGCTCTTAACCTTTAATTTCTGATAATCATAGGCATTTGCGCTGTCAAGCACAGCCAGCTCATCATAATATTTATTGGCGAGGTCCATGTAATACAGGTACTTTTTTTTTCGTTCCGTCGCTTGCTGGTTAGTATAGCGCCAGAGATCAACGGGGGCATATCTGCCGTTTAGTTCCTTACAGACCTCGGCTCTCAACACTTTCAGATAAAAGCTTTTCATTTTCAGGCTGTCCGCCCGGTCCGTCATCGCTTTAGCCGTCCGCAGATTATTGGTAGCCTTGGTACTGCTTAAGTCTGGATTGGCTATGATGCTGTTAAAGCGCAGGTAAAGCAATGCACGAAAAAACAGGCTGGTGGTATCTTTGGGATGCGTTTGTAGATTGCGGTCCAGGCTGTCTGTGAAAAGCTTGTACTTATTTTCTTTAGGCGTTAAAGTTCCATCATCCCAAGCGATCATGCCGGACACGACACGCACAGGGTGTTGCGCGCTAACCTGAAGAACAAGCCCAAGGCTTAATACAGAAAGGACATAAGGAAAATATTTCATAGCATTATCAGCTTTTTGAATAACGATCATCAAAAATAACCGCGCAATTTGTTCAAAGTGGTGGGTTAAGCAGCCTTTTTATGACTTTGGTCCTCTTAGTTAATGCGTAAAGAAAGAGGAAAAGAGAAAAATTCCAGGAAAGCTAGCAATCAATCGGAGCGAAAAGTTTAATCTTTCTCATTTTTACGCTGTAAGGACTCTCCCCGCTCATAAATTTCTTTAATAAGTACCTGCAGATCCACAGGAAAGTTTTTAGTACAGTTCCCATTGAGGTTTTCCAGATCGATCCCTTTCTCGCCGAGGCTTTTCAGAAACCACTCGTCCAGGTTAGACTTAAACTGCTCAAACGGCACCTGTTGAAAGTAGCCCATTATTTCACCAAGCGAATTGAAATTAGGGTTAGCTGTTTTATCTTTCTGGTTAGTCATTGTTAATCGATTAACTTAAATATAACAAAAATAATGAATGTCCAACACGCAAATAGTTTCATTAATCGAAACAGGTGTATAGGTATGCTATCCAAAATTAATGAAATTGTTTGAATTGATTATACAGGTGTACTTTAATTCTAAATAACTGTAAAGAATTTAGAGATTAATGACTGATTTAGGACTTTTTTTATCAAAACGCTCGGTAAACAAGGCTGAAGTTTCCCGTCGTACAGGAATCAGCAAATCACGTCTCACCCAGTTATCCAATAATGCGGATACCAAGTTAACAGCGGAGGAATTGTATAAAATTGCTTTGTCTATTGGAGTTCCCCCGTGCGAATTGCTTACTTCGATATACCAGGGTGTCGTACTCGAAGAAAAATAAGGGGCAGGATGCTAGGAACAGGCTATTTCTTCTGATTTGAACCGGCATCAAAAGCCCATTTTACCATCATTTCCAAAGCCCGTACCATTTCGCTCCGGCCTTCTTCTGTAGAAATATTGATATCGGAAAATATACCGCCGTTAAACCGGGTATGCAGGATCGTATAATAGATGCCCCCAACGAGCAAAGCGGCTATGGCACGAAAGTTAACTTCCGTGCCTTCAAAATTAGCATCAGTCAATTCGAGTAATTTCTGGCCGGTCATTTCCCTGGTATTATGGATGCTGCGCATCAGGGCGCTATCTGTGGAAACCTCCCAAAGGATCAGTTTTTGCATATCCTTATCCTCATAGAAAGATTTGAATTGATTTTTTAAAATGCTGCTGATCAGTTGTTGGGTATCTGCCGGCGCATTCTCATTGATCGCCTCCTGGACTTTATTTCCAAATAAAATCCAGTAATCTGTTTTGATCACATATTGTTCGACCAGCCGGTCAAACGTCTTGAAGTTATCGTAAATGTGTTTTTTATGTACCCCGGCCACCCTGGCGACCTTATTCACGCCCAGTCCGGTATGGCCTTCCTTCTGGAAGATCTCTGTAACTGCTTCGATCAGTTTTTGGTCGGTAAGCGCTTTATTACGCGACTTTTTGTTTGGATTCGATTTTTTCATAGGTATTAGGTTTAGGCCTTATTTTTATTCCTGACTAAAGGGGCTTTGTATTATTTTGCGGCGAAGTTTCGCCAACTCATTAATCAATAGTTAAACGTATAAATTAAAATAGACAAAATTTTCTAATTTATAAAAAATGGACTTGTTATGACAATATTAACTTAGTGTTAAATAAAACTATAGCCACTTATATAAACAGTTGGCTATAAATCTTTAACAGCAATCAAAAACCATTGATAAGATTCCCGATCAATCAACCAAACACCATAGAATCTCGTTCTACCCTCAGAGAATACCCGCCATCGTTTAAAATCATAAAACAAATGAAGCGCCTCCTGTCCTGGAAAGCCCCTAACGAAAAAATGGACAGGGGAAGTTGGGGCCCCGGCAAAGCCGGGGCCGCCGGGAAGTTTTCAGAAATTATTGGGGGGATCGTAACAGCTCCTGGTATTTGCCTTTCAATGATTCATGGGTCATTCCCTTGGTGTTGGCCAGTTCGACAAACGATTTAATTGTCCGTTCCCTTGTTTTCCAGTGAAAGGAATAGACCAATACCTCACCCTGTAATTTAACGGTCAGGGGTATTGGCAGGCGGTGGTCGTGGGCATTTTGCAACATGACCATTTTACAGCAGGTATCATGGTATTCTTCATCATCGGTTGCGCCCTTCAGTTTAAATGCCAGTTTTTCCAACTGGCAACGGCGCAGGTCAAGTACCGGGTTAGTTTTGTGCGCCTTGACCTTACTTGTTTTTTGCTTCAGGTCGATGGTTAGCTGCTGTTCACTATAGCCGGGATAACGGGTATGGATTTCTTCCAGTGCAAACAACTTGTTCTTTTTATATACCCGTCTGACGAAGTTCTTTCGGGTTCGCTCCTGTGACAGAAAGACTTTACGTTCGATCAGTTCGGGAGTGATCGGTATTTTATCGCTCTTTTCAAAGTTCTTATACAGTTCACGTAGCAGGATCAAGATGGACATCCGCTTGCCACCCTCCTGTTCGGCGCGCATCAGTTCTGTCACTTGCTTTGCCGTGTATTCCTGACCGTGCTGTATCAGTTTCCGTATATAGCGGATTTCTTCACTTTCCATTTGCTCCGGCTTCGCTACGGTTAGCTGGTTTTGGGATGTTCCGATAGGATAACGCTCCCCGTAGCTTTTAAGCTGCGCTAAAAATATTGTTCCCGTTCCGGGGTTTTCTTTATCCAGTTCATCCGCTTCCTGTTCCTCGGCATAGATGAGTTTCTCCCAATCCTCGTACTGGTGGTAACACAAACGGATGTCGAAATGGTGATATTCAATTTCCTCCCGGTTCATTGGGCGGGTCAAAAATGGCATGGCGTTGTATAATCCCATCGGACGGCGATTACGGTCGCACCAAATTTCCGAGTGCATGAACACATAGATCCGTGGCGGGTATTTGGTCTGCGGTTTATAATAGTATTCCACCTTGCCCGATGGTTTTCGTGGTAAGGCGTTCATCCGGTCAAACTCCGCTTTTTCCCTTGGGGTCATGACAATGCCCGCTTTGATCTTTACCATAGCCTTATTACTTTTGGTTGCATTCCCGCATCATGGAGCGCAGGTATTCTTCAAACAGGCGTTCCCGGTTTCGTATTTCCTCCGCTTTCTTTATGCGCCTGTTCCATCCCCAAAAGAATAACGCCCAAAGGCCAAAGGCTATCCCAAAGGCGGGAAACGGGTTCTTTGCGTTCAAAGCCCCTAATAAAGCACCTGTAGAAATGAAGCAGGTGCCGATAAAATAGATGAATGTTTTCATGGTCGAGTTTTTAGTGTTGTTGTTAAAGCCTGGCCTCACCTGCACTTTGCAGGGATAACAGTTTTTGGTAAACGTCCTCCCAATACGCCTGTTGCCTTTCATCAAATGAGCGAAAGGCGGGGTAGGTATGTTGGTAATGGCGGTAGTCGTCCGCTTGCATAATAGCAAGCGGTAAATTGTCTATTTCGATAATTTTTCCATTTAGGTCAATGATTTTCATAGTAGTTTATTCTATTGTCGGTCTATATTTTATGGAATTGAAAGAAGCGCAACCTTGATAGGCTGCACCCTGAAATCATGCAGGTTCATAAAAAAGCCCCGGTTAAAGAGCAACCCCTCCCGGAACAGCTGCCAAAGCAGGGATGCCCCCATATTGGCTAAGTTCGAGTTGATGAACAAGTCCTGTTTGGTGAGGGCTTCGGCAAGGGAGCAGCTCGGTGTATTGTCGGTGGTATCAGCCATTTCCAGCAGGTCTTTAAAGGTCTCCGTTACAAATGGCAGCTTACCTACGGGCGCAAATTTTTCAGATCCCGGCTGTTTGTGTTTGCCGATGGTGGACAAAACGACCTGCCCTGTGTCCCGGCTGTTGCCCAAATCTATCCAGTATAAGGGCTGATTGCGGTCATAGTTGTTGCGCCCCTCGAAGCCATCCAGTATTTCGGAAATTTCAAACCTTGCTTTAGCCGTATCAACGCAGGTAATAAAGAGGTTGGCTTTGCCCTCGTTCGGGGCTTGGGATAATAGGTCTTCATTATATAGTTCTGTTACCGCTTTCCAGTTCGTCCCGAAAAAACGATTGATACGGTTAATGAGTACCACACTTTTGTGCAAGCCTATTTCAGCTTCGGCAAAAAGCTGCCTGCCGAGGTTAGCCTCGCTTATGGTATCATTGTCATAAGCATACACCATGAGCCCGGGATGGTTCAGGGCAAGCATGGCCTGATGGATACGGGCAAGGCAAGTGAGCATCTGGCTGCCTGTTCCGCCTGTGCCAATAAGGTTCACTGTTACGGGATTAGTCGGGTTACCCAAATATTTGTGGGCGATATGTACGGGTATTATCGTGTTCATTGGATGAGATTTTTAAGGCGGTAACGGTTTTCAATTAATACATCGGTTGGAAAGTCGGCTTTGGTGGAGCATAGGCTTTGCCATAGCTGCACGATGTTCCCTTTGACAGGGGAATGACCGCCAAACAGGTGGCTGAAATAACTGTTAAAAAAGTAGTCCTGCCATAGGGTGATGAACTGTTCCAATCCGCAATCTTTGGGGATAGCGATTTGTACATTGCCCATACAAACCCTGCCGTCTGCATAGACATTAAAGAACGGGGCATGGCATAGCGGTGTTTCTTCCCTTACCGCCCCGTCTGCGATGGCGAATATTTGCAGGGCGTTTCGGCTTGCCCTCCAAATCAATGCGGGTATCGCTGCGGTTTCCGAGGGGATGCCGAGGCTTTCGGTGAACAGCAATTTAACGTGCTGCGGTTCGGTTCGCCATACGGCATAGCCGTCAACGGTACTTTTCAGGTAAAGGATATTTTGAGGCAGCAAACCTTTCGGGTTGAGAAAACCCAATGCCTTTTTTTGATTGGCTTGCAGGGCTTTGGCTAAGGCGTTGCTTTCTCTGAGGGATAAAGGATGCCCGTTGACGGGGCAACCCTGTTTGTCCATATCAAAGCTTTCTACATAATAGTCGCTCTTATCATCGTAACCCTTTTTCTCACGCTGGTAGATCACGAGCGCTTTTACAGGTAAATGGAGGTGTCCGAAGCTGTTGGTTAAGTCTTTCATGGTTTTTTGTATAAAAGAGTACACAGGTCGTCGATGATCTCAAAGACCTCACATTCATAATTCAGGTCATCGGCATATTTGCCTTTGGGTTCGTTAAAGTGGGTAACGAGTTCCGGCTCCTGGAACGATGGACGTTCGTTAAAGTCCGTGTTCACCATGCTGAATACATCGTCGCACAGCGCATCGTCCCCGCTCCCGATAAAGGAAATGTATTCTGTCATTCGGATGATGTTATCCTCCCGGTAATAATCGTCCTCGTTTTCATCTGTTACAGGCTCGTTGCAATGCAGGTAAAGGTGATTATGGGGATAAGCTGCCGACAGTTTTAAGGTTTTTTTACCAAGTTCAAGACAGGCGGTTTCATAGGTACTTTTTGGTATAAAGGCATTTACCAATGCCTCAAAGCCTGTCAGCGTGTCTTTTTGCAGCATTTTGGCCTGTATAAAATCCCCCTGTATTTCCGCAGACTTCAGGGCTTTTTTCTTTGCACGGTATTCGGCTTTGTCCAAACTGTCCTTATCGTCTTCTATCCAGTCTTTCAGTATATCATAGGTATAAGCCATATAATTGTCCCCGTCACGATAATTTTCTACCCCCGCCTTGATATAGAGGTAAGCGCAAACGGCGGTGAGCAGTTCAGCGCATTTTTTCTGCGCCCTGTTCTTCCATAATTGGTAAAGGGGCATCACCGGGATGTAATACAGCCCGAAGTCACGGGCGAAGCTTTCCTTAACGGACAGGCAGGTACATCCGTCTTCTTGTTCGGTTATCAGCAGTTCCCGGTAACGGTTCTTTATTTTCAGCTGCTTGTTGACCTCCTTTTCTGCAGATAATATATTATAGGGATAGGGCAAGCTGCGCAGGTTAGTGACGTCCATACCGTAGTGCTTTTTCAGAAAAGAGAGGGATTTAAAGAAATCCCGCTCGGTTGCTTTGCGTTCCGGCAATACTTCCGCAGGTTGATACATCTGCAAAAAGCTGTGCCTTAAAAAACCATCGGCAACAGGTGCTGTGGGGCTGAACGTGGTTTGTTCAGCCTTGCCTCCCGTGCATCGGGCAGCCTGTCGAGGTCTTGGGCGAATTGTGCGATTTGCTGATGTAGTTTCCATTGCTGCGGCTTTCTTGTTTTGATGCGTGCTTTATCTTCCTTTTTCATTTTTTAGCCTTTTGTGCCGATGGTCGATACGAACTCGTACTCCCGGCAGTCGTTATTGATCTCGGGGCCTGATATTTTGGCGTTATTGAGGATAGCGTACAAGTTGGCGTAGTGGTTGCAAACCGCTTCGGGGCTAAAGTCCTCGTTGGGGTCGGTCAGTCTTATCTTCTGTCCGTTCTCGGAGTGGATGAATATGCGTGGTAATAATTTTGTGGCTAACATGGCTTTACGTTTTAGGGTTATGAATTAAATGTCAGGGTGGCTTGCGCCATCAGTTCTTTTTTGCGGTTGAGGTCTGCCCGTTTGTTTTTGAGTTCGTTTTCCTTTTCGGGGTACTCTTCCACAGTTGGCAGCAGGTCGAGGGCTTCCTCGTATTTGCAGCGGTCGTTCAGTTCCGCAATGCTTTTCATGATACCCTCATACTTCTTTTTCTTGTCCTCTTTCGGCTCGGGTATCTCTTGGTCTGCCTCGCTTTTGGGTGTAGTTCCCGTAGTGGTGGTTTTTGCCTTTTCCTTGTTCTTTTTGTCCTGTTCCATTTTTGAGGCGGTCTTGGCTGCTTCCACGCTTTTCAGGTGGGCTTCCATATTGGTGTACAGTTCAGCGGTTTTGGGCAGGGGTTCGGTAACCTTGTCAAAAAATCCTTCGTCCAAATCCTGTGCAGTCCCGCACAGGTTCATGGGGATAATCAGTTTGGCAGCGTTGTCCCCGCAATGCAGGGCGGTAAATAGTTCCGATACGGTAAAGTTGCCGTTGGCATCTACCTGTATCGCCAGTTTCCAAATGCCGGGCGTGTTCAGATTAGCTATATGTTCAAAAAAGTTCGTTTTCATGTTCTTAAATTTTAGTGTTGGCGTTTTGTTTCTTTCTCTCCAGTAATATTTCGAGGATGTCGTAATCGGCTTCGTAGGTTTCTCCCTCGAATGTGTAATCGTCCGTTTCCTCGTTGTAACTGTATTGCTCCAAGTCTTCGTTTTCGAGGCAGGTATCGGTCAGCACCTCATTTTCATAGGTGTACTGCCCGTAGATGCCGTTGCCCATTTCCGAATAATCAAAGCGAAAACATACCTCGTAGTGGTCGGCTATCTCCTGTATCACTTCCACATTGGGCGACCATTTGGTTTCGTAATAAAGGATGTCGCCATCCCATTGGATTTGAAACAGCCAGTCCTTATCCCCTTTGCTGAACGGGGGAAGTTGCCCATGTTCCGTTGCCTTTTCTTTCGCTGCCATTTCTTCAAATAGCGTTTGCAGGGCGGTTAATTTATTTTTGTCGTTGGTGGTAAATTCCACCCTATTGCTGCACCAGTTTGCCATGATTTTAATTTTTAAGGTTATTTTTCAGGTTAATTAAATGGTTAGCCGACCTGCCGTCCGCAGTAAACAGGTATTCGTTCGCCAACATCGTTTCAATAACAGCGGTATCGCTTATTAAAAACTCGTATTGGTTTTCAAGGCTCTTGTAGAGGAATTGGTTCAGGTGTTTCGCCACGTCCCGCAATCCTATTTCGAGGTTATCCAGTTCCTCGAATAGCAGTTCGTGGTTTCTGCCGTTTTCGTTAACGACATAAATCCCCAAATCCACGGTTACATCGTATTGCTTTTGCCTCCCAATGATTTGCGGTTCATTGGGCAGGATGCCATTTTTGACCAATTCCAGTACCCTGCGGTCAATGGTCGGCAACTGGAACGGGAACTCCTGTTGGGGCGCATAGTCTTTCCATGATTGTTGGGCGATGGCGTTAAAAAGTTTGGATAAATCGACCTTTGCGGAAAATGCGCTGCCGTCACCCTGCGAATAGAAACCGCTGAATTTGATACTGTCCTTATCTACGGCAATGCCGAGGTGGGAAACCAATTCGATAAAGTCCTCGTATTCATGCTCCCACCAATCGAAGCCAATATTTAAGTCCCGAAAAGTAGTCAGGGCTTTTTCTTTGGCTTCTTTGGTAAGTTCCTTGAAACTGTATAGTTTAAGTGTTATCGTTTTCATCTGCTGTGCTTTTAAAATGAGGGGGATCGCTCCCCCTTTTGAATGTTAGTTGAGGGTCAATGCTTCTGCTCCGCTTTTGGCATAGCCGAGGCATAAATCAAATGCAGCTTGTGTGCGCAGTTGTCCTGTACCGCCTATGATGGATTTTACTTTGGCTTCATCGTCTTTGTATTCCTTGACATTTTGGAAATAGCCTGTAATGGCGTTGAACGCGCCGAACAAAGTCCCTTTAGTGGTTTCGGTTTGTTGGGTAGGGCTTGCCATTGCGTACATAAAGGCATTCTCGCAGATGTTTTTAAAGACGGTGGAAAGTTCCTCGCCTGTTTTCAGGCTCTTTAGCACTTCCTTGCTCGGTGCCATTGCCTGTTGGATGAGTTTCATGACGTCTTTATCGGTAATGCGCACTTTTGTCCATTGGTTAAAGATGCCGTCCAGTTCATCAGCCATTTTGTTGGAAATGCCCATTACCTTGTGGGCTTCTTTCAACCTGTCCTCTGCGCTGGCGGTGTGGCGTATCTTAATTGTATTGGAACTGTTACGGAGTGCAGCACCGAGGGTATTCTGGCAGACAATCCTAACCGGGGTAAATGCTGCGGTGATACTACCTGAACCATCGTGCGAAGTGGTCAGGAAAAGGTATTTCTCAATAAAATCGTCTTTGCCTACACGGATATAGCCGGGCAGTTTGGCGGTAATAAAAATGCGTTCGCCATTCCCCAAAGCCCCTGCGGTTTCGTACTGCATCCCATCCCCGCCAACGATAGCATCAAAAAAGCTGAATGCGTCCCGGTTTTGTACGATACTGTAATCCCTGCCGACTACGCCTAAAACCGTATTGTTATCGGTGCGCATGGTAGCATAGTAGTTAGGAACGGCAATGTCCATACCTGCTATTAATTCCCCTTCGTTGCCAACTGTCATTGCCCTGCTTTGGGTAAATAAGGGTGATTTAATAACCTCGTAGTCAAGCCCTGCAAATTGCAATGCTTCTTTACTGGTGGGGTAATCTGCTACGATTTGCCCTAATCCGTGCCATGCTTTTTCCTTTACGCTGAAAAAACTATGCTGTCCTGTTTGCTCGTTGAAATTGATATTGTGTGCCATGATGTTTTAATTTTGATTTTGAAATAAATGGGATTGCTAATAATTAGAATGGCAAATCGTCTTCGTCCTTGCCTATACCTATTGCTCCTGCAACTTCTTTTGCAGTTTCCTTTTTGTCCGCCCTTTGTCCTGTTTGAGTGGTCAGTGAAAAAAGCTTAATAGTGTCGCAGGTGCAAATCAATCTTGCCTGCAACCCTTTGGTTTGGCTTTGGTAGGCTTGTGCTTCCATCCAGCCCTGAATTTCTACAACCGCGCCTTTGGTGAGGTATTCGGCTATGCCGGAATTTCGCCAGTAAGCGCAATCAATAAATGCGGTTTTTCCCTGTTTTTCGCCCGCTTTGTTTTTCCATCTTTGGTTGATGGCTACGGTAAAATTGATTACCTGTTTGTCTCCTTTGACCGCTTTGCACTCTGCGTTTGCGGTTACTCGTCCTGTGAATAGCATAATTTTTAATTTTTTAATGAATAATTATTTTGTTTCTCTTTCCTTTCTTCCGTGTGACTTTTGGGATGATTTTTTTCAAAAGAAAAAGGGAAAAAAGAAAGCAAATCTTAAAGCCCGGCTACGGGCAAAAGGAAACGGAATAAGTGCCGAAGGCTGAGGGAGAGAGGTACGAACGACTGAATTATGCCGGAAATCTTTTGCAAACCCAACAACAAATCCGGGCTTGATTTTAGCTGCGCTTTTTACCCGTTTCGCCTGAAAAAATTATTGATTTAATTAAAAAATGCCATTGGAGCCATAGGCGATCAGTGTTTCAAAAGACATGGAGAAAGGAACTCAAGCTTTGAGATATGTGACGGCTCAAAAGAAAATAAATGGTGTTAAAAAGGGAGGTGTGTGGAGGGAAAGCATCAGGGATTGGAAGCGTATCCTTCGATAGAAGATATAGCGGAAAGCCCGCCCGAAGGGGATGCCATGAGAAAAAAAGCAGGATGCTATTTGGTATTCCGAGGCATTAGCCATAACATTATCAAAAAGGTGTGTTAAGCGTGCCGGGTAGTGTTTAGCTAAATTGGAGAATATTGGTTGTATTGATCAGAACTATATTGGTTGGTAGCTTATCCTTTTTTTTGCAATTTTGTAATACAAAGTCCATTAAAATGTCGGGAACCAACAAATTACCACTCAATTTATATGCCGAAGCTTTTGGTCAGTATGCGATGGTACAGCCAAATGCTTTTAATATCGGGTCAAAGGACGGCCAAATGCTTGTACAGTTTTGGGGGAATGTTTACCAGGTATCTCATTTCAATGATTTAATGGCGACCTATAAAAGCTATTTCGACATCAACCATAGTTTGATCTATATCGAACTACCGGCTGCTATCTGGAACACTTTTGTAACCAAAAAAATTGCGATTGACCCGGATAATTTTATTATCGACCTGTACCGCGCCTGGGAAATGATATGGGACAAACAGCGGGACATTTACGATAATCCGCAAAAGTATGACCATAACAAGCAACAGTCGTATGCTGATTTCAAACACTTAACCTATGAAATCCACAAGCATTGCTGGGAAGAAGTATTCGATATTGCTCAGATTGATCCAGTTATACTTTTCCCGGCCCTTGCAGTGGCTATTAAAGGTCAATATGCAGATGAACTGGTGTTTTATAAGGAATGCGTTTCGCTAATGACACAAGAGTTTCATGATCAAATTGGTGATGGGTTTGTTTTCGAACAGGTTAATCTGCTTCAAATTGATGAAACGAGGGAGATATTTTTTATTTATACTGTTGATGAGGCATTTTTAACTGTTTAATAACAGCAGTCTTTTTAAATATGGGAATCATAGAATGGCTTTTACTGGTAATTATCATCATATTTGGTTACAAACAATACCAAAAGCAGGAATACTGGCTTGACCGGAAAATTGCCGGATTGATCAGACTGATCAAATCAAAGTTATCATAAAAGATGGCTTTTAAGGATCTTAAAAAATAAAATTGTAGATTAACTTATAAGTGAATATCTTTGCATTAGAAGTTTGGGATGATGAAGGAAAAAAGTGTACATTTTATACGGTACGTTGGGAAGATGCGGCGGAGAATGAAACTGACAAGTTCTTTAATAAGTATGATGCTGTCCCGGAACTAAAACTGGCCACACAGCAGCTTTTAAGTTTTGTGCTGGATAGCATAGGTGATGACCACGGGGCGGTTGACGCTTTGTTCAACCGTCCGGAGAATGAGGTTACGGGTTTGCCGAATACCGGCAAGGTAAAAATACAGCAATTACTATTTGCTTATCCCAACTTTCCACTCCGTCTTTACGCTTTGCGGGTCAATAACCGGGATGATATCGTGGTACTGTTCAATGGCGGCATAAAGTCCGCATGGACAAACCAGGAAAGCAAGGACATCCATTTTAAATGGATAGAAGCCTGCCGGTTTGCAAAACGTATAGAAGAAGCGTTAAGGGATAGTGAAATCATCATAGATGAAGATAACAGGCGGATGCTGACCGCAGCTAATGACGTAGAAATACTATTATAAATTACAGGCTAATGAGAAGTAAAGTTGCACAAAGGATACAGGATGAAACGCCAGAAGAGGTGCGCATTTTTGTACGGCAGTATACCGATATCGTAGTCAGGATCAATGAACTGCTACATGAGAAGGGTTACACACAAAAAGACCTGGCATTAAAAATGAATAAAAAGCCGTCCGAAATCAATAAGTGGCTGAAAGGGAACCATAACCTTACCCTCAAAACTCTGGCGAAACTGGAAGCAGAATTAGGGGCACCGCTGATCTATACATCGCGTGAGCTCGCCCACGTTTAATACAGACATTAATATTTGGCTACAATTATTGAACTATCTGTTGCCTGGAAAATATTAAACGGGTTGAAGTAACAACGATTCGATTACACTATACAGGTTCACCAAGTCAAATGGCTTAGACAGGCAAGCGTCTGCGCCGGCCTCTGCGGCCAAGCTTTTCGCATCTGAGCTTGCCGTGAAAAAGATGATCGGAATATGTTGTAATTCTTTTTCCATTTTGATCTTTTTTGTGGTGGCTACACCACCATGATCAGGGATATTATTATCCATCATAATGATGGCAGGTTGTATTTTTTTTATTTTCTCTACTGCATCATTACTGTTGTGGCTGCAAAGTACTTCCCATCCTTTTTCTTCCAGTATATATCGGATGATCGAGGAAATGTCCTTATCGTCATCAAAAACGAGTATCCGCTTAGTCATTTTGAATAATTTAAATTTTAAAAAATATTTTAAACGTACTGCCTTTACCGGCCTCGCTTTCCACCTCTATTTTCCCACCTGATGCATCTACG
Organism: Mucilaginibacter sp. UYP27; assembly: GCF_040547175.1. Taxonomy (NCBI): domain Bacteria; kingdom Pseudomonadati; phylum Bacteroidota; class Sphingobacteriia; order Sphingobacteriales; family Sphingobacteriaceae; genus Mucilaginibacter; species Mucilaginibacter sp. UYP27. The sequence goes on from NZ_JBEPPE010000015.1 coordinate 23,172, forward strand.
ATCTTCTTGACCAGGTAAAGGCCCACACCCTGGCCCTCCACATCGTTATTGATCCGCTGATACATTTTAAAGATAAAATCTATCCGGTCTTTTTCTACACCAATGCCGTTATCTTTTACGGTCAGCAGAATAAAGCCTTCTTCTTTTTTTGTACTGATCGTGATATCAGGATTCCTGTCAGTGGGACAAAATTTAATCGCATTGGTAATCAGGTTTAATATAATGCTTCTCAAATACTTTTTAGAAAATTTAACTTCTTTTTCCTGAAAATCAACCGAAAAATTTGCCCCGGCTAATTTTATCCTTTCGGATATGATCTCTGTTATTTCTTCAAAAGTATCAATAAAGCTTTCCGGTTCGCTGTCTTCCAGCATTTCAGCATCGATCAAGCCAATTTTGCCTAAATCATTAATAACAGTTTTGAAATTTGTAATGGCGTTATTCATCATCACTGATAAATTGATCACGTCCGGGTCCTGGCTGTCAATCTTTTTGTTCAGTATCTTTAAAACCATTTCAATGTTCAATATCGGTGCGTTGAGGTCATGTGATGCGCCGTAGACAAAATTATTCAGATCAGCGTTTATCCGTAGCAAACTCTTGTTGCTTTTATCGAAGTTTTTATTGCTGATATCGAGGTCGTGAAGTAATTTCTTTAATTCCGTAATATCATAAAAACTAATAATTGCGCCATCCCCCTTTTTGCTTTCTTTCCTTATATAAGGCATGGTCATCACCTGGTACACTTTTCCATCCGATGCCTCAGCCTCCCTGGTAATCGTTTTCCCGTCAATCATCACCTGTTTAACATCATCTATGAGTGTTTCAAATTTAATGTTGGTCGTAATATTGCTTAATGGACGGCCAATATCACTATCCCGGACATTGATATGTTTGACCGCACCGGGGGAGTACTTTTTGAGCATGATGTTATGGTCAACAAACAACTGGCCGTTCAAGTTACTGCGGAAATAATTGTTGAGGTCATCGTTTGATTCGGTCAACTCCGCATTAGTAAGTTGATGTTCTTTATTAATCGTTTGTAATTCTTCGTTCACAGATTGCAATTCCTCATTCGTGCTCTGCATTTCTTCATTAGCGGATTGCATTTCCTCATTGGCAGACTGCAACTCTTCATTAAAAGATTGCATATTCTCATTAGTTGACTCAACCCGCTCATTAGCCTCAGCGAGATTATATTTTGATTCGGCAAGTTCATGTTCCAGATTGATAACATGCTCTTTTGTAAGCTCACTTATATCGGCACTCTTAATAATGTTCTTTTCTAACGGCTTTACCAAGCTTTCAGAAAACAGGATCAGCAATATTTGTTTTTCTGATCTATCCATCAAAAAAGGAGAGATCAGGACATTAACCGAACTATCTTTTAAAATGGGTATGCCCTCAAAATTTACATCGCTCAGTAAAACTTTTTCATTCAACTTCAATGCTTTATGTGCTGCAGCCTTAAAAGCTATCGAAAAGTCTCCGGGCAGTAATTCAATCAAATCATGATTGAAGTTTTCACTTTTCAGATAAATCGAGGTATTACCAAATGACTGGATAACCATTAAATTTTCATCGGTACAAACACCGCTAAACCCGGATTCTTTCAATATGGCCAGATTGATCTGATCGGCTAAAGCTGATTTAGAAACAGGAAGGTCGGATTTCTTATGGACTTCTTTAAGCGGTGTTTTAATTTCCTCCATAACCGGTGAGGAAAAAGCATCAAATTTTACCTTTCGTCCGCTTTTATTACTTTGTAAAATATTCCATTTGGAGCTTATCTCGGAAAAATCTTCCTTGATAACGGTTGCGCTTTCGCTTGGGCCTAAAAACAGGTATCCATCTTTCTTTAATCCAAAGTGCATCATCGAGAATACTTTTTTCTGCAAAATTGGGTTCATGTAGATCAGCAGGTTGCGGCAGCTAATCAAATCAATATTACAGTACGGTGGGTTCTTAACCAGGTCATGCTGGGCAAAGATCAACATCTTCCTGATCTCATGTTTGACTTTGTAATTGCCCCCCTCAGCAGTAAAAAAATTATCCAGTCGTCCTTTGGATACCATTTTTTTTATCGTGTCCGGATAAATCCCTTTTGAAGCGATATCTAAGGCTGTTTTATTAATGTCTGTAGCAAATATTTTAACTTCCAGGTTTTTATTGTTTTTATCCAAATATTCTCTGACGAGGATAGCTATCGAGTAAGCTTCCTCTCCTGTAGCACAGCCTGCTACCCATATTTTTAAAACTTCATCCCTGATTTTATGTTTGATGATATCCGGCACTACGTTTTTTTCAATGACTTTAAAAGCTTCCGGGTCGCGAAAAAATGAGGTAACCCCAATTAAAAAGGCGTTGGCTAAAAGTTCTATTTCTTTGGGATTGTTTTTTAAGAACTCATGGTATTCGGCAACCTGTCCAATATTTTGTTGTACCATCTGCCTTTTGATCCTGCGTAATATGGTAGGACGTTTGTAATCGGTAAAATCAAGTGGTAAACTTCCTTTTATTAAGCCAATGATGCCCTTTAGCTCACTTTCACTTATATTTTCATGTTTGTCTGTCAAAACATCTAAAATTCCGTCTTGGTTTACGTAATCTTCTATAACCTGCGGCATGGCCTGCGGAGAAATAATAAGATCAGCATATCCGGTTGCAATCGCCGTTAGTGGCATCTCTTTGAAAGTAGCGGTATCGGGGTCTTGGACCAGAACAATCCCACCTGCTTTTTTAATCGCTTCCACTCCTTTTGAACCATCATGCCCTGTACCGGATAAAATGATACCAATTGCCTTATCGCCCCGTTCCTCCGCTAAGGATATAAAAAAGTAGTCTATCGTTAAATGCGGGCGCTGTTGGTCTTTTTTATCAGACAAGATCAATCTTCCATTTTTGATCTTCATGAATTTAGAACTCGGAATAAGGTAAACCTTATTGGATTCTACATTCATATCTTCGGTAACATCTACAACCTCCATTTTACTGTGGCGGGTCAATATTTGCCCCATCTGGCTTTTGAAGTCGGCCGAAAGATGCTGTATCAAAATATACGAAACCGCGTCAAGCGGAGTATAATCAAAGAAAGCAGATATGGCTTCCAATCCTCCGGCAGATGCGCCGATGGCTATAATGTATTGTTTATGCACAATTTTAGCCACGATCTTAAATAATTAATGGAAACAGCGGTAGGAGAAAGAAAACAAAGATACTTTAATTCTTGATTAAATATTTTATTTTCAAAAGGTTATCCTTCATTGGAACTCATCCATAAGATCATCAGAAGATTCCATCCAATTTCTACATCAAACCTGAATTACAGTCCCGTTTTATAAATTAAGGATTAAATAGGAAGGCGGGAAAATAGATATATACAAAGAAAGCATCTGGATATCTTATTACAATTTAGGACAAGACTCCACTATGCAATATGCCAAATACACATCTAATCACGTTTGGCTTATCCCATGGAACCATAGGAAATTTTAAAAATTGGCCCCGGAGCCCCGCCGGTACTGACCAGGCACGGCTGGATGATCGTTTATCACGGCGTACATGAAATGGCAGGATCAACAGCATCAAACCCTGAATTTTGCTATTCGGCAGGGATAATGTTCTTATCCATAAAATATCCACAAAAAATTCTTTACCGTTCGCCCAAACCTATTTTTAGTTCCGGAATTGCAGGAAGAAACGATTGGTACAATCAGAAACGTTGTGTTTCCAACAGGGACTGACCGACGACGATATTGGCCAGCCTAACCGGATCGATGTTTATTATGGAATGGCTGATGACCAGATCAGCGTGGCTAAGATGGAAATACCGGACACCCTGCCCGGAGTTTAGGTCGTTTTACCTGCCATCTTCCCTTTGAATAAAAATCCCTTGCTCGACCACAGATAAAATAGCTAAAGAATGGCAGCCGCAGATCGGTGTGAAATATCAAGTTTTTAAAGAGCAATGTAGGGATATGTTTCAGGTTAATATATAAAATAATTATAACGTCATAGGACGGATTCTAATCTGTATCAGGTTCCTAAAGATAGCTGTAAGGTGTAAATTTTGTCAGCCAACAGGGGTAATTGTCGATATTTTATAAAATTTAAGCAGAATCATGTAAGAGCCGGAATGCCCTTCTACAGTAATTTTGTATTATATAAAAACAGCTCATGCAAAATACACAAACGCTTACATTCCCGGTTACAGGGATGACTTGCGCTGGTTGCGCGTCCAGTGTTGAGTCCATGATCGGTTCGCAAAAAGGTGTCGAGAAAGCAGAAGTGAACTTTGCTACACAAACGGTGAAGGTCGCCTTTCATCCCGAAATCGTACAGCCCGCTGCTTTTCAACAAGCGGTGCAGTCCGTAGGATATGACCTGATCTTAGATACAGAAAATGGAAAAGCGATGCAGGAAGAGGCGCAGCAGAATAATTACCAACTCCTAAAAACAAAAATCACTTGGGCAGCAATTTTAACCGCGCCCATCGTGCTTATAGGGATGTTTGGCATGGATTTGCCGTATGCCAATTATATCATGATGGCGATGACCGCGCCGGTATTATTCTTTTTTGGCCGCAACTTCTTTACCGGTGCCTGGAAACAGGCCGGTCATGGAAAGGCTAATATGGATACCCTCGTTGCGCTGTCGACAGGTATTGCTTTTTTGTTCAGTGTCTTTAATACTTTAGATCCCGGATTTTGGTATAGCAAAGGCTTGCATCCTCATGTATACTTTGAGGCCGCTGCCGTAGTCATCGTTTTTATTATGTTGGGAAAGTTGTTGGAAGAACGGGCGAAATCCAACACTTCTTCGGCCATCAAAAAACTAATCGGCCTGCAACCTAAAACAGTGCAGTTAATTACTACGGAAGGCGAAAAGGAAACCGCCATTGCAGATGTCCAGATCGGCGATAAAATATTGGTACGGTCTGGTGAAAAGATCCCGGTCGACGGCATTCTTTACGAAGGGAGCTCGTTCGTCGACGAAAGTATGATCTCGGGCGAACCTGTAGCTTTAGAAAAAAAAGCAGGCAGTCCCGTTTTTGCGGGCACCATTAATCAAAAAGGCAGTTTTCGTTTTACAGCCGAGAAAGTCGGTAGTAATACCATGCTGGCGCAAATCATCCAAATGGTACAGGATGCCCAGGGCTCAAAAGCACCTGTACAAAAGCTGGTGGATAAAATAGCGGGCATATTTGTTCCGGTGGTTATAGGTATCGCTATAGTTACCTTTGCGATCTGGCAAATATTCGGCGGCCAATATGCGTTTACCCAGGGTTTGCTTGCAATGGTGACTGTTCTGGTTATCGCTTGTCCCTGCGCTTTAGGTTTGGCAACGCCAACAGCCATTATGGTTGGTATGGGCAAGGGTGCTGAAAACGGGATCCTGATCAAAGACGCCGAGGCGCTGGAATTAGGGTATAAGGTAAACGCCATTATCTTAGATAAAACCGGGACGATCACTGAAGGTAAACCGGTAGTGACTGATCTGTTTTGGTCAGAAAGCATTGTAGACAAAGACACTTTGCAAGTGATATTCGGGGAAATGGAAAAACAATCTGAACACCCTTTGGCGGATGCTATTGTCACTTATCTGCAAAAAGGCACCAGCATACCTTTGCGTATATCCAGCTTCGAAAGTTTAACAGGACTTGGTGTAGAGGCTAAATATGAGGGAAACCTTTACCAGGCAGGCAGCCATAAATTGGTTGACGAAAGGAAATTGAGTATACCTGCTGACTTGCAAACTCGTATCGAAGGATTGCTGGCACAAGCCAAAACGGTGATCTATTTTGGTAACCAAAAAGAAGTGCTGGCCATTGCAGCTATCACAGACCGAATTAAAGAAACCTCAGCTAAAGCTGTAGCAGCATTAAAAAGTCAGGGTATTGAAGTTTACATGCTGACCGGCGATAATAGCGTAACCGCCGCCGCTATCGCTAAACAAGCGGGAATAGATCATTACCAGGCAGATGTACTGCCATCCGGGAAAGCGGATTTTGTAAAAGCATTGCAGGCAAAAGGTAAAACGGTTGCCATGATCGGCGATGGTATCAATGACAGCCAGGCATTGGCCCAGGCAGATGTTTCTATCGCGATGGGTAAAGGTTCTGATATTGCGATGGATGTGGCCAAGATGACTTTAGTGTCATCTGATCTTTTACAGGTACCCAAAGCTTTAAAACTTTCTAAACTGACTGTCCAAACTATCAGGCAAAACCTTTTCTGGGCATTCATTTATAACCTGATCGGTATTCCTTTGGCGGCAGGAATCCTTTATCCAATCAACGGTTTTTTATTAAACCCAATGATCGCTGGAGCAGCAATGGCATTAAGTTCAGTTTCAGTAGTCAGTAACAGCCTGCGGCTGAAACTCGCAAAACTCAATTAATAAATTTAAAATAATTCAAAAATAGAAATCATGGAAACTTTAAAATTCAAAACAAATATCAACTGCGGCGGCTGCATAGCTAACGTTACCCCAACTTTAAACAACTTAAAAGGTGTTAAACATTGGGAAGTAAATACGGCTGATCCCAATAAAATTTTATCTATCGAGGCTGAAGACGGCCTGACAACTGTGGATGTGATAAACACACTTAAAAACAAAGGGTATAATGCTCAAGCAGTTTAATTAAAAACAATAAAGCCTGCAATGCAGGCTTTATTGTTTTACAAAAAGGGATTACATTTTCATGCCGTCCATCTTTTTCATGCCTTTCATTTTCATACCCTTTATCACTTTGCCGTTCATGTCCACGCAGTAACCGTTTTTCATCATCATGGTTTTGCCGTTTTTCATCTTGACCATGCCGCTGGACATAACCATAGTACCGTTCTTCATGGTCATGTCTTTATCCATGGCCATCATTTTACCGTCGTGCATCATCATCATTTTGCCGTCTTTCATCATACAGCCGTCTTTCATTTTCATACTGCTCGTTTGTGCCATGGCACTAAAACTTAAAACAATAGCAGTTAGGGCAATCAATACTTTTTTCATCTTCTCTGATCTTTAATTATGGTGTCATCATACTACAAACAGACCATGTTAAAGTTTCAGTTATAATTTATAAGTTTTTAATTATCAATATTTTATGCCGTTACAAAATTAGCGGCTGCAATTGTGATCAACGTCACCTTTTGGCCTGACAATGGTCATGCCATGGCCGTTATATCCAGGCTACCTTTATCAAAATAACATAGCACTTAAAAAAACAGATCATGATGTATAACAACGGTTTTGGCGGAATGAACATGATATGGTGGTTCCTTTGGTTCGTAATGATATTTTGGATTTTCGCTACCCCTTATGATATCCCCGGACAGCGAAAAAGGAAAAACTCATCGCTCGATCTGTTGCAGAGGCGTTTTGCTTCTGGTGAGATCACAAAAGAGGAATACCAGGATCACAAGGAAATTTTAGAAAGCACTTCACTCAAATAAAACAACTTAATAAATTTTAAGATCATGAAAAAAATATGGCAGTTATCTGTTTTAATATTAACGGTTTGCACACTGTTCTCCGTTAATTCATTTGCCCAAAAGAAAAAGGATTCAACCAAGTACACATTTATTTCTATTGATGGTAAAGGAGGCATCCATAACCATGCCGGCACCAAACTGGGTTATATTACCAAAGACAACGTTGTCAAAAATAACCAGGGAGAGACCCTATATTCTATTGACAAAGGCGGTGCAGTGGTCGATGCCAAAGGCCATAAACTTGGTTTTGCTAAAAATAACGGAGATTATGTTAACAATGCCGGCGAAACCGTACTCCAACTCAAAAACACCCAGGAGGAAGAATGCGCTATCTTAGACCCGGAAGGACATAGCTGGGGATATGTTCACAGGAACTACAAACTGCACGCCTGTGCCGCCCATTGCTTTTTTCTACAACAGGCAAAGGATAAAGCGGCACAAGATAAAAAGGTCGATTAACAGTCGCAATTCACCAGGCCAAATTGAAAATAAACAAATATCTTTATACCGTGAAAAAAATCACTATAGTGCTATTAACTGCTTTTTACCTGCTCTCCGCTACCGGAGTGTCTGCAAGTAGTTATTATTGCTGTGGTTTTTTAAGTTCAACGACTTTTTCAATCGGTGAAATCCAGGGGGCGAACACTAAAGTGGCGGCTAAAACTAATGATTGCTGCAAAACCATTAAACATTCTTTTAAGGTAAAGGACAATCATTATGGGCCAGGTTTTTCAACAATTGTAATCCATTTTGTCCCGGTAATCTTACCTTTTTCTTCATTGGAACCCATAGAGGGAACTTTTGAAAAGTCTTATACCGTCCTTGACAACCACGCACCACCTTTCGGGCAGCATACCTCTATTTATACCTTATACTGCTCTTACCTGATTTGAGCTGTTGGCTGCTTTTCATAGCAGCATCCCTTTAAAATCATTTAATTAAGCATAATACTATGATGTATTATCCAGTGATTTCATTTATCCATTTTTTAAATTTTAATAAAAAACGATTAAAATGATTGAAAAGTTGATCAGTCTGTCGCTTCATAACCGATATATAGTTATAACAATTGCCACCGGATTGTTTATTTGGGGTTGGTTCTCTATACAGAGAAACCCTGTTGATGCGATCCCTGACCTATCGGAAAACCAGGTGATTGTTTCTACCGAATGGATGGGACGAAGCCCGCAACTGATAGAAGACCAAGTGACTTATCCTTTAGTTTCCAATTTTCAAGGTATTCCTAAAATAAAAAATATACGCGGCACATCGATGTTCGGAATGAGTTTCGTGTATATCGTATTTGATGATGATGTAGATTTATACTGGGCCAGAACAAGGGTATTGGAGCGGCTGAACTATGCGCAGCGCCTGCTGCCCCAGGGTGTGACGCCATCATTAGGCCCTGATGGGACAGGGGTTGGGCATGTTTTCTGGTATACCCTCGATGCAAAAAAAATGCCTTTAGGGGATCAGCGCGCCTTGCAGGACTGGTATATCAAATTTGCACTACAAACAGTACCTGGAGTATCAGAAGTGGCTTCTTTCGGCGGCTTTGAAAAACAATACCAACTGATTGTAGATCCTGTAAAGCTGCAATACTATCATGTATCGCTAATGGACGTAATGAATAAGGTACGGGCGAATAATAATGATGTGGGCGGAAGGAAGTTTGAGATGAGTGATATGTCTTATATCATTCGGGGTTTGGGCTATGTAAAAAGCATCGCGGACCTGCAAAGCGTTGCAGTTGGGAATTACAATGGCATTCCAGTTAGGGTAAAAGATGTTGCAAGCGTTCAAATGGGGGGTGATCTGCGATTAGGTATTGTGGATCAAAATGGCACAGGCGAAGTTGTCGGTGGTATTGTAGTAATGAGATATGGCGAGAATGCTGATCAGGTTATTAAAGCGGTAAAAATTAAAATGGGCGACGTACAGAAAGGTTTGCCGGATGGCGTAACTTTTAAAACGGCATATGATAGAAGTACATTAATTGAAGCGACATTGAAAACGATAAAGGGTAAGCTTTTAGAAGAAATCATTATGGTTTGCCTCGTTGTACTCATATTTCTGTTTCATTGGCGAAGCGCGCTTAGCATAATCATTCAGCTGCCTATAACCATCGCTATAAGTTTTATTTTATTGGACGCCTTTGGTTTATCGTCTAACCTGATGTCGCTTACCGGTATCGCATTAGCAATCGGGGTCGTGGTTGATAATGGGATTATCATGTCAGAAAACTCCTACCGTAATTTATCGGTTTGGCAAAACAAACAGGAAGATGAGCACAAATAAATTATACGGCAATCAAATGATTGTATCTAATTAATAATGACAGGATGTTCAACAAGAAAACAGAACTAAAAGCAAAAAAAGAAAAGGGATATCGTATTATACCTGAAGATATTAGGAAAGCTATAATTGAAAGTTCTTCCAAACAGGTATCCCGTGGTGTATTTTTTTCAACCATCATCATTATCAGTTCATTCCTGCCTGTTTTTTTACTTACCGGGCAGGAGGGGAAATTATTTGGCCCGTTAGCGTGGACAAAATCATTTATCTTAATTGTAGATGCCATTTTGGTGGTTACACTGGCCCCTGTGCTTATTTCATTTTTTATGAAAGGCCGGTTTCTTCTGGATACCGCAAACCCGGTCAATCGCTTTTTGGAAAAATTGTATGAGCCGCTAATCCGTTCTTGCCTTAAATGGAGAAAAACAACGATTGCCATAAATTTAATTGCACTTGCAATTGGCGCGATTATGATCATTCGTTTGGGTTCGGAATTTATGCCGCCGTTAGATGAGGGCTCTTTACTATTTATGCCGGTACTGATGCCGGATGTTTCCAATTCAGAAGTGAAAAGGATATTACAGGTACAGGACGCGATTATTAAAACAGTACCGGAAGTAACAAATGTATTAGGAAAGGCAGGCAGGGCGAATACAGCCACAGATAACTCGCCTATAAGTATGATAGAAACCATCGTGTTATTAAAACCTCAATCTCAGTGGCGCAAAGGATTGACAAAGGACATGATCATTGATGAGTTAAATTCAAAATTGCAGATACCCGGAGTTACCAACGGATGGACGCAACCTATCATCAACCGCATCAATATGCTTTCAACAGGCATTCGTACCGATGTGGGAATAAAGGTATATGGACAAAACCTCGATACGATTTATGCCTTTGCCCAAAAAATAAAGAAAGAATTGAACGGGATTCCTGGTATCAAGGATTTATATGTGGAACCGATAACCGGGGGCAAGTATATTGATGTAATTGCTAAACGCGATGAGATCGGCCGTTACGGGTTGAGTATTGACGATGTTAACGCGGTTGTAGAAAGTGCTTTGGGCGGAATGAATTTAACTACCACCATAGAGGGACGCCAGCGCTTTTCTGTCAATGCAAGGTTTGGCCAGGATTTTAGAAATAATTTAGGGGCTCTGAAACACTTACAGGTACAGACCATGAATTTTGGCCCGGTCCCGCTGGAAGCTGTTGCTGATATAAAAATAACTGAGGGGCCTCCTATGATCAATTCAGAAAATGCCATGCTTCGCGGTACTGTACTGTTTAATGTAAGGGAAAGGGATTTGGCCAGTACGGTACAGGCAGCAAAAGATAAATTGGATAAATCACTTTCAAAAATGCCCAAAGGGTATTTTATGGACTGGAGCGGGCAGTATGAAAATTTGGTACGCAGTGAAAAAACCTTAAAAATGATCATGCCTGTAGTGATATTAATTATTTTCTTTTGTATGTACTTGGCGTTTAAGTCTGCAAGGGAAGCTTTGATAAGCCTTATATCCATCCCATTTGCTTTGATCGGCGGTGCCTTTATCGTGTATTTTTGGGGCGTAAACCTCTCGGTGGCTGTTGCTGTTGGTTTTATAGCCTTATTCGGCCTTGCCGTAGAAACTAATATCGTTATGGTGATCTATCTCAACGATGCCATGCAGCAATTAGTGGCGTTAAAAGGTAACTCAAGCGAAACCATTACAAAGGAAGACCTGAAGGAATATGTCATTTTAGGGGCAGCCAAAAGATTACGGCCTAAATTAATGACTGTGTGCGTTTCGCTTTTTGGCCTTGTCCCGATCCTTTGGAGTACCGGTGTTGGGAGCGATGTAATGATTCCTATTGTATTGCCCATGATCGGCGGCGTGTTAACATCATCTACCTATGTCCTTTTGGTTACCCCGCTTACTTTTTTAATGACCAAGGAATATGAGTTGCGAAAAAATAAGAAAATCGACGTAATCGAAATAAAACATTAAACCATGAAAAGTAAATTATTAATGATCGTTTTATTCATGGTTTATACCACCACTGTTAAAGCACAACAAATAAAACTCGATAGCATTTTGAATGAAATTCAAAGGGTAAACCCGCAGTTGAAAATGTACGATGCTGATATACGATCCATGGATGAAGATGCCAAAGGGGCCAGGAGTTGGATGCCTCCCGAAGTTGGCGCTGGCTTTTTTATGACACCGTATGACACTAAAATGTGGAAGGGCGGTGGTATGGGGAACCCCGGTATGGGACAATTTATGATCTCTGCCCAACAAATGTTCCCAAACCGGAGCCGTCTAAACGCGGAATCAAACTACATGCAAACCATGTCTTCGGTGGAAAAGGAGAAAAAGAATTATTCGCTTAACGAATTGAATGCCGAGGCGAAAAAGGATTTTTATGGCTGGCTAATGGATAAAAGGAAGTTGGAAATCCTCAAACAGGATGGGAAATTGCTTCAATTCATGATTGAAAACGCCGAATTGCGTTATAAGAATGGCATGGAAAAGATCAGCGCTTACTACAAGGCGAAGGCAGCATTAGGCAAGGTGCAAAATATGACGGTTCTGCTTGAAAGTGAGATCAGTCAGAATCGGATTGCGCTTAATGCGCTGATGTACAGGGATAAACAACAGCCATTGGAGATTGATACGGGATATGTGATCAAAGACTATTCGGGCATAGCGCTGGACAGCGGGACTTTTATAAACGCGCGTAGTGATATTAAAGCCGTTGACAGGGAGATACAGCTAAATGATTTGCAGGGCAAGCTGGAGAGAACAAAATTAAAACCTGAGTTCGGTATTAAATATGATCACATGATCGCTTTTGGTGATCTCCCGCTGCGCTTTTCATTAATGGCTATGGTTAAGATCCCAATCGCGCCATGGTCTTCCAAAATGTACAAAGCCAAAATTGAAAGTTACAAATGGAAAGGCGAAGCGCTTGGCCAGCAAAGATTAATGGTGATCAACGAAGCTCAGGGGATGACCGCTTCGATGATGACGGATTTTATAGCTAAGAAAAGGCAGGTGAAATTATATGAAGACAATATCATCCCAGCCCTAAAAAGGAATTACCAAACCATGCAGTTAGGCTATCAGCAGAATACCGAAGAAATGTTTATGCTTTTTGATGCATGGGAAACATTAAATATGACACAGCTGGAATACATTGACCAGTTGCGCCAGTTATTGATCATGCAGAGCGAACTGGAAAGATTACTGGAGATAAAAAACTAAAAACATGAAGCGGAATTATAAATTGTTTTTTTACTCATTGTTTGTAGCGGGCCTATTGTTTGCATTATTTTACGGGTGTAAACAAAAAGAAAAAAGGGTAGCAGATAGTAGGGTTAACATTAACCTTAATTCTTTACTAAAGCCCACTAATGCCTATGTCATTTCATCCATTCCAACCACCTCCCTTAGCGATGACGAAATAACCCCGGAAATTAATGCACTGGGTGTTGTTGCCTATGATACCCGACAGGTAGGTGTGATCGCTGCATGGGTATCCGGCCGGATTGACAGGCTGTATGTGAAATACAAATACCAGGAAATAGGTAAGGGACAAAAGGTCATGGATATTTACAGTCCCGAATTAATGACCTTACAGGAAAACCTGCTATTCCTTTTAAAGAATGACCCCTCAAATACCTCAATGATTAACGCGTCAAAAGAACGGCTCCGGCTATTGGGGGTGAGTGCGGGGCAAATCGGATCGATCATCGAATCCCACCAACTAATCAATAGCTTAACCCAGTACAGTAATTATAGCGGGCATATCCACGAAGCAGGCCCGGAGAACATGGGTAATGGTAAGGTCACGATGAGTGATAATTCATTGGTGACAGAGCCGCTTACAATAAAAGAAGGTACTTATGTGCAAAAAGGGCAACAGTTATTTAGCGTTTACAACACCGGTAAGGTTTGGGCGCTGTTAAGTATTTATGCCGATGCCCAGGGTATAGTTAAAACAGGTAATCCAGTACATTTTGTTTCTGATGTTACACCTGGCGAAATCATCGATGGGAAAATTGATTTTATAGAACCCTTTTATAGTAAAGACACCAAAACTATGACCGCAAGGGTCTATTTTAATAACAACAAGCTTTCCATACCTGTAGGGAGCCAGGTAAGGGCTACTATTTACAGTATGAAAAAAACAATTTCTTCCATCCCCGCTGGTTCGGTGGTGTCACTCGGTATAGACCAGGTTGTTTTCAAAAAAGCAGATGATGGTTTCAGGCCGCAGAAAGTTTCCATAGGCGGCACCTACAAAGGCAGGGTGCAAATCCTGGGCGGGCTGTCACCAACAGACAAGGTTGCCGTTAACGCGCAGTTTTTAATGGATAGTGAAAGTTTTATACAAGTAAAAGAATAAACCATGAAACCCATACACCTCATCCTCCTGATCGTTCTTTTAGCTGCCTGTAAAGGTAAGCCTGCGAAGATTGCCAAAAATCCGGGCGTGTATTACACTTGTTCGATGCATACCCAGGTGATGGAGCCTGTTCCGGGTAATTGCCCGATATGCGGAATGAAACTGATCGCGGTAAAACAAAGCAGGTCAATCGACAAGGATGAAATAAACCTGAGTGACCAGCAGGCGCAATTGGGAAATATCAGTGTTGATACGATCCGCGACGGCATGTCGGGCGGCCAGTCTGTTTTGACAGCTACCATCAATTTTGACCAGGCCAAAGTTACAACGATCAGTTCAAGGATAATGGGCCGGATCGAGAAGCTATATTTTAAAACCGAGGGAGCTTATGTTCATAAGGGCGACAGGCTTTATGATCTGTACAGCGAAGATTTGAATAATGCGAAGAAGGAATACTTGCTGGCTATAAAAAATAAGCCGCTACTGGATAATTCTGTCATTGATTTTGATCAGCTGATCAGCAGCGCGAAGAATAAATTGTTGCTTTGGGGTTTGTCAGAATCGGAAATTAAACAATTGGTCTCGACGAAAGACGCAGGAACGAAAACTGCCTTTTACAGTGCCGCCAGCGGATACATTAATGCATTGGATGTTAAAGAAGGCTATTATGTGATGGAGGGCGGTGCAATTGTACATTTGGCAGACCTTTCTACCGTATGGGCCGAAGCACAGGTATATAGTTCAGAGCTTTCTAAAATAGAAAAAAATGTGGTAGCTCAAGTTAGGATACCCGATTTAGGTCAAAAAGCCTTTATGGGGAAAGTTGAATTTGTTAACTCAGAACTCAACTCCGGGACGCAGATAAACCTTGTGCGGGTGGAAATTCCCAATAACGACCACCTATTGAAACCGGGGATGGCGGCGTATGTTATTATTAAGAACCAAAGCCATGCCATGCTTTCCATGCCTGTCAACGCCGTATTAAGAGACGGAAAAGCCGCAACAGTATGGCTGAAAACAGGTGCCCACACCTATAAAAGTGCCATGGTGCAGGTAGGCATGGAGACGGGTGATAAAATTGAAATTACTTCGGGCTTGAAAGGTCGTGATCTTGTGGTGATCACCGGAACCTATTTATTGAACAGCGAATATATTTTTAAAAATGGAGCAAACCCGATGTCGGGTATGAAAATGTAAATAACCCATGAAAAACCTTCTGTTATATTGGTTTAAAATACAAGCTGCCAAATCAGCGAAAATTGAATTGATTAAGCTTTATGATATTGAAACGGTAAAAAAAATACTTTCCTGTTATTGGCAGAGGTATCAAAAGTTAAAACCTGAAGTCCCGGTTATGCCTACTTTGGGCGGGTATGTCACTGTGCATCTTGCAGCCTTGTCAACAGCCTTCTACCATGAATTAACTGCCAGGGGACAAAATGAAGAAGCAACTGCCAAAATATTTTACGACATAGCATGGAAAGTTTATATAAAGATGGGCAAGTTGTCCTGGTGGTTAGCAGGATGGCGTAATCGCAAAGTTTATGGGCGGTTACTAAAAACAACGCAATTATTCAGGGCATTTCCGTTTAATAGCCCGTCCTATCAATGGCAAGATATTAAGACAGCGGACAACGTAGTGGGATTTGACTGTTTAAAATGCCCGGTAGCCGAATATTTTCGATCAAAAGGATTATCAAAATTCTGCACACAAACCTGGTGTTCTTTGGATTATCCTTTGGCACAACTATGGCATGCTAAACTGGAGCGAACAGGAAGTATTGCTGGCGGGGCCGACAAATGTGATTTCAGGTGGACAGCAGAGGATCCGCCCCGTTCAGAACCTTTAACCCCCAATATTCATTAATATATATAATCAAGCTGATTTTCTTTAAAATTTCCACCAATTAAAAGATTTATGAATGAATTTAAAATGCAACGCCTCGGCGTGATCATGGAACCCGAGCCGGGAAATCTACAGGAAGCCGGTGGCGTTTTAAATCCCGCAGCAGTTAGGGGTAAGGACGGAAATCTCTACCTGTTTCCCCGCATTGCCACTAAGGAGAACTATTCCAGAATTGGTATTGCAAGGGTAAAATTTAATGAAGCCGGCGATCCTGTCGGTGTTGAACGGCTTGGCATAGCTTTGGAACCTGAAGAGGATTACGAGAAACGTCCGGATGGCGGCGGAGGATGTGAAGATCCAAGGATAACCTATGTCGAACCATTGGAACATTACATGATGACATATACCGCCTATACGCCAAATGGTCCCCGAATCGCCCTTGCGCAGTCAAAAGATTTATTCCATTGGGAGCGATTGGGCCTTGCTACCTATCTACCGTACGAGCACATTGAGTTCAACGGCATTAATGACAAAGATGCCTGTCTGTTCCCAGTAGCAGTGCCCAGTCCTCACGGGCACAATTGTTTGGGTATGCTGCACAGGCCGCTCTTTCCCGGAACGAGCCCTGAAGAAAAGCGGCATCAGGCGTGGGACAAAGAGATAGATATTCACAAAGAAAGTATTTGGTTATCTTACTGCCATAGCCACCCCAAGAATGGGAGTAAATGGCTGTCCCCTGAGTTTACTTCCCATCGTCCACTGGCAATGCCTATTTCTGCATGGGAAGTGCTAAAAATTGGTGCCGGTACCCCTCCGGTTTTAACCAAATTTGGCTGGATGTTCCTTTATCACGGTGTTAAGGAAGAATCCAGATCCGGTAACAAAACGCAGCTTTGCTATTCAGCAGGATTGATGATACTTTCCGAGAGCAATGTAATGGATATTATTTATCGTACCGTACAGCCAATACTAAAACCTGAGCTGCCGGAGGAACAGGTGGGTATTATCGCTGACGTGGTTTTTCCAACCGGAATAGATCGCCGGGACGACCTTGGAACGCCTGACCGCTTTGATGTTTATTATGGCATGGCCGACAACCGGATTGGTGCAGCACGGCTCGATTTGCCCGATATTTTGCCTTAAAGAAAAAGATCAAGAACAGCGAAATGTTTACGCTACCAAAATATGTTTGCTATTTACAGGTATAGTTTCCTAACCGGCGTTTGTTTAAATGGTTCGCTTTCACAATTTAGTGATTAACATCATAGGATCACTTGACAAAGGTCATCTTCCAACACTTAGCTTGCATGTACCTTTATTTTATTGGCTACTGTATTAAAATGAGCAATTTAATAATTTGAAAAATCATGAAAACCAAGGATCAAAAATTATCAAAAAGTAAAAGTCACTCTAACGAAATCGCCAAAACGGCGAAACCAGCAAATAAAAGATCTGATGCTGTTGATGAGTTAGAACAAGAACAGAATCAAAGCAGTAATGACGGTTCGTATAGCGAGAACCTTGATGTTACCCCGCCGAAACCGCATGAGTTCCCTTCTGTTGGCATTGCGGAAACAGATTTCCAACCAAGCGATCATGGACGTACGACAGGTAGAATGATAGATCATGAGCCAGGTATATAAATATACCTCGTACTGTGGATTTAACAGAGCAAATAAGTTAATATTCTATTAACTTATTTGCTCTGTTGGGGTTGAGTAAGTTACATCAAATTATTGCTTTTTATTAATTACAATGCTTGTTTAAAGCATCACTTGGCTTCACCTTTCTCAGTTTTGTTGACCCATAGAATGGACTTTACTAAAAACAGAAAATTAATTTAAAATCATTAATAACAATTTAAATAAATTATGGAAAATTCAACTTTACATACCTACCATATCGGCGGTATGAGTTGCGGTGGTTGTGCCGCAGCAGTCAAACAAAGATTATCTAATGTGGCTGGGGTAACAGCAGTAACAGTAGACCTTGGAGCCAAACAAGCTGATATTTCTTCAACACACCTGATTAATATCAGTGTGCTTCAGGAAGCATTAGGTATTAACAGTTATACCATCTCAGAACTTAGAGCCCCTGTAATTTTATAAACCAGGGGTAGTCTATAAATAATCATTAATAATTTTATAAACATGATGTACAACAATGGTTTTTGGGGAATGAACATGATATGGTGGTTTATTTGGATGATAATGATATTCTGGATTTTCGCTACCCCTTACGATATACCCGGTCAGCGGAGAAGGAAAGATTCACCGCTTGATCTTTTGCAAAAACGCTTTGCTTCGGGTCAGTTAACAAAAGAGCAGTACCAGGAACACAAAACAATTTTAGAAAATGATTTGGCTAAAAAATAGGTCCAAATCATGAAAAATAAATTAAAGACGTGCCTATATCATTTACCGCCAGCGTAAGAATAACTTCCAAAACATGTGAATTATGCAACTTATTTGCCTATTTGTGTAACACATAGCAGCTTAAAGACATTATTTTTAGGTGTGTTTATTCTATTACAAAAATGAAAAACATATTTATTATCGGCTGGCTAAGCGGTCCTGCATAAGGAGTTTTGATAAAGCATTTAGGCAAAAAGAAACAAAGGGCTTTCTTGATGCCAACGATCTATAAAATACCGGGCTTTAAACCATGGCCTATATGTTTTAAGGGCAACAACTGAAGATGTATTATTCTTTTCAGAAACGGTGAGGTTGATATTCATGACGAAGTTGACGAAAGGCGGCTAACCTTTAAAATTGTCGATTGATAATGCTATTGCCAATATATACTATATAATTTCAGACCTATGGACAAAAACAAAGCAGGCGAAAAAAAGACAATTACAAACCCCAAAATCGACGGAACGAATAGGCCCGTTCCAGATAGGTCGTTGCTTCGTATAGTTTCAAAGAGTGAGACTGAGTTATTTCGACAAGCCAGAAATCCTCTTGGTGATCCCAATAAGGTTTACTAAACGCTTAATAAACACAGTCAATTTACCATAATTGCGAGGGATAGCTTTGTCCCAACTTGTATATAGTTACTAAATTTAAAATCATGGAATTAAATGATGTTGCTGGTAT
Organism: Mucilaginibacter sp. UYP27; assembly: GCF_040547175.1. Taxonomy (NCBI): domain Bacteria; kingdom Pseudomonadati; phylum Bacteroidota; class Sphingobacteriia; order Sphingobacteriales; family Sphingobacteriaceae; genus Mucilaginibacter; species Mucilaginibacter sp. UYP27. The sequence goes on from NZ_JBEPPE010000015.1 coordinate 42,302, forward strand.
TGATACCTATAAGAAAGAGCCACTTTCGCCGGAATTGTTAAGGAATATTCATGCCTATTGGCGTGCCGCGAATTATTTGTCTGTAGGCCAGCTTTACCTGCGTGATAACCCCTTATTAAAGGAACCGCTAAAATTAGAGCACATAAAGAACATGCTGCTTGGACATTGGGGTACTACCCCGGGCCAAAATTTTATTTATACCCACCTTAACAGGGCTATAAAAGAGCATGATCTCGACATGATCTATATTTCTGGCCCAGGACATGGCGGCCCCGCAGTTGTTGCAGGCACGTATCTCGAAAGTACTTATAGCGAGGTATACCCGATGATCACACAAGATGAGGAGGGGCTTAAGAGGTTATTTACCCAATTCTCCTACCCCGGTGGAATTTCAAGCCACGCATCCCCGCAAACCCCCGGATCAATTCACGAAGGCGGTGAACTCGGGTATTCCATTAGTCATGCATTTGGGGCAGTGTTTGATAACCCTGAACTAATTGTTGCCTGTGTCGTAGGTGATGGCGAAGCGGAAACAGCTCCTCTTGCTACCGCCTGGCATTCGAATAAATTTCTTAATCCGGTTACAGACGGTACGGTATTGCCCATTTTGCACCTCAATGGTTATAAAATATCTAACCCTACAATTTTAGCAAGAATTACGCGCGAAGAACTGGATCAGTTATTCCGTGGCTACGGTTGGACACCAATATATGTGGAGGGCTCCGAGCCAGAGGCTATGCACCAAGCCATGGCAGCGGCATTAGACGAGGCGATAGCACAGATCAAAAAAATAAAATATGAGGCTCATGATCTTCATGAGGGAACGCGGCCCCGCTGGCCAATGATCATTTTAAAGTCGCCAAAAGGCTGGACCGGCCCAAAAGAGGTTGATGGCAAACAAGTTGAAGGCACTTTCAGGTCCCATCAGATACCGCTTTCAGTTTCGGCATCAGCCCCCGAAGATCATTTGAAACAGTTAGAAAACTGGATGAAGAGTTATAAGTCTGAAGAGCTTTTTGATGAAGATGGGAGGTTAAAACCGGAACTGGCTGAACTGGCTCCGAAAGGCGAAAGACGGATGGGGGCAAATCCGCATGCCAATGGTGGCATATTGATGCGCGACCTGAGATTGCCACAATTCAGGGACTACGCGGTAGATGTAGCTGTTCACGGCGTAGATGGCGAAGGAGATGTTCATGTTACCGGTCGGTTTCTGAGGGATGTGATCAAGTTCAACGAGGATAGTCGTAATTTCAGGATCTTCGGCCCGGACGAAACTATATCCAACCGCCTCGAAGCGGTATTTGAAGCCACTAACCGCCAATGGAATACCCTAACTCAGGATAACGACGAATTTCTCGCTCCAACCGGCAGGGTGATGGAAATGCTAAGCGAACATCAGTGTGAAGGCTGGCTGGAAGGATATTTACTTACAGGCAGGCACGGAGTTTTTAATTGTTATGAAGCTTTTATTCACATTATTGACTCCATGTTTAATCAGCATGCCAAATGGTTAAAAATGACGCTTGAGATTCCATGGAGAAGAAAGATAGCTTCATTAAATATACTGCTCACCTCAACGGTATGGCGGCAGGATCATAACGGCTTTACCCATCAGGACCCAGGTTTTATTGACCATGTGATCAATAAAAAATCAGAGATTGTCCGCGTTTATCTTGCCCCTGATGCTAATTGCCTTTTATCTATAATGGATCATTGCCTGCGCAGCCGCCATTATGTGAATGTAATTATTGCAGGCAAACACCCCGCGCCCCAATGGCTTAGCATGGATGAAGCTGTTGAACACTGCACACGTGGAATAGGTATTTGGGGCTGGGCCAGCAATGACCAGGATTGTGAACCTGACCTGATAATGGCCTGTAGCGGCGATGTGCCTACGCTTGAAACGCTGGCAGCAGTATCCATATTGAAGGAACATTTGCCCGATCTGAAGATCAGGGTGGTAAATGTAGTTGACCTGTTAAAGCTGGAAAGGCAAACAGAACATCCCCATGGCTTAAACGATAAGGATTTTGATTCCTTATTTACAAAAAACAAGCCTGTGATCTTTGCTTTCCATGGTTATCCCTGGTTGATCCACCGATTGACTTATAACCGCACCAATAACGGCAACATTCATGTGCGTGGCTATAAAGAAGAGGGAACCATTACTACAGCTTTTGATATGACGGTACTCAACGAGATGGATCGTTTCCATTTAGTCATGGATGCAATAGATCGGTTACCTCAAACTGGCAGCAAAGGTACTTATCTTAAGCAAAAACTTCGCGATAAGCTAATTGAACACAAACATTACATCGATATAAACGGCGAAGATATGCCGGAAATTAGAAATTGGAAATGGGTTAATTAATGATGTATTGAAACATGACTTTTAAAAAAAATCTGATAATTCTCTTAATTGGATTGTTTTTAGTAATGGTAGGATTTGGAATAACCCTACCATTACTTCCCTTTTATATTCAAAAGCTTTCAATAGCGGAAGGCATTTCTTCTGAAAAAATTTGGTTGCATGTTGGCTTAATAACAGGTGGCTACCCCCTCATTCAGTTTTTGTTTTCACCATATCTTGGCTCATTATCAGATAAAATTGGAAGAAGGCCGCTAATTTTATGTGGTCTCCTTGGATATTCGGTTACCATGTTTTTGTTCTCAATTAGTGGAAGTATATATCTCCTTTATCTGTTTCGCTTATTATCCGGTTTATTTTCAGCTGCTTTTTTAACTGCATCCAGTGCCTACATAGCTGATAAAACTACTGAAAAAACAAGAGGCGGCGGAATGGCTTTGTTAGTCAGTGCTACAGGGCTTGGCGCGGTTGCAGGGCCATTAGTAGGAAATTTATTTTCTAAAGTTAAAATCTCTTTCGGACAATTGACATTCGACAGGTTCTCTTTACCATTTACCATTTCTGCCATTTTGGTATTGTTGGTTTTTTTGTTTTTATTCTTTGCGTTATCAGAATCGAAAATCAGTAGTAATCAACAAATTACTAATTCAAATACAACCGCAAAGGAACCTATATTTTCCTTTTTTAGATCAGTCAAAAAATCATTCATTGTTCTGCTCGTTTTTTCCTTTATCAGCCAACTTTCCCTGGCTATGTTCGAGGGTACTTTTGCATTGCACTCCCAACGGCTATTTTCATTCGGCCCCAAACAAATGAGTATTGTTTTTATTGTTTGCGGTTCCGTAATGGGATTGTTGCAATTAGGGCCAGTTACCTGGTTAATTAAGAAGAAAGGTGAAGATGCCCTGCTCCCGTATGGTCTGGTTATGCTAAGTATAGGGATGTCATTGCTGATGCTTTCAAATAAAATGGAATTCATTTTGTTGTTTGTGTCCTTTATTTCTGTTGGGATGGCTATTCTTACCCCTTGCCTTGCTTCATTGATCACCAAAGATTCAGGTAAGAAATACGGAACAACTTTAGGTATTTTTAGTTCTATTAATAGTTTAGGACAAGTTCTGGGCGTTGTAATCGGTTCGGTCATGATGATCTGGTTTGTTCATTTGCCCTACTTTATTATTTCAATCCTCTTATTAATCATTGCTGCGATATCTGTACCCAAGTTCAGATTGAAAATCCTTCATTTTTAAACACTTGACATTGAAAAATATAAATGATATATCAACTAAAGCCTCTTTCCTCCTTAAAAAGCCTGAGGAAAATAAACAGCTGTAGAAACACTTGAAAATTTAAAAAAGAATTACCCTAAATAAACATAAAACCATGGCAAAAATCACTATTACTATCGACACGGAAGATAACGATCCGAAGATTATCACGAAAACTGATGATGCCAATGTTTCAAAAGCAGAGACTTCAACAAAGGAAGCCCCTAAAGAGGTTCAGAAGGAAAGTAACCCTACGCATGAAGATGCTACTGAAGATAAATCTTCAAAGAAAAGCGATGCAAAAAAAGACTTATCCAAAGATGAGCAAGGCAAATTGAGCTCTCCGGAAACCAAACCCGCTGAAGAAGAAACACCAAAAGAAGAACATAAGGTAGATGCCCCTTCAGAAAAAGAATCCCCTAATGACGAAAGGTCGAAGGGAGACGATTCAAAAATGGATATGACTGGTGAAGAACACGCCAAAATGAGTGAATCGGAAGCCAAAGCTCCTGAAGAAAATACAGCAGAAGAAGGAGCCCCTAAAGATGATCAAAAAGAAGGAACTCCGGCAAAGGAACCGGCTGAAGATGCCTCCAAAAAGGACGATTCCAAAATGGATATGACCAAAAAAGAACATGCAAAAATGGACCATGGAGATGGTGGTGATATACCTATGGGAATGGAAGGGCATGACCATCACCAAATGATGATTGAAGATTTTAAAAAACGGTTTTGGGTAAGTTTGGCGATAACCATCCCCCTGCTTGTTTTTTCGCCAATGATCCAGGGTTTTTTTCATTTTAAATTTTTACTGCCGGGGAACAAATATATTCTCCTTGCGCTTTCTTCCTTTGTCTATTTCTGGGGTGGCTGGCCCTTTTTGAAGGGGTTTTGGGGTGAAATAAAGAAGGGTGCGCCAGGCATGATGACCCTGATATCCATGGCAATTAGTGTGGCTTATTTTTATAGTGCCGCAACGGTTTTAGGCTTGAAAGGTGTAGACTTTTTTTGGGAATTGGCTACCCTGATCGTGATCATGTTATTAGGGCACTGGATTGAAATGAAATCAGTATTGGGCGCATCAAAGGCACTGCAATTATTGGTAAGTATGATGCCGGCAGAAGCACACCGCGTAAAAGCAGACGGACAAGTTGAGGATGTTAAACTGGAAGTATTAGCATTGAACGACGTAATCCTGATAAAACCAGGCGAAAAAGTACCAGCTGATGGTATCATCGTAGAGGGAAGCAGTTATTTGAACGAATCCATGCTTACCGGTGAATCTAAACCGGTAAAAAAGGAAATGGAAAACAAGGTAATTGGAGGGTCTGTTAATGGCAATGGCTCTTTAAAAATAAAAGTAGAGCATACCGGAAAAGATAGTTACCTCAACAAGGTAATAATGCTTGTTTCAGAGGCGCAAAAGTCAAAATCGGCCATGCAAAATCTTTCCGACCGTGCAGCTAAATGGCTTACTTACGGGGCATTGGCAGTTGGCTTCGGAACCTTAGCGACCTGGCTCATTTTAGGTTTCCCTTTCGTGTTTGCACTGGAACGAATGGTGACGGTAATGGTTATTGCTTGCCCCCATGCCCTCGGACTTGCCATACCTTTAGTTGTTGCCATATCCACTGCGGTTTCAGCGCAAAACGGCCTCTTAATAAGAAACCGCACCGCCTTTGAGGAATCCAGAAAAATCACGACGATTTTGTTTGATAAAACAGGCACATTAACCAAAGGAGATTTTGGGGTTACCCGCATTGTATCGCTTAACAAAATGTCAGAAGATGAATTACTAAGCTTGTCCGGCGCATTGGAACAAAGTTCAGAACACCCCATTGCTATCGGTATTCTTCGCAAAGCGAAAGAGAAAAAAGTCAGCATTCCCAAATTGGAGAAATTTAACGCGATAACAGGAAAAGGAGTTGAAGCTACTGTAGAAGGCAAGAATATAAAAGTAGTAAGTCCGGGTTACTTGAAAGATAAAAAAATAGAAATTCCTGCGGATGCCTACAGCAGTGATGCTGAAACTGTTGTATTCATAGTAATTGATGAAAAACTTGCGGGTTATATTGCTTTAGCTGATGAAATAAGGCCGGAAAGTGCCGAAGCGATTAAAGTGTTTAAAAATAATAAGATCAAGGTACTGATGGCAACCGGAGATAACGACAAAGTTGCCAAAGCTGTGAGTGACAAATTAGGGTTAGATGGCTATTTTGCTGAAGTACTTCCTGATCAAAAAGTAAAAATCGTAAAAGATTTACAAAGTAAAGGTGAATTTGTTGCGATGACCGGTGATGGAGTGAATGATGCACCAGCCCTCGCTCAATCAGATGTGGGTATCGCGGTGGGTTCAGGAACTGACGTAGCTGCTGAAACGGCGGATATAATTCTGGTTAACAGTAACCCGAAAGATATTGCCAATCTTATTCTGTTTGGGAAAGCTACTTATAATAAGATGATACAAAATTTGGTATGGGCAACCGCTTATAACTTGGTTACTATTCCATTAGCCGCCGGTGTTTTGTACAAAGAAGGGTTTGTATTGGGCCCGGCAGCGGGAGCAGTCTTTATGAGTTTAAGTACTGTGATAGTTGCAATAAATGCGCAATTGTTAAGAAAGAAGATTGGTAATATGAAAGGAAAAAACCATTGAGTAAGGATTATATTTGACAAATACAGTCAATATCTTGATCGGAAATTCTGTGATAAATAAACAAAATTCTATAAAAACTGTAGTTAAAAAAATAGTATATCTTTGTGTTTAATGAAGAAAGCGGCAATTTTAAGTATAGCGGCATTTTACCTGTTACTGACGACGGGTATGTATGTCTGTATACTGCATTGTACCGCCGAATACTTTGTTCAGCCTAGAATAGCGATGCATGACGATTGTGATGAAGCGCACGAAGGTAAAGAACATAAGCCTTGTAAAGATAAAGATGGCTGTGATTGCTGTAAAAAACATGGCACTTATGTCGTCAAAGAAAATATAAAACCTGCTGCCGACTTCCAATCTTTGCAATTTGCAGTTACAATAGATTATCCGGTAATATTAAACTTTATCCCGGAATACCCTACCACAGCTACCTTGGCATGGCAGGACAGCAACGCGCCGCCGTGGAAGTCCGGTAAAGCTATATCCATTCAATTCCGTTCCCTCCAGATCTGATTCAGGCAACCCTGCGCACCCTGCGTATGGGCATTTCTTTGTTTATTTTTTAACAAAAGCTTGAATCAATAATGATACTTCATATTAAAAATATGGTATGCGACCGTTGCTTGATGGTGGTGCGTCAGCAATTAGAAAATTTGCATTTCCAGGTTACAGACCTTGTTTTGGGGAAGGCAACCATTGATCCTGATCCAGACGAAAGCCATCTGCTGGAAATTGGTTCCTCTTTAAAGCTGATGGGCTTTGAGCTGATCGACAGCGAAAAGCAGCAGATCGTTGAACGTATAAAGAACCTGGTTATTCAGCAAGTCCATTATACCGACTTGTCAAAAAGCCACATCAATTTTTCAGACCTGCTTTCTTCCCAGCTTTTTAAAGACTATGCTTACCTGAGCCGTTTATTCTCTGAATATGAAGACATCACTATCGAGAAATTCATCATCCAGCAAAAAGTTGAAAAGGTAAAAGAACTGCTCGAATACGGGCAAGCCAACCTTAACGAGATCGCTTTTCAAATGGGCTATAGTAGCAGTGCGCATTTATCCGCGCAGTTTAAAAATGTGACCGGCCTGACACCTAGCCAATATAAAACCGGTGAAAAAAATGAACGCAAATCCTTAGACAAAATTTAAAAAATAAAATATTATGAAAATCTTAAAAACTGTTTTATTATCGTTAACCATATTAGTTGTATTTGCATCAGCAAAAGCACAGGCAGTTTCGACCACCACATCGGTGAACAATGTCATAACTGCCTATCTGGGTGTTAAAAATGCCCTGATCGCCGGTAATAATGATGCAGCAAAAAGTAGTGCCAAGGAATTATTGACTGCCATTAGCACAGTGCCTGCTAAGCAATTCACCCCTGAACAAAATACGCTTTGGGCAGCATACACCGATAAGCTTCAATTTGACAGCAGGCACATCAGTGAATCTGCCGCAATAGATCATCAACGGGAGCACTTTGCCAGTCTTTCTAAAAATATGTTTGAACTGGTTAAAGGTTTAAAACTGAATGCCACTACTTTATATGAACAATATTGCCCGATGAAAAAAGCGACTTGGTTAAGTGAAACGGCAGCTATTAAGAACCCTTATTACGGCAGCCAAATGTTAACCTGTGGTAAAACTACCGAGACGCTTAACAAGTAATTTTAAAAATAACAAAATCCGCTATGATGATTTTTAAACCATCATAACTTCAAATTCAAATTAACTATATCATGAAAAATCTAATTATAGTATGCGCACTGGCTATTGTATCATTTACAATAATAGCCTGTAATAATACCAGTAAATCATCAAATACGGATACGACAGGAAAAATAAGTCCTTCTTCCGCAGCTACATCAAGCACTGCAAAAGGAGGCGTTGACCCCAAAACTACTGCTTCTGTAAAGGAAATGGTTGGAAACTATTTACAATTAAAAAACGCGCTGACCAAAGATAATAGCACCGATGCGGCTACCGCTGGAAAAGCGCTATCAACGGGGTTTGCAAAACTTGATCAATCGGTATTAACACCAACGCAAAAGAAATCATTTACTGACATTGCCGATGATGCGAAAGAAATGGCCGAGCATATTGGGATGAGTGGCGGTAAGCTACCCCATCAGCGGGAGCATTTTGATATGTTAAGCAAGGATATGTATGACCTGGTTAAACTATTTGGCGCGGCACAACCTTTGTTTGTAGATCACTGCCCAATGTATAATGATAAAAAGGGTGCAATCTGGTTGAGTGAAACCAAAGAGATCAAAAACCCCTATATGGGTTCAGGTATGTCAACCTGTGGTACCATCCAGGAAGAATTAAAATAGCCGTTATGAAACGTGTAATTAAGATTTCGCTAACTGTTGTAGTTGCGCTATTTATCATTATTCAGTTCATCCCCCGCGATCACAACGAAAGTGAAGCTATTCAGGCGAATGACATAAGCAAGGTGTATGCGGTTCCGGTAAACGTTGGTGCCATTCTTAAAACATCATGTTATGACTGCCATAGCAATCATACCGAATATCCGCTGTATTCCTGGCTCCAGCCAATCAGGTTCATGATGGACAGGCACGTCAGCAAGGGGAAGGAAGAACTGAATTTTAATGAGTTTGGGACCTATTCTTCCAGGAAACAAAGAAGTAAATTAAGGGCTATCGGTGAAAGCCTGGAAGAAGGCTCGATGCCATTATCTTCCTATACCCTCATTCACAGGAATGCTATTCTTTCAACAAAAGATAAAGCAACACTGATGAATTGGGTTAAACAGAACAACGATAGCCCCTTACTAAAAAATTAAAGATGAAAAAAATACTATTCGTGGCGATGATGCTTTGCTTAAAGCAGTTCGCGTTCGCACAAAACGATATGCAAAATATGGCTGGCATGCAAAAAAAACAACCAGTCACCTATACTTGCCCAATGCACCCGGAAATCCATTCGACCAAGCCTGGTAATTGCCCTAAATGCGGTATGAAACTGGTTAAAGAAAAACCGAAAGCTACGGCGAAAAAGACCGCAGGTATGCCCTCGAAAGCATCCGGAAAGAAAGTGGATGATATGAGTGGAATGAAGATGGACGGGATGAAAATGGATCAGAAAAAGTCACCCGCTGAGAAGGCTGATGGGATGCAAATGTCCAAAGATACTGGTAAAAAAACAGGAGATATGGGTGGAATGAAAATGGATGGGATGAAAATGAATGATGCTGGTGAAATGGCTACTGATATGAAAAGCGCAAAAGCGAAATTAGGCCCAATCAAAACACTCGTCAATAATGTGCCGCCACGTACTGTTCGTTATGACCTGTATATTGCAGATACCATAGTCAATTTCGGAGGGAAACCAAAAAGGGCAATCGCAGTAAATGGAAGCATTCCCATGCCAACGCTAACTTTCACTGAAGGAGATACCGCCGAGATATATGTACACAATAAATTAAAAGAAGAAACATCACTGCACTGGCATGGGCTTTATTTACCCAACCGTTATGACGGCGTACCTAATCTCACGCAGATGCCGATCATGCCGGGTGAAACGCACTTATATAAATTCCCGATCAAGCAACATGGTACACATTGGTACCATAGCCATACCGGCTTGCAGGAGCAGATCGGTATGTATGGTGCCTTTATTATGAATAAGCGGAAAGAATGGAATATCCCAACGTTACCGGTGGTTTTAAGCGAATGGACAAACATGAACCCCAAAGAGGTTGACCGCAGTTTACACGCGGCGTCCGACTGGTTCGCTATACAAAAAGGCACTACCCAAAGTTATCTGGAGGCAATCAAATCCGGTCATTTTAAAACCAAGGTAGCTAATGAGTGGAAGCGCATGAATGCAATGGATGTAAGTGATGTTTACTACGATAAATTTCTGATCAACGGCAAAGATCAAAACGAGCAGCCCCAATATAAAGCCGGCGATAAGGTAAGGCTGCGTATCGCCAATGGCGGTGCTTCTTCCTACTTCTGGCTCAAATATGCCGGCGGTAAAGTTACTGTGGTGGCTTCTGATGGTAATGACGTTGATCCGGTTGAAGTGGACAGGCTGATCATCGCACCATCTGAAACCTATGATGTTGTAGTTACTATTCCGGAAAGTAAAAGCTATGAGTTTTTGGTTACACCCGAAGACCGCACCAAATCAGCTTCGCTGTGGTTGGGCAAAGGGGAAAAGGTTTACGCAGAAAAAATGCCGAAACTGAAATACTTCGCCGGTATGAAAATGATGAACGACATGATGGACATGAACGGTAACATGGTACAAATGGAAGGCATGAAAATGCAAAACCAAACTATGGACATGAATACCGTAATGTATCCTGAAATAACCGGCGCGGATAAACCACAGGCAGACGATAAAAAAGGCGCTATGATTGGTATGCAGATGCCGAATGATAAAAGCATGGCGGGTATGAATATGGCGGCCGACAACTCGGATATTGTGACCCTTAACTACGGGATGCTTCGTGACCCGCATAACACCACCTTACCCAAAGGCCCGATGAGGGAACTTAAATTTGATCTGACCGGCAATATGAACCGTTACGTATGGACGATGGATAATAAAACAGTATCAGAATCAGATCGGATATTGATCAAAAAAGGTGAAAATCTAAGGATCATCCTATACAACAACAGCATGATGCGCCATCCGATGCACCTGCATGGACATGATTTCAGGATAATCAATGGGCAGGGTGAAAATGCCCCAATGAAAAATGTGGTGGATATTATGCCGATGGAACGGGATACCATAGCGTTCAACGCGTCTGAAGCTGGCGGAGACTGGTTCTTTCATTGCCACATTTTATACCACATGATGAGCGGTATGGGCAGAATATTCAGTTATGAAAACTCACCGCCTAACCCGGAAATACCTGATCCTAAGCTGGCGCGGAAGATGTTAAACATGGACGACCAGATGCCACATTTCATGGGCAAACTCGGATTGGAAAGCAATGGAAGCGATGCACAATTTATGCTCTCCAACACCCGCTGGAAAGCCAGCACCATGTGGCATTTAGGTACCGATGCTATGATGGGCTATGAAAGTGAAACTATGGTCGGCCGTTATATTGGTCGTAACCAGTGGTTATATCCTTATATTGGCTTTGATTACCACTATAAAAAGTTCAATCCCAACGAAAAGAACATTTTTGGCAGTGACTATAAAAACATGTTCGGCCAGGTGAGTAACAAAGACAACAGGCATACCGTAGTGGCTGGTGTGGCTTATACGCTACCTATGTTGTTTGTCGCCGACGCGCGTATCGATGGAGATGGGAAGTTGCGTTTTCAGTTAGGACGGGATGATATTCCCATTTCCAGCCGTATGCGCTTTAATATTATGGTGAATACCGATAAAGAATATGCAGCAGGACTTCGGTATATCGTTACCAAATACTTTTCGCTATCCACGCATTACGATAGTGATATGGGCTTAGGTGGCGGTTTAACGCTAACATATTAGAAAAGTGATCAATGGGATGGCTCAACTTAAAATTGAAGATATTTTTTAAAATCCTCGTTTAAACATTACCTTTAGAAGGTATTATTTGTGTCTTTAATGAAAAAGATTTGTGCATTTTGCTTGACTGCATTCTACCTGTTATTGGCATCAGGTGGCTATGAATGCGTTTTGCACTGCACGGCTGAATACCTCTTTACTGACAAGATTGAAGTCTTTGTAAGTAAAGATACTGATACAAACAACAAAAAGGGGAGGCTACGGAGGACGATGATAAATGCGGTGCGGACTGTACCTGCTGTTATCATCATGGCACATACGTAGTCAGGGAAAATATCAATGCGGTCGTTGGCTTGCAATTATCAGCAATACATATTTCACTGGTTCCTTTTGTAGCAGACAAGGTTTATTTCATACCTAAAATAGTTAATAACTCCATAAGCTGGCCCAGGGCAACCGGGCCTCCATTTATTTCCGGAACTGCCATTTATCTTGCCAACCAAACTTTTCTAATCTGATTGATCGTTGCCGTCACTCTGGCGGCCTGATAGCTTACTATCTGTAAACGTTCAAAAGATATGGCCCACTTTATGAATTTAAGGTTTAATTCTGGCATTCTATAGTAGGCCAAACGACCCTGATGCTAGTTTCAAATTTTGTATTTGTGAACTAAGTCAGGATTCCAACTATTTTGCTTCGTTTTCAGAAGTGGGGATTCCCCTGCCTTAAATGCTATTTGCCAAATTTCGTCCCTTTTTTATTGTCTACCCGGGCCACTGGCTGGGTTTAATTACGCAATTAATAACTAATAATCAACATTACACAAATGTTATATTCTATAAATGTGCCGCTGAAAACTGCTACGGGAAGTGTGCGGTCCTTTGACCTGATACCTGAACTTGTACCCGGCATCAATGGTCGTCAATCCATTACAGGCGTATTCACAATTGTCAAAAAACATAATGACGAAAGCATTGATCACATGTCTGTCGAAAAGGCATATGGCAAGCTTATTTTTATTAACGAAAATTTTTTTGAGTGGAAGTACGAGGGGAACATGCTTAACCAACTTGAGGTGCATCAGCTTGTAGACCATGTTCAAAACCATGCGGAGGAAATCCTGAAAGACATCGACAATATTCCTGACCAATTCTCCCCTGGTTTTGATAGCATTGAAAATTTCCCTCATATAGATGAGGATTTGCTTGATGATCCCGAGGTCAAACGCCTGCTGGCTATTTCGCCATATTTCTTATATGGTTCTAAAGACGACTTGGTAGCAATTGTAAAGAATTTCGGACACTACGACATCCTGATCAACGACGACCTCACGGCAAAGCTGGACAAGGACGAAAATGATGGATGGCAGATTACATGGGGAGTCCTTAATTGTCCGGGACTGTTTGACGAAATCGTCAGGAGAATAGAGGCAATTAACAACTTAGGTTGATTTTACAGCGCGCCAGATCGTAAAAAAGTATCAGTACAGCGATTGTTGACTCGCAAGTACTGTATCAAAATTATACTGGACAGGTAACGAACACTGCAATTATTTTCATTTATTATGCTGAGGCCAAAACAACCAAAAGAAAAAAATCCAATGAACGACTTTAAGGTTGTCCACTTAGATCTACCTTATATGATTAAAATGTAAAATAGTTTCCAAATTTATACCTTAATAAAATGAAAGCACTCCTCTTTATGCTATCAGTCATGATGATACTTACGTTAAGTTCACTGTCCGGTAATAGGACTTCAATCGGTCAGGGACAGCAACCACAGGTTAGTGTTGATAATAAAGGAACTATAAGAGTTGTATTTGGATCAGGTGATCAAATCTTTTGCGCTACATCCATCGACCATAGTGCTTCTTTCGGAAAGCCGGTATTGGTTGCTAACGTTCCTGAGATGCACCTGGGCATGTCCCGGAGGCCGCAATTAGCCAGTTCTAAAAACTATTCGGTGATCTCGGCTATAGATAAAGCGGAGCAATCAGGCGAGATATTCGTTGATGCGGGTCTTGACAGCTCTGAATATTGATCGTAACAGTTTTAACGAGCATGAAGAACATTATAAATCGTTGCAAAAATATATTCATGCGGTTTTGGATAAGGTATTTGATGAAACAAATAAGGCCGCTATTCAAAAAAGAGAGGTTGTTAAAGAAACGAAGCTTTCGACTCAAAGTAAAAAAATAAAATTAAAAGCTATGAAACTTATTTAATTTTTGGCATTCTAGTTTGTTTTTTGCTAAAACCTGGCGTTAATTTTACTAAGTCATATTTTAACTTAATAAACATATTGGTTAATATTGAACATTGACCTAAAATCCCAGCAGAAATAATGATTTAATAGAGGTGACCTGGATAATGCCAAATACCTTATTGTTCTGTAGGGTTAACCGGCATCCGAAAACAGCATAGACCATCTTTCCAAGGATGAGAACCTATATATTACATTTTAGAGGCGTAATCTGTTAATTATAATCAATGCCCGCTTTCCAGACCGCGATTAATGAGAGCGAATCTGATATATTTTGAGTTGGGTCGCCTTTCACTAATAAGAGGTCTGCTCTATTCCCGACAGATATCATCCCCCGGTCGTGCAATCCGAATCTCCTGGCCGGTACTGATGTCGCCGCCCTCAACGCTTCCACCGGAGATAAACCGGCTTCTACAAACAGCTGCATTTCATGATGTACACTTACACCATGAGCAAGGCCGCCTAATCTGGGTACAGGAAGAGATACATCTGTCCCAATCAAAAGATCAACGCCAGCGTTGTGAAGATCAATCAGATTTTTAAAACTGTCCTGCAAATCACCTTCAGGAAAGGTATGAAAACAAGAACACATAGTGGTTACCCAAGCCTGATCCAACTTATTAATAACGCGCTCGTCATGAGCAATATGACAGGCGTTCTTGCCGATTATAGAGGAATTTAAAACCAGGCAAGGTGTAACAAAAACCCCACTTGCAGCGATCGCGGTAATTAAATCCGGCGTCCACTGCGGCCGGTCAATGAAAAGATGTGCCAATCCATCCATCCCTATTTCGATAGCTATTTTGGTTGTTTCAGCAGTTAATACATGGGCGATAGCCATTTTATTTAACCGATGCGCTTCATCTACCGCGGCCTTCATTACCTCCGTGCTAATCATTGGCAAGCCCGGTGCGTTCAGTATCGTTCCCTCCTCGATCATCACCTTAAAATAATCAGCACCGTTATCCACCTGTCTGTTTACAAACAGCAGTGCGCCTGTTATCGTTGTCACATCCGGTCCACCCTCTTCATTTTCATTTGGTGCCTGCAATAATTCCAGGAAGTCACTTTTATCTTCCTCGCTCATGTGTTCCATCTTTTTTAAGATAAAATCCGGTATGCCCTGTTCATCAGGAAGCAATTCATCCGGATGACCGCCGGGGGCAGAAAGTCCGAGACCTGCCGAACGTACGTCCGCAATGTCATCAATTCCTTTCAATTGCAGTTCCCGGCCTTTTTTGGTAAGACCACCTGCCATTTCTAATTCGGTGGTTACCCCAAAACGTAAAGCTTCTCTTAAACCGTCAACAGACGTATGAACATGGGAATCGATAAGGCCGGGCAGTAAAGTTGCGCCTTCGCCATCTATTATTTCGGCATTGTCAGGAATAGCTCCGCCGATAGCAATGATAATACCATTTTCGAAAACCACCGTCTCCTTACCAATATTATTAACGCCATTGAAAACATTGGCGTTAATAATTGCTGTTTTTGCACTTTTCCGTTGCATCATCAAATTTGATTAATGACACAAAAATAGGATTACGGTAAAACAGATAATTGTATAAATCGGTCGTTTTCGTTTTTAGCCAGTTCTCCAGGCGGCACGCCGGAAAACTTCCTGACGTCCTTTATAAAATGGGCCTGGTCCGTAAAATTTGATTCAGGATATAGCTTACCTAGTCTTATTTGCCTAAACGAACTTTTAAAGCGGATGATCTTGCAATAAGATTTTAAAGAAATGCCAAACCGATCATTGAAATACCGGTTGATCTGACGGCTGGACCAGTTTACCTGCCTGGAAAGCTCTTTAACGGTTAGCGTGCCGCCTGATGAATAGATCAATCGAAACAGGTCTATCTTTCGGTTGTCGATATGAGGTTTTATTAAGCTAATTAAGTGGTCAGAAACTCTTTTACATATAGTATCGAAACTATTCAGATCATGACGTGATAACCCCCAAAAATCGACCGGAAGTACGAGTGCGGTGTTCAACAGCGATGACACTTTAATGTCTAATAAATATTCCAGCGCAGGCAGTCTAAAACTAATTGAGAAAATGATGTAACCCTCCCTTAGTTCGGACTGGTATTTTATAGACTTATTTAATTCAAAAATATAATTATTGTTGTTGTAACTGTGGGGATGTTGGAAACTC
>NZ_JBEPPE010000016.1:0-55462 GCF_040547175.1 Mucilaginibacter sp. UYP27
AGTTTCCAACATCCCCACAGTTACAACAACAATAATTATATTTTTGAATTAAATAAGTCTATAAAATACCAGTCCGAACTAAGGGAGGGTTACAAATGGGCGGTACGCCCGGAAGCATATTGGTTTTTATAGGGCGCGGAAAAGCCTTCAACTTATCCTGTTCGGTAATAAGCAGGGCGAGCTGTTCATGCAATCCTGGGATATTGTTGAGCGCATCCCTGTACTTACTGATACAGTAATAATAAAACTCCGGCAGATTGAAGCCGTTCAGTATGAGTAAGGCCCTGATCGATTGGGTACTGGGGTTGTCGGCACTGGTTACAACGTTCATCAGATGACGGCAGTAATCCGCAATCAAAATGTTGATCTCCTTTCTATATACTAAATGGAAAATTCCTTTTTGCAGGCTAGTCTTTAGATTTTCATCCACAACCATTTGGTGTAGCTGGAGTGAAAATATTCTGTATTGTTCTTTCAAACCCATCATCAGCTCTGGCAGGCTGTAACGGGTAACGGGAATTTTCCGGTGAATCTTCGGAGCCAATCTAGCCATATCTTCCAAATGTGTTTCTATGCAATTGAGCGTATCAATGTAAATAGATTTGATTTGGGCGGCTGACTTACCCTGATTCCAGGCGGGCGCAAGGCGATTCAGATAATAATGGATTGTATCACTGGTGGATACCAATTGTTGCAAACTGTTAACGACATCTTTTTTAGAAAGGATGAGCTGTTTGAACACCATCTTTCTGAAAGTTTTAATTTCTGATGCAAATTCTCCTTGCAGGGACAGAACGTCAGCTTCGGTTAGCGATGAATTGGACAGTTTTTGGGGATGGATGTTATCCTCCACCCAATTCAGTATTGGTACGGATCCGTTATTCATAGGTCAATGATTTTCGTAGATGATTGCTTAACAAAAATTTGCTAACAAAAATCGATACTCTGCTCAGCCTATAAAATACGTTAAAAGGAGATTTGACTAAGTAAATCGACTTATTTGTGTGGTTATGATCTACATAATGAGATTATTAACATTACTGATAAGTAACGGTCCTAACTCAGTCCGCTATCAGTTATAAGCCTTGTTAACTCTGGCAGCTTAACCTGATGGAAAAAAAAAGAAGGTTATAAATAATGTAATAAATATAATCAATAATGATACATCTATCAGTTTTTGACATCCATTGCCTTATGCAGTAACAGCCAGTTTTTAAAATTTTCCGCATTTTCGGATTTTGGCTCGAAAGAGATGAGAATATCATTGCGGAGTAACATCATAAAATGGTTATTTGGTTTTGAAAATAGCTTTAATATATTCCCTTTATGAGAAAAGCCAGGAAAATATTCAGAATTATTCGTGTTAATCATAAGTTTTTGAAAGATAAATTCTAATTGCAGGATTTCCTCATAACTATTCTGCAAATCATTAAAGGTTTTTAAAGTAATTAGGAGTATGTATCCCACTTTCGAGCTTTCGAAGTAATCCCAAGCGACTATGAGTATTTGTTTTAGTCATCATATTCTGGAGGTGAGTAGTTACCGTCCGTTCCGCGATATGTAGGCGGGTCGCTATTTCTCCCGTGTAGTAGCCTTCATGGAGTAGTCTGACGACCTCGGTTTCCCTAGAGGTCAGCCCAAAATGGAGACAGCTTTCTTCAAATATTTCCGGTCTAATTCCTTTGACGGAAATCTCCCTAAGTTGACTAATAGCATTTCTGTCCTCTCTGATCGACTTAAGGATAAACATGCCGGTGACCCAAAGAAAGCCAAGGTTAGTAAATAGAACTTCAGTCAATTGGCTGAAGCCGAAATAAGCGATAGCAGTCAATAACGCCCATGGTACGACGGCAGCGTATACGGCAATCTCTTCTACGTAATGTTTTTTCCTTCTGTTTTCCTTATAGGCTGCCCTGATGGCTCGTAAGATCGCCCAAAGCAAAACAATTGAATAGAAAAATGGCACTATAATGCCCCAATGAATGCTAAAACTCAAGTCCTGGTTAATTGAATATGAAATGACAAAAAACAGAATATAGGGGGACAATAGGAACATCGGCACACCATAAAGCGCATGGAAACGAAGCAACTTCAGGTTAAACGCCTTATAAAAATAAAAAGGGAAATACGATGCCATCAGGAAACCGCTGCCATAGGCAATGATATTCTGCACATATATTGGGATCGGGTAATCAGGGTCAGGAAGTAATCCACCGGTTACGTTGTACAGGATCAACAGAAATAAAAGGACTAGGTACCAGAAGCGGAGCTTGTTGTCCGGTCTATTTAGATAACCCGGAATCAGAAAAATGAACATCAGTACTTCCAGCATCGAAAAAATAAATGTCACTAAATGCATCTCTGTTCCAAACACCAGCATAACTTCTATTATTTAGATGGATCACGTCTTAAAAAATAAAGTGTATATGTCAGAGTAAGTTCATCATAGATACGAAAACCAAACTGCTTATACCATGGCAGGTTCTGCAAAGTGGAGGTTTCTAAAAAAATTGGGATGACCTTTTGATCTGCATCTGCGATTACCTCCTTTAGCAAGCTACTGCCGATGCCCGAATGCTGGTATATCGGGTTGACACCGATAAACCAGAGGTAGGCCATGGCTGCTTTGGGCTGTTTGGCTTTGATCGACGTCTCCCGTTTCAAGGCTTTACGTATACCGCCAAGGCCGATGGCGCTGAAGATCAGCTTTAGATCAAGGCACACCGATTTTAGCGTTGTTCTCTTTTGCTGGGGATACAGGATCAGCGCGCAGGCTTTCTTGTCATCTGACAGCCAAACTGCACCGAACACCGAACACATCTCGATGGAGTAGTCCATTAGCGCACGGATACGTTCTTTTCTTTCGCTGTCCTGTTTAACAATGTAGTTTACGCTTTGGTTGTCCTCAAAAGAACTGATAAGAATTTCAACTACATGTGGTTTTTGATTTCTATCGACCTTAATCATAGGGTAATGATTTTGAAGTATTAGTTAAGCGGATATTTATATATTATTCCACTGGAAATTCCAACCATTATCTAGCACACTAGAAACCATGAAACAAGGTGTCTGATATTCGGAAGTAACCGGTTCAGAGATGTCCAGCGAAACGTGCCAAGAATTTTGACCAAAATACTTTCGAAATAGCTCAAAGACCTAGAAATCAATAAACTTGTCATGAGAAAGGTTTATGATGGCTATCCTGTAATGGTAGAATGTACTGTAGCCCCGTATTGCAAAACTCTAAAACCGTTGATTGATGAAATGGTCAAATGGGGACACCAGCATTGAATAAAAATCTCTAAGTACCTAAATTAAAAGAGCAGAGGTTTGCTTGTGAATCCTTGCTCAGACTTAACTGGTGGAGGCAGACATGAGTTTTTAAAAACCTGCCCGTCATTTGCTTGCACGTCTGTTTTTCATTGCCGGGCGCCAGAGAATTTTAACACTTTATCAATATTGATCAACTTCTATAATAGCAGCGGCGAAGGCTTGCGGCGCTTCTTGCGGCAGGTTATGGCCGATACTACCGGGCAAGGTGCGGTGCATATATTTACCCTTGAACTTATTACGGTAGGCGGAGGGCTCGGGATGCGGCGCACCATTGGCCTCGCCCTCTAGCGTGATTGCTGGTACGTAGACTGCAGGGCTTGTTGCAAGCTTCGTTTCCACTTCATCATACTGCGGCTCACCGGCTGCCAGGCCTAAACGCCAGCGATAATTATGGATAACGATGCTGACATGATCGGGGTTATTCAATGAAGCCATACTGCGCTCAAACGTTGCATCATCAAAGTTCCATTTTGGTGAAGCGGTTTCCCAGATCAATTTGGCAAAATCACGGCGATAGGTTTCGTACCCTATTTTGCCACGCTCGGTGGCAAAATAATACTGGTACCACCAGGCATGTTCGGCTTTCGGCAGCAGCGGGTGCTTGCCTGCTTCGACGCTGCCGATGAGGTAACCGCTGACGGATACCAACCCCTTACATCTCTCCGGCCATAATGCCGCAACGATACAGGCCGTGCGTGCGCCCCAGTCAAACCCGGCAAAGATCGCCTGTTTGATTTTCAAGGCGTCCATCAGGTTGATCATATCGGCTGCAACTACCGATTGCTGCCCGTTACGCGGCGTACTATCCGAAAGAAAACGGGTGGTGCCATGACCACGCAGATGCGGGATAATTACACGGTAGCCTTGGGCCGCCAGCAAAGGCGCGACCTCCACAAAACTATGTATATCGTAGGGCCAGCCATGCAACAGGAATACCACTTTGCCATCGGCAGGGCCGGTTTCGGCATAACCGATATTCATGGCTCCTGTGTTGATCTGTTTGATGTTATTAAAGGTTGTGATATTCCTACCTTTTGTTCTATTTTTTTTTGACAGCTTTTCCGTTAATGCTGCGGCGTCAGCAGATCCGAGCATCACTAGTGGCCCGGCGACAATGGCGATGGCTGCCGCGCTTAAAAAGTTGCGGCGGTCAAATTTGAGTTGTTCAGACATGACTTATTTATTTTATTGAATTTGTGGCATCTTCGATCACAGCCATAATTTCTTTCTGGTGAGAGAACATCGCCACGTGACCCGATTCAATTTCAGTAGTTTTAGCCTTCATCCGTTTGGCCATAAAACGTTGCAGGTCGGGATGAAGTGCTAAATCATTTTTGGTCAGGATGAACCAGCTTGGCTTTTGCTTCCAGGCAGGCGCGCCGCTTTTATCACCGAAAGTTGATTGTTTGATCGGCACTTGGGTTGCGTAGATCAGGTTTTGATATTTTGCGCTCAGGTCTTTGGCAAAAGCTTTCTGAATTCCCTCATTGGAAAGGTAGAGGTATTCGCCTGATTTCACAAAGTAGTTGCCTAATTTAGTAGCAGGGGCATTTGCTGATAAGGTCTGTACATTTTCACCGGCATCGGGTGCAAAGGCGGCTATATAGACCAGTCCGGCTACCTTGGGGTCATTGCCGGCCTGAGTAATGACAAAACCGCCCCAGGAATGACCCACCAATATTACTTTGCCCGGCGCCTGCTCTATCGCTCTTTTGGTCGCGGCAACATCATCGTCTAAGGATGTGATCGGGTTTTGTACGGATGTGACATTGTATCCCTTATTCTGTAAAGCGGTGATCTGATCGATAAAGCTGGAGCCATCGGCCCAAACACCGTGAACAAAGATAATAGTCGGCTTTTGCGTTGCTGTTCCCTGCGCCCGGCCGGTAAGGGTACCTAAAAGTACCAATAGGCATACGAATAAAATTTTGATGGTTTTCATTTTTGATGAATTTATGGTTATGAATAATTATTGTTTTTTTCTTTTGATAATACTGATCATTCCGCAATCCTGCGGGTTAGTTTAAAACAATGCGCTGCTGACGAGTAACATTTAAAACAGGGGGATTAAAACTGTCATAATTTATTCGGGCGGTGCTGGTTTGGATTGTTCATTTCACGCTGATTTATTATTCAAAACTATGACGAATACGCTTCGCACGTTAGTTAAAACTGTGCCGGTTAGACATTATCTGGTCTGAAATAGGCATATTCCGGGATGAAATCATTTGGAGGGAAATAATAAAGAAGCCGGATCATAGGACCCGGCTTTTACAGCGATTTTACTAACGTAACATTTCAGTTCAAAGAAAACTCTGTTTACTTACTATGGTAAAATGCCCACTGCACTCTGTACAAATGACAAACGATACCGTCCATTCTTTTTTTCAAAGGGGTGGATATGGGGATTGTCTGGCTCAACCCGCTTAATGTCCATTTGGGCTACAATTAGCTATTTGTTTTAATTCACTTACCTTAGCTTTATGCCTATAGTGTTTAGTGCTGATTTATTTGATGATCAATGAAAAAAACAACTTTTAGCATATCTCCCGGTATCATCTGGATCAGCTCCATTTTCTTGGGCCTGTTATCCTCCGTGCCCCAGATCGCCGAACTTCAATTTAATATAAAGGAAGCTGTCGTTAACTCGGGGATAACTTTCCTGTTCGCGATTTTCATGTGGTACTTCAATATCTTTATGCTGTCGCGCGGTGCCCCCAACAAAAAACAGCAGGGATTATCCTATTCCCGACTCATTAGTAGCCTGGTGTTTGGTATCGCAGTGATGCTGGCGCTGGCCTGGGTGCAGCAGCTGATCCTTTCGCAGATCAATTTCGGGCCGGTGATGCTGATGGTGGAAGTCCGTGGTATCCTGATCAACCTCGTATTTTATATGTTCGTGAACCTGCTTTACCAGAATTATGAGAACCAGCATGTTAACATTGAACTGGAAAAGATAAAAAGCGATAACCTCGGTGCCCAGTACGATCTTTTAAAGCAACAGATCAACCCGCACTTTCTATTCAATAGCTTGAACACCTTAAAGGCGATGGTAGAAACGAAGGATAAGAACTCGGTAGATTTCATTATCAAACTGTCCAATTTTTATCGCTTTACCCTGGAAAGTCGTAAGCTGGACCTTATTCATGTAGCCGACGAAATAGAAATCCTTCAGGCCTTTTTGTTTTTGCTGAAAGCCCGGTTTGAGGACGGATTTACCTTTAGGAGCCGATTGGAAGAAAAGTATTTGGCTACGCTGATCCCGCCCTTTACCTTACAGCTGTTAATCGAAAACTGCATTAAGCATAACGTAGTATCTTTGGACAAGCCGCTATACATCGAACTGTATATCGAAGATGAGATGATCGTTGTCGAAAACAAGTTGCAGCCGAAGATCGGCGAAGATTCGTCCCTAGGCGTAGGCCTCAAAAATATCAGTCTGCGTTACAGCCACTTGTTAAATAGAGAAATTGAGATCATCAAAACCGATAAAGTATTTAGAATTAAACTCCCGCTAATCCATGAACATTATCATCATTGAAGACGAAATAAAGGCCGCTAAATCATTGGAAAATATCATTTTGACACTTCGGCCCGGTAACAAAGTACTGGGCAGGCTTCAAAGCGTAGAAAGCTCGGTGGCTTACCTGACCGAAAATTCGCAGCCCGATCTGATCTTTATGGATATCCAGTTGGCCGATGGTTTGTGCTTCGAAATCTTTAAGGTGGTAAATATTTCTTGCCCCATTATTTTCTGTACCGCCTTTGACGAATATTCCCTTGACGCTTTTAAAGCCAATGGTGTAGATTATATACTGAAACCGTTTGAAAAGGAAGACATCGCCACGGGGCTCAAAAAAGTAGACGATCTGAAGAACTTCTTTCAGCAAAAAATCGTGCCTGATCTGGGAGACCTGCTGGCCAGGGTAGGCGCACCTGCCGGTAAGAAGAATTTTCTGGTGATGAAAAACAACAAGTACACCAATATCGCCACGGATACCATCGCCTTTTTTTACATCCGGAACGAAATGACCTCTATCATGTGCTTTGACCAAGAAGAATACATCCTGTCCCAATCGCTTGACCAGGTGACCGCTCTTGTTTCCCCTCAAAAGTTCTTCCGGGTGAATCGCCAGTACCTGGTTAATTTCAGTGCCATTAAGGAAGTGGAACATTATTTTTTGAGGAAGCTGTTTATCAAGCTGCTGGTACCTACGCCAGATAAGCTGTTGATTAATAAGGAAAAACAACATGTTTTTTTAAATTGGATGGAAAATCGTTAAGCGTACCCGCTAAAAGAAATGATCAAAGATCTCAGTGAATGCCGGGATCTTTTTTTGTTTACGTGCCGCTACCCCGCTGGATTTCTGGTTGTATAAATGCCCGGTTCGCGAACCCATATGTCTAGTTCGACTATTAACCGATTGCCGCTGGGCACAATTAGGGGTAATTTAGCTGAATATTAAAACAAAAAGACAATGAAAAAATATGCACAAAAGATCACAGGCACACTTTTAACCGGTGCCATCCTGTTCTTAACCACAGTTGGTTTCGCGCAAACCACCCCGGCTGTCGGTAACCAGGTAGCCGATGGCATACGCCCTCTCCATGTGGAGATTCCGGAAGCGGCTCTAACCAATTTAGCTATGATCGTACGCTTAACTCCAAATGAGGCAACAGCACAACAATCGGGTATCATGCGCACGGAGCTTCAAAGACATGATTTAAGTGCTGCAGGATATGAGGCTGTCCAGGTACGCGTTGATTTCGAGCCTGGAACTGCTTTCGGATTGCACACCCATCCGGGGGAGGAGATCATTAATGTTTTGGAAGGTTCACTGGAATATGTCATAGAGGGAGAAAAGCCCGTTGTACTTAAAGCAGGTGAAGTGCTTTTTATCCCCGCCGGAAAGTATCACTCCGCAAAAAATGTGGGTAAAGTAAAAGCCTCGGAACTTGCAACATATATTGTGCAAAAAGGGAAGCCGATCTTATTACTAAAAGTTGAAACTCCATCATCAAAAGCAAAAAATTAGATATCGTTTAAACGCTGCTAAAATTTTCGATATTCTCGGATCCCAAATTTCTGTATATATTCTGATAACAGTCAACAGAAATTTTATAAAGTATAAGATAGGTACTTACCTCTTTTCACATCTTACTGGGAAAAAGATCTAGGCCTTCAAATGATAGGTATCAGGCACCAAAAACCTGGGCCGAAAAAGCTTACCATAACCTAATCTATTCCACGAAGCCACTACTGGCGGCCACTTTGCCCAATGGGAGCAACCGCAGTTATTTGCCGACGATTTTCGCGCAGCGTTTAAATCATTGCGCTGAGAACTAAGTTGTTTCGATAAAAGCCGTCCAATTCATTACTGTGGGCGGCTTTTGATTTTACATTGAAAAATAAGCATATGAAACCTTTCAAATTAATCTTCGTTTGTGCCGGGGTCGGCCTGATGCTTTTTATTGTAGCGTTCGTCAATCGTCCGGCAGCTACTATAAAAAAAAACCATGGAGTAGCAGGGGCGAGGGGCTTTGCCTTACTGGAACTGTTTACCTCCGAAGGTTGTTCAAGCTGTACCGCGGCAGATGACTTGCTAGCCCAAATTCAAAAGGAATCCCCAAATGAACCCGTATATGTGCTAGCTTACCATGTTGACTACTGGGACCGCTTGGGTTGGAAGGATACGTTCAGTGATTCTGATTTTACCAAAAGGCAGTACGCTTACAGTAACTGGCTCGGCGCCCAGGTCTATACCCCACAGGTCGTTATCAATGGCAAAACGGAATGTGTAGGCTCTGATGAAGCTGTATTACGCAAGCGGATCAATTATGAACTGGCATTAGCGCCCGTAGAGGTGATCGATCTGAAGGCCTCCCTAAAAAATGGTTCCCTTTCAGTAAGTTACCAGATTACTGGAAAGCCGGGTGATGTGCAGTTACAGATTGCTATCGTGCAAAAAAATGCCATCAGCAAAGTGGCCCGCGGTGAGAACAGCGGCAGGACTTTATCTCATGCTCAGATCGTAAGAAAAATTTACCCGGTGAGCCTCAAAGAACGTCTTAGCGGAACCGCGGTGCTGAAAGCGCCACAGCGGTTTAATGCACAAGATTGGGAAGTGATCGGATTTCTGCAAAACACCAAAATGGGTAAGATTATAGCTGCCGCTAAAGCGGGTTTAAGTAATGCCGCGACAACGTTATAAGTCAGTTTATTTGTATTTACACCGGTGCTGAATACGGCTTACCGGTGTAATTATAAGAATTGCGCTTCGACTTCCCGTTTAATGATATTGATCAATATTTTCATGGACGAGGAATCCTGGTGAACCCTCGACATCAGTACACCGCCCTCCAGCATCGCGAAAATTTTTATCGCGTACTCGTCAGCGTCCCATTCTTTTCGAAATTCACCATCAGTTATCCCTTTTTTAATAATCACTGCGATATTCCATTTGGCTTCGTTCATGGCAACATGTACCTTCTCCCGGATCACTGGGTTGGTATCATCGACTTCCATCCCGAAATTGAGCATGGGACAGCCTCCTTTTATCGGGTGGTTAACCGGATCATGCAGGAAGTCCAGGAAAGCAAATAGCTTATTTTTAGCGGTGCGATGCTGATCCGTAGCAGTGGCAGCCTTTACAAAAAATTGATTCAAGTTAAAATCTACCACGCTGTAGGCCAATTCTTCTTTGCTGGTAAAGTGCGTATACAGGCTACCTTTACCCATATTTGTTGCCCCCATAATATCACTTATGGCCGTAGAAGCAACCCCCTTTATGTTAAATACCGGTGCAGTCTGCTCGATGATAAACTGCCGGGTTCTTTCCGCCTTCGTATTCATGAAGACAAATATACGAACAATCGTTCATTTATTTTTAATTTCATTATAAAACGAACAATTGTTCGTTTATATTTGTGGCGTTACTCTGTCACATATTTTAAACATTTTAAACTCATTTGAAATTATGAAAATTACCTATTACGGCCATTCCTGCTTTTCGGTATTAGCGGGCGGTAAGCACCTACTATTTGATCCCTTTATCTTGGGCAATGAACTGGCTAAAGATGTTGATATCGAAGCGATCAAAGCAGACTATATCTTTGTTTCACATGGACATTTCGACCATATTCTCGACGTGGTGGCCATAGCCGCCCGTACCGGTGCAAAGGTGATCGGAAGCTGGGAACTGTACAACTACTTTAACCAACAGGGGGTAAAAGAGGTATTGCCGCTGAACCCTGGCGGTAAGGTGGCGTTCGATTTTGGGCTCGTTAAAGCGGTACCCGCGCAACATTCCAGCAGCTTTGCGGACGGCAGTTACGCAGGTGTAGCCAGCGGGTTTGTGGTGACTACAGAAGAAGGGAATTTCTATTACAGTGGCGATACGGCCCTTACGTTGGATATGACATTAATCAAAAATTACGCGGACATCGACTTTGCGGTGTTCCCAATCGGTGATATGCTCACCATGGGTATTGAAGACGCGATCCAGGCAGCAGAATTTGTCGGAACAACCAAAGTCATCGGGGTGCATTATGATACTTTCGGGTTTATTAAAATTGATAAAGAAGCGGCAGTTCGCAGGTTTTATGCTTCGTCCCTGACGCTGCATTTACCGAAAATTGGTGAAACGATCAACATTGAAAAATAG
The DNA here is from genome assembly GCF_040547175.1 of Mucilaginibacter sp. UYP27. Taxonomy (NCBI): domain Bacteria; kingdom Pseudomonadati; phylum Bacteroidota; class Sphingobacteriia; order Sphingobacteriales; family Sphingobacteriaceae; genus Mucilaginibacter; species Mucilaginibacter sp. UYP27. The sequence goes on from NZ_JBEPPE010000016.1 coordinate 10,998, forward strand.
ATCTCAAAACTCTTCAAATAAGAACGGCAGAACGGTTAAACGCTCTGCCGCCCTTATATGTTGTAATCTCATTAAACCAGGTTGATAACCACATTGATGTTGCCCTTGGTGGCTTTGGAATACGGACAGGTTTCGTGCGCAGCTTCAATCAGCGATTTTGCGCTTTCAGGATCAATACCCGGCAGACGTACATTCAAACGGGCCTGTAGAAAATATGCGCCGTCTGTATTGGCCAGGTCAATCTGTGTATCTACTACAAGGTCTTTGGGCAATCTGATCTTAGATTTTCCCGCAGCTATTCCCATTGCACCAATAAAACAGGCAGACCAGCCAGCTGCCATCAATTGCTCCGGATTAGTACCCGTACCTGATGACCCGGGAACAGATAATTGAATGTCTAAACGACCATCATTGCTTTTTGCCGCGCCCTCACGACCTCCTGTGATATGTACGTCACTGGTATATAATACTGTTTCTACGTTATCGATTACTTGTGAATCAATAATATTAAAAGCTTCCATTTATAAAGAATTTATGTTTAAGATTTTTGTTGCCCAAAGATATTCTAAACCTGTCCGGATAATTAGCGTAAAAATACTGAGTTAGACAAATTGAGTCTCCAGATAGACAATGGTAACCTTTAATGTATAACTTCTTATATATTCTTTTAACAATTTCTTAACTATAGTCAAATAAGCTCAACTCACAACCCTATATCAGTAGTATATTATTATAAAGATTTAAACTGTTAGTATGTAGCTTGATACGCACCAATTAAAAAGTCAGGCCGATGGCATCAATCTGGTCTAGATTCATTTGAACGCCGACCTAAATGCCGGGATAAGCGGCGTTTATATAACAGCTTTTTTGGCGAAGCTTATATAATGAAATTATATAGGCGAATCCTTCATAGACGGTAGTATTGAAGAACTAACCTTTACAGGAATCTGGCTAAAGAAACATAACTATTTTCTACCAATTCGATAAAGAAACAACATCCATACACCAAATCCTACAATGAAAGCGGGTAACGGATTTTTCATAGTCGTACCGGCCAAAAAAGCTCCGGTGGCAATAATGCAGGTCAAGAAAAATAAAATCAGATTTTTCATGATACTCAAATTTAAGATTTTCAATCAATTAATAAACCTGCATGGTCCAGCTAAACCATGCAGGTGTTAATTTTAAGCAGCATTGTTTAGTGATGCTTCTTTTTTCTGTTTTGCAGATATTTTTACATCTAACCTTCTTAGCAGGGTTATGACTTTTATTTGCACGTCATCAACTATGCTCCAATCTTTTTCAATATAAATGTCCGTTGTGCGGTGTTCATCGTCTACATGGTTGAGCGCTAATGCAACATCATCCTTACTTATACGGCACGCATTCCGTGCCACAGTGGCAAATGTGTGTCTGGCCCAGTAAATTGTAGCTCCAGGAATACCTGTAAGTTTTCGCAGCTGCTTCATTCCCTGGCTTAAAGCTGTATCCAAGACACCGTATGTTGAATAACGTATAGATAGCTTTTCAATATATTTTTCTAATAATGGCTTGGCTTCTTCGATAACCTTTATACTTATGAATGCATTGTCCTTCCTTCTGCTTTGTGTTTTGGCCCGGTTATAATCAATTCGCCCATTCCTAATATCTTTTCTAGTTAAATGAAAGAAGTCTACCGCATTCATCCCGCATAAATAGAAAGAAAGCATGTAAATCTCTTTCGCCAATTCTGCCCGGCTACCTGCTTTGGTTACGCAATCCCTAATTGCTCTAACTTCTTCTATGCTATTGTTTCTTTTCTTTGTAAGTGGAGCGGAACCTACCTTATACTTTTTAAACGGGTAATGCTTGATCCGGTAGATGCCCAGGTCTTCGTTATTATACATATTGCAGGCGGCGTTGAACAGGGTACGTAGGTCTCGCATGTGGTTATGGAGTCCACTGTCGGATAGACCATCAGTTGTCTTCTCTTTCGTCTGACCACACTCGGTAACAATACGGGTCATTGTACGCTTGCCTCTTAAAAATCTTTCATAGGAAACCAGCATATTTGAATTGATCTCAGTAATAGATACAGAGTCTCGTTTGAAATAATCGATCAGACTGTTCCGTACAGTACGATGAGTACCAGCAGTTCCGATACGGTTTTCCTTTTTCATCTGCTCAATGTGTATCTGACAGAACTTGATAAAATCTACATCAGCATCTTTGTCCCGGAGATAATCCCTTAAAGATTCTGCATTAAAGAAGTTGAGCTTTTCGCTAAGTTCACTGATAACTTTGCGGTAGCCTTTCAGCTGATCATCGATCAGATCATTTACAAAATTGTCTTTGATCTTTAATTTTCCCGTTAATTGTTTCTTGACTACATAGTGATTGGTGTCAATAAACTTTCTTTGGTCTTTGTGATGGACACAGATTTTTACGTTGTAGGTGCCATCTGCTTTCTTGTGGTGTTCATAAACTTTTGCGCTTACGGTTGCCATAATTTTCTTTTTTAGCACGCAAAATTTCCGTTACGTATTTGTTACGGTTTTGCGTAAAGTTTAACAAAAAATTATGTAAAACCTGCTTTAAAGGAGCTTCTTTAAAGCAGAATTGCTGACGGTAATCAGCATCAGAAAACAAAAAAACCGCCTCCAAATTTCTTTGTAAGACGGTTTTATAGTGGGCCCAGCTGGGCTCGAACCAGCGACCAAGAGATTATGAGTCTCCTACTCTAACCAACTGAGCTATAGGCCCTTACGCATTTTTTTTGCTGTCTGCGTGAGACAAATTTAGACAATTTTTTATGCTTTTAACATTTTTTTCTTTCTTCGGAAATCCCCCAAAGGTTTCCAAAATGTTAAGCTTAAAAAGCTTGTTTTCAATTCTTTAGCTCAATGATTATGAGTCTTCTACTCTAACCAACTGAGCTATAGGCGCAGAAAATATTACTATTTTCGAGGCCGCAATATTACGTATTTACGGGCAATTAACAAAAGCCAAAAATGAAAAATATTAAAAACATCATATTCGATTACGGTAACGTCATCTTCAGTATCGACTTTCGCCGGGCACAGCACGCGTTTAAGCAATTGGGTATCAGCAACCCCGAGGAGTTTTTTGGCCACCGCCAGCAGGACCCGATCTTTGATAAATTTGACCGCGGCGAGGTTAGTGCCGATGAATTCAGGGCCTACGTAAAGCAAAAAATTGGCAATCCCGTAGTCACCGATCAGCAAATTACCGACGCCTGGAACAGTCTTTTGCTCGGCATAGCCCCCGGCAATCATGATCTGCTGCTGAAATTCAAGGCTAAATACCGCACATTTTTACTGAGCAATATCAACGATATCCATTACACCTACATCATGCAATATCTGAAAAGCGATTTTGGGTTCGATGATAACGAGCACCTGTTCGAGCGCACCTACTACTCGCACCTGGTAGGTAAGCGCAAACCGCAGATAGATTTTTTTGAGCAGGTACTGGCCGAAAATAATTTAAAGCCCGAAGAAACCCTGTTTATAGATGATAGTCCTCAGCATTTAGAGGCGGCCAAAACCATTGGCATCCAAACATTTTTAATGACGGCGCCCGATACGCTTGCCGCTTTTGCAGCGCGCGAACATTTGGTTTGATTATTGCCTGATACCGTTCATGTACACAGCCCTCCTTCATCAATATCAGTTAGTTATCTACTCGCGCGAAGCAGTGTTCCAATACTTGGAAACCCTTAAGGCCGAAGATCTGCTTAGACCCGTAACCTCGTTCAATAATGAAAGTATCGGCAGCCTTTTTATCCATAGCGCAGATACCTATACGTCATGGCTGGTAAACTATGCAAGGCAGGAAAAACGGCCGCTTGCTACCGGAGATAATTATAAGGACATGAACGCGATCCGCGCAACGTTTGAACAGGTAAACCTGATCGTAAACGATTTTTTGCACCACTTTACCGACAGGCTGGATAAACCCATGACCCTCACCAAAAAGGAAGGCATGGAGTTAACCACATCGCCACTGCAACTATTTACCCACGTTACCACGCACGAGTTTCACCACAAAGGCCAACTCATGAATATGAGCCGCCAACTGGGCTATATCCCGGTAGATACGGACGTGATAAGGTCTTAAAACAATTAGGGCGTTCCCTGCGGTCGGGCTTTTTGCTCATACTGCAAAGGCATTAGTCACGGGCCGGTATCCGCGTCAATCCTTAACGCAAACACTTCTAAATCCCTCACCTGGAGCGGTGGAGCGGATAGCGCGCAAAGCATAGAGGGGTTTCTACATCCAATATTTTGCGCAAAAACCCCTCCCTAACGCTCCCGTGCGTGGGGATATGTGTAAGAACTTACTTTGCCCTTCTCTTCTTCTCCTTAACTATCAGGCTCAGCTCGCGGCTCATTTGGCCGGCAATGGCGGTATTCTCCTGTGCACGGCGAAACAGGTACGGCAACACGGCTTTTATTGGCCCGTAAGGCACGTATTTGGCTACGTTGTAATTAGCGTTGGCCAGGTTAAAACTGAGGTTATCGCTCATGCCTAACAATTGCGAGAAAAACACATGCTTGTTTTTATGGTCTATCTGTTTTTCGTTCAGCAGGTCGGCAAGCAGGCGGCAGCTGTCTTCGTTGTGGGTACCGGCAACAATGGCAATGTTGGCAATGTTATCCGCACAATAAATAAGTGCGTCATTATAATCGCGGTCGGTAGCGGCTTTGTTCGGTTGTATGGGCGATGGGTAACCTTTTTCTTCGGCACGCCTGCGTTCTTTTTCCATGTAGGCACCACGTACAATTTTGGCACCCATTATAAAGCCTTCGGTTTCGGCAACGGCGTGGTCATGTACCAGCGATGCCAGCTTATCGTGGCGGTAAAGCTGGTAGGTATTGTAAACAATGGCCTGCTCTTTATTAAAAAAGCGCATCATGTTCAGCGCAAGGTTGTCAATTGTCTTCTGGATCCAGCTTTCCTCGGCGTCGATCATCACCGGCACACCTTCAGAATGGGCCATTTCACAAATGGCAAGCACCCTATCTTGCATCGTTTGCCATTCTATCTGTTCATCAACGCTTAGTTTAAGGCCATCGTCCAGTTTCTCCAGCAAGCCAAAACGGCCGACGCCGGTAATTTTAAATACCGTAAGCGGGATGCTCTTGCTTTTTGACGCCGTGATAATGGTACGGATGATCTCGTCGCGCGTATTATCAAAAACAGACTCATCGTCCTCGCCCTCTATCGAATAATCGAGGATGGTACCTACCCCGCCGTCGGCAAGGTTTTTAATGGTTTGTGTACACTCGGCAATGGTTTCGCCACCGCAAAAATGTTTAAATATCGTGGCCTTGATAATACCTTTTATGGGCAGGCCTATCTTAACAGCAAAGTTGGTTATCGGCGGGCCTATCTTAACCAAAAAGTTCACGTTAATAACTTTAAACAGCCAGTAAGCACGGTTAAGGTCGGTATTGGTGGAGTGGCGGAAAGCGATCTCGGTATTTTCGAATGATAATTTATCGTTTGGACTCATGTATTTTTAGAAGTTCATGGTTAACAGTTCATGGTTCATAGCAGCTAATTGGCATGTGTAAAATTAAACACCATAAACCATTAACTATGAACTATCAACTCTTTAAAGTATTGTGCAAAATTATAAAATGATAACTCATTATCACACGAATAGTTTAATTTTGGCACCCATGATAGAATTTAAGGTTGAGGGCGACTATATCCCCATGATACAATTGCTAAAAGCGGCTGGTTTGGTGCAAACCGGCGGCGAGGCGCAGATAGTTGTTGAACACGGCGAAGTTACCTACAACGGCGAGGTGGACTACCGCAAACGCCTCAAAGTAAAACAGGGCGACCTGGTTGAGTTTAGGGGCCAAAAGATCAAGATATTATAATGAATAACATACAGAGCGACGGTTACATCGTATATTTTAACGACACTCTTAACCAACTTTTAAACTTTGTAAAACAAGGCAATTACTCAAGGGCATTTATCCTTACCGATGAACATACTACCGAGCATTGCCTGCCTATAGTTAAAGAATACCTGGACGAACTGGACAACTTTGACCTGATAGAAGTTAATGCCGGCGAAGAAAGCAAGACCATTGATTTTTGCATAGGGATCTGGAAAACCCTGATAGATTTTGGTGCCGACCGCAAAGCGCTGATGATAAACCTTGGCGGCGGTGTTATTACTGATATGGGTGGCTTCGTAGCCTCCACTTATAAACGCGGGATAGATTTTGTGCAGGTGCCTACCACCCTATTATCCCAGGTTGATGCATCTGTTGGTGGCAAAACCGGGGTTGATATGGATGCCGTTAAAAACATCATCGGCACATTTACACAGCCCAAAGCGGTTTTTATGCACGTTGGCTTTTTAGAAACCCTGCCCCCGCGCCAGATCCTGTCTGGCCTGGCGGAAATGTTAAAGCACGGGCTTATTATTGATGCCGCGTACTGGGACCAGTTAAAAGTGAGCGACCTGAGCCTGCCGTCTGATGAATTGGTGCACCGATCTGTTCAGATAAAAAATGAAGTTGTAATTGCCGATCCGCAAGAAAAAGGCATCCGCAAAGCGCTAAACTTTGGCCATACTGTTGGGCATGCGGTAGAAACTTATTCGCTGATGAATGATACCGATCCCCTATCTCATGGCGAAGCTATTGCCATCGGCATGATCTGCGAGGCCTGGTTAGCTAACAAGAAAATTGGCCTGCCGGATAGCGAATTGTTGGAAATTACCGAAGTGCTAAGCCACCTTTACCTGCGCTATAAAGTACAGGAAGACACTTTCCCTACTTTGCTGGAGCACATGCAAAAGGACAAAAAGAACCAAAACGGGCAAATAAATTGCACTCTGCTGAAACATATTGGCGAATACAGTATTGATAATATCTGCACAGAGGACGAACTTTGTGATAGTTTAAGATATTACGCAAACTTGTAAATGCCCCCTTTAAATGCCCGTTCCGAAGCTGTGATTGTGTTGGTGAGTTTGCTTGTGCTGCTCACCCTTGCCGAAATGTGGTTTAGCTACCGCGAGAACAAGCATTACTACGAAAAGCGCGATACGTTTACCAACATCTATTTAACTGTGCTTGCATTCCTGCTAAACCTTGCGGTTAATGGCAGCATGTTTGTTTTGTTGAATTTCGCCTATAAATTCAGGTTTTTCCAAATCGGTAATACCTTCCTGTACTGGTTCGTACTGGTTGTGATGCAGGATTTTTTATACTGGACACTCCATTACACCGGGCATTACTGCCGCTTGTTTTGGGCCATGCACGTAACGCACCACTCGTCAGAGCATTTTAACTTTACTACAGGTTTCCGGTCTACGGTTTTCGAACCTTTGTACCGTACGTTCTTCTATTTACCGCTGGCCCTGTTCGGCTTTAACGCAATCGATATTTTATACGCGTACCTGGTTACGCAACTATACGGCAATTTAGTGCATACACAATATAAGATCCCACTGCCTAAATGGTACGCCGCCATATTTGTTACCCCGGCCCATCACCGGGTACACCACGCGTCAAACATCCCCTATCTGGATAAAAATATGGGCATGGTGCTTATCGTGTGGGACAGGCTTTTCGGCACCTTCCATGACGAGGATGCGCACGAGCCTGTTAAATATGGCCTCACCCATCAACCCGAGAACATGGGCCCGGTAAACGTATTATTCCACGAATGGAAAGCCCTGCTACACGATGTTCGGCGCGCACCCGGCATCGGCAATAAAATCAAATACCTGTTTAACCCACCCGGCTGGAGCCACGACGGCTGCACACAAACCGCAAGGGCGATGCAGCGTGAGTATAAAAACATTTCTGTTGATTAAGTTAGCCTCCACGTGCAATCCCCGGTTGTCGCATTTCACCCGTTAACTTGTCCTTATAACCCCTTACTGCTATTAAATTAATTGCCTAATTTTAATTAATTAAATCAGCAACAAAATGAACTCCGATTATTATCAACTGGTGAGGGATGTCAACAATGCCTTTGAAACTGATGACGTTGATTTTTTGGCGGCCCACGTTACCGATGATGTTCATTGGCAGGTAACTGGCAGTGAGCCCATTAACGGTAAAGCAGATTTTATAAAGTGCTGTAGCGACACGCCTTTCAAAACAGAGTCGCTAAAAATCACCGTTACCAATATTTTGGTAGATGGAGACAAGGCCGCTGCTGACGGCATCATCGAGGCGGAAACCCTGACAGGAAAAGCTTACCGACAAAGCTTTTGCGATATTTATCAGTTTGAGAATGGGATGGTCAGGTATTTGAGTACATACCTGGATACTGCTTATGACCATGCCATGTTAGGCTGTAGCGATACCAACGAAACCAACTAATTAAATAATAATACTACCTATGTTACCAATTAAACCACATATCTGGTTCGACCGGGAAGTTAAAACCGCGGCGGAATTCTACGCGTCGTTATTACCAAACTCATCTGTTGATTATGTAACCAAATTCCCAATACCGCAAGGCGAGTGCGAAGTTGCCGAATTTACCATTGCCGGGCAACCCTTCCTGGGCATTGCCTCGGGGCCGGGCATGGGTATAAATCCGTCTATATCGTTCCTGATCCATTTTAATCCATCTGGCGATGCTGACGCCGCAAAACAAATGGATGAAGTTTGGGCTAAACTAACTGACGGTGGCAAAGTAATGATGCCGCTCGACCGTTATCCGTTTAGCGAACGTTATGGCTGGGCGAGCGACCGCTTTGGCGTGTCGTGGCAATTGATGGTTACTAAGCCGGATGCCGAAAAACGGCCGGTAATTGTACCATCATTGATGTTTACAGATAAGGGGGCCGGGAAAGCAGACGAGGCCATAGACCTTTATTGCGCTATATTTAAAGACGGCAAACGTGGCAACACTTCGCCGCGCGAGGAGGATATGGGGCCGGATAAAGCAGGCTCCCTTATGTATGCCGATTTCCACGTTGATAAAACATGGATGGCAGCTATGGACAGTGCACACCCCCATGGGTTTGCCTTTAATGATGCCATATCGTTACTTATATCCTGCGAAACACAGCAAGAGATAGACTATCACTGGGATGCACTAACAGCAGGCGGGCAACCCGGGCAATGCGGCTGGTTAAAAGACAAGTACGGTGTTTCGTGGCAGGTAGCATCCACCGTGATGTTTGATGCGCTTAAAAATGGCACACCCGAGCAGGTTCAACGCGTTACAAATATATTTATGCACATGCAAAAGCCAGATATGGCGGCGTTGCAAAAAGCCTACCAGGGCGAATAAGTATTGCCCGGCATCATTTATAAATTGAACACCTCGTTAAAGTGTCCACACTTGAACATACAAAGGTGTAAGCATTCACGCTTACACCTTTTTTTATATATTTATCGTAATGAAACATATTTTATCTTTCGTCCTATTTATCACCCTGTCAACCCGCGTATTCGCGCAGGAACCATACGCCGGCCAAAGAAAACAATGGTTAGCCGAGGCAGAAAAGTACAAGCAGTCATTACGTAAACAAAACGGTGTTGTAGGAGATTTTGGCGAACACATAACAGGCTATGTAAGTTTAACCTATCGCTTTTAAACGGCACACCAGATTAATAAATAAAAATGGAAATTAAATATTTAAAAAAACTAAACAACTATCCTTCAGTACAACGAGCTTCGGGAAATGTATTTTATCTCGAGGGTATCCCATTGGAGGATATTCAAAATTTAGAAACGTTATTCAATAACAGCCAACCTTTTCCTACAGCGTTAAGAGAGTTATTATTTATTGCTGGTAAATATTGTTATGTATTGGCGTATGGGGTGAGTGAGAATCAATCAGCTATGCAGCAAAAACAAAGAAATTTTTTACTTAGGTACAATCGTCTTTTAACGCGGCCATTTTTTGTTGTCGATGCATATAATGAAGGTGAAATGTTTCTCTTTGTCTATTTAGACGAATCCCTAACTGACCCTGTCATTCAGCAAGCAGTATTTGATGGCAATGAAGATGGAGGTTGGCTAGATTCTTTAAATTTCACCTTGTCTGAATATATCGATAATCGATTAACTGTTTACCTAAGTGGAAGTAACCCCTACTAGTCATGTCGCGTTATTAGAAATAATAATTATCGTGGAAAAGAACTGCGAGGCATAGCGAATATAAGTGTCGCTTCCCGTTGCTTAGCTTTAAAAAGGTTAGGGTAGAAATTTTGGAAATGGAAATGGTAATCGAATAAAATAAGAAGGTAACACTACCGTGAAAAAATAATCACCTTTTGACTCGCCTTTAAACTTATGCCATCATCGGCGGTCCACAAACTGCAAGGGTAAGTAGGTAAGCGTGGACGCTTGGATGGGCGGCGGATGGGCTATAAGCTTATATACATAAATATATAATTCTATGCCTATGTGATCATGTCAAATCACATTCATATGGTTGCGAATGTAACAGATGGTTCCCTCGGCGACGTTTTGGGCCACTTCAAAACTTTCACATCAAAAGAAATTGTAAAAAGATCGCTACCAATAATCTGGAAAGCCGGCGGGAGTGGATGTTAAAGGCGTTTGAACACGCTGGTAAATACATCCGTTAAATGAAAATCATCAATTTTGGCAGAATGGTAATCACCCTATTTTGCTGTATACACCTGCGATTATAGACCAGAAAATTGACTATATCCACGATAATCCTGTTAGGGCCGGATTTGTAGGTTCGGCGCACGAATTTTGGTACAGTAGCGCAAATCCGGAAAGTCCGTTGAAAATCATTTTTTAGAGTAAGCATAGACGCTTATATTAATTACACCCAGCGTGGGCGCTTGGATGGGCGAAGTTTGCCGCTGTCGCATCAAGCGCCAAATGCCTGCACTTTTTATATATTTATCGTAATGAAACACATCTTATCTTTCGTCCTATTTATCACCCTGTCAACCCGCGTATTCGCGCAGGACCCATACGCCGGCCAAAGAAAACAATGGTTAGCCGAGGCAGAAAAAGCGAACCAAAAATTAAGCGAAACCTTAAAACGCCCTATAGGATTAGTTAAGTTAGTCGCAGATAAAACAGCATTCCAGGGGTGGAAAGCTACGGCAACTAATCCTGTAGACTCGTTGTACAAGCAGTCATTACGTAAACAAAACGGTGTTGTAGTAGATTTTGGCGAACACATAACAGGCTATGTAAGTTTTAACCTATCGCTGTTAAGCGGCACACCAGACGCCCCCACCCGCTTCAAATTAACCTTTGCAGAGATCCCATCAGAACTTGCCGCACCTTTCGACCCTTACAAAGGAGACCTAAGCCGCGCCTGGTTGCAGGACATGGTTGTAGAAACAATGGATGTGCCTACAATCATAAAAATAGAGCGGCGCCTATCTTTCCGGTATGTGAAGATTGAAATATTAGGCACCTCACAAAACTTTGATTTTAGCGTGTCGGATCTAAGTTGCAATGCCGTTACCTCCGCCTTTATTGCGCCGTACGCCCTTGCGGCCAACACCCTCCCAATTATCAAACAAATTGATAACGTTGGGTTAAAAACCTTACAGGAATGTATGCAAACCGTTTACGAGGATGGCCCCAAACGCGACAGGCGGCTTTGGATAGGAGACATGTATTTGGAGTCGCTTGCTAATACCTATTCCTTTAAAAACCATCAACTAACCAAACGATGCCTCTATATGCTGGCAGCCTTAAGCGAGCCCAACGGCTATTTGGCCGGGACCGTTTTTGAAAAGCCCGAACCACATTCGCAGGCTGGCCAGCGGTTAATGGATTACGCCTTTTTATATAATGTTGCATTACGCAATTACCTAACCGCTACCAACGACAAACAAACCGCGATTGACCTTTGGCCGGTAGCGAAGCGACAGTTAGACATCATTCACGAATACCTACAGCCAAACGGCATGCTCAATTACGAAAAGGCTAACAAAGAATGGTGGCTCTTTTTTGACTGGAAGGACGGACTTAACAAAGAAGCTGCCTTGCAGGGCTTAGCCATTTTCACCCTAAAACAAACCTACGAACTTGCCAAAGGCCTGGGCAGGGAAAATGAGGTAAAAGACATCCCTGCATTGGTTAAAAAGATGACAACAGCTGCCAGGGCAAAACTATATAATAAACAAACCGGCCTGGTGGAGAGCGGAAACGATAAGCAGATCTCTTACGCGTCGCAGATCTGGATGGTGTTGGGTGGCGCACTTACTGATGCCGAAGGGCAAAAAGCATTAACAAAAGTAATGGAAACAAAAGGAGCATTATACCCGGGCGGGCCATACCTTTACCATTACTATGTACAAGCGTTGATCAATTGCGGGCTTAATGATAAAGCGAAGGAAACCATAACCACTTACTGGGGCGGTATGGTCAATAAAGGCGCCGATACCTTTTGGGAAATATATGACGCTAACGATGAGTTTCTATCGCCCTACCATTTTTATCCTATAAATAGTTATTGCCATGCCTGGAGTTGTACCCCGGTTTACTTCATCCGTAAGTACCCCGAGATTTTCCAGACTGGTAAGGAATAATATTGGATAAATCATTGCCGGCCTACTTGCAAAGCCTATAATGGCAATACGGCTATTAAACTCCATTTTAAGTTTCTCATCCCCTTCTCAAAAAAGCCTGTAAATAAAACTCAGCTCGTAAACTAAAAATACAACCACCAAAACCGCGTGGAATTTTTTATTGCTGGTATTCACTGCAATAATGCACAGCACCAGGTGCGATAAATTCCTTGCCGGATACTCCCAGCCATAATGGTGCGAATAATAGGCCTTACCTTTGATATAGGTATCTATAAAATCGAGTATAAAGCTTAGCCCCAGCGTGCCGAAGATCCATTTTTTGCGCGAGTAGAAATAATTATAGTATCCCGTATAATCTTCCATGTTTTCGGGGAGGAGTAGCGAGCACAGGAAGTAATACACCGATATATAAATAAACAGGAAAAAATATTCCGTGAAAGTCCAGTGATTTATCAGCCGTAACTGCGATTCCCACCACCAGAAGTGCATGATCAATAGCAGCACGTATACACACCACGATAAATGCAGCCAGTAAGGTTTAGCCAGTTTGGGGTGTTGTGCAAATTTGATAATGCCCTTTATTAAGTGGGCAATGCTTAAGCCTAAAATAATACCCAGGATGGTTTTTATATGGTCAAAGGTCATGCTGATGAATAGTAATGATGTTAAGGTTTATAAATTTAGTGTTTTTATAACAAATGGTATCGGCCATATTAAATCAATCAAGTAACCAAACAACCATTTTTACAAAATAAAATTCTGTTCGCTATATTTATTTTACAAAAAATAAAATTATCTATTGACAAAATGAATTTTACTTGTACATTTACAACATCAACAACGACATGAAATTACAAGCTACATATTTTTATGGTTTCTATTTTTACTTTAGCAGTAAGAACCGGGACTGATATGTACTAACAAAACATACAAAACTTAAAAAGTCCCGGCCCTAAAAGCCGGGACTTTTTGCTTTATACGCATTATGAAAACCGAGAAACCAAGAGTTGCTATACAAGGAATCCGCGCCTCGTTCCACGAAGAGGCGGCATTCAAATACTTTGGCCGCGATATTGAACCCATTGAGTGCAACTCTTTTAAACAAACGTTTGAGGCTTTGCAAAATAAAGAGGCCGATTACGTGGTGATGGCTATTGAAAACAGCATAGCCGGCAGCATATTGCCAAACTACTCGCTGATGATGAGCTACAGCTTTCCGGTGGTTGGCGAAGTGTATGTGCCGATACAACTGCACCTGATGGCTTTGCCGGGCGTAAGGTTCGAGAATATCAAATACGTAACTTCTCACCCTATCGCCATTCGCCAGTGTATTGATTTTTTTGACGAGTACCCGCACCTTAAAATTGTGGAGAGTAACGATACCGCCGCCTGTGCCAAACGTATCCGCGACGAGCAATTGACCGATACAGTTGCCATAGCAAATACGCTGGCCGCGCAACTTTACGGCTTGGATGTTTTAGAACGCCGCATCGAATCTAACAAACTGAACTTTACCCGTTTCCTGATCCTTACCACACATGAAAATGCAAAAAAGAAGGGATCGCCAAACAAAGCGTCGTTATGTTTCCAGGTGAGCAACCAGGTTGGGGCATTGGCAAAAGTGCTTAACATTTTTGCACAGGAAGAGGTTAACATGAGCAAAATTCAAAGCATGCCCGTTTTAGGCAAGCGTAACGAATACAACTTTTATGTAGACATAGAGTGGACCGAAAGCAAGCAATATGATACCGCCATTCGCCAGATCTTAAAATACACACACAATTTTAACATCCTGGGCGAGTATCAACGCTTTGAAGACGATACCACCCCAAAGCCACTGAAACCCGAAAAAACAAAACGGTATATCAGCGTGAAAAAAATAAACGAGCAGAAAGATGAGTGAAGAAGATAATTAGTCGGAATCCCGATAGCTATCGGGACCGAAGAAAAGATAGAAACACAACATTAAAATAACAAATAAGTAAAATTTAAAAAGCATCTTCCGGGCCTATCCGGACAATTAACAAGAACATGAAACACAACTTAAATATACAGCCCCTAAATACCTGGATCAATCAATCGGGTAAAGAACCTTTGGTAATTGCCGGCCCATGCAGCGCCGAAACTGAAGACCAGTTAGTAGCAACCGCGCATTTATTAGCCAAAACAGGTAAAGTAAGCGCCCTGCGTGCAGGTATCTGGAAACCACGTACCCGCCCTGGAGAGTTTGAGGGCATTGGCAGCATTGGTTTAGAGTGGTTAAAACGCGCTAAAGAAGAAACTGGCTTGCCAACCGCTGTTGAGGTTGCTACCGCTAAGCACGTAGAAGAAGCTTTAAAAGCTGGTGTTGATATCCTTTGGGTTGGTGCGCGCAGTACCGTTAACCCTTTCACCGTGCAGGAAATTGCTGATGCACTTAAAGGTGTTGATATCCCGGTAATGGTAAAAAACCCGGTTAACCCCGATCTTTCGTTATGGGTTGGTGCTTTAGAGCGTATCAACAACGCGGGTATCACTAAACTGGCGGCTATTCACCGTGGTTTCTCATCTTACGAAAAATCCGCTTTCCGTAACGAACCGATGTGGGATATCGCGATAGCATTAAAAACGCTGGCGCCAAACTTGCCTATTATAAACGACCCAAGCCACATTACCGGCAACCGCGACCTGATAGGTTATATCTCGCAAAAAGCATTGGACCTTGATATGCAAGGTTTGATGATAGAGTCGCACATTGACCCTACCGTTGCCTGGACAGATGCCGCACAACAGGTTACCCCTGCTGCTTTATCTGACATTATCAGCCATTTAGCTTTACGCAAGCCTGAAGTTAGGGGTGCTGAACTGAATGACAAGCTTACGGAACTGCGTAACCAGATAGATAAGATTGACGACCTGGTGATCCAAAAAATGGCCGAGCGTATGAAAATTGTAGAGAAGATTGGTAACTACAAAAAAGACAACAACATCACCATTTTACAGGTTAACCGTTGGGACGAGATACTGCATAAACGTACCGGTTACGCAAAAGCATTACAGCTAAGCACCGAGTTTACCGAGAAATTGCTTGAACTGATGCACAGCGAATCTATCCGTAAACAAACCGAAATTATGAATGCGGGCCAGGAATCGGCACCTGCAGAAAAATTGACACACGCTTAAAAGCCTCACCACCTGCCCTCTCCAAAGGAGAGGGTGTAAAAAATTAGCTTCCTTAAAGCCCCTCTCCTTTGGAGAGGGGTTGGGTGAGGCATATATTATTATGGCAAAACATAACATTATACTTACCAAACAAGGCAAAACGGTAATTGGTACGGTACAGCTCACGGGGTCTAAAAGTGAGTGCAACCGGGCCTTAATTATCGGGGCGCTGAGTGAGGGTAAGGTAAAGGTCGAGAATATGTCGGATGCTGCGGATGCGGTGACGCTGGCGGGGATTTTAAGAGGGAGCGAAGATTTTGGAGTGGAGAGCGATAAAGGCGTTTATGAAAATACGCACCTTACCACCCGCACCCCGCACCTCATCAACATTGGCCCGGCGGGTACGGCTATGCGTTTTTTAACGGCATACCTGCCATTAAAAGGCGAAGAAATAACCCTAACAGGTTCCGAGCGGATGCAGCAGCGCCCTATCGGCATCCTGGTAGATGCCATGCGTACACTGGGTGCTAAGATCGACTATGTGAATAATGAGGGCTACCCGCCCATCAAGATCCACGGTGGTTTTCAACAACTGGCAGATCGTATCAGCATCAAAGGCGATATCAGCAGCCAGTACATTACCGCGTTGTTGCTTATCGCGTCGAGCCTGCCGCAAGGTTTAACACTCGAGATAGATGGCGAACTAACATCCCGCCCTTATGTGGAAATGACGTTGGCGATGCTAAAACAAGCAGGCATCCGGCATAGCTGGAATGACAATGTGATCGTTATCGAAAACCAACCATTTGCCGAAACAGCACTTTTGGTAGAACCTGATTGGAGCGCGGCATCTTACTGGTACGCCATTTCCGCTTTAAGCGACGAGGCGGAGCTTTTCCTGCCGGGATTAACATCATACAGTCTGCAAGGCGATAGCGTTATCACCGAGCTAATGGCCAACTTTGGCATAACGTCGCAGTTTAAGGATGGCGGTGTGCATTTAACAAAAGAGCCGAAGCCTATCTTCCGTAAGATCTTTGATCTAAAGGAATGCCCGGACCTGGCGCAAACCGTTATTGTGGTATGTGCCGCACTTGGCCACGATGCAAGTTTTACCGGCCTGGAAACTTTAAAGATTAAAGAAACCGACCGGATCTTAGCCCTGCAAACCGAACTGGCAAAAATTGGCGTTAAGCTGATAGAAAAAGGTCAGGTTTATAAACTGGATTGCAGCGAAAAGCAGATCCCGCAGCGTATGTTTGTAAACACTTACGACGATCACCGCATGGCGATGGCCTTTGCACCTTTAGCCACCCTGATACCCGAACTGGAAATTGAAGACGCCGATGTAGTAGAAAAATCATACCCGGCGTTTTGGAAAGATCTTGAAAAAGTTGGGTTTGAAGTAAAATCGGCATAAAAAAAAGACCGTCATTGCAAGCGTAGCGTGGCAATCTCTTTAGGACAATTCTACACCTTGCATGAGGTAATTGCTCAATGAGATTGCTTCGTACCTCGCAATGCCATTATAAACCACTAAATAACAATCTGCACTCCCGATAACTATCGGGATGCATATCCGCACATTTGCACATCTAACATTCCATGGCAGGTAATTCATTTGGTCAATTATTCAAGATAACAACGTTTGGCGAATCGCATGGTGTAGCTATAGGCGTAATAATCGACGGCTGCCCTGCCGGGCTCGATGTGGACCTGGATTACATACAGGGCGAACTGGATAAACGCAAACCGGGGCAGTCAAAGATAACCACGCAACGTAAAGAGAGCGATGTGGTGCAGATCCTGTCGGGTACGTTCGAGGGTAAAACCACGGGCACCCCTATTGCCATGATCATCCCCAACGAAGATCAGCGGTCAAAAGATTACGGCCATAATGTAGATGTGTTTCGCCCCTCTCATGCCGATTATACTTACGCAACCAAATACGGCATCCGCGACCATCGTGGTGGCGGTCGTTCATCGGCACGCGAAACTGCCGCCAGGGTAGCTGCGGGCGCTTTAGCCAAGTTATTATTAAAAACGCAGGGCATAGAAGTGTTGGCGCATGTAAGCAGCGTAGGCACCATCAATGCGCCGAATGTAGATATAAGCAGCGCCGCGGAATTTTTAGAGACGCGCGAACAAAACATCGTCCGCTGCGCTGACCCGGCAACGGCTGTAGAAATGATAGCGTTTATCGACAGCATCCGCAAGCAGGGCGATACCGTTGGCGGTAAAGTAAGCTGCCACATCATAGGCGCACCCGTAGGCCTCGGCGACCCGGTATTTGACAAGTTGCACGCCGACCTTGGAAAAGCTATGCTCAGCATCAACGCCGTACATGGTTTTGAATTTGGCTCGGGATTTAGCGGCAGCGAGATGCGCGGATCTGAGCATAACGATATTTTTGTGAAAAACGCACAGGGTAACGTTGGTACCCGCACCAATTTTTCGGGCGGCATCCAGGGTGGTATCAGCAATGGCATGCCTATCGAGTTTAAGGTAGCCTTTAAACCGGTTGCCACCATTATGCACAACCAGCAAACTATTGATGGCGAAGGCAACGCTGCCGAAATTACCGGCAAAGGCCGCCACGACCCTTGTGTAGTGCCCCGCGCCGTACCTATTGTAGAAGCAATGGCCGCCCTGGTATTGGCCGATCATTGGTTGAGGAACAAGGTTTCGAAGTTGTAGAATTATCCTTTTCGCGGTTGTCACCAACAACCATTAGAACAGGTGTCACATGGTGTAAATGCATGTCGGCTTATTGATGATAATAACAACAAAGGCGGGAAACTGCGACCAGTACTTCATTTAACATTTAACGTCCTTTTTCTTCGGTGCAATGCCGCCGTGTTTGTCCCATACTTTTTTGATGTAGTCGGTTGCTACGGGCACTTTGCATGCTGTGCCGTTCTTATCTACGGTTACCATCCCTATCTTAACAGCTGTTGCAATAGCATCATCTGCGAGGGCAGCCACGTATGAGCCAACCGAAATTACAAAACTATTCATGTGATAGCATACCCTGTCCTCACTCGACTTGATATTCTGTTCCGCTCTTTTCAATAGCACGCGCAATTGTTCCTCGTCCAATTCGCTATCGGGCCTTAACGCTACTACATTACTCAGCGTGGCCCAGCCACTGGCGGCGACGTGTTCTATCCCACTATCTATCCATTCCATGGCCATTTCAAACCCATTCGGGTTGCCGGCAGTTACCCATGGTACGGTATATTCGCTAATATTGTTAGACGAGGCTTTTTCCACCCAAGTTTGCAGATCGTCCCAGGTCATTTTCTCATCATCGGCTATCAGTCCGGCAAGGTACATAGCATCGGCATTGCCTGTGGCAAAAAGGTCCTTAGCAAGCTGGTAATCCTTTTTTATCTTTTTTTGGATTAGTTTTAAATATTCCACTTTCACCCCAAAAAATGGCTCTTTAACGCCATGTTTCAACAATATCTTTTTTATGCTCTCACTGCCCTTTGCCTGCAGTTCGGCCATAATTTCGTTCACATCCATCGCGCGTTTTTAAGTAATTAAATTTATGATAATTTTCACATTTAATACACACGAGCAAAATCAAACAGTATTTTTGTTAACGACCTAATTTGCCCTTACCGTGTCCCTTTTTCAACTATATAAAAACGCTTACAGCGGCCTAGCCCGCAACAACTGGTACCTAAGCATCGTAATGTTCATTAACAGGAGCGGCACTATGGTTGTACCTTATATGACGCTTTATTGCATCAACGAACTTCACTTTAGCGTGGCGCAGGCGGGTTATGTTTTAGCATTATTTGGGGCAGGTGCTATCCTGGGTAATTACATTGGCGGCTGGTTAACAGACCGTACCGGCTTTTACGATATGCAGGTAGGCACGCTGTTATTGGGCGGCACCATGTTCATCGTATTGGAGTATCAGCATACATTTATAAGCATGTGCATTGGAGCCTTGATCCTCAGTTTTTGTAACGAGGCCTTTCGACCTGCAAACTCCTCGGCCATAGCCTACTACAGCGCGCCTCAAAATAAGACCCGCTCCTATTCGCTGCACAGGCTTGCTACCAATTTGGGCTGGGCGTTTGGCGCGGCCATAGGCGGGTTCATCGCATCGGTAAACTATAAATTGTTGTTTTGGGTTGATGGCTGCACAAACATCTTCGCGGCGCTAATCCTGTTAAGGCTTATCCCACGTTCAACTTATGTTAAACCTGTAAAAAGCATTGTCACAAGTATTAAATCAATTTCCGCATATCGCGATAAGCCATATCTGGCGTTCATTGTTCTGGTAACGCTGTTTAATGTATGCTTTTACCAGTTCTTTATTATGGAGCCCGTATTCCTGAAAACGGATTGGAATTTTAGCCTGCGCTTTATCGGCTTCCTGCTGGCGCTAAATGGCATTGTAATCGCCCTGGTAGAACTGATCATGATCAATTACCTGGAAGGCCGCAAACCCACTCTTGTTTATATTATTTATGGTGTGTTGATAACCGGGAGCGGCTTCGCGTTGTTAAACATTTTACCTCCGGGACCGGCTGCGGGTGTCCTGGTGGTGCTGATCGTTACGTTTGGCGAGATGATGAGCATGCCGTTCATGAACTCGTTTTGGACCACCCGTGCCGGCGAGCATAACGGCGGGCAATATGCAGGGTTGTATGCCATGTCCTGGTCGGCGGCGCAGGTTATAGCACCTGTTGTTGGCGGGCAGATTATTGCCAGGGGTGGGTTTCAGTTGCTTTGGTACACGCTTTTTGCATTGAGCACTTTTGTAGCCTTCGGTTTATGGTTGATGCACAAAAAGCTTTACAACAAACCCAACGATGAGCCCAAACAAATTTTACCTTAATTGCTTTTATTTATACTATGAAACGCGTACTGATCCTTGACCTTGATAATACCATCTATCCTGTACAATCCATATCCGACCACCTGTTCGGTAAACTTTTTAACCTAATAGACAAAGAATTGGGCGAAGCCGACAGGATCGCCGCCGAAAGCGCCAAACACGAGCTTACACGCCGCCCCTACCAGCATGTGGCAGACGAATTTGGATTTAGCGAGGAGTTGAAAGAAAGAGGTATGGACATGCTGCGCAATTGCACTTTTGACGAGCCGATGCACTCATATCTACAGTATAACGACCTAAAGCAGATCCCGATAGATAAATACCTGGTTACTACCGGCTTTACCAAATTGCAAATGAGTAAGGTGGCAATGCTGAATATAGGCGGCGATTTTAAACAGGTTTATGTTGTTGACCCAGATCAATCTGATCTTACCAAAAAAGACATTTTCCAAAAAATAATGCAGGAGAATGGCTACACTATACAGGATGTATTGGTAATTGGTGATGACCCACAATCAGAGATTAAAGCGGCTATCGAGTTAGGTATCGACACCTTCCTGTTCGACCCGGAAAGTAAGTACACCAACGAGGGCGTTACCCACCACGCTAAAGATTACAGGGATGTTGCGGAGATAGTGTTGAAGTAGTCCTATATATAATTGTAATCTCGTAGCATTATGGCGTTCAGGCATTGGCTACGAGATTGGCACGCTATCGCATAATGTAGGGTTACTTTTTCAACACCGCCACTGTCACTATCAGTTGCCCTAAATGCCGCATGGTGTGCTCGGCGCTATGCGTATAAAGGCCAATAACGGTTGATGGTAATTGCGCCCTGCCTACGCCTCTAAAATCGGTTAACCGGGTTACATCAGCATTGCTCAGTTGGGCTAATGCTTCATCTACCTGTTGGTTAAAAGCATCCACTAATTCCCTAACGCTGTATATTTTTGTAGTCGGTTTACCCTCGGCTGCAAGGTAACTTAATTGCTCATCGCCCAAAGCTTCCCCTCTGGCGTAAGTAAATAACCTATCCAGTACGCCGCTTAAATGCTGCAGATGAAACACGGGCGAAGCCATGCCTGCAACTTTTTGCCACAATAATTCGTCGGGGAAACCCACTAATAATTCATTTAATTCCTCGCGTGCCTGCAATAAAGCATGCGCAACAGGCTGTAACAAAGCGGGGATGTTATTCAACGGGCCTCGCATCCATACCTCAGGAAGCTTATCATTCGCCATAAATCAAATATAATTAAAGCCTTTTTGTCTGCTCATCACCCAAACGTAATTACTCAAATAAATTTGTACAACAAGTTGTGGTATAAGGATTGCATTGCTCCCATCAAATAATTATAAATATGACAATATCTACTATAAAAAGATCGGCCCTGCCGGTATTTCTTTCCTTCATCTGTTTACTGGCCTTAACAGTTCAAAGCTGTAAGAAAAAAAGCCGTTCGGACCTGGGTGCCGCGCTTTATAAGAAAACCAACAACAAAGTATTTAAAGATGCCACCCCCGAAGGCTTGGCAGAAGTTTTTAAACAAGTACTGGAAACCAACAAGGGCAAAATGGACAATCCAAAACTCATAACCGCTTTCTACGAAAAAAACGATTATGACCCGGTTTTCGTGATGGACCATATCTTTAATGGCGATGTTGATATTACCGCCAACTATTTCGAAAAGGCAAGCCAGCATGGGTTAGATCCAAAAATGTTTAAAGCAGATCAGATCAAACAACTGGTTGCCAAATTTAAAGACAAAAAAGGCATAAAAACCATTGAGGAGGCTTACCACGATATTGCCCAACTGGAAATCTTGATGGCGAATTCACTTATTACCTACTCAAGTGCGCTGCAGTTTGGTATGGTTAGCCCGCGTAAGATCTATTCACGTTACTTTACCGCAACCAAACGCCCGGATAGCACGTCGATGATGCAATCGTTAAATGCAACAAATTTAAAAACTTACCTCGACAGCATCCAGCCTAAAGACCCACAGTACCTGATGTTACAAAAAGCATTAATGGCGGGCGGCACGGCACAAGGCATGACCAAAGAAGAAACCACCCGATACTTAGTGGTTAACATGGAACGCCTCCGTTGGAAAAACAAACCTACACAGGCTAAATATGTGATCGTAAACATTCCGGATTACCGTTTGGATGTGATGGACAACGGTGCGTCAATCCTAAATATGAAGGTTGTTGTTGGTGAAGGCCGCAATACGGATAACACGAATAGCCTGGTTGAATTTGACGAAAGTGATAAAGTTGACCGCCCGTTTAGCCGCGAAACGCCGCAGCTTAATAGCATGATCCATAGTGTACAAGTAAACCCGGTTTGGAACATCCCGCAAAGCATCGCCAGTAAAGAAATTATGGTAGAAGCAGCGCAAGACCCATACTACCTGTCTAATAAAGGCATTGACGTTTACGAGAATGGCAAAAAGGTGGAAGACCCCGAAACCATTAAATGGGGAAGTGTATCAAAAGACAAATATGAGTTTAAACAACGCCCGAGTGATGATAATTCATTAGGCAAAATTAAATTCCTGTTCAATAACAACAGTAGCGTGTACCTGCACGATACACCGGCAAAAAGCGCCTTTACCCAAAGCATGCGTGCTTTAAGCCACGGTTGTGTGCGCCTTGGTGACCCGCAAGCATTAGCTAAAGCAGTATTTGGAGATGGAGCCACTTATGAAAAAATTGCTAAATCTATGAGCGAGGATAACCCCGAGCCTACTACCATTGGTGTACCTAACAAAATGCCGGTGTACATTACCTATGTTACCTGCTGGGCCGATAGCAGCAACACCCTGCAATACCGCCCTGATGTATATGGTTTAGATATCGTATTATACGGCCACCTGCAAAAGTTTTTAGCTAATACAGATCAACTCGCTACGCTGTAGTGATTAGTGAATAGGAGATTGGTTACTCAATAATAAGAGCACTTTTATAATCTCCGTCATCTAAAATTTAAAATAAAAAAGCCCGTCAGCATTACTGCTGACGGGCTTTTTTATAACTGATTAATTTGTTTAAAGCTTAGCTATCGTAGTCGCCCCTGTTGTATCAGGCACGTTTATAGAATTAGCCGGTGCAGTTTCATCTAATAATTTAGATGTGTAATTGCTGGTATTACCATTAATATACAACATCGAGCCACCTTTTATAGTATTGATAACCTGGTCAGACACCTCCGGAGATACGGCCGGGCAACCAAAACTACGCCCTAAACGCCCAATTTGGTTAATGGTATTCTGGCATACATAATCTGCAGCGTGGATAACAATACCACGTGCACGTGCAGCGCTGTTAACTCCTTCATCTAAACCATCCAATTTTAACGAGCGGCCGTGCTTGCCAAAATAAACTTCGCTTGCCAAATAAAAACCAAGGCTGCTTTGATGCGACTCATTATTATTTGAAAAACGGCTGGCCATATCATCACCACTACCCTGCCCGTGGGCAACCCATGTGTTTAACACCAATGTCTTATTCAGCACATCAATGACCCACATACGTTTCTCGCGGCTCGATTTATTAAAATCGACAACGGTAATGATGTTGCTGTTTGGGGCCAATTTATTAGCTAGTTTAAGGTTTAAATAACCTGTAATAGCTTTTTGAAACACAGCCACATCCATACCTGTTTGTTGCAGGTTGGCCGATGTATAAATATTAGCCACATACTGTGCAAAATATTCTTTAGCACCAAGAGTTTTGGCTGTAATTTTGTCTTTTTTGATCGCGCTAGTCGGTTTCCAACTGATAACCGTTATAGAAAATAACAATAAAGCGCCAATGATCCACCACAAGTGTTTTCTCATAAATATTGTGTTTAATCGTTTAATTTAATCTGGTTGCAAATCAACCAATGATATATTATTAGTTGATATTGTTAATTCAAATATACGAAATAAAGCGGCAAACATTGTCACAGCAGTCTAATCATCCACTTTTAAGAAATATTCATACTTAAAAGTTAACGAAAACCTTACTTAATCATCTTCAAAGAAGAACACTTGAGCGGTAAATATAAACCCTCTCCTTTAGAGAGGGCAGGGTGAGTCCCTTATTATTTATTCCAGGTGATCTTTTCTTCGATAGGTGTTTTTCTTTTGCCTTCGGGCTGTACATCTGTATAGCCCATAAACAATACACCAAGTACGCTATCTTCGGCACCTAAACCAAAATGCTCGGCATAAGCTGGCTTCAATACCATACCGCCGGTGCTCCAAAAAGCACCGATATTTAGTGCTGTTGCACCTAATAAAAGATTTTGTACCGCGCAAGATGCTGCTATAACTTCTTCAAACTGCGGGATCTTTGGCAAGTCGCCACGTTTTTGGTAAGCTACTATAACGTGCGATGCTGTGTTGGCTTGGTTTTGAAAGTTAGTGTAAACCGTTGGGTTAAAGCTTTCGCCCGGGTTGGCAGCTTTGTACAATTCGGCATGTTGTTCGCAGTAAACTTTAGGGTCTTCAAATACGATGAAGCGCCAAGGCTCGGTGTTACCGTGGTTAGGTGCCCAGTCGGCAAGTTCAAGTATAGAAGCTATGTGGCCGTTCGGGATCTTGTTACCATTCATGGTTGACGGCTTGATGGTACGGCGGGCCTTAATGTTATTTGCGATTGCTGAAAATGTAGTATCCATAGTTTAAAATATAACAGCCTGTTTTAGGCATCCGCAAAAATAGAGAAATAAGTTACATGAATAAATATTTTAAGAGGGATATTATTTATCTTTCAAAGCCATTAGTTGGTATCAAAACAACAGGCGAATAAATGAGTAAGTGGATAAAAAATTATAGCGGGATGATATGGCTGATAGCCGGCATAATTGCAGGCAGCATAGCCGGTATTGTACTGGGCGAACGGGCCGAAGTGCTAAAACCCATTGGCGATATATTCCTGAACCTGCTTTTTGTTGCCGTGATACCTTTGGTGTTTTTTGCAATTTCTTCGGCTATTGCCAATTTACAGGGTTCGCAAAAACTGGGGCGTATCATGGGTGTGATGTCGGCAGTGTTTTTGGGCACTATCATCATGGCGGCGCTACTTACCATTATTGCCTTATGGCTTTTCCCGATAGGGCAAACATCGTTTTCGGCGGCGGGCGCTACGCCTGTTGCAACAGGCAAAAACCTATCCGGCGACCAGATAACCCAGCTGTTTACCACCAGCGAATTTTTTAACCTGCTATCGCGTAAGAATATGCTGGCCATGATCATCTTTGCCCTGCTGGTTGGTTTCGGCGCACGCAGCGCAGCCGAAAAAGGGAAACCATTTGTTGAATTTTTAAACGCAGGTAACGAAGTTTTTAAGCAGGTATTCGGCATTATCATGAAAGCCGGTCCAGTTGGCTTGGGCGCTTATTTTGCTTACCAGGTTGCTGTATTTGGCCCATCGTTGTTTGGCACTTACGCACATGTGCTGGGTATTGGTTACGGGGTGAGCTTGTTTTACTACGCCGTGTTTTACAGCCTTTACGCTTTCATTGCAGGTGGTATAAAGGGCATTAAACGGTACTGGGGAAACAACATTATTCCATCCGCTACCGCGGTTGGTACCTGCAGCAGTATCGCCACCATACCTGCCAATTTAGATGCTGCTAAAAAAATGGGAATTACAGATGCCATTGCGGGGATTACCATTCCGCTTTTAGGCACTTTGCATAAGGATGGTTCCAGCATTTCTTCAATCCTGAAAATGTCAGTGGTATTTGCCATGTTCGGCAGGGGCTTTGATAGCGCAGAAGTGATCATCCTGGCCCTGGGCATGACGGTTTTAGTGAGTATTGTTGAAGGCGGAATTCCTAACGGCGGCTACATTGGTGAGCTACTGTTTATTTCGGCTTACGGTTTCCCGCCCGAAGCCCTGCCACCAGCCATTATCATCGGTACGTTAATTGACCCCGTAGCCACGCTGCTGAACGCCACAGGTGATACGGCTGCCGCGATGCTAATTAATAGGTTTGCAGGGGAAAAGCGGGTTACATAATTAGATGTAATACCCCTTTTACTGGAGTATTTCGAATGTAGTATTCTACTTATTTCCAAATTATAATTAATCGAACACGGTAAGTACCGGAACCAAGAATTATAAATTGTTTAATATAACATTTATCTGTTTCCCAATTATCGGTAATGCCTTTCCAATTATCTCCGCCATTGTCAGTCTCTTTAAATTGCGGATACTGATCTTGAATTTGTGTTGATATTAATTCTTTATTGGCATTAAACAACCTACCGAGTTCTTCTTTCTTTTCTATACTGCCCTCCCAATTATATTCAACTAATCGTAATGTGCTATCAGGTAATGAAAAAAAATAGCTAACAGCTTCGTTAAAAGGAATAAAATTGTGTTTATATATCCTTGGGTTAGCCAAAGTTAAACTATCTACACCCGGCAAATAATCTTTGCAATCCTTATCTGGTAGTTATACTTAAATTCCACCCCTCCCGATTTTGATTCTAAAGAGTCAATAACATTTAATGGTTTTCTTTCCAACATGAACATTGCTTGTTGGCTAAAACATAGCAAAGGGAATATATTAAGAAAGAAAACAACGAAGATTTTATTGATCATTGACTACTTAAACCCTTAAAATATCGCCGGGTATTTACCCGGGTTTACTTCGTTCATCATTTTATAAACAGCTTCTACCACATCATCATTAGATGGCTTGCTGAAATAGTCGCCATCAGAGCCATATGGTGGCCTGTGCTCGGCTCCGCAAAGGGTTTTGGGCCGTGCATCAAGCGAGTAATAGCCGTTTTGTTGTTCGATGATCTTTTGCAGGATAAATGCAGAACCACCTCCCGGCAGGTCTTCATCGACCACTAAAAGCTTATTAGTTTTTTGTAATGATCTGCCGCAAAGATTTTCCGTGTCGAACGGATAAAGTGTTTGCGGGTCTATCACTTCTATGTTGATGCCCATCTTGTTCAATTCCTCAGCTGCTTCCATTACAATACGCAGGGTTGAGCCATAGCTTACAACGGTTACATCCGTGCCTTCCCTCAATATCTCTGCCTTGCCTAATGGCACGGTAAACTCGCCAACGTTGGCAGGTAATTTCTCTTTTAAGCGGTAACCGTTAAGGCACTCAATAACAAGTGCAGGCTCATCGCCGCGCAGCAGGGTATTGTACATACCGGCAGCCTGGGTCATATCGCGCGGAACGCAAATGTGCATGCCCCGCAATGCATTCAGTATAAAACCAAGTGGCGAACCTGAGTGCCAAATACCCTCTAAACGGTGCCCACGTGTACGCACAATAAGTGGTGCACGCTGCCCGCCGCGGGTACGGTAGCTAAGGCTTGCAAGGTCATCACTTAAAACAGTGATGGAATATAACAAGTAATCCAGGTATTGGATCTCGGCAATTGGCCTTAAACCACGCATGGCTAAACCCATCCCCTGCCCAATAATGGTTGCTTCGCGGATGCCCGTATCGGTAATACGCAAATCGGTGTATTTAGATTGTAAGCCGGCAAAGCCCTGGTTTACATCGCCTATTGCACCAACATCTTCACCAAAAGCTACAATAGATTTATCGCGCTCAAAGTTGGCATCAAAACAAGCGTTTAATACCTCCCGGCCATCCATCAACTTAGCATCATCATCGTACGTTGGTGCGATAACAGGCACATATAATGGCGATTTTGGGGTATCGGTAAATAGCTTTGAGTTAAAACGCTCTGTATTTTTATCTTTTTCGGCAGCTAAATAGTTCACCAGGTTTTGGCGGGCATCGCTGTTTTCTTTAACGGTAAGGCGTAACACCTTACGGATGCAAGAAATGGTATCACGGCGACCCGGATCAACACAAGTTTGCAGGTTAGATACCATGCCAAGCAAATCATCTCGCCGTGCAGATTGCTGTGCAATTTTGTCTATCAGGTCAACGGCCTCGGCCATTTCCGCCTTTATCTCGTTCTCTAACTCGCTCCAGGCTTCGCGCTGGCAGTTACGCACGTGTTTTTTAGCTTCAGCTTCTAATTCATCAATCTCTTCGACAGCGCCAATTGCTGTTTCTATCATCCATTTACGCATCTGTAAGAGCGAATCATGTTCATCTTCCCAGGCCAAACGATCTTTAGATTTATAGCGCTCGTGGCTGCCCGATGTGGAGTGGCCTTGCGGCTGGGTCATTTCTACCACGTGGATCAGCACCGGCACATGCTCTTCACGGCAAATTTTAATGGCGCGCTCGTAAGTCTCGCAAAGCGCTACATAGTCCCATCCCCGTACTTTAAATATCTCGTACCCGTTACCTTTTGCATCCCGCTGGAAGCCTTTAAGTACTTCGGATATATCTTCTTTTGTAGTTTGCAGTTTTGCAGGTACAGATATGGCGTAGGCATCATCCCAAATAGAAATAGCCATAGGCACCTGCAATACACCGGCCGCGTTAAATGTTTCAAAAAATAAACCTTCGGACGTTGAACCATTACCTATGGTACCAAAAGCAACCTCGTTACCGTTTACCGAAAAGTTTTTAAGGTACTCAAGTTCTTTATTTTGACGGTATAATTTTGAAGCATAAGCCAAACCTAAAAGGCGTGGCATGTGGCCGCCTGTGGTAGATATATCTGCGGCGCAGTTCATTGTTTCGGCCTGGTTTGTCCAGTTACCGTCAGCATCTACATAGCGTGTAGCGTAGTGGCAGTTCATTTGCCTTCCGGCAGATGCAGGGTCTTTCTCAATATCGGGGTTAGCGTATAACTGGGCAAAAAACTCCTTCAAGTTGCTCATGCCTGTGGCAAACATAAAAGTTTGGTCGCGGTAGTAGCCCGCGCGCCAGTCGCCTTTTTTAAAAGCTTTGGCCATAGCCAACTGGGCTACTTCTTTGCCGTCGCCAAAAATGCCAAACTTGGCCTTACCTGTTAATACCTCGCGCCTGCCAATAATACTTGCCTGGCGGCTCTCGAAGCCAACGCGGTAATCATCGATTACAATTTTTCTAAAATCGTCAAAACTGAGTTCGGCAGCATTTGTAGTGTTGCCTGTGTTCAATACAGTTTCGGGCATATAAAATTTTGTTTAGTCGGTAAAATTAGGAAATTCTATTTTGTTATTCGTATTGGTTAGTGTAAAACATATAGTTTTTACAATAGTTTTGTATTTAGGTTAAACCTTTTATATTTGTAATAGTCAAACACGTAACCATGAAAAAAATATTAATGATATGCGCGGTAGTTTTAGGCTTTGCCTTTAATGCATCTGCCCAAGCCGACACGAAAGCCGAATTTAAATTTAACGAAGAGAAACACGATTTTGGTAAAATTGCACAAGGTACCCCGGTAACCACAGTGTTTGAATTTACCAACGTTGGTAAAGAGCCACTTATTTTAACCGATGTAAAACCTACGTGTGGTTGTACCATTGCAGATTACACTAAGACACCTGTATTATCAGGCGCAAAAGGTTCAATCAAAATCACCTATAATGCAGCGGTAGCATCTGCTTTTAACAAAACCATTGTAGTAACATCAAACGCTAAAACCCCAACAAAATATTTAAATATTGTGGGCGAAGTGGTTGCAAAAGCACCGGTAAGCAGCAAATAAGAAGCCTCTCCCCGGCCTTTAACAAAGAAAGTACATTCAAAAAATATAAGACACCGTAAAAACGGTGTCTTTTTTTTGTTACAAAGTCTCCCCACCCGGGGGAGATTTAGAGGGGGCTAATTTTTTTACTAATTTTGGCCTATGCCAAAGATATCTGAAAAAGGGCTGCGCATGCCCGCCTCTCCTATTCGTAAATTAACGCCCTTTGCCGATAAAGCTAAGCTTGAAGATAAAAAGGTGTATCACCTTAACATTGGCCAGCCGGATATCGAAACACCGGAAGGTATGCTGAACGCGATAAAAAATATTGATTTTAAGGTATGGGCCTACACCCCGTCCGAAGGCACCTTAAGCTACCGTACAAAACTTACCGAGTACTACAACAAACTGGGTTACAATATTACACCCGATAATATAATTGTTACCACCGGCGGGTCTGAAGCCATAACAATTAGTATGATGGCCTGCCTTGATCCCGGCGATGAGGTAATTATCCCCGAGCCGTTTTACGCCAACTACAACGGGTTTGCTAACCAAAGCGATATTGTTGTGAAACCGATCTTATCATATATAGATAATGGTTTCGCGCTGCCGCCGATAAGTGAATTTGAGAAACTGATCACCGATAAAACTAAGGCGATCATCATCTGTAACCCAAATAATCCTACAGGTTATTTGTATTCTCAGGAAGAACTTGACGCTTTAAAAGAACTTGCCTTAAAATACGATCTCTACCTTTTTAGCGACGAAGCTTACCGTGAGTTTTGCTACGACGGCCGCGAGTTTATATCGCCCATGCACCTGAGTGGTTTGGATGATAACGTAATTGTGATGGATACCGTAAGCAAGCGTTACAGCGCATGTGGCGCGCGTTTAGGTTGTTTGATCACCAAAAACAAAGCTGTACTTGCAGCAGGATTAAAGTTTGCGCAAGCGCGATTATCTGCAGGCATGGTTGAGCAAATTGCCGGTGAAGCAGCCGTGGATACCCCCGATGAATACTTTACCGCTGTAAACAAAGAATACACTAAACGCCGCGATACACTGGTTACCGCCCTTAATAAAATTGAAGGTGTGTATTGCCCTAACCCGGGCGGCGCATTCTATGTGGTTGCAAAATTCCCTATAGATAACTCGGATAAATTTTGCCAGTGGATGCTGGAAAGCTTTAGCCACAATAACCAAACGGTGATGATGGCGCCTGCAACCGGCTTTTACAGCACCAAAGGCGCAGGCCTTAACGAGGTGCGTATGGCCTACGTATTAAATAACGACGACCTTAATAAAGCCATGGAATGTTTGGCCGAAGGCCTTAAGCAATACCCGGGGCGGGTTTAGCGGGCAGATAGTGGTTTGCAATTTGTTTTAATAATCATACTTTGAGCAGGCAAACTGCAAACCAACAACTGCAAACCGAATGAAATTTAGCGACAGCATATCGCAAAGCGGCACACAAAACATCAGCTGGATAAATAACCTGCGGTTGATAGCTATGATCGCCGTAATAGTGCTACATACTGCCTCGCCCCTGCTTTTTAAGTATGCGGATAGCCCGCTTAATTGGTGGATGGCCGCGGATGTATATAACGCCATAGTCCGGTTTGCGGTGCCGGTTTTTGTGATGATAACGGGTGCTCTGCTGCTCCATCGCAAGTATAAGCTAACCGATTTCCTAAAGAAACGCATTGGTAGGCTCATCATCCCTTTCCTATTCTGGAGCCTTATCTACATCGCCTACCGCTGGAACAACGAAGAATTTTATTTTACAAACGATGCCTGGGCTAACATCCGCATGGTACTGCACAACTTTAAAATGGGCAGCTATTATCACCTCTGGTATGTGTACCTGTTGTTTGGTTTGTACCTGTTTATCCCTATACTAAGCAGTTTTGTGCGCCACGCGACTGAGAGAGAGATCCTATATTTTTTGGTGATCTGGCTCATCACAATGCTGGTCAGTAAACCTTATTTTACAAGGTTTGATACCGCTGTTGATCTACATAATTTTAGCGGCTACATAGGCTACCTGGTGCTTGGGCATTATTTGGCTTATAAGCAATTCCGTATTCGTGGGTTGCTTTTTATTGTGGTAGTAATATTTGTAGTTTTTGTGGCTATCATTGCCGCAGGCACGTATTATGATGAGTTGGAGGGCAAAGGGCTTACCACTTTCTTTTATGAGCCGATAGGCCCTTTTGTTTTAATATTGTCCGCAAGCGCCTTCCTCATCGCGAAGCACACCGTTGTAAAAATTAACCCAACGATTGATAAAATGATGAACAATGCAAGCAAGTACACCCTCGGCATTTACCTGAGCCATGCATTAGTGTTAAATTGTTTTGAGTTGATGGATATCAATTATACCCTTCTTAATCCTGTCATCAGCATCCCGCTTATTGCTTTGGCCTGCTTTGCGATAGCATGGCTGTCAATTTATATTTTAAGCAAACTACCTGTTATAAAATATGTGGTAGGATAAGTGATTTTATCAGGCCATCAATACCGTAAACTAATCTTTAACCACAACACCACTTGCTTTGGTTATCAACCTATAAAATGGATATGATAACAGAAAAAGCACCCCGACAATTATAAAACTACGGGTATCGCTTATGGCAAAGCCCACAAACAATACTAAAGTAACGGTAAGCGCCAAAATAGTCATGTAAGGATATCCCCATACTTTATATGGCCGATAAAGTTCCGGCTCCTTTTTCCTCAGCATTAACAATGATGCGAAAGAGCAAGCGGTTACAACTGTTAACATTACTGCCGAAAAAGAGAAAATTTGCTCGTAAGTATTGTACAGGATAAAAACTAACGTTAATACGTAGCAGATCAATAAAGAAACGTACGGGGAGCCGCCCTTATTTAGAGTAGCGCCCTGCTTAATAAAAAAACCTTCCCGGCTTAAGCCAAAAAGTATGCGCGAAGGGATAAGCATGTAAGCATTTAATATACTAACCACCGAAAATATAGCTATTATATTGATGATGACAGAACCCCAGCTACCAAAAGCAACAGCGGCAGCGGCAGCAGCAGCCAAAGGCGATTTAGCTATTGAACTAAGCGGAAGCACATACAAAATGGCTCCGTTAATTAACAGGTAAAGTATAATGATGGTGATACCGCCAATAAAATAAGACCGGGGTATATTTTTGCCGGGATTTTCATCTTCTTCTGCAAAAAATGAAACTGCCATCCAACCGTCATACGTACTTAAAATTAACTGCATGGCTTTAAAAAAGGCAATTATTAAGGCTCCGTTTATTACGGTGGGCTGTGTAACCAGGCTTGGCGACCGCAGGGGTTTAGCTAAAAAACACCCCACCACCAAAACCAACAATAGTAGGACTTTTAAAATGCTTGTGACTTTTTGGGTAACACTGCTTGTTTTAATACCGGGTAGGTTAAGCATGGTAAATGCGGTTAAATAACCTATACCCACTGCTTTATCATGCCCCGTTAATTGCGGAAACATCAGCGCTGTATATTCGCCTAATACAATGCAGAAAAAAGCCGGGGCGCCCACATTTAGTATAAAATCGAACCAACCGGCGGCAAAGCCTGCAAAGGTACCAAAGGCCCTTTTTATATAATTGAATGAGCCACCTGCTTTTGGCACCATAGCAGTTAGTTCGGCGTAGGAACTTGCGCACAATAAAATATACAAGCCAGTTAAAAGCCAGCAGCAAAGTATAAGTATTTTGTTAGGTAAAAGCGCGGCTATGCTGCCGGGGGTGCGCAAAATACCCGCACCGATAGTACTGCCCACAACTATTGAGATACCGAATACAATGCCTAAAACTTTTTTTAATTTTACTTCTTTTTGAGTTGCGGTTTTAGCCATTTGATTATCAATACTTTATTAGGTGCCTAAAGATAATAATTTAGCCTTAGGTGCTGTACACCGCTATATTTATTTCAATTGCCATCCGGTAAAAACTAAAACAGTATATTTGTGGTTGATTATTTGCAAACTGGAAACAGCTAACCCGATAGCTATCGGGGGGCAAACTCAAAAAAAATGGGGTCGACCGGAATTGACAGGATGGAGATAACTAAGTAAGCATGTAGCGCGTTGTGTGAATTAGCGCTTAAAACTGAACGCTCAAACTTACAAATGGCGAAAATAACTACGCCTTAGCTGCCTAATTTAGAATTAGCATAGCTTTTGTCCCGCCGGTTTTCTGTTCTGTTGGATCGGCAACCGGGGCATCGAAAAACGGAAATAGCCTGCTTTAAGGTGTGGAAAGCAAGCGAAACAAAGCACCTAAGGATTAAGGTACAGGTAAGCGGTTAACCTTCCATAGTCCCTACAATTAAATAACAGCTAAACATGTAGAAAGCTTTACTTATACCATGTTTGGACGAGGGTTCGAATCCCTCCGGCTCCACTAAGCATGTTTTAAAGAACATCAAAAACGCTGTAAATGAATCATTTACGGCGTTTTTTGTTTATAGCCTATTCAAATAAAACCAAATAATCGCATACTTCTGGTGACCTATTGGTGACCTGTAGGGGTTAAAAGCCCGATAGGTCACCAGAAAGCTTATAAGTTACTGTTATTGAGCCTGTTCAGTCATTAAACATCTTGATAGCAGGCATAAAAGGAACTAATTTTATAACTTTTAAAGCTTTAAGCGATGAACAAAACTTTTGGACTACTCTTCTATGTGAAGCGATCAAAAATGACCGGAAATGGAACCGCTCCTGTTTATTTACGGATTACAGTCGATGGAGAACGCATTGAGATCTCCTCTAAACGCTATGTCAATCCCGACAAATGGAATGCAAACGGACAGAAACTAAATGGCACCAGTGAGGAAGTACGCTCGCTGAATAACTACCTAAAAACCCTCGAACATGAGGTTTACGAAATTCATCGACACCTAATTGAAAAGAAACTACCTTTAACGGCAGTCAATCTAAAAAATACCTTGCTGAAAAAAGAAGAAGTGGCAACCTGCAAAATGCTGGTACCAATTTTTAAAGAGCACAACAGACAGGTTGCCGCGCTTATCGGTACAGAGTATGCCCAAGGAACAGCCGACCGTTACGAAACCAGCTTGAAGCATACCCAGGCGTTTCTTAAATGGAAATACAAGGTAGATGATATAAATATTGAAGGCATTAACCATGAATTTATTATGTCCTACGATTTTTATTTACGGTCGGAGCGCAAGTGTGCTAATAACTCTACCGTAAAGTACATGAAAAACTTTAAAAAAATCATACTGATGTGCATTGACAACGGATGGCTCGACAAAGACCCGTTTATCAAGTATAAGCCCAAAGTAAAGGTAGTGGCAAGGGACTACCTGACCAAAGAAGAATTAGCAACAATGGCTACTAAGTCATACAGCAGTTTGCGGATTGAGCAGGTGAAAGACATATTCATTTTCTGTTGCTATACAGGCCTGGCCTATATAGATGTTAAGCAACTTAAACGCTCAGAAATTATTAAAGGCATAGATGGGCAACAGTGGATTTACACTACTAGGCAAAAAACCAATACGGCATCCCGGATACCGCTCTTAACACAAGCCTTGCAAATTATTCAGAAATATGAACATCATCCTGAATGTGCCGATCTGGATAAAGTACTACCCGTATTATCTAACCAAAAGATGAACAGTTATTTAAAAGAGATAGCGGATGTTTGCGGAATTACCAAAGAGTTGACATTTCATATTGCACGGCATACCTTTGCAACCTCCGTAACCTTAGCCAATGGCGTATCTATAGAAAGTGTAAGTAAAATGCTCGGTCATAAAAACATGAGGACAACACAGCATTATGCTAAAATATTAGATTCTAAAGTAAGTGAGGATATGCAATTATTAAAACTCAAACTGGCCAATTGATTAATATTAATATTCGAACATATTTTAATTCGGGGCTGGTATATCGACCTAAAGCTGCATGGATGCAGCTTTAGGTTTGCAGAAAAGCAGGAAGAATTTGCATTGCCCCTATATTGAATGTTTTATAATGGCAAAATTCCTTACTCATCACTTTTTAATAAACTACTAACTGCAAATCTTTGATATAAAAGTTAAAAAAAAATCGTCTTTAAAAATAGTTTCAAAGATTATATTTATTGTTATTGACTACACTGGGTACCAAGGCATATTTTTCGTGTTAATAATTTAGTACTATCTGTAAATTAATTATTAATAGATTAACAAAAAATGTCATATCATTAACAAAATATTATATTTGTTATACCCTAAACGTATATGCAGACTATCACCATCTATTTTGATGAACCTAAATTATTTGATCCTGGAAATATTAATCCGTTAAGTGGTATTGCTGGATTGTATTTTATTTTTAGCAAATCCATATTTATACAATATCCATTTGACACATCAAGGCTGCTATATATAGGAATGAGCGAGCGTAAAACCAATAGTATTGGTAGCAGATTACTCGGTCACTTTGGCGGAAAATCAAAAAATATAGGTTTAGTTAATTACCGAAAGATAGAACCCCTCTATTTTACCTATATCAATTTCGAAATGCTGCGGAATAACTGGTCTTTCAGAATAGAAGACCTGGAGAGCTATTTTATATTAAATTTTGTGGAGCATTTTGGAGTATATCCTATCTGTAATAACAAAACTGGCGCAGAGGTTTTAGACAAAGCAGAATCTGCACCTTTTAAAATCGATTGGAACTATTTTAAATAAGCTATGGAGAATCAAGTAAAATCAGGAAAGGAAATATTGGATGATTTTTTTAAGGAAATAGAATCTATCGAAAACGTAGACAAGGGGATTGCACAATCTTTAGCGACCTTATATCAACAGGACAAGCTTACAGATGCCAATGTAAAAAATGAACTCCAAAAACTAAGGGAACGGAATGGCAATTAAGATCAAGAAACTGGAAATTGTTGGCTTAAGAGGCATACAAGACCAATTAACGCTTAATTTAGGAGAAAAATCCATTCTATTGTATGGAGATAACGGCACGGGGAAAAGCAGTATATCAGATTCTTTAGAATGGTATTATACGGATAGTGTTTCTCATTTGTCAAGCAGTGAAATTGACCTCAAAGATGCTTTGCGAAATGCTTATTTGGATAAGGATGTAGCCTCTTCGATTAATATCGGCTTCACTAAATCGCTTATAAATTCAGAACGCAAACTTTATGATAAAAAGGGTAAGCTAATTAGCGAGTTTTCGAACACTACCACAGATTTTACAGATTACCTGAATCGCTCGAAGAAAGAAAACTTAATACTACGCTATCAGTTTTTAAGGGATTTTATTGATCAGACCAAAGGAGATAAGCTTAAAAACCTGTCGGATATTATTGGTTTCTCTGAGGTTACCAAGGCTAAAGAAGTGTTAAAAAAGGCATTTAATTCTTTGAAGTCAGAAATTAAAACACAAAATTTCGAAACCCAGATCAACACTCAGAAGCAGACACTTATTGAAAAGATCGGTGCTGCCGTCAGCCAGCCAAACAACCTGTTTGAGAAAATCAATGAGATTATTCACTCCTTAAACCTTGGGATAGTTGTGGCATCAATGGATGATATCGACCAGGTTTTATTAAAGCTTAAAACACCTGCAAGTACCAAACTTGTAAATGAATTAAGGTTTTTAGAAAACTGTCATAATTCGCTTAGCAATTTTCAAAAGGAAACGGATTTTATTGACGCAGAGTACGTTAAATATTTCGTTGAATTTGATAAAATAGCCTCTGATGTTCAAAGTATCATGCAGACATTTTTGGCCGAGTTGTTAAAGACGGGTAGCGATGTGCTATCTAAAAAGATACATAAAGAGGAATCGTGCCCCCTTTGTTTACAACCCAAAAGTATCACGGATCTACAGGCAGAAATAAAAGTCAGGCTTCAGGAGATAGAGGAATCCGCAAAAAAGAAAGCATCTTATGATAATGCAAAGCAAGCTTTTTCAGGATTAATAACAGAACGATTACGAAGAGTAGAGGCAATTGCCGCAGACCCTTTATTTAATGATGCCACTAATACAACCATCAAATCCGCATTTTCGGATTTTAAGCAAAAGTTAGAACTATACCAGAAAGCGGCTAATGAAAAGGTAACATCAGGCAACAAGCTTAGCATCAACACGGAATTAAAATTAAAACCTTCTGATTTTAAGGAACTAGCTGCGCTTGACAGTAGAGCTACTAAAATTAAAGCCGCAATTGCAGGCGATAACACAACAGTTTTATATGCCAATATTTTGGCGGCAAAGGACGCTTTTTTAAAAATTAAGCGTTTTGAAGCAGACAGGGTTAAACTTGAATTGCAAAAGAACTCTTTAGAAGCTATCTACAATGAGTTCGTAAAAAGACAAAAAGAAGGTTTGCAGAATTTTATTGATACCTTTTCCGGCACTATCAATGAATTTTATCAGTTCATGAATCCCGGAGAACTGTTTGATGAAATCAAGATTGTTACGATTGGCGAAGATGATGAGTTGAATGGAATTACTATACAATATAAGTATAATGGTGAGTGGGTTTCCCCGCCACAAAAATACTTTAGTGAATCACACCTAAACTGTTTTGGTATTTCATTTTTCCTGGCATCAGTCGTTGCGTTTAACAAGGAAAATAAATTTCTAATCCTGGATGATATTATTTCCAGTTTTGACACGAGTCATCGAAAACGATTTGCCGATCTGCTCTTCGAGAAGTTTTCGGATTATCAGATCGTGCTTTTAACCCACGAGGAAGAATGGTTTCAATATGTCAGGCAATTAGCAAAGAAAAAAGGTTGGCTGATCAATGATATTCAATGGACGGAAGCAAAGGGAACCCATCTGGATGAACTGCCTAATGACTTAAAAGAGCTCATTGAGACAAGTATTACCAATGGTAATATCGGTTTTCTGGGAAACCCGATCCGAAAATATCTTGAACATATTTTAAAAGGAATCTGCTTGAACCTGGAAGTGAAAATGAGTTTTCGCTTCAATGATATTAACGAAAAGCGGATGCCCGATGAAATGCTTAATGAACTTAAATCAAAGATCAACAAGAGTAGTACTGAACTAAAAGCTAAATTACCTGTCATAGATCGCCTTGCTAATTCCTCCTTGTTGGGCAACCTGCTTTCCCACGACAATCCGTTTAAACCTAAGATGGGAGATTTAAAAGCGTTTTGGGATGATATTCTTGAATTTGAAAAAATATTTCATTGCCAAGATATAGCCTGTAAAAAACCTGATGTAGCTATGAAAAACTATGATACGGTAGCGAAAAAAATAAGATGTGGTTGTGATAAAACCAAATACGATTGGAAATAAATTTTTTAAATAAATATCAAAAATTATGGAAACATACGGTAACGCTGGAGGCGATTCTGGCATTTCAGCTTATGAAATAGGTTCAGATTATGTAAGCGTACGATTTAGTAACACAGGTAAAGTCTATACATATAGTTATAGCAGAGCAGGTAAAGGTCATGTTGACCAAATGAAGATACTCGCCAGGAGCGGCTCTGGACTGAATAGCTATATCATGAGGAATGTGAAAAATCTTTTTGATTAGTAGCTTCCTTTTTAATTCAACCTAAACCACCTTACACTATCATGATACAACGAATTGATTCTATTACAAATTTTGGAATTTTTAAAAACTATTCATGGAGTGGAAGTCCAGGAATGCAGGATTTCAAGGAAAAAAACATCCTCTACGGTTGGAATTATTCAGGCAAAACAACCTTGTCCAGAATATTCAGTTGCCTAAGAGATCAAACGTTGCATCATGATTTTCCATCTGGGTTATTTAAGTTAACAAGCGACCAAGGTTCTATTGACCAATCCAGTCTTGGGTCATTTCCTTACAAGGTTGCGGTATTCAATGCGGAGTATGCTAAAGAAAATCTTCGTTGGGAATATGATGAGCATATCAATGCTATATTTTTTGAAGTTGGCGACAATGCAAAAATAACCGCTCAAATCGAAAAACTTTCTTTATTGATCGAGGGAATCAATGGAAGTTCAACGGTCAAAGGAAAAAAGGATAAATTTCAGGCCGCCATTGATGAATATAACAGGTTTGAAACTTTATACACCCAGGAAGCCGGGCGAATAAAGAACGATTCTTTTGTAAGCTTAATTGAGTTTAACAAAAGTCACTTAAGAAAAATTAAAGATAAAGTTTTAACAGATTTAGAGAGTCATATCATCATCAACAAAGATGAACTTTTGACTATCAGCAAAACTGTAAAGGTAGAAGAACCTAAACCTCCAATAGAAGCTGTTTCTTTTCAAACTACATTTCAGCAAATAGTACAAGCAGCTAATGAGGCACTGCTTAAAGTTCCGTCAAGGTCACAAGTGATTGCAATCCTTGACAAGAATACAAGTGCCTATGAATGGGTTAAAACAGGCATCGGTCTCCATACAAAAAATGATAATTGTTTTTTTTGCGGTAATGAAATCGGTGAAAATCGATATAAAGAGCTGGTCAGATATTTTGAAAACGAATCCTCGCAACTTAAATTAAAGATAACTGAAGTATTAAAGTTGATTGCTACTGAAATCAGCATGGTTGATGAGTTCAATATGCCATCCAGTATAAATGACTTTAACGATGGTTTTCAGGAGGAATTTCAAAAAAGAGAAGCTACAATTATCAAGGAATCAATGAAGTACAATGCGATACTTAATAAAATAGGTGCTGCATTAAAAAAGAAATCGACAGAGAAAATATATAGTAAAATCGTTGGTGGTTTTCAAGAAACTGCTGTTAAGCCGTTGTTGGACAGCATTGAACGATTACAAGACCTAATCTCAAAAAACAATGATTCGTTGATAATTTTGAGGAAACGATAACCATAGAACGGGATAGGTATAAAAATCATTTAGTGGCCCTGTTTTTAAAGCAATCAAATTATGTTGTTAAAGAGGCCAAATATGAGAAAGCCTTGGAAGATATTAAAAAGTTAGATGCGCAACTTGATAGGCACGAAGCAGAAATACAGCGACTTAACGCATCTAAAGAAAGTGATGCTGAGGGGTGTGTACAGTTCAATTCGTTTGTACAAAGTTTTTTAAGCCGGGATGATATCAAAATAGAGCTAAATAGCACTACAAAAAAGTTCAACTTGATGCGTGATGGCATTTTTGCCCAGAATTTAAGTGAGGGTGAAAAAATGGCTATATCTTTTTCACATTTCTTGGTCAGCCTAAAAAGTTTTGAGCAAAAAGGTATACTGAAAGACTATATTGTATATATAGACGATCCTATATCCAGTTTGGACAGTAATCATATATTTCAAATAAATTCTTTATTAAAAGATTTATTTTTCGAAAAAGTCACAGATCCCGCAAATTCTAAACAGTCTATGTGGAAATTAAATTGCAGGCAATTATTTGTTTCAACACACAACTTTGAGTTTTTTACGCTACTCAAAGAATTACCAACTGATAAGTATAAAAAAGAATCGAAATATTTTATTACAAGGAGTTTAGATCGATCAATCATTGAGAACTTACCTTCTGTATATGGTTCATTCGCTTCTGAATATCATTATTTATTCTCGGAAATTTTAAAATTCACAAATGAACCAAGTAGAAGCGCGTCAAGTAAACTTTTACTTATGCCCAATATTATGAGAAGGTTTGTTGAAATGTACACTTTAACCAAGTATCCAACGAGCGAAACGGTTGATGTACGTGCTGAAATAGTCTTTGGTAAACGACATTCCAAAAGAATTTTAAAGCTATTACATTATTTCAGCCATTTTAACAGCCTTGATAGAATACATAAACATAGTGAGTTCGTAGCGGACATTGAGCATGCTTGCGATGATGTAATCCGGCTGATAAAAGAAACAGATCCAATGCATTATAACGCCCTTGAAGCATCTGCAAATTCTTGATTTAATAATGCTGCAAAACATTGACGTATGTTAACAATTTTTAAGGCTATTGGCGGGCAGATAATCATAATATTAGATTATCAACCAAATTCTCTATTAAAAAGAGATATGGCAATTTCTATCTACTTTGTTACTAAAAGAGATTCCAATAAACGAATTATCCCATATTCAACTGTTAAGCAACAAACAGCGGGAGCCGGGTAAAATGTCAAGGCCGGGCAAACCGTTAAAAAACAAAACAAAATTGCCCGCTTGTATAGCCTTTACTTTTTACCCGGCGGTGGCTATATTTGCGGAAGTGGTGAATATGGGATTTTCATATTCACCACTATTAAGTGAAATGCTTTTTTTTAACGTAGAACCTATTTTTAGTCGTATCGTTATGAGGTTTGGCAAAAATGGATATAATTGATAAATTGGGCTGGTAATAGGTAATGCAAGAGATACTTCAGCCTTGTATTGATTTCAAGACTAAGCCAGTCATTGTTAATGAGTAAAACTATTTCTCGATTAGTCTGAAATTATCATTAACGAAAATTTAGCCAACATTTATCGGGTGGTTTTACACCTAATTTCATTGATTTATATGTCCAATTTATGTTTAAATATGAACACGTAGGCGTTTGGTGTCCATTTTTTAAAATTAACCATGCGTTCATATTATGCCATAAAATGAACATGATACTTTTTTTGTTCAAAAATATTCAGTTTATTTGCAACATGTTCAAAAATTAGTTAAAAATGGACATATCATGACTTACGACAGAACCAAACCATTTAATGATTTACCGTTATTGCCACCAAAATCGGAAATCGAAAATGACGTTGAAATTTTAAAGAAATTGGTAACGGCATCAAGAGCATTAGCGGCCGTAAATAGCAGCATAATGCGACTGCCTAATCCATTAATGTTGGTGAATACAATTGCTCTACAAGAAGCCAAGGACTCTACCGCTATCGAAAATATTTTCACAACTGAGGATGCTTTATATAAAGCCATTTCAGATACTGTTCAAGAAGATAAAGCAAATATTGCAACCAAAGAGGTATTACGTTACCGGGAAGCGCTATGGACTGGCTACCAGCTAATACAGGAAGAAGGCCATATTGATTTAGAAAGTATATTGGGAATTTTCAGGCAAATAAAAAATACATCATCGGGGCTTAGATCGCCGGCATCATTAACTATAATACAGCGTGGTCAAAGTGAATTTCGTTCGGGTGAAGTAATTTATACTCCACCAAGGGAGCTTGGTATATTGGAAAAACTAATGGATAATTTGTTGACCTACTTAAATGATGATCAAAAATATCCCACAGACCCTTTACTAAAAATGTGTTTTGCTCACTATCAATTTGAAGCCATACATCCTTTTCCTGACGGGAATGGAAGAACGGGCCGTATTTTAAACCTATTATATCTTGTACAAGCGGGTTTGCTAAATCAACCTGTACTTTATCTGTCTAAATATATTATCGTTAATAAAGACGACTACTATTATAACTTAGGTATTGTTACTCAACGGGGTTCGTGGAAACCTTGGATACTATATATGCTGGATGCAGTAGAAAAGACAGCTCAATTAACGAGCCAGTTAATTAACAGCATACTTGCACAAATGGATTCAACGCTGGCACACGCCAAAGGTTCAATAAAGTGGTATAATAAAGAGGTAAATGAATTAATTTTCAGTCAGCCATATATCAAACCAAAATTCATCGGTGATCAATTAAATATAACATCCAGAACAACACTAACAAAATACTTTAATGAATTGGTTGATGCTAAAATATTAAGTCCTATAAAAGATGGTAAAGAGTTATTCTATATGAATGATGATTTAATCCGCATTCTGGAGGGGTAATTAAAACCATTGCAATTTTAGACAAGTAAGAATGTAATTCTTATCAAAGGTGCCGAAAAAGCTGCTGTAATAAATATTATAGCAGTCGTTTTATTAAAGTCAAATCAATTTTTTTCTTTGACGAATGAAGAGACAGTTTGTTTGAGTAATTACCAAAGAGTTGACATTTCATATTGCCCGTTATACATTTGTAATATTTGTAACATCTGTAACTTTAGCGGTGTCTCCGTTGAAAGTGTAAGTAAAATGCTTAATCATAAAAATATGAGAGCAACGTAGCATTACGCCAAGTTACTGGATTCTAAAGTAAGTGTGGATAGGGCTTTATTAAACTAAAACTGCCCAATTAATTATAAGTGACATTTTAGTCTTCACCTTTAGGGCTAACGAGCTAATCAAAAGCTGCATTTTGACAGCTTTTGATATTTAAGATATACCTTACATTTTACTTAATGCGCCAATTTGGTTCTGCACTCGTTTACGTCGGAAAAGTTTATAGCGCACTCCACCCTGTAACCCTCCCTTAGTTCGGACTGGTATTTTATAGACTTATTTAATTCAAAAATATAATTATTGTTGTTGTAACTGTGGGGATGTTGGAAAC
>NZ_JBEPPE010000017.1:0-38177 GCF_040547175.1 Mucilaginibacter sp. UYP27
TATTATCAAGGATTGCGGGGCTAATTTTACAGCCGCAACCTGCACCGTGCGAGTATTGAGTCAGTCTTATGGTTTGATTATCCATTAGTATCAAGCGTGTTGGCAGTAAAATTTGATGAGCATGTGTTTCAATGTCGGTATCTTTCAGTT
Source organism: Mucilaginibacter sp. UYP27 (assembly GCF_040547175.1). Lineage (NCBI taxonomy): Bacteria > Pseudomonadati > Bacteroidota > Sphingobacteriia > Sphingobacteriales > Sphingobacteriaceae > Mucilaginibacter > Mucilaginibacter sp. UYP27. Next base: position 151 of record NZ_JBEPPE010000017.1, read on the forward strand.
CTAATGAAAATACCCGCTCTACGTTTCGTTTGCTTAAACCGGTTCGGTAGGTTTTGTCATAGTAAACCAGAACGATCTTTACAAAGTCTTTCATACGGCCTTCCATAATGGCTTCTATAGCGTACTTGGTTTGCTCTGGGCCGAGCCTTTTACGGATACGGTCGGTAGATTCTATTAGAAATTCTTTGGATAAACCACCATATTCAGCGGCCAATGCGTCAACCCGTTGTTTAAAGTCTACCGTGATGTTAATCATTGCTGCATCCCGCATTTGATGCCAGAAGGGATTAGGTATCGAACGTTTGCCTATGGTCAGGCTTTCATCTTCCACCCAAATCTTCTTTTGGTTGTCCAATTTTCTAAGCTGATCGGCCAGGTTGTTTTCAAATTGCTCCTGTGTCGGCTGCACCAACTTATTCATGCTGCCATAAGATGAGCCGTGGTGCTGTGCCAGATCTTCCAAGTCGATAACCTGTTCAACCATGCCCTTAAGTTCATATAATAGCCGGGTTTTACCGGAACCGGTCATGCCGCCAAGGATTTGAAGCTGGTATTGTTTTTCAAACTGCTGGTGTACCCAGCCACGATATTTTTTATAACCACCCTGTATAATGTAAACCTCGAAGCCATAGAGATCAAGCGCCCAGGCCATGGCCCCACTACGCATACCGCCGCGCCAGCAGTGAACTGCTATCTTTTTATTCGGTGCAATTATTAAAGCGTCCTTAATAAAGCCCGACCACTTAGAGCCTGTGAGGTCAAACCCTAACAGGATAGCCTCTTCACGACCAACCTGTTTGTAGGTAGTACCTACCTTAACCCGCTCTTCATTGCTGAATAGTGGCAGGCTGAACGCATTCGGTATGTGGCCGTGCTCGAATTCCGCAGGTGTTCGTACATCAATAACGGGGATGTCAGCCTGCATCTCTAGAAAATTGTTGATCAATATTGGCCTTACCATTATAGTGCAAATATACAGTTGTGTTTAATTCCCTACTTATTTTTCACGATTCATGCAAACATATCTTTGATTGCGAATGCCTTTTTTTGGGCAGGACCGGTTTGACACCCAAAAAAACATTACATTTTACAGATCAGATCATTTGTGTACAAACGCCCGTTCAGACTATCAGCAATGATATGTTCATCAGATTATTCATTGGGCTGGTATAAATATCCCATTATCAAGCATTTCCCTCGCCGTCGAGTGATTAACCGGGAAGGAACTGGCAGTTCATGAACCGGGCCTCCCACCGTTACCCTTTAATTAACGGCGAAACGACCGACCTCGATGTTGATTTCATGTCGGAACATCAATTTAAAATACTACATGTTTAATATTTTTCATCAGTATATTTAGTTTGCTTGCACCATTAATTTTCTTGAGCCATATTTTCCCGATATATCATTAGATTTCGCTTTGTTTAATGAGGGTTTACTTTCCCCCCGATGGCCAATATACTGTGATAATGACGTCTTGGCCCCGTTCCGGGGCTGTAAGCTTTCACTTCAATGTCAATCGTCTCTGGAGATATTTTGTAGATCGAGAACGAGTTGAAAGGCATTTCTTCAGCAAGGCGTTCCTTTTTTGCACCTGCACTGCCAGCAGACAAGATGGTAAGCATCGACTCGTCATTGATCAGTATCTCGTTAGTATCAGTTTTCTGCCCGCGAGATATCCTTGTTATTCCCGGGATGTGCTGGTGACCGTTTAATACAATTTTAAAGCCGAATTTTTGCAACCCATCTATAATCCGGCCTGAATCTATGGTAACGCTAATACTTCCAAACGGGTAATCCGGGTCAAGTACTTCCTCAATGGATGCAGAGACAAGGTGATGATGTATGACGGCTATCTTAAGGTCACTTACCGGTGGGTGATTATTGAGCAGGCTATCATATAATGGCCATTCGGCATATCCGTAGTTACTTTCCTTTTCCTTTCTGAGTTTGACTGAGTGCATCCTCATGATGTCTGCCGTCAGGCCGCAGGGGAACCTGAAGGACTCAAGCCCGAACAGGTCAGTGCTTTTGCCATAAAAAAGCTGCAGAAAGTTTCTGTATAATTTTTCATGGTGATAATCCTTCATATCCACTTTTTGCAAAGGAATATCGTGATTCCCGGGAATAATGATCACTTCTTCCCGCTTTAAGTTAAGCTCGGTACAAAGCTTTTCAAGAAACTCCAGTCCATCAGTAACAAGGATATCACTGACACCCCGCGAGGTAATGTCACCGCTCACGATCAGCAACCCTAATTGAACTTTCAAATCATTCCTGATAGTGTTCACAATAATGTCTGCCAGGGGTTGCTTTCCTGGCTCTGGATTCCTTGGAAATCCAAAATCATCTCCGAAATGGATGTCAGATAGGTGAAGGATATAATCTGACTTTAAATTAACGAATTGTTTGCCTACAACAGTGGTTGCCGCTACGTCAGCATTGATATCCTCTTTAGTAAAAAAAGAATAATTCTGATCCGGAATCACTTTAAAGATCTTTAAAAACTCGTCACGTCCGATCTCTGATAATTTTGTCAACTTAAGCCAAAGCGGCAATTGTTCATCTTGGTAATAGGTAGGCGTATGATCTTTTTCAGGGGTACTAATCCGGCTGACTGTTCCATCACTGAGTTCGATAATATGCGCTTTAAAAAACTTGGTTGTAGAACGGTCAAAGATATAGAAGCTGTAATGAGCAGGTGCGGCCGCGATTTTGCGTATTATTTCGGTGCGGTCAGGTTCACTCTCTTTCTTCCACCATCCCCACCAGACGTGCCCTGATTTTGTAATCAGTTTTTGATGCTCGGCAATGGTATCAAGGTCCGAAGTATCCCTGTAACGCAGTAAAATAGGCTCCATATTATAAATTGATAAGGTTAAGTAAGGTGTCCAGAGCGATCTTTTCATCAGGATCGATATTCAATTTTTCAGCAAGTGCAGACCTGTCTTGTCCATGAGCCAGCCCGTCCAGAAACCCTGTAATCCTCGCCGTGCCGGTCAATACCAGACCCACATTATCTGACGTAAGCAGGTTCACCTTTTTCTTCACCGGATCGCGGTCACTTACGGTTAAAAGCTGCGCACCGGTTGCAAAGGGTAACGATACAGAAATCGGCATAGCTTCCGCCTCTTGTCTGATCGCTATGACTTTACGATTCAATAATATTCTAGTCCAGTTATCTTTAGGAATTGCGATAACGGGAAGTTGCATCAGACGTTGCTTTTTTACAATCATCAGATCGGCAATACGCCAGTTTCCGCCAACGGGAATATGCTTCAGCTTAAATATCCGTTTTTCAAACTCTGGCGTCATGTAGCGGACTGTATTATTCAAAATCCTGACATCTCCGCCGGCATTAGCCTGGGCGAGTATTTGTTCAAGTTCCGCCCCGGCGCCAGGGCGTAAAAATTCCTGAAACAACGTCGTGATTAAGATACCGCCGTCAAACAACAGTTCATTTGCTTTCTGTAACCAGTTCTGGTAATACGATAAATACCATGGAGGGTCCATGATAATACAATTAAACTTGCCGTATATAGAAGTATCCAAGTGATTGATGTCGACGATATTAACCTGCTCATTTTTATTGATGGCCTCAAGCAACAGGTTATTGATATCAAATAAGGTGACGTTAGCATATTGCTTTGACAGTGGCAGGTAAAGTGAGGGGGTCCCGAATAACCCAATCCTTGAAACTTGGTATTTAGGCAACAAGTCACATATGGATTTAATGGTTCCATGATCAAATCTCCAGTCAAAATTGCTGGGATTAGGTTCAGGCAGCGCGTCGCCGGCTCGAGGATTCTTTTCTATTTCATCTGCATGGGGAAGATCGGTCAAAGATTTGGCAATTCGAAAGACCACATCCGGGAAAGCTCCTTTCGAACGGCTGAAAAGTTCATCATAGCTTCCAAGACCTTCGCTGATGATACTTTTTATGTGGTTTTTAAGGTCAGTCTCGTACATGTGTCAAATTTTGGTACGGGTGTTTACACCGAGAATACAAGCGATCATTCAACTTTTTTTAACAGTAACAATTCGGTGATCTCATGAAGGACACGTTTAACAGCTTCTTCTCGGATGGCATTTCGTTCATCTTTGGCATTACCGGCAGTCAAATTTGCTTGGATCTGATGAACGCCGTTATATAGAATCGTAATAAAGACACGACCGACTGGCGCTCCCTCCCGATAATCGTTGACGGAAGCGGAAGCTGTACCGGTCACCGCAACGTATATTCCCGCGCCTGGAAAACATTTTTGAAGCCCATAACACATAGCTGTTGTTGTTTCCTGGGATTCGGCCGTATACCTTTGCAGGATATCCTTACCCACTTTTAAAACGGCTGTTTTAACCCGCTCATCGTATGTCACGATACTGCCAGCCAGAACTGCGGAAGCACCTCGAACAGATGCCAATGTACTGGCTAGCAGACCAGCCGTGATGCTTTCACCACAAAAAATGGTTAGCTTCTCTTTTTCGAGCAGCGCATTAAATTTTTTTACTAGCAGTTTGGGTACCATATCTGTTGGATGTTCTTTTACAATAATACGAAATATCAGCTATTAATCGTTCTGACATGCATACGACAAGTTTTATCTTATACTTTAATTTTGAAAGAATTGGTTTATCAGCATAACTTGCAGCAATCTATATAAATTACTAAATTTACCTAAGTCATTAGGAATCAAACTGCATCAAATCAATTGTGGAAAATTCGGGAATTACCACAGCTTGAAGATTATAAATAATTGAAAATGAGGAGCGTACTAAACTTGGTTCAAGTCCCGTCCATTCGCTAATGGGTAGCAAAACCCATCGAAAGCGCTTAAATCAATGATTTAGGCGCTTTTTTTGGTCATAAATACCTGTTCATACCAAGAAAAATAAATTCCTCGATTACCTATTTTGAAGTCTGTATTTTTAGGTAACCGAATAGCTCATAATTTTTTTGATTTTGAATGACTGCAAATCAAAACAGTTTAAAACGAATTAATTCGGTCACTTATATATAACCAAAGCTTTTAGCAAGTAAATTATGAAATTACCAACCAGAAACTATTACTGATTGTATGGTGACTTTTTATCTGGCAAACTCTTTTTTACCAAAGGGAAAATAAGCTAAACATCCTGATAAAAATGCTATCAAATAGAAAAAATGTATGTTTAAACTTTCAAAATATGTTGGTCCTTGAAAGTTAAATTCAAGTAAATCAAAACTTGGTAAAAACCCTTCGGCAAAAAAAACCAGGATATTCAAAACAAACAATCCCATTAAAAATCTGATGAAAAGAGCATATTTCATTGATATGGGAATAAAAAAAAATATCAATACCCAGCTAACCGATCCTATACCAACATAATACAACGTCCCATAAATCGCATAAGTTAAATTTTCCATCGATTGGGAATTCTTAAACAACAATACAGGTATAATTGTAATAGCTGCAACAATTATGAAGAATATAGCAATAAATAAAATATCTCTGATTATTGTATTTCGACTGTTGTCATTTCCTCCGTGTAATCTTCTACCCATTGTCCTGATTCATTTCGTTTTAAGTGTGTTTGTGTCCCTTTCCTAAATTTGGCCAAACCGTCAAAATATGCGATCGTTTGCATCAGGTTACAGGTCGATAAGCCCGGGCCACCTGGATTGATCGCTGGCTGCCTCGGTATTGACGTCATGATATAGTTCTGGTTCGAACTTGGAACCGTAGAAAGCAACTGGCAGTCGATGTCCTGAATATACAGCCGCAGGCTTTGTCCCGACGCCGCCGTAAAGCTAAATCCAGTACTCAGCGTAATACCCGTATAACTGAAATAGTCCCCCGCTGAAGGCGTAGTCGTCATCGGAGACGTAACCTGCGTCTGAGCACGTGCGTTTATTGCAACAAGCAAAAAACAAACTGCAAATAGCAGCCCGCTTAAACGCCCTTTTGTTATATTCGAAATACTCATGTGATAAGGTCTATTGGTTAATGTTGGCTCTGGTAATGGTAATCGGTATGTTTCAAAATATGGCGGTTCTAATCCTTTACTTTCATCAACCGCTGGAAACTTTCATACTCATAATAAGTCGTCGGCACTCCCCAGCGGCTCAGCGACAAGCCATTGTCAAGGACCTTTACCGACCCCTTGTAGGCATCACGTACCTCCACGATCCTGCGCGCTGTCAAAGCATCTGTTCCAAGGTACCTGCTCATATAACGCGCGGAATTACGGTGCAAACTGTTCGCAGACTGACCACGAACCGCCGATACGCCCGTCATCATCAGAAAATACAGCGATAAAAATATCCAATGCATATATTATCTTACTTAGTTGTAATATTAAAAATATGTCCTATTGAAAATTTATCAGTTTGCGATCCCATTACCGATAATAATACTGTTTGCCGAATCTGCCATAAATGACGCAATCCCGCCGTTAATCACCTGCGTGCCATATGTAAATCTGAAGGTACAGGAACCGCAGACTGTAGTGCTTATATAGATATTAATTGGTGAATAGGCCGGAAATGAAATTGATGTTGAAGCCCCGGAAGGTATCGTGTAATTCTGGGTCACGGAACCACTGTTTAATCGAATATTAAACGCATAGCTGGTATTGTTGAGTACCCCAAAACTTTTTGTCCCAATCGCATTACAAGAGCTGTGCGATGCGGCATAGGCTTCACGGTTGGCGACCCAGTATGTTTGTGCTTTGCTCGTCGCATCCGCAACAGACCTCAGCGAAGTAAACATACCTGCATCCAGCTTATAATTGACCTGTGCGGGGCTCGGCACATAACCAACATCACAAGCTCTTGACACCATGTCCTGCACAACTTCACTTTTATAAGGCTCGGTCAGACAAACGGCATTCGCATTAGCCCATGCCTGGCCGAGTGAATTGATCTCGTTTATTGCCTGTTGATTGGCATCATCAACTGAAATTCCGGAGGTATATTTGTTGGAAGGAACCTCGTACATGACTTCCTGGCCTATGCCCGTACTACAGTTATTTTTCTGTATCCACCTTAACTGATATACGCTGTAATATTGCAGGCAATTCCCTTTCTCATTGGCATAAGTTTGTTTGTAGTTTGCCAATTGCGCTGCAGCCTTTTGGTTAGCATCTTCAAAGCTGACGGCTGAAGTAAATGCAGCCTCCTGCAAAGAATAAGTAACCGTTTCTCCGTAATATCCGGGGGGACAATTATTTTTCCGGGCGGTAGTACTCATGAGCTCACTGTAAAATAGCGGGTTCAACTGGTTATAGGAGATATGTTGCTTGATATTTCCCTCCGTATTGGAAATCGCCAATAAACGTTGATAGTTATCATAACGAAAAAAAGTAACCAAGCCTTTCGCATCCGTCTGGGAGGTCATACCGATCAATGGATCGAATGTAAAAGTCCTCATCTCTGCGCCGGCAGGGTAAAACCGGACATCATCAACTTGTTCTGAACTCGGAATGGCGATGGGGTAGATACCTGCTGTTACATTTACATTTTCATTGGAAGAAAAGGTCCACAGCCCCCCGGACTTTTTCCAGTAAGTTAACGTATACTTGCCATTGGTAAGACCAGATAGGCTCTTTGCGTAGGCGCCTGTTTTGCTGTAATGCCCTGTACGCGCATCATTCAGGCTGCTGTTCCCGGCACTATTCTCAAACCCTTCATACCAGATGTCTCCAAGTTTCGCATTCGCTGCTTCGGCAACCGGATACTGGCCGAGGTATTGATAAATATAGCTGACCGGCGGACCGCTGACTTTTGAGACACTCGAAGGGTGTGAACGATCGCTATATGCTATATATTTGATCCGCGCATCATACGCTGAACTGCCAGTTTTTGATGAAATGATTTCCGGGGCAATGATATCGTTACCCCAGTCTTTATAATCTGTTTTGTTCGCACTCAAAGAAGCTGAACCTTTAAAAGTTTCCTCTTCGACACGATAATCAAGCATATTGCTGTTAATCATTTGCGTATGCACCGTCTTGGCTATGTCAAAAGGATATTTGATGGATGTTGTTATTTTTTCACCGTTGCTTTTGGTGACCGCAACAGAATTAGTCAGTTGTTTACTGTTGTAAGTATAATCGGTATGCGTTGTAAATTCCTGCTCGTTCTCGATCTGCGTGTCGGTACTGCTTTTTAGTAATGAAGTTCCGGTGTTCACGTAATAATCAGCAACTTGGAAAACCGGGAAGTTCAGAGGAGAGGATGCCAAATCATAGGCTCCGTTATCTACTACCCGTTTTACGATCAGCCCATGCAATGCCTGCGTTGGTGTATCCTCGTATTGGTTACCAACACTTCTAAGTTTTGTGTAACTACCATTTTCATACTTGTAATAGTCTGTGGAGGTCAGGTGTTCATTGCTGTAATAATTATATTCACGAGTATATGGCGTACCGATGGACTGATCGGTTATCCAATTGTTAAAGGTATTATTGTATGGAGATGTAGATCCGTTAAAACCCGGTGCGGACATGAAATATTCACTATTCGGCAATGCTCTTTGAAAACCGTATACCGTCTTTCCTGAATTCTTCTCTGGTGTTCCTTCATAAACAGTGATTTTACTATAGGTGACCGGTTGACTTACAGTCTCCGCAATCTCTGGATTCAGTTCCGATGAGTACACCCTTGTCCGCCTGCTGCCATATTGCGATGCATTTACCTTAATTATATATCTGGACTGGGTACTTGTGTAACGCATGAATGCTTCTGACCTGGAGAGGGCAGCTCCCGGAAAATAACCGTTTCCGTCTTCGTTTTCCCCGTATTTGAAAGTCTTAACTAAAATATTGCCATTGTTATCACTAGTTCTGATGCTACTGACACGCAGACCTGGTCCATAAACTGATGGCTCGTCGCTGGTGTACTTGTATCTGTTGCCTTCAAAAACATACTCTGTCGACCCGCCTGTAGGAAAAATGATTTTAGAAAGCAGGCCCTGAGTTATCGGGAACGCCGAACGATTGGCGCTTGTTGCGCTGTTAAGGGTGAAATTAACACTGCCGGTATTGACCATAAAAATATCGAAATTCGGGATCAGCTGGTTATTAAGATTTCCTAAACTGTTCCGAAAGCCCCAGATATCCCTGTTATGTCCGTTAAAATCAGACGACGCGGTATATAAAAATGTATAGCGCTCTTTCACCGTATTATCGCTGGCCTTAAATATAAGCGCATCCAGCTTAAGTTTGTTTCCCGGACCGGCGAAACTGGGCGCATCAAGTGTGGAACGAGTAAAACTAATTGTTCTCAGCAAATTATTGTCTTTGTCAAGAACTTGTATACTTTCAATCTCACCAGTTGTCTGTACCAAATTAAATTTAACCCTGCCCAGCTTAAAGGTGATCTCGCTTAACCGCTGTACAGTATAGGTGGTATTGTTGGTTGGAGTTCCTTCGCGGTAGTTCTTTAAAGGCTGTGCCGGATTTGCCTGAGTGTCATCATTGTCTATTGCGGTTAACGTACCTGAATAATTATCGTCCCGTACAGAAAAAGGAAGGTAAGTGAGCGTGATCACGTCTTTTTTATCGGGCGAGACCACCCTGGTAAGTAGCCTGCTGGTGATGATGTTGTAATTGCTGATGTTACAATTTTCCGCTAGGTCAAACTCATAAAGGTTGCCCTTTTCATCGGTTATACGGTCCGGAAATCCCTGAGACGAGCCACCCGATCCGGAACTGATCTGGACGGGCTTTACCGGGATCAGCACGAGCGGATTCGATCCGTTCCCGCGTATAAATTTGCCGCTGACCGGACCGCAATTGTAAGAAAATATATCATATTGCGAATCGTAGATATTGCCGGTTGACATTTTGTTAAGATCATCGAAATCGTAGCTGCTATGCAAATCGTACTGCGCCGCATCCTTAATTGTAGGAAAGCTCACCGATTCATCGGCGGCTCCTTTGACCGTCCTGGAGATCCTTCCCCCGCCTATCAGGTTCCAGTTCATTCCAACAGGCCCTGTCTGGTCACTTATTCTACGGCCGGTCGCGTCATAACTGACGGATAGCGGCATCTGCAGAGAGCCGGAGGCAATCTGATAAATCGGCACGGAAATCTCCGGAACGCCGGAAGCTCCATTTACCGGATGGTCCAAATAACGGAACAATGCTGCTGATTCCGGCGATGGCGGAATGACCGTCGGCAGGGTGGATTGCGAAAATAAATTCAATGGGCCAAGCAGCGCAATAACAGTTGCGGCTTTGATCAAGACGGATTTATACACGATTGCGATGGTTTAGGATAATTGGCCAGTGCTAAATTATAGCAGTGTTATATACAATGTAATTTTAGGTCCCAAACAACGGGATTATCTAATGCGATATAAAATGGGTTGATACAGTGATGAGTGTTCATTCTTATGATATGGGTTCGGTGTTGTTGGTAAAGGTTACGCTAAATTAATCAACAAAATCAAAACCACAAATTTAATTTTCGTAAGCGTCCGGCCAGGCTAAACAGCGCCGGTAGATAAAAAAGTTCGCGTACGGTTTAGGCCGACCGGTGTAAAAATGTCGGCTTTAGGATTCGTCCGCCGGGGATCTATATCGTACAGCCTGTAGTATATGATAGCTACGGGAGAATAGCGGTGAAATACCGGCCCTATGCCGCCAGTTCTGGAATTGCGGCGTTTTGCACAGATGCGATTTTAAAGTTGCGGGAGTTTAAAAAAGGTCTGATTACTATAGCTATAACATTATAGGAAATATTCATCTATCTGATTGATTTTGTGTAACTCTTTAGTTATTTTTAAATTTTCTTTTATTCAGTAAATCAAGCTTTACCCGAAGCTCATCAATCCGTTTTGTTTGAAGAGTAAGCTTTTCCTCATGTTCCTTTATCTCTTTATCTTTCTCTATCAAATACAGGGTCAATTCTTCCACCTTCTTAAGCAAAAGTTTATTCATCTCACCCAAATTTAATCCTTCTTTGTCAATCTGTTCCGCAGAAGGCATATCAGGCAGATGGTGGTTTTCATCAATGTAATTCTTTAATTCTATAAGAGGTTTTAATTTGTAGGCAGGTTTAAAAACGTAATCAGGCCAGTTAGCAACTGTTTTGATAGTGAGCGAAGTTGCGATAGCATCGCCAGCTACGACCAGTTTGTAATTTCCCTGCTTACCTTGCGTATCACCGATCAATACTTGTCCGTTACCCAATATCCACATGAGTTGCTTTTCGACATTACTGTTGTTATGATTGATAAACGAAAAACCTCCGGTATTTCCTGCACCTTGATTGGCTATGAAATTTATCTCTCCCGATCCGCGGCCCCGGTTCCAACCGATCACCATTTGGGCTGAATTTGCTAAATAATTTAAGTTCATGGTAGAATTTATATTATCAAGATTAGAGTTACCACCGGCAAATATTGATATGCCATTTACATGCAAAATTTCTTGCGGTGTACTTGTGCCAATGCCAACTTTACCAGTTGCAGGAAATGTATTTTGACCGGATGCGTGCTGAATAAAGCCCAACAGGACAGCTAAAAGGAGATTTTTTTTCATTAATGATAAGCGTTTAGGATAACTACAAATAAAGTCCTTGCCCTTTTTGTTTGATATAAAATTATATAATTATTACTTATTAAAAAAGCGAAATCGTAAATATCATTTTCTTGCGGACCGACCTACGAATGAGCAAAACGTCTGTGAAGAGAGAGCCGGTAGGCGGTTTCACAGAATACTTCACAAAAGGCTGGCGTTGCATTTGCCCTGGTGGGTATCGCGGTGGCAAATTTCAAATTCCATGACAGCATTGAAGCGTTTTGCGAGACGCCCATGAGTCCAACAATATGAGCGCATAGACTTTAGGTATTGAGCGAAAACAAAGCTTTAGCGTAGTTACAGCGATAGATTAAAAAATAGCGGGAGCGAGTGTGGATTGCGACGCTTCGAAAGTCATAAAGCATGACAAGCCTTCGATAGCCGGTTAAGTATTAATGTGCTTTGAAAAGCTTATTGATGCTTAACGAAGCTTGGCGTGATATATGATGAGATAAGGAGCAAGTAACACGTATCTTCTTGGTGTGTATGTTAGCCCAGGAACGCAAAGAACAGATTATCATTCCATCCTAAGCAACTCTTAGAGAATGGCATTTTCACTTCTCTTTATTGCTTTTTTTTCGCAGTTATAAAATAAAAAAAGGTATATTTATTACCATAAGCATTAGCGATAATTGAATTATTTATAGGTGACCTAATCGGTGACCTAAAGAAGTTTAAGATATATAACGCGTTGATTTAGAGTAGAGAAAATAACCCTCTCTGTTCCCTCCTAGTTCAACCCAAAGCATGCCTCCTAAACCATAATCTCGATCATCATTGACATATACATAACCATCAATTACGATCGTCTCAACTGATCTTAAATCAACTTTTTCAATAATTTTCAGAATACAAGGCAACTCCCTTTTATAAAACTTACCTGGTTCATATTCCTCAATATTGTCCAGCCTTTCAATGATTTCGTGTAAAGATTTATCATCTTCCCATGTCGAAAAAAGCTCACCAACTGCTTTTGCACTTCCGTTTTAATAATATACATCAACAGCCACTATCACTATATGTATTCTTTAAATTAATATGCCTCAGGATATCTCTACACCATTTTCCCAAGTGGTCTCCTCTATTAAATTGCCGCTATCATCCCATCGCTTAAATACACCATTCAAACCATTATTCTTAAGACCAAACTCCTCCTGTAAATTACCGCTGGGGTAAAAATATCTTTGAATCCCATCTTTGTATGCATTTATAAATTCTTCTTCGCTCCTGACAATATTGTTATCATCCTTTGTCACAAGCATACCATTGAATGGTTGGCCCTGGTAATGGAATATTTCACTGCCACCGCCATCAAATCCTATTAGTTCCAAATCGTCAAACTCAACTTTAATAATCATACTATCTATTTTTAATAAATTTCACTCCAAAGGTTAAATAAAAACAGTCAACACAAGTAGGTTGTATCCCGGGTTTCTTTAAATATCTATTATATCCCAACAGGCTTTTTACCCAATTATCAAATACGATCGGATCCATCATCTCGTTACCGAACTTCTTGCAAGCTAAATCATTAATGATGAATTTGCAGAAAGGGTTAGCAAAAACAAGGGAACTAAAGGCACTTTGGCGAGATATGAGCGATTGAAAGATAAAGTTCATGAGTTCCTAAAGAAAAAATTAAAACTGGCTGATATAGGATTAGAGGATATCGAAATGGCATTTGCAGTTAATTTCTTCCATTAACTAACTATGGAGAACATTGGGGATAACACTGCGATGAAATATGTGAAAACACTTAAACAAATCATTGATCGCGCAATTGATGAAGGCTGGATAAAACATAACACTATTTCAGGGTTTAAATGCACCTTTGTTGATCCGGACAGAGAAACCCTTGAAATCCACGAATTAGTAGGGATGTATGAGAAAGAAATCAGCGTGGAGCGCTTAGCCGAAGTAAGGGACGTATATGTGTTTTGCTGCTTTACTGGCTATGCGTATGAAACAGTTTACAACTTACCTGTTTTTGCAAAATGCCCGGTTTGAAGGTGGTTATACCTTTAAAAATGAATTGGATGATCAGGCACTGCAAACGCTTATCCCGCCATTTACCCTTCAGCTATTGGTAGAAAACTGCATCAAACATAATGTGGTATCCCTAGACAAACCACTGCATATTCGTTTATATGCGGAAGCTGATTATATCATTATCGAAAATCCGATCCGTTTAAAGGCGGGCGACAATAATTTACTTGGCGTGGGCTTGAAAAATATTCAACTACGTTATCATCATCTGCTGGAAAAGCATCATAGGTGAGAAAAATTATATAAACGGCACATCATATTATGATGCAAAAGTGGAAATGTATAATCAATGTTTAGATCAAATATTGAAAAAAAAGAGGACTCACGGTTTTTCAACTTTTTTTCCCGATGAATGGACTAAACAAAAAGTGCAACAAGAAATGACTTTAGCATTTAAGAATAAAAAATATCAATATACAAACAAGGGTATTGACATTTATTTAGGACAGATGTCCGACGGAGTCGATTGTATTATGTATATCGACAAATCAAAAATAACATCCATGCACCCATCTTTTAATTAAATTAAATGGAGATGAATATAAGAATAGCAAAAAAATACGGAGTTGATTTTCAAAATAGGTTGAGGGATAATGGTACGATAAAAAAAATTCCGTATTCCAAGTTAGAGTTTTTAAATCTATTTTTATTCGAGTGTAAGGTATCTGATATTGATGGTGTCGACGAGGGGTTATTAAATCAAATTGATGACGCTTTAACAAATTCAAATAGTGAAATTGAAAGTGGCTGTGGTATTGTAGACATATTAATTTATCGGGATGTTGTTAAATTTTATATTAACGATGACATTGATTCTATGCCAACAGTCGATTTTAGAGAAATTATTGTTGGGTGGAGGGATTTTCTGTTACAACCACCATTAAATGGAACTAGCGCTTAAATCAATTACAGGTGTATAAAGTTAAACATTAATTATGCCGTCTACCAGCCCTGATCACTATGGATGACCTACCCCAATTTCTGAATTTTTTATAGGAGGGAATGAATAGTTTGCTGGCTGGTATTCATTACAATAACTAATAATTATTAATAAAAAATGGATAACACTAGTTATATGCGATACAATTCACATGGGTTTTGGATTCACCAGGCATTTGTGGAAGTTTTGAGCGAATACATCAAGGCAAATTGCTTCTGGAGAACAATTGCGCTTTATTGTCATCAATTATGGCTACCGCGCGGTAACCATCCCACTTGATCTCGTATATACAGCCAGGATCGTCAAACGGAGCATCTACCAAAGTAGCTTTCATGGGTTTGATATCGGTGGGGATTTTTGATTTTGGAGCGTCTTTAAGTAACGCCTTTATATCAGCTACCGGCAATGGGTTACCTGCTACACCTGTTTCCACCTTTTCGATCTGCATTTCGATTGTTCCGGTTTTTATGAGTTCCGGTAAATCCTCCTCTGCCAATTCTATCCATACCGGCGCATGATCGCTTGCACCCTTCCAACCGCGAACCTTTTTATCAACTGTCGCTGCTGCAAGCCGACTGGATATTTTTTTATTTAGCAGGAAATGGTCGAGCCTCAAACCCGCATTTCTGCCATAAGCATCACGCAAATAATCCCAAAAGGTATAGATCCGCTCATTCGGGTAAAGTATCCGTATGGCATCCATCCATCCCTGATCTACCAGGTCTTTATAAGCCTTGCGGCTTTCCGGGCGGAATAAAGCATTCTCTAAATATTTTTCAGGTTTGTAGTTATCTAATTCCGTTGGCATTACATTGTAGTCACCAATTAGAATTACCGGCAAATCGCGGTTAACCAAGTCTTGTGCATGATCTGACAAGCGTTTAAACCAACGCAATTTATAATCAAACTTTGGCCCTGGGAAGGGGTTGCCATTTGGCAGGTAAATACAGCCGATAACTATTCCGTTAATAAAAGCTTCAATGTAACGGCTATGGGTAAACCCATCATCTTCTCCCGGCAAATCGTTTCTCAATTCCCGAATTTCTGTTTTGGAAAGTATAGCGACACCGTTCCAGCTTTTCTGCCCATGCCATACAGCCTGGTAACCGGCTTCATTTGGCGCCTTTTCCGGAAATTTCTGATTTTCTGATTTGAGTTCCTGCAAGCATACAATATCCGGCTGCGCTTCTTTTAACCAGCGCAGCAAAATTTCAAGACGGCCATTGATACCGTTAATGTTGTAAGTTGCAATCTTCATAAGCCTAAAACAAAAAAGCCCCTAACGGGGCTTACAAATTTAATTTTTTCAGCTTATTTCTTACCGGCCAGTTTACTCTCTACAGCACTACGCTGATTAGAACCTGCCGATTTTTTAGCGGCTTCTACTTTTTTTGCTGTAGTGCCTTCTTTTTCTTGCTTCATACTTTAATTCGTGTGGCTGCTCCGATACAGAGCTTCTTTCCACTTTTGCACCTCGTGTTGCCATTGTTAATTTTTTAGTAGATAATTTTAACTATAACAACATCTATACCAATCTGTTTTATTGGTAGAATAACGACTAAAGCGTTAATTTGATAAATTCCTCAATTGGTCGTTAATCACCAACATATCATCGTCCGCAAAATATGAGCTCATCACCTGACTAAAGCTGCCGGATTTTTCCTTTTTGATATAGCCTTTAAATAAACCGTCGATAGATACCATGTAGCAAGGCCCTCTTTCCCCTGGGATTTTCTTAATATCGAATTGCAGCTCTACCAGCTTTTTTGAAATTTCGCAGTTGATTTTAAATCTTTCCATATTTTTAATCTATCACAGGGTTTACGTAAATGGGCAGTTTAGCGAACTTTAGGACTTCTATACTCGCAAAACCAAATTCCTCCACAACTTTACCATAAATTAAATAGCAGCCCGCGCCGTTAAAAGGATATTCTTTTGTGCTATTCGGAAAATGTACAGTGTCAAAGAAATTGCCTTCAACATCGAGAAAAGAACCAAACCACATCAGCTTACCAGTTTTAGTTTGTACTGTTTTTTCACATACATACCAACCCACCATTTTTACATGCTGACCCAAATGATTGATAAGATCACCTGCCCCAATCTCTCCCCGGTAATCTGTTTGGAGGAGTTCAAAACTGCTCATGCTAACAGGAAAACCTAACAATTCCAGTTCGTGATAAGTATTTTCCAATTGCGTATTTACCAAAACAGGGAGACTGTAATTTTTGGCCTCAACCGCAAACAGCTCTACCTCATTATTCGCCTTTACCTTTGCACCCATCAACAAGTGCACTTCCCAAAGCAACTCCTTTTTGCTTTTTCCGGTAAATCGTAATGCACCTACGCGAATTAATATAATAGCCTGTTCCAATCCAATTCCGGTGCGTGTTATCAAATCTTCAAGACTTTGATATAACCCATTTTCCCTGCGTTCTTCAGGGATAAAATTTATAAACCGCTCATTTAAACCATGAATCCCCACAAAGCCTAAATACACATCTATTCCATGAATATTAACGATAGTGTGGCTATTATTGACGCATGGTAAGTGAACATTGGCCCCTGCCTTCTGAAGTTCATGTACATACAAATAACGACTGTAAAAACCCCCGTAATTATTTAATACAGCTACCATAAATTCTCTTGGGTAGTAAGTTTTTAAAAATAAACTTTGATAGCTTTCTACCGCGAAACTGGCCGAGTGAGCCTTTGAAAAGCTGTAGCCGGCAAATGATGATACCTGCCGCCAAACTTCCGCCACTACATCATCAGGTCGGCCCAGTTTTTTTGCTTCTTCAAAAAAACGTTCGACGAGACGCTCGAACTCTTTTTTTGAACGATACTTTCCGCTCATACCTCGACGAAGTATGTCTGCATCTGTTCCATCCATTCCGGCAAAGTGAATACAAATTTTGATCACATCCTCCTGATAAACCATTACCCCATAAGTTTCCTTTAACTGTTCTGCCATTACAGGGTGCAGGTAGTTCACGGTATGGGGAGCATGGTGGTATTTGATGTAAGCACCCATCATTCCCGAACTGGCAACGCCGGGACGAATAATAGAACTGGCCGCAACTAAGGTTAAATAATTATCGCAGTTTAATTTCCTGATCAATTGCCGCATTGCAGGCGATTCTATATAAAAGCATCCAATGGTATCACCCGTTCTCAACTGAGCATTTACCTTTGGGTCTTTCATAAACACTTTGACCTGGTGAATATCAATTTTACGCTGTTGATTTTCTTCAATCAGTTTAACCGCCATCTTTATGTGACCAATACCGCGCTGGCTTAAAATGTCATACTTATCAAAGCCGATCTTTTCAGCTTCATACATATCCCACTGCACAGTAGGCATGCCCTTTGGCGGCATATCGAGCGCAGTGTAATAAGTAATCGGTTCCTCTGTGATCAATACCCCTCCTGCATGAATGGAACGCTGGTTAGGCATGTTAGCCATTCGCTCGTATATAGCTGTTATTTTTTTAAAGGTTGGGTTGTTGCGGTTTGCAGCTGCCTGTCGTTGATCTGTAAAACTGTCTATTTCAGCCTTTGGCAAGCCCATTACTTTGCCGATCTCTCTGATAATACTCCGGTCTTTAAAGGTTGACATCGTACCGAGCAAAGCTGTGTGCTGACTGCCATACCTTTTAAAAATGTAGTCCTGAACATCTTCTCGTTCATCCCAGGAATAATCAATATCAAAATCGGGCGGTGAGGTACGCTGCGCGTTTAAAAAACGCTCGAAATACAAGTTAAGTTCAATAGGGTCAACATCAGTTATTTTAAGGCAATACGCAACGATGCTGTTTGCCCCTGAGCCACGCCCAACATGATAATACCCCTGGGAGGATGAATAACGAATAATATCCCAGGTTATTAAGAAATAAGCGCAAAAGTCCAGTTCATAAATTACTTTCAGTTCATGCCTGACCTTTTTAAGTGCTTCCTTGTTGCTTTTGCCGTAACGGTATTCCAATCCGCTCATCGCCAGCTTTTCAAGCAGCTCCTTATCATTCTTTTTATTTCCCGTAAACGTTCGCCGGTTTAAATTAATCCGGCCTTTGGGATAATCCATAACGCACCGGTTCATCAGGTTTCGGGTGTTATCTAAAATGAAAGCATGGCGTGAAAACTTTGCTTCCATTTGCCCCGGCGGCAAAAACATATCCGTAGTGCTGCATTTATCTTCCGCCTTAACCATTGTTAACACGAGGTTAAGATCAATACTGCGCAGGTACTCGTGTAAACGATATTCTACTTTATCCAGAACAAACACAGGCTGTAAAGCCACCAGTTTATCTTTTAACAAACTTAAATCCTTACCGTAGAGGATATTGAGTTCGTCAAAACGAATACCTAAATATTCGTTAGCCTTCAAGTCATAGGAATAACAATAGGGATAAACGGTGTAAGCGTTTTCAAATGGAGGAGCACTATCAGGCAAAGGCTTCTTTTCAAGATTATGCTCACTCAAAAACTCATTAAGTTCACGCATACCTTCCTTGTTTTGCGCTATGCCTACATAAAGCAAGTGTTTATCCCTACGAAACTCTATGCCAGCAATGGGCTTAATGCCATGCTCGTCACATGTCCGCATAAACTCAATAATACCTGTAGAATTATTAATGTCGGTTAACACCATTTGAGTAATTCCGCGTGCGGCGGCTTCTTCCACTAAATTTGGAATTGACATTGTGCCAAAACGAAGGCTGTATTGTGAGTGGACATTCAAATACATGGCCTATAAGTTTAAATTTATACCTGATGCTAATTTAATTGACCCTGGCCCAAAACGGCGACGTATCTTGTCCATAGCCTGGCAGAGGCTATATTGTTCTTCTGATTCCGAATAGAGATCAATCTGCTCAAAACCGCTGACAAGATTAGAAAGGCGAACGCCAACTAAACGTATCAGCAACCTTTTTTGAAAAAGTTGTTTGAACAACTCTTTCGTCTTACTGATTAAAACGCTGTCGAGTGCTGTATAAGGTATTCGTGCCTGTTTAGTTACCGTTTCAAAAGTGGAATAACGGATTGTTACGGTGATACAAGCCGTTTGTTTTTTCTGCTGACGTAAATCGAAAGCCAAATCCATAACCATTGAGGTTAGCAGATGATTAATAGTTTCTATATCAATACTATCTTGATTAAAAGTAGTTTGGGTTCCGATTGTCTTTTGCTCATAATGTGGAACAACGGGTGAGTCATCAATTCCTTTTGCTTTCTGTAATAACCAAATCCCGTTCTTTCCCAAAATACTGTTCATGTATTCCGGATGTACCTGGGATAGCGTATGGATGCTTTTAATACCCATATCGCTTAATTTTATAAATGTTTTTTCGCCTAAGCCGGGAATTTTTCGGATTGACAAAGGATTTAGAAATGGCTGTACCCCTGGTAACGCTACGCTCAATTCGCCATTAGGCTTACACTCGTTTGTAGCCATTTTTGATACGGTTTTATTGACCGACAAACCAAAAGATATCGGCAATCCGGTTTCATTAATAACTTTGGCCCTGATTTCTTTTGTGTATTTAAGCGTACCATGATGCTTATCCATCCCGGTCATGTCAATATAATGCTCATCAATACTGGCTTTTTCATAAAGCGGCACCAATTCGTGGATAATATCTGTTATCTCGTGGGATGCTTTGGTATATTCATCCATGTTACCCCTTATCCAAATACCTTGTGGACAAAGCCTCCGTGCTAATCGTGCTGGCATCGCGGAATGCACCCCAAACTTTCGTGCTTCATAACTGCATGATGCGACAACTCCACGGTCGGATAAACTGCCGATTATAACAGGCCTGCCTTTCAAACGAGGGTCTTTTCTGACTTCAACAGATACAAAAAATGCATCCTGATCCATGTGAATTATTTGGCGGTCGGCGTTCATGTTAGTCTGCTGCTATTACATTTATTTATATAAAATTTTATATTTCAGTCGGATTGCTTCTGGCGTTTAGATCACGCCCAGAAAACCAGTATGAGAATCTTTACAAAACTAATGCTAAAAATATTAGTATTTTAAATCTTTTTTAGATTATTTTTACAACCTTGTTTTTTGATCATTAAAGACCTGATAAGCAGGATAAGTAAGCAGTTTTATAATTGAAAAAAATCTTATAATTTTATAGAAATGAGGGAGGTTGAGCCAACATTTGAAATTGAGTATAAAGGTTCGGTTACTAAAGTAACGGAAGCGGAAATTAAAAAGCGGCGGATATTCCATATCATGTATGCTAATAGAAAAAAGCCGCTTACGATCACGATAGGACGGGACAATACAGATGTTAAATTTTGGACATCCATTCCTGAAGGCAGGCAGGAAGAAGCGGAAGAAGTTGGCAAGCTAATTGCCGCATATATCAGAAGTAAAAAAAATTAAGATTATGTGCTATTATAACGGACAACGGGTTACCAGAGCGGAGTATATTGAATTGAAAGGACTGGCAAAGCCGGTTAGAAACTATGATTTTTTAAATGTTGGCGTGCATAACGGATTTAATTACGCTCCCTGCGCCATCCTTGTACCGTCGGAAGATGGGCGCGATTTTGACATTGTACAGGCTGAATGGGGTTATGTTCCTGGTTATTTAAAAACCCGTGACGAAGCGAACGCTTTTCGGAGACAATACACAACCCTAAATTTTAAAGCTGAAAATCTTTTTGTTAAGGAAGACGGAAAACGTTCTATGTGGGCTGATGCCGCCGTTACCCGTCGTTGCCTTGTACTTTCCACAGGGTTAGTAGAATCACGTCATATTCCTAAAATCGGTAAGAAAGGTCAGGAATTAAAGGAAATGATTAAATACCCGTATGTTGTTGGAGTTAAAGACCATGAATATTTCTGGTTTCCCGGCTTATATAACGAATGGTTTGATCCCGAAACAGGCAAATGGGTGAAAACTGTCGCATTTGGCGTTACCAAAGCCAATAACGTAATGAGCCAAATTCATAATTCTAAGCTACGTATGCCGAGTATCTTAACTGATGATCTTGCCTGGGAATGGATGATGACCAAACCTGTAGATGGAAAACTGGCACCAAATGTAGAAGCAAGGCTTTCTGAAATTGCATTAACACAAATTCCATCACGGTTACTGGAAGCATGTACGATTGACCGTAATTATCGCACAGCATTGGAAGCTACAGCTTTTGATTATCCGGAACTTGCCCCGCTTGACATGACGTTTATAGATTCAGAAGAATTGTTATTTGACCATTGGCCAACGATGGAAGATGTTAAGGTTTAATATTTTCAGGAGGCCATTACAAGCTCAAATTTGCTTATTCCGGATAAAACATTAATTAACTACTAGTATAGTGAAAAAGAATGTAGAGCCTTAACTTTCTTTGCTCTCCAATCCTATTTTACCGTTGTGCCGCTCAACAATTTCGGCGCATAACAGCGGTTAAATAAACAAAAAGGCTCTGCGGCTTACACCGATTTTTGCGGTGTTGACCGGCTGATTATCGTCTACTCCAGTTGCCCGAAACCTTCTTTAAAAAAGTCGGTCAGGGAAACATCCAGCGCTTTAAGAACTTTTAATAAACTGGAGAAGTGCAGGTCTTCCCCGTTTTCATACCGCCAAAGCTGCGTACGGTTGATGTCATGTTTAAAAGCGAATTTCTCATAGTTTGGCTCGCCTTTAGCTTCCCTCAATTCCTTAATCCGTTGCCCAACTTTTTTCAGCATTATTTGGATATGTTCACCAGGATCGTTGTCTTTACCTCTTGCCATGAAGTAAAATAAATCAATTCGATGCAAAATAAGTACCGCCAAATAGATACAGCTATTTAGAAACATCTATTTAGAAACAATAAGTGTTTTTTTGTATTTTTGGTAAAAGCATAAATGCATGGAGCCCCGCGAAATATTAACTGTTCCTATACCTCAACTTGACCTGAGCGAAGGTTTCTGCACTACGTCGGCATTGATGGGATTTAAGACGCTGGAAGATATTGTTTTTGTTTTGCCTGAGCAGCTGATCCGCAAAAAGGGTTTCAGTTATAGCTGGCTTGGGGAACTTAGTGCGTACCTGGATAAGAAAGGATTGCTGTACTTATTACAGCCATTACCGGGAAAAAGTTACGATTGATCCGGGCGATCATTTTTTGCAGCATTTCCCTTACGCGGGCGGCTGTATGCTGATCGATACTATAAAATTCTTTGCTTAGGCTACCCGCGGAAATGGCCGTTTGCCTTTTGGTCTGGTAGTTAGCGGCAAAGAACTGGAACACCCTTTTGGTACTTTGGGAAACAAAGATATTTTCCTCTAAAAATAACTTAATCAGGCAGGCTAAATGCGCTACAGACAAGTCAAGTGATTGTTTTTCTATTGGGCAACCAGCCCTGGTTTCCAAATCTTTCTTTAAGGCTATTTCGGAAAGCGTAATCTGTTCCTGTATCCATTCCGACAGCATTATTTTAAGTGAAGGATAAGCAAGATCATAACACATTTCCCTTGCTTCAGGGCAGACCAAGACAGCTGCTTTCTGACGTTGCAAACAATCAAGCTGGCCGGAAATGCAATTGATTCCCTTTGCTTCAGTGCCGATTTGATATTGCCTGTAAGCCAAAAAAGCTAGGTGGTTGAAATTATGCCGTGAAAGCAGTATTATTATTTCTTCCCCGGCTTCAACTGCATTAAAATCAAACAGGGATAAATGACCTACAATTTTTTCCAGATAGGCCAGCGAACGAAAGGTGTATCGTACCGATACGCTACACTCGGTCGCCTCGTCCAGCCAGTTCAGCAAGCAGCGGCTCAATGACGAATTAAGTTTAGCGGAAAAAAGACAATTCCTGACAGTAGATATACCTGTCGCCAGCATGCCCATCATCCTCTGATGAAAGGCAATAGGCGCCACCGCATCCCAATTAAAATATGGCGCGTAGTATAACAACAGATGGTCAATCTGTTTGAGTAATAACAACTGGCCTTCTTTAACTAAATCGGCGTTTGAACACCTGTAAACCTCATCTGAATAGCTGATAATACCTTCTAACTGATGGTTAAAATAGCGTAGTAAAGAATGATGCGGCAATTCAGAGAATGCCGCATCTTCCCAAGTTTTACAAATCAGCGCAAATTGACTGTTAAATTGACTTTCCGTTATTTCATTGGAAAAGAATAATTTCTCGAGAAATGGCAATTCATTAATCAGCATAATAATCAAAAAAGTGCAGCGAAAAGTTGTTGCTGTTAAAAGATATGTGTGCTGGTAATGACACTTGTAGTGACTGTTGTCGTATCAGTGTCGTACATTCCCTTGTTGACTGTTGATACATTGAACTTAGCTAACTTTTGAAGTTTCCTTTTCGGTAATTTGTTTGATTTTGTCATGATAATTAAGTTTTTTATTTAAATTAAATAAATTAAAACGCCTACCAGCATTTTTTACAGATTTTGAAAGTGTTGCATTAAATTAAACTTTTGTCGCTATGAATTCATTGAAATCAATATTTATCTACTTATTCAACAAAGCAACAATTGTACCTATCATCTGCTGGCTATTTTTCATTTTGTACGAACTTACTGTTGTTTATTTCACTATGGGTAAGTTGGAAAGGCCTTATATTTACTTGGTCTATTACGCAGTTAATATTGGTTTTTTTTATGCACAGGTTAAACTTTTAAATAAGACATTCACTTCAACTTCTCTCAATTATCTGGCGGGTTTTTTACTGTATGTTGCAATATTTATAGTTTACCTGTCAGCGAAATTTTTAGCAGACTTAGTTTTTGGGCACCAGGATTTTAAAATTTCCAATCCATATATTTATGTCCAAAACTTCTTTTTAAGAAACATTGCTAGAAGCCTTTACTTTACAATTATTGCAGTTTTTTATTGGTCAGCAGTACATGTTTCTTATTTTAGAAAGGGGAAAATAAGTGCGGAGCGTCAGCAATTGAAAGTCGAAAAGGAAAAGGCTCAACTGGCTGTTCAGTTGGAAAGGTCACGTAACGCCTACCTGCAACAGCAGATCAACCCGCATATGTTGTTCAATGCCTTAAACTTTGTTTTTAATACCGTGCAAAAGCATTCAGATGATGCTGCGCATTGTATCTGGTTACTATCTGAAATCATACGGTTTAGTTTGGAAGAAACCGGCCCGGACGGAAAAATAGTTCTCGAAAAGGAAACAGAACAAATTGAGAATCTGGTCGCTATTAACCGTTACCGTTTTAAAGACCCTTTACACTTTACACTCACAACTTCCGGAGATTTTAGCACTATGCGTATTATTCCGCTGATTCTGTTGACTTTAACTGAAAATATTTTCAAACACGGTGATTTGACGGATGCCAGGCAGCCAGCATTGCTGGCGATGAAAAGTGAAACAACCGGAAAATTTACTTTTTTTAGCAGTAACCTCAAAAAATCAAAGAACGAACATGCCAGGCGCCAGCAACTGGGCTTGCAAAATATCCGTATCAGGCTTAATTCAGAATATCCGGATAACTATCAATTAATCATTGCTGAAGCCGGAGACCTTTACGAATTAACCTTATCTTTAAACTTATGCACCTGAGCTGTTATATTGTTGATGACGAGCATCATTCTATTGAAGTGATCGCCCGTTACGTTGAGCAAACGCCCGGCCTGGAACTCTTAGGCAGCTCCACCAATCCGCTTGAAGTGTTGGAACTATTCGCCGGAGGCGTATCACCCGCAATCACCTTTTTAGATGTTGATATGCCTCAACTCAATGGGCTAGACATGGCAGATTTGCTCGGGGCTTCTACAAAGGTAATTTTCACCACTTCTTTTCGCGAATATGCCCCGGAGGCCTTTGAAAAAAATGCAGTGGATTATCTGCTTAAACCGATTATTTACACGCGTTTTCTCAAAGCGATCACTAAAGTCAATAACCGGGTCATCCCGACTATTTATCAAATGCAGGGCGACTACTTTTTTGTCAAAAGCAATATAAAGGGAAAGTTTCACCGTGTAGATATTTCTGAAATCAGGTACATTGAAAATATCGGCAACTACATTACTATCCATTTCGGTAAAGACAAAGAACGTATCGTAACCTACCTGACCCTCTCAGAGGTACTTCATAAACTCCCGGAACAAAGCTTTACGCGCATACACCAGTCGTATGTAGTTAACCACGCTTTTATTAATTCCCTGGAATATGCCCAGGTACGCCTGTATGACCAGATCAGCTTGCCCATCGGTGGCACTTTCCGGGTTGCCTTCCGGGAAAAGATTCAGAGCAACATTCTCGTTAGCAAACGCGAACACCGCGAAACCTGATCTACTTTTTACGGGCTATTTCTGACAGCGTTTGCTTTTGCAAAATAAAATAAACTAAAAGCTCCTGCTCCCGCTGGCGTGTAGCAAATGTCCGGTTCAGTTGCATATGCACGAGATCGGTCAATAAAGTAACCCGGCCTGTTCCGACTTCATTGGAAAAAGTTTCTGAAATTTGCTTTAATACTCTGGCCAGTGAGCGCATTGCGGCACCCCCTAAACGGCTATGCGGTAGGCCTTCAATCAAGCCTCTAACCTCGCGGTATTTGCTATCCAGCTCAACCACAAAAGTTTTATTCCCTTTAAATTCCTTTATGAATTGATCAGTTACCCGCTTTAAAAAAGCAAGGCGATTTTGTTCATCCGGCAGGAAACAACGAATCATCCCATTAGCGGCATATAAAGCAAGTTTCAATTCTTCCCAGCCGCTGACTTCCTCCGCCCGGCTTTTTACCGCATTAGCCACCAGTTCACTTCCCGCGCAAAATGCGTCTTCGATTAGCGGCATTAATGTAGCCCCATAGCGCTCAATCTCCCTTTGATATGTATCTCCGTGGTAATTGCGGATCAACTGGTCATAACCCGCGCCATTTAAGCTGCCGCGCAAAGCGACCAAAAGCGTTCCGAGTTTTGCAGGGTTGGCCTGCAGCCGTAACCGCAGGTGATAGCCCTGTTCTGTGTAACGAATAAAGAACCATTTTTTGATCAGTTTACGCTGCCTGCTGACAAAGGGCAGGATAATTTTAGCGAGCAGTTCATCTGCTATGCGCGGCGTACAAAATAGCTTGAGATAAAGCCAATCGCTGCCCAAATAAAAGTTACGCCCCAATTTCGGGAAGTGATCTTTTTTAGTAGCCACTACACCCTTGTAAATTTCCCGGCCATGCGCCAGGAAAGCGATCATTTGGCCGGCCAGCGGTTTGTTCCCGCTCAAAACGTTTCGCCCGGATGCGAGGTACTCCCCTATCGTTACCTCCTTGAGCCTTTTAAGGCATTTCAAAAAAAACAGCGCTTCAGGTTGGTGCGCCAAATCAAATACAAGTTGCTGGTCCGAAGACCCCAGGCTGATATAACGCGGCAGGTGATGAAACCTGCGAAACTGCTCTAACTCGTTTAAGGCATCAGCAGCATTTATTAGCTTTTCCAGGTCATCTGCCTTAAAATTCCATTTAGCAAGGCTAAGAATTGTTTTGCCAAAAGTGACCCTTGGGTAAAAACTTAAACCAGGAAAAAACTGCTCCAGGTCAAAGGTGAGATTAGCCCTGATACCCTGGTATTGCAGATCACAAAGTAAACGGAATACGGGCAACTGGTTATGCCTGAAATTATAAGCGGTCGCCAGGCGGGGGATCACCCTTTTGCCTAATTTTCGGGATTCTAACATCACTTCGCCGCCGCTAACGGACACCATTAGATCGGATGGAGGCAGCTGCGCATCCACAGGCAGTTCACTGTAGACATTAACCGGAATCTCATAAGGATATATCCTGCGTCGACGGTTGATATTGTCTACGTGGGCATCGGAAAGCTGGCCGATATCGGCAAATACCACGTCAGGATTACTCTTGACCTCTTTGTCTGCAAGCTGGCAGCAAAGTTCGTAAACCGAGCCGCTGAAGCAGGAAAAGCGGCCGATCAAGTTGGTGGCAGCGGCTCCGCCGGCGCTTTCGATTAGCACGTGTTCACCCGTTCTGCGGTACATTAGAGCAAGCGTTTGCGGCAAGGAAACAGGGTCGCCCGCTTCTTCCAGTTCTTTACGGTGAGTATTATTTAACACAAGTGGCGAGTATGGATCGCGAAGCGTATCACCTGTCCATAAGCGGAAAAGCATCCGGTGAACTGCGGTCCAGCCTGTTTGTTCGCGCTGTACATTATTTTCGGGGAAGCGGATATTTTCGAGCAATTTAGGTTGCGCTGCCGGAGCGTTAAGGTTTCCATAGGCAACGCCTGTATCCGAATCAAGCGCCTGCAAAAGCGGTACTTTCTCCTGGTCGAAGCGTTCTTTAAAATCTTTGATGAAACTCGTTAAATCAGCTGAAGCTGCATCACGTGACAGGAGGCGCAACATGGTTATGGCTGCAGCCAGTTCCCGCTGTTCCTGCGGCCCCGGCCCGCCGCTAAGGTGCGGTTTTTCAAGTGCGGCGTAAAAAGGCTGCGTTTTTTGGGGAGGTAGCAAGCCTTCCAACAACGTTCCCAATTCCGCCGAAAGCCCGGCAAGGGCTTCAGCTTTACAAAAAGGAGCGGTATGATGTTTTGCCCAAAAATCCTTCCAGCCGGACAAGGCAACCGTATCGTCTGAAGGTTCGCTGGTGTAGATGATCCGTCCACCAGCGGCAGTCAATAGCACTTTTTCATCGGTCAGAAATCGCAGGTAATCCATCGCTTCCTCCTGCGTACAGACACCACGCAGGGCTATCCATTCCAGCACATGGAGCGCAGGCAGCGGTTTATTTTTGAAAAGCGCAACAAGGCCGGTGTGAAACTTCACAGCTTCAATCGCTTCCAGGCTAAATTCATATCGGTTTTTATCCGTCACTGCAGATTTCGTATAGCGATAGAGCCTGCCAACTTTATACAGGCAGGGATTAACGATGAGCTGTTCTGCGGCCAACTCGTTATTGCGCAAACTATTAACCACATTCAGTGTCATCTGGTCCGGTAGCAAATGAATGCAAGCGGCGCTATTGCCGCCGATTTTCACAGCTTCTCCATCCGCCCAGTTCAACAGGGTGAATGAGGCAAAGGCTCCGAACGGCGTAGGCCGGAAACAGATGCGGTTATAATATTTATAGACCGTATGAATTTCTTTAGGAAGTAATTTGTCAAATTGAAAGTCTTTCTTAGCTAAGGCCTGGTAAAACTCGGGGCTTGCCAACCAGATGGCGTTGCGGAAATCCTGTTGGAGCAGGGCTTCGGGCAGACGCGACAAGTCATACCCTCCAAAGCTATAGTGAGGTGCCCGCAGAAATAGCTGCGGTAAAAAATGGTATTCCGTTTCATTATTTTCCTTCATCTGCTCATCCCTCAAAAGGGTATACTACCCATTTCATACTGTTTTGCCTTTTAGCGATACTGTTACTTTGTATTATCAAACCAAAGGATATGAAACCAACGATTCAATTATGCCTTACTGCTACGCTGATCCTGCTGTTCACTTATGCAGCGGCCAGTAAATTATCCGACACGTCGCTGTTCCGTGCGCAGCTCTATTTGCAACCTTTCCCTCATAGCCTTGCCAATGCGCTGGTTTTCGCCATTCCTGCCCTGGAACTTTTTGCCATCGGCCTGCTTTGCACTGACCGGACACGTACGGCAGGCCTTAGGCTGTCCCTTGGTTTACTCAGCGCCTTTACGGCCTACATCGGACTAATCCTGTTGTTTGGTAGCGGGCAATTACCCTGTTCCTGCGGGGGCATCCTGAACCGGATGTCCTGGGGAGGGCACCTGGTCTTCAATTCCGTTTTTGTCCTTGCCGCTTTGATTGCTCTCCGGCTGCATTCGAAAAAGCGGGAGCCAAAACGCACGAGCGTTTCTTTATAGAACTACAGGGGTAAGCCGAAAACCTGCGAAAAGAGTAGGCAAAATTTCTCATCAAGTTTTTCGTTTGTTTTTTAGTAAAAAAGCATCCGTGTATCATGAAAAAATCTAAAGCATTTATTTTCAGCATGGCCATCCTGTTAGGCGTTGCCGGTGCCTTCACCACTACTGCCGCAAAATCTGCGAAAAAGTTCGCTGGTGTAAACTGGAGCTTTACCGGAACTCCTTCCCAGATCAACGATGCAAGCAAGTACACTTACAGCGCTACTCAACCGGTTTGTTCCGGCAGCACCAGCCGCTGCTCGGTAGTTGCTGAACGCAGCACATCTAACCCGATGCAGCCTAACCTAAACACCATCACTGCAGAAGTGCTTAAAAACTAACTGTTTTTACCCGCCAGGGGGCAAGGCCTACTACGGCCTTGCCTTTTTTAGTTCTGCGCTATTCCGGTGTCGTTTATTACCTGTTGCGGGATCGGCCAGGTATATCGCGGATCACCCGGCGGCAACTCATACAGCTTCCCGTTAACAAACTTCCTTAAAGTGACGGCCAGGGCCGGTTCCTTATTCAGCCGCCGCAGGTCTGTCCAGCGGAGCGCGCGTAACAGCAATTCTTTTCTCCTTTCCAATAAGACCAGTGCTAATGCCTGAGCCTGGCCTGCCGCCGTCAATGGCTGATAAGCTGCTATGCGGTAACGGTTGACACGTAAGGTGTTCAGGTCAGCCAGCGCTGCCGTAATGTTTCCGGCCCTGGCCGATGTTTCTGCCCGAACCAGGTACATCTCGTCGGTTGCAAGGCCATTAAAGAGGTTTACACTACCATCGTAGCTTCCGTTGAAAGTAAAACGCAGGTTGCCTGAAGCGGGTTTGAAAAACAGCGTTTTTCGGAGGTCACCGTTTTCATAAGCCGTATAGAGGTTGGTATCGACCATCAGTTTAGGTGGTAGCAGTAGGTTAACCGGTACACTGATCGTATGAAATAGTACCTCGTCGTTAAAACGGGGAAATGGCGGACCGGCACCCACTGTAACCGTATTATAATCGATCAGTTTGCTATTCAATTTTAAACTCGAATCTGCATACAGGCCTGCTTTATCATACATCCGCATGGACAGGTACGTCCTGGCTAGCATAGCATAAGCCGCGGCTTTACACGGCCTTGTTTTCACCACTGCGGCAATTGGCAGTAAAGGCACGGCAGCGGACAAGTCGGCAACTATCCGCTCATAGGTTTGGGCCACTGTCGAACGGACAGACCTGACATTCAGATCGGATGAATTCCTTAAAACCAAGCCGGCATCCGTCCCAGCGGTTTGCGAATCGTAGGCCTTACAGAACTCCTGGGCCAGCTGGTAATAGGCATAGCCTTGAAAAAAGGCCGCCTGACCTTTGATATTATTCCACTCTGCGCTGGTATGGCCATATTTTCCAATTCCTTCCAAAACCACATTGGTGGAGAAGATCACGCTGTAAGGGTAAGACCAATCGTTTCGCGGCAGGTCATTAAATACATTTCGTTCCCAGATATAGGCGTTGCGCTCGGTGAGCGACGTTACTGCCCAGCTCTCTGTCGTTACGAATCCTTCATCAGATCCTGCAATTCCTGCATATGGCCACACCTGCGATAATTGGGAGCCGTTGTCCATTAAAGCCTGGAAGTCTGCTGCTGACGAGGGCACCTGTAAGGCAGAAGAGGATTTCTCGTCCAGCTCCTTTTTGCAGGAAAAAAGGGCAGCTATTAACAAAAGCATGATGGCTGTATGTTTTGTATTTTTCATCTGTATGTATATCATATGTTAAAAATTACCGGTTAATCCCAAAGCCACGGTCAGCGGTGGCCGGAAAGACAGCGGATAATCCGGATCATAATTGGTTTTCGTCGCT
Organism: Mucilaginibacter sp. UYP27; assembly: GCF_040547175.1. Taxonomy (NCBI): domain Bacteria; kingdom Pseudomonadati; phylum Bacteroidota; class Sphingobacteriia; order Sphingobacteriales; family Sphingobacteriaceae; genus Mucilaginibacter; species Mucilaginibacter sp. UYP27. The sequence continues at coordinate 31,402 of NZ_JBEPPE010000017.1, forward strand.
TTCCAGATCAAGCCCAGGTTGGATGCATAGCCGTACACCTGTAATTGTTTAAAAGGCGTTTGTTTTAAAAGCCGCGAACTTAACTCGTAGCCCAGGCGAATATCCTGCAAGCGAATATTACCACCTTTCTCTACGTTGGCGGCTGACTGGTTATAAAACTGGTCGCGCTGGCTGTCGGCAGGATATACCATAGAGGGAACATTTGTTTTTGTTTCGTCTCCCGCTACCAGCCAGCGCCGGGCATAATCACCTGTTGAAACATCCCAGTTGGTGTAAAGCGCGCTGTAAGCGATTGAAGGCTTGACAAAATAATAATCCAGTTTATAGGCGATGTTAGCGGAAAGCGAGATCCCCTGATAAGTAAATGTATTACGAAAATAGCCGAAAAGCTGAGGCACGGCTGAGCCGCTGTACTGGAGGTCGCTGACTTTGGTATCAGAAAGGATTGCCGAATAATCTGAACTCACCTGTCCGTTCACATATCCACGCGGGTTACCGTTAGCCGGGTCCAGACCAGCCCATTTATAGGTCAGGATCGCAAACACCGGTTTGCCGACCAGCGGGGCAACCGAGTAGCCATTAGCTACATAAACCGATGCGTTGTCGCTGTATTGGTAGTAGCTGGTCACCTTGTTTCTAACCGAACTTAAAAGCAGGTCAGTATGCCACTTCAGTGAGCCTTTTAGATTAGTGCTGTGCAAATTCAATTCCAGGCCGTTACCCTGCATAGCGGCAACATTCCCTTTATATTGGAAAAGATTGGTTGCGGGATTAAGTACACCCGTGGTCTGTTCGAGTGGCTGGAAGCCGATCAGGTGGTCACTTTTCTTACGATAATATTCCACCGAACCGGAGATGACATTGCCAGCGAGTGCGAAGTCGAGCCCTATATTGATGATACCGGTTTTTTCCCAGCCGAGGTCAGGGTTAGGCGGGTTCCGGATGGAAGCGCTTGTCTGCTTACTAATGAAATTCTGCCTCAGATATTGGATAGTAGTGAGTGCAGAAAGCGTATTATCTACGTTCCCGCTATAACCAAAACTGGCCCGCAGCTTGAGGTAAGGCAACCACCCGATATGATAGAATTTTTCATTATTCAGTGTCCAGGCGGCACCAACGGAGTACAGCGGTACGCCTTTTTGGTTTGCATTAACGCCAAACAAGTTGGACTGGTCCTTGCGTAGGCTGGCAGATAAACTGTACCGGTCATCAAATGCATAAGCGGCGTTTGCAAAATATGACAGGTTATTATTTTGCAGCGTTTGGTACTGATTGACGTAGGGAATTGTAGAATCGATGTAATAGGAATAGATCGGCTGGAAGAAACTTGTTACATAATCCACCGGCAAAGCTGTTTGGGTGCTGGAATTATACCCATAGTCCCTTGAATTACGGTTACGGGTGTTATCCGTCCGGTATTCGTAACCGGCCAGAGCCGTCAGCCTGTTTAATCCCCAGTCCATATTGTAGTTTAATTGCGTACGAATGCTGTGAGAAGCCAGGCGGCTTCCGAAAGCGTCAAAGACCCCACCAATCGGAACAGGAAGCGCTAACGAACCATCCGGATTTGTTTGGGTATACTGGTTAACCAGGTTTCGGGCGTAATAACTGTTTTGGCCGTAGAGAAGGTCGCCCTGTGTTTGCGCATTTTCCAGCTGATAACGCAGTTCAATGCCCAGGCCTTTTACTACCTGGTATTTCAAGGCTGTATTCAGGAATATATTCAGGTTGCGGCTTTGGTTGTTAACTGACTTATAATCGTCGAGGGGTACGTAGTCCCAGTTTTGAAAGCCTGCTACCTGGGAGCTTTCCACGAATGAGCGGCGGTAATCCTTCAGTATGGTGAGCGGGTTGCCCTGCGCATCTGCAAAACTGGCATAAGGCAACAAGCCTTTGCTGCCGCTGGTGCGCAAAGCGCTAAAATCGTCCCTGCCGGCGACGGTCATGCTACTGGTAAGGTATGCACTGACATCAAGTTGCAATCCTTTCGTTAGGAAAAAACTATTGTCCGTACGCAGGTTTATACGCCGGTAGGTACCACCAAGCGAGGTGAGGTTACGGTCATAGCCTGCCGAAAAAAGGTAAGCTGCCTTATCCGATCCGCCACTGAGGCTGACCGCGTATTGCTGGTTTACGGACCGCTGGTACCAATATTTTTGGAGGTCTTTGCGTACATCATGTTTAGCCAGGGCAGCTATTTGCGCATCCGCATCAGATGTGGAAATCTTACCGTCCCGCTGCGCAATGAGCAGTTCCATTACCGGGGATACCGGCACATAGTTGTACGCACTTTCATCATCGGTATAAAATCCCTTGGTAAACAACTGTTTTTCCAGGTCAACAAAGGCTGCCGAGGACATGCGCGGCTGGTAGAACAAGTCCGGTTTATCAGCAACGGTCACGTTGGCATTAAAGTTTACCGATAGCGGTTTGTTGCGGCTGCCCTTTTTCGTGGTGATTACGAGCACCCCATTGCTGGCCCGAACACCCCATATGGCAGCGGCCGCAGCATCTTTTAGGATGGTTATACTTTCCACATCGTTGGGATTCAAATTACTGATATCGCCGTTATAAGGGAAATTATCGAGCACGACGAGCGGTGCGGAGTTGGCAAAAAGGGTACTGTGGCCCCGAATGACGAGGCCGTTGGACTGGCCTTGCCGTTTGTCGAACTGCACGGTACTGACCCCTTCCAGTCGGCTCAGTACATCGGTACCAACAGAGCGGTTCAGCAGCTGCTTATCCACCTGTTCAAAAGAGCCGGTCGCTTTTTGTACCGGTAGCGACTGATAACCGTTCGATACGATTTTGACTTCAGCCAGCTGTTCGACCTCCGGGCGCAGCGTCAGCATAAAAATGGTACCGTTATGAACGGCAATGTACTGGCTCAGGAAGCCTGGTTTGCTTAAAACTAAGGTATCTGTTTTAGCGGCAGGCAGCGCAAAGTGGCCATCAGGGCCTGTAACAACAGCCACTGTTTTGCCTTTGATAATCACCTGTACCCCGGCAACGGGTTTGCTTGCAGCATCTTTGATCTGACCGCTGATCTGCTGGGCCATACCTACCGCAGACCCTAAAAGACAGGCCGTAAAAGCTAAAAATATTTTGTAGATAATCTTCATTGTGATTTGATAATTGGTTGTTAATCAAATTGTTTAAAGGGTAAGCGGTCCGTCCGTTTCTGAGTTTGCCATTACCGGCAGCAGACGGAAAGAAGTGCCTGTCCATTCCGAGCGAACGTTAAAAAAACGGTCAAGATCCTGCCGGATACTTTGCCTGACGAGGGAGGGGGAATTCCCCGGTAGTTGCAGTTCGTAACACCACAGCATGTTATCCTGCCCTACGCTGACCTGATCGTCGGGTAGCGCACGGAGCCCTTTAAATACTATAGTGTAGAGGCGGCGCTTGGAGACATTGGTTGCCCGTATAATGGTTAAATTTTTTAACGAATCATAACGGATGCTAACAATCGCAGGCAATCCCTTCAAAACCCCGGTAATCACAGAGCGGTAACGGTAAGCGGTGTCGGGGCCGCCGTTATGATTGACTAATAAAGGTTTATTCTGATCATAATCCAGCACATCTACTTTTCCTGGCAAGGCCAAGGGCGTGCCGGAGAGTACCGCAGCAATGGTTTTGGCAGTTATATCGGCCACTTCGGTAAAGGCCAATACTTTTCCATCTATACCGATCCACACTTCATGCGGCAACAGGCGGTGCGGAAATAAATTGTGCAAAGCAACGTCCTCTACCACTGTCCGAAATTTTCGGCCTTTAAGAAATCCATTGTTATTTTGAAAGGAACGGATGCGCTCCGCTTTCTCGTAAGTTACGGGAAGGATAGCAATCTTATCGCCGAACAGCCGCTGGAGAGAATCCAGCCTCGGCATCGCCTCGATGCAGGAACCACAGGATGTGGCCCAAAAATCAAGGATGAGGAGTTTACCCTTAAAGGCGGCAAGGTTAAGGGCTTCGCCGGTATGGTTGAGCACCTTAGTTAATGACAAATCTGGTACCTTATCGCCAACGCGCAAGGGATTAGCCTGCGCGGTCACCCTAAAAATTGGGCATAGGAATAGCAGGAAGCAAAGTTTGAGCTTCATTTTGATTTATTTAAACGTGAAAAAAATCAGAAATCGAGCTGTAATATGCCCTGCCTAACCGGGTATGCCTTCTATCCTACCCTGGATCGTCAGCTTTTCTACGGCAGCAACCAAAGCGATCAAACTATCAAACATTTCCGTAATATCTTCTTCGCTGAAGCCTGGTTCAAGAAAGCCTTTTTTCTCATTCAAAGCATAACCCTGTAAAGCGGTCAATAAAGCAAGTTTAACTGCATCAACACTATGTGCATTAAAGAATGCTTGCAGCACTTTTAAAGGTTCATCAGTATTAGATTGGCCGGGAAAGTTGTTATCAGAATTCATTAGCTTGATCGTTTACGGTAAGAAGTCTATTTGTCGCTTAAAGTTAGGGCAAAGGATTGACACTATTACAGCAAAATAAGGCAACCGGATTAATTTAACTACTAACTGATCCCGGTTGCCTTATATTATATAAGGCTCACTCCGGGTTCTTGATTATGTTCTTAATTGGATTTTGGAGGGGAAAAGAGCAAACAATATGATAAAGGTAAATAAATGCGAAACCGTAGGAATGCATTCCATTAATTATCTTTTCACTAATATTTGACCTTGGGTTTATCATCCTCGTTTTCAATTTGATCACGAGTCTCAAAAAAGTAGCAAATCAAAATGGATGGACTTCACTGCTTTTGTACAAGGTACCGCCAGGAACCCCTCCAATCCTATCCAAGGACCAGAGTTGACCACAAAAGACTTAAGTGAAGCCCATCCATTAAAATACACCTCAAAGATATACTTTTTCCGGAATGGGCGCTTTCACTTGCCTTCACGTGATCTACTGGCGGTTTCTGTACGTGAGACTTCGTTAGCGATTTAAATATTTAAAATTTCGCTTTATAATAACATCATGTAACAAATATAAATAAAAAATTACACATAGTAACTTTTTATTACGAATAGTAACTTTATATTATTATACGCTTATATTGAAAGACATTTATGTCAAAACAGACATAAATGTCAGATTGGAACAACAAAAGAAATAAAGAATTTACCTTATTTAAGCACATTAAATTTCTTTTTGAGAGTGATGTTATTAAAAGAATGTATGAGATTAGAGAATATCATTCAGGCAAGATTTCAGAAGCACTTGGTATGAACAAAGGAAGATATGCACTTAAACTTTTGAATCCGGAAACCTTCTCAGTTTTTGAAATCTTAAGGTTTGCTTACCTAATTGAAGTTGATCCAAATCTTATAATAAATGTCATACAGAACGAAAAAGAAGTACAAATTAAGATGAATGAACGTTTGAAGAAAGATGCTTTGAAATCAAATCTTAAACTTTAACTACTTAAGAATAATAACGATACGTGATAACGCTATACGACTTTCAAGCCATGGCTGTTTCTGAAAGAATGGATGCAGTCGGGGATGGTACTTACATAGGTGACAGGCCTGATGGAAAGTTCTTTGTCCAACTATATAACCTGGGCTCGTTTTATGCAGAAGTTTTCTATGATGTAGAAAATAACGAAATCAATAGCATACGTGGCTTTAAATCAACAAAAATTATAGAGCCGTATTTAACACATATCAAATTAAATTTACGTTAAAGAGGTCTGAATTATAGCAATACAAAATAAGAAGCCGCTTTGTAAGTTCTAGATTCGTTTGCTGACTAATTAAGACCTATGTAAACTGCTCTCGTAATAATTTGGCTACTTTTCCCTCAGGGCTAATAGGTTTAACTCTTCCTTGGTTCACCTTACGGTAAGTAATGGATACCCTTCGTTCACGGTGTTGCACATTGCCCTCTACTTTATCTTTCTTCCTGGGCGGTATGGCGTGTTTCCATTTCTTCCGGGCATCATCTTGCATCACATATAAGGAACGCCTGGGAATTTCGACATCTACCACTTCCACGTTCTCACCTTTTATAAACCGCATAATACAACTGCTTCCTAAGTTCACACCACAGATTTGGTTTTCATAATAAGACCTATCCTTGTGCGGCTTGATACCTTCTCCGGGAACATATTCGTTAATGATTACCTGATCTGGCTGAAGAAGCAGGATTTTCTGCTCGACGATTTGCTGTGACAATTGATACATCAAGGGAGGTATAGCAACCGGAAATCTTATCAGGTCATACGGCGCGTCCAATTCATTCCGGTATCCATAATATTGCAGTCTTCTTAAGTAATCAACCACCCATTGCTGACTGTCAATTTCGTTGAGCAACTGCTCTTCTTTGGCTTCATCTATGAAATCGGGGTATAAAAGTAAACCGGGAATTACTGTTTCCATTTTCTAAAATTGCAGATGCTTAAAAATATAGGCATCAAATCTTTAAAAATCAACAAGAAGTCAGGGATTAAGTTTGAGAAGTCATTAGTGAGTAACTATCCGCATCTAAGTTTCAGAAGTTGTTGTTTTGAGGCCACGATAGCGTTGCGCTATGAAAAAAGCAATGATATTGCTTGCAAAACATCCCTGTTGATTAATTATGAAATGTTTTTTATGAGCCAGGGGATTTTTAAAAAATCATAATTTGGGTTAAAAGCCCCGGCCGCAAGTGCAAACATCCTTCTTATAACCCGTTGTGCGGTTTAAACTGCAAGAGCATGTTTGATCAGGTTAAGGGGTTTATTATTTAAGAAATTTAGATATTGGAGAGCAGCAATACTA
>NZ_JBEPPE010000018.1:0-30645 GCF_040547175.1 Mucilaginibacter sp. UYP27
GAAAGGTGAAAGGTGAAAGGTGAAAGGTGAAAGGTGAAAGGTGAAAGGTGAAAGGTGAAAGGTGAAAGGTGAAAGGTGAAAGGTGAAAGGTGAAAGGTGAAAGGTGAAAGGTGAAAGGTGAAAGGTGAAAGGTGAAAGGTGAAAGGTGAAAGGTGAAAGGTGAAAGGTGAAAGGTGAAAGGTGAAAGGTGAAAGGTGAAAGGTGAAAGGTGAAAGGTGAAAGGTGAAAGGTGAAAGGTGAAAGGTGAAAGGTGAAAGGTGAAAGGTGAAAGGTGAAAATCGCTGCGCGATTTTTTGTCTGATTTGATAACTCACTAATTCACTCAATCACTACCTCACTAATTAACCCAATCACTAAATCGATAATTCATCTAATCACTAATTAATAACTCCTAACTTGCGCACGCAAACACGGAATGAAACGACTAATAGTTATTACTTTAATTTTAATTGCCGCAACGGCATATATAACCGTTAAGTATTTTAAAAACTTAAACACATCGGGTATGCATGCCGGCAATATTATGCGCACCATTCCCGATAATGCTGCCCTGGTGTTTGAATTTACTAACGAGAAAAGTTTTTACGATATATATACCGGCAATACCCTGCTTAATAATCTTGTTGGTGAACAAAAAATAAGCGACCTGAATACCGTGCGCAATTTACTTTTCAATAACGCTGCACTTAGTTTATTTTTTACCGGTCGCAATGTGTTTGTATCAGTTCACCCATCGCAAAGCACACAGGTAGATCTGCTGCTTACGGCATCTACCGCAAAGGATATCGACCTTACCGAGTTTGATAAGCTTGCCAAACAGCAAAAAACCGGAATGCTCATAACGCCCCTAAAAATTGGCGAAAAGCGCGGGTATAATATCTTTTTTAACGCGCTTAAAAAACGGTTTTACATTATTAATACAGATGCCAATATTTACGCAGGCAGTTTTTCTAAAGACCTGATAACCCAGGCGGCCAATTATACTGCTGATAAAGACAAACACGCCTTTATGTTGCTGCCCGATCAACAAAATTCAAACTCGCTGGCTAACCTATATATTAACTATGAGCACCTTGGGCCGCTGTTTAACGAGCTTTTTAAAAGCAGCAATACCGATATTTTTAAACCTTTTAGGTTATTGCCTGCCCTGGCCGCATTAAACCTTAATTTTAAGAACGATGCCGTGATGTTTAGCGGTTACACAAATATTGAAACCCAAAAGCCGGGCACCTACTTAAATGTGTTTACCAACCAGCAACCGGTTGTTAACCAATTGAAAGACCTTTACCCGGCTACCACAGCCTATGCCACAAACCTGGCCGTATCAGATCCTGCCAGGTTCGCCGCCGACCTGTCCGAGTTTCAAAATAAAGCAGGGCTACAAAAGGAAAGGGATGCGCTATTTGGGAAGGTCAAAACCGAAACGGGTATCAACTTAAATTCCGAATTTGCAAACCTACTGGGTAACGAGTTTGCTGTAGTAACTACCCGCTACCAGGAAAAAATCGCGATAGTAACGGTTAAGAATGGCTCTAAGCTGAGGCCTTTTATCACCAATATAAGTGGCATGGTAAACGATGATGTGGGCCAGTTCAACTATACCAAACTACCTTTCTTTTTATTGGGCGATGCCTTTAACGCTTTCAAAAAGCCTTACTTCCGCATTATAGATAACTACCTGATACTGGCAAATAGTGCTAAAGAACTGGAGAGTTATAACGACACCTATCTTAACCGCAAGTTCCTGAATAAAACCGGCGAGTACGTTAAATTTGATAATTTACTGGCCGAAAAAAGCAACATCGCCTTTTTTATTCACTTTAAAAACGCGCAGCAAATATTAAAAGATGGTTTAAAAGATGAGTTTTATCTTGCTTATAAAAACAATTCATTATCCATAAGGAATTTTTACGGTGCATCCTATCAGTTTGCAGCAACCGACAAAAATTTCTACACTAATTTTTGTCTATTACAAAACCTACCCGATAGCACGGTTAGTAAAAAAAACAATTAAAACACAACCAAAAACGCCATATTTACGTTAAATACCCTATTATTAGCCGAGGGGTCAATCAGGCTATAAAACAAAGCAAATACAACCCCGGCATTGCGAATGTGTATGAAGAATTTTTTACTGGTATTTTCTTTCCTATTTATATCCCTTGCATCTTTTGGCCAGCAGTTTTCCCAGTATAATACAGGCACTTTGTACGATTCGTTCGAAAACCCTTCGCGGGCCTCTTTTATTCCGGATAGTAGCAGGCAATTCGCGTTTAACTTTCTCATACCCAATTTTAACAGCAACGTATATTTAACCGGCAACGCACAAGGGCCATTAAAAAACCGCGCTTTTAAAGGAAAGTATTTCGCTACGGGATTAACCCTGGGCGAAAACAGATTTAGCAGGGCTAATGTAAGTGCAAACGTTTACGCTTTAATGTTTAAATCATTCAGGAGTTTAGATGGGAACCAGGAGGTGGGTTTTTCGGTACAAACAAGGGCTGATGGCCGCGGTATATTTACCGACGAATCACTATTATTACTAAACACCGCCGCCCCGTTTACAAGCAATGTGCCATACCCCAATTTATTTAACAATAGTTACACCTACCAAAGCTACCACCAATTTAGCGCAACCTACCGCGAACAGGTAAGCAAAACCTTTGCATTTGGTGTTAAGTTAAGCGCTTTATTAGGGATTCAATACCAACAGCTGCAAATAAATCAATCTAATATCGTTTTTGACAAGGCCAACGATGTTGCCGACCTTAGCCTTCAGGGCCGTTACCGCATAAACTTTACACCGGACGAGTTTACCGCGCATGACCTTCTGCCATCATTCAGGAGCCCGGGTGCATCCATAAGCCTTGGATCTACCATCCGCACGCGCGATAATTTTACCATACAATTTAACGTAAAAGATATTGGTTTTATACACTGGTACAATCAATCTATCACCAGTAACTTTAATACCACCCGTACTATTAAAAACATAACCGGTACCCGCAGGGAAGATAACTTGTATGCCAATACTTTCCTCATCATTCGTTCCGGCGATAAAAAGGGCTCGTTTGTTACCCCAACAAATGGAAAGATAGAAGTAAGCGCCAACAAATCTTATTGGTTTGATTACGACCGGAAGTTTAAGTATTCGCCAACCATCATTGTACAAAAAGAGGTTTTTTACGATGGTTACACGGCAGCCCTGGTCAATCCGTTCCAATATAACAACCTGGTTGGTACGCTAACTACGTCTTATAATAATTTCGGTTTGTTTAATGCGGGGCTGCAGTTTATGGTAAAAGCGCCTAACGTAGAATTTTATATGGGCAGCGACAGGGTGATTGAATCGGCCAACTTATTCAGGGCAGGTGTGAGTAAAAGCACCGCGGCGATAAATAAAAATTCCTCGTTTTCCGGAGCCGATTTTTTCTTGGGCTTCTCGCTTAAATTTGGCAATGTGATTGAGCACCCTACAAATGCGAACTTTATACCACTGGGCGAAAAACCCGGATTGATTAAAAGGATCTGGAATAGCATATTCCACCATAATGACGACGACGGAACCTAAGCCCCTGCTTTTTTACCGGCAATAAAATCTTTTAAGTAGTAGGGCTCAAAATAAGCTACATCCACAAAATCGGCACGGTTAAATTTATTTAAAGCAATTTGGGTAAGGTGGTTTGCAGAGTTAGCAAAGTTTGACAAAAATTGCGCGTTAGGGTTATTGCCAAGCGTATCTTTACATTTATCTGCGCCATCGCCAAAAAACAACACTTTATTTGCGGCAATTATCTCAGCAAAGCTATTGGCATCGATGATCTCGGCAGCAGTAGATTTTACAACCTCTCCCGCCTGGTTAAATATCGCGGTATAAACTTCCATACGGCGCGCGTCTATCATAGGGCATAAAAGCACATCGCTCCCGATATTGTTATCAGCTACCACACCTGTAGCCATGGCTGCTAAAGTTTCAACAGAAATTAACGGTTTATCCAAAGCAAAGCACAAACCTTTTGCAGTTGATACACCAATACGCAGCCCGGTATATGAACCTGGTCCGCAGCTTACGGCAACAGCATCCAGATCGGCATAGGTAACTTTGCTTGCCGCCAATATCTCATCTATATAAACAGTAATAACCTCGGCGTGGATGTTACGTTGATTCATCTCCTTAAAGGCCAATACCCGTCCCTTGTTAGCCAAAGCTACCGAGCATGATGTTGTTGCTGTTTCTATCTGTAATATCATTTCAAGTCAAAAGTAAAAATCCAAAATTCAAAAATGAAAGACTAACCCAATGCAAGGTTTTTGACTTTTTACTTTTGAATTTTAGCTTATCAATCAGGTACCGGGTCGTGCCCATGGCCGCCCCAGGGGTTGCAGCGGGCAATTCGTTTTAGTGTTAACCAGCCGCCTTTAAATGGGCCATGCTTTTTTATAGCCTCTACCCCATATTGCGAACAGGTAGGTGTGTACCGGCAAGCGCTGGGTAATATGGGCGAAATAAGGTACTGGTATATCTTTATCAGCAGTAAAAACAGTGCGCTAAAGATCATCTTATTGATATCCCACAAAAACTTCATTTAATAGCCTCCCCTGCAAGCTGGTTCAACAGCTTTATCATTTTCTTTTCAAAAAGATCGGAGGTGGAAATTTCTTTACCAATATAGCTTATAGAGAGCACAAGCTTTTTTTCGGCCGTGTTCAGCACATCGTAAAGCAGGGATTGTTTATTAAGGCGGTATGCCTCACGCATGCGGCGTTTAACCAGGTTACGGTCTACCGCGCGTTTGTAACGCTTCTTGGCAACAGAAAATACAATCTGCACGGGGAATTGCTGCTCACTGCTTGTAAGCGCCCAGGAAGCCCTGAAAGGGTAACATAAAAAAGAAGAACCGTTATGAAAAAGCCCGTCTATAAGCTTTTTATTACATAACCGTTCTTCTTTTTTAAAAGTGTACATAGTTGTTGATGCTGAACCGAAAATATGTTTACACAAGCGGTTCGGCCCCTTTTACAAGGAGTTTAACAACCAGAATTATGCTTTGTGGCTGCGTTCGTCAGAAACACTTAATTTTCTTCTGCCTTTAGCTCTTCTTGCTGCCAATATCCTTCTGCCGTTAGCAGTTGACATACGCTCACGGAAACCGTGTTTATTTCTTCTTTTCCTTTGTGAGGGCTGAAACGTTCTTTTCATGATATATTATTCTATTATTCTTATCGTCCTTTTAAAAACAAGAGCGCAAATGTAGCCTTTTTTTTAGTTTTTTCAAATAGTAATGTTGTATTTTGATTGTCGATATTTATCAACTTATTAACATACCTAACCGCGCTATGAAACCTACGGCCGCTTTACTCTTGTTTTTACTCCCAGCAATTGCCTTTTGCCAGGACCCAATGGCGCAAAATTACAAAATATATAGTACTGCTAAACAGCGCTTAGCAACTGCCGACGAGTTAATTGCCGACCTTGACAAAGCCGACGTATTATTTTTTGGTGAAGAGCACAACGACAGCACAGGCCATTACCTGGAGAGCCTCCTTTTTAAAAAAATTGCAGATAAATATCCGGGCAAGGCGGGTTTATCAATGGAAATGTTCCAAACGGATTGCCAAACCGTGCTTAACGAGTACCTGGCAGATATGATTCGCGAGAAGAATTTGATTACCGAAGGCCGCGCCTGGAATAATTATAAAGACTATCGGCCAATGATAGAAACGGCGAAAGCGGCACACATCCCAGTGGTGGCAGCTAACGCCCCTACCCGTTACACCAATATGGTTACCCGCGGCAGCTTAAGCAGCCTGGATAAACTTAGCCCTGCGGCTAAAGGCTGGTTAGCCCCTTTGCCGATAGATACCGCCACCGGCCCGTATTACGAAAAATTTGTTACCATAATGGGCGGCCACAGTGCTATGGGTAACTTAAAGATCTACCAATCGCAAAACCTATGGGATGCTACCATGGGATGGAACATCGCGCAGTTCCTGAAGGCACACGCGGGTTATAAAGTATTCCAGGTGAATGGTGGTTTCCACAGCGAGGAAAAGCTGGGTACAGCGGCACAGCTAAAGAAATACCTCCCCGAAGTACGCATCTTAAATATACAGGCCTACGCTGATGACAGCTTCGACAACCCCGACTGGAGTAAATTTACCAAACTGGGCGATTATGTGATACTAACCAACCCAAAGCTGGCGAAGACGTTCTAAGTAAGTTCATGGTTCATGGTTCATGGTTCATGGTTCATGGTTCATGGTTCATGGTTCATGGTGAGAACTTGTCCGGAGGAAGATCGTTTTACTCTTCGTCTAAATTAACCAGTGCAGCCAAATGCTTTGGGGCCACTTCGCAATAGGCGGCTTTAAGGATGCCGGTGAGCATTGGCTGGTTAACGGTTTGGAGGTTGATATGTGTCCACCCTTGTTTACCCCATTTGTTAGGCACAGGGTAAATTACGCTGCTATCAAAAAGGCAAAAGGCATCCTGGTCGGTAACCGAAAGTTTGACTGTTGCTCTGCCCTCTCCCGCCACGGCGGTGGCAAATATCTTTTTCTTCACCCTAAAGGATATTTTCTCGAAGTGCGGTTCTTCCGTTGCTTCGGGGAGCGAAAGGGCTATTTGGCGCAGGATATCAAACATGGTTAGTATTTTTTTAACAGATTCACCCCATTGGTCCTTGCACCTATGATCTTCATGTAAGTTGGCGAATCGTTATCTCCTTAAGCTTTTGCGGCTAATATATCGCGAATTTCGCCAAGTAAAACTTCTTCTTTGGTAGGTACAGGCTCAACAGTTGGTGCAACTTCTTCTTTCTTTTTAAACCTGTTTATAGCCATTATTATAATGAAGAGCGATAAGGCTATAATAATAAAAGATATCACCTGTGATATGAAATTACCGTACTTAATAGCTGTACCGGGTATTACCAGTTGGCTCAAATTAGACAAATGTGCCGCCTTTAACGCTGGGGTTAAAACCGCGGGGGTAATAATATCATCAACCAACGATTTAACGATACTGCTAAACGCCGCACCTATTACAACCGCAACGGCCAGGTCTAACACATTGCCTTTTACAGCAAACTCTTTAAACTCTTTTACAAATCCCATAATGTATCTTGTTGTGTGTAATTAAAGTTAGCAATAATTGTATTGCATGTCCAAACAAAATTCCCCTAAAAGCATTTTTAGAACGTAAATACACCCTTTATAAGTAATTTTTAATCTTTAAGGTAATTGGTGTATTTTTGGCCTCGTTAACTACTATGCTTAAACAGAACCTTCAACAAAAACTCTTACAAAAATTATCGCCGCAGCAAATACAATTTATAAAATTGCTGCAGGTGCCTACCGTATCGTTAGATACCCGTATTAAAGAAGAACTGGAAGAGAACCCCGCCCTTGAAGATTTAAGCCTTACCGTTAGTGAACCCGAAGAACAATACCCCGACCGCGACCCTGATGAAGACACTTATAACGGCGACGAAGACCAGGGCCCGATGGATGAGTTTAATATAGACGATTACCTACAGGACGATAACGTAAATGATTACGGCAGCCGTTACGACCAAAATGGCGACGACGAGGACGAACGTAAAGAGGTTCCGTTCGCGGTGCAAAGCTCTTTCTTCGAGAGCCTGCAGGCACAGCTTGACCTGCTGCCTGTATCTGATAAAGACTTTAGCATAGGCAAGCAAATTATAGGTAGTTTGGATGATGACGGCTACCTGCGCAGGCCCATTATGTCGCTGACCGACGACCTGGCCTTTTCGCAGAATGTTATTGCCGAGGATGAAGAAGTGGAGGATATGCTTAAAGTGATCCAAAGCTTTGACCCGGCCGGTGTTGGCGCACGCAGTTTGCAGGAATGCCTGCTGATCCAACTTCGCAAAAAAGACCCTAACGACCCTATTATTCGCAAAGCGATATTGGTGGTAGAGAATTACCTGGACGAATTTACCCGCAAGCATTACGATAAACTAGAGAAATCGCTCAACCTAAACTCGATTGAGTTACGTGGCGTAGTGAACGAGATATTAAAGCTTAACCCAAAACCGGGCGATAGTAATGAGGTGAGCACCAAGCAAATGCAGGTGATTCCCGATTTTCATATCAAGAACAACGATGGAGCACTGATACTTACCCTAAACTCTAAGAACGCGCCCGAACTAAAAGTGAGCCGCTCTTACCAGGAGATGTTTCAGCATTACGATAAGGCATCGCAAAAAGATAAAAAACTGAAAGAAGCTGTACAATTTGTAAAACAAAAGCTCGATTCGGCTAAATGGTTCATTGATGCTATTAAGCAGCGCCAGCAAACACTGCTGAAAACCATGAACGCTATAATGCAATACCAATACGATTTCTTTTTGACGGGCGACGACAAGAACCTGAAACCAATGATCCTGAAAGATATTGCCGACCGTATAGGTATGGATATATCTACCGTATCTCGCGTGGCCAACTCCAAATATGTACAAACCGAGTTTGGTACATTCCTGCTTAAATCATTCTTTAGCGAGGCTATCCAAACCGAAAGCGGCGAGGAAGTATCGAACAAAGAGGTTAAGAAGATATTGGAAGAGCACATTGGCAAAGAAGACAAGCGCCACCCCCTTGCCGACGAAAAACTTACCGACATACTAAAAGAAGCAGGCTACAATATAGCCCGCCGTACCGTAGCCAAATACCGCGAGCAAATGAACATCCCGGTTGCAAGGCTAAGGAAAGAGTTGTAAAAAGAGTCAAGACTATTAGACCCAAGAGTTAAGACATAGAAAAGCCCTTTAGAAATTCTGAAGGGCTTTATGTTTTTTGCGTCTTACCTCCTGGTTCTTGTTTCTTAATTCTTGGTTCTTGACTTTTGTTTCTTGACTCTCTCCCTCTACCACCCGTGCTGCGGGCTGGTTAATTTGTAGCGGTTGTTGAGCATGATGCCTAAAACGATCTCGTGCGAGCCGTTACTTACGGTACGCAGGGCCGATGTGGTTGCATCGTAAGAATAACTAACGTTGATGAACGAGCTTAGGTTAAAACCGGCCAATATCCCAAATGAATCATCCTTACGGTACGACCCGCCAAACCAAAACCTGTCGCGGAAGGATAGCTTCATGTTTAAGTCGAACGAGGTTGGCGCGGGTTGTATAAATTTAATTAAGGCCGATGGCAACAGGCTCACATCATCAGACAGGTAAAACTTATAACCGGCCGTTGCAAAGTAATGCGGCACCGTTTTGCTCAAATTTTGCCCGTTACCGGTAGTAATAAATTGGTTTTGAGGCAATATCTGTTGCGCCGATACCCCAACAAAATAGGTTGACGAATATGCCCAAATGCCTACACTTGCATCGGGCTTCCATTGGTTGGCGTTAATATCGCGTAGCACGGGGTCGTCCTGGTTCTCTAAGGTAATTAATGATGTATTTAAATGCAGGTGGTTAAACCCTGCCGATACACCTACCGCAAGGTTCAATTTTTCGGTAAGGCCCAAATGGTAAGCGTAGGTAGCCGCCATACTGGTTTGATCTATCGGCCCGGCTTTATCGGTAACCAGCATGAAGCCAATACCATGGTGCGGCTCGGCGGCTCGGTACTCCGATGTGTATAACCTGCTATATGGGCTATCGCCGCCAGATGGGAACGATGCGGCATCACCACGGGTAAAATCGGTACCAAGCGGTGCATTTATGGTAAAGTAAGCCGTTGTCGGCGCACCTTCAAGCCCTGTCCATTGGCTGCGGTAACCCAACTTAACATCAGTGTAATTTTCGATCCCTGCAACCGCAGGGTTAAGCAGATAGTTGTTAAAAATATATTGCGTGTATTGTGGTTTTTGCTGGCCGTAAGTTATCCCAGTGCAACAAAAAAATATAGCTGTAAAAAGTAAAATTTTATTCAACATTATTTTAATATAGTAACACTACCTGCTATGGTTTTACGGCCGTTTTTAGGGTTTATAATATAGTAATAAGTGCCTGTAGGTAACACGGTACCATGGTACCTTCCATCCCAGGGTGATGCATATCCAACAGACGAATATACCTTTTCTCCCTGTCTGTTGTACACGTCAACCGTATTTCCGGGGTAAGTATCTAAATATTTAATTCCCCAGGTATCATTTATGCCATCGCCGTTAGGGGTAAATGTATTTACAACTATTGGTTTTTTCAACACTTTTACAAATACTTCATCATAAGCAGCACAACCATTCAAAGTGGTAACCGTTAACCGGTAATGTTTATCATCAATTGCCGAGCATACCGGATTAAGGGCATTAGGATCATCCAACCCGATAGATGGCGTCCATTGATAGGCAAGGTTGGTGCCTGTAACGGCCGGCTTTAGTACAACACTTTCTCCCTCAAGCAAAGGCACAAGTTCTGCAATATCAACGGTTGGCAACGGGTTTACTACAATATCCTGAGTAGCGGTCGCATCACAACCGTTCACCGCCACAAATTGGTAGGTGATGGTTTTAGTGCCCGGCCCCGCCGCAGCCGGGTCAAACAAACCTGAGGCATTAACACCCGGCCCGCTAAATGTGCCCGGGCCGGCGCCAACAAAACCATGGTCATCTTTTATGATCTGCACTTTACCGGCATCCTGGCACATTGGGCTTATTTGCGTCATTGATACCTTAGGGCTTCCTTTTATAGTAACCACTCTCTCATAACCATTCTCGCATACAGCCCCCTCGCCGGTGTATACAACCATTTTTACAGTGTAATTGGTTGATGTTACTGAATAATCATACGTATGATGGTAGTTTTTATCTGCGTGAAGTTCTGCACGGCTGTACGTTTCAAATAACTCGGGATGATTGCCGTAATCCCACCAGACTTTGATTTGGTCCACGGTGGTTGGGTCTACAACAGATTGATCCTGTATCGTGACCTCTGTGGCGCTGCA
Organism: Mucilaginibacter sp. UYP27; assembly: GCF_040547175.1. Taxonomy (NCBI): domain Bacteria; kingdom Pseudomonadati; phylum Bacteroidota; class Sphingobacteriia; order Sphingobacteriales; family Sphingobacteriaceae; genus Mucilaginibacter; species Mucilaginibacter sp. UYP27. The sequence continues at coordinate 10,915 of NZ_JBEPPE010000018.1, forward strand.
GGCATTATCCGGGGGAGAGAATTTGGTTTGCGCAAAATCTGATATGGTAAAATCGAAGTCGATATCTTTAGAGGCGCCGCAATCATCAACCGGCGAAGGGTTGATAACCGTAGCGGTGTAGGTATAACTGCCTTTTGTAAAGGGAGGCAAAGGGCTTGGATATTCATAACGGTACAGTGTTGTACCGTCTTTTACAAAAGCTGTGGCAACCGGGTTATTATCCGGCTTCACCGGCGAGCCATCGTTAAAGTTCCAATCAATATGTGTTGTAATGTATGGGAGCACGAGCTGCAATTTATATCGTTCGCCCGTGCAGCCATTTAGTTGGGTACTGCTTGTTTGCAGGTTATTAAATTGTACATATTCGTTAAGGTTTTTAAGATTGGTACCTGCCGAGTAACCGTACGACTCCTTTTGCCCAAAGCCATAAGCTATCGCGTTAAAGCCATCGTCGGCGCTTAGCGTATGCGTACCTTCGCCAACGGGGATCTGCGCGTAGGCGTATCCCGCACCATTCAGTATCTCCACAAACGCCGTGTAAGGCTGGCCGTCCAGCTTAAACGTCGACGATTTATCCGACCGTATCACCACGTTTATAAAATGCTTAAGTATCTTTTCGTGAAAGGTTGAATATAGGGTTACATGATTAATAGTTTGTTCAATAGGATTTAGGTAGATCATCTCCGGGTCGCCTATATCGCGGGCATCAAACTCACAGCCTGCGGACAACGTTTTGCCTTGCGTAACAGCATATTGGACAACCTGTATGGGCTTATCAGCTTTAATAATATTGGTTACATCCGATGAAAATTCATAAACATTATTGCTTTGGATGTTACCCTGGGGTATCACCCTACCATTAACTGTAATCACAGTGTTGGGCTCACTTAAAACCACCCGGAATATATCGTAATTACGGCTTTTAAGCGGAACCGTTATGTAGTTTTTACCCCACGAGGCTGTTGGATACACCTGCTGAAAAAGATTGTCTGAGGTTTTGTTGTTATCATCGCAACCTATAAATATTTTTGTACTGCCAGAGAATACCGCTATCTTTTTACACACCTGCGTACCGGCACTTTTACTTATAATTTTAGTACCGGTAAGATCGTTAAAGGCCAAACCCTGATATACCTCACCCTTATTTAGCGATATTGTAAACGGTAAGCCGGCGGGCTTTCGGTCAACCAATTCAGCTGATGGGGTAATTTCTACGGTGGTGTTATCCTCTGTACCTATTACCATAAAAGTAGAAAAAGTGTTTACCTGGGCATTTGAACGCTGTGTATAATTTAATGAGTAATAACTTTTGCCCAATACAGCCACAGGCAATAACAGCGTTGCGCCAGATACGGCATTGGCATATATATGCGCAAAAATAGCGATCTTTTTTGCTGATGTTATATGGATGCCCTGAAGGGTCTTACCTTGGTTTTGAATAAATGCTTCGTTGTGGGGTACTTCTATTTCGGTTACCTGGTTGGGTAAAACGTCCCTGATGATAGCCGGGAAACTGCCGTTTGCTATCTCGACTTTTACAGTGGTTGCTTCATCGGCCGTAATGTAAAGTACCATTGTACTTATCCCGAAATCTTCCGAATGTGACATGTATGCCGTCCAAAACTCCTTACCCTGGCTCGATGTGCTCTGGGCAAAAGATAAGTAACTGCAGCAAAGCAACGCCAGCGTTATTAAAACACGAAATCCCTTTTCCCTATCCAATTTAATAACCGGTTTATAATAAACCCAAACGGGTGCATTAAATGTAAGCAGTTTTATTGTAAACCTAAATAAATCTGCGTGTTATCTTTTGTAAAAAGGCTGTTAGGAAACTGTTGCTTAAAAGAATTTGTCGGGGTTTGGCACCAGGTTAAGGAACTTCTCAAACTTTTTCTCGTAGTTAGATTGATCCAACTGATAATAGAAAGCCCCCTTTTTTGATGATTGCTTATCCTTTTCGGCAAGTTTTATAAGCAACCCGGTTGATAGCAATTTGCGGCTAAAGTTACGGTCGTCAAACTCTGTTTGGTAAACACCTTCATATAGCGACTGTAGCTGCGGGATAGTGAAACGCTCTGGCAGTAACTGGAAAAGTATTGGGTGCAATGCAGCCTTATAACGCAATTGCTTTTTAGCTATCGCTACCATTTCGGCATGGTCAAACACCAGGTCGGGCATTTCATCAAGCAAAAACCACTCTGGGTGGTTGGCATTGGTAAGTTGTTTTTCGTATTTCTGAATATCTATCAACGCGAAATAGGCTACAGATAACGTACGCTCTACCGGGTCGCGGTCTGGTTTGCCAAACACACGGAACTGGTCCATGTACACATTTTTTAAACCGGTGCGCTCTTCTAACACGCGATTGGCAGCGTCTTCGGGGCTTTCTGACGGATGGATAAAACCGCCCATTAAACTCCATTTTCCTTTTTCCGGGTCAAGATCGCGTTCTACCAGTAACAATTTAATGTTCCAGCCATCAAAACCAAATATAATACAGTCGACAGCTGCTAAAATGCGTTGCTGCCCGGGATATTGTTGCATGCGTGTGTGTTATTCTACAAGTGTAAATAATATTCGGCATTTTAAAAACACTAAACTAATGTAATGCTTGTGTAAGTAAACACTTAACAAGCATCCGTTATAAATTATTCTTTGTTATTTAATCAATTCAAATAAATACAGCACCAACTTTGGAAACCATATTAAACATATCAAACTTAAACAAAACTTATAAAAGCGCCGGGCGCGAATTAACAGTTTTAGATAATATCAACTTTAGCATCGGCGCGGGTTCTACCAATGCAATTGTTGGCCCGTCGGGCAGTGGAAAAACTACTCTGCTTGGCCTTTGCGCGGGGCTGGATAGCGCCACAAGTGGTATTGTTGAACTAAGCGGCATCAGCTTTACCAACCTTAGCGAAGATAAACGCGCGCAGGTACGTAACCAGTACGTGGGCTTCATCTTCCAAAATTTTCAATTGCTGCCGACGCTTACCGCTTTAGAAAACGTAATGGTACCGCTTGAGCTGCGTGGTGAAAAAAACATCAAAGCACGTTCGCTTGACCTGCTGGATAAGGTTGGCCTTGCCGACCGCGGCCACCACTACCCTGCCCAACTATCAGGCGGCGAACAACAAAGAGTATCGCTGGCAAGAGCGTTCTCTAATTCGCCGAAGATCTTATTTGCCGATGAACCTACCGGGAACCTGGATGCCGAAACAAGTGAGAAGGTGGTAAAACTCATCTTCGACCTTAACCGCGAGGCAGGCACAACCCTTGTTTTGGTAACGCACGACCTGGAACTGGCCGCCAAAACACAGCGTATCATCAAAATTAAGGGTGGCAAATTGGTTGCCGATGATAAAACCGGTAATGAATAACGCACCCATGGACAACGTAAATTTTAAAAGAAAGATAAACTTTGCCTGGCTGTTTAAAATGGCCCTGCGCGATAGCCGCCGCAACCGCTCGCGCCTGTTGCTGTTTATCTCGTCTATAGTGTTTGGGATAGCGGCTTTGGTGGCCATCTACTCGTTCAGGTACAATATCCAGAATGATATTAACCAGCAGGCGGCTACCCTTATTGGAGCCGATCTGACCATCAGCGGCAATAAAGAACCCGACGAAAAACTGCAAAAAGTATTAGATAAACTGGGCGACGACCGCTCGCAGGAACGCAGTTTCCCATCGATGGTGCTGTTCCGGAAAACATTTTCGACACGGTTGGTGCAGGTAAAGGCTTTAGAAGGCAATTTCCCCTACTACGGCGAGCTTGAAACCACCCCTGTACAGGCAGGCCGCGCATTTAAAACCGGCCAATATGCTTTGGTTGATAAAACCCTGATGCTGCAATTTAACGCCAAAGTCGGCGATTCAGTAAGTGTAGGTAACGAAACCTTTGCCATTGCAGGGGTGCTTAATAAAGCGCCGGGCCAAACGGGCATCGCGGCAAGTGTTGCGCCGCTGGTTTATATCCCGATGCAGTACCTGGAAAAAACCGGGCTTATAACCGTCGGCAGCCGCATCAACTATAGCTACTATTATAAATTCGATAAAAAAACCGATGTAGAAAAACTGGCCAAGGGCATGGAAACCCAACTGGATAAGGCCGGGTTTAATTACGACACTGTTGAAGGCAAAAAAGAAGGCACCAGCCGCTCGTTTGCCGATTTGTCGAGGTTCTTATCATTGGTTGGTTTTATTGCCTTGCTGCTGGGCTGTGTGGGCGTGGCAAGCGCCATCAACATCTACATCCGCGAGAAGATCCGGTCAATCGCCATTATGCGTTGCATGGGTGTTAAAGCATCAGAGGCATTTTTAATTTATTTGATCCAGATCACGGGCATCGGGCTTATCGGCTCGGTAGCCGGGGCTATACTGGGTACAGCTATTCAACACCTGCTGCCATTGGTACTAAAAGATTTTTTGCCGATCACCATATCGGTAAGCATTTCGTGGCTGGCTATTGGGCAGGGTGTTTTACTGGGATTGATCATCTCGATACTTTTCGCTTTGCTGCCGCTCATCTCTATCCGTAATATCTCTCCGCTAAATACTTTAAGGCTTTCCTTTGATGATACCACTACCATCCGCGACCCTTTTCGCTGGTTGGTTTATATTTTGGTGTTGTTGTTTATCACCTCATTTGCCTACCTGCAAATTGGCGATTGGATGGGCGCGATATCCTTCACCATCGGCATTGCCGTAGCGTTTTTGATATTGACGGCTATTGCATGGCTGCTCATCAGGTTTACCAGGGTGCTGGTCATGAGCAGTTGGAGTTACATCTGGCGACAAGGTTTTGCCAACCTGTATAGGCCAAACAACCAAACTATCATCCTCACGGTTTCTATTGGGCTAAGCACCGCGTTTATTGCTACGTTATTTCTTATTCAGCAATTGCTCATAGGGCAGGTTACGCTATCTACCGGCGACAATCAATCCAACATGATACTGTTTGATATCCAAACCGCGCAGCAAAAAGCCGTTGCCGATCTTACCCGCAAACAAGGGTTGCCTGTATTATCGCAAGTACCCATCATTACCATGAGGCTGGAAAAAGTGAACGGCAAAACCGCGGCTGATGCTAAAAAAGACAGTACCCTGCACATTGCCGAAAGGGCTTATGCTTATGAATACCGCATTACTTATCGGGATTCCATCACCAATTCAGAAAAAATAACCTCGGGTAAATGGGAAGCAAAGGCCGAGCCAGGTAAAGACATCCCCGTATCTGCGGAGGAGCGCTTCGCACAGCGCATCAACGCCAAAGTTGGCGATAAACTGGTGTTTAACGTGCAGGGCGTTATGATGAATACCTATATCAGCAGCATCCGCAAGGTAAACTGGAACAAAGTATCCACAAACTTCCAGGTGGTGTTCCCTACCGGGGTTTTGGAAGATGCCCCGCAGATCCACGTGTTGCTCACCCACGTACCCAACAACACCGTATCTGCCAAATACCAGCAAGCGGTGGTAAAGCAATTTCCCAACGTTTCCATTATCGACCTCGGGCTGATCTTGAACGTATTGGACGAATTGCTTGGCAAAATTGGCTACGTTATTAAATTCATGAGTGGGTTTAGCATCATCACAGGTATCATCGTATTGATCTCGTCGGTCCGCATCAGCAAATACCAGCGCATTCAGGAAAGCGTTTTATTACGCACCCTTGGCGGCAGCCGTAAACAAATCTTTGCCATTACCGCTTTAGAGTATCTTTTTCTTGGCGCGTTATCAGCCTTAACCGGCATAGTCATCGCTATTGGTGGCAGCTGGCTTTTGGCTAAATACACTTTTGATATGCCTTACACCGTTAACTTGTTACCGGTGGTAGCCATCTTTTTTATCATTACTTTGTTAACAGTTATTATAGGCTTGTTAAACAGTCGCGGCATCCTTAACAAACCACCGCTTGAAATTTTGCGGTCGAACTCATAAAAATTGAACCATGCTTACTAAACTTAAAATAGCTTCGGCACTTGCGTTAACTATCACTCTCGCAAGTTGTGGCAGCAAACCAACAACAACAGATGCTACCGCTGGGGATACCACTACAACAGCCGCCGCCGATCCATCCACCAAAAGCATTTTAGTTTTTGGCGATAGCTTAAGCGCCGGGTATGGTTTGGATGATCCGTCTGAATCTTACCCGAGTGTGCTGCAAACCAAAATAGATTCGGCAAAACTGCCATATACCATCATCAACGGCGGCTTAAGCGGCGAAACATCTGCCGGGGGCAAAGGCCGGATTGACTGGCTCCTGAAACAGCACATAGACGTGTTTGTGCTCGAACTTGGCGCCAACGACGGCCTGCGCGGCATTCCGGTAAAAGAAACCGAGCAAAACCTGCAAACCATTATCGACCATTTAAAAGCGAAATACCCAAAAGCCAAACTGGTGATGCTGGGCATGCAGGTACCGCCAAATATGGGTGCCACTTATGTAACGGATTTTAAAGAAATGTTCCCTAAACTGGCTACCAAAAACAACATGGCGCTGGTTCCATTCCTGCTGCAGGGCGTTGGCGGTGTACGCTCCCTAAACCAAAAAGATGGCATCCACCCTACTGCCGCCGGCGCTAAGATCCTGGCAAGTAACGTTTGGGAAGTGATGAAAGGGGTTTTGTAGGGAGGTCGTCTACTGGTCAGTCATTGCGCCATTAAATCCGGCGTCATTGCGAGGTACGAAGCAATCTCTTTAGGACATTCCCGTAAGCCAATTGTCATTGAGCAAATCATCATACAAATCCCTCCATTCCGAATTTACAGAAACTATCAGACCGATCTTACTTTGCCTGCTACCTCCTTTGATTAACTTCTCGGCAGCGATTGCCTCTTCTATGTGCGAATAGAAACAATAATAAACCAACTTACCACAATTATACCTGGCAGTAAAACTTTTAGGATAAGTTTGTTTTGATGATCCCAAACACGACTAATTAAATCAGAAGTAACTCCTGTGTAGAAAACAGCATGTTGTTTGTTGGTCACGATGTACACACAACCACCTCGTTGCATAACCATATTTAATGCTTGTTGTATAATTGTCCTGAAGAGATTGCTTCGTACCTCGCAATGACGTGGTTTTTAATTTTCAGCTCGGGCCGGCAACAACTCATATTAATGCCCCTGCACCATCTCCACCTTCTTCACCTTCAAATTTCGGAGGGCGAACCAAAGGATCATGGCGAAACAAACGCCGGGTACGACGTAGGCAACCTGAATGTTTGATGCATCAGATATGCGGCCCATTATTGGCGGCAATACCGCGCCACCTACTATCCCCATAATTACTAAAGATGACCCGAGCTTTGTTTGTGGGCCTAAGTCTTTTATGGTTAATGAGAATATGGTTGGGAACATGATTGACATGAAGAACAGCACCGCCATCAGCACATAAACAACATCTGCGCCATGCAACGTAACAGCAACTGCGATAAGCCCGATGTTGATAATAGCATAGGTTACCAAAAGCTTAACGGGGTTAAATACAAGCATCAAAGCCGTGCCCGAGAGCCTGCCTAACATAAATAGTAATAATGCAATACTTAGTAACGTTGCAGCGCGGTGCTCGCCGAAACCGCCCACATGCTCGCTGTAACGGATAAAGAAACTAGTTACACAGGCTTGTCCGCCCACGTAGAAAAATTCGGCCAATACGCCCGACATTAAGTGCTTATTTTTGGTTAGCGCGGCTATCCTGCCAAACAATGGTTTGTTTTCAATTTCTTTTAAGTCAGCGGATTCTTCTTTAATGGTTGGGAACGTGGTACGCCATACCAAAATGGCAACCAGTAACACCACTATGCTGATGATAACGAACGGCAATTGTACCGATGAAGCTTCGTGGTTTAAGTATGATTCGAGTTTGGCCGGTGGCATGGCCTTTTCCTGAGCAGCTGTTAAAACAGTTCCCGATAGGATGAACGTCCCCCCGATATATGGCGCAAACGCCGCGGCCATACCGTTAAAAGTTTGTGCCAGGTTAATGCGTATGGTCGAACTTTTGGGGTCGCCAATGAGAGTTATGAGCGGGTTTGCAGCTGTTTCTAAAAACGCCATCCCCGAGAAAACTACGAATAAGGCGCCTAAAAAGAACGCGTAGTTACGCACCGCGGCTGCCGGGTAAAATAACATCGCCCCTACCGAAAACAACAGCAGACCAAATATGATACCGCCTTTATATCCATACTTTTTCATGAACTGCGCTGCCGGGATAGGCAACAAAAAGTAAGCGATGTACGATGCAGAATCTATCAGTGATGATTGGAAATCTGTCAACTGGCAGGCTTTTTTCAGGTGCGGGATCAGGATGGGGTTAAGGTTAAGGGCAAATCCCCAGATAAAAAACAGGGAGGTGATAAGCGCTACGGCCGCTAAGCTTTTGTCTTTTGACATGTATCAGTTAAATTTTTGTTTGACAATTGGTGGGCTGAATATAAATGTTTTAATTTACTTCCAGCTCATCTTTAGCGGGCAATTTGGGGAACGGCCCGTGCTGGCCCTGCTGGTACCAAAACACTACCGATGCAATATCATCCTGCAAAGGCATATACCTGCCCCCACTTTTCCAGCCCAGTGCCTGTATGGTCACTTTCAGGTTTTTCTCGAAACGGATTGGGTCGGTAATATGCCACCTGTACATGCCAAAGCGTTGGGCCACATTGTATAAGCCATCTCCGCGTATCACCTGCGGCAGGCCGGTGTAGGGGCCGCTAAACTCGGTATAGTTACGGGTTTCGCTGCCATCCGCGTTCTTTTTTCGGGTTTCAAAATTATACGATCCACAAAAATAATCTTCAGTCCCGGTGCCGATAATAGTTGGGAATTTGGTATCGCCATCCATAAAAAACTTTATCTCTCCCTCGCCCCACCAGCCGTTTTTATTAGAGCCATAGGCCAGGTAAGTGCCCACATACTGGCCCTTGCCTCGTATACTATCAACCAATACATAGTCCTTTTTGTACGGCAGCGGGTTTATTCGGCGAAACTGTGCGTGGAAATAGGCGGCATCATCCGGCACCTTAGTAAGCGTATAATCTACCTGGTAATACAGCACCATATCTTCGTCATCAATATTCTCCATGGTGATGCGGCACTTTTTACGGAACGGCATTGGCCAGTAGCAGTTAAACGCGCTGCCCGGGTTTACCACCACTGCCAGCGAAGTTACCGGCGCGTATTTACCCCAGCCCATACAAAAGAAATCGCCAACGGGGCTCTCTACCGAGGGTGTTGCCTCATCATCCCAATAAAAGCGGATAATAGCGTTGCGCCAATTGCCGGTAGGCGTCATCCAGATATGCTGTATGGCACCCTCGCCGTTAATTTCGGCAATGGTGTAGGTAGTGTGTTTTTTGATGACGACGCTTGGGCTTACTTTCCAGGTTTGGCCCAGGTCTCGCGAGGCGCCCGCGCCGGTCCCCGTGGTGGCCATGCCGCCTTTGCCTTTTTCGCCATTGAAGTTTTCGGGGCTGATAGAGCGGCTTACCGCGTCAGACGTTCGGTAAATATTGCCCATGCCGGCATCCAGGCCGTTAAATTTTTGTTGTGCGTGTGCATAGGTAAAGATACAAAGCACAAATGCCAACAGTAAAAGCTTTTTCATAAATCACAGCAGGTTTAATAAACTAAAGTAATAAATATCTGCCTACTAAAGCAAGATAGGCACGCAACAGCACTGGTTATTACAGCCTTTATCTTAAAAGCGGGATGGTTTTGGTATCTTTGCGCTCTTTATATTTTTGAAATGGCGTGGGCAGATAAATTTAAGCTAAATAAGCAACTAATAAAATCGGTAACTGAAGCAGGGTTTAGCAACCCTAAAGAAATGCAGTTAAAAACACTTAACCGCATTATTGGCGGGCAGGATGTGGTAGCTGTTGGCCCCGAGGGCTGCGGTAAAACTACCGTGCTTGTTTTGGCTACCCTTAACCGTTTTAAACACAGTGCCGATGGTACGCCTAAAGCGCTTGTGCTTGCGCCCGACCAGGAAAAAGTATTTGAGATATTGGAACAGTTTGACAGGCTGAACCGTAATAAAACCATCCGTATTGTAAGCCTGCACCCCGGCCAAACTACCGAGCAAAACATGGACGACCTTGCAGAGGGATCTGACATTGTGGTGGCTACTCCCGACAGGGCACGTGCTATTTACCTGAAGCTTGGGTTGAACTTGAACAAGGTAGATTTCTTCGCGGTGGATGATGCGCAGCTTATCGTTAAAAAAGGCTTGCAACTCCCTGTTGTAGAACTGGCTAACAGCATTGGCCGCGCGCAGCGACTGGTATTTACCGAGGTAATGCACGCCAAACTGGAGAAAATGATAGCACCCTTTATGTTGGAGCCAGCTATTGTGGAGGTTGAGGAAATGCCCGATGAACAGCTACCTGTTCACCCGCAGATGCTTTACCATTTACCAAACTTTGGTACTAAAATAAACTTATTGAACTTGTTCTTACAAGATGAGGAGTTATTCACCAAAACTGTAGTTTTTGCCAATACCCGCCTTACTGCAGAGACGATCTATAAAAGCCTTAACAATAAGTTACGTAAAACTGTAGCGATGATAAATCCGCTATCGTTTGAGTACAACAAGGTGAACGATGTAGACGAGTTTAAAGCCAACAGCGGCTGGCGCGTGCTTATTGTGGCCAACGAAGGCACAGAGGGTATAGATGTTACGGGCATCCCGTTCATTATTCACCTGGACCTGCCTGCCGAAAAAGAGGTTTACATAAAGCACGTTGAAAACCATGGTGTTGACGCTAATGATGAAACCTTAGCTTTAACCTTTATTACCGATCTGGAACTTGACCAGGTACGCAAAATTGAGCAGACAACCGGCCAAAAAATGCAAAAAGCCGACCTGCCTGATGAACTGGTAATGGAGAAAGACCGCAAGCAAAAGGAAGAGGAAAAAGAGCAGGCCAAAACAAAAAAACATACCAAACCAGATCCTAACCAATATGTACCCGGCGAGGCTTTCCACGAGAAGAAACCGGAAAACTCAAAAACATATAATTACAGTTCGGGCACCAAGGCCAAGATGAACATGAAGAAGAAACACGGGTAAGCTTTTCTATTCCTTCCCAAGAGAGGGATGTGGCAACGGTGTAGTAAAGGCAACACCAACAATGGCAAATTATACCTATAAATCAGGTGTCTCACGGTGTACCATTTTTTAAAAAAAACACCACTTAAAAAAATAATTTAACTTATTGTAATATAAATGTTTAACTACTTTTATATTACTTTATACTTTATGTAAAGTTAAAATTCATAAAAACACAATCATTTGTATATCAACATTTTGCATTAGTGTCCCACACCCTTGTCATAAAAAATGGGACAGTACAAAAATTAAGCAATTAGCTATTTTCTATCTCCTTATAAAATTCGATATACAACTCTTCTACCTTGGTACGTGCCCATGGGGTTTTACGCAGAAATTTCAAACTGGAGTTTACGCTTGGGTTATCCAAAAAACAATTGATGCGGATACGGTAACCCATTTCTGCCCAACCCAGGTGGGCTACCAAAGCTTTCAGGATGGCCTCTAATGTTTTGCCGTGCAGCGGGTCTTTTGATTGTTGCTCCATATAGCGCAAAGGTAAGTTATTTATTTGCTCAGCTGAACCAACTCCAGCGCTCTAAGGGTATCATTATATAACTGGCTGTATAGCCTTTTATCGAGCACGTTACCACTTATCAACTTACTCCCCATACCTACCGCGCACGCACCGGCCCGAAACCACGCTGCAATATTGCCTGCCTCTATCTCTACCCCGCCGGTAGGTATAAACAATTGCCCGGGGAACAGGTCCCTGATGGATGATATAAAATCTGGGCCAAGGATATTGGCGGGGAAGATCTTGATAAGTTTTGCGTGGTATTGCTGCGCCACATGGATCTCGGTTGGCGTCATACAACCGGGGATATAGAGCAGGTTGTAGTTATTGGCAACCAAGGCAACCTCGTTATCAACAACCGGCGACACGATAAAATCGGCACCGGCATCTATAAAAGCTTCTGCTTCTAACCCTGTTTTGATGGTACCGATACCCAGGTACAGGTCGGGCATATCTTTAGATACCCTTTGTTTGATGCTATAGAGGTTGCTCAGGGCTTCTTTGCCCCTGTTGGTGTACTCCAACACCCTAACGCCGGCATTGTACATAGCACGGATGATCTCGAAGCTTACATCAGCATCGTCATAAAAAAACAACGGCAACATCCCCTGCGACAAAATGCTATGTAATACTCTTTCTTTTTTGCTCATGCTTATATCCATTTGATGATCCCGGTGTTGGCTGAAAGTAAAAATCAACCCAACATAATGCCAATAAACAAGAAAAGCCTATAATTTCTTACAGGCTTTAATATCCGGTTATTCTATTTATCTATTTCACCACCAAAACGCCATCTGCCATTATCGAAATGTCTTTCTTCGGCGTATTGATCATGGCTATCTCTTCTTTTGTTTTACCCGCGTCTGCGGCGTAGTGTTTTAAACGCTCAACCGAAGTTTCTTTCACTTTGGCCTTACCCGCTACCACTACCGTTTTGCCCACGATGTTTTGTGGCATAAAGTAGACGTAATCTGTAAACTGCACCATAATTGGCGTACCGTTAGCTTGCTGCAATTTCATAAAGCAGCCTTTCTTTTTGCAAACCTCAACCACAGTGCCGGTAATTTTACCATTGTAAACGCTGTCGCTGGTAAGGGTTGTGTTCAATGCTTCGGTGCTTACAGCGTTGTCGGCCGTAACTGTTTTACCATAAGTAACGCCGGCATCGGCAAGTTTAATGGCACTTTGTGCAAATGTGATGGCGCTAAAGCCAAGGCATAATGCTAACAGGATCAGTTTCTTCATATTAAGGTTTTTATGATGTTCTCTTCACAAAAATAACACTTTATTTTAATATCCATGTGGCACTTCTAAATAAGCCATCCGCGGCAAATACAAAATTATTATGAAAAATTCTTTATTTATATAAATCCCATTAGTATTTGATTATAAATAGTTTATTATCGTACATTTCTTTATAGTTAAGACAGAATTTTTACGGTTTTGATCGTAGGTAATTTTGTCATGCTGCCAAATTAACCTCTTTTTGACGACGATAGATTCTGCGTTATCGCTCGGGACGACAAAATGAAATGCGGTTAACTTATTACCCTAAACGTTAAATTTATCCGCTCCTTTATTGCTTTGATTGATTTAGGCACCTGGTGCTCCCAGTTGTGCTGCAGGTCGCCTTTCATGATCAGGAGCGAGCCGTTCGCCAATTCTACCGAGTGCTTCAACTTATGGTCTTGTTTGTGCCTTACATCAAACCTGCGCATCTGGCCAAAACTAACGGAGGCTATTATAGGGTTTATACCCAGCTCAGGTTCATCATCGGCATGCCAGGCAACAGAATCATTGCCGTTGCGATAATCGTTCAGCAAAACGCTGTTAAACGTTATACCTGCGGCTTTGTCAACCCGTTGTTTAATGAACAGCAATTCTGATGTCCAAGGATAAGGGTCGTACTTTTTGCCGCTAAAAGCGTAGGTTTTACTATTATCACCGTACCAAGCTGTTAACCGGGGCGTGTTAAGCAGCTTACCATACATCCGGATGGTTTCCTGTTTCCATTGGATAGAGGCCTTTAACTTTTCCAGCAGGTCGGCGCTTTCCGCGGGGCTAAAGAAGGTTGGGCGATAATCCATTAATTCTAAAGGGAAATTTGGGTTCTGCCCTCCCCCATCAAAAAAACTCAGTTGCTCCATTATAAATTAGTAACAGTTTTTCGGCACGGAAAGTGTTATAAAACACTAAAAAATAATAGCATATGAGTTCGGCATTTGTAAAAGAGGGCGAAGCCCAGTGGCTGCACGAGATAGGCCCATCTATGACTGCCTTGCTGGTTTTTCTACAACACGAAAACGGCGGGTTAAGAATCTATGAACGTAAAAACTACTATAACCCTACCGAAGGGCGCGACGTTTACCAGATGAGCGACGGACTTAGCTACGCCAAAAATGACGATGGCAAGTGGTACATTGTGTGGGATTGAAATGTTAAAATAGGTTAAACGGTAACTGCATATTATCTATTTTAATTTTTTTGCGCTATCGTTGTATCACACAAACCTACACTATGAAAATTTTACGCCTGTCACTATTACTATTTGTATGCCCATTTGTTTTTGCATGTAATTCGCCACATAAGAAAATCAACCTTACCTCAAAAGTTAGCCTGATAAGTAACGGTGTAAGGATAGATTATACGGATACAGGCCGCGGCGACACCACCCTACTATTTGTGCATGGCTGGGCAATAAACAAAACCTACTGGGCCGATCAGGTGGCGTACTTTGGCAAAAGGTATCGGGTTGTTACCATTGATCTGCCGGGCTTCGGAAAATCGGGTAAAAACCGCACCAAATGGAACACCGCCGCTTACGGGCAGGATATCAAAAATGTAATGAATCAGCTCGGCCTTAAAAATGTGATATTGGTTGGGCACTCTATGGCAGGCAGTATCGTTTTGCAGGGTGCCGTCGACTCGCCGGAGAACGTAATAGCGCTGGTTGGGGTTGATAACTTTAAATCGGTAGGCATCGCATCAGCGGATAGCGTAAAGGACAAACAAGAGTATGCGAAGGTGATTTCCGCCATGAAAAAAAACTTTAAGGCCGTAGCATTCGATTGGTTTAACCAGGGGCTGTTCTATAAAACCACCAGCAAGGCTATTAAAGTCAGGATTTTGAACGATGTTGCCCATACCGATTCTACCATTGCCATTGCCACGCAGGAGTGGGATAATTTTAATGATGCGGCGATGCTTTTAAAAGCGAAAAAGAAACTCTTTCTTATCAACAGCGATTACCAGCCGACTGATACTACAGGTTTGGTCGCAAAAAAGATCCCGTACAAATTACTGATCATACATGATACGGGCCACTTCCCGATGGTTGAGAAGCCACAGGAATTTAATAAACTGTTGGACCAGGTTATTGCCGGTTTGTAATACTAACAGAATCGCCCATATCAATATCAACCACGGCATTCTTTTTAATAGAAAAAACAAATACAGCGCCATCGCCGATGCGTGATTCGGCGTGGATTTTCCCATCCAGTTTTCCTACCAATAGCTTAACGGTGTGCAAACCAAGGCCGTTGCCCATTTTATTAAAGCGATCTAACGCGTTAAGAGTAACAGCTTTTTCGAAAATTTTGTCGAGGTCTTTCTCGGCAATACCCATACCGTTATCGGTAACTTTAAAATGGTAGGTATCCCCCTCCTCTTTAAACAATATTTTGATAACACCTTTTTCTTTATCGTTATATCTAACCGCATTGGTTAGTAGGTTAAGAAAGATCTGCTCGAGCGCCACGTTAGAACAAATAAGTTCGTGCTCGTTAAGGGGCACGTTTATGGTGATGTTTGCAGGTACATCAACCAACTCAATTACATTTCTTAAAAGTACGTTCAGTTTTAACGTTTCCTGGTTTGATAATAAGCTTGATGGCTGGCTTGAATAATCCAGCATGTTATCCACCAGTGTAAGCAATCTTTTAGATGCGTTTATGGTTAACCCGGCAAGGCTGCGGCTTTTATGGTCGCCAGTATTTTGCAGGCGCATTTGCAGTGCCTGCGAGGTAAGTAAAATACTGCTTAGTGGGTTTTTAATATCGTGCGCTGCAGTTGAGGCAAATTTCTGGATGAACATATTTGCTTCCAGCAGGTCTTCGTTGCTTTTTTGCAGACTGCTTATTTTGCGGCGAAGTTCCATTTGGTTTAACACCTGTTTGGCTAACACCTGCAGGGCTTTCAATTGTTTTTCGCTAAGTTCTTTTGGTTCGCGATCTATAACGCAAAGGGAACCTAATGCATGACCATCCTCGTTAAGCAACGGCACGCCGGCATAAAAAACCACTTTTTCATCACCGGTTACAAAAGGGTTATTTATAAAGCGCTCATCTTTACGGGCGTCTGTTATCACCATTACTTTATTTTTGCTGACAATGGTATGCGCGCAAAAGGCATATTCTTTTGGGGTTTCGCTACCCTCGAAACCGTACTTTGATTTAAACCACTGGCGCTTGTCATCAATAAGGCTAATAAGCGCGATTGGGGTTTGGCAAATTTCTGAAGCAAGCATAGTAAGCTCCTCAAAGTCGTCTTCTGGTGAAGTGTCGAGAATATTATACGAAGCCAACGATGCTAAACGTTCGCTTTCGTTCTCCGGTAAGGGATAAGATGGCGTACTCAATAGTTTTTAATTAGACTATAAATGTACACATTATAAAATAATCCTTCGGTTTACGAAAGGTCATTTCTTACAACTTGTGTTATTTTAACGGTAGGGTAAACCAAAAGGCGCTTCCTTTGCCTAATTGGCTGTCTACGCCTATTTCACCGCCATGCTTCCTAACAATTTCGGCACTTATATAAAGGCCTAAGCCCAATCCCGAGTTTTGGTAGCCGGAAGCATCTGTACGATAATAACGCTCAAAAAGGTGTTTCAGTTTAGTTTCGGGGATGCCGGGGCCTGTATCTATAACAGATATTTTAGCCATTCCTCCTTTTTTTTCTATTTTAAAGACGATGTCTTTTGAATTTGGCGCGTACTTCACCGCGTTGTTCACCATGTTTACAATTACCTGATCTACACGATGCTCATCCGCGTGGATCTGTAACTTTTCGTCGCCATGAATGATCAGGTCATGCTTTCCCGCGGCGCGTACATGGTTGCAACATTGGGTAAGCATGCGGGCGATGGTAAACGTTGTTTTCTCCAGCTTAAGTTGCCCCTCGTTCATGCGACTAAGATTAAGCAAGTCCTCTATCAGGGTGCTGATCTTATCCATGCTGCGATTGCTTTGCTCTATAAGCTTAGTCATAATTTGAGCCGAAGGATCATCCTTTATCCTATCCATCAACTGCAGGGCCGCTTTAAGGCTGGTAACGGGTGTTTTAAGTTCGTGGCTGGCAATACTAATAAAATCGTCCTTTTGCTGGTCGTACGCTTTGCTTTCGGTGATGTCAATAAGTATGCCCGCCATTGTTTTCGGCTTACCATCATCATAGTAAACTTTCCCTGTAGACCGGATCCATCTTGGTTTGCTACCGTCGGCAGGGTTCACAAGGTACTCTATATCGAAACTCTGCTGGGTCTTAATCGCGTTTTGGATCACGTCATTCACCCTACCTGCGTGGCCAACGTCAATAAGTTTGTAAGAACCTTTAAATGTCACCTCCTCCTGTGGCAACAAGCCATTAATTTTTTTTGCCTGATCAGACATGAAGAGCTTATCCGTCGTTAAATCTACCGACCATGTACCCATCTCGGCCGAATCTATTGCTTGTTTTAAAGTATCCCTGGCCTTTTGCAATTCATCTCGCGCATTTACCTGCTCAGTAATATTTAATACTGTTGTTAAGATAGCCTCTACGTTCCCGTCCTGATCAAACAACGGGTCATATGCAAAATCAATTACATAATTAACCTCGCCCAGTGCGGTCTTCAACTGTACATCTATTTCAGGGATGGCTAATCTTTCGCCGGTATTGAATACATTATCCAGCATTTTGGGGAACGGCTGGTTGATGATCTCGGGGAACACATCCAATAGTTTTTTGCCGAGGGCTTGTTGCGGGGTTCGTCCCCATATTTCGTACATAGGGTCGTTGGCAATTTCGATCACCATATCCCTGCCGCGTAAAACCGTCATCCCTATCGGGGCGGTCATCACCATACTGTTTAGCCTGTTTTTACTATGCTCTATCTTTTGGCGGGCGGTTACCTGCTCGGTAACTTCAATCCCAATCACCATAATGGCACTAACCTTGCCTTCGGCATTTCGCAAAGGTTCATAAACAAAATTTACAAACACCTGTTCAGGCAATCCATTGCGAATCAGCGACAATTCATGTTCGCTGGCAATAAAAGCTATGCCCGACTTTATAACATCGTTCATTACCGGCGTATAAGCCTCTGCCGCTTCGGGCACCGCTTCCCAAATGGTTCGGCCTTCCATCTCATGCCTATGCTTTCCCACCAGTTCAAGATAGGCATCGTTTACATCCTGTATCCACAAGTCGCCTGCGCGGATAATACAGATGCCTACCGGTGCTTGTGTAATTACTGACCGCAGGCGCGCTTCGTTTTCAAATAACGTGCTGTTTAAGATATTCATTATCTCCTGCGACTCGGCAAGTTCCTCGTTGGTAACGGTAAGTTCTTCTATGGTAGATGCCAGCTCTTCGTTTGACGCGCCCAATTCTTCGTTAGCTGCAGCAAGCTCCTCGTTGGTCGATGCCAGTTCTTCATTGGCTGCCTGTAATTCTGACTCCAGCTCCAATTCGCGCTGGCGGCTAAGATAACGGGGAGTAACATCAATAGCAGTATGCAATACACAAATGGCCTTACCCGTGCTATCGGTTATGGCCTTGTATTCAAAATCAAAATAAAAGGGCTGTAGTTTTCCGTTTACCACCAGGTCGGCACGGGTGTCGCTGCCTGATATGGTTTTACCTGTGTGAAGTACACTTTGCAATAGGCCCAAAAATGGCTGGCCTTTTAATTCGGGTAAGGCGTCTTCAATGGGTTTGCCTATTACCGCGCGGTCTTTACCCCAAAGAGCTATCATCGCATCATTAGCGGTTTCGATGATCATCTCATCAGTACTGTGGATAGCAGTGGCTGTTTTTGCCTGGGTCAATACTTCAAGCAGTAAATCGCTGCTAAAATGGCTTGGATAAGTGCTCATTCAAATATGATGATGGATCTTGTAAAGTTAATTTATAAAAGTTGTATCAGGGGGCTAATCACTTGGGCGCAAAAATACCGCCAAAGCTTATCACCAACAAATATTATAGCTATAGGTTTTAAACAACTTAAAATGTTAACGTAAATCAGAAAGTGGTTCCTTTACCTAATTCACTTGTTGCACCAATCTTACCGCCGTGTTTTCGCACAATTTCCGAACAAATGTACCATCCTAAACCCAACCTAAGTATTGTATTCCCGAATAATCGGCGCAATAATTTAAAGTTTCAATTTAACCCCGCCGTTAATTACAAACCCATCCAACGGCGCGTAAATATCCCTGAACACTGGGTTGCTGATGCTGCCTGTATAAATACTTTCGAACTTTGTTTGGCGGGTATCTGTCAAATTCTCGAAATTGATGAATACCGAAAATCGCTTCCAGATCCGCTCGGCCATAAGCCCGGTTGTCCAGTAGGCTTTACCCATAGCGCCATCGTTAAGTTTCTGCGGACTAAAGTAATAAGCCTCGGCCCCTATCTTCCAGGTATCCTCTATCTCAAACATCAGCACATTGTTTAAGCGGTGTTTTGATACCAGCGTGTAGCTGCTTATGGTGCTACCTATGTGTTGGGTAACATCAGCATAAGTGTAACCTATAAATAGCTTAAAGTTGGCATAGGTTACCTTTACGTTCGTTTCTAACCCTTTGGTGTTAAGGTCGCCGGGGGGCTGTTGGTATTGCAGGTTACCATTGGCTAATTGGGTAAGCAATATGGGATGCGCTATACGGGTATAAAAGAACAATTGGTTGATGCTGAAACTGCCCTTCCCTCCTAAAATTGCCGTATGATAATTAATATCGTAACCCGTTGTGCGGTTTAAACTGCAAGAGCATGTTTGATCAGGTTAAGGGGTTTATTATTTAAGAAATTTAGATATTGGAGAGCAGCAATACTA
>NZ_JBEPPE010000019.1:0-28620 GCF_040547175.1 Mucilaginibacter sp. UYP27
CTGCGTTTCGGTAATGATAGAGTTCTTCATCGTTTGACTGGTTAAAGTTAAGACTTTTCGTCCTTTAAGCAGTCCGGTTTTTAGGAGGGGTTACAGTACAATTTCGAAAGGTTTGATTGATACAAATATGCTTAGATGAACCAAGTGACGATGCCTGTCAGTTCTAACTCAAATCCAAAGTCTTCCGCTAGAATAGGTTTTCGCCTTCCCGCCGATCAATACTCTTGAATCCCGATTCTCACAAAGTAATTCGCCCGAACGCTCAGAAATTTGTTTTGCGCTCATTTTTTTTCGTTTCAGGACCTCACTCCAATATGGGATAAGTGAACAATGAGCTGATCCCGTGACGGGATCCTCGAGTATTGATGACTGCGGAGTAAAGTAACGAGAAACAAAATCGCAGAGATCACCTTTTGCTGTAACCACAACACCACCAGGATCAAGGTTTATCCTGTCAAAAAGCTGCCGGTCAATTTTTAAATTTCTGATTTCATCTTCGTTTTTATAAACTAAGATATAATCTCTGGACTTTAACACTGTTGAGGGCTGAATGCTAAGGGCTTCACTAATTATTTCTGGCAGGGAATGTGCAATTGGTTTTCTAGATGGAAAATCGAGCCAATACAAATCACCATCAACACTAACACTTAACGCTCCGCTAAGAGTATCAAAAAAAAACTTATCAACTTCCTGTTTTAAAATAGTATTTAGGACATGCGCAACTGCAAGCGTGGCATGTCCGCAAAGATCCATTTCTATTTCAGGAGTGAACCAACGAAGGTGTATATTCCCGCTTCCTTGCACAAAAAACGCAGTCTCAGCAACAGCGTTTTCCCTAGCTATCTTTAATAATAGGTCATTTGGCAACCATTTTGTAAGCGGAACAACGCATGCAGGATTTCCGTGAAAAATTGTATCGGTAAAACTATTGATTTGAAAAAGGTCAAATTGCATGTAACAAAGATAAAATTAATATCAAACTACACCCGCCCTCTTACAAATCCGACTTATATCGATAGTAGACAGCAACTTAAAGAGGATAAAAGGGGGGAAAGTTATCATTAAAAATCTTTTCCTTTTATTAGCTCATAGAGTAATCAAACCCACGACACTGAAATGATTTCAAAACCTAAATTGAATTCATAGTCGACTCCGTTATCGCCTCAAAATACTCTAACGCCAACAGTTTCTATTCCTTTTCTTTGCAAAAAAGGAAGTCCGGACGTGCCAAATAAGTTCAATAGTGGCTCATAACATTTACAAACTCAAATATTGAGCTTCCGCCTTACTGCAGCAGGGCTAAATTAAAGCAAAAGGTTCTAAAATTTCGAAAAAATGGTTCAAAAAAAGCCCAATGGGGTTTAGGTATTCTCTAATTTAGGGAGAAATTTAAAACAGAACGCAATTTTTTACAAAACATTTTAGATGTAAAGTTGATCCAGATTTATTCGTTCTTAAAATGCAAAGGCAAACACTATTTTGACGAAGTGACTTGCCAAGCCTACAACTTGTCGCTTAGAAAAAAGTATTAAAGACTTAGAAAAAAATGCATTTGAATTACACCGTGTATTGTTTGATTTAAACCATTTATTAAAGCAACTTACAGCTAACTTTGTAATTTAACCCTTTTGTTATGCAAGTATTGAGTGGTAAGGTTGTGCTGATTACAGGTGCGTCCAAAGGTATCGGCGCGGCAACAGCGCTGGAAATGGCAAAGAACGCCGCATCTGTAATCGTTAACTATAATGAAAGTAAAGAGGCAGCGCACCAGATCGTTGACAGCATTAAAGCTTCAGGAGGTTATGCGATTGCAGTTCAGGCAAATGTAAGTGATGAACAGGATGTAGCACGACTGTTTGATGAGGCAATTGCAGAATTTGGAAAGGTTGACGTGCTGGTGAATAATGCAGGAATTATGTTCACCAAACCAATCGGACAGGTTTCTACAAAAGAATTCGACAAAATGTTCGATGTAAATGTTAAGGGCTTGTTTAATACCCTTCATCAGGCTTCAACTCGCTTGGCGGACAATGGGAGCATAATTAATTTATCGTCAACAGTAACCCGAACAATTTTCCCCGGATATGGACCGTATTGTGCCACTAAGGGTGCCGTAGAGCAGCTAACTCGTGTTTTCGCCAAGGAAATAGGCAGCCGCGGGATTAATGTCAATGCAGTATCACCGGGCCCGACAGAAACCGATTTGTTTTTGGAAGGTAAGTCCCAACAGGACATAGACAGGCTAGCTGCGAGCAATGCCTTTAACCGCCTGGGACGGCCGGAAGATATAGCCAGGGTAATTGTTTACCTTGCCAGCGATGCATCGAAATGGATTTCGGGCCAAATTATTGGTGCTAATGGGGCTATGGCTTAACTACATGGTATACAATTGTTATTTGCATTATGGAAAAATCAGAATCTCTCGAAGCGTTTTATCGACAAAAAATGGGTATTCTTCCCAGCGACATTTTTCGTAAGACGGGGCATTTCAACATATTTACCATGGAAGACTATGCAGGTGAACAGCCGGCGTATCCCATGCCTTATAGCCGCAAGGATTACTATAAAATTGCACTGATCGATGGTGCACACCAGGTGGAGTATGCCGACAAAACTTACCAGGTAAAGAAGAACATGCTCATGTTCGCAAACCCGCAAATTCCTTACAACTGGACGCCTGCTTCGTCCAAACCGACAGGCGCATTTTGTGTGTTTACAGAAGATTATATGAAGGGCTTTGGTAATATTAGGGAATATCCGCTCTATCAACCGGGTGGCACGCCGATACTTGACATTACAGATGAAGAAGGAATTCAAGTCATGAACTTGTTTAGCAAAATGTTCAAGGAAATCGCTTCTGAATATCCTTACAAATATGATGTCCTTCGGAACATGGTCTTCGAAATAATCCATGCTGCCCTTAAACTCCGCCCGGCACTTATCGTAATTGATACGCCTGGCTCTAATGCGGGTCAACGGATTGCATCACTGTTTCACGAACTACTGGAACGCCAGTTTCCTATTGAATCAACACTTCAGCAGATACGGTTGAAAACACCTGCTGAATTTGCAAGCCAGCTTAATGTGCACATCAATCACCTCAACAGGGTGCTAAAAGAAACCACCGGTAAAACTACCTCTCAATTGATTGCTGAACGGATAGGCTCGGAAGCAAGGGCCTTACTTAAGCATACCAATTGGAACATTTCTGAAATTGCCTGGTGCCTGGGCTTTGAGGATACCTCGAATTTTGTGAAATTTTTTAAGAAAAGCAGTACGACCACCCCCCATCAATTCCGTATTTAGGGACATTGCTTAAAATAGCTCATCTTGTTTGATTAACACCATTTTCGGTTTGATTCATCCTTCCGGCGCATTCTAAGTTCCACTAATTTTGTTATTGTAAAAAACATAATTACAATGGAAGCATATATTTTAGAAAACAACGGTGGTATCGAAAAGTTAAAGAAAGTCACTTTAATTAAACCTGGTATCAAACCAAATGAGGTCCTGATCAAAACTAAAGCGATTGGTATCAATCCAATTGACATTCAGGTTCGGAACTCCAAAGACATGTTAGGCATGATTACCCAGGGTAATATTCCTCAAGAGGTAATATTGGGTTGGGATATTGCAGGTGTCGTGGAAGAAGTGGGCGAAGATGTTGGTGATTTTAATCCCGGAGATGAAGTTTACGGCCTTATCAACATGCCTGGATTGGGCAAAACTTACGCTACCTATGTAGCGGCTGACGCCGGCCAGCTCATACATAAGCCTAAAGAATTAGATTTTACCGCTGCTGGCGCAACGCCAATGGCCGCGATGACT
Organism: Mucilaginibacter sp. UYP27; assembly: GCF_040547175.1. Lineage (NCBI taxonomy): Bacteria > Pseudomonadati > Bacteroidota > Sphingobacteriia > Sphingobacteriales > Sphingobacteriaceae > Mucilaginibacter > Mucilaginibacter sp. UYP27. The sequence goes on from NZ_JBEPPE010000019.1 coordinate 3,829, forward strand.
GCATGGCAAGCCGTAGTGACACTTGGGCAAGTAAAGAAAGGTGATAAAGTGCTGATACATGCCGCATCGGGTGGTGTAGGGCATTTCGCTGTACAAATTGCTAAATATATAGGCGCCCATGTAATTGGTACCGGCTCTGCTAAAAATGAACGTTTTATAAGCGACTTAGGGGTAGACGAATTTATTGATTATACGGCAAACCCCTTTGAGCAACAAATCCAGGAAATAGATGTGGTAATTGACGCGATTAATTCCGTCGAGCATATCCTTCAATCAATCAGTGTCATTAAACGAGGCGGCCGTCTGGTTTACCTCCAACCGCATTTTCAAAGTGCAATTGAGGCCCGGTTACAGGCAGCAGAAGTTTTCGGACATGGCGTATTTGTTCATTCATCGGGAGAGGTGCTTGGCAAAATAAGCCAGCTTATCAGTGAAGGCTACGTTGTTCCTAAAGTGACACAAATATTCACCTTCGATGAATTACCTCAAGCGCAAGCAGCGGTAGAAACTGGAAGAGCAACCGGCAAGGTGGCTGTATCCGTAAACTAAACAACATTTAATAATAACCATTTTCAATTCATTACAATATGACAAACGATCAGAAATCAGACGGCTTATTAAAAGCCCTTACACCAGGAGAAATTGCTACGGTAAGCGCTTTTTACGGTCTATTCAATAACAGGGACTACAGTATTGCAGACGATATATTTGCGTCGGATTGGCAAGATATCCCACTCGCGCCGGGTCAGCAAGACGGTCCTGAAGGATTTGTGCTTTTAGTGAAAGGATTCACCCAGGCATTTCCAGATATAACCATTAATATCCACGAAATATTCGGCACCCATGAGCGGGCGGGTGTAAGGGCGGAGATGTGTTTTACCCACAGCAGCGAGTTTATGGGTATTGCGCCAACAAATAAAAAGTTGACCATTGCTCTACATGAGTTTCATCATCTCCAGGACGGCAAATTAACCAAAACCTGGCACTTGGAAGACTGGCTAACTCTGCTGTTACAAACCGGTGCATGGCCGGCAAAAGCGGAATAACTTTAAAACTTTAATTGAATGTATCCGGAATTAAAAGGAAAAGTGGCGCTTATAACAGGCGCATCTAAAGGTATAGGCAGGGGTATTGCGGAAAAGCTGGCTTCGGAAGGAATGCGGTTGATATTGAATTATAGTTCGGACGAAACGGCGGCCCGGGAAACTGCCGATTTGATGGAAGGTTATGGCGTTTCTTATCAGATGATCAAGCTGACGTATCCAAGCCAGAAGCTATTACCGACCTTTTTCGGCAAGCACTGGCGCATTTCGGCCAAGTTGATATTGTCATAGCCAATGCAGGGATCGAATTGGTAGATAAACCGTTCATTGAATATACGGTGCAGGATTTTGATAAGGTGTTCGATCTGAATGTTAAAGGAACTTTTTTTGTGATGCAGGAAGCAGCAAAACACGTGACGGATGGCGGCAGGATCATCGTTATCTCATCTACACAAAGTTTGAATGCTGAAACGGGTGCAGCTGTATATGCCGCAAGCAAAACAGCTGGTAAAAAGTTTGTTGATATTTTATGCAAAGAATTGGGGCCACGCCATATTACTGTTAATTCGGTAATGCCCGGGGTCATCGACCAGGCTGGGATAATTACTGGGCTTCCCGAAGACTTTAAACAATTGGTTAGAAATAGCTCACCTTTTGGCCGCTTAGGAACGGTGCAGGATATAGGCAAAGTTGTAGCCTTCATGACTTCGGATGAAGCTGACTATATCAACGGAGATCATATTAAAGCAAATGGCGGATCAAGTTTTTAAAGTTAATCAAAAAGCTAAATGGATTTTGAATTCAGGGGAGATAGTGATTCCTCTATAATTAGATTGAATTACCCAAAGCTAACAATTACGAACTTTGGGTAATTCATTTTCTTAAATATTAAACATTTGACTATGCCTCTCTTTAAAATTTCATTCACCCTGATGCTTTTCGCAAACCTGCAAGGTTTCGCACGACCACATCAGCAGCAAAAAAACAATAACATCAATTATCAGCCCATAGAAAATACAATTGCACGAGCTGCAATTAAGGCCTTGCAAGAGTCGGATGTATCGAAATGGAAGTCGCTTTTTATTGTCGGTGCAAAGTTATATGATGATGATGGCAGCCCCCGTGACTTTCAGGATTTTAGTACAAAAGCGATTGGCCACGAGTATTTTCTTTCCCTTGATAAAATTGAAAATCAAGGTACTACGGTATACGGACACTTCCACACCGAGAAATACGGCGATTTTAGAGCGCGTTTTAATTTTCACATTAATACCGCAGGTAAGATTAGCCGACTCGATATTTCACAGGTAAAGTACTAAAGCGATGAAAAAGATTTACCAATACTGTCTGGTTCTCTCCTCTATGGAAAATCAACTTAAAGAAATTTTAGTTGTCATAAAAAACCATGATGATAACTTTGAGATTGTACAACTCATCGAAAAAAAACAAATTTTTGATACACCAGAGCAGGCTCAGGCCTTTGCCATTGGGCTGAAACTGCTCAGCGAAGAACACAAAATATCAAGCATCTCATCTAAAGATATATTGTAAATCTATTTTCTAAAGTTGTTAAATAATTTGCAGTCTTATCGGAAGAAGAAGTATAGCAGAAAAACCTTCAAAATCAGCGACTTTGAAGGCTTCCAATTACCATAAACCTAAATTCTCCTGATTATGGATAGCACGATAAATTGATAGCGGATTATTGGTTTAAAATCCACAGATAAATTCATCTTTGTATCTTTTACCATGGACAGCTTGCCGGTTCAGGAAAATATTCTTCACTAATAAATTTTCCTGTCGGTCCATCCCGACCAATTAGCGCGTACTTTGCAATACGTTCCCCTGCTTCCTGTACCGTACTGGTACCTTGATGACCGGTAAAATCGGTTTTTGTATATCCAGGACAAACCATGTTGACTTTAAATGGCAGGTCACGCAGCTCGTAAGCAAGATTAACTGTATACATGTTAAGAGCCGCTTTACTCGATTGATATACCGCCATGTGGTAACTGCCGGCTGGGTCGGCTGCCAGTGAAAGCGAACCCATTGCAGAGCTAACATTTACAATGCGTGGCTCCGGTGATTTTTTTAATAGATCAATAAAAGCCTGTGTAACGCTAACCACGCCAAACACATTGGTTTCATAAACTGTCCTGAATTGTTCAAGTGTTGCATCGAGCGCTGATTGCGGAAATCCTCCCGAAATACCCGCATTATTGATCAGTACGTCCAGGATTTCCGTTTTTTTACTTATTTCTGCGAGAGCATCATTAATCGATTCTTGATCAATAACATCTAATTCTATGGCCTCGACATTTTCGATTCCGCTAGCTTTAAGATTTTCAATTGCTGCCAAGCCGCTTTTCAGGTTACGGCACCCTAAATAAACAAAGAATCCGTTTTGTGCAAGTTGCGTGACTGTTTCTAAGCCAATACCTTTGTTTGCTCCTGTTATTAATGCTTTTTTCATCTGGTAATAGTTTTAAACCTATGGAAACAAATATAGCTGACTGAAGATCATGCGAGGTGGACAAATCATTATAGTTTCTGGACTAATCGTGATGATTAGCTAAAAAAGCGCTGATGCTCATACCTGTACGCTTTTTGAATAGTCGTGAAAAATAATCAGGGTCATTAAACCCCAATTCGTAAGCCAGTTGTTTTACGGAAAGTGTGGAATATTGCAACTTCCGTTGCGCTTCCATCATAAGGCGATTGGTCATCCATTCCTTTGGTGAAACGCCTGAAAATTCCTTTACAACACCATAAAGGCTGCTCGTCGTCATTGCCAATTTCGCTGCAATAGTGTGTACATCATATTGCTCAGTCAGATGCGTTTCCACAGCAAGTTTAAAAGCAATGTATTTGGATAATTTAGGATTTGATAGGTTATTACTGTTACGCTGCTCAAAGTAAGCATTGTTAAACTCAGTTAAAAGCGTATTCAAATACGCTAAAATAATTTCCGTATTCTTTGGCTTTCCCGTAGCATGAAGCAGATTAAATAAGTTGAAGCAAACTGACTTAACACGTTCTTTAGCGTCTGGAGTGAACGTGATCGTATTTGAATTTAACGGATTTAAAAGGAATGAAAATGAATTTGGGAGCAACGCCAACGTATTTTCATCAAAGGCAACTTTATAATTTAGGGTGTGACTATTTTTAAGAGGAATTGAAAATATTTGATTGGGCAAACCAAAAACCAATTGGCTATCTGAGATAGTAATGTCCTGTAGATCTATTTTATAAGTTTCTGATCCATGGTCCAAAAAAATAAAACAATAATGGGCTAGCTTATGTGGCCTAAGCAGTTTCTCTAAAACATCTTGCGGTATGTCAATTTTGCAGTTTTCATTTACCATGATCTCCAGCCTATCGTGGTGCTTTATTTTGTTCAGTAATCCTTTAATTTCCTGCATACCCGTCATTTTACCTAAGCAAAGATGAAAAAAAAAGCATGGATTCATGATTCATCATTCCTTTAAAGTTAGTTAAATTATTTTTTTGAAGTAGGCGTTTGATTAATAACCATATTATTGGTACGATAAGCATAGAGTAACATTTCGACTATTATTGTGACAAGGTTTTCAAAAATGCCTTCTTCCATATAATGCCCGTCACAGTAAAGACTAAATTCGTTGAAGCAGAAACAGTGTGTTTAATAAGTGCCTATTTCAATTATTTTTTTCAGGTACTGTCGGATACTTCAGTTATTCAATTAAAAAAGTATTCATTTGCAATGTAACTTCGACCTGTTTTTATTCTAAGTTCGAGAAATGTAATACGGCAGGTTTGGATATGATTGATCAAATGAAAGATATTGAAGCAATAGTTATCGATGATAACGACCGGCTTTACACTTCAAAAAATATTAACCTTTCTTAACCCATGTACCAATGCTCGACATCAAAGGACTTTAACTGAAGCTACTGACTAGGATACCATACTTATTAGCCGCATAAGTTAAGTTGCCGTCTGCCGCCGTACCGAAATATCAATTAAGACTATAAAGAACAGGTTTCATTAGAATTTCCATTCCTTATTGCGAAATGCACACAGCGATATCTTTTTTCCCAAGGCAAAGCTTAAATTACGAAGTGCTCCGTAGAAACGAGAAAGCTACATTCATGTAGATCGAGAAATTTTGCTTCGTCTGGCCGTATCACTTCCATGTATAGGTCACTTGTAAAAACCTTTCCAATAGATTCCACATCGTCAAACCACAACTCGGTAATTCCGTCGAAAGCGGGTGGTGGTAATCCTGGAATAGCGGCTGGAACAGGGTGGCATTGGACATATTTGCGAACGTGTTGCTTTACTTCCGGAAGGGTTTTAAATAAAGGTGCATGGTTATTTTGATGATAGGCTATAAAGTCTTCCTGACTCATATCCTTTTTCCTGCTGAGCAGAATGGTAAATTTGATCATTCACAAAGATCGCTGCACTCTTTTGATAATACCATTGACTTGGGTTAAGATCGTTTATTTATTGATAAACGCTTCCGGAGCCGGCTCAATGATTCGGGTTTAATTCCCAGATAAGATGCGATATGAAATTGAGACACCTGGCTGAACAGCTCTGGCCTGGTTTGCATTAAATGAAGATAACGCTCTTCAGGCGACAAAAACTGTAACATTTCAATTCGTTCGTTCAATTGCTGGTAAACCCTTTCGGCAATTAACCTGCCAAACTTCTCCCAGGAAATTGATTGCAGGTAAAGCTGTTGTACATCCTCGTAACGAAAAGCCATCAACTCAGAATCTTCCATTGCCTGCCAATAATAGCGGGACTGCTGCTGACTCAAAAAACTTTGAAAATCGACCAGGAAATTGTTTTTCGTCGTAAATCTGCAATTGATTTCATTCCCCTCCAAGTCAACATAATACATTCTAAAAATGCCCCTTGTCAAAAAATAGACATATTTACACACTTGCCCTTGCTGTAATAACCAAGATTTTTTAGGAACAGCAATACAATTAATCAAAGGAACAATTCGTTCTAAGTCTTTATCCGGCATAGGCAAAATGCTATTAATTACCGCTTTTAAATGATCCATGGTTTATTATGAGTATAACACTTAGCGCGACAGATTAATAAATATAAACACTTGAGTTATCTAAATACAGATTAATTATAAAAAAACGCCAAAAATACTTTCCGGAGTATAAACTAAATAAGTTATTCAGCGGATCTTATGCAAATGCCAGCGGGCCATGATTTCAAGCAGATGTAAAGGGATAATAAGAGCTTTAGAAATTGGAACAGCATAATCTATTATCACCTCTGATTATAGAAAATAACAGTTAAGAATGTGATCTTGTTAAGTGCTCTTAAGTCGCCCAAGCGTTAATTTATTAAAAAGGAATTAGTTACGGCCTGGCAACGCTTTTACTTCCAAATTATCCATAGTAGCAATGGCGTTATAAACCCGTAAACCAATATTACCCGTTTTATACTCATTATCCGTTGCGGTTATCAGCGGCTTATCGGCACTATTTAAAAATACCTCAAATTGGTTTCCGATAGCTTTTACCTTTACTTTGTAGGTGTCTTTTATTTTTAGGGGATAGTTGGCTGTCGCAATCACTATCCATTCGTCATGACTTGATTTACCTAATGTGATAGCACCTGTTTTGGCGTTCAAACCAACGTAGTAGCCATCATATGCATTGGCTCCAATGGCTGGTTTGGCAACGCGGAAGATTAAACCGGCATCACCTGCGGTACTTACTGCTACATCGGCAGTGTAAACGAAGTTGGAAAATTGGGTGCCTGTCGCAATGATTTTTGGCCCGTTAGTGCCCGATAGGCCGTTATCGTTAGCGCCGGTATGGATAGCATTATCTTTATAGAACCAGCCGTTCCCATAATTGATTAGGCCAGTGGCGGTATTGTTATCGAAGTTTTGTTTGTAGGCTGTTGTATTATAAGCAGGCTTACCAATTAAGGGGATGATGCTTACACGCAAGCTTTCAGACCCGTAAGGCACCAGTGTAATCTGCTCAGTTGGTTCGGCGGAATCTACTGGGCTAAATGGCACATCGAACGCGGCGGTATGGTTATTATCAATCGTCCAGGCTGGTATTTGTTTGGCGCTTACCTTTAATTGCACCGGTACCTGCTCCTGCACAAAAGGATTATCAGGCATGGTGCTCTTAACTACCGTGATGTTTTTGGCGAGGGTATTCGCATCTAATACTAAACCATAATTCCAGGCTGAGGCCGGGGTGATCTCGGTCTCATAAAAACCTTTTACGGGATATTCCCTCACGTTCTTTAGCAACTCCTTAACTTTTATCGCATACACCAGCGGGCCGCGTTCAACACTTACCGCATTGCTTACCTGCGGCATTACCGCAACCTGCATTGGGAAATTCAAGGTGATTTTATCACCAGTTTTCCAAGCGCGTTTTACAGACAGGATCTGTCCGGCTACAACGCCCGGTAGCAGCGTTCCGTTTAACCTCACTTCGGGCTTAGCGCACCATGCCGGGATGCGCAGTTTTAATCCAAAGGAGGCCACTTTGGTTAAAGAAAAATTCAGATTGATCTGTTCGTCGAACGGATAGTTAGTCACCTCCTCAATTTTTACGGGTATGTTTTGTGCTACTATGGCATTCACTTCCATAGGCGCGTAAGCGTTAACTGCAAGGCCGCCATCCGGCGTTGCAACCCAGCTGTTCTTTACAAAATAAGGCCAGCCCATGTGCATATTATATCTGCAGCAAGGAAAACCCGAGAACGGGCTTGGCACTATTCCGTTGCCATAATCCTGATTAAAGCCATGTCTGCCCGGCAGGTTTTGCACCTGGTTAGGCAGGGTGTAATACGTATGGTTTTTAAGATCATTACTGAATTGAGCAGGCAGCGTGTTAAAAGCAAGTTTCTCTAACTGATCGCCGATTGAGGCATTATTATGAATAATCCTGGCACCGGTCTCCAAACTTTGCATCCACTCTACCACAGCACAGGTTTCCACACCCTCAACTGTGTTATGGCCCGACATAAATTCTGTACCCGACCCAATGCCTGTAGGCTGCCCGTTATCATCCAAAATATGTTTTATGCCGTTCTGCATCGCATCAGTATAATCAGGCGACTGATCAACCTGTGAATATACAGCAGGGAACTTTAACGCTTGCGAAACGTTCACCATGTGTTTAGGCTGATAATCAGGCCCGTAGAATTGAAACTGATTTTGATTAAAGATATCGGCCCACGGGTAAGCTTGTTCTTTTAGCTTTTTTACCAAATCAAGCAGATAGGCGTCGCCGGTTTTGTTATAAACCCACAGGGCTATTTCCATATTATCGCCAGCCCGAGATTTACCCCATTCTTTAAGCGGATCCTTATCCAGGTTGTCAAGCTCATATTTAAAATATTTGGATAAGAACGGAATCACCCGCTTATCATTGGTAGCTTCATAATAGCTTTGCAGGGCATACATAAAAGGCATGCGCGGCCACCAGTCCTTCAGTTTAGGCGGACCAAAAAACCCATTTTCTTGCTGATGGTCGAGTGTATAATCTATCCATTTCTTTGCTTTAGCTTTCAATTCGACATCATCTAACGTATAAGCTAACGCAACCAATCCTTTTACGTAATAGGGCACTTTTTCCCAACTATTGCCGGTACCGCCCAGCCAATCTGAATTAATACCAAGGTTATCCTTTTCGGGATACAATTCTTCAGCATGGCCGGTGAAACCATCTTTTTGCAGTTCCAGTTGCTTTAACAACCATCCTTTTGCCCTGATGCTGCCCAACGGCAACTGTGCATACACATCTTGTTTAAGAGACGCACGATTAAATGTATATGGCGACTTGTTTTTTTGTGCAAATGCCGCACTCACTAATAACCAGCAGCAAATCGGAAATAAACAATAAAATTTCATAAACATCTAATCTTTAAAATAGTAAATATATAAAACCATCGCCATTAAGCCAATGCCGATGTTGTAACCCTTGTGTCGATTTATAGTCGATAGCGCTGAAATTTTAAAGTGTTTTTAATGGGCTATTTTTGGCTGATTTGGTTTATGCCCACATCAATGACCTGGTCACCGAACTCTTGGTGTCCATGTACAGAAATTTGGTTTCGCCCACCCGTTATAATCGCTTTTTTTGCAGCTTCTGAAATAGGAACAATTACGTAACCTTTGGAAACACCGCTTAAAGACGCAGCTAATATGCCGTTTAGGTAGATTTCACAACCATCGTCATTATAGACAGTGAATTGAAGTTTATCTCTTTTAACAACCGCCCCCACATCGAAGTTCCGTCGTAACCAAATATCGGAGGTCATCCATTTGGTCCCAATCACGGCACCAGGCGCGCCGGCTGATCCAAAACTACCTGGTGAAGCTTGCCATTGACTATCGTCGAAATCACTGGCGTACCAGCCATCGCTGGGTTTTTTTAGCGAGTATTTCCAAAACATGGGTTTACTGATCGAGGCGGGTAATACGGTTTCCAAAAATATATTGCTGTTGATCGCTTTTTGATTGGAAGCCCTGATCTTGACTGGATCGCATTTAACTACCGCACGATCATAAGTCAGCAATCCGTTAAGTTCTCCCTCCACATCTGTGATCTCGGTATAAACAGCAGCGCTAAGCCCATTGTTCGTTTTGTATATGGCGAGATCAGTTGAGAATTCATCATATAGATCAGTATATTTCTTTTCATTATCAATCATTACGTAAGTGTTACCAGACTGCCAGATATGACCCGGAAAGATAAAACCGATGCCGCCATATTCGCCGCACGCCAATGTTTGGCTGGTACTTACAGGCACACCCGGTGCCGGATAATTATGAATATCCAGCACATCCCCCACACCAAAGTGATCCCAGCCGCTACCCTGGTTGATCAAACGCGTGGGGTCCAGCTTACGTACCTGATCGACATATCCCGCAGTATTGTGCTGCCCCTGTGCTTCATTAAAAATCACCCAACTGACAATAGAAGGTGAATTCCAATGCGTTTTAACTAAAGTTTCCAGTTGGAAACGAAAAGCAGCAGTGTCTACCGGAGGGGGTGTTTGACTGGTATAAGTATTGGCTGACGGCATATCCTGCCAAACTAATAGGCCCAATTTATCGGCCCAATAGTACCAACGGTAGGACTCTACCTTGATATGTTTCCGCACCATGTTAAAACCAAACTTTTTGATCATTTCCAGATCGTATTTCAATGCTGCGTCAGTAGGTGCCGTATATCCCCCGTCGGGCCAAAATCCCTGGTCCAAGGGCCCCACTTGAAAAAGAAACTTATTGTTTAGGAACATTTTTTTATAACCCCCTTCTTCGCCAACGCTGATTTTGCGCATACCGAAATAGCTCTTGACTTCATCAATATTTTTTGTTGCTTTTTTCACATCCACCACCAGATCATATAAAAATGGACTATCCGGCGACCATAATTTTGCGTGTTTGACCGGGATGTTAATTTCCACATTGGTCATGCCATTCATCTTTTTGATCGTCGTCGAGCCATCTTTCACCGTCACAACGACCGGAACACCGCCAGCGTTGGTATTAACTGTGATTTTAACGAAAGAGCGATCTATGTCCGGTACAATTTTAATATCGTTGATGTGAATCACCGGGACAGGTTCTAGCCAAACGGTTTGCCAAATACCCGTAACTGAGGTATAGGTAATGCCGCCAGGCCTAAGCGTTTGTTTGCCGCGGGGGAAACCGCCATTATCCGTCGGATCGAAAACCCTAATGGTAATATCCTGCTCTCCTGAACTTTTTAATGCGGTCGATATATCGTAACTGAAAGGGTCATAGCCGCCTGCATGTTTACCGAAACTTTTACCGTTTACAAACACTTCAGCTTCATAATCTACTGCACCAAAGTGAATTAAGACTTTCTTTGCTTTCCAAATCGCAGGAATTATAAATTTCCGGCGGTACCAGATCGCTTCATGATGCTCCATTACACCCGAAAGCGCTGACTCGACAGGAAAAGGCACCAATATCATACTCGACAGTTCCCCATTTGGCAGGGGCTCATTTTTGTTAGTAGCGGGTTGGTATTGCCACATTCCGTTAAGATTGAGCCATTTTTCTCGAACAAGTTGAGGTCGTGGGTATTCTGGCAATACATTGACCGGGTTTACGTCTTTGGCAAATCTACTCATCAGTGCCGCTTGCTTAGGCTGCCATTGTTGGGCAAATAGTATGGAAGGCAAATAGGTAATAGCCGCTATTAGTAGTCTTTTAAAATTCATAGCTCAATTGGTCAGATCGTTCAAACTTCAAATAAACCAAAAAAATATTAGATTAAGAGCTATCAAGGCAATTCCTTTATAAGGTTTGATAAATCCGAAGAAATTTCCAACGCCGTTCTCTTTCTCGCATCGGAGATTTAGCTATGACCTGCCGGCAAGCTTCCTTATTGGAAGCATTTACGGTTTATTAAATTTAAAGCGCGGTCAGTTTGCTTGATATATTTTGCTCAACCTACAAGTCAAAGGACTATCTTTATATTGGCTAATTTTTTCAGTGAATCATCTATTAACAAAATTGTATTATAATTCTATATACCGTTACAAATGGTTTAAAACGTTTTTCCAGGAATGCCATTCTTTTGTTTCCCAACGCTGCAATTTAAGATTGTTAATGATTTCGTCGGATTATCGAGCTCTTAAACCTCCATACTGTTGCTTTCGGCTAAAACAAACATAGGTTTGAATAAACATATCAAGCTATTTCAAGCGAATTTTGTCCCATCAAATTAAACACAGTCATGAAACTAAAAAACAGCACTATTCTCATTACCGGTGGAAGCAGCGGAATTGGCCTAGAACTCATCAAACAACTTAATGAAGAAGGAGTTAATACAATTATCACAACAGGTAGAGATGCTTCCCGTCTCGAACAGGCGAAGAGGCAATTTCCGCAGCTGCATACGTTTCAGAGTGACGTCAGCGATACGCTTGCTATTTCGCAGTTGTATAGGGATATCATCAAGCAATTTCCGCAGCTTAATATTATCATTAATAATGCGGGAGTTATGAGGGACCTTGATTTGTTAACAACAAAGCTGGACGCTAATGAAATAACAGCAGAGATCGACATAAATCTCTCCGGGAGCATTAAGATGGTACAAACATTTCTGCCACACCTTGTTAATCAGAAAGAGGCGGCAATCATCAACGTTTCATCCGGATTGGCCTTTGTTCCATTCCCTGCCTCACCTGTTTACAGCGCAGCTAAAGCGGGTCTTCATGCATACACCCGTATCTTACGGATACAGTTAAAACAAACGAATATTAAGGTGTTTGAATTGGCTCCACCCAGCACAGAAACACCATTGTTAGATGCCTTTACCGGTTTGGTAGATAGTAGCCAAAATATGGCGGTCGACAAAATGGTCAATATCGCTATTAAAGGAATTTTGAATGATACTATGGAGATTAAACCTGGGGCATCTAAAATTCTTAAACTAATGAGCAGATTGGCGCCGGAGTTCATCCTGAATTTTTTGGACAAGACCTTGCAAAAAGCAAGAGCGAAAAAGGTACATTCGTAATATGACCAGTATTGTACCACTTCGAGTTCGGACGATTACCGAATTTCACAGGATCACTAAACTCTCCGGGCCGCTGCATCCGTTGATCAGCTTAATCGATATTTCAGAAATTCTTATGCAAGAGCAGCCAAATGGCGTCAGTGCAGTATTCGATTTTTATTCAATTTCAGTAAAGCGTGGCTTAAACTATAAAATGATATACGGACAGCAGCTTTATGATTTTGACGAAGGCATCATGTATTTCCTCGCGCCCGGACAAGTGCTCCGAATAGAAGCTGAAAATAATTCAGTATCGCAACCTTCCGGCTGGCTGCTGTTAATCCATCCTGATTTTTTGAGACATACTACCTTATCAAAGCATATCAGGCAATATGAATATTTCGGTTATTCGGCAAACGAAGCACTTTTTCTGTCGGACAGAGAAGAAAAGCGGGTCAATGATATTATTGATCATATCCGACAGGAGTGTCTTGCCTTTACTGATCAGTTCTCTCAACCTATTATCATCGCTCACCTGGAAGCCTTGCTTGGCAATGCTGACCGTTTTTATCACCGGCAATTCATCACCCGTAACGTAAGTAGTCACCGTATTATAAATAAACTGGAAAACTTATTAGAAGACTATTTCTTTAGTGAAAAACATCTAAAGCTGGGGATACCAAGTGTAATTTACGTTGCCGAAAAGCTTAATGTATCTCCTAATTATCTGAGCGGGCTACTAAAAACACTTACCGGATTAAATACACAGCAACATATCCATGAAAAATTGGTAGAAGCTGCAAAGCAAAAACTGTCGACCACTGATTTAACCGTTAGCGAAATCGCCTTCAGTTTAGGCTTTGAACATTTGCCTTCGTTCAGCAAAATGTTTAAACAGAAAACAGGTCAGTCACCAGTCGCATTTAGGCAGAGTTTTCATAATTGAAATTTTTCGAAGCCGTCAATATAATAAAACACAATAAGTTTTAGGGCCTGACAATCTGAGAAAATCTGCAAATGATCAAATTCAGCTTGCTGCATAAGCTTAAACTACTGACCAATAATACCCCGAGAGGTGGTTGAGCAATTTTATTAAGCGTTGTTTGTTACAAGCTTCCGCTAACTTGCTGAGGGTCCGAGTTTTCCATCGAAAGGTTGACAAGGTGGAATTAACATCTCAGCCAACTATTTAAATTATGTTAAATCGTTGAAGCAATATTTAAGATCTCTCCTATTTATCACCTGTTCAAAATGCGTAAAAAGCAAATACGATCGGGGTGACCAGAAGGTATCTGCTTTTTTAGGCTTAGGCTTATCTTATAAAAAATTAATCTATCACTATACTATCAATTGCCCTGTCCAAAGCATGTTCCTTTATTACAGGTACTTTCAACCCTTCAGCACGGAATACCACTAAATCGGTCATACCTAAAAAACCCAAAAAAGCTTTGAGATAGGGGGCTACAAAATCGTTGGCTTTGCCAGGCCCTTCTGAATACACGCCACCGGACGACATCGCTACATAAACCTTTTTACCGGTTACCAAACCAATGGGCCCGTTTTCGCCATAACCGAACGTAACTCCCGCTCTGGTAATGTGATCGATCCAGGCTTTTAACGCAGTGTGAATTGTGAAATTGTAAAGCGGCGCACCTATAACGATTATATCAGCCGCCAGTAATTGCTTCACTGCGGAATCTGAGTACCGAAGAGATTCTTTTTCTTCAGCCGTCAGCTGATCTCCTGGAGTAAACATGGATCGTAGAATATCAGGATTTAAATGTGGTATTTCAAGATCAATTAAGTTTACTTCTTCGACCGTGCTGTCCGGATACTTCTCTTTTGCCCTTTCGACGATAGCATTGCCCAGCTTGATACTGTAAGACTGACTTCCCTGGATACTTGATGTTAAATAAAGGATTCGTTTCATAAAAAAATTCAATTTTGTGTAAGCTTATCTACTCATATATTTCGACTTCAAAGTTAATCCCTATAACTATCTATAAGTGAGCACTTACCTGAAGGAAAGCGGTTACTTTTAGGAAAGTGCTTACATTTGGCTATGAAGACAGTTGAAATCCTTGCTAAAAAAGAGTGCGATAATTCACTCAAAAATGTTCTTGATGCATTGTATGTTCTCAACGGCCGTTGGAAACTACCGGTAGTTTTAAGCCTAGTACAAAAACCAAAGCGCTTCAACGAGATTCAAAATGAGGTGAGAGGGATATCCCCAAAAGTACTGGCCAATGAACTAAAGAATCTTGAACAAAATGAATTTATTAAAAGGAATGTATATCCGACAACACCTGTGACCATCATCTATGAAGCGACAGAATATAGTTTGACTTTAAAAAATGTATTACACGAACTTGATGTATGGGGAGAACAGCATCGGGAACGAATCAAGCAGACCATGCGCAGTTAAATGGGGTTGGCATGAAAAGCAGGTGATAGACGAATGTGCAGCTTTTAACGACCGCAGTAATCGATGCAATTCAGAAATTGATTGAATAATAATATGTGGCGCTCTTTCTGTTTTTTTCATTACCGAGAGACTGAAAATAACATGAAATGAAATGTCTTAGAAATTTTCTGATTGCTTTCATTTATTTAATTATTCACGTTAAATTCAACCTTTTTGAAACTTCTTTAACATAGGTGCTACCTATTGGGATTATTTCTCCCCCTATACTTATTTCTGCTGCAGAGTAGGATGTTATATGCGTTAATGAAATAATGAATGAACGGTGTATCCTTATAAATTGAGTGGCAGCTAGCTTTTCTTCAAAATATGTCATCGTCCTGTACGTCATGATTTTTGTATCTAACGTATGGATTTTTACATAGTCTTTTAATCCTTCTATATAAATGATATCCTTTAGCGCGATCCTCACCATCCTTTTATCTGACTTTACATATATAAAAGCATCATTAAATTGCGATGGTTCTTTTTCAAAATCTTGTATACGTTTGTAATTCGGATTGTTTCGCGTTTCAAACTTATCTATAGCTTTTAACAAGCGTTCAAAAGTTACCGGCTTAAGCAGATAATCGATTACATCCAGCTCATAACCCTCGATAGCGTATTCCGGATAAGCTGTAGTAATAATTACTGCGGGTGGATTTTTGATTGTCCGGAGCAATTCGATACCTGTTAATTTAGGCATTTGGATATCCAAAAAAAGAAGGTCCACATTTTTACTTTTTATAACCTCGTAAACTTCCAGTCCGTTTGCACAGGTGGCCAGGATATTAATATTATCTAAAGCAGAAAGATGATTTAAAATGACATCGCGCGCTAAAACCTCGTCATCGGCCACTACACAATTTATCTTCGTCATAAGTCTATTTTTAATTCAACCGCAAATATTTCAGCAGCCTGTTCAATATTAAGGTCGTAACCTCCAGGATAAATCAACTCAAGCCTGCGTTTGACATTAGTTAAGCCAAGGCCTCCTTCTTCTTTTTTACCTAAAACTACAGGGCAACTATTTTCCACTTTAAGGAAAAGCCTGTTACCTACAACCTGCAAATCAACGGTTATCCAACCAGAATTATCTCCAATGCCATGTTTGAAGGCATTTTCAATAAACGGCAACAACAGCAAGGGCGAAATTATTTTATCATCTATATCCCCGGAGTGTTGAAAAGATAAATCCAGCCTATCCGTAAACCTCATATGTTCAATAGCGATATAATTTTCAAGATGAACAATTTCATCTTTTAGCTGGACTTGGTTAGCACTGGCATCGTAAAGCATGTACCTCATGAGGTCCGATAATCGAACGACCACATCTGATGCTTCTTTTGAAATCGGAAGTGTTAGTGAATAAAGACTGTTAAGTGTATTAAAAAAGAAATGAGGATTGATCTGCGCCTTAAGAACATTCATTTCAGCTGTAAACTTTTCCTTCTCTATCTCTCTTAATTTTTTCTCATTTTGAGCAGAATCCCTCATCAATATCAAAACAAGCGTTACCAATAACAATGGAAAGTTGGCAATAGAGTCTTCGATGATCCGGGTGAATATCCAAAATTGTGTTGGTTCCCTACTGTTGGGATCAATAAAACGCTCACGTGGGAGCCATACAGTCCAGGAGAAAAAACGGTCTATTAAGCCGCCAATAACAAGGAGCAATATGACCCAGGCTATATATTGTAAGTATTTGTGACTTTTATAAAATACAGGCAGCAGCAAGTACATATTGACATAAACAACTATCATAGATACAGGCAATTCATTCAAGGCAGATAGCTGAAAATCGAAGCCCCAGGAATCCCGGTGCCTGCCACCATCGTCGATAGCAGCGTACAAAAAGTAAGCCAGCCAAAATAATAGGTGCCAAGCAGCGGTTATATATTTTTTCTTTCTGTGCATTATACAAATCTGCATATAAATCTTAATCATGCTTTCATTTTTCGACGAAGACGTGACTTAATGCCGTTAACAGGCAAGATTTTCCGGCTACAGGTATTCAAGTGTGGCCAATACTCGTTCACGGTAAATCATTCGTGCCAATTCAAAACAAAAAAAAGCACTGTCTTACATTCGAGCATGAAATTACACGACTGAGTAAATTTCTATTACCTAGGGTACAAAACCGATACAAACCATTTGAAGAAAAAAAGTTGCTTTGTCTTGATATCACTTTAGGTTGCAAATTTGATTCCTGAATACAAACATTCTAATAAGGCTATCACGATACCAACAAAAGGTTTGCGTGACCCTGACATTATAAGAAAATCCATTGGTGTTATAATAATTGTCACCCAGATTACCGGATTGTTATTCATCAATCTCTTTTATTCTTTACACCGAAAATTATCTATTCAGCTCAGGGTGCAACGACTGATGAGCAGTGAGCTTACTTTAGTGTTCGTTACTTGCTGAAGAAATTATCGAACTGCTGAAAGGCGAATAATAGAACGAATCCCAAAGGTATAAATTTGCTCTACTAAAAGAGCCTGTTTTTCAACCAAACGAAACTACACCGCTAAAACTCCCCCCGACGCACCGGGAAGATTTGGAATTAACTATGATCTTATGATTTAACATCAATAAGCTATGGTAAGAACTATTGCGTATTTTTATCTACAGATATAATTAGCTGATCTCTTCTAAAGTTTGTTTTGGGTGTGCTTTAACCTTAGGGTTTTATGTTAGTCTGTAAGAACAAGCTCATAAAGTTTTCAGTTTTACTCGTTTGCTACTTTCGTTCCCGTTTCTTTTTTTATGGTAGTATTTCCAAATTTATAACTTAAAAAGATCCCAAAAGAACGGTTCGGTTCCTGCCTGAAAACCGTCTGGTAAAAATTTGAACCATAAGCAGAAGATTGCTGATGAGTATATTTATTGAAGGGGTCGGTGGCGGTAATTCCAATATTTGCTTTTTTGGAGAAGAGTTGCTTTTTTAGGGCAAAAGTATAAACCAGGAATTCCGGCCGGGTATTTTGAAAATTGGTTCTTTTGGAATCGTAATTGATAAATCCCTCTGCTATCCAATTCGTTCCGAAACTGTAGTCCGCATTCAGGTTTAGCCGGTAAGAAACACCGTTAACATCGGCGAACCCCTGAACCCGGTTTGACAGATACCTAATCATCAGGTCGCTACGTAAATCCAGCCTACCAATCGACCAGGAGCCGTTAGCATTCGCGCCGTATGCGACTTGTGAACCTATATTTTCCGGCTTAGAAAGCGAAACACCAGTGTAGTTATTACCGTTAACGATAATCGTTGGGTAATAAGTAATAAAAGGTTGCAAGTCATCTTTGTTATAGTTATAGTAAACACTAACGGAGAGATTGGCCGAATTTCCTATCGCATCATTAAATGCCAGTTTATACTGATGCCCTTTTTCTGTTTTCAACAGCGGGTTACCTTCAGATAAATTGTGCGGATCGATAATGTTAACGAAAGGGTTGAGGTCTTCGTAATCCGGCCTTTCAATGCGGTAAGTATATGACAATATCATAGACTGCCCTTCCCGAATTTTGTGTTGTATCAATACCGATGGTGCCAGGATTTGATCTTTGGGAATTGCCGGGCCCGCAAAATCTGAGCTATTGTAGGTAGTTTCATATCTTAACCCTGCCTTTCCGTTGATAAAATCTTTAAACAATGAAAAGGAACCCGAAAAATAGGCTGCGTAAATATTCCGTCGAAAATTAAAGCGATAGGTTGCTCCTGCATCAGTCACATAAGTTCCGGCTTTGCTTAAACTGTCCGTAGTTACTTTACTGAAAATATTTTCTAATTCGGCCTTTACACCCGTTTCCAATGAATACCCACTACTTATTGGTAACGAATAATCAAGCGCAATATCTTGTTCTTTATTCCGGCCTGGAACAATGGCTGTTAATCCTAATGCGCTCAATTGCCCGTCAGGGTAGGTGGTAAGCTGTGCTGAATAATCGTATGGCGTACCTGAACTGGATGTATAAGAAAATTCAAGTTCATGTCCGTCTTTAACAAATTTTCTTTTATAGGATAAGTTGACATCCACTGTTTTTTGAATAGAAACACCGGTGGTGTACCTGGTACTTAAAATAGTCGATAATAATGCACCTGAGGAAAGATAGGTGTGCTCAAACCCAGGTGTAATACCTGTTCCATGAAATGAAAACTTACTTTGACTAATACTTCCCGTAAACAAATTTTTTGGCGATGGAGACCAATCGAAGCTAAGTCCAATGTTATAACTGTCTCGTCTGATCGGGCTCCTCCTTTGCTGAAAAAATTCGGTTATCGTATCTTTGCTCGGATTAAAAGAATGCCGGTCTGAAGTATTGATGACTGCCGCTGAAGGTTTATAAGTCCCGTTAACAAACGCATTTACTCCGACATTTTTCCACCGGGCTCCGACGTTTGCTGCGATAGTTTCAATCCTGGTGCCGGCTGATGTATTTATACTTCCGCCAACGCCGCGCAATTTATTTTCTTTCATCACGATGTTGATTATGCCGGCGGTACCTGCCGCGTCGTATTTTGCCCCGGGACTGGTAATGATCTCTATATTTTTGATGTCGCTGGCAGGGATACCCTGCAGTGCATCCGTGATACTTTTTCCCAATACGGTAGACGGTTTGCCATTGATAAGGAACCTGATATTCCCGTTTCCCTGTAATTCTACATTCCCGTCGATATCTACTGCGACCATTGGTGCCTTTTTGAGTGCGTCCAGTGCTGTCCCGCCCTGCGAGGTAACGTCCGCCGCCGCATTATAAATTAGCTTATCTATCCTGGTTTCAATTACCGGAAGCTTGGCAACTATGGTGACCTCGCTCAAAGTGGTATTAACTGCCTTGAGGCGGATTGTCCCTAACGATACTGTTGCATTTTCGGTTAAATTGATCAGCTCAATTGTTTTACTGTTATAACCTAAAATGCTGACTACGGCTCGAAAAGAACCTGCGGGTAAATTCGCAATAACAAAAGTTCCAGCGATAGCTGTATTTGCTCCGGCAATTAGCCTCATATCACCCGTCCTATAAATGCCTACTGTTGCACTGGGTATCGGTGTAGCGCTTAAAGAATCAACTATAAATCCGGTTATTTTTCCGCTGCTTAACGACTGTGCCGGAGATATTGTGCTGAAGGCAGTAAGTGTTATTATTATTAAAAATATAGATTTCATTCCGCAAATAAAAGCAGTTATGGAGACTGTTTTTTTTGATTTCGACCGCTAATACTTAATCGACCCTCAATAGGCCTAATCAGCCGACGAATGCGATTCAGGGTAGGTTGATGTGCATTGAAGGATAAAAATGGTGATTCATCGAAAATAAATCAGATAACAGGTAGTACTTATTTAGCCGTTAATTATAAATGTCATATTTGACTGCTATAAAGATAGATTTGGATACTTTATGTATTGCTCAATGGCTGAATTTTGCTAAAACTAAAAAAAGGTAAAATGGAAAAAATATTAATAACAGGTGCAACCGGAAATCTTGGGAGAGCAGTAATTGAATCATTACTCAAAACTATACCCGCTAATCAGGTGGTTGCGCTTACACGTGATGAGAACAAAGCCGCTGATTTGAAGGAAAAAGGCGTTGAGTTGCGTTTAGGTGACTATGATGATATCGCCTCACTCCATAATGCGATGGAGGGAATCGGAAAAGTGCTTTTAATTTCTGGTGGAAGAGCCCAGAATGGCTTAGAGCAACACCAAAATGTAGTAGATGCCGCGAAAAAGGCTGGAGTAAAATGTATCGCGTATACCGGACGATGTCTAAAAGACAGAAACACTTTAGCCAACCAACTGATGAAGCGGCACTTTGAAACAGAAGATTATATAAAGAATAGCGGGTTAAACTATATCCTGTTCCGTAATATTTTATATATGGATGCTATGGTATTACTTTTGGGTAAAGATGTACTTGAAACCGGCATTAATCAGCCGGCTGGAGACGGTATAGCATCATATGCGCTCAGAAGCGATATGGGAGAAGCCATTGGCAATGTCTTAGCCAACTATGACTGCGATAACCGCATTTTAGACTTTACAAATTCTGAAACCTATTCGTTTTATGATATTGCTGCGGCACTTAGTGAACTATCCGGTAAAAATGTAATTTATACTCCGGTTGACCCGGATGTTTTCTTGCAAGTAGCTATGAAAAGAGGATTACCAGAGTTTGTAGCTAATATGAGTCTCGGTTTTATGACCGACATTAAAAACGGTCAGGAATCCAAGGTCAGCAAAGACCTGGAAATTATACTTGGACGTAAACCAGCTTCGCTAAAAGAAGGATTAAAGATTTTGTTTAACCTGTAATATTTAATAACGTAACATGATTGTAACGCCGCTGCATCATATCAAAACCATTGCTGAATATCATCGTTTCAATGAGTTACCCAAACCAGAACACCCTTTAGTAAGTGTTATCAGGTTTGAAGATATTCAGCGTATTCCTGATATAGGACAGCTGAGCATTATAATGGATTTTTACACCGTTGCCTTGAAGAAGAACTTTAATGCAAAAATGAAATATGGGCAGCAGGATTTTGATTTTGATGAAGGCGTTATGCATTTTATGTCACCCAGGCAATTACTTTCTTTCGAATATACTACAGCAGAGAATTTTAATCATACAGGTTGGCTATTGCTTATTCATCCCGATTTTCTTTGGAATACATCTTTGGTTAACAAAATCAAGAAGTATGAATACTTCGATTACCAAATCAATGAGGCCCTTCACCTATCGGAAAAAGAAGAAATTATGGTGAGCGGAATATTTCAAAACATTGCAGAGGAATACCATTCCCGCATAGACAGTTTAAGTCAGGATGTGATCACATCACAAATTGAATTGCTGCTTACTTATTCGGACCGTTTTTATCAGCGGCAATTTATCACCCGAAAAATAGCCGGTCACCGCATCCTTGACCGACTGGAAGTTTTGCTGAAAACTTATTTTGAAAGTGGTTCGCTGATTGAAAATGGCTTGCCGACTGTCTTCTACATTGCTGATGCATTGAATATTTCGCCAAATTATCTGAGCCGCTTATTGAAAATGTTGTCTGGGCAAAGTACTCAGCAATTCATTCATGACAAATTAATTGAACTGGCAAAAGAAAAACTGTTAATGACAAGTTTGTCCATCAACGAGATTGCCTATCAGCTAGGCTTCGAACATCCCCAGTCATTCAGTAAACTGTTTAAGGCGAAAACTAAATCTTCTCCAGGGGAATTCAGGCAGTCATTTAATTGATTGAAAGGGATTACTTTTAGCTTCTTGTAACTCTTAATCTTATATTATGACATTGGTAAAAGCTGACAGCGTTTTAGAATTGCTAAATCCCCAGAGTAAATCGCTGGCATTTAAAGTCCATCCCTTTGAAACTGATGAATATTTTAAAAAACTAAATTCGTTCAATTACTTTTCGGTTATTCTGGTTTTGGAAGGCCACGGAAAATTGAAGGCTGATATCTCTGAATACAGCTTTAATAAAAACAGTTTAGTATGTTTTTCACTTTACCAACCATTCAGAATAGAAAGTGAAAGAGAATTCAGGGGGTTGATGATTAATTTTCATCCTGAGTTTTTTTGCCTTCACAAACACCGCAACGAGGTTTCCTGTAATGGCGTATTATTTAATAATATTTTTGAATCACCGGTTATCCAATTAACAGATCCGGAGGCGCTATCAATATTGACTTTAATGTATGGCCTCCAATCTGAAATGGAACGTCCGGACAAACCGGAACCGGAGGTATTGATAGCTTATTTGAAAATACTCTTAATTAATGCATCCAGAATTAAAATCAAGAAGCGCGGCCCCAATGATAATTCTATAAATGATGAACCCACAATTTTAGACGCTTTAAAAGAAGCTATTGAAAATCATTTCAGAACACTGCATAGCCCAAGAGACTATGCGTGTAAGTTAAATATTTCTACTGCCGCTCTTAACAGAATCTGTAAAACTCGATTTAATAAAACCTTATCTACTTTAATAGCTGACCGCATCATTACCGAAGCAAAAAGGGAGTTATATCTTACCGCTCAACCGATTAAAGCAATAGCTTATGAACTCGGATTTAATGACGAATTTTACTTTAGTCGTTTTTTTAAAAGCAAAGTGGCCATATCTCCTCAATTTTTCAGGGACACCGTTGGTTTCGATCAGGCAAATGCATGAAAATATTAGTTGCACCCTACTAACTTCCTTGATAGTTAAAGCGTTGCCTTCATCAGACTTTAATGAAATTAATCGGCCCAAAGACTCTGGTAATTTACATTTAAGTTTTGTTTGCAGTCATCCATCAGCTGTTCTACCTGATTAATTTGGTTAGTAGATCCAAATTCTGCTTGATTAAAATAAGGTATAGTATTTATCCATGTCTATACACCATTTGTCCATGTGATTCTATGCCATATAAAGGGACATTTGCATAGTTAAACTTAAGTGCGCAACTAACACTTCTGTTTACTATTAACATTATGAATGAACCATTTAAATTAAGAGAATGAAAAATGAAGAATTGATACCTCCCTTTAGCGGAGAAACAGCAGCAGCAAAATTACAGATTAATGAAAATGAGTGGAATACTCGCGATGCTGGTCAAATAGGGTTGTTATATTCAGAAAATGTTGAATTTTCAGATAAAGTTACTTTCCTTAATGGACGTGCAGCAGTGACAGAATACCTGGCCAAGAAATTTGCCGAACAGCATAATTACAAAGTTAAAAAAGAAGTGTGGGGCGCTAAAGAAAACAGAAATGCCATACGCTTTCAGGAAGAATGGCAGGATCAAAATGGTCAATGGTTCCATAGCTACGGTAACGAGCAACTTGAATTTGACCAGGCTGGTATTATCATCAAACGATTCGGCTGCAACAGTGATAAAGAGATAACATCATCAGAACGAACTTTATAGTTGGATCCTGAAATGTTGCCAAGTTTAATTGACATCGGTCAAGGCATTATTTCTTTACTTGAAAAATCACAGCAATATTATTAATGCAATATCCGGTAAAGTTATTTCAGTCACAGGTTCCTCCAGGGGTATCTGTGGCTTGCCTGCAGGCCACCTGGCTGATGTGGGTGCGCTATTACTAAAATTCCCAGATAGCAAAGACGAAGTTCTAAAAGAAGTTCAAATCAACTATAGGTGCAGGACGCTTTGAAATTCAATGCTAAGCTGATCTGTAAAATTATTTTCTGACAATGATGTCACTCAATTTGTTCATTGACGTGCTCGTATACAATTCGATAATGATGATCACCAAGCCCCTAGGAAACTATCGACAAGCTGTCGACAAGAATAGAATGATATGGAGGTCGTGTTTCTAAAGGTCCAATGCCTGTCTAAATAACAGTCTTAGCAGGCATAATATCTTACCTTTATGTTTAGGCCCCTTTTTCATTACTTTTGATAGTTATTTAAAAAAAATGAAGAATTTTCGATACAGAGAACTTAAACCTGTTTCTAAACTTGACGATTTTGTTGAAAGTTTCTGGATTTTGGAAAATTTTGCTGAAGAAAGAGAAGTAATGATTATTCCGGATAGTCGCGTTGATATCTCCTTTTCCTATTCCGACAGCACACCATATCATGTTATACTGAATGGATTGGAAAATGAGCCAATCAGATCGATACTACTTCCCGGTACTGTCATTGTAACCCCTCCTAAAAACCGGACTGCTTAAAGGACGAAAAGTCTTAACTTTAACCAGTCAAACGATGAAGAACTCTATCATTACCGAAACGCA
>NZ_JBEPPE010000020.1:0-21807 GCF_040547175.1 Mucilaginibacter sp. UYP27
GAGCTACAAGACCTTGGCCACATTTTAGTGCCTATTGGTTGGTTAAAACAACCAGATAGTGGTGGTGCTTTGATATCAGTAATCTAATTACTTTTTATTTAGAAGGGCGTTCCTGCATTTCAATATAAACCCATTTGCTTTTTGATTATCTTTTATGAATACATTTGATCTTGTAATAAAGCACTATAATTCCACCTCAGTGAAAATTAAAACAATTCTAACAATTTGCTGCCTGTTAATAACTTGCTATCGTGCAAGCGGTTGAATTCGCGGCACAAGCCAAAAACCCTGGTGGTAATATGAACAGTCATCAGCGACGTTTGGGTCAAAAACTTTGCGAGGCTGCTTCTTTCGAATTGACAAAGGCTCTTGACAGGATCAAAAAATGTAGATCCTTTTATGATATTTTCTCACTCACAGAACTGGTTAAAAAAAACGTTCATTGTTTAGGTGATCTTTGGAGTTATGATACGGCGCTCAGGATAGGGTTAATATGCATCTCTATCCGAGCATGTTTTCGTCCAGAGCGGGGTTGTTAATGGTGTTCGAAAACTTTCAATTGGTGAACGTTCTTATGCCCGGAGTATACCGATAAATTGCTTTCCTAAAGAATTCCAAATCCTCAAGCCTTATCAGGTTGAAAATTTCTTATGAATTTGGGGCAGAGAAGGTGGACTATATTTACCTTAGGATCAAACATACTTTTTATATATTAATTCAGAATCGGTTTGAAAGTTGAGCTTATACAAAAATGCCGGATGTTTCAACCCAGCATTCAGTGATCAATATTTTAAATTAGTTGGAACTTTTAGGATAGTGTAAGACAAACGATGTGCCGATAGCCACAGTCACATCTCCTTCATCCGTTTTGCTACCGTTGTCATCGATTTGATAGTGATACCTGCTATTGGCACCGTTCGGTGAAATAGTTATTAATAAATGATCTCCAGTAGTAATCGTTGTCTTATATGAATAGTTAGTTCCGGTATTCGTGGCACTGGTTAATACTTTTGCTTCTTCTTCGGCAGTCCCCTTGGTTTGCAGGCTGATGACTGTTTTGTAACCATTGGAAGTAGTGCTGAAGGTGACCTCATGATTTGTTACAGGTTTAACGCTGTCTTTTTTACTGCAGCCTGTTGCCAAAACAAGCAATGTTAAAGCTAAAAACGGGATGTTTCTTTTCATTTTTTTAGATAGTAATTACGCCGAGGTACATTCTCACCGTAAATGGGTGCAAAACTATTATTTTGTTTGAGTAAAATGATAATTATTTCACTTTTAAGATTTACTGCTGATCCGTTAATTTACTGTGTCTTACTCTATTCGTTCATTCATTTTGTTGCTGGTACTGTCCGTCTTTAACACCGAATTAATAACTCATTTCCGGCCTGCATAAAAACACCCTGTCAAATAGGTTAACTGATTTCAGTAATCCAGATTATTGTGTGATTGACCTTGACCCGGATAAGCAACACCTTGATCAGATGATTCAAATGGCACTGAAGGTTAAAAAGTCCTTGATGCAATCGAAGTGTCCAGCTGGCCCAAAATATCAGGATCCCCAGGGATGTACATTTATATTTCGCTCGGAGCGAAGTACACTTCTGACCAAAGCCAACTATTTGCAAACATTGTATTTAAGCTTGTTCATAAGCAAGTGCCGGACTTCACAACGCTGGAGCGGATGATCTCTAATCGAAAGGGCAAAATGTATTTAGACTTTTTACAAAACCGACCCGGTGCCACGATCGCAGGGGTTTATTCTTTAAGACCTAAGCCTGGTGCGACGGTATCTATGCCGGTTACATGGGATGAAGTGAAACCAGGTTTAACCATACGTGATTTCACTATTCATAATTCGATTGATCGCTTAAAAGAAACAGGGGATCTTTTTAGTGGCGTTCTCGGTGAAGGAATAGATCTCAAGGATGTTGTTAAAAAAGCCCAATCACTATTTAGCTGACGTTAAATAATATAGCTTTGTTTTCAATTTAAAATGTCGGCTGCAAAGCCATTTTCGTAATTTAGCGGTAATGGCATCCGACAAGAACTCATTAGTAAGCTATTCACCGGCAGCGGTATTGAATTTATTCAATAACGCATTATCTGTCAATGAGACTAAACGTATTGTACAGCTAAAAGGAATATATGTCCAGGGCAAAGGCAATCAATACAGTGGATATTTTTATGATACTTTTAGGGATGAGGCCTCAGATGCAGCAATAACAATATTGGTCCCTCCTTTAATACGGAACGAATTACAGCCCAATAAAACGGTAACCGTTAATGGCTTCGTAACCCGTAGGGTAATCAACACATCCGGCAGCATTCAAATACAACTTACGGTTACTGATCTGGTTGAGCAAACGCAAAATAAATACTGCGGTGATGATCTGAAAAAGATTGAATTGATGCAACGTAAAGCGGTTACTGGTTATCGTGATGTATATAGCTGGCTTAAAGAAAAAATTATACGGGAGAGCCCATTTAAAATCGGGATCATAATTGGAAAAACAGGAATAATTGATAATGATATTAAACACCAGCTTCGGGAGAGTATAGGTTTTTATAATTTAAGTTTTCACCGTATCAATCTAAGTTCGGAGGAAGAGATCATAAGTACACTTGACCGCCTGGAAAATGAAAACTACGGAGTAATTGCGGTATCCCGTGGCGGCGGTGACAACCTGGAGATTTTTAACAGACCTGCAATTTCGGAAAAAGCAGCCGGTTTGCAATCATTGTTTATTACAGCCATTGGGCATAAAGACGACAACACATTACTGCAAAGGGTCGCCGATAAAGGGTTTATTACGCCTTCCGAATTAGGGCAATTTCTTAATGATGTGTACAACGATACCATAGAGGAATTAGAGAACTCCAAAGCCAAATTAATAGAATCTGTAAAAACTCAGCTTACAGCTAATTATCAAAAACAAATTGATAATCTGAATGAAAAATTGAAAGCCAATGAAGAGCTTAGGTTAAAAACAGTTAGTGATTTAGAACAGGTTTACAAAGAAAAGCTAAACGTACTTAACGGCCAGTTAACCGGTGATCAGAAATTACAAACCGATAGAATCAGTCTTTTGAATGAGCAGATAAATACCTATAAAGGTCAAATCACCGAGTTGAAGAATAAAACGTCAGTTAATTGGACGGCGATCATTATTGCGATTATTGTAGGAATAGTGATAGGCTATCTCTTGAAAGGTCATTAATACTTAGCTGCCTCTTTGACCGCGCTTTACCCTATATCTTTTCCCTGAAAAGGTATCCGCTTCCTGGCAGTTTTTCCTTTAATTCCATTCGTTAAACATCCGCTGCTGCATTTTTGCTGCGCTGCAAAAGCATTCGCTTATAATTAAACCTGCTTCCACATCCAATTAAGAGCATCTTTCAGCACTTCACTCGTTTACCCGCGATGCCGGGAAAAGCTTCGCTTGCCTTCACTCTGCACTTAATTTCCTGCTAAAATATCAGATGCTTTCAAGGTGCTATTTTCCAAAGAAAACGGACAAAAGCGGCGTCAAGATCGGTCAGCCCGGTCGTACGAACGCATAATGTCCTCCGCTGGGCTGCGGCCACCCTTCGGGACTTATAGTTCTCCCGCCCAGGCTTTTCGACCGACTTTTTGACTTTCTTTTTTACCGTTTTTTCTTTTGAAAAATAGCTTTTTAAGGAAAGTCTTCGGTAAGAGGGAAACGAAAAAACAAATTTTTAACCCTTTTAAATCATTTAAAAATGAAAACAGCAGAAAAAAATGCAAACGGTGTACAAGGTACAGCAGCAAAAAACAACCAAACCGCAAACAGAGTTGAAAACCGCCCAAGCTTAACAGGAAAGGAAGCCAAAGAAGAAGATGAAAACGTTAAAAATCAAACACCTGCCCAAACTCCGCAAATTGAGGCAACCAAAGCAGCCGAGGTTAAGACAAGTAGCCCCGCTACAGTGGATAACCAACCCGCTAACATTGCGCCTTTTACCACAGGACAGGGATTAGACGATGCACCGAAAGCCGAGCAGGTAAAACAGGATGAGCGGAAAGCCGAACCCGCAAAGATTGAAGAGGTAAGAGCAGAGCCTAAAAAATTCGCTTTGAACTTAGAGCAAACTTTAAAAACCGTTGACGGCTTGCACCGCCTAAGCATTCAACGGATAACGCTGTTATCCCGCATCAAGTTACTGGAAGATTTTGAAGTGAAATTAATTGAAGAAAACGACGAATTGGAAAGTAACCCATATCAGGGGTGCAAGCTGATTATCAAAGACGATAAAGGCAGGGAGTTTATCACCAATACGCCTAACCTCATCCGTATGGTTTCACAGTTCATATTTGATGCCTGCCATGAAAAACTGGCCGACATTGAAGCAAATATTATTTTTCCAAATGCTTAAACAAACTATGCTCCCGGCATATAATCGGGAGCATTTTTTTATGGTTTCACTAAAAAACAGCAAATACCATGTACGAGCAATTTATAGAACTAACCAACCAAATATTTTGGGAGGGTTACGCCGAAAATTTAGCGAAGGAAAACCCCGCAAGGTTTCAATTAGAATTAAGCGATTTTATGAACACCTACCAATATTAAGACGATGGAGGATAAAATCTTTCTACTGGTGAAAGTCACCATAAAAACCGCGCATAGCAACATACACGATGCTATACAGGAACTGCAAACCAAAACGGTTTTACAGGTGAGCAGTACTCCAAATGTGGAGGTAATACAAACAAAAATCATTGAATTGAACACTAAAAAATAACATCATGGCACATCAAATAAATTTCAATCAGAAAACAGGCAAAAACAGCTTTATGAGCGTAAAGGAAAAAGCCTGGCACGGGTTAGGTCAAATTATAGACCGCTACCCAACCAGTAGCGAAGCGATACAACACGCAGGGCTTGATTATATTGTAGAGAAACGCCCCTTATTTACTTATGATACCGCCAATTATTTGGGCGAGAGAAGCGATGATATTATGATCCCTGAAATAACAGTACCGAATTTCTTTGCAACCGTTCGGGCAGATACCGAGCAGGTTTTAGGGGTAGTCGGCAATGATTATGAAGTAGTGCAAAACCGGGATGCATTTTCGTTCTTTGACGCGATTGGAGGCGGTGGCGACGGTATTTTATACGAAACGGCGGGGGCATTAGGTAACGGTGAGCGGGTATTTATAACCGCTAAATTACCCGATTGTATACGTGTAGGTGCTAAGGACTGGATAGAGCAGTATTTATTTTTAACGACCTCACATGATGGATTAGGCAGTATTACCGCAGCTTTTACACCGATCAGGATAGTTTGCAACAATACGCTAAACGCAGCTATGAATAATCATTCAGGGGCGATTAAAATCCGTCATACGGCATCCGCAACCGAGAGGCTGAAACAGGCGCATACTTTAATGGGTATCAGTAAATCATTAGGCAGTGAATTTGAAGGCTTATTTAATCAGTGGGCAAGGGTGCGCATTACCGATGCAGAGGTTAAAAAGTTGATACAGATTGCAATGGCACCTAATAAGGAGGTTTTAGAGAATTTAGCCAAGGGCAAATTAGACCTGCTATCTACACATTACACGAATATTGTAGATAACGTGTTTGAGTATGCTTTAGGAAGCCAGACCCAGCAAATGGACACAACCGCAGGAACGGTATTTGGCGCATATAACAGCGTTACGGGCTATTTCCAAAATGTGCGCAGTTTCAAAAGTGATGAAGCTAAATTTAAATCTATCATGGACGGTACAGCCAGGCAACGGGCACAGACTGCTTTTAATCTTTGCCGTGATTTTGCAACGCAGGGAAGCGAAGCATTGATTTATAACTAATTGCTATTAGAGGGGGAGCGATCCCCCTTATTTCCAAAAATGCCCGGCGGCGGGCTATCGCCCGCCCTAGGAACGCCCCCTGTTTTCTTATTGTTAGATGATCTTTGGTGAAAACAGGGGGCGGTTACATTTAGGAGGATTAATTAAATAATTCTGATATTACAAATCCTCATTTTGTTCTAAACCGTCAATGTCGGTACTTTTAATAGAAGTTTGGGATTAGAGGTGATATAATACACTTCCGTATTCTGTTATTTTTATTTGGCTTTGGCCACCCGGAAGCTTACTTAATTGTATCTGTGTGCCGATCCTTTCTTTAAGCGCCTCCACGTGCGATATGATGCCGATGGTCTTCCCTTTCGCCTGCAAATTCTCGAGTGCTGAAATAGCAATGTCCAGCGTATCCGCGTCAAGCGTGCCGAATCCTTCATCAATAAAAAGTGAGTTAATCTGAACCTTGTGACTGGCCAAGTCAGATAGGCCGAGTGCCAGTGACAGGCTGACCAGGAAGCTTTCACCACCCGAAAGACTGGCTGTCGGCCGCACAACGTCGGCCTGATACCCGTCGATGATCA
This sequence comes from Mucilaginibacter sp. UYP27, assembly GCF_040547175.1. Taxonomy (NCBI): domain Bacteria; kingdom Pseudomonadati; phylum Bacteroidota; class Sphingobacteriia; order Sphingobacteriales; family Sphingobacteriaceae; genus Mucilaginibacter; species Mucilaginibacter sp. UYP27. Next base: position 6,415 of record NZ_JBEPPE010000020.1, read on the forward strand.
ACAGCTCGAGGTCGTTTTCTTTGCTTTTTAGGATCTGGTACCGGTCGCTCAGTTTTTGCAGGTGCAGGTTCGCCAGGTCGGTCAGCCGGCTTAGGGTGAGCCCTTGCGCGAACCGGTTGAATTTTTTACCATCCCCGGAACCGATCAGCGCATTCAATTTATTCCATCGGACAAATTCAGTCTTTTGAATTTCAATCTGCCGTGCTGTTTCATCGAATTTATCGCGGGTTAGCTGGTCGGCTGTTAATACCTGCTTCAGTTTACCTATCTCCTGGTTCAGCGCTGAGTATTCGAGTTCAACGGCCTCGAGTTTTTCTTGCAATTCGGTGGCGGGTTCGATGATCAGCTCCTTCGCTGCTTCCGCTTTAAGTAAGCTGGAGGTGACGGTCTTTGATTCTTTCAAGGCGGCGATCCTGGTTTCTAATTCTTTGCGTAAACGGCTTAATTCCTGCGCTCTAACTTCAGGCAGAAATAAGGTTTGCAAGGTTTCCTGATTGGGGATGTCTTTTTCATTCAATGCTAATAGCAGAGCTTGTTCCAAGTGTTGTATTTTGCCGGATAGCGCGCGCTGTTCATCATTTTTTTCAGCGATCCAGGCTTCGGTGCCTTCGGTGAGTTGCTTTTGTTGGTTATAGGTTTGATAAGTAGTATCCTTTAATTTATCGTTTGCCGCGATGGCTTGTTCCAGGCGAATGCGTTCTGAGGCCGGGTTCTTGTCACCGAATAACGTGATACGCTCGAGCCGCAGGGTATTTGCCCTTTTGAATTCCTGTTCGTAGGCTTTGGCACTACTTTCGAGTTCGCGGTGCCGTTGCGCCATGCTTTCTTTTAGCCCTGCAAGCTCGGTCAGCAGGGTAGCCTGGTCAAGGCGGCATTGCTGCAGGTCTGTTACGGTCTTCGCATAAGCGACGGCTCTGCTGTAAATAGCCTTTTCGGCCTGTGAGAATTGGCTCGCGTCAAAGCCGATGCCCAGTGTTCCCAGCATTTCGCTAATAGCGGCACGGGTAACCGTTCTTTTTTGTATGGCGTCGTTTATTAAGGCGGTGACCCGCTCCACATGGCCCTTGAACATGTTGATCCGTTCCTGGAGGAGCGCGGATCTTCCATTGGCGGCTTGCAAGTCTTCTCTGGCAGCGTTTTGCTCGATTTCTGCTTGTTGTATTTGCTTCGTAATATTCTTGGCTATCGTCACGATGTTGCTTAAGGCTTCCATCGATTTTTTCTTTTGCGCGATCAACGCGGCGATTGCTTCCGTATCCGGTGTCTCCAGTGTTTGCAGGATGCTGGAAAGTATCTTGGTTAACGCATCATGTTCTTCTTGTTTTACCTTTAAGGTAACTGAAAGGGTATTCAGCGCCAGGCTGTCCTTTTGGAATTGAATATTTAGGCTGTTAACAAGCGCTTCTTGCTGATTTCTTTTTTGTACGGCCGCGCTTACGTCGGCATGGACATGGGTTTCCGCAAAGGGGTGATGTATCGCGCCGCAAAGCGGACATTCCTTACCGTCGGCAAGGTTGTCCCGGTCGGCTTCATATTTTTGGATACGTTCCTGTACTAAAACTAATTCACGGAGATCCGCCAGGTGCTGCCCCGCTGCCGAACTCTTTTTTTCAAACTCGGTTAAGTTAGCGGATTGGGTGATGTGCTCATTTTTGAGCTGCAAAATGAGCGCAGCCAGTTTTTCTTTCTCGGCGCTACTGTCCCTGTAATTAATGGCTAGACGATATTGTTGCTCACCAGCCTGGATGGTCAACGGCAATTGATTCAGCTCAAACTCCAGCTTTTCCTGAGTTTCGGAACCGAGTGTAGTTTTTAAATTGGAGACCAGGCCGGCGATCAGAATTTGTTTTTCCCCGGCCGCTTTCTGCAGTTGCAAGATGCTCGTTTCATTTTGCGCTGCTTTTTGCGCTTCGACAGTTCTGGAGCGGTTATATTCTTCTTTTTCGACAACTAAGCCCGCAACTAGTTTGTCCTGTTCCTCAAAATTGCGGTAAAGCTGCTGGAATGCGGGGAGCTGTTTATCCAGCGTTTTGTCGCTGTCATGTTCGATAAGCCATTGCTCGAGAGCCGTAAGGCGTTCTTGTAACCGGCTGTTCGCATCGGTTTTTTGTTGCTGGCTTATTTTTAAATTTTCTACGAATTCTGCTGCGTTTTCCATTTGCGCCTTTAGCCCGGACACTTGTCCTTCCAGGTTTTCGAGCTGGGTGTCCATTCGCGCAACCTTTTCCAATACAGGGGCTTCATCCCGGAGTTGCTGCTGTACTTTTTCCAAATTCGCGAGGGAAAGCTGTAATGCTTTGTCAGCCTCCAAAACGGCTGCCCTTTGGCCCGGCAGCGCGGTCTCCAGACGGATGAGTTCTGCTTTGATGTTTGCAGATTGATCGCTTATAGTTTTGATCTCGACCACTTGCGGCCTAAAGCCGGTGGCAATTTCGTGGCGTTCCAGTGAATGAAAACCGGACAGGTTTTCTTCAAACTGCCTTTCTTTTGCTAAGAGTTCGGTTGTTTGGATCTCAAGTTGCGCTTTCAATTTTTCAATGGCTGCCAACCAGTTCAAAGCATTGCTTAGCCCCGTCTCTTCCTTTTTTTTGGTTTGCTCAGCTAAGGCAAGCTCCTCAAGATGTAATTGATAAACGTATACCTCCTCGTCGGTTAAAAATACGGTATCGTTTAAACGTTCGTTGAGCGCATCCAATTTTTCTTTCTCCTCACGCTGCCTGGAAAATACGAATATGGAGATCTGTGAATAAATACCGGTTTCGGTTATTTTCTCTAATAACGATCCTCTTTCTTCATCCGTTGCCTTTAAGAACCTGGTAAAATCACCCTGCGAAAGGATCACGGAACGAAGAAACTGCTGATAGTCCAGATCGCAAAGTTCCGCGATCGCCGCCTTGGTCGAAGTGGTGGTGTGCCCGCCAATGAATTCCCCGGTGGCTATTTCGGAGAGCTCCATTTTTTCATCCCGAATAATACCGTCAGCACGATTGCGGCTCCGCCGGATAGACCATTTTGCGCGGTAAGCTTTACCTTTTACCTCGAATTCTACCTCGGCAAAGCTTTCTACAGCATGCCTCGACATCATTTCCTTCGCATCCTTGTCATAGCGGTGGACCTTGCCGTATAAAGCGACGGTAATGGCGTCGAGTATCGTGGTTTTACCAGCGCCGGTGGGACCGGTGATCGCAAAAAGCCCGCTGTCGGTAAAGGGCTTCCGGTCAAAACGGATCTCCCGCTCACCCCTGAGGGAATTGAGGTTAAGAAATTTGACACTTAATATTTTCATGGCTGGCCCTCCTGTTGCTGCATCGCCTCCAGTGCTTCCTGGAAAGTGCTCAGCAGATCGCTGTAGTCCGTTCCAGGAAAGACCGATTCGCATTTCTTAATGAATACGGCGGTCGGGTCAAGATCGCTTAGTGCGGCTGTTGCTTCTGCCAGTTCGTTGAGCTGCTGCGCCGGCCGGATCAATAACTGGCGCGGAAAAAAATGGCCGATAAAAGGTCTTTGCAGTTTAAGCGCTTCTAATTGCTCATGCAAATCCGGTATAAAAGCATTGGTCTCTATTTTCAATTCTACCCAGGTCGGATACGGCGCACCCTCGTCTTCTAGCAACAATACTTGGCCGCGGATGTTGTCGAGCGTGCCGCTGAGCCTGATGAGCCTGCGGCAGCAAGGTATCTTCACTTCGGCGGTCAGTACCGTGCCATCTTCCATAAAATCGATCATAATAACTACCTTACCGTGATCGGATTCCGAGAACGACAGGGGTATCGGCGATCCCGAGTACCGCACGTGGTCCATTTTATTGACCAGTTGCGGACGGTGCAGGTGGCCCAGGGCGATGTAGTTGAATTCAACCGGGAACTGATCCCCGCCGACCTGGCCCAGGTTCCCTACATGAATGTCCTTCACGCCTTCGGAAGTGCTGGCGCCAGCCGCGAACAGATGGCCGGTAGCAATCACGGGCACGTTATTTGATTTATGTAAAGTGATATGTTCCACCAAGTTCCGGTAATGATCGACGATGCCTTTTTTGATGCGTGCTTCGCGTTCTTCACCGGTTTCGCCTGAAATGGAAAGGCGAATATCCCGGTCGCGAAGAAAGGGTACGGCGCAGACCACAAGGCAGAGTTCCTTGTTTTCATCGTAAAGGGGGATAACTTGGTCTTGAATTGGGTCGGGGACGCCGCCGACAATGTGCACATTGAAATACCGGAGCAATTCCTTTGGTGCATTGAGGGTGCTGATCGAATCGTGGTTGCCGCCGATGATGATCACATTTCGGCAACAGGTGTCTTTTACCTGGCTCAAAAATTTATAATATTGTTCCAGCGCAGTGTTGGAGGGTGACCCGGAATCAAAGATATCACCGGCTACGATCAGGACATCTATTTTTTCTGCTGTTAAAGTACCGATGAGCCAGTCTAAAAAGTCCTGGTGTTCTTCGGTGCGGTCGAATTGTTCTAGCTTCCTGCCCAAATGCCAATCCGCCGTATGTAATACCCTCATACTTTAAATGTCTGGTTAAATTTATCGATTTGGTCGAGGTCATTTTTTGCCTTAACTAAATCAGGAATGTCAGGATTAAGGCCAGCAGCCGAATCATGCACCCAATTTGAACTCTCGGTCATTCCTGATTCGACCTCTTTGAGCATTTCTGGCGTAACTAGTAATTTTTTTAACTTCAACGTCGATACGCCGGGCGCGAATCTTTCCACTACACCACATAATAACTTTTCCTCTACCAATCGTTCCCAGGTTTCCCTCAATAACACGTACCAGCCTTTGACAGCAAAAAGGTAGATATCCGCATCGCCGGTCTTTTTAGCTTTTTCAACTTCGACGAGCCTGTTGCGCAAGGCTTTTATTCTTTTATTGACACCAGAAGCAATCCATGGTATATCTTCATAGATCAGTCCTGTAGTATCTTCATTTCTTCTAATAGAAATAGACATGCACTCCACTGCACTTTCGGCCGCTAAGGTGTTCAACCGGGCATAAAAGGCGATGTCGTGGGTGAAGAAAACAACTTGGTTTTGGGTAGAGAATTCGACAAAGCGTTTGGCGATGCGTTCCCGGCGTTCATGATCGAGTGATGAAACCGGGTCGTCAAATACCACGCCGGTATTGTTCGGGTTCATCTGCGCCTCCGTCAGGAAGTCTGCGATGCAGATCGCGCGCTGTTCTCCTTCGCTCAATATTTGGTTGGCTCCATGCCCGCTGACCTGCAATTTTCTAAGGGTTTGCCCTTTTGCGTTTCGCTGCGTAATGTTCACCACTTTCGGTGCTTTCAGCTTGATACATTCGTTATTAAAGATATCGGTATATTTTACTGTTATATATTTGGCGAAAAGTTCGCCTTGTTTGGCAGTCAACCCATTCGTTCTTAATGTGGAAGAGGCGGTATCTGCTTTTGCCGCCCAGGCATGCTGGTTGATGTGTTTTTCGACCTGATCCAATACTTTTGAAAGTACATTTTTATCATTCAATAACGCAATCCCTTTGTCGATCTTCGCAATTTCAGCGCTGGTATCTTTTGCAAGTAAGTCATCAATTTTAACAATGATCCCTGTCAGCAATTCATCAAAGTCAGCGGCAATAGCCTTAAAAGAGACGTAAGCGGCGGCCTCAGCCTTTGTTTCCAGCATCAGCAGCAACGCTTGCTTTGTAGCGCCGAAATCTTTTAAATTTTGCTGCCAAGTAGGAATCAACTGCGGCGAGTTATCCTTAATATAATTGAATACCGTACTGGTTTCATCAAAAACCGGAAAATTCACCTTTTTTAATTTGGCTATGGCTTCGTCAATCTTATCATTAGACTTTTTATAATTTTCTTCTGCGACGCTTTTTAAAAAGTTCCAGTAGGCATCGATCAGTTTTATTTCCGGATCACCCAATGGCTGCAGGCAAAGTAGGCAGTTATCGGCTGTGTTTTCTTTTGCTAATTCAGAATAAGCCTGCGCGGCATGTAAAAAATCCTTCCATTCTTTACTCCCGATCGCTTCAATTTTTGATCCAGCCAAATCATATCGTATGGAGTCCGTAATTTAGAAACATCATATTTTGTAGTGCTTAAAATCTTCCGTAAGCGAACGATATAGACTAGCTAGATCAATATATCTTTTAACAAACGAATTAACACCGGTCCACTTCGCGTGATCTGTGGTAGTATCGCTTGCAACAACCTCCATAGCTTGACGCATTCCAGATAGCTGTGCTTTCAAAACTGTTAACGACATTTAATCCCTTTAAATTTGTTATTTCAGATTATAATTACTCATATCAATTTATCTTGAGTATCATTTATTAAATCTTGAGGAGCACATTCAAATAAAAAATATGTCTGTCTACCAAGATTTAATGTCCAGCAGGTATCACCTCTGCGTACAAGGCAATAAAGGTTACTATTGAGGATACTAGAAACAAGAACATTCCTCCCAGATGAAAGGCATTGCCACTTTTTATACCCATGCTTAAATACATTTCTCTCCCTGTTACTCCTTTTGGTCGTTTAGTTAAAAACCAAATGAACGACAACAAGAACGACCATTGCAATACCGTTATGCTCCAATTAAAAAGCCAAAACAATAACACACTTAAAAATCCAGTTATGAATGTAATGCTCAACCATATGTATGGCCGATCATTAAGCATATAGACAAAGTTGAAACTAATACCAAGGATTGTTTTAAGCAAGTAAGTGAAGATACAAATCCCTGAAATTGTAAGTAAAAAAGTGAACATGAGATTAGGTTATTGATTGAGGTATAGGGCCGATAATTTACAGGAGTAATTTAAAAATTTTAATGTCTCGGCTTTTATTTATTTGTTATATTACTTCTCCTTTTCATTTTTTGCACCAGCACCTCCTTGATTTGTTGCCTTTTGCCTAATGCCATCGTGCTCTCAAATTCGCTTTGCTTTTTTCTCAGTAATGATCTTGCTTAATAACTCCGGTTCGTGCTTTTGCATTAAATAGCCGGCGTTAAATGCCTGAGCAAATTGTCTTCTTCCTGTTCGTTCATGCTGAAAGGGCTTTTGGGAATATTTCTCTAAATAAAGATGAATGGATTGAGTGTTGTAAAAATGTGTGTTTCGGAGAGCTTGGTATTCAATCGTTACGCTTTTTTGGCATAACCTTCTGATTTTTGATATGTTATCAGCTGCACGAGAACCTTGTTTGTAATTAATTGATTTACTTAAACTTACAAAGATTTATTTTCAACGGTATCCTTTTAGGTATTAACCCTTAATAATAATATTTTATAATGTTTTAACTAATTAAACCTGTATTACAAAGATATAGATTTTCAATGTATTTTAACCAAAAACGTATTATCAAAGATAAGTTAACATGCTTAATAGTCAGCTTAAGACCCTATGATAAAAAGAGAAATGGTCAACATCTGCAAGACATCTGTAACGACGGAAGAAAAAATAATTCAAACTTTTATTTTTACTACATTTATGCTAATAAAGGATAATTGTAATAACTAATACCACTATGATAATTACAGTCATTCTCAAGAAGTAAATTATTCCTTAACCTTTATATCATGAAAAAGCACCTTATCATCCTCGCGGTAGCATCTTCGGTTTTTTTCCTGGGCTGCGCCGATTTAAAACACGTTAATAATTTTTCCAATACGGCAGTAAAAACTATTGAGTCGTATAACGATATTGGATACACCTTTACATCGAGCTATTATAACTATACGATGGCCCAGAATGCGTACAACCTATCCGGAGATATTGACAATAATGCCTTGCGGATTCCAACACCATTAACAATTCCTAACGAGCCGGCCACTGCCAACAAAGCTGATATGGCGATAACATTCTATATCACAAGCATCGCCTCATACTTTGAAGCACTAACGCAGTTATCCGATAAGGACCTAGTTAATTATAATTTCGATGTCGTACGTGATAATATTAAGGCAGACCAGGCGCTGAAGAATAAATTGGGTATAACGAGCGACGATAAGGTTGATGCTGCTGCCAGGATTGCAACAGTATTTACAAACAAGCTAATGGGAGCCTACCGAGAAAAAAAGATAAGGCAGGTCATGATAGATTACGATACTGATGTTTCCAAAAGCATCCAGACGTTGATTGATATTCTTAATAACTCTATTCTTCCGTCAATAGATGCGGATAACGGACTAGTAGATACAAAGTACCTGAAAGTGTTGAGTAACCGTAAGGTAGAATTGTCAAAGAAGGCAGAATTAACGAATTCATACAACCACGAGAAGATAAAGCTGGATAAGTATAAGACGCAAGTCCTGCAGTTAGTTAAAGCTTTAACCGCAATCAAGGATGAACATAACAAAACGGTCGTATTGCTTAAAGACAATAAGCTGACGACGAAGGCTGTAATAGATCTTATCAATCAGCATGGTGCGGAAGTCTACCAGCTGTACATCAACATTAAATCTTTAACCACTAATTTTAACTAATCATGGCAGAGCAATATCAACTTAAAACATTGGCAGATACTATGAAAGCATCTGCCTTTGCAATTAATAAAAGAATTCAGGACGAAATAGGAAGCCTATCTGAGGACGCAATTGAGTCCTTAAGTAATGAGTCAAGGGATCTGCTTATCGCCTGCAAAACGTTGTATGAACTCACCGCTATTCAAATTGCAGACGAAGGCCAGGCTGCATTAGAAAAAGTTGAGCAGGCAACCGATAAGCTGAAAAAAGCGATCAAAAGCATAAAAACGGTGCAAAAAGTAATTGATATAACGGCAAAAGTGGTCATGCTTGCCGGAACAATTATATCAGGTAATTATCTTGATATTCCAGAAAAGGTAAAAGGTATTATTGACGAATTGGGCGAAGAGGATCAAACGGAGGATGATGCCTAATGGTCATCCGGTATTTTAACTTAAATACGAATCAATGACAACCACACCACAGGAAGACAAATCCAAAGAAGCTAATAATGAGTTGGTTTTTTCTTACCTTACTTTAAGAAACCTAATAGGGTTTGGCGGAATGCTGCTGCCCATTGCCATTGCGATATTTCCATCCGGCTCGCCGGAGTATAACGGATTTGAACCTTCCATCAGCGATTATTTCTTTACCGACAGGGGGGATATCCTCGTTGTAATGCTTTGTATCATAGGCGCATTCCTTGTTACTTATTACGGATACAGCTGGAAAGAGTGGGCACTTTCAACAGTGGCAGGTATTTGTGGTATAGGTGTCGCATTTGTCCCTACAAAATTTGAATGTTCTGTACCTGCCCTGCAAGATTGCAAATTACCTTCAGGAATGTGCTGCTCACAGTACGCCCATAGTGTACACACCAATAGCGGTGGTGTCTTTAAGTCCATTGCCGGCACAGGTTGGCATTTTGGATTTGCGCTTGTATTCCTCGCAAGCTTGGCTGTAATGTCTCTTTACTTTTTTACATCTCGTGAGAAAAAAATCCCACTTATAAAGGAAAATGGGAAACGCACCCAGAAGGCTAAAAGGAATATTGTTTTTAAAGCTTGTGGCTGGACCATTATCGGTTCATTAGTAATACTTGGTATCTACTTTATTTCTGGGGTTGACCTTAAGCCTTTTCCAATGGTGTATGCCTTTGAAACTTTAGCCGTAGAAGCCTTCGGTTTTTCATGGCTGGTAAAAGGACAGACGCTTTGGCCAGACGGGGAACATTACTTAAAAAGAGGTTTACGTGAGCTAAAAAGATAAAGCGCCAACTATACTAAGTTGTACCATGAAAAAAAGCACTAGTATATTTTAACCGTAATAGCAATATTCACAATAGTGCCGCAGGGATAATTGGTTACCTGGCTTGTAAAGCTTTAAGGGACGCCTTTACGTTTATGGCCGGCGTTGCAGTCTTTAACTTTTTTCTTTTCAAAGTGCTTACGGCATGGCTGTTCATCAATTTTACAATTAAAGCAGAGGCTTAAGTGTTAATGGGGCTGAGGGAGAATACGCGAATCTGTTAAAGGTACTGCAGGCATTGCGGGTATCTTTAGGTTAATTTTACAACGTGAAAAGGTTTTGAAATGCCGCTTGGCGAACAGCGCAACTGAAGTGTGTCTCTGAGCGTGCATTATTTACCCGTTTAGCTACTAAACCCCACCTTTGCACGTTTCGATGATCCTGAAATTCTCACGTGGATCACCATTGAGCCAAATGCAGAATGTACTTAACTATTGCGTAAGGATCAAACTCAACACGTTGCTATGAAGAAAATAGCTGCTTTGTTTTGGTAGGTATACCAATATGGCTTCAGAAGTAAGCATTCAGTATTGTCATTGTTCCGTTAACAGGCGGAAGAATAAAATGAAAGCAGATGAGCATTAATATTGCTTTTGTAGTTTTAGTGTTTTATATTTACCTGAATTGCAACAACCTAACCTTATTATTTTATGCCTGCATTCACTATCCGTGCGCCCTTTTACCCGATCGTTTACGTTCGGGGTTACGCCATGACATCCTCCGAGAGAGAAGATACTTTTCACGACGCTTATTATGGGTTTTCCGCAAATTCTGTAGAAAAAAGGGAAGCATCTCCGGAAAATGGTTACCGGATCGCCGATATTTTTGAGGGGCAAATGATCCGGTTTATGAAACTGCGCGATTATGGTTACGCAGATTCCGTTAACCATGGCTTGCGCGACTTTCATGACAATCCGTCAAGAAGTATCTGGGTATGCCGGTTTTACGATGAGGATTTTATACAGGGGAAAGCCAGGGCGATAACGGACCATGCCAGGGATCTGGCGAAAATGATAACGGAGACCATCCCGAGGAAGCTTGCTGAGGCCGGTGTGGTAAACCTTGAAAGTGATTATAAAGTAATTTTAATCGCGCATTCGATGGGCGGGCTGGTCTGCAGAACCCTTATTCAAAATATTCTTCCTTCTCTGAAATCTACGAGCTCGCTGTTGCCTAAGGACCGCATTAATGACCCGAATTCGCTTATTCACCGTTTGGTGACCATTGGCACGCCACACAATGGAATAGATCTTGGAAATATACCCAACTGGTTCGAAAATTCGATTGTATCGGCTTTAAATCCGTTTAATTCCTCGATATTCAAGCCGGCCACCATGCGAAAATATTTGAACCTGGAACCCGGTGAACCGGTGAATAGTTTGGGTAAAAGCGGGTTTCCGATTGATAAATGCCTTTGCGTGGTTGGAAGCGACCATCAATCTTATAGTCTTGTCAAGAACCTGACGGGCGGACACAGTGATGGGCTGGTCAAACAAAATAACGCTTATGTGGTAGAAGGGGGGACTTTAAAGCACGCCTACACCGCTAATGTTCACCGTGCACATTCCGGTGTAAGGGGAATAGTAAACAGTTATGAATCCTTTGAAAATGTGCAGCGCTTCCTGTTTGGCGACCTGAAGATCGTTATCACACTGGAAAATGTACAGATGAACACGATTGTGAAGCCAGGGTCAGATTATTTTTATGATTTTGAGTTCACGTTGTCCATACGTGGTACGGGTGTTTACCTGCACAGGCGCGAGCAGGATCCTTGTGAGAACGCTTTCAGAATAGAATATAGTCAGGTGCCCCCTAAAATTGATCTGCATACCGTGTTTTTAAATTCCTCTTTCAATCTCGACCCCATAGATGCATTCTCGTATTTTATTATGAAGGTCCGGGTGGCAGAATACCGGATTGAGAAAAATATGCTGTGGGACTACAAATATCCGTCCCGGGAAATCTATGCGGAGAGCCTGGAGATAAAGGTTAGGAAGGACGAAGCGCAAAACTACCAGGCCGGTTACCGCTGGCTATCAGATATGGATTGGGTAATGCTTAATACAACGACTAATAGTGAGTTTGCCATTCCACTTCGAAATGCACCATCGGTCAGTGGCAGTCTGGTATTGCATGCATCGCTGTGGGATGCGCAAAAGTAATGGGCGCAAAGATGCAAATCGATAGAACACTGAAAATGGTGCTTTTATATCTTCTGGTATTCTTGTGCATTTTTTTTACCAACGGAATCAGTTATAAACCATTTTTTTAATCTGACCGGCTAGATTTATTTTCCTAACCTTCAAGGATGAAAAAATAAGCTGAATTGCAAATGTCTATTAAATTTTGTAAGGTCTTAAAGGCTAGTACCATTATGAAGAAAGGGATTTATAAATGAAAGCGCTTTTATTGATAGCTTTAAGCAGTTGCCTGCAACATTTGAGGCCGGACGCCTTGGATACTGGTCATGTACGCTCAACTTCAGACCGGGTATCGGTGTTTGTTAATAAGGAAAGGGCAACTATTGGTACTCAGTTTGACTTATCGGGCAAGACCGTTTATATCAAAAATGGTAAGCCTTACCATGAACAAAATAAGAACTTGTCTTATAACCGGTTATCCTTTGAAAAGATAAGTTTCACGAAGTCTTTATTCCCAGACACCGTCGATTTTCATTATTGTGATTTTCTGGGCGAAGCAAAGTTTGTTGAAACTATATTTGAGAAGCCAGCATTATTTCATGCCAGCAGATTCGATAAATTAAACAACTTCACGCGGGCACATTTCAGAGGAAGTCTGTTTATGAACTTTCTTAACCTGAAGGATTCCGCCAGCTTTATTTATTACCAGACCGAACTGCCTGACTTTATTGATTTTTCAAATAATAATCAGATTCCGAAACTCATTGACCTGACGATAGCCAATTTTGAAAATACAAAATTATATCAGCCCGTCTCCAGGCGATGGCATTATATTAATCTATATTACACTGAGATGCCCAAGGTGAAGATAGATTACCAGCATTTCAGGCTTTGCTTTTATAAGAACTTTTTTATGAGTGATCCTAATTTGAAGGTAGTACGGCACGGAAAGCGAATACGCGTTCTGGTTAAGGGTAGGCTGGTAGACACCACTGAACTGGCTGAAAACAGTTATTTCCGGGAATATATTGGTAAAATTATTCCTCAATCTGTACAACCTGCGGATCCGAACTCTTTTTGGCAAGCGATCAGTCCGTTTTCAGTTGGTCAGTATCCTGTGATATCTATTTTTATGCGGGAGTGTTTGGCCAGAGACTGCTTTCCAAAGCCGCTTTCCGAAGAGGAAGTTTCTTCGATGTACGAAAAGGTATTGAAAAATTTCGAGGGTGAAGGTCAGCGAACTAGTTATAAAACGTTGGATATTGAATATAAAACTTATCGTGGTGACTGGTTGGCCCATTATTGGAATTGTTATGGATATCATAAGGAATGGGTATTTTACTGGGCCGGAATATTCATGTTTATTTTTACTTGTATTACCGTATTTAAGCTAAAAGCGCTTAACGAGATCTACCGGTTCTCCTACATCGACGTTGCTGTAACAAAACTAAAACCCAAAAAAAGCTGTGCAGGTCAGTTAAAGGGCTGGGGTTATGCGTTCGTGTACACAGCATCTATCTTTTTTCCGTTGAGCTTGGAATTTAAATCTCTTCAGCTGAAAAATCTTTGGGTTGTATACGTATTACTTGTCTACGTAATTGGGGTGCTTTGTTTGGGTTACATGGCCGGTTTTATTTTGCAAAAATGAGGATTTATCTTAAATAGTGTTGCAGGTCTTTTAATTGAACAATTCGTTTTCCGGATAAGAGTTTGATGCGGTGGGCTGTCCCTACCGGACGTGCAGTACGCTGCTTTATCTTAAGATGGTCTCAAGCTGTCGGTATAGGCCATGAATAAAGTGACCCAAAAAGGTTTAGGTGTATTCAACGTAATTCAAAAACCTGAATTTCAGTAAAAGCGGTTACATATTACGCGGTTAAATCTGAGTTGTCAGGTGATTTGCGCTGAATTTAAATTTTAGGATAAACATTTTCCTTCCGGTTGTTGAAAAACTGAAAATCAGGTGTTTATACGTATTTTTTTTATAATTTATTTTATTTAATTTTATAATGTTACCCCCTGGTAAAACCTAATTCTTATGAAAAGACTGAAATTTTCACTTGCATTTTTGGCGTTTTTCGCCGTTAATCACGTCGCTAATGCGGCTTTTTCCCTGCAAAAACCAAATCCTAAGCAGATTAAAGATTCCGTTCTTAAGGTTGAAAAATCTTCTGTTCAAAAAGAAAAAATTTTGGTAAAAGATTCGCTGCCGAGAGTGACCGGCATTACCCTGGTACGTGCGGTAACAGATACGAACCCGGATACTGCGGATGTGGAGGCAAGTGATAAGATATACAATAAACAACAGCATAAAGGCAACGGTCAGCTATTATTAAGTTCTTGATTCCGGTGCAAGGTAAAAAGCGCTCAATCTACGTTCCCGTTAAAGAACAAACTAGGGGGCGGTGATTGGTTATGTTCGGATGTTAATTAAAAGAGCGTACCCCTAATATTTAATTCCGATTATTAAAAAAGACGTAGATGATAAACAACAAAGTCCCCTGCATCCGGCTTATAACTTCAACGTCGATTGCTGACACTCCTCAAGAACTGATCGAAAGGTTTTTTTCTGTAGTTTGACAATAACTTGTAAGGTCAATTAGGTAAAGTCTATATTGATACTCCTTAAATAAGTTGAGGGGCGGGATATTTACAATAACAAAGTTATTGTGAATATGTTACATTGGTTCATATGGCATATACCATTTAAAGTCATAGCTTAATCAATAGACATCTGTTATACAAACATAATTTTAGTACCACCTTTGTTATATTTGAAATAATTAATATATTAGCAGGTACCTTAACAATACACAATTATGCCGTTTTTACTTAGTACTCAAATATTATCAAATACATTTTCTTTGCAAAGTTTTTGTAATAGAATTTTACTTACATCAACAGACGCATCAGGAACAGTTATCAGCCTCAACGAATACCAATGCGACAGCGGCACTTAATGCCGTACCAGTCAATAGTTGTACAACCCGTTATGTAGGACTATCAAAAGGCACAGGTTATTTACTATTTGCTCAGATGGATTAATCCAACACCTACCAGCACCTACCAGCACCTACCACAATGAACACTAAGCTAAAAGCAATAACGAGCAGTTTTTGCACCCTGATAGCCTTTACGACTATACAAAACAGCGCAGCCCAGTCATTATACCAGAATTATATCCAGACGCGTGAGCCACGCCGAGAAATCAAAACGGAAACCAAGCTCAATACGCTTACCCCAAATAAGGACAGCGTGATGCATACCCTACAATACTTTGACGGGCTGGGAAGGCCCAGCCAGACAATCGAGGTGCAGGGCTCCACGATCGGCGGGGATGTGGTGCATCCGGTAGCCTACGACCAGTTTGGCCGGGAGGCTACTAAATACATGCCATATGCGATCGGTAATACGACCAACAATGGCGCCTATCGCATAGATGCGCTGACGCCGGGTGCCGGTGTGTTTTATTATTATAATCCATCAGCAGGAAACACAAATCC
>NZ_JBEPPE010000021.1:0-18217 GCF_040547175.1 Mucilaginibacter sp. UYP27
AATACGACCAACAATGGCGCCTATCGCATAGATGCGCTGACGCCGGGTGCCGGTGTGTTTTATTATTATAATCCATCAGCAGGAAACACAAATCCGCAGCAAACAAACGGGGTGGTGCGGACGGCCTATCCTTATGCAAAAACAGGCTTTGAGCCTTCACCGCTGAACAGGTTAGTCGAGCAGGGGGCAGCAGGTTCCGCCTGGCAGTTCACAGGGGACGGCGATGCAAACAGCAACAACCATACGGCACGTGTGGCCTACTCGACCAATGACCAAGCCGGCCTGGCCTCTGCGACGATCTCATCCACTAATCTGGGGAGCCATACGGTGGCTTTATATACAGCGGAGATCCAGACCAATGGCAGCCGTAAGCTGGCCAGGGCAAGTAACACCGCCACCTATGCTCCCGGGCAATTGTATCTGAGCATATCAAGGGACGAAAACTGGCAACCGGCGGACGGCTGCTTGGGGACAACGGAAGAATATAAGGACAAAGAAGGACATGTGTTGCTGAAAAGGACGTATAATAAACTAACAGCAACGACTTTTGAGGTACTCAGTACCTATTATGTTTACGATGACCTGGGCTACCTGTGTTTTGTGCTGCCTCCGGGAGCATCTCCGGATAATAATGCGGCAATCAGCCAAGCGACAAGAGATAACTTTTGTTACCAGTACAGGTACGATGGCCGGGGCAGGATGACAGAGAAGAAGCTTCCGGGCAAAGGCTGGGAGTATACACTCTATAATACGCTGGACCAGGTAGTGGGTATGCAGGATTCGGTTCAGCGGATGAAATCTCCGCAGGAATGGACGGTTATGAAGTATGATGGTTTGGGCAGGATAATTCTTTCTGGTATTTGGCAGCATACCGGCAGCACCCCGGGTACCCTTAACCGTGCAGCGGTTCAAAGCACCAAGGTTGATATCGTGACGACCCTTTGGGAAACACGGGTAACAACAGGCTCGGGTTATACAAGTGTAAGCTGGCCTGCTACGGATATGACCGCTTTGCAGATCAACTATTATGACAATTATACGGAGATCCCAGGGGGGGTGCCTACGCGTTATGTAAGCACGTCCTACTCCAGCCGTACTGCTGGGTTGCTGACGGCCAGCAAAACGAATGTATTAGGCAGTTCGGATATGCTTTGGACGGTGAATTATTATGATGAAGAAGGAAGAGTCGGGCTTAGTTATGCGCAGCATTATCTTGGCGGAACAGCGGCTTTGAACGTAAATAATTACGATAGTTACACGACTACGTACAACTTCAATAATCAACCGGAATCCGTTACCCGGCGGCATTATGTAAAAAATGCGGCAGGGAACAGCATCGTACTGATGCTTACGGTGTATGATACCTATAAATATGACCACAAAGGGCGGAAGCTAAAGCACTCACAGCAACTGCGTGACGCCAGTAATACCACCCAGGCAAAAGTGGACCTGAACGCGATGGTATATAATGAGATAGGCCAGGTGGTCAAAAAGCAGCTGCATGCGCTGAGTCCGTCCACCAATTACCTGCAGACGATCGATTACCGGTACAATGAGCGGGGCTGGCTGACCAATATCAATAACGGATCGTTAAGTAATGATGCAAACTACACGAACGGCGATGATAGTGACCGTTTCGGGATGAGCCTGCAATATCAGCAAACAACTACCAGCCGTCCCCAGTATAACGGCAATATCTCAACGATCACCTGGCGCCAGGGCCAGATGGATGTGGTTACCCCTTCAAGACAATCTTATGATTATGGCTATGACCGGTTGAACCGGTTGACCGACGCGGTATCCACGACAAGCACTCCGAAAGAAGGTTATTATAACGAACACCTGGTTTACGACCAGATGGGCAATATCAGTCGTCTGGGGCGGTACGAAAAGGTGAACACCAACGTGAGGGTACAGATCGATTCACTGGCTTATACTTATACAGGCAACCAGGTTACCCGAATAGATGATGGGGCACCGGTCTACGCAGCCTCGGGTTTCCAGGACGCGGTCAAAATCCCTGTTGAATATACCTATGATGGGAATGGCAATATGCTGAAGGACCTGAACAAGCAGATCAGCGCGATAGGATATAACATGCTTAATCTGCCTCAATCTATGACCATCCCGTCGGGCACGATCACTTATACCTATGATGCCTCGGGGGGCAAGCTAAAAAAGGTATCGGGCAGCAATACCACGGAATATATAGAGGGCATTCAGTACCTGAACGGGGTGATCGACTTTGTAGCTACGGAAGAGGGCAGGGCGAGAAAGAGCGGAAGTGTGTATATGTATGAGTATGATTTGAAAGACCATTTGGGCAATACGCGAAGTACGCTGACCTGGGATCCTGCTGACGCGACGCAGCAAACGGCGAAAGTACTACAGCAAAACGATTATTACGCTTTCGGGATGTCGATCAAGACCCGTGAACGCGTTTCAAGTCCGAAAAATCAGTATCTTTATAACGGGAAGGAATTGCAGGACGAAACAGGTCAGTACGATTATGGTGCGAGGTTCTATGACCCGATGATAGCGAGATGGACGAGTGTGGATCCGTTGGCGGAACAAGGCAGGCGTTGGAGTCCTTATAGTTATGCGTTTAGCGATCCGATGCGCTTTACTGACCCGGATGGTATGTGGCCGGACTGTAAAACTTGCGATTTATTTATTGGCTATGCGGCCGCGGTAGTTGATAATAATACAGGGGGATTACTTCCAGTACGACAACTTGCAGGTCATTTAGTAAGCGATGCAAAGTCGTTTAATAGAGGGCAGGATGCTGGTGATATAGCAAGTGTTATTCAAGGTGGTGCAGAAGTAAATGGAGGAAGTGCTACAGCTTCGGCTGCGTTGACAGTTACAGCAGGTTCAGGCGGTTTAACTGCTGAAGTATCTTTACCTGTAGCAGCTGTAGGTGGTTTGGTAGCGGTTCACGGTGCTATAACGGGCGCACATGGCGCGTATAGTCTTGCATCTCAAAAAGGCAGGTTAAAAGAAACAGGTTCCTACACTAACACTCATGAGAGCGGTAAAACCTATAGTGGAAAAGGCGGTAAAAAGCGATCCCAGCAATCAGGTGAAAGGGTTGCAAAAGAAAATGATGATCCTCATGTTGCTACAGACCATTCATCGGCGGATAATGATCGACAAGCCTTTAAAGATGAAGATACTCGTATAGAAAATAATGGCGGGCATGGAAACACCGATAAGAATTATAATCAGAGGGCATCGCCAGGTAAAAAATATAAAACCCAGGATGGTGGTCAATAAAATGTATGGCTTTAATTGTTATTGATGGACTTAAGGTATATGATAATCTTAAGGGAGAGGCAAAGGATATCATAATAGAATCAAATCGAATAAATGAAGGGATGCAGCTTTTTTATAAAAAGAAACTGCATGGAGTCGCAATATCCCCTGTTCACGGGTATAATCGTAATGAGGTGGATTTTCTTAAAGATTATCCCCTCATTAAACATATTTCGATATCTGGTATCTCTAACGTAGACGGTATTTATGCGCTAAAGGATTTGGAGTCTTTATATATATCAGGAGAAAAACTTAAGATTGACTTTGAGGCTTTTCCAAATCTTAAAAAGCTAATAATTGATTGGAGTCCTTTTCTTTTAAATATAGATCAATGCAGTAGGCTAGAAACTTTGTCTTTTTATAAATATAAGCCATTAAGTAAAGATGTGAGCCTATTGTCTAATATTAATTGGCTTAAGTCATTAACGATAACACAATCTCCTATTAACTCATTAAAGGGATTAGAACGATTTGCGCAATTAGAAAAAATCGAACTTAATTATTGCAGTAAGCTGCATGAGTTATGTTGTTTAGAAGGATGTAAAGAAACATTAACAACCTTATTATTAAATCATTGCAAGTCTATACAAAACTATGACTATGCAAGGGGATTGAAAAATGTTAATGTACTTGCTTATAACAATTGCGGAAATATACCATCAATAAAATTCATCGAAAAAATGCCTTCTTTAAAAGACTTTAGGTTTGTAGGTACGGATGTAACAGATGGTGATATAAGTCCTTGTATAGGCTTAAACTATGCCGGTTTTTTTAATAAAAAACATTATTCGCATACATCAGAGCAAATAAGCAGTCTTTCTAAAACTTAAATGTTAAGGCTTCGACTTTTTCCATTTAATGTATTGAGGAAGTTTGGTAAGCTCAATCAGTTCTTCTCTATTAGAAATCGAAGATAGGCTTTCTATCTCCATATAGCCAATATCCAATGCATTTGACTTTTCTCCAACAAGATTATCAAGAACTAAATATGTGGCAGTTAAAAAATCTTCTTTATTACTTGAGGTGTAATTGTCAATATATATTCTTAAGCCAATTCGTTTAAGATCATTGTTATTAAGAGGGATAAAATACATCGTTTTAGGATCCAGTTTAATGTTATTATATTCAGTAATATAATCTTCTCTAACTGGTTTAAAAGCTAGTATATTCCAATACTCTAATTGAGGGGCTTTTTTTACAAGAGTTTCAACCTCATCAAAAAAATCTGTATCGCCCTCAGCTGTAATAATCAAATCCTGCTTTTCATTTGGATGACCACCTACTTCGAAAAATAACTGATCGCAGTATTCGTGTAAATGAGAAAGAAAATCATCTAATAATCGTTCTTTCTCATTGCCATCATTTATCTGATTAAGAAAAAAATACTTGGCTTCATTCTCTTTAAACCAATCCCAGAATTGTTGTTCTTTAGTCATGGGGATGTTAATGCGCGTAAGCTTTTTTAGCTTTAAAATCACGGATTAGGGCATCGACTACCATAAAGACCTGTTTTTTATCTTCATCAGGCAGAGCGGTAACTTCACGAATGCGGTTGAGTGTTAAGCTGTCCAGTTCAAGGTCAGTCTTACCAACAAGAAAATCCAAAGAAACTTCCAGGGCATCGGCCATACGTATAACCACCTCGATAGAAGGTTTAACTTCGTCTCGTTCATACCTTCCGATAATATCGCCGGATGTTTCCACACGCTTGCCCAAATCAGCTTGGGAAATCCCTTTTTTCTTACGTAATGCCGTTATCTGCTGCCCTAAAGTCATACTGAAAAGTAGTTAAACTGCTATCAAATTTAACAGTTAAACAAAAATAAGTGATATAAATAGCATATCAAAGTAAGATAAGTCTTGTTTAATTCTGATATATCTTTTAGTTTTGTGATAAATAAGTCGTAAAAACTTTTTTTCAACATGGCGAAACTAATAACTGAAAACGCGGAACTATTGATCTACCTGGACGGCAAACTGCACATAACCATCTTAGGAGGCATTAAGTTAACCGGCTTAGACCGGATGAAAGTAACGTTAAAGCTGATTAGAACAGACAATAAAAACAACGCATTCCGCCATAACCTCGACCTGTACAATAGCATCCAGGCAGAGCAACTGATCGAGAAATCAGCCGAAGCCCTGGACGTAAGCACAACAGAAATTAGCACAGCTATCAGCCAGCTAACGACTGCCTTAGAAAACTACCGGGCGGAACGCCTGGAAGCGATGAAGCCCAAACAAGCTGAAAAGAAACAGCTAACCGAAGCGGAACGCAAAGCGGCTATCCAGTATCTTAAATCAGAAAACTTGTTGACCCGGACAAAAGAGGCTATTGCCCAAAGCGGTTTGATCGGCGAAGAAACCAACAGCCTAATCGCCTACTTGACCTATACCAGCCGGAAACGGCATACGCCGCTGCACCTGATGTGCCTGGGTGCCAGCGGCACGGGCAAGACCTGGCTACAGGAAAAAGTAAGCGAACTGATGCCTGAAGAAGACAAACTGGAAATCACCACCCTTTCGATGAACGCTTTTTACTACTTCGGCAAGGAAGAACTGAAACATAAATTACTGCTCATTGAAGATATGGACGGTGCAGAAGCGGTATTGTACCCGCTGCGCGAACTGCAAAGCAAGCGTAAAATATCCAAAACGGTAACGCTGAAAGACAGCAAAGGCAACCTGAAAACCGTAACCTTAAATGTCGAGGGCCCGGTTTGTATATCAGGCTGCACCACCAGGGAAGCTTTATATGAGGACAATGCGAACCGCTGCATATTGCTTTACATGGACAACAGCCCGGAGCAGGATAAAAAGATCATGGACTATCAAAGAAAACTAAGCGCCGGGCTGATCGACCAGTACGAAGAAAGAAAAGTGCGGGAAGCTTTGAAAAACGTGCAGCGCATCTTAAAACCGGTCAGCGTTAAAAATCCCTATGCTACCTACCTTAACCTGCCGGAGGCTGTTTTTAAGCCGAGGCGGACAATGCTGCTGCTGCTAATGTTCACCGAAACGATCACGTATTACCACCAGTACCAACGGGAACTGAAAACGGACGAAGATACCGGGGAGCAGTATATTGAAAGCACGGTAGCCGACATAGAAGCCGCTTTTACGCTATTGGAAACCACGCTGTTAAAGAAGAGCGACGAACTGAATGATGCCTGCCGGAACTTCTTTGAGGGGTTAAAAACCTACCTGAAAGAACAGGACACCGAGGCTTTTTACAGTAAAGAGGTGCGCAGCGCATTCCGGCTAAGCCCGAGCAGTTTAGGGCGTTACCTGTATGAACTGGAACGGATGGGCTATATCAAGATCATTAGGGGCAACCGCTATAAAGGCTTTGAGTACAAAATACAGAACTGGAATGACTTGGAAACCTTGACCAATGATGCCCAAAGCATGGTTAAAATGATACTGGAAAATATAAAAACAGTAACCCGTAACCCGGCAGTAACCCAGGCTACCGATGGGTTACCTAAAGTACAGAAGATCAACAAGAAACAGGCAGTAACCCATGAAAGTGAAAAAATAGCAGACCCCTTAAAATAAACTTAGCGCAGCGATCTCATGAGTGCCTATAAAAAAACAAATAACTCTTACGAATAACTATGCAAAATGACCTTTATATCCGTTTACAAGCAGGTTTCAGCGAGTGGCTGCGCATCTTAAACTTTGAGCTGACAAGCCAAAGGGACATGCCTAAAATGTTGGCCGAGTTCTTAAACTACCTGGAATTACACAACTGTAACCACCCGCACGAGATACAGGAAAGTCATTTGAAAAGCTATCTCAACCACCTGCATGAACGGCCATGCAAAACAAAAGCCGGTGCGATCAGCCTGAACTATATCCGCAAGCATTTACAGGTTATCAAAAAGTTCAGCAGGTACTTAACAGAAAGCGGCCAGGAAAGCTTTACGGTGAAACTTCGCATCAAAGGCAAGGCCAGTAATGTTAAAAGTATATTAAACAGCGAAGAAATAAGCAGGTTGTACGATGCGGTTAAAAATGATGCTTTAGGGATGCGGGACAAAGCCATGCTGGCTTTATATTACGGTTGTGGACTGCGTAAAAATGAGGGTGTCAATATCAATATCCGGGACATTCTGATCGAAAAAGACCTGGTCTATGTGCGGAAAGGAAAAGGCCATAAGGAGCGTTATGTGCCGCTTGCAGGGAGCAATAAAACCGACCTGGACAACTATATCCAGTACGCCCGGCCTTACCTGTCGAGTGCAAAAAAAGATGATGCCTTATTGTTAAATATCAACGGTAAAAGATTGAGCGGTGCCACAGCCTATGAGCGTTTACAAAAACTAAGAACCGAAGCCAGGCTAAAAAAAGCAGTAGGGCTACATACCCTGCGCCATAGTATAGCCAGTCATTTACTGCATTCGGGAATGAAGTTAGAACAGATCCAACGGTTCTTAGGCCATAGCAGTTTAGAAAGCACACAGATCTATACCCACTTAAAACATGAGCAAGTTTGAGGAATACTTACAGGAAACGGGCTTTAAATCACAAACGGTTTACCAGCACCGTAAATATGCAAGCTGCTTTTTAGCCTGGATAGCCGAACAGAGTTTGGCCTTAGAACAGCTTACCTACACCGAAATACTGGACTTTGCAGACCACTTAAAAAAGGACAATAAAAATATCAACCTCATCAACCGAATGATGTTAGCGGTAAGATATTACTTTACCTACCTGCAAAATGAACATCAGATCAGTTACAACCCGGCAGCAGGGATCAGCCTGAAAGGTGAAACCAGGAGCATACCCCACGACTTGTTAGAAAAAGCAGAACTGGAATACCTGTATGAAAACTACGAAATCAAAGATGAACGTACCCACCGCAATAAAGTGATCATTGGCTTATTGGTTTACCAGGCATTAACGAGAGAGGAACTGGAAACCATCAGTCCGGAGCATTTGAAATTGAGAGAGGGTAAAATAAACGTACCAAAAACAGGTAAGCAAAACGACAGGATATTACCTTTACAACCCCATCAAATCTTAGACCTGCAGGAATATATCTTACTGATAAGGCCAAAGCTTCAAAGTAAATCCCAACATCTTTTTACAGGCAGAAATGACATTGAAAATCTAAAAAATAGTCTTTTACACTTAAACCATGCCCTTAGAAAAATCAACCCTAAATACAAACATGCGGTGCAGATCAGGCAAAGTGTTATTACGGAATGGTTAAAAGAAAAAGACCTGCGGACGGTTCAGTATATGGCCGGGCATCGTTATGTAAGCAGTACGGAACGTTACCAAAGTAGTAACCTGGAAGACCTGAAAGAGGCACTTTCCAAACACCATCCATTAAGATTACAATAGAAAAATACCAGGAATAAAATATATTTGTAGCATGAGTAAACAGGTAGTTGTAACCATACCGGATGAAGTAGTAATGAGTAAGATATATCTTGTCCGGGACGAGAAAGTAATGCTGGACAGAGACCTTGCAGAACTGTATGGTGTTAAGGCTATCAGATTAAGGGAGCAGGTTAAGCGTAACCAGGTAAGGTTCCCGGAGAAGTTCATGTTTCAACTAACAGAACAAGAGGTAGAGGACATGGTATCGCAAAATGCGATACCATCAAAGCAAGTCTTAGGTGGTTCATTACCTTATGTATTTACAGAATATGGCGTATTAATGTTAGCCAATGTATTAAAGAGTGAAAGAGCAATACAAATGAGCATACGCATAATTGAGTTGTTTGTCAAGCTTAGGGAGTTACTGCTACTGCATAAGGATGTACAGCTATTGATTGAACAGGTAGAAAAGAAGCTGATCAAACAAGACCAAAAGATAGAATTGCTTTTTACTTACCTGAATAAATTCATGGAGAAAGAAGAAAAACCACGTACCCCGATAGGCTATAAAATACATCCCGAAAAAGAATAACCACGTAGAAGCTCAATCCACTCCAGTAAGTACAAGCAGGAAAAGCGGTATTCGTCATCACTCGTCAGCGCAAAAACCACGCCCTCATTCGTACCTCATTCCGTCATGCTTTCCGCCTTTCTCGTTCTTCCTCATGGTCGGCTATCCCTGTCCAGTCCCCGACTGGTAGACGCGTGGCCAGTCCAGCCGCCGCCCCTTGTTTGGCTCGCCTGCCGGCTCGGCAACCGCCCGCTGATAGAAGCGGGACTGGCGGCCGGTCGCCCTTTCGGGACTTTCCCCGGCCGGGTTGCCTCACACTCGCATTCGGCTTCGCAAGGAAAAAAAGAACAGAAGCAGGGCGCATAATCCCCCCGCACGTGGAGGCCGTTTGTTTATTTGGGGGCAATCTTCCAATGCCCCCAAACCACCGTTGGATCGTTTACGTGCCGGATGCAAGCCGCACAAATCCACCCACAACCCACGCTTACCTCCAGCCCGTACACGTCCGGCCTTCTCAGGCTTAAAATATTGACTTCGTAATATTAGCAAGATGTACGTTTGTCTGACAAACGGATCTTGCGGCCAGGCCGGAAAAATGCTTTTTGGCATTTAGCAAGATAAACGATTGTATGACAATCGATCTTGCCCCGATGCTCCGAAGTCGCCGGGGAACTGCTAAAAGATCTTTGCAACCACCGGGCGCAAAGGCAAGTTTGCCACGGCTGGCCGTGGTAGTTTTTGTGGACACAAAAACACAAACTTGCTCCTTATCCGCATACCCGGCTATCTAAAAAAAATAAGGGCATAGGAGTTCAGGTGATCTTCTGTTAAGCAACCAAGAGCGGGAGAAGTGGGAGCTGTCAAGGGAACGTGGAATAAATGGGTGGTGCGTGAAAGGCTGGTGGGTTTATGCCGCGAAAGTCACTTTACTGCTTTCACTTCGGAGGCTACCTTTGCGGTAACAGATGATCAGCTTAATCATACCATCAGTCACCAACCTCTCCGAAAAAACCAACGCACCCACGGCCTTGCAAAAGCAAAACTAACCCTTATCTTTACCTTAACGAACGTTCTTTATAACGCCCAAAAAGCGCAAACCGAAAACCTGGAAAACAGTAAAAAAAGTGTGGTAGCCAATACGATTATGGTGCGAGGTTCTATGACCCGATGATAGCGAGATGGACGAGTGTGGATCCGTTGGCGGAACAAGGCAGGCGTTGGAGTCCTTATAGTTATGCGTTTAGCGATCCGATGCGCTTTACTGACCCGGATGGTATGTGGCCGGACTGTAAAACTTGCGATTTATTTATTGGCTATGCGGCCGCGGTAGTTGATAATAATACAGGGGGATTACTTCCAGTACGACAACTTGCAGGTCATTTAGTAAGCGATGCAAAGTCGTTTAATAGAGGGCAGGATGCTGGTGATATAGCAAGTGTTATTCAAGGTGGTGCAGAAGTAAATGGAGGAAGTGCTACAGCTTCGGCTGCGTTGACAGTTACAGCAGGTTCAGGCGGTTTAACTGCTGAAGTATCTTTACCTGTAGCAGCTGTAGGTGGTTTGGTAGCGGTTCACGGTGCTATAACGGGCGCACATGGCGCGTATAGTCTTGCATCTCAAAAAGGCAGGTTAAAAGAAACAGGTTCCTACACTAACACTCATGAGAGCGGTAAAACCTATAGTGGAAAAGGCGGTAAAAAGCGATCCCAGCAATCAGGTGAAAGGGTTGCAAAAGAAAATGATGATCCTCATGTTGCTACAGACCATTCATCGGCGGATAATGATCGACAAGCCTTTAAAGATGAAGATACTCGTATAGAAAATAATGGCGGGCATGGAAACACCGATAAGAATTATAATCAGAGGGCATCGCCAGGTAAAAAATATAAAACCCAGGATGGTGGTCAATAAAATGTATGGCTTTAATTGTTATTGATGGACTTAAGGTATATGATAATCTTAAGGGAGAGGCAAAGGATATCATAATAGAATCAAATCGAATAAATGAAGGGATGCAGCTTTTTTATAAAAAGAAACTGCATGGAGTCGCAATATCCCCTGTTCACGGGTATAATCGTAATGAGGTGGATTTTCTTAAAGATTATCCCCTCATTAAACATATTTCGATATCTGGTATCTCTAACGTAGACGGTATTTATGCGCTAAAGGATTTGGAGTCTTTATATATATCAGGAGAAAAACTTAAGATTGACTTTGAGGCTTTTCCAAATCTTAAAAAGCTAATAATTGATTGGAGTCCTTTTCTTTTAAATATAGATCAATGCAGTAGGCTAGAAACTTTGTCTTTTTATAAATATAAGCCATTAAGTAAAGATGTGAGCCTATTGTCTAATATTAATTGGCTTAAGTCATTAACGATAACACAATCTCCTATTAACTCATTAAAGGGATTAGAACGATTTGCGCAATTAGAAAAAATCGAACTTAATTATTGCAGTAAGCTGCATGAGTTATGTTGTTTAGAAGGATGTAAAGAAACATTAACAACCTTATTATTAAATCATTGCAAGTCTATACAAAACTATGACTATGCAAGGGGATTGAAAAATGTTAATGTACTTGCTTATAACAATTGCGGAAATATACCATCAATAAAATTCATCGAAAAAATGCCTTCTTTAAAAGACTTTAGGTTTGTAGGTACGGATGTAACAGATGGTGATATAAGTCCTTGTATAGGCTTAAACTATGCCGGTTTTTTTAATAAAAAACATTATTCGCATACATCAGAGCAAATAAGCAGTCTTTCTAAAACTTAAATGTTAAGGCTTCGACTTTTTCCATTTAATGTATTGAGGAAGTTTGGTAAGCTCAATCAGTTCTTCTCTATTAGAAATCGAAGATAGGCTTTCTATCTCCATATAGCCAATATCCAATGCATTTGACTTTTCTCCAACAAGATTATCAAGAACTAAATATGTGGCAGTTAAAAAATCTTCTTTATTACTTGAGGTGTAATTGTCAATATATATTCTTAAGCCAATTCGTTTAAGATCATTGTTATTAAGAGGGATAAAATACATCGTTTTAGGATCCAGTTTAATGTTATTATATTCAGTAATATAATCTTCTCTAACTGGTTTAAAAGCTAGTATATTCCAATACTCTAATTGAGGGGCTTTTTTTACAAGAGTTTCAACCTCATCAAAAAAATCTGTATCGCCCTCAGCTGTAATAATCAAATCCTGCTTTTCATTTGGATGACCACCTACTTCGAAAAATAACTGATCGCAGTATTCGTGTAAATGAGAAAGAAAATCATCTAATAATCGTTCTTTCTCATTGCCATCATTTATCTGATTAAGAAAAAAATACTTGGCTTCATTCTCTTTAAACCAATCCCAGAATTGTTGTTCTTTAGTCATGGGGATGTTAATGCGCGTAAGCTTTTTTAGCTTTAAAATCACGGATTAGGGCATCGACTACCATAAAGACCTGTTTTTTATCTTCATCAGGCAGAGCGGTAACTTCACGAATGCGGTTGAGTGTTAAGCTGTCCAGTTCAAGGTCAGTCTTACCAACAAGAAAATCCAAAGAAACTTCCAGGGCATCGGCCATACGTATAACCACCTCGATAGAAGGTTTAACTTCGTCTCGTTCATACCTTCCGATAATATCGCCGGATGTTTCCACACGCTTGCCCAAATCAGCTTGGGAAATCCCTTTTTTCTTACGTAATGCCGTTATCTGCTGCCCTAAAGTCATACTGAAAAGTAGTTAAACTGCTATCAAATTTAACAGTTAAACAAAAATAAGTGATATAAATAGCATATCAAAGTAAGATAAGTCTTGTTTAATTCTGATATATCTTTTAGTTTTGTGATAAATAAGTCGTAAAAACTTTTTTTCAACATGGCGAAACTAATAACTGAAAACGCGGAACTATTGATCTACCTGGACGGCAAACTGCACATAACCATCTTAGGAGGCATTAAGTTAACCGGCTTAGACCGGATGAAAGTAACGTTAAAGCTGATTAGAACAGACAATAAAAACAACGCATTCCGCCATAACCTCGACCTGTACAATAGCATCCAGGCAGAGCAACTGATCGAGAAATCAGCCGAAGCCCTGGACGTAAGCACAACAGAAATTAGCACAGCTATCAGCCAGCTAACGACTGCCTTAGAAAACTACCGGGCGGAACGCCTGGAAGCGATGAAGCCCAAACAAGCTGAAAAGAAACAGCTAACCGAAGCGGAACGCAAAGCGGCTATCCAGTATCTTAAATCAGAAAACTTGTTGACCCGGACAAAAGAGGCTATTGCCCAAAGCGGTTTGATCGGCGAAGAAACCAACAGCCTAATCGCCTACTTGACCTATACCAGCCGGAAACGGCATACGCCGCTGCACCTGATGTGCCTGGGTGCCAGCGGCACGGGCAAGACCTGGCTACAGGAAAAAGTAAGCGAACTGATGCCTGAAGAAGACAAACTGGAAATCACCACCCTTTCGATGAACGCTTTTTACTACTTCGGCAAGGAAGAACTGAAACATAAATTACTGCTCATTGAAGATATGGACGGTGCAGAAGCGGTATTGTACCCGCTGCGCGAACTGCAAAGCAAGCGTAAAATATCCAAAACGGTAACGCTGAAAGACAGCAAAGGCAACCTGAAAACCGTAACCTTAAATGTCGAGGGCCCGGTTTGTATATCAGGCTGCACCACCAGGGAAGCTTTATATGAGGACAATGCGAACCGCTGCATATTGCTTTACATGGACAACAGCCCGGAGCAGGATAAAAAGATCATGGACTATCAAAGAAAACTAAGCGCCGGGCTGATCGACCAGTACGAAGAAAGAAAAGTGCGGGAAGCTTTGAAAAACGTGCAGCGCATCTTAAAACCGGTCAGCGTTAAAAATCCCTATGCTACCTACCTTAACCTGCCGGAGGCTGTTTTTAAGCCGAGGCGGACAATGCTGCTGCTGCTAATGTTCACCGAAACGATCACGTATTACCACCAGTACCAACGGGAACTGAAAACGGACGAAGATACCGGGGAGCAGTATATTGAAAGCACGGTAGCCGACATAGAAGCCGCTTTTACGCTATTGGAAACCACGCTGTTAAAGAAGAGCGACGAACTGAATGATGCCTGCCGGAACTTCTTTGAGGGGTTAAAAACCTACCTGAAAGAACAGGACACCGAGGCTTTTTACAGTAAAGAGGTGCGCAGCGCATTCCGGCTAAGCCCGAGCAGTTTAGGGCGTTACCTGTATGAACTGGAACGGATGGGCTATATCAAGATCATTAGGGGCAACCGCTATAAAGGCTTTGAGTACAAAATACAGAACTGGAATGACTTGGAAACCTTGACCAATGATGCCCAAAGCATGGTTAAAATGATACTGGAAAATATAAAAACAGTAACCCGTAACCCGGCAGTAACCCAGGCTACCGATGGGTTACCTAAAGTACAGAAGATCAACAAGAAACAGGCAGTAACCCATGAAAGTGAAAAAATAGCAGACCCCTTAAAATAAACTTAGCGCAGCGATCTCATGAGTGCCTATAAAAAAACAAATAACTCTTACGAATAACTATGCAAAATGACCTTTATATCCGTTTACAAGCAGGTTTCAGCGAGTGGCTGCGCATCTTAAACTTTGAGCTGACAAGCCAAAGGGACATGCCTAAAATGTTGGCCGAGTTCTTAAACTACCTGGAATTACACAACTGTAACCACCCGCACGAGATACAGGAAAGTCATTTGAAAAGCTATCTCAACCACCTGCATGAACGGCCATGCAAAACAAAAGCCGGTGCGATCAGCCTGAACTATATCCGCAAGCATTTACAGGTTATCAAAAAGTTCAGCAGGTACTTAACAGAAAGCGGCCAGGAAAGCTTTACGGTGAAACTTCGCATCAAAGGCAAGGCCAGTAATGTTAAAAGTATATTAAACAGCGAAGAAATAAGCAGGTTGTACGATGCGGTTAAAAATGATGCTTTAGGGATGCGGGACAAAGCCATGCTGGCTTTATATTACGGTTGTGGACTGCGTAAAAATGAGGGTGTCAATATCAATATCCGGGACATTCTGATCGAAAAAGACCTGGTCTATGTGCGGAAAGGAAAAGGCCATAAGGAGCGTTATGTGCCGCTTGCAGGGAGCAATAAAACCGACCTGGACAACTATATCCAGTACGCCCGGCCTTACCTGTCGAGTGCAAAAAAAGATGATGCCTTATTGTTAAATATCAACGGTAAAAGATTGAGCGGTGCCACAGCCTATGAGCGTTTACAAAAACTAAGAACCGAAGCCAGGCTAAAAAAAGCAGTAGGGCTACATACCCTGCGCCATAGTATAGCCAGTCATTTACTGCATTCGGGAATGAAGTTAGAACAGATCCAACGGTTCTTAGGCCATAGCAGTTTAGAAAGCACACAGATCTATACCCACTTAAAACATGAGCAAGTTTGAGGAATACTTACAGGAAACGGGCTTTAAATCACAAACGGTTTACCAGCACCGTAAATATGCAAGCTGCTTTTTAGCCTGGATAGCCGAACAGAGTTTGGCCTTAGAACAGCTTACCTACACCGAAATACTGGACTTTGCAGACCACTTAAAAAAGGACAATAAAAATATCAACCTCATCAACCGAATGATGTTAGCGGTAAGATATTACTTTACCTACCTGCAAAATGAACATCAGATCAGTTACAACCCGGCAGCAGGGATCAGCCTGAAAGGTGAAACCAGGAGCATACCCCACGACTTGTTAGAAAAAGCAGAACTGGAATACCTGTATGAAAACTACGAAATCAAAGATGAACGTACCCACCGCAATAAAGTGATCATTGGCTTATTGGTTTACCAGGCATTAACGAGAGAGGAACTGGAAACCATCAGTCCGGAGCATTTGAAATTGAGAGAGGGTAAAATAAACGTACCAAAAACAGGTAAGCAAAACGACAGGATATTACCTTTACAACCCCATCAAATCTTAGACCTGCAGGAATATATCTTACTGATAAGGCCAAAGCTTCAAAGTAAATCCCAACATCTTTTTACAGGCAGAAATGACATTGAAAATCTAAAAAATAGTCTTTTACACTTAAACCATGCCCTTAGAAAAATCAACCCTAAATACAAACATGCGGTGCAGATCAGGCAAAGTGTTATTACGGAATGGTTAAAAGAAAAAGACCTGCGGACGGTTCAGTATATGGCCGGGCATCGTTATGTAAGCAGTACGGAACGTTACCAAAGTAGTAACCTGGAAGACCTGAAAGAGGCACTTTCCAAACACCATCCATTAAGATTACAATAGAAAAATACCAGGAATAAAATATATTTGTAGCATGAGTAAACAGGTAGTTGTAACCATACCGGATGAAGTAGTAATGAGTAAGATATATCTTGTCCGGGACGAGAAAGTAATGCTGGACAGAGACCTTGCAGAACTGTATGGTGTTAAGGCTATCAGATTAAGGGAGCAGGTTAAGCGTAACCAGGTAAGGTTCCCGGAGAAGTTCATGTTTCAACTAACAGAACAAGAGGTAGAGGACATGGTATCGCAAAATGCGATACCATCAAAGCAAGTCTTAGGTGGTTCATTACCTTATGTATTTACAGAATATGGCGTATTAATGTTAGCCAATGTATTAAAGAGTGAAAGAGCAATACAAATGAGCATACGCATAATTGAGTTGTTTGTCAAGCTTAGGGAGTTACTGCTACTGCATAAGGATGTACAGCTATTGATTGAACAGGTAGAAAAGAAGCTGATCAAACAAGACCAAAAGATAGAATTGCTTTTTACTTACCTGAATAAATTCATGGAGAAAGAAGAAAAACCACGTACCCCGATAGGCTATAAAATACATCCCGAAAAAGAATAACCACGTAGAAGCTCAATCCACTCCAGTAAGTACAAGCAGGAAAAGCGGTATTCGTCATCACTCGTCAGCGCAAAAACCACGCCCTCATTCGTACCTCATTCCGTCATGCTTTCCGCCTTTCTCGTTCTTCCTCATGGTCGGCTATCCCTGTCCAGTCCCCGACTGGTAGACGCGTGGCCAGTCCAGCCGCCGCCCCTTGTTTGGCTCGCCTGCCGGCTCGGCAACCGCCCGCTGATAGAAGCGGGACTGGCGGCCGGTCGCCCTTTCGGGACTTTCCCCGGCCGGGTTGCCTCACACTCGCATTCGGCTTCGCAAGGAAAAAAAGAACAGAAGCAGGGCGCATAATCCCCCCGCACGTGGAGGCCGTTTGTTTAATTGGGGGCAATCTTCCAATGCCCCCAAACCCCCGTTGGATCGTTTACGTGCCGGATGCAAGCCGCACAAATCCACCCACAACCCACGCTTACATCCAGCCCGAAAACGTCCGGCCTTCTCAGGCTTAAAATATTGACTTCGTAATATTAGCAAGATGTACGTTTGTCTGACAAACGGATCTTGCGGCCAGGCCGGAAAAATGCTTTTTGGCATTTAGCAAGATAAACGATTGTATGACAATCGATCTTGCCCCGATGCTCCGAAGTCGCCGGGGAACTGCTAAAAGATCTTTGCAACCACCGGGCGCAAAGGCAAGTTTGCCACGGCTGGCCGTGGTAGTTTTTGTGGACACAAAAACACAAACTTGCTCCTTATCCGCATACCCGGCTATCTAAAAAAAATAAGGGCATAGGAGTTCAGGTGATCTTCTGTTAAGCAACCAAGAGCGGGAGAAGTGGGAGCTGTCAAGGGAACGTGGAATAAATGGGTGGTGCGTGAAAGGCTGGTGGGTTTATGCCGCGAAAGTCACTTTACTGCTTTCACTTCGGAGGCTACCTTTGCGGTAACAGATGATCAGCTTAATCATACCATCAGTCACCAACCTCTCCGAAAAAACCAACGCACCCACGGCCTTGCAAAAGCAAAACTAACCCTTATCTTTACCTTAACGAACGTTCTTTATAACGCCCAAAAAGCGCAAACCGAAAACCTGGAAAACAGTAAAAAAAGTGTGGTAGCCAATACGATTATGG
>NZ_JBEPPE010000022.1:0-16838 GCF_040547175.1 Mucilaginibacter sp. UYP27
AAAAAAAGTGTGGTAGCCAATACGATTATGGCGCGCGGTTTTATGATCCGGTCATTGCGAGGTGGACGAGTGTGGATCCGTTGGCGGAAAAGATGAGGCGATTTAGCCCTTACGGATATGTTGAAGACAATCCTATACGGTTAATGGATCCAGACGGTGCATTTCCAATAGATATTACATTGAGATCGTTTGCTCCTTATAATTGGTTCGGTGGAGGATTCAAAGGGGATGGTGCAAACAGACGCTTTACAACAAATCCTAATGCTCCGTCAAAGCTGAATGCAATGGTTAGAGTTGAAACTGATGACAATTCCATAATTTTAACCCGCGGCGGTGCAACTACAAGTACGGGAGGGTTTGGTATGTGGCACGCGAGGTCTCCTACAAGTGTTAGCGCATCGATGGACGGAAATACATTAAATATGAAAGGCATTGCTGGAAATCATGCTGCGATTCCATTTATTGACACTAAAGTAGGTACTTGGACAAACGAGGATATAGACAATAATGCTAAATTAAACATTGCAGTTTTTAATGGTGATAATGGAAATCAAACGATGAGAATATCCGGTACAATAACTGGAGATCATTTTCCATCTGGGGAAGGTTTTGTTACTGATGCAAAAGGCAACTCGGTGTTTCTAGGCGTATCTGATGCTGGCGGGTTTTCGGTTAACTCAACCTTAGCCCCATATTTGGGGTTGGCAGGTCACGGGACAGAAGTTATGTCAGATGTAAATGTTTCAATAGTAGTTGACAAAAATGGCGTATTTACCGGGGTAGTAGGTGCAGATGGTAAAACGATGTCAATTAAAGATTGGAATAAGCCATTTGAAAACTCAAGAACCACACCACCAGAAATGACAGGTCACGTAGTAAAATGAGAAATATAATGAGAAAGTTAACGATACTATACCTAATGATATTTCTTAGTTCATGCAAGTTTGCCGAAAAAGAAAAATATATATTTCCAGCAAGTTATAATGGCAATATTTACATTTTTAGCAATATTAAGAATGGAGTGCCTAAGCAATATGATAACGGCCAAAGTAGAATTTATACAGTTCCTCAATCTGGTATATTACTTAGCCAATTTAGAGAAACTTACGGGATAATAGATAAGAAATTCTTCTTTAAAACAATTAATGGGGAATTAACAGAATTGGCCGGTATTCCATTTAAAGATAATAAAAACGCCTTAGATGACAATAAGCTTTATGCATTTTATGGAAATGATGTGACAATTACGTTTCCAAAAGCTAAAGATACTTTAGGAGTGCAAATCATCACTATTTGCACTCCTAAAGATTTTGAAATTGCAAGTCAGGAACCATTTATGAAAGTAATACTAGGTTCTCATTTCTCTCCAGAAGATGTCAGTTACCAAAAATTTATCGATATGCGTAGGAAAGCCGATACAAGACTCTTACAACAACATTAGATAGACAAAGCCTAACATTATGATTACGGTGCACGTTTCTACGACCCTGTAATTGCACGTTGGACAACGATTGATCCGCTGGCAGAGAAGTCCAGAAAGTTCAGTCCATATACTTACGGATCAGATGATCCTATCAGGAATATAGATAGGGACGGTATGTTCTCAACTCATGTTGATGAATATGGAACTGTTTTGAAAAACGTGGATGATGGTTACAAAGGAGTTTATGAACATGACGGTAAAACTGCAAAAGACGTTGAAAAGACCTATAGTAAAACAAATACAGGTGCCGGGGGAGAGAAAATTGGTGAATTAGGGGGTAAAATTGACGTTATTAAGATAGCAAGTAACATCTTAAAAAGAGACGGACAAGTTGCGGAAGGATTGAACACAGCTGAATGGATTAATAAAGTTTTGCCAGGTCATGATTGGGATTTGAAATCACAGACAAACACAATATTTGGTGTAGCTTGGAAATACAATCAAGATATAAAATCAAAAACTGGGGGTGATAATGACACTTTCTTTAGCTTCAAATGTCTTTCTGAAAACGGTAAGTTTACTGCGGCTGATTTTGGTAATTATCATGCAGGTTACACAGGAGTAGCAGCAGGGGTTTCACAAAGAACACAATATAGTTTTGCTGGTCTTGGGGAAATGGCAAAGTTCAACGGTGGCTTTTGGAAACGCGCACGAGAAATTCTTTTTAACGTTTCACCTAATGGTGATCAAAGGCCTGATTTTCATTATAATACCGATGGAATGGTTGATGCTGCAAAAGCGGGCCTGCATCCTTGACTTATGCAATTGTTATTCATTAGGAGGAATTAAATGAAAAAGTACGGTTTGTTTTTTATTATTATCGGCACACTGTTCAGTTGCATCAACAGTAAAAGCAAAAGGAATTATAAGTACACTTTAAAAAGAGAAAATAACTTATATATTGAAGTGTTAAAGCTGGATTAATAGGAAACTTAACATCTTAATATCTTACTGACTCAACCAATTTCAGGGTTCATTTAGGCACATTTGATGATGAAAACGAATACATCTATTGTAAGATTGATGGCGACAATATATATGTTGAAAAGAGGGAACATGGACAGGGTTCAAGCCCGCAATTTGATACTCTTAAAGTTGTATCAAAAACGA
The DNA here is from genome assembly GCF_040547175.1 of Mucilaginibacter sp. UYP27. NCBI lineage: Bacteria > Pseudomonadati > Bacteroidota > Sphingobacteriia > Sphingobacteriales > Sphingobacteriaceae > Mucilaginibacter > Mucilaginibacter sp. UYP27. The sequence continues at coordinate 2,594 of NZ_JBEPPE010000022.1, forward strand.
GGTACAGTTTAGAAGACTTAAAGAAAAAACATTTGTTTGAATGAAGTAAAGCCCGGCATGACCGGGCTTTAGTATTTAAAGAGCGTGGGTTTTATGGTTTAGCATGTCTTTTACTTAGCCAATTCCTGAATATGCCTTTTAGTAATAAACGCATCAATAAACGTCTTGACCAAGTGCTTATCCTCTGGGCTAAATAACTCCACTTCCTTAAACTGTTTAAGCAGTTCTCGGTCGGTCAATTGCGCCGTTACGGATGCATCGTTCACATCATCATTCACCAGGTAATCTGTAGTCGTGTCCAGCGCTTTTGCCAGCTTGGACAGCATATCTGCTGCGGGTTTGGCCTTGCCTATTTCATAGCGGCCAATCTGCACATAAGAGTTCAAGCCAACGATTTCGGCAAGTTCTGCCTGTTTCAGTCTTTTTTGGGTACGTAACTCCCTGATCCGGGTTCATAAACTCATTATTCCTTTGTTCCTATCTCATCAAAAATACTAAGAATGATGCATAATTGCGTGGTGAAATACAAATGGGTATCATTTGCGTTTCTGCAAGTGCCATACTTATTATTGCAAAATAAAAAAGTAGCATATAATCTCTTTTGCAATGAATATAGTACCTAAGCTTATTGTAGAAAATCCTGAACTATTACTGTATATGGATGGTAAACTGCATATTACTTATTGGGCGGCATCAAACTGACCTGCTTTGACCGCTTAAAGGTAACATTGAAGATAGTCTGCGGTGGCAACACCAACAGGGCCTTTCGCCACAACCTTGACTTGTACAACAGCGTTCACACCGAATAGCTGATAGAGAAAGCCGGTGATGCGCTGGACGTGGCTGCGGCTGAACTGGCCGGGGTGATCAGCCGCCTGACTGCTGCCCTGGAAGATTACCGCACCGAGCGGCTGGAAGCCATGAAGCCAAAACAGGCAGAAAAGAAACAGCTCAGTGAGGCCGAGCGCAAGCTTGCCCTGCAATACCTCAAAGCACCCGGCCTGCTCGGACGGACCCGGCAGGCGATCTCGGCCAGTGGTATAGTTGGCGAGGAAGTGAACAGCCTGATCGCCTACCTAATCTACACCTCCTGGAAACGAGGCGGTTAACGTTAATGTCCGGGATATTCTGCCGGATAAAGAACTGGTTTGCGTGCGCAAAGGAAAAGGTTATAAGGAGCGTTACGTGCCCCTGGCAGGTACTGCTAAAACCGATCTGGAGAACTATATCCTCTATGCCCGCCCGCACTTCGCCGGTGATAAAAAAGAGGATGCCTTATTTCTTAATGTCAATGGTGCAAGGCTTACTGGTCAAACCTGCTATGATCGTTCACAGACATTAAAAAAGGTTGCGGCCATTCCTAAACCCGTCGGTCTGCATACCCTGCGGCACAGTATTGCCAGCCACCTGCTTCATTCCGGCATGCAATTAGAACAGATCCAACGCTTTTTAGGGCATGGCAGCATGGAAAGTACACAGATCTACACCCATCTTCAGCATGAACAAAAAATATGAGTTCGCCCCGGCTACCTTTGCCGCTTTGGAACCTTTCCGGGCTTACTTAAAACAAGGGCAGTTCAGCCACAGTTACATCCATCAAACCATCAATTATACGGCTACATTCCACGACTGGCTCACCGGCCAAAGCCTGGCAACAGCGCAGATCACCCATGCCGATGTAATGGAGTTTGCCGACCAGCTCCGGCAAAAAGGCTTAGTATCAAGCTGAACAATCAGATTATGCGGACTTTGCGGTATTACTTCTCGCACCTGCAACAGGAACAGGAAATTGGTATCAATCCGGCAGCTGGGATCATACTGAAAGGTACGGTCAGAAACCTCCCGCACGACCTGTTAACCATGCCTGAAATGGAAGCTCTTTATGAAAGTTACCAGGTTATAGACAACCGTACCTACCGCAATAAAGTGATCATTGGTTTACTTGTCTACCAGGTTGTTACGCGGGATGAACTTAGTCATCTGCGCCCTGAGCACCTGAAACTGAGAGAGGGGAAAATCCATATTCCTGCAACTGGTAGACAACTGGGTCGGTTACTTCCATTACAACCGCATCAGATCCTCGAACTACACGAATACCTGTTAGTGATCCGTCCGAAAATACTGGCCGAGCGCCTGGCTGAACGACCGGGGCGCAAGCCGGATCGCTATAAAGATGAGCAGGATATTGAGCGTTTGTTTATCAGTATCAATACACTGGAAGACATCAAAAACAGCCTTTTACACCTAAACTATGCGCTTAGGAAACTCAATCCTAAATACAAACACGCCAAGCAGATCAGGCTAAGTGTGATCACGGAATGGTTGAAAGAAAAGAACCTGCGTACCGATCAATATATGGCCGGGCACCGCTATGTAAGTTCAACAGAAAGATATAAAACAACCAATCTGGAAGACCTGAAAGAAGCACTTAACAAGCATCATCCACTAACTTTATCTTAAAAAAAAGCTCCGTTCTGGCCTTATAAACGCAAAAAACAATCAACCTGGGGGCGGCCTGTGGTAAAAATCAACCAACTCTCGGGGCTTGTACGCAAAAAAATATCTGTTAACTTTACGTGCCTAAACGTTCTTTATAGCACCGAAAACGTGCAAGGTGAAAAACCAGGTAAAATCGTAAAACTTATAAGGGGCAATACGATTATGGCGCGCGTTTCTATGATCCAGTAATTGGTAAATGGACGAGTGTGGATCCGTTGGCAGAGAAATTTAGAAGATGGTCGCCGTATAATTATGGGCTTAATGATCCTATTCGTTTTAATGACCCTGATGGTATGGGGCCAACAGATCATATATTCAATACACAAGGACAGTTAATTCAAATAACACCAACAGGTCATAACATCTTAGTCAAAACCGATAATGGCCAATTGGTTAACGTAGCTAATCTTCCATTTAGTGGTAAAAATGAGCAGACGATTGCAAATATAGCAGGCTACTATGGTGCGCAAGTGGGCATTCCAAGAGGAACAGTAGGGGTTGCTCCGTCAGACAAAAGCTTAGCCTATACTACAGGTGATAAGATTGATATAAACAATAGAGGTGGGCAAATACGTAGCATATTAGCCAACTACGACAATATGAAAAGTACTCTTGTACATGAAAAAGACCATTTAGACAAAGGGCAGGGATATGCGGCTAATACTCCTGATAATTTACAGCATGCAGATGTTTATTCTGATCAAATTGCAGACCCCACCTTCAAAGAAACAACCACAAGTTTTAAAAATGGAATGTTGCGATCGGTGGTTGGTTATTTACAAGATGCGTATAATAAGGATGGTGTTCAGATAACTGATGTAGATGTGTATTAGATAAGATTAATAAGAATATATCTGGGTACGGCTATCAGCTTAATATTGATCCTTATTCAATGAACAACATGAAGATTAATATCATTGATAATAATAAGAAAAAAAAAGATGATAAGAATCAATAAGCTTTTCAACTGTCAACTTATACTGGTCATTTTATTTTGTGGATCTTGTAATACAAACATATCAACGAAACAAAAGCTCATTGCAGGTTCTGACTACAAGCTTTGGCAAGAGATTAAAGATACCACTAGACATAAAGGATCATCTATTACCTACTGGTATTTTGATAAAAAAGGCAAATCTCGTTTATATATAAAATATAAGAATGCAAGTAAAATAGTACGATTAGATTTAGGCGATATAGTTTTAAATGAATATTGGAATCTTGCTGAGGGTGGTAAAGTGGATATTGGCGGCAAAATTTACAAAATAGACGTATTGAACGATACTTGTTTTTCATTTAGGGATACCACTAAAAGTCAAGAAACTAAGCTTGTTTATAAAAATGACAAGATATTATAAATAATATCTTGTCGCTAAACAACAAAGCCCGGCACTCACCGGGCTTTGTTGTTTAGTGGGCAAAGGCTTTTTTCGTTTTATTATAAGCCAGTGCGACCATCCACATGATATTCAGCCAGATCACTTAAAAAAATACCTGGAATATCTGCACGAAAGACCAAACCAGACAGCAGCCGGTGCGATTAGCCTCAACTATATCCGGAAACACTTAGAGGTGATCCGTAAGTTCAGCCGTTACCTGATGGAGAGCGGCCAGCCCAGCTTTACTGTGAAACTGCGCATTAAAGGCAAGAGCACCAATATCAAAAGCATCCTGACCTCTAACAATCCCATCGCTTCTGTCAACAACTGTTCTAAATACTCAATACTTTCTCGATTTTCCTTATCTGAAACTATACTTTGCTGGCTACATTTTACCAATTGTACCTGCAACGTATTTATAATGAAGAGTCACTAAAGCCACTGGTACAAATTGACCTGATGGACCGGGACGGATTGCTATTTGTCCACGTTCAAAATAATGGTGTCGGACTGCTGATTATAAATAAACTGAAATTCGGTAAAAGGAAGCAAATCTGTTTTCGCATTCAGGATTGTTCGGATATCGACCCGAAGTCATACGATCATAGAAATTACCGACGCCAATAAAAGGTTATCCTTCAGGGTGGGTTTCTCGAAGTTTTTAGCAAAGCAATTTAATAACATTGAAACAGACTTAACACACTTTCGGCAGCAACTAGCATTACTTCATTTAAGGTTGACGGTAAAGATATTTATGGTAATAACGTTGTTCTCGAAAAATAAAGGTGGTTTTTCAATAACAATATTTTTGTAGGCTGAAAGGTTATTATGATTATCTTTAAAGCACTAAATAACTTATTTCATAATTCTAATGACTGCAAAAAAAATTCTCGGAACTCTCATTGTTCTACACTACCCCAAGAATCATATCAATATCAATTTAAAAACTATTTTTATTCATTTCAGAAGCTCATTCCTTAGCTGCAAGGTTTGTTGCTAAGAAGGTTGCTTATTTCCACAATTAAAGTTCGTCATAAATTAAGAACTTCCGATATTTAACTCTTGTAAATTAGATAAATGAATTTATTTCTTCGCTTTATAACAAGCGCGATAATTGGAATTATCCCTTGTTGTGGATTTGCGCAATACCAACCTTCGCACGATATTAATTATTTGCCTGCTAATTCAGCAAACCCGGTACCACCTGACGCCAGTGATAACATCTCCCTTATAGATATATTGCCACCCTCTCCCAATTCAGTATCGCTTGGGAAATATGGAGGGGTAAATGTTGGATTGGCATCAGGGATGATCGATGTAAAAATTCCGCTTTTTATTTTGATTACACCTAATCTAAGTGTACCAATTGATTTACGTTACACGAGTAATGGACTAAAGACGGATGAAATTGCTTCACACGTTGGAATGTCATGGGCCTTAAATGCAGGAGGCCTTATTACAAGAACCGTGATGGGGCAGATTGATGAAAGTTCTACTCGCCTGATACGTCCCGCTGATTTTCCAACGCAAAATCAAAATCTTTTAACTTTTGCAGAAAATCTGACGAATACCAATTATAATGATGGTGAACCAGATATTTTTTCTTTCAATTTTGATGGCAATACCGGCCAGTTCATTTTAGACAACAATAAAAATCCTTACCTATTAACCTATTCTGCCTTAAAAATTGAAAAAGACTTCTCGGGCGGCGCGTCATGGAACTTTAAGGTTACAACACCGGCAGGTGTACAATATTTTTTTGGAGGGAGTACCGCGACGGAAACTACCAATAAATATCAGTCAGGTTGCGGCAAAGGTTATCCCAATTTTACGCCGACAGCATGGTATCTAACAAAAATAGTACACCCGAACCATGACGAAGTAAACTTTCTTTATGCTCCTGTTGGATTTCACTATCAAACGGGCGTAAATCAAACCATGAATAGCCGTTACGTTGCATACGCTAACTTGCCCACAGGTTCCGGAATTCCACCTCCAACCTTGATTGATCAAACTTGCGTATCATGGTATCAAACCAGAACAGTTTATCTTACAGAAATTAATGCCATTGGAAGTGGTAAAATAGCTTTTAGTTATATAGACAGGACGGATGTTACAGATAAATTATTATCGCGGATCGAAATATTTGGAACGACTAATCCCGGATCAGCTATGCGCACAATCAATTTTGCTTATCAAAATGTTACCAGCACACTTTTCGTGAATTCTTTTTCTAATAGTGATGCTTCATTAAAGAACAGGCCTTATTTAACGGAAGTAAGCGAGGTGAATTCCGTAACAGTAAAAATAAAAACTCATAAGTTTGAATACAATAATCTTGATGAACTTCCCCCAAGGTTAACCTTTGCGCAGGATAGTTATGGGTATTTCAATGGGAAGACTAATAATACGCTTATTCCTACACCTAGTATTGCAGAATGGCAATCATATTTGCCCAACGCAACCGCCAACCGAAATCCTGATCCTGCATATGCGATGAAGGGAATCCTAAAAAAAATTACTTATCCCACAGGTGGAACTGAGACATTGTCTTATGAGGGAAACGTTTCCTATGTGACAACAACTATTCCGGGAGGACAAAAGATCATCTCAATTAGTGGTTCGGGATTAGCAAGACAATCAGTTCAGCGTACGAATTCAAATACATTCACAGTAAGCACCAGTGGTATTACCGCTGATTTAAAAGGACACTGTGATTATTATACTGCTGCGCAGTATCCTTATGATCCTATTCATCACGTAGCAAGCATTGCTCTTGTGGATCTTACGAATGGCGGAGAAGTTGTTGTCTCTTCAACTTCTATGCACGATGGGGATTCTTTTCTGCAAAAGTTTATCCCCTTGATTGCCGGCCACATTTATCAGTTAAGAATCACTGCAAGTGGTGAACAGGTTACTGGCAGCGGATCAATAACCTATGTGGGTAATAATCCGATAACTCTAAGTGGCGATAAGCCCGCTAGCGCAGTTCGTGTAGCAAAAATTGTTACTAACGATGGTTTTTCGTCTCCTGCTATTAAAAGGTTTTTTTATTATGATCCAAGCACACCTAATCAATCATCGGCTCAACTCGTTTATACCCCCATATATGAGAAATATCTGCGCACATACACAATAATTCCTCCAGGAACAGGAGGGTTTGGGGGGGGATCTGGCCTTTATTGCGATCCGGTGGAATATGATTTTTACCGAATGACTTCTTACTCTCAAACAAATATTTACGCGTATTCATCTCCCGTAAGTTATTCATTTGTTACGGAGTCTTCCGGCGAAAATTTTGAAGATGGCGGTGCAGACCATAAGTTTTTGGTTTCACCGGACCAGTTGGGAACAACGGTATTAGGGGAATATATACAATCTCAGCCCCTAAGCGGTTACAACTGGCGAAATGGCAGAGAGTTATACAACTGTGATTTCAAAATGTACGGTTCAACCAAGATCCCAGTGAAAAAGGTTTTCACTCATTATATAGAAGATCCGCGTGTTGAAAATGAGATAAAATCTTATGTGGTTAATAAAAAATATTCACCAAACTGTGTTGTTGATCCGCCGTCAACAATACAATTGAATGCTTATGATCTAACCACTTACTCACATTTCAGGGAATGGTCATATATAGATACCGTAAAAACGTGGATATATGATAACAGTGGCACCAACTGGGCCGAAAAAATAGTGAGCTATGAGTATGCAAATACAAATCATACGATGCTTACGAAATCAACAGAAAGTTCAAGTACTGGAGAAGCTCTTACAACCACTTATGCTTATCCGCAAGATCTGGCCTTAACAGGGATCGAAGAAACTGCGCGACAAGTACTGGTAGATAAGAATATCATATCGCCGATTCTTTATTCAAAAACAATGAAGGGGAATAAAACGCAATTTTCCACCCAAACCGATTACATGATCTATCCAAACACACTTGTGTTGCCGCATATATTAAAGTTTGCTGCCGGAGCGAGCCAGCCAGAGCCAAGGGTGACCATTGACAGTTATAATGACTTTGGGAAAATTCTTTCCCAGTCAAAAGTTTCCGGTCCGTCTATTAGTTATATCTGGGGTTATGGCAGCCGGAATGTGATTGCTGAAGTAAAAAATGCCGGGTATCAGGCGCTAATAAATGTGCTTGGTCAGGGAGCAGTTAACGCGCTCGGCAGCGTTAACCCGGGAACAGATGAATCCGTTCAAACGACACTGAATCCCCTTCGAACGCAACTTTCAAACAGTCAGGTAACTACCTTTACCTTTGATCCACTGGTGGGGATGACGAGTATAACGGATTCGAAGGGCCAGACGACATATTATGAGTACGATGCTTTCCAGCGCTTATTAAACATAAAGGATCAGAATAAGAACATCCTCAAAAACTATCAGTATAACTATGGGCAGATATCACCCCCTGTATATTGGAATGAGGAGCAGTTCGGATACTTTAATAAGGCGTGTACAGTCGGTATAGGGACATTGGTAAAGTATACAGTTCCTGCGCACACTTACAGTGCTGAATCCTTAAGTGCAGCGAATGCGCTGGCTCAAGCGGATGTAACGGCGAACGGTCAGGCGAATGCCAATGCAGCGCCGGGGGCAACGTGCCAAGTATTACCTTATGCAATCCTCGAGCAGACCTCGGTAACGACTAATGGCAATGCACAGGGTTACGCTAATTACAGTATCAAGCTTTACACCGACGATACCTTTACTACCGCTTATGTCGCAACGTCGAAGATGAGCATCAACTATCGAGTTCAAACAAGTACATCAGTTAACAATGGTACACCAACGGTAACTAGCAGCGACTATACAGCATTTGTTAGCGCAGGTTCGAGCACCAGCACCCTTGGTCAATATGAGAATGGATGCGGTGCCGGGGGAGTTAGTATTGTTGCCCAGGGTAGCCAGGAAAAGGGGGCAAGTAAGGAAAGCACAACGACGGCTAAAGCCGGCGCGGAAACCAACCTGGTTCCGCCGGGCGGAGGTACGACCTGCGTAACCAAGACCATAACCATATTAAACGGGACCGGCTATTTTGACCTTGTGTATTAGACCAACCTTACCTATCATAATGAACCCAAGATATAAATACGCGCTAAAACACCTGGTGATCGCGGCAATGATCTGCTGCGTGCAGGGTTTGCAGGGGCAATCGATAACGGATAACTACATCCAGACACGTGTCCCCCGTCAGGCAATAAAAACGGATGCGCGCCTAAATGCCTTAACGCCGAATAAGGATAGCGTCATGCATACCGTTCAGTATGTAGATGGTTTAGGCCGTCCTATGCAAACGGTAACTGTGAAAGGTAATGCTGACGGGACCACATCTATAAATACTAAAATAAATTTCAATTCGGTGGCTTGTAGATTATTTTATTTAATTATATGTTTGTGTCAGACCAATAATTTGGGCTAAACTTTTCACTATATAATGCCAATAACACCTATTCCTCATGATTTTAGAAACAAATGTTTTTTCTCATTTAAAATTACCAATTCAATCTTTCTCAGATTCCCTGTATTTATTACTCATTCGGATAATGTTGGCAGACTTTTAAGCTCGTGAACAACATATTCCGCCGTCTCTTATAGCTGCATCCTTGGGTAAATACGGTGAGACTTCGGTCGATGAATATGTTGGCACTTCAAATATTAATATTTCGATATGGAATTTGGTTTAAGACGATAATGAAAAATCGATATCACTTTCTTATCATACATCTATTAGCAATTACTAGAAGTGATAATGATTTGAACGCTATCAAGTCCTTTTGAGGTCAAATACGCGAGTGCTATTTATTAGCGGGTGTCCCCAATGAATCCTTTGTGCAAAATGTTGGAATTTATTTTGCGTTGACCGATAGCATCAATTTAACGAAGATAGCAACTGTGTATAAATGGAAAGGTAAAAGGTTTTTTAATAAGCTTTTACACTAATTTAATAAGAAAACTCTGTCACTTATGGTTCGATATATTTATTTATTTACATTAATGTTAATCATTTCTGCGAGTGCAGCCCAATCGCAGACCTATGATCCTAAAAAAATTGTTCAACCGACACCAACCGCCGCAGCATTAGGCTCATTCGGCAATTATGATATTAACTATTACACTGGAAAACCAAATATTGCCGTCCCTTTATATACCATTAAAACAAAGGACCATAATATTGATATAAATTTGAGATATGATGCTTCAGGCATCAGAGTTTCACAAGATGCCAGTTGGGTCGGTCTTGGCTGGTCATTGGAAACTGGCGGGGTAATCACAAAAACTGTACGTGGTTTTGATGATTTTAAAGCTCCTAACGGTTATTATAATGCTATAATGCCTAACGACCCTTTTCCAGGCACTTACGCTCCGGTGCCTGCGGACATTCCCACTGATGATCAAGTTTACGCGGGGTTGCTAGATTCGGAGCCGGATGTTTATAATTATAATTTTGCAGGGTTTTCCGGGAAATTTGTTCTGGGAAAGCAAGCAGGCGGGTCAATAGTTTACGTTGACGAAAAAAATAATTTAAAGATCGTATACAACGGTAGTTGGGAAATTACGGATAGTAGAGGCTATAAATACATGTTTGCGACCGGGGAATCCGCAAGTACTTATGGTTATCATTCAACAACGGCTCAGTTAACCCCAACTACTGATATCAGTCCATTCGCTTTTGAAACTTTAGAAACAACAGCTTACTACTTGGATGCTATCGTGTCACCGACAGGAGAGACAATAAACTTTAATTACGTTAGAGGGTCAAGTTTAAGTTTGGTATCTATGACAGAAAGTCAATATGATATGGCGGATAACTTTACAGGATGCGCAACGACAACTGCATTTAAAGTTTTTTATAAGACATTTAATGCAAACCGCCAGCTTAATAATGAAGTATATTTAAAGAGCATTCAATTTAAAAATGGCTCAATTGAGTTTAATTCCTCGGACAGAACTGATATTGATTTTTATGATGTCAACAAAAAGCCTCAAAAATTGAGTGAAATCGTGGTTTTTGATCAAAATCATCAAGCGATAAAATCTTTTGCTTTTGATTACAATTATTTCAATAATGGCGGGACCACACGTTTCGCAAGGCTCTGTTTAAATGGCTTTAAAGAATATAGCGCGGGACAACAATCTTCAAAAAAATATTTTTTTACCTATGACACACGCAACCCTTTACCTGATAAATACAGTAAAGGAATTGACCATTGGGGTTTTTATAACGGCGCGCTTAATTCAAAGCTGCTGCCAATGCCAAGGTCATTGAGGCCGGATAGGTACTATTTGACCGACGACGCAAACAGGGAACCAGATGTTGCCAACGATTATATAAAAGCAGGTGTTTTGACCTCTATTATATATCCAACTGGAGGGCGCACAGATTTTGATTTTGAACTTCATAAATACAGCAGATTACAAGGTGACGATGCCTTTACCACCCAAAGTGCCGGGGGGGCGGTTAATGCAAATCCTGAGGATCATTTTGATCATGCGACATTAACATTTGATGTCTTGGCTTCCGATATACCGCCTGGGAAGTTAACTGTTGCAGCGATCGTAAATTATCAATATGCGTATATAAGCGGAACGAAGTTATTTCTCGGCGTCGGAGTAAATTATGGCGGTATAACCGGACCAAAAAGTGCCACTTTTGATAACAGTACGCAAATGAGCACAAATGCTGACCCGCAAGGTACCGGAGGGCAAAATTCCATACCAATTAATCTTCCAGTCGGTCATTATACATTAAATGTCAGGTATATTCAAGGATATTCTGTAAGCGCTAATGTTTATTTTACCAGGATGATCCCTGTAACTGAAAAAACCGGTGGAGGATTGCGCATAAAATCAATAAAATCATTTAACAATAACGTCTTGGCCACGGAAAAGCAATTTATTTATAGTCAGCAAGGGCTTTCTACCGGGCAAATGTTGAACTATCCGAAGTATGGCTATATATGCCCGCAACTAACGGTAAATGTTGATGTGAATTGTAATGTTTCGAATCAATACATCTGTCGAATTTCAGGCTCTGTGTACCCGCCAGGAATTTCTAGTAAAGGAGTCATAGTTGGTTATGACAAGGTAACAGAAATCGATGGAATTAATGGAGAAAACGGACAGGTGGAACATTACTACCATAACGTGGGAACTTCCGACTCTCCATACCCGGGTACGCCAATGGTTGAAGACCCATTAAACGGTAAAGAGTTCAAAACTTTATATTATAATTCACTCGGTCAGGTCATTAAAAAAATAGAAAATAACTATAGTATAAAATTTTCAACATCCGCTAAAGGATTTAAATTGTACACCGGTCCACCGCTTCCGCCTGTTTCAGATAGCGCCCCATCTGGAAATGATGGCTTTCCCAGTTACAATATTCTTCCCTACAATAATCTTTCGAATTGGATAGTTTTGGATAACACGATAGTTTCTGACATTTTTTACAAGAACGCTGTCCCAACAACCATAGTTACTGGCAAAGACTTTTTCTATGATAACCGTTTGCATTTGGAGCTTACCCGGCAAACTTCAACCCAAAGTGGCGGTAAGGTACAAACGACAATTTCGACGTTCGCTGATGATTACGCCCCCGGGACAGCGTTCATTGATGATATGAGAACAGCGCATATATCCGGCTTGCCGATTGAGCAAGTTACCTATGTTGGAACAGACCAGACGGCAAGTATAGTCGATGGGCGTTTGACAAAGTTCAAAACCGGAGGTAAGGGTTTAGTCGATCAGGTTTTGCAATTCGAACCGCTGCCTGTCAAAACGCTGTCAACTTTTAAATTCTCAAATGCCTTGAGCGGGGCGTATACGCCGGGAGGAGTTCCGACTGCATTCCTGCCGGACCCTCAATACCAGCCGCAAGTAACGGTTAATGAATATGATAACAGTGGTAATCCAATAGCGATAAGCCCACGAAACAGTACACCGGTTGTATTCATTTATTCTTACAATAGTCAACTCCCTGTAGCCAAAATATCCAACGGAAATTATGCATCTGTTATTAGTACGCTTGGCGGCGCCACGGCGGTTAACTCAATTGCAAACCGTAATCCAACCGATGCTGATTTGAAGGCATTCCTTAACCCTTTAAGGACAATGCCAGGTGTTTTGGTGACAACCTACACGTATGAACCCTCAGTAGGCATGACGAGTTCAACAGACGCCAAAAATCAGACGACCTATTACGAGTACGACGGTTTCCAGCGTTTAATGAACATTAAGGACCGGAATAAGAACATCTTAAAGAATTACAATTACAATTATTCGACACCGGCGGTATGGAATGAAGAACAGTTCGGGTATTTTAACAAATCGTGCAGTACCGGCACGGGAACATCGGTGAAGTATACGGTAGCTGCGCACACTTATAGTGCTGAATCTGTTGGCGCGGCCAACGCGCTGGCACAGGCAGATGTAGCGGTAAACGGGCAGGCCAATGCGAATACAAACGGCACCTGCCAGGTTCTGCCTTACGCGCTGCTCGAACAGACCTCGGTAACAAATAATGGCACCGGCCAGGGGTACGCTAATTACCGGATCAGGCTTTTCACGGATAATACCTATACGACGGCCTATGTTGCAACGTCGGCAATAACGGTGAACTACCGTATACAGACGAGCACCTCGGTAAATAACGGAACACCAACGGTCGCCAATAACAATTACACCGCATTGGTAAGTTCAGGCTCGAGCACGAGTAACCTAGGGCAATATGAGAATGGCTGTGGGGCCGGCGGGGTCAGTGTGGTTGCCCAGGGGACGCAAGAACAAAGATCGGCTTCGGCCAAAAGCGGCGCAGAAACAAATATGCTTCCCCCGGGCGGGAACACGACATGCGTAACTAAGACCCTGATTATGCTAAGTGGCACCGGTTATATTGGCTTAATAGATTAAACAAACCTTACACCTATCACAATGAACCAAAGATATAAATACGTACAAAAGTATCTGCTTGCAGCGGCAATGCTCTGCTTTGTAAAAGGTTTACAGGGGCAATCGATAACACAGAATTATATCCAGACGCGTGAGCCACGCCGAGAAATAAAAACAGAATCGAAGCTAAACAGCTTAACCCCGAATAAGGACAGCGTGATGCATACCCTACAATACTTTGACGGGCTGGGAAGGCCCAGCCAGACAATCGAGGTGCAAGGCTCCACGATTGGCGGGGATGTGGTGCATCCGGTGGCCTACGACCAGTTTGGCCGGGAGGCTATTAAATACATGCCGTATGCGATCAGCAATACGACCAACAATGGCGCCTATCGCATAGATGCGCTGACGCCGGGTGCCGGTGTGTTTTATTATTATAATCCATCAGCAGGAAACACAAATCC
>NZ_JBEPPE010000023.1:0-2526 GCF_040547175.1 Mucilaginibacter sp. UYP27
GATCAGGTGGAATTGTTCAGGGTTAAAGGTGCGCACGTAGCGGCAGCATAGTAAATATACCCATGGCAGGGTATTAGGCCAGTGTTCAAAAGGCCTATCGTCCATCGGCTTATCCGTGAGGGAAACCAAATATCGGGGAGTGTAGCATGCCGACACAAGTCTATAAGTTGACCAGTTGTCAGGTCACGACTGAATAGCAGGACGAGAAACAGATATGAGGATAAAATCCATACTGATTGAATGATAACCCAAGCGGCCTCTCCCGGTAGCTATGACGTAAGATAACTGAACTCGTCATACTGTGATACTTCCCTTTGGTCTTTGAGGAGGGTAAGCGAAGAACAAATCACAGCGCAATTGCAATATGCAATAACGGGTGGAAGTCATATCCGACAATCTGTAACGCCACAGTTACTATGTTGTTAAACGTGGATTACCTAAGTCGGAAAGCCGCTGGCGCGGCTATGGAACGCAGGTTCCTGAATATTCGATATGGTAACGGAGCTTCCGTAGTAGTCCGAGCAGGGGAAAGCCTTGTACATGGCGAAGGGAAGCAGCTAATATTATTTAATGCTAATAAAGGAAAATGTGTGAGACATTATGAGAAATCCACAAAAGGTATTAAACAGTTTAACAGAGCATAGCAAACTTTCAAACTATAAGTTTGAGAGGCTCTATCGTATTCTCTTCAATGAGGAAATGTATTATGTGGCGTACCAAAAAATCAATGCGAAGCCAGGTAATATGACAAAAGGCACAGATGGTCAGACTATTGACGAAATGAGCCTCGCCCGAATTGACAAATTAATTGGTGCGATCAAAGGTGAAAGCTACCAACCCCATCCATCAAGAAGGACGTACATACCAAAGAAAAATGGTAAGAAGCGTCCTTTAGGGATATCTTCATTTGATGACAAATTAGTGCAGGAAGTAATCAGAATGATACTTGAAGCAATTTATGAGGGAAGCTTTGAGCATACCTCACATGGTTTCAGGCCTCGGAGAAGTTGCCATACTGCACTTTTACAAGTCAGAAAGTCTTTCAACGGAGCCAAATGGTTCATAGAGGGCGACATTAAAGGTTTCTTTGATAACATCAATCACGATGTTCTGATAGGCATCCTGCAAGAACGCATCTCTGACGAACGATTTATCAGGCTAATGAGGAAGTTCTTAAATGCAGGGTACGTCGAAGATTGGGTATTCTACAGAACGTACAGCGGAACACCGCAAGGCGGTATTATTAGCCCCATATTAGCTAA
The DNA here is from genome assembly GCF_040547175.1 of Mucilaginibacter sp. UYP27. NCBI lineage: Bacteria > Pseudomonadati > Bacteroidota > Sphingobacteriia > Sphingobacteriales > Sphingobacteriaceae > Mucilaginibacter > Mucilaginibacter sp. UYP27. The sequence goes on from NZ_JBEPPE010000023.1 coordinate 1,263, forward strand.
TATCTACCTTGATAAGCTGGACAAGTATGTAAAAGAATATATTCAAGACTTCGACAAGGGGGAAAAACGCAAATCAAACCGCGAACGCATCTTATGTGAATACGACAAGAGAAATGCTTTGAGTATGCTCAGAGCCGAAAGTGATGTAACTGAAAGAAAGTTAATTGTTAAACAAATCAAAGCGACCGACAGAAAAAGAGCAATGATACCCAGTTGCGACGAAATGGACCCTGATTACAGGAAACTCAAATATGTAAGATATGCGGATGACTTTCTAATAGGAGTGATTGGCAGTTTGGAAGATTGCAAGCAAATTAAACAGGACATTACCAATTTCCTGAATGATAAATTACAGCTTGTACTATCCGAAGAAAAGACGCTGATAACCCATACGGAAAAACCAGCCAAATTCTTATCATTTAACATTACTGTAAGAAAATCCAATCAGACAAAAAGGGCTGCTGACGGAAAAATGAAGCGAGTATTTCATAAGAAAATCGTTGTTAAAATTCCACCGGGCACCATTAAGAAAAAGCTGTTAGATTACGAAGTTCTGGATATCCGGCTTCACAATGGCAAAGAACAATGGAAAGCCAAAAGCCGTCCGGGACTGGCGTTCAACGATGACTTGGAAATATTGAGCAAGTACAATTCCGAGCTCATAGGCTTTTATAATTACTATTCTATCGCGCTAAATGTTGGAACAGTTAACACATTCAGCTACATCATGGAGTACAGTATGTATAAGACTTTTGCAAATAAGTATCATTCAACTGTCCCCAACATCTGTAGAGAGTACAAGAAAAACGGAGTATTCACCGTGTCCTATACGAATTGGAAACGTGAACGACGTTATCGTACTTTTTATCAAGGTGGTTTCCGGCGAAGCATTGAAGCCAAAGAATCTTCCGCTGACAAAACTCCCCACTACTTTCAGGTAGCTATGCGGACAAGCCTGATAGACAGGCTAAAAGCAAGTTGCTGTGAAATGTGTGGTAAGATCGATGAACTTGAAATGCATCATATCAGGAAACTGAAAGACATCAAAGAGGGCAAACGCCCTTGGGAGGTCCACATGATTGCGAGAAAGAGAAAGACAATGGCCGTATGCCATGATTGTCATAGGAAGATACATAATGGCGAATAAACTGAAAATATTAGTGGAGAGCCGTATACGCTGGAAGGTGTACGTACGGTTCGGGGGCGAGTACATGGAAACCTACTATAGTGATATAGCAAGGCGCTGGGTGCTTAGCCTACATTA
>NZ_JBEPPE010000024.1:0-2355 GCF_040547175.1 Mucilaginibacter sp. UYP27
CCTGCTTTCGGCGACAAAAAAACAATTGAGGAAGCCGAAGTCCAGGCTTTTGTACTTCAAAAATTGCAACAGGGACTAAGCCAAAAGACTATTAAAGACATTTTGATAGTGTTAAAAATGGTATTAAAATTCGGAGCCAAAAACAAATGGTTGGAGCATAAGCCATTCGATATCCAATTTCCTACAGAGAGGGAGAAACACAACATTAATGTACTGAGCAGAACGAACCAGAGAAAAGTGATGAGTTATATAGAAACACACTTTACGTTTCGCAATGTAGGTGTCTATATATGTTTAAGCGCGGGCATACGGATTGGTGAAGTTTGCGCGCTTACTTGGGAAGATATTGATACGGATAATGGTGTTATTAACATCAGGAAAACCATACAACGCATTTATCTGATAGAAGATGGTGATCGTAAAACAGAATTGATTCTGGATACTCCTAAAACCAAAAACTCGATCAGGGAGATACCTATGAGCAGGGATCTACTGCGAATGTTAAAACCTTTAAAGAAAATTGTAAACAATTCTTTTTTTGTATTAACTAATGATGCTAAGCCTACGGAACCCAGGACATACAGAAGCTATTATAAAAATTTGATGAAAGAACTAAATATGCCCGACTTAAAGTTCCATGGTTTACGCCATAGCTTTGCAACAAGATGTATTGAAAGTAAATGTGATTATAAAACAGTCAGTGTGCTGTTAGGGCATTCAAACATTACTACTACTTTAAATTTATATGTACATCCCAATTTAGAGCAAAAGAAAAAATGTATAGATCAAATGTTTAAGGCATTAAGGTAAAAAAATGACGGGTTTGTAATTGGCTGTATTTACTATCTTTAAAGGCTTTATCATATATATGCCAAAACAATCCGAACAAATATTAGAAGAACAATTGATAACCAACTTGAAAAAGTTAGGTTATCAATATGTTTTGTTGTCCAATGAGTCAGCCTTGGTTCAAAACCTCAAATCACAATTAGAAAAGCACAACAACATCTATTTTTCCATTGCTGAATTTGATAAAGTACTTAATATTTTAAACAAGGGTACTATTTTCGAGAAAGCCAAAACACTTCGCCAAAAACAGCACATCGTTCGCGATAATGGAGAGAACTTTTATTTCGAATTTTTAAACACCGACCATTGGTGCCAAAATCAATACCAGGTAACCAATCAGGTTACGCAAGAAGGGAAATACGTAAACCGGTACGATGTCACCCTTCTCGTCAATGGTTTGCCGTTAGTTCAAATAGAGTTAAAACGGCGCGGATTAGAATTGAAAGAGGCTTTTAATCAACTCAATCGCTACCAAAGACATTCATTTAATGCTAATTATGCTTTGTACCAGTACGTACAGGTATTTGTGATAAGCAATGGAGTAAATTCTAAATACTTTGCAAATAACCGTTACCAGGACTTCAAACAAACTTTTTATTGGACTGATAAGGAAAACAAACGCCTTACAAATATTTTGAGTGATTTTACTGATGCTTTTTTAGAGCCCTGCCATATCAGTAAAATGATCTGCAAATATATCGTACTTAATGAAGCCAATAAAATACCAATGATATTGCGCCCATACCAATATTATGCTGTTGAGGCATTAATTGAAAGGGTAAAGATTAGTAATAAGAATGCTTACGTATGGCATACTACAGGTTCCGGCAAAACTTTAACTTCATTTAAGGCCAGTCAAATATTGATGAATCTTCCACAGGTTCATAAAGTGGTTTTTGTAGTTGATAGGAAAGATTTGGATTATCAAACAGCTAAAGAGTTTAATAGCTTTCAGGAAGGAAGCATTGATGGTGCTGATAATACCAATAATCTTGTAAAGCAGTTTACTGATACGTATTCAGACAAAAAGGGCGAACATAAAAGCTCAAAATTGATCATAACAACCATTCAAAAATTAAACACCGCAATTAGTAAGTTAAGGTACGAGAGTAAAATGGCCGACTTAAAAGACAAACGTATCGTGTTTATTTTTGATGAATGCCACCGCAGCCAATTTGGCGAAACTCATCAACGTATCAAGTCTTACTTTAACAATAGCCAGTTATTTGGTTTTACAGGTACACCTATTTTCGCCGATAATGCTAATAAAAATGAGTTAGGCAAGCGCACCACAAAAGATTTGTTTGAAGATTGCCTGCATAAATATGTAATCACGGATGCTATTCGTGATGAAAATGTGTTGAAGTTTTCGGTCGAATACGTAGGTAGATACACACATAAAGATGGCCGTGAAACTGCTATAGATATTGAGGTTGAAGATATTGATACAAGGGAGTTAATGGAAGATGAAAATCGCTTAACGAAGATTACGGACTATATCATCGC
>NZ_JBEPPE010000025.1:0-1510 GCF_040547175.1 Mucilaginibacter sp. UYP27
AATGATTACAATCAAATGTTTGGCTGTGCCTACAGCACGAAGGACAGCGAAAGTTTTTACAATTATTACAATGATATTTCCAAGCAGGTAAAGGATGGCAAAATTGATATTTTATTAGTGGTGAACATGTTTTTAACTGGTTTTGATAGCAAAACGTTAAATACATTATACGTAGATAAAAACCTTAAATATCATGGTTTAATACAGGCATACAGCCGTACCAACAGAATATTAAATGAGCAAAAGTCTCAAGGAAACATCGTTGCTTTTCGTAATCTCAAAAACAGAACCGATGAAGCTATAACCTTATTCAGTAACAAGGATGCTATTGAAGTAATCATTATGCAGCCGTATGAGGATTATGCAAAAGAATTTGAAGAAGCTTTCGACAAGCTAAAGGATATTACTTCATCGCCAAATGATGTAAATGATCTACAAAGTGAAGATGACAAGCTGGAATTTGTAAAAGCCTTTCGAAATTTGATGAGACTTAAAAATATCCTTACCTCTTTTGCGGATTTTACCTGGGATGATCTGCAAATGCCTGAGCAGGAGTTTGAGGATTTTAAAAGTAAATACCTTGACATTTACGAAGGCACCAAAGAAACGAAAGAAAGGGTCTCTATTTTAGAAGACGTAGATTTTGAATTAGAGCTTATACATCGCGACGAGATAAACGTAAATTATATCATTCAATTACTGATTAAACTCAAGTCACAGAATAAAGGCGATACAGAAAAGACGAAAAGAGAGATTGCTAATTTATTGTCTACAGAAACTACGTTACGTAGTAAACGTGAATTGATAGAACGTTTTATCGAAGAAAACCTACCACTGATTACAGATACTGATGAAGTAACCACAGAGTTTGACAGATACTGGGATAAAGAACAGAAGCTGGCTTTTGAAAAAATAATCAGTGAAGAAAAGCTTTCTAAGGAAAAAACAGAAAAATTGATTGAGGACTACCTTTTTGCAGAAAGAGAGCCATTGCGTGATGATTTATTAGATCTGATAGAAGGGGAAAAGCCAAGTGTACTACAACGTAAAAAAAGAGGCGACAGCATTTTAATACGCATCAAAGATTTTGTAGAGACATTTATCAATGGAATGGTTGGGTAGAATTAAATAATTCTTATCACTTGTAATAATTGAAGTTAACAGGGTTTTACCCAATATCTTTTAATTATGGGTGGTCAGTTGCCAGCGGAATAACTGGTCAATTTGACCCGGAATATTATTTTATAAACTAAAAATAATCCCATACTCACCACATCCGCGAAGATAGCCCACCGCCGGGATAAAAAGTAAAGGCCATGCAGAGCGGGCCATTTTTGTTTGTTTTTTTAGCAGTGGCCCGGCCTTGACTATTTACCCGGCTCGCGCTGTTGGTTGCTTAAGCGGTAAATATGGGGTTGTAACCCCTCCTAAAAACCGGACTGCTTAAAGGACGAAAAGTCTTAACTTTAACCAGTCAAACGATGAAGAACTCTATCATTACCGAAACGCA
>NZ_JBEPPE010000026.1:0-1257 GCF_040547175.1 Mucilaginibacter sp. UYP27
TGTAACCCCTCCTAAAAACCGGACTGCTTAAAGGACGAAAAGTCTTAACTTTAACCAGTCAAACGATGAAGAACTCTATCATTACCGAAACGCAGATCGTCAAGGCCATCAAAGAATATGAAGGTGGTCGCGAGTTAAACGATGTATGCCGCGAACTTGGCGTGCACAAATCAACCTTTTATAACTGGCGTAAAAAGTATGCCGGCATGGACAGCCAGGAGCTAAGGCGGCTGAAAGAGCTGGAGGATGAGAACCGCAAACTGAAGCATATGTATGCGGAACTTGCATTAGATCACAGCCTTTTAAAAGACGTGCTCTTAAAAAAGTTTTAAAGCCCTGCCAGCGCAAAGACATGGTTGCTTACCTAATGGAACATCGTCAGGTAAGTATTAGCAGGGCTTGCCGGGTAGTAAAGCTGCCCAAATCCATGTATTACTATAAGAATATCAGGGATGATTCAGAGACCATTGATAAGTTGCTAGAACTGTCCGAAAAGCACCCCACCGAGGGCCAGGATCTGTATTACAGCAGAATTCGCCAGCAGGGCCTCATGTGGAATTACAAACGTGTAAGACGTGTTTACCTGCTATTGGGCATGAATCGGCGCAGAAAGGTCCGCAGACGTGTGCCTGCACGTGTTAAAGTGCCCCTGGTGGTGCCAGAGCGTGCAAGAGAAACGTGGTCTATGGATTTCATGAGTGATGTACTAACCAGTAAAAGGAAGTTCAGGACACTGAATATTATTGATGACTATAACAGAGAGGCCATTACGGTGGAGGCAGCACATACCATGCCGGCTACCAGAGTAACACAGATCCTGGAGCGAACCATTCACGAACAAGGCAAACCCAACTGTATCCGGGTAGATAACGGGCCGGAGTTTAACAGTAAAGAGTTTAAAGATTGGTGTGCAATCAAAGGTATAACGGTACAATTTACCCAGCCTGGCAAGCCCATGCAGAACGGTTACATTGAGCGGTTCAACAGAACTTTTCGTGAGAACATCCTGGATGCTTACCTGTTTGAAGACATTAACCAGGTACAGGTTTTAACAGATGAATGGATGGAAGATTACAATTACAACAGGCCGCACGAAGCACTGGGAGGCATAACGCCAGACCTGTACAAGCGGCTAAACTGTGGAGATATTGAAAACTCTACCGAGTTTCCAACATCCCCACAGTTACAACAACAATAATTATATTTTTGAATTAAATAAGTCTATAAAATACCAGTCCGAACTAAGGGAGGGTTACA